>CAVTSV010000004.1:0-1148308 GCA_963737515.1 uncultured Actinomycetes bacterium | reverse complement strand
AACGGGGCGATTTCATCCGGCCGGGGTAGCACCGGGGGTAGCACGCCGCGAGCGTCTCTGGCACGTTCGAGCAGTTTCGCCCGGTCAACCTCGGTCGCGTCGACGAGCGCGTGCGAGTAGCGGTCGGCCGTGACGAGCTTCGAGCGCTGCCCCACCATCGCGCCGATCGTCACCCAGTCGACGCCTTGCCGATGCAGGAGCGAGATGTCAGCGGCCCCCTCGATCGAGGGATTCACCGCTCGCGGCGAGTGAGCGACCGCTGGGGCGAAATCGGCGCTCACCCGAGCGCGACAGACTCGCGCGAAACCCCATGGCGAAAGGCAATCCGGGTCGTCATCGCTGTGCTCCAATCCACAGCTTCCTGGGGAAGATGGAGCGGACTCCGTGCAAGGCGAACCACCGAATGTGGTTCGTCGCGATTGACAACTCGTATGCTGGAGCACACAATCGGCTCCTTCGCTCTTCTACTGCGCGCGCGGAGAGGCGCTCCCACCCATGGCTGAAACAGGGCACCACGAGTCAGCGATGACGCTTGGCGACTACCTCCAGGTGGTCAAGCGCCGGAAGTGGGTCATCGTCACGGCAGTCGTTCTCGTGCCGGCGGCGGCGATCGCCTTCTCCCTGCACCAGACAAAGCTCTACCAGGCGAACGCGCTGGTTCTTCTCAACGCGCAGAACCTCGCGACCGAGCTCGCCGGCGTCAGCCAGAACTCGGGCATCTCGGAGCCGCAAACCGAGATCGTGCAGACCCAGGCGCTTGTCGCGCGCGTGCCGACAATCGCCGCGCGGACGCTGCAGCTGGTCGGAGGCACGGGCCTCACCGCGAAGCAGTTCCTGGCCGGCTCGAGCGTCTCGGCGGCCGTGAACGCGGATCTCCTCACGTTCTCGGTGACGAACCACTCGCCCTTGGCGGCGCGACGGCTGGTCGACGCCTACGCAGGCGCGTACACCGCGTTCCGGCGCCAACTCGACACCGCGTCGATCAAGAAGGCGCTGCAGGGTGTCAACCACAGGCTCGGCCAACTTCGGGCATCCGGGCAAAATAGGAGCAGCCTCTACACCGCGCTCGTCGAGCGCCAGCAGACGCTCCAGACCATCGCGGCGCTGCAGACCTCGAACGCTTCAGTCGTGCAACAGGCAGACGGCGCGCTCAAGACGCAGCCGAAGACGACACGGAACGCCATCCTCGGCCTCGTTCTCGGCCTCGTGCTCGGGCTCGGCTTCGCCTTCTTGCGCGAGTCGCTCGACACGCGGGTTCGGAGCGCCGAGGAGATCGGCGAGCGACTGGGTGGGATACCGCTGCTCGCCCGTGTGGCCGCCCCGCCGAAGCGCCTCGCCGGCAAGGACCGACTTGCAATGCTCGTTGAGCCCTACGGCCCGTACGCGGAGACGTTCCGGATCCTGCGCACGAACCTCGATTTCGCCTGTCTGGGGCGCGAGATCCGCAGCTTGATGATCACCAGCGCCATCGAACAGGAGGGCAAGTCGACGACGATTGCGAACCTCGCGGTGGCGCTTGCGCGCGCCGGCAAGCGCGTCGTGCTTGTCGACCTCGACCTGCGCCGGCCCTTCCTGCACCGGTTCTTCGACGTCGACGGGCCGGGAGTCACGCAGGTCGCGCTCGGCCATGTGACGCTCAGAGAGGCGTTCGTCCCAATCGTGCTCGCCGAGTATGTAGCCCCAGTCGACGACGCCGGCGAGTCGAACAGAAGCGGAAACGGCCACGGACCTTCCAAAGTTGAGGGGATGCTTGGCGTCCTGGTGTCAGGACCAATTCCTCCGGACCCGGGCGAGTTCGTCGCGTCGCGAGCGCTTGTCACGATCCTCGAGCAGCTGCAGAAAATGGCCGACATCGTCCTTATCGACTCACCGCCAGTGCTGCCCTTCGGTGACGCGCTCGCGCTGAGCAACCACGTCGACGGGATACTGCTCGCCACCCGGATGACGGTAGCCCGGCGGGGGATCCTCCACGAAGTCGCACGCCAGCTCGAGACGGTGCCGACACCCGTGCTCGGCCTGGTCGTCACCGATGCTGGCGAGGAGCGCGGCTACGGCTACGGCTACGGGGGGTACGGGTACGGCTCCAAATCGAACGTGCCGGAGATTGCAGGAAGGGTGCAGGCCGGGAGGGCGGTGTAGCTCCGGTGCGGGTCGTCGTCGCAGATGCGCTGGGGGTCTTCCGGGAGGGAGTCCGTAGGATTCTCCTGCGCGAGAGCGATTTCGAAGTGGTCGAGGCGTCGACACTCGAGCAACTCGTCTCGATCGTCGAGGCGCGCTGCCCGGACGTCGTGCTCGTCGACCTCAACCTTCCGCCTGCGGGCGGCATCGAGGCCGTCCGCGAGGTGGCGAGTCGTTGTACGTCGTCCATCGTCGTCTGGCACTTCGACTTCAGCCACGAGCAGGTCATCGAGGCGGCCGCCGCCGGGGCGCACGGCATCCTCCGTAAGGAGATCAGTGTGGCCGCGCTCGTGCGCGCGCTGCGAGCGGCCGGCCACGGTGAGGCTCCCATTGCGCGCGACCTGACCACGGTGCTGCTCGAGGCGCTGCACGGGGCGCACGCGCGGATCGAAGCCGTCGAACGCGCCGCGGCTCTCTCGGAACGCGAGCGCGAAGTGCTCCGGCACTTGGCAACGGGCGAACGCAACCGGCAGATCGCCGACGAGCTCGCAATCTCGGAGTTCACCGTAAAGCGGCATGTCCAGAACATCCTTCAGAAGCTCGGGCTTCCGTCACGCGGCGCGGCCGGAGCGCTTTACGACGCCGCGTACGGTCGCCCGGACGTTGCGAGGAGCAGCGTATGAGCGGAACGTGGCAACTCGAGCGGAAGCGCCCGCTCGTCGCGCTCGTCTGGTCGCTCCCGGTCGTGGCCGCCGCGCTGGAGGAGGCGCTCGATTTCGCCGACGTTCGCGTGTTCGACGCGGCCAACGGCGAGACCCTCGACCTGTTCAGGCAGCTGCGCCCGGATGCAATCGTGGTCGAGAGCAGCGCCGCGGCCGAGGCAGCCGAGGCCTACGCAGGTGGCAGCGGCCTACCCGTCCTCTATCTCTCGCCGCAGGAGCGCCTGCTGCGCCTCCTCGGGCCAGCCGGCTGGACAGACATTGAGAGCGGTGGCGATCCTGGCCCCGGGGCGGTGCGGAACGCACTCGCGGGAGCGCTGTTCGCAGGAGCCGGCGAAGCGTGATCTCCGAGGAGAGCACACTCGTCGAGCAGGCTCTTCCCGCCGACACGCTCACCGAGGGGGTCGGCGAGCGGGCGCCGCGGATTCTCGTGCCCGCCCGGCCCGTCGCGCGCCGGCGGCGGGGCTGGATCGTACGGCGGGCGCTTGCAGCCGCCGATCTTGTCGGCCTAACGGTTGCGCTTGTCGTGCCGGCGCTCATCTTCGGCGTGGGCGGTTCGCATGCGAACCGCCTCGGTTACGCGGGGGAGTACGCGCTGCTCATTTCTGCGCTGCCGGCTTGGATAGTCGCCGCGAAGCTGTACGGCCTTTACGACAGGGACGAGGAGGGCACCGACCACTCGACGGTCGACGACATCTCAGGCGTCTTCCAGCTCACAACGTTGATGAGTTGGCTGCTGTTCGCGCTCTGCTATTTGTTGCCGGTCGCGCATCCGGCGTTCGGCAAGATCTTCACGTTTTGGGCGGTCGCTACGGTCGCGATCCCGCTGGCGCGCGCGTGCGGCCGCGCCTACTGCCGGAGGCGGGCCGGCTACCTCCAGAACACTGTGATTGTCGGCGCCGGGGACGTTGGGCAACTGATCGCGCGGAAGTTGCTTCACCACCCGGAGTACGGGATCAACATCGTGGGTCTTGTGGATTCGGAGCCCAAGGAACGCGGGCCGGGTCTGGCGGATCTCACGTTGCTCGGCGGCACGGAGGAGTTGCCCGCCCTCATCCGGCGCTTCGACGTGCACCGCGTGATCATCGCCTTTTCACGGGAGTCTCACGGCCACACCCTTGACCTCATCAGAGGTTTGAAGGACTTTGATGTTCAGGTAGACGTCGTGCCTCGGCTCTACGAGTTAATCCCGCCCTACCTCAGAATGAATCAGGTCGAGGGCGTGCCGCTGCTCAGCCTTCCGCCCTTCCGCCTCGCGCGCTCGTCGCAGCTGGTCAAGCGCTGCTTCGACGTTGCGGTGGCGGTGCCCGCGCTCATCATCCTGACGCCAGTGTTCGCGGTGCTCGCTGTGCTGATCAAGCTCGACTCCCCGGGCCCCGTCTTCTTCCGCCAGGTCAGGATGGGCGCCGGCGACCGAACCTTCCGGATCTACAAGTTCCGCTCCATGCGTGCGGACGCAGACGAGCGCAAGCACGAGGTCGCACACTTGAACAAACACCTCGAAGAGGGTGGAGATCCTCGGATGTTCAAGATCAAAGGCGATCCACGAGTCACACGGATCGGCAGCTGGCTTCGCCGCTATTCCGTAGACGAGCTGCCTCAGCTGATCAACGTCGTGCGGGGCGAGATGAGCCTCGTCGGTGCGCGGCCTCTGATCCTCGAAGAGGATCACAGCGTCGAGCATTGGGGACGGCGCCGGCTTGACCTTCGTCCAGGGATCACAGGCCTCTGGCAAGTACTCGGGCGCAACAACATCCCGTTCGAGGAGATGCTCGCGCTCGACTACAGATATGTCACGAACTGGTCACTGGGCCTCGACTTGCAGGTCATCCTGCGGACGCTCCCGTTGCTCGTGCGCTCTTCCAGAGGCGCTGTGTAATGGCCTCGGTGCCCTCGACGGTTCGCCGTAGATCAGCCGGGTCGGATACGCAGCTCACGACTGTCCTGGACGAACTCTTCGTTGGCGATCTCGGGGATGGCGCTGACGCGGTTGTCGCTCGGGCGCTCTCGGGCGAGGGGGGATTCGCCTGTCTCGGTAATGCTCACGTCCTTGCGACCGCCCGAAAGAACCCCGATCTTCTGAATGCGCTTGCCGAGGCGTGGATGGTATTTCCCGACGGCTTTCCGGTCGCATGGATGCAGCGGCGACTTGGCCAAGCCGGTGCCGCTCGGATCGCGGGCCCAGACCTCATGCCGTGCGTGGTCGAGCGCGGCCAGGCGGTCGGGCTCAGGCACTTCCTATGGGGCTCCACAGATGACGTCCTCGAGCGCTTGGAGGCGGAACTGCGCTCACAATGCCCCCAGGCGGAGATCGTCGGCCGGTACGCTGCCCCTGGTTTCGGCGAAGCGGTGGCAGGCGTCGACGGTGAGGCTCTCGAGCTGGTTCAGTCTTCTCGTCCGCAGATCGTCTGGTGCGCGCTCGGAGCTCCAAAGCAGGAGCTTTGGATGCAACGGAACGCTGCGGCGTTGGCGCCTGCAGTTCTTGTCGGCGTCGGTGCGGCATTCGATTTCATCGCCGGCACGAAGCCACGTGCGCCTTTGTGGCTCCAACGCGTTGGCCTCGAGTGGCTGCACCGGATGGTGAGTGAGCCACGGCGGCTCGGGCCGCGCTACATGCGGACGAATGGGGCGTTCCTGTTGCTCGCCGCGAGAGAGCTTGGGCAGCCGCGGCCGCGGTCGGACACCATGCGAACAGTGGAGCGCCGAACCGGGAGCGCCGAACCTGTCCCGGATGAGATCGCCGAGATCCTGCCTGCCTCTTCTCGGTCGGCGATCAGCGGTCGTTCACGGGAGAGGTAGCGAATTGACCTACGGCGGCGGGGACTATGACTGCGTCGTGGAGTCGCTCGACCCGCTCTGGCCGCTGCGCCCTTTCGGCTGACTGGCGCCTCTGCCAGCGGCTGCAGCACGACGCCACGGCTTCTTACTGGGTGCTCGACCGCCAAGGGACGGTTGTGCGCTCGACACGCTGGAGGACCCCGGGGCATCGGAAAGTACGGGTTCTCGACCACACAACCACTGACGCCTGCAACGCGTGCCGCCTACCTCACGTCGACGCGGATCCGGAAAGGAATCCGTGAGCCGTCACCGGCCGCCGACACGAACGTCGATCCCGTATCGTGGCCGCTCGAGAGCCACTGATTCCAGGTCATCCCAGCGTCGCCCCGGCCTTCGAAGAACGCACCGGTTGTCGAAGGAGCGGAGTAGTGATTCTGATGCCAGCGGTTGGTTGGTGAAAATACGACGCCGGCGAATGGCGTGCCCGACACCCCGAACTCGTACTCGCTGCTGAGGCTCTGCGGCTGGGTCACCGTGTTGTCGTAGATGTCGGTGTTCAGGACCATGTGCGGCCCGAGGGATGAAGGCCACTCGGTTCTCGCACTCTGATTGAGCCGGATCCCTCCCAATCCGTTATTAGATACCGTATTGCCGTAGACGGAGTCATTGGGGGACGCCACAATCAAGATCCCGAATCGCGTGTTCCCACTGGTCTCGTTGTTACTAATCGTCGCGCCGTAGCTGATTTCATGCGTAATGCCGCTCCCGACGTTGTTGTCGGAGCGGTTGCCTTCGATGAGGGAGTTCGAGTTATCGATATCGAGCCAAATCCCATTGCAGAGGTTGTCGTGGTAGTAGTTGTCCTTCACCACCAGATTGGTTGTGAGCGTGAACTTTGACCCGCCCGCGTCGTAGCAATTACCGTCGCCGTTGTAGTAGAGCGCGGTGTTGTTGTGGGAGACCTCGTTATCTTGAACGAGAATATTGTCACCCGAGCCAGCGATCCCGTATGTCCCGTTGTCATGGCTGTAGTTGGAGATGACCTTGGCGCCAGGTCCGATGTAGATGCCGGTCCAATGGGTGAACCGAACTTCGTTGTGCTCGATGTCCCAGTTCGGCGCGCTGGTCTTGATACCCCCGTCCACGGTCATCTCGACGGTCATGCCGGTCACGGAGATGCCGCTCTGGTTTGAATTAATCCCGGCGGACGCGATGGCTGCCTCGACGAGGTGGCCCGTCGGGTCTGAACCCAGGTAGATCTGATGAGTGTCGTAGTTGAAGAAGTACTGTCCGGGCCCCACTGCGGACGCAGGCTGACCAATCACTCGACCGTTGACCTGGACTCCAACCTTTGTGAGCGAGTGGTCGTCGAAGTACAGGTCGTCGGCGTAGACGGCCTGGGGGTAGAGATACGAGCTGTAGCCACCCCCGAGGATGACGGTTGGCCCTTGTGTCTGGCCCGAAGCAACCCACACGCTGCCCACGCGTTGCCAGCTTGAGACCACCCGTGCCCCGTTGATCACGACTCCAGGTTGACCGACCAACTTGTCACCCGCGAGCGGCCAAATTGGCTGCGTTATCCGATACGTCCCAGGCGAGAAGCAGAAGGTGGTGCCGGGCGGTTGCTTCGCGACCGCGCCCACAACGTTCATCGACGGGGCAAGGTTCACACCACTGCATGGAGGCGAAGCCTGCGCCGCCCCGGCGCTCGCCCAGGCTTCAGTCGACGGTCTCGCATCGACCTCTCCCACCGGCCCGGCTGCTAGACAGACCGCGGCCAGCGTGGTCACAAGAACCAGAGGGCGGACCCGATGTGCTGTACGGCTTTCCATTCGCTGTGACCCACGAATCGGCAGAAGCGATGGGGCCTATGAGCGGAGTCCCTCGTTTGAGGTACGCGGCCGCCAAGTGACGGCGGCGATGGCGGCCTCTCGCCAAAGGCCGCCGTCCGAATCGAGAGACCGTGAGTGCAGCCCGGCATGCATGCATCGGCCGGTGGCTCTGCATATGCCGCCGCAAACGCTGCCGTGGCGAACACGGTGTCGGAAAGCAGGACAATGGCGCGCGCGACGAACCTGCTCGGGCCGGTGAAGGCTGGTCTCCTCGCGAACAGCGTGCCCGGAGTCGGAGCTATACGGGGAGCTGGTTCAGCCAGTCCGAAGAAGCTTCGTAGCCGACGCCGCGCAGCACCTCGCCCGCGTACTCCTCGAATCGGAGGCCAGCCTCCCTCGAGAACACCTCGCGCCATTCGCCGGAGATACCGCGCCTCATGAAGGAGGATCGCTTCTCCACGCCTCGCGACCGGCCCGACCGAGCCTCAAAAGAGTGCGTGGCACCAATCGCTTCAATCTCATCGGATGACACGTCCAGCTCCAGGAAATCGCGGATCCCTCGGAGCTCACGCGTGACGTCGTGAAGCAAGTCTTCGTAGCGCACCACGTGCACGCCGTCGCGGCCGACCCAGTCCGCCACATGCTCCGGCCAGGTCAAGAACCGTTCCTCCCTCCTCGGCCGTAACATGCCCCCCAAGGGGTGAGACGTGAGGCTCGCGATGAACTGAGGAAGGTTTTCACCAACCGCGTCCGGATCGTATTCGTCTCCGAGGCACTCGGCGAAGTACCGTTCGATTCGCGGACGCCACCGAGAGTTGACGACGAGTTGCCGGACGTGGAACCAATATAGGGAAATGACCACATCTCGGCCGTCTCTGAGCACGTAGAGGGTACGGTTGAAACGGTTATCGTACTTCCAGTGGTGATGTATCACCGGTCTACGCTGTCGAGAGTTGCTAGCGCGCGCGAGCGCCTTGGTCATCTGCTGCACCCACGAACCTCCCGAGCGTGGAAATTCAGCCACGTGCGCAGCGGGTGCCGTCAAACCGCGCCTGTAGATCTCCTCTTCCGCCCTGAACCACGCTGTGCGGCCAAGCTCGCGCATCACGCTTTCACTCCCCGGATCACGGTCCTCCGATCCTTCAGGTAGCGAGGCTGGGTACGGCTGCGCCATCATTAGTTCGCGGTCGCGCAAGTCGAGTATCGAGACCGGTCGGAAGCAGGAGGATAACCCCGAACACGATAAGCGAGTACGACGGCTCGACCAGCGAGGGATTCACGACGGACGAGATCACGCACATGATAAATAGTGCAGGAACGAGCTGGCGAATGACACGAGAATGTCGCGCACCTTGAAGAAGCGCCGCACCACTCGCAACCACGAAGACTCCTAAGGCCACCGCACCCACGATCCCGAGATCGAGAAGCGTCTCGAGCCAGACATTATCGATGTTATTGGTCTGAAATTGGAACAAGGTGGCAAAAACACCGACACGATGGCCCGAATAATACCCATAGCCAAGCCAAGGTTGCCTTCTCCAGAAAGAGATCGCAGTTCGCCAAAGAGCGGTACGCCCGGTGAGGGACGAGAATGCAGTCCCGGTCTGTCCCCTCGTTACGAAGTTTGTCGTGTAATTAGAGACAGCCAGGAACACTGATGCCACCGCGAACGCGAAAGGCGCCCCCAAGACGATCAGAAGCGCCCGGCGACGAGTCGTCAAGAACATGAAAAGCAGCATCCCGACTGCTAGGAGAACGATGCCGGTACGTGCGCGAGAGAGCAAGAGTACAGTGATGGCAGAAAAGAGGAACGCGAATTGCACCCAACGCCGTATCATCCACGCTGGCCCCACGCGACCGGCGACGAGGACTACGGATATCGCACCGAGAAAGCCAAGAAGGTCGGGAGAAATTGCCGGGAAAAGCCCGCGGAGCCGCAAGGGAGACGTACCGTCGATCGACGCAAACGCCGCGTGTGGCGAAACAAGCCACCCAACCAACGCGGAAGCGACGAGCGCGAAGACGACAACAGCGAGTTCGCTCATGAGCCCAACCGCCGACTCGTTCCGAACCAGCACGAGAAGAATGGCGTACTCGAGGATCAATTGCAGCGCTTTGAGAACGGTCGGTCGAGCGTCGACCGACCAGAAAGCACTGCTAAGAGAGAGTAGGAGGAAGCCAGCGAGGAGCAACTCCCGTTTACGTAGTGGAAGGAAAGCAACTGGCCTGAGTGCGCAAGCCAATACGAGAAGCGCCAACGGTACGAGAGCCTGCGCGACGGCCAATTTCGATACAGAAGCTGCCTGAACCTCGCTCACGGTTCGAGACTGGACAACGGCAAGGGGTGCGAGCGCGGCAAGCCAGAGAAGCACGCGAGACACGGCGCGACGCGAATAGGGTGACATCCCGAGGAGCAGGCAAGAAATCGCCCCATACGCAATGGCGATGCCTGCGAAAGTGACCATCTTGGCCGACCGTGTGGCGATAAGACCGCAGACAACCGCACCAACGACGAGGCCGGCGAGCTTCCCCAACGCGCCAACCCGACTCGCAAGCGTCACTGGCGCCACTCTCGATGCCGTCGCCTGACCTGTGATACCGCCGAAGCGAGCTCTCGCCACCAGGTTGCCGCCGAAATGCACGACGCCGCGGCCAGGCCAATCGCGCACCCCCGTGCGCCAAACGCAAGCGCGCCCGCCGTCCCGAGGCACAGCGTCGCTACAGCGACAATGGTTCGTGCCCGTAGGCTGCGGGTCGCTGCGGCCATGGCTCGCAGGCCGGTCCACGGGCCAACGACGACGCCCTCGGCAACCGTGCCGATCGCCAACGGCAGGATCATCGCGTGGGCGCGCGGCCACGTGGCCCCGAGCAAGGCTCGCCCGACCGACGACGGCAGCCCGACGAGAACCGCGCCACATGCAGCGGCGCTCAGACCCAGTCCGACAGACACGCGACGGCTCAGCCACGTGACCTCACGCACGTCCCCTCTTGCTTCACGGCGCCGAGCCGCCTCCGGAACAACGGCCGCCTCGGCGCCGATGAAGACCACGTTCATCGGGTTCAAGAGTAACTGTGCACCGCGAATTCCGCCCAGTGCAGCCAGACCTGCGACGACCCCGACAATGAACAGGGTGATCTGTGTCGCACCCTGCACGACCAGCACCTCAGCGACATAGCGTGGCCCGATGTCCTTGTGCTCGCGGAGCCAGCTCTTGACTCCGGCGACGCGAGGAACCAAGTTTGTCTGAAACCCCCCGAAGACTGCCGCGCCGACTCCGGCGCCGCCCCATGCAAGCAAGGCGGTCACGAGACTCACCGATGCGAGCTCGAGCACGGCGACGAACGCACCGAGCTGGGCAACTAACCAGACACAATCGTTCACGAAGGCAGATCGTGGCTCGTGTCGCGCAAAGAACGAATATCGCCACAAATCCTGCAGCGTAAGCCCGGGTAGCATCACACCGGTCGCTATAAGAGCGGCACCGAGCGGGCCTCGGACGGCTGCACCTATTGCGATCGCACCAAACCCGGCGACAGCGCCGACGCTCATCGCGGTGGCGGCACTTCTGACGGTTCCATCGCGCCACTTCCCAGAGTCCGTGCCGCTATACCGGATGACCAGCGGATCCGAGGCGAGCGCCCGAGAAACCTGGACCACGAGTATGTAATAGAGATAGGCAACTCCGAAGGCGCCGAACTCGCGTGCGCTCGATGTCTTCGCCACGGCCAACCCGACTCCAAAGTTCGACAGGCTCGAGACCGCCTGGTCGGCCACTGTCCACCCGATGCGCTTTCGGAACCGCACGTCGTTCAGGTCGTCACGGGTGACCGTGGGAACGGCTGCTTAGGAGATATGTAGACAAGTTCTGAGTCCTCACTATGCTAGGATATAGGAGAGGATCTTCACGTGAAAGGGCAGGTTCTTGGCTTCACTTGCGCAGTTCGTGGCTCGGCACCCAACTCTAAAGCGACGCCTTGTAGTCCCCGCATATCGATACAGCGCTCGTCTGCGTCGTTTTTCTCCGCCGCCGCGAGTGCTTGCTAATAGCATTCCTAAAGCGGGCACGCATTTGTTGGCTGCGCTCTTGTCGGAGTTGCCACGAATGTCGTTTTCGGGAGTACATCGTTCGATCGAAGACTTCGAGAACGCCAAGAACGGTACTATAGACTCACGAGAACTGAATATCGAGCTTGTAAGAGTGTGTTTGCAAGCTGTTAAGGACGGTCAATTCATTACCGGGCATTTAGCCTACTACCCTCAGATTGAAGAGCTCTTGCAACTGTTTGGTTACCGTCAGATCTTCATACTCCGAGACCCGCGCGATATTGTTGTATCTCACGCGGATTACGTGACAGGTTTGAAATCGCACCCGCTCCACAGGCGCTATACCGATGAGATGTCAACCCGGGCCGAACGCATAATGGCGTCTATTTGCGGCCTTCCGCCTGCGGACAATTCGCGCGGCCTCGAATCCATCGACCTGCGACTGCGACAATTCTGCCCCTGGAGCGCCGCGGAGCATGTCTTGACCGTGCGCTTTGAGGACATTATCGGGAGCCGTGGCGGAGGTGATGACGTGCGTCAGGCGGAGGCGATTCGGCGCATAGCGGAGTTCGTCGGTAGGCCGCTGCCGAACGCCGAACTCGCGGACGTCGCCCTTCGAACGTGGTCGTCGGGGAGTTCGACCTTCAGAATAGGTCGGATCGGACGCTGGCGAGAGGTATTCACGCCCGCTCATAGGGAGCGCTTCAAGGAAGTGGCCAATGACCACTTGATCGCTCTCGGCTATGAGCCGGACGGTGACTGGTGATTTCCGTTCTTGGCGCAGGCATGCAGGCACCGCAGTGCGCGGTCCGTTGATCCTCGGATATCACGCTTTGAGTGACTCGTGGAAGAGTCCTCTGGCGGTGTCGCGGAACGCTTTACGGGCTCAACTCGCGGTTCTTCGGTCAAGCGGCTACCGCGGGATGACCTTGACGGAGGCCGAAAGGCGTCGCCGAGAAGGGACGCTCGAGCCGAAGACAGCCGTGATGACGTTCGACGACGGATTCGCGTCTTCGTTGAAGGCCGCGGACATCCTCGAGGAGTTCGAATATCCTGGGACAATGTTTGTCGTGACGGCGTTCGCCGACGGCACTCGACCGCTGGACTGGCCGGGTCTTCAGTCCGACGAGGCAAGCGAGCGGTGCGCGGCGTCTTGGTCCGATCTCGGGAAGCTGCAAGACCGAGGCTGGGAGATCGGCTCCCACACCGTGACCCATCCGCTCCTGTCGAGTCTCGCGGACGAGGAGCTGATGCAGGAGCTATGTCACTCCAGATCCGTCATCGTCGAGAAGCTGGGGTCCTGCAGTGCCGTCTCGTATCCGTACGGCGTACCCGACGATCGCGTCGCCCACGCCGCCAAGCGCTGCGGTTACGCCGTCGGCTGCACCCTTACATTCGTCCACGTTCGGGATACACCGTTTCTCCGTCCGCGTGTTGGGATCAGTGACCGCGACACCGGACTGCGGTTTCGCTTGATGACTTCTGGCCCGGCATTGGCAGCACGCCGGGGGCACATCGCAGCCCTAGCTCGCAGATGCCATCGCCGACGATCGTGGATCCCGACTCCTTGAGCTCCTCAACTCTCAAGGCTCAAGCAAAAGAAGCGGTGAGGCGTGGCGGCGCCACACGCCTCTTGTGGTCGAAGAAAGTGCAGGCTCTTCGGAAATACGACCGGAAGCCTCTCTCGCACCTGTCCTACGTCCTTTTTGATCCTGAGCTCGAGAACTACACGTACGACTTGAAGAACTGGACTGAGCTCAGTGCGTGGCTAGACGACGTGGCAGGAGAAGGGTCGGCTCGGTTCATGGATGAGCTACTCAGCGGAGATGCGAAACACCTCCACGTGTTGGCGGACAAGGCTCGCTTGCATCCCGCACTCAAACGGCACCTATGGTTCAACTACCGAGTTGGCTGGTATGCGCTTTGTCGTGCGCTGAAGCCGACTGTGGTGGTGGAGACGGGCACTCACCACGGATTTGGTGCCGCGGTTCTGCTCTCGGCCGCAGCTTCTAACGCCGCTGAAGGTCATCCATGCACCGTGATCTCGATCGATCCGCGACCGGCGGCTGGGTGGGTTGTGCCCCGGGACCTTCGCAGCGGTTGGATCCGTTATCAGGACTACAGCACGCGGGTATTGGGAGACCGCGTCGACAGCGTTGACCTCCTGATTCACGACAGCGCCGCAGAGGCGGAAGAGTGGGAACTGCGCACAGCCGCCTCGCTCGGCGCGCGATACCTCGTGAGCAATCGGGCTCATCTCGAGACCACGGCGCTCCCGGCCATCGCCGAAGAGGTAGCGGCCGAGTACAGCTTTTGGGGCGAGGTACCGAAGAATCACTGGTATCCCGGCGGCGGAATCGGCTTTGCCTGGGGTGGCCGCCTCGGTCAGGCGGGCCGAATCCGGGGCGCTGATGTGTGGGTCGACGGGCGTGGGCCTCATCCCGAACCGTCCGCGGCCGGCTCGTAGGAATGGTCGACGCAGCAGACGCGTCGGGCCTCGTCCTGCACCTCTGGGGCCACAGCCGGGAGATCGACGCCCTCGGGCTCTGGCGCGACCTGGAGAACCTGCTCGGGGAGGCGTGCGAGCGCGGCCTGCGCGCCAGCACCAACGGCGGCCTTCTAGCTGGGAACGACAGCTGCGGATGAGGGTTCTGATCGCCCATAACCGATACCGAAGCAAGGGAGGCGAGGACCGGAATGTCGAGCTCCTCGTCGATGGCCTCGATCAGCATGGGGTGGACGTCCGGCTGCTCGAGCTTTCGAGCGCCGAGCTACCCACGGTGCTCAGTCGCCTGGCTGCCGGTCTCGGGATGGCCTACCGACCTTCCTCCGCCCGGGCCGTGCGTACACGGACGGCAGCGTGGAAGCCGGACGTCGTCCACGTCCACAACCTCCTGCCGCTTCTCTCGCCGTCGGTTCTCCGAGAGAGCAAGCGCCTCGGAGCGGCGGTCGTGCTCACCGTCCACAACTACCGGCTCGTCTGTCCTGCGGGAACGCTCCTCAGGCGCGGCCGGGTTCACGACGACTGCGTGCGCGGCTCCTCCTTCCTCTGCGGTGTCCGTGGTGCGAGATCGAACTACGCCGAGAGCCTTCTCTACGGAGCGGTGATCGAGCTCCATCGGCGGCTCCGCCTCGTCGACCGCTGGGTCGACCGCTACGTCACACCGTCCACATACGTACGAAACGTCCTCACTGCTTCAGGGCTGGTGAGGTGCTCGGCGGAACGCATCAGCGTCGTCCCCAACGGCGTGCCGATTCCGGACCGAATGGCGAACCGCCGCGATCACGGGCTTTTCGCTGGGCGGCTCTCGGCGGAGAAGGGGCTCAGCACGCTGGTCGCCGCTGCCGCGCTCGTGCCCGACGTGCCGCTGGTCGTCGCCGGCGATGGTCCGCTGGCCGGGGCCGTGGACGCTGCTTCGCTTCCGAACCTAAGACGCGTCGGCCATCTTTCCCAAGCGGAGCTGGAAGAGCTGCGGGGAAGCGCCGCTTTCACGGTCATCCCCAGCGAGTGCCCCGATAGCCAGCCATATGCAGCGCTTGAGTCGCTCGCCTCTGGCGTCCCCCTCGTTGCGACAAGGATGGGCGGCCTTGCCGAGCTGGCCGGAGACGCGGATAGCTTGCTCGTCGACGCGAAGGACGCTCCTGCCCTCGCGGCAGCAATGGAGCACGCCTGGAGATTGGCCCGTTCGGAGCCTGCGTGGGGTGAGGACGCGCGGCGGGTGGCCACCGAGCGCTTCTCGCTCGAGCGTCACGTCTCATCGATCCTCGCGGTCTACGAGGAGCTGAAGCCAAGGTAAGGCGACGGCCCTGCGCTTCGTCACGCGAGGATCGCCGATCCTCGCGAATGCCCCGATCACAGGCGGAGATTGCGATTCATGACTCGTTGACCTTTCACTGAGCCTTCGGGCTACGGAGGCGAGATCGTCTGAGACACCACTCGGCCCAATGGGCAGCCGCGCCGACAGCTTGATGTCTCCCGCGCAACCGAAACTCTGCGGCTTCCGGGCGCAGACGACGCTCGCGGAAGGACTCGAGCGCACGATCGCGTGGTACCGAAGCAACCGGCCGTCTGGCGCCGGGAGCTAGGGGGTCGCGGCTGCTGAAGGCCGCGCACTTCGCCGAGCGAGAGTCCGAGGCCTACGGTGAGCCGGAGCAGCGGCGTGTAGTCGTGCTGGGATGTCGGCTTGGACGCCAGCCGTTCATCGCGTGAGGCTTCCTTCCGATGCGCCGGAATCCGGTCTAACCTGCTGTCGTGGGCGGCCCGGGCGTAACGCTTCCTGCGGTGCATGCGCGGACCCGCGTTCGTGGGCGGGCCGCTGCGGCCGGGCTGCCCGCGGCGCTGCTCGGCCGCTCCGGTGCTAGCCGCGAACGGCGGCTTTTACCCAACCTCGTGGGGCTGGGCCGCGGCCGCGGGGTAGAGGAAGTGCGTCCACGCGAGCGCGGCGAGGGAGCTCCAGGAGAGGACGACCCGCCGTCATCGCGCGGCGAAGGCTAGCGGCGGCTCAGAACGGGTTGATGACGGCGTTCTCGTTCTTCGGCACCTTGAGCGAGAACGCGAGCGATTTGCCCGAGCCCGGTGCAGAGGCCTGCAGCCAGTACGTGAGCTTCGCCCCTATGGGCATGGTCGCCTGGAAGATCCCGGAGCCGTTCGACCTGATGCGTGCGACGGTGCGCCACTTGCCGTGCAAGCCCGCTCGCTGCTCGATCGTCACGACCTGCTTGTCGCTCGTCGCGTCGCGGCCCCAGACTTGCACCTTTCCGCCCGCCTTTAGATAGGCGACGAACGGGAAGCGGAACGGCGTGCGCAGCGGCTTCACCTTCGCCTTGTCGAGCGAGGTCGAGTAGAAGTAGAGACCGCTCTCGAACGGGGAGGGGCGCGGAGAGTCCTGGAGCAGGTACCAGGTGGCGAGGGTGACGCCCGAGAGCCACATCTGGTGGAGTGACTCGGCCATCCAGCGGGCCTCGAGGGCCATCGGGACCGCCTTCGCCTTCGGCGGGTCGGAGCTCCAGCCGGACTCCGTGACCCAGAACTGCACGGGCTTCGCCGAGACGATGGCGTGGAGCTTCTCGGCTGCCTGCAGCAGGGCCCGCATCCTCGGCAGGTCACCGATCTCGACGCCGTCGGCGGTCTGCGCGTGAGCGAACGGACTGCCGTCTGAGTATGGATGGTGCGACCAGACGTCGAAGTCCACTGTCGCCTTGCAGGTGCGGTGCGGGTGCTCACCTTTCGACAAGCAGAGCAGAGTGCGCATGAATGCGAGCGGCGGGGTCACCAAGTTCTTGTCAGCGCCAGACGGCTTGTGCTTGAACGGAGCGAGTTCGCCGGCGACCACGAGGTTCGCCGGGTTGACCGCGTGCACCGAGTCAGCGACCGCATTCACCATCGCGCCGTACGTTGCCGGGTTCTGCGGCGAGAGGTTCTTGTTGAAGTTCGGCTCGTTCCACACGTCGAAGACGTGAGCCGTGGGAGCGGTGCCGGAGCCGTCGTAATGAGTGGCGAGCGCTGTCGCGAAGGCGCCGAGCGCGCCGATCTTTGGCGTTCCCCCGCCCGTCGCCGTCGGCTCGACGGCGTAGGCCCAGCTCGGCGGCTGCACGATGTCGAGGATCGGCGTGAGGCCTGCCGCCTCTGCCCCCGCGACGGCCGCGTCCATGGCGCTCCAGCGGTAATAGGGCGATTGGGGATCGGTGGGATCGAATCCGCTCACGGGCAACGACGCCGGCGCGATCGCCGCCCAACTCACGTCGAGGCGGACGTACGTCGCGCCGGCTCGACTGGCCATCGCGAATGCGATCGTCTGCTGCGGCCCTTCGAAGAGGTAATCATCCATCAGTGCCGTCCGAAGTGGCCTTGTCGAGGGAGTGATGTACGTGCGCGTGCCACGGAGAGACCCGGTACCGCTCGCCGGGCTCGCAGCAGCTGCGACCAGGAAGGCGGAAGCGACTGCGACCGCCGCCGCGGGAAAGACAACCGCCCGTGAGACCGTCGACCGCACCGCCGAGGAGCCTACTCGACGAGCCCGGTGGCACGATCAGGCTTTACGGAGGGCGCGCCTCCGCGCCGAGCGCCGTAGGGTCGGGCTAGCCGCCGCTCGTAGAGGAGCAGCTCGACGCCGCCGGGGAGGAGCATCGTCGTCACGATCCCAAAGCCCTAATCGTGCGGCTCGCCGCGGAACTCAATCCCCCTCTCACGCAGCTCGGCCATCGTTGAGTCAAGGTCGTCGCACATGAGTGTGAATGCGTGCTGCGGGGTGTCACCGGTGCTGCGCCGCGAGGGTCCTATAGAAGCGGTCGGCCCCTGCCGACAAACAGGGCAGTGACTCTCTACGTCAGCAGCCAGCCGAAGCTGCGTGACATCCTGCTGCCGGCGTTACACGGCCTCGTCCACGGATTGATGATGGGCTGGCCGCTCATCGTCCTCGTCGTCCTTGCTGGCGTTGGCAAGTTCGCCCTGCGCCTTCGCCGCGCGGGTCGCCTGTGACGACCATGAACGCCGCCGCGGAGCTAGCTCGGGCCGGCTGCGGCTCGCGACCCCATTCTCGATTCGAGATCGTTACTACAACAGAAAGGTTGCTCACATGGAACTCTTCCCCGACCTCGCGACGATGTCCGACGAGGATCTGAAGAAGCTCATCGACAAGTTGAAGCGTGAAGAGCAGGCGGTGTCGTATCAGCGCCGTCTGCTGCACGGAAAGATCGACATCCTGCGGGCCGAGCTCGTGTCACGGCGCCAGAAGACAGGGGGGAGAAGCGTGCTCGACACGGTCGACGTCGAGTCGCTCACCGACATCCTCAGCGGCAAGGCGACTCCGAGGGCCTAGCGCCGGAAGGCGAGTCGATAGACATGCAGGGTGGATGAGCGGTTTGCGCCGCAGATGGCGCCGCCTAAGGCGCGAGGATCGCGGATAAAGGACCGACTCCGGCGACGGCACCGCACTGCGCCGTCTGTGGAGGCCCTTGCGCCGCACCGGACGGGACGCCGTGCTACTGCGAGTACTGCCCCGATGTGACCGACGACGAGATCGCCAGCCTGCCGCCGCTACCGCCGATCGAGCCGGCGGAAGCAGCCGTCTTTCGAGGAACCACCTCTGTCGCGCCTGCCGCTGCGCACCTACCGGCGGCTCTGGCTCGCGGTATTCGTCACCGGCCTCTTCGTGGCGATCGTCCTTGTCGTAGCAAGATGACGCTCGACGCTCGACCCGTGGACTGGCTCTACTCCTTGAGGTCGAAGGCTGCCTGGCCCCGTGCATCGAAACGCACCGCCGTCTAGTCCGACATGGCCAGCTATCGTGGTCTTGTTGATCAAGAAGCGACCTTGAGTCGCTGGCAACCGGCAACCGCACGGTGCCTCGATGATCAGGCCCTCGCCGAGGGCAAACGGTTACTGAAGGAGGTCTAGATGGACGATCGCGAAGGAGTGCGCATTCGGCGAGCAATCGTGACGCTGGCGATCGCGGCTGCCGCGGGCGGCAGGCTGATCATCGAAAAACGTCAGCGGACGCTCGGCCCGATCCCGCTCTCCCACGCCGGCCACGTGAACGGGAAGTGCCCGCGCTGCCGTTGTGATCAGTTCTACTACCAGTACGGCGACATGCTCTGCCTGTGCGCAGGCTGCGGCGCAGAGCTGGACGTCGACGAACTCGCACCCTGAGCGTCGACTGAGTGTCGGATCTCCGGCCTGCGGAGAGGGCTTCCTGCGTTGCGCCCGAGGTAGGCGATGGTTCGGCCCCGGCTGTTCCCTGCTAAGGACCGTCGAGCAGGCCCGAGCCCATTGGGACGATGCCGGGGATCTCGCCGCGGGCGACCCCCGAGCCCCATGGGCCGCGAGGCTCGCCCCGCTCGACGAGGCGGTGTACCGCGAGCGCGAGCGCAATTGCCCTGTCGTCGTGCGCGGCCCGAGTCGTGGTCGAGACGAAGAACGCCGGGACTCGTTTCCCGCAACCTCACGTTGCGGAGTTCGTCAGAGGAGTGCTTCGTCGTCGGGCAGTCGCATTGCCCGCTCGTGGAGGAGCTGATAGAGGGTCGAGGCGATTGGCCGACCGCCTGCGCGGTGAACGGGAACTCGTCGATCCGGATGCCGCGGCGGCAGAGGCGCTCCACGTGCATCGCGGCCTGCCAGGGGTCGAGGTGATCGAGGCGCCGTACTCGTTCGCGGCTCGGCGAGCCAGCATCGAGGTCGGACAGGCCGATTGGAGCAGCCGTGACCCGCTGCGAGACCTCGATCCGGTCGAGTGTGAGCCGATCTCCGTCCTGGAGATGGCCGATGGCCGCTGCGGTGCGGTCGCGCTTCAGGCCGATGTCGACGCCGATGACGTCAGCGGCGGCCGGCCTTCGGCTCTGTGGGCCGCGAGTGACGACGCAGGCGGCGAGTCCGCCTCGGCGCGAGGACGAGCCGCCACCCGAGACCCATTCGTTCGAGAACAGCCGGCGGAAGACAGTCCGGGAGCCGCCGTCGCTCTCCTCCACGCGGTGCACTCCGGCCGATCTCAGGGCGGCGGCCTGCGCGCGATAGCTTCCGGGAGGCCGCCCTTCTCGAGGGCGTGCCTGGCGGACGCCCGCGCCCATGGGCGGGATCGCCGGCCTAGTCGCGACGACCATCCGCCCGCCCGTCTTCGAGCAGGCCGTCGAGGATCGCCGCCCGGTACACCGGCGGGCGCTTCGCGACGTCCGTTCCACTGCGCGATCTCGTCCACGAACACGCAGTCGTCGGCCGCCACCCCCACGCGCCCGATCGTACGGCGGCCAGCGCCGAGACTCGCCCCGGTCGCGCGGAGACGACCTTCCATCGCCAGAACGTCGAACACGTCGGCGAGCGGCTGCCACGCCGCGACGGATCACACCTGCGAGCACATCGATGAGCAGTGCCGCCTGTTCGCGGTCGGCGACCGAACGCGTAGCTGCGCGACCCAGCGGGTCGCGTCTCGTAGAAGCAGACTCGAGCGCGCCGAGCCGCCATCGCTGTCTTCGACCCGCTGCGGCGCCGCGCCCCCACCAGTGGTACGGCGCTCGACCGAGGCGAGAGCTCGCGCGCCAGGGCTTCCTCCACGTCGCCGACCTGCTGCGGCGTCGCCGCATCGATCCAGCGGCGGCCGTCCTCGAGCCGCAGGTACTCGAGGACGATGCGCTTCATGCGCTCCTCCTGAGTGCCGCCAATTGCTCCTCTAGCGACGGCGCCCGCACGTCGAGATGCTGCTCCAGCTTCCCGAGCGCCCCGAGCGCAGCCCGATGCAGTGAGAGGTAGAGGGCGAGGCACGGTCGTGGCTCGCCGCGCTCGTCGAGAAGGCCAACCTCCCTTCGATATAGGCGTCGATCAGCACGACCTTCGCCGTCAGGCGCGCGTAGTGCTCGAGGTACGCCTTGCCGACTGGGTCGAGTTCGCTCGCCCGGAGCCCAATCTGGCGCATCAGACGTCGCTTTTGGTTGCGAGCTAGTGGCCGAATACGGCGCTCACTGGTCGCGCCGTGCCGAACGGGCCGCCTCGTTACCCGCCTCGAACGGCAGCCACGAGTAGCCCCGCGCCGGGCCGCCGCGCGCCGCGAGCTCGTCGCTCACTGCCACGCCAGCTCGTCCCCTCGCGCCGGGTGCGGGCTGCGCGCCTCTGGCTCGAGGAGCGCCGCTCCGTCTTCGCCGCGGTAGCGGACCCGACCACGCTCGAGAAGCTGCACGGCTGGGAGACGGCCGCGCTGGCGCAGACGGTCCACCGATCGGACATAGCAGCCGAGTATCTCGGCAACTTGCCGGCGGCTCAGGAGAGTCGGCGAAGAGACATCGACTGCCACGAGAGACGCTTTACCACGCGCCACCCGCACCGTACGCCCGGCGCCGTGCCCTCCCCGGTGTCCCCCGCCCGCTAGAACCCGCCGATTAGCAGGGACGTTCGAGGTCGGGACGGCCTATTGCGCGCGAGCTCGCGGCCTCTCGCGCGCGCATCGTTTCGTCGCCGCGACGTCGAAGCTCGCGAAGACCGAGGCTCCTTGCTCGTCCCTGCGCGCGGGCGGGCGCGCGGGAGGCCGGGTCGCGGCCAGACGCGCCAGCGGTACTCGCCGGGGGACATTCCCGAGCACTCGTCCAGGCGGGGCGTCCGATTACTACGGCCCCCGCGTCCCATGCTTTCTGCTAACGCACAGCTAGGAGTACGCGACTGGAGAGGACCTGCCAGATGGTTCCCACCTCGCAGAAGCCGGCGTCGCGCAGCGCCGCCACCTGGGCGTCGAAACCGGGCGATGACTCCGGCCGCTTCTTACCGGCGAAGCGCTCAGCCCGCCGGTTCAGCAGCGGCGCGAACGCAGGTTCCAAGGTCAATGCATCCCACCATTGCTCCGCCGTCTCGATACCGCGTGCGGCAAAGGCGGCATCCGTCCACTGCTCATCAATGACCCGCTGGCTCAGGCGCGCCAAGGTCGGCAATGCCGGACTGAAGGCCATGTTGTCGCCGTTGAGAAAGAGGCCGCCCGGCCGGAGCAAGCGAGCGAGGTCGTGATAGAGCCGGCCCAACGGTTCCGGCTCCAGCCAATGCAGCGCGGTGGTACTGAGTACAGCGTCCAACTGCGTTTCGCCCAGTGACTCCAGCCAATCGGGCGACGCCAGATCGGCCTCGATCCAGCGCAGGCGACCATCAACCGTGCCAAGCGCGCCCCGTCCGATGGCCAGCATCACCGGATCCATATCCACAGCGATCGCTTGCGCGTCGGGGAAGCGGGCAAGCAGCCGCTGACTAATCGAATCCCGGCCCGCAGGCAAGGTCCAACACCACGAACGATGTCGGTAGTAACTCGGCCAGCGCATCTGAACATCGCCGTGAAGCGCTCTTCACGCTCGGAAACGTAGCCCTCTTTGTCTGCGCGTCCCAGCGCCGCAGCCAGTCCAACCAGTCGATCAACTCCTCGTCAGTATCGCGCAGGGGACATTCCCGAACACTGGCGCATGCGAGTAGCGAGTGCCGGGGTTTCCTTCAGGTGAGCCGGACTTTAGAGCCCTGTGATCAGGTCGCGTAGGGCTGCGGTGTAGGTGTCGAGTGCTGCGCGGCCCTGTGCGGGTGAGCGCGATCGAGGTGCGAGATGCTCTCCCGTTGCCGGTCGTCTCGCTGTTGAGGTAGCCGGCGTCCTCGAGCTTGCGCAGGTGGGTGATCAGGTTGCCGGGGGTCAGCTCGAGCATCTCCTGCAGGCGGGTGAAGGACAGGCTGGCTCCGGCGGGGAGCGCGGCCAGGGTCGCGACGATCCGCAGCCGCGCGGGGGCGTGGATCACCGGGTCGAGCGAGTCGGCCGTCATGCCCGCAGCGGCACACGGCGATGCCGCAGGGCGTCCGCTGCGGCGTAGCCGACCAGCGCGATGAACAGGCCGATCCCGGCTGCCAGCCACGCTCCACTCGGACCCACGAACGCGGCCACAACGCCGGCGATCACGACTGCGAGCGCGGCGCCGAACTGCCGCCAGTCGGCCTTGCTGGCGGCGATCCCCAGCACGGTCGTGCCGACGATGATCAGCGGCGCCGCCGCCGGGATCACCCCGTAGACGATCGCGTGGCTGGCGCGATAGTGCTTCATCGCGCCCTGCAGCACGGGGCTGCCGAGTACGAACGACACCAGGATCGCGACCCCTTCGACCTGCTGTTGTCTCGCCGGCGGCCCGCTAACGCCAGCGGTCGCGCGCCGGTAGACCTTCACCGACACGGCGATCGAGACGGCCACCGCCACGTACACAAGCGCGACCACGCCGAGGCTCGGGCCGCTGTATGGATGCTGCCCGCGGGTCGAGAGCCACAGCGCGCCATAGGCGACGAGGACCACGACGCCCGTGACCGCGGTGACCCACAGCGGGCTCAGATTGAACTGCCGCCGCGCCTCCCGCTCGGTCTGAGCGAGCAGCCGCGCCGCCTCGCGCGGATCGAGCCCGTCGCCGTCGTCGGTCGCTCGCCCTCGGTTGCATCACTTTCGCCGTTCATCTGACTCCTCTCAATTGACTTTGGGTCACAAAGCTATCTCACTTTGCACTACAAAGTCAAGGGGAGGCCGCCGTCAAGCCGCCGCGGCCGAGAGAGCCGCAACGCCGCTTGCGCTCAAGTGACATTCCCGACTACTGGGACAGCCGACTGCGGGAGTGCGGGCCTAGTCGCGCCGCGGATCGAGGGAGCGTCCGCTGGATCGAGTCGGAGAGGAAGACCAAGGCGGACGCCGGCGACCACACGTCCTTCATCGCCGACGTCCTCTCGATCGAGCACGGCCCGGTCCGGCAGGCGCTCGCTACCGCGAGAGCACGTACCACTCCGTTTGAGCTAGGGCGACGCGGGCAGACCTGATTCCGCGACCGCGATCAGCTGTTCCTCCGTTAGGCCCTGGGCGAAGAGGATGAGGTACTCAGGATGCTGAGCGTCGGTGGCGTTGGGAATCTCGACATAGAGCGCGTCGCCCGACGAGCCCTGCGACACGAAGTAGCCCTGGTAGGAGCCGACGGCGACAGACTCGGAGTCGGCTGGCGCTTCGGGCGGCGGGGCTGACGGGTTACCGGCAATTAGGGTGAGCGCCTCGACGCAGCCGCCATCGGCGGACGCCGCTGAGGTGAACCCGTTCATGACCGTCTGCGGTCCCGATCCGGACGATGCTCCCGGGCACGAGCTACTCGAGGCTTTGAAGCCGACCGGCGTCCTGAACCTGTAGCCGGCCATCTGGACTCTTGCCCCTTTCAGTACGACCTGATGATTGCCGCCCTCTCGAGGAGCGGCCGGCTTCGAGTGAGCAGCCACGGCGATCGCCGCGGCGACGGCCGCTGCAACGCAGACCGCCAGCCCGGCGCGCAACCGATATGGGATCCGGCGACGAGCCGACGGACGACGCGAGCCGAGGATCCGCGCGAGGATCCGGTCCTTCTCGCCCTCGTCGACCAGTGAATCGGTCTCCGAGAGTAGCGGCCGGCCGGCAGCCGTAAGACGTTCCAGTGCGTTACGAGTGCGCATCGACGTGCCTCCTTGTCTTCTTTGGCGCAGCGGGACGCCGTCCGGGCTCGAGAGCCCGTTCCAAGCGCCGCCGCGCGCGATGCAGGCGGACGGTGAACGCGAGCCTGCTGACGTCGAGGACGTCCGCCGCCTCAGCGGGGGTCAGCCCATCCCAGGCGATGAGCCTGAGGGCCTCGCGATCCCGCTCGCGGAGCGACGCGAACGCGGCGAGAGCCTCGTCGCGGTCCGCGAGGGCCGCAGCGGGATCGGCCGGAGCGTCTTCCACGTCGGCCGCCTGCAAGCGCGCGGTCAAGGCGTCCCTTCTCGTCTGGGAGCGGAACTGTCCTGCGATCACCTTCCGCGCGACGCCGAGCAGCCACGGCCGCGGCTCAGCCGGAACGTCGTCGAGACGCCGCCACGCGACGAGAAAGGTCTCCGCTGCGACGTCCCCGGCGCGCTCCGGATCGATCCGCAGCGCGGCGAACTGCAGCACTGCGCGGAAGTTCTCGCGGTAGATCCGCTCGAACCGCTCTCTGTCGTCCGCCATCGCTGAAGAGATGGCCGGCACGCGCTCGAAATTACAGGACAGTTCCTGCGACGACCCTTCTCTCGTCGGCGTCAGCGAACAGCGAAGCGGCGGGCGAGCGAGCGGATCCAGTCCACCGCGAGGCGCGTCGCCGCCCGACCGAAATGCCCGCCGCCACGCAGCTCGACGTCGAACCCCGACCTCGGGATGAAATTGTCTTCCCAGCCAATCGCGCTGCCCGGATAGTCCGGCAGTCGCTCGAGCGGCAGCCCGAGCCCGCGGCCGAGCCACCGTTCCGCCCAGCGCGGACCCTGCGAGTCGTCGACCAGCCCGAACGGCTGGTGGATCCAGACCGCGAGCCGCGGCCGGACGCGGCGGATGAAGGCCTCGAGCGCCCGCGTCTCGGGTTCCGAGCCGGGCCGCCGGCCGGAGTAGTAGCGGCTACGTGGATTGCCAATGTGCTGCCAGCGGTAGGGGAAGTTGCGGTTCAGGTCGACGCCGTGCGCGTTGACGCGCGTTCCGCGGGCGGCTCCGTCGGGATTCAGATCCGGGATCAGCCAGAGGTTCACGCCCGCGATCGGGCGCTGCGATACCAGGAGCTGGGCGACGGTCCTGCCCGCCGGTTCGTCGCCCGCAATCGACCCGACGACGAGCATCGTCCGCCGCGCGTTCGGCGCAGCGACGAGCCAGGCGACGATCGCACGGTGCTCGGCGGAGTAGCCGATCACCTCCCTCTTCATGGTGGATTGACCGCTCGAGGCCGACGCGGCCGCGAGGCTCGCGAGCGTTACGGCGAGGACCAGAGCCGCGCGTCTCACAGGGCGAGGTCGGCGGCTGCCTCGGCCAGCGTCGCCACCAGGCCGGCCCAAGCGTCTTCGCCGTCCAAGAGCTCGAAATCGGCTTTGCGGGCGCCAGCCGCACGGTCGATGCGGGCAAACACCTGCAGCCCATGCGCGTCGAACCGACTCCGAAGCCGCGCCTCGACCTGGTCGGCATCGCCGCTGGCGCTTAGCTCGACCATGCGCGCACTCTAGGCGTCACACCTGCTCAGGGGACACTCCCGAGCACTGCGCCACGCCAGCGCTTTGGCCGACTGGGTTGGGTGGCCGGTGCTGCCTAAGTTCTCCTTAGGAGTTTGAGCCCGGCCGGCCGAGTGGGGCTATCTTGTTGGGCGCCTGGCCGCGCCTCGGTTAGGCCAGCGTGTAGGTGGTTTGGTCGCTCACCTGGAGGAGTCGCAATGTCGTGGATTCGTATGCCCGTCTCGTTGAAGGTTCCCGCGCGGATCGCGGCGATCTTCTGGGTGATCAAGCTACTGACCACCGCGTTTGGCGAGTCGACCTCGGACTACCTCGTCCACAACGTCAATCCATATCTCGCTGTAGTCGGTGGTTTCATCGTGTTCGTGATCGCGATGGCGTTGCAGTTGCGCGCCGACCGCTATGTGCCGTGGGTCTATTGGCTGGCGGTCGCAATGGTCGCCGTCTTCGGAACGATGGCCGCCGACGTCGTCCACATCGAGTTCGGAGTTCCTTACGTCGTCTCCTCGATCCTCTTCGCTGTCTTGCTCGTCGCGGTCTTCTGGGTCTGGTCGCGAGCCGAGCCGACGCTCTCGATTCACAGCATCACCACAACCAGACGCGAGCTCTTCTACTGGGCTGCCGTCCTCGCCACGTTCGCGATGGGGACGGCGCTCGGCGACCTCGCCGCGTACACGCTCAAGCTCGGCTTCCTCTCTGCGGGGGTCGTCTTCGCAGTCCTCTTCGCTCTGCCTGGGCTCGCCTTCGCCGCGATGCGTGTCAACGCGATCCTCGCCTTCTGGGCCGCCTATGTGATGACGCGACCACTGGGCGCCTCCTTCGCCGACTGGACGGGAAAGAGCCGAAACCTTGGCGGGATCGGGATCGGTGACGGCCCGATCGCGTTCATCCTCGCCGCGCTGATCGTCGGCGGCGTCGCCTACCTGGCCATCAGCCGCAGCGACCAGCCCGATAGGACGACTGCCACCCAGTTCGAGCCCGCATTCGGCGAAGAAGCGCCCTAGAACCCGCGGGCGAGTCGCCCCCTCGCCATCGACGCAGCGGTCTTCATTCGGTGTGGAGGGCGGTCGCGGTGTGGATTCGCGAGGCCCATGTCGCCGGTGCGAGTGCGCCGATGATTGCGATTAGCAGACCGGCGAACCCGAGCGCGATCAATCTTGGCGTGCTGTAGACGGCCAGGAAGCTCGCCGGTAGACGCAGCCCGACGCTTCCTGCCATGGCCGGGAGGATCTCGTTGTGCAGTGCGACTCCGAGTGGGACGGCGATGATGCCCGCGATGAGGCCGAGTGCTGCGACCCCGGAGATGGCCATCGCGGTCGTCTGTCGCGGCGTCATCCCGACGGCTTTGAAGATGCCGATGTCGTGTGTGCGCTCGCGAGTATCGAGGACGACGGTGTTCAGGACGCCGAGCGCGGCGACGGCTGCGAGGAGCGCTGCGAGTGTGCCAATCAGGCCGATCATCGCGTCGACCACGCCGGTGTCGCGCGTGTTCAGCTCGACGGCGTAGTCGAGCCGTCGGTTGAGAGCGTGCGCGTAAGCGCCGACTGACGTTCCGGGCCGCAGCCCTACGTCGAATTGGTCGGGGACAATGCCCGGGTCGAGCGTGCGAAGCGTCGCCCAGCTCATCACGAGATTGAGGCCGCGGTTGTGTAGGTCGAAGATCTCGCCGACGATCCGGACGCGGAGCTGTTTGTGCCCTTCGGAGAGAGAGATCGTGTTGCCGACCGACGTTCCGGTTTGTGTGAGGAAGCCGGTGGGGGCCAATACCTGGTCCGGCCCGGTGTACCAGTGTCCGCTGACGAGGTCGTAGCCAGTCCAGGTCGCCGCGCCACGGAACGCTGTGAGTGGAATCTGCTCAGAGAGGCCCGCGACGCTCGCGGTTACATCTGCCTCGGCGACGACGTGGAGTGTGCCCGGCTGGGCGTGGACCGCGGCCAGGATTTCACGCTCGGCTTTGGCGGGCGGGACTTGCGGCGCATGGGTGGTCGGTGGGCCTGCCTTGAGATGCTTCGGTCCGATCTTGACCTGTTTCGGGCCGCCTTCGAAGAAATTACCGGGCATCTGGATTTGGATCGGCTCGGCTTGCTTGTGCGAGATCCCTTCGAGCAGCCTCTGGAGGGACGAGGTGAGTCCGACGGCGAAGGTGACCGCTGTCGCGCCAAGGAGGACGGCCGCAAGCGTTAGGACGGTGCGCGAGGGCCGCGCGAACGGCGCGGCAAGCCCGATCGTGATCGGCCGCGGGAGTGGGATCCGCCCGAACAGCCGGTGGGCTGCGTAGCCGTGCCCGCTTTGGGGCGCGCGGCCGGTCGCGATCGCCTGGATGGTGCTGAGTCGCCCGGCTCTGAGCGCAGGCAGCACCGCAGCGACGGCAGCTAGGGCGCAGATCCCGGCAGGTACGACCAGGTCGACCCAGATTGGAACGCCGAGCCGACCGACGCCGTATGCGGCGGCGTTCTGTCGAAGGAGTGGAGCTGCGAGGAGGTTGCCGACCAAGACCCCGGCGAGGCAGCCGACTACGGCCGATAGTCCGATCTGGGCGGCGTAGGCCGCGGCGACCTGCACAGGCGTGAAGCCGATGCTCTTCAGGACTCCGATCCGGCGGTACCCGGAGACGACCGCCCCGCCGACGACGTTGGCGACGATCAGCACCGACATCACGATCCCGAGGATTCCGAAGGCCAGCAGAAATGGGACGAAGGGGGCGATGTTGCCGTCCTCCTCGATCTTCGCGGTGTAGTAGGACATCGTTCCGGAGAGCGCGCCGCTGGGCAGGGCTTTGGTCAGCCTGCCGACGTCGGCGTGGAGTGGTGCACCGATCGCGTCGTGGGCGAAGCGGTAGAGCATCTGGGTGGCGCGTGTCCCGCCCGCAGCGCGGAGAAGGGGGATCTCGGTGGGAGCGACCCACCCCGTCGCGGTACCGGTTACGGAGTTCGCGAGACCGACGACGGTCAGGCTCTGCCGGTGCGTGCCGGCGCCGACGGTCAGTTTGGAGCCGACGGAGAACCCGAGGCCGTTATCGCCCGTGGCGAGCACAATCTGGCCAGGCCCTGTCGCCCAGCGTCCAGCTTCGATGACGAGGTCGTCGACAGGCCCGCCTGGGGTGGCCCGGCCAACGATGGTCTGTGGCCCGAACGCCATCCCGTCGCTCGTTACCGACGCTGTCACTTCGGGGTAGGGGCCGGCGGCCGCCGTCACTCCCGAGACGTGGGTCGTACGGGTAAGGCTCGCTGCCGCCACGTTCGGCGCGATCGTGGCGGCGATGTCGGCGCCGCGCTGGCTCGCGAAGGCGTGGTCGAACGGAGCCTCCGAGTTGACGACGAGGGCGAGCGCGACGACCGTGGATGCCGTCGAGATCAGTACGACCAGCGCGATCACAACCGTTTGCAGGCGCCGCCGAGCAATCCCGCCTCGCACAGCACGAAAAGTGGAGGCGCTATTCATCCTGCGACCTTGTGCAAGCTGCTCTCGGCGGAGGTGGCGATGCGGCCGTCCACGAGTTCGATCGTTCTGGTCGCGTAGCGGGCCGCGAGATCGGGGTTGTGCGTCACGAGCACCAGCGTCAGGCCCGAGCTGTGCAGGCCGGAAAGGAGCGCTCCGATCTCCTCACCGGTCGCGCTGTCAAGTGCGCCGGTTGGCTCGTCCGCGAGCAGCAGCGGGGGCCGGTTCACGAGCGCACGGGCGATCGCGACCCGCTGGCGCTCGCCGCCCGAGAGCCGCGCGGGATAAGCGTTCCGATGCGAGGCGAGCCCGAGCAACTCGAGCAGCTCGTCGGCACGAGCGCGACCCTCCGCTGCGCGCATCCCGCCGAGCTGGGCGGGCAGCAGCACGTTGTCCAAGACCGTGAGATCGTCGAGGAGGTTGAAGAACTGGAAGATCATTCCGACCCGGTTCCGACGGAAGAGGGCCGCGCCGGTCTCACCGGCTTGGTCGATCCGCGTCCCGGCGACGAAGACCCCACCACTCGTCGGCCGGTCGAGGCCCGCGATCAGGTTCAGCAGCGTCGACTTGCCGCTGCCCGACGGGCCCATGATCGCGACAGCCTCGCCGGCGGCGATCTCGAGGCTGACCCGGTCAAGCGCAGGCCGGCTGCCCTCGTCGTAACGCTTGGTCACCTCGTCGAAGCGAATGAGTGTGTCCACACAACTCCTTCGTGACTCGCCGCGGCCGTTCCGCGACACGGGAGCAACGCTAGGAGCCGGACGGTTCTCTGTCATCGCCGCCGGGAGCCAACTTCTCCGTCGGCCCCTCGGTGTAGGTCGGAGCAAGGTAGGGCGGTCGTCGGCCCTGGGTATGACGGCCTCCAGCACGACGACAGCACGGCTGCTCCGACGTACCGTGTCGGCGTGACCCAGCCACCTTCCGCGAGCGTCGAGGAGCTCGCCCGGCGCTGGTCGCCCCAGCTCTGGCGCGGCTTCGTCACCGTTCTGGTGGCCCGCGATCCTCCGCCTCACCTGCGCTCACGGCGGACGCAGCTCCTGATCTCCGTCGCAACCTGGATCGGTGCAGCGCTGCTCCTCGTCGCACTCATCGGCATCTTGCGATCGGTCGGCCGGGGCGGCGTCTCCGTCACGCCTTCCGGGTTCGGTTTCGGCGCGACCGAGCCGAAGACAGCCGACCTTGCCGCCGTTCTAGGCGTTCTCCTCCTCTGCCTTCGGTACCCGCTCCTCGCCTGGCGGACCGGCTTCGCGGCGATCTTCCTGTTCTCATTCGTCGGCAACAACCACGCGATCAGGCTCCCCATGGCGATCGCCATCCTGGTCTGCTACGCCGTCGCCGGCCTCCGCCATGGCCGCGCCGCGGCCCGGGCAATGTCCCTCTTGAACCTGCTGCCGGTCTGGGCGTTCATGCGCGGGCTGGAACGGCCGCTACTCACCACGCTTGGACTTCTCGCGATCCAACTGGCCCTCGACGCAACGATCGTCTCACGCCGAACCGGCCACGCCCTGGCCGAACAGGTCGCCCGAAGCGAGCTCGACGAAGCCCGGCGAGCGCTACTCGAGGAGCGCACCCGCATCGCCCGCGAAATGCACGACGTCGTCGCCCACCACATGTCCCTGATCGCCGTCCAAACCGAGACAGCCCCCTACCGGCTGGACGATCTCAGCGACAGCGCGAAGAACGAATTCGTCACGCTCAACGCCACAGCCCGGGAGGCCCTGAACGACGTCCGGCGGCTACTCGGCGTCCTCCGCAGCGACGGCCCCGCCGAACGCACGCCCCAACCAAAGCTCGCCGACGTGGCGACACTGGTCGACGCCTCCCGGCGCGCCGGAGTCAGCATCGACCTCTCCATGCCTCCCGACGGCGACGCGGCAATCTCGCACGCGGTCGGGCTCTGCGCCTACCGCATCGTCCAGGAGGCCCTCGCGAACGCCAGCCGGCACGCCCCCGGAGCGTGGGTGCAGGTTGCAGTCGAGCGCGACCCCTACGCTCTGCGGCTCGACATTCTGAACGGGCCACCCACCACCGACAGCGACGCCTCGCGCGAGCCGGGCCGGCCCGGCCACGGCATCACCGGCATGCGAGAACGCGTCGCGCTCCTCGGAGGAACGCTCTCCGCCGAACCGAACATCCTCGGCGGCTTCGCCGTCTCTGCCGTCCTCCCGCTGGCAGAGGTGTCGCCGTGACCGTCAGCCCGATCTCCTGCCTCGTCGCAGACGACCAGGCGATGGTGCGCGAGGGCTTCGGCGCCCTCCTCGCAGCCCAGCCCGATCTGACCGTAGTCGGCCAAGCGGCCGACGGCGCCGACGCCGTCCGGCTCGCAGAGGAACTCCAACCCGACGTGATCCTGATGGACGTCCGGATGCCGGTGATGGACGGCCTCGAAGCCACCCGCCGCATCCTGGAACACACCTCCGAAGGGCCGCCACGCGTGCTGATGCTTACCACGTTCGACCTCGACGAGTACGTCTACGACGCACTCCGCTCCGGCGCGAGCGGGTTCCTGCTGAAAGACGCACCCGCCGAGGAACTCGTCCACGCCGTCCGCGTCGTTGCAGCCGGAGACGCGCTCGTCTCGCCATCTGTGATGCGCCGCCTGATCGCCGACTTCGTCGCACAGCCGCAACGCGGCCACACAGAACCGGTCGCGCTCGACGTCCTCACTCCACGCGAACGCGAGGTCCTAGGCCTGGTTGCCCGCGGCCTATCCAACGCCGAGATCAGCACGATGCTCGTCGTTGCGCCTCAAACAACCAAGACGCACGTTGGGCGCATCCTCCGTAAACTCCACCTACGCGACCGCGCCCAAGCTGTCGTAGCCGCCTACGAATCCGGCCTCATCGTCCCCGGCGAATAATCCCGGCGCGCCGACCCAGCAAGCCCCCCAAACCGCTTGCCAAGAGATCCCCGGCGCCGGGAAAGGCTGAGCGCTCGAAGTCAGGGATCGTGTCGCTGCAGAGCCCGCGGTGGTTGAAGCTCTAAGGCGCCGAAGCGGACGCCGGTGGGTCGCCGATTCGGTGTGCTCGTTCTGTCCGACCTGTTTGTAGTTTGCGTAGTGCGAGAGGAGAGGGAGGAGTTATTGGCTCCTCCCTCTCGTTCATCCAGCGCTCTCTTAGCGGTGTAACGGCGTAGTCGCAAGCAGCGACTCGGCCGAAACCTCGCGCAGGATGAACTCGTCGTAGCCGAACAGCGTCGCCGTGATCGAGGAGATCACACGCGCACCGTCAAGTGGCGACAGCTCCTGCTTCTCGACCGCGGTCTGCACCTGCATGATCAGGCGCCCGCTGAGCTGCCACTTCGGCTCGATCGCTGGCCCAAACTCAGTCGGCTTCATCGAAGCGAACTCCTGGACCAAGGAACCATGCACCGTTCCTGCCATAAGAAACCCCCCTTTTCGTGTCTGGGGAACAGGTACACCCCCAACTTGCCAACCCCACCCCAGCTCGTCAAACCAAGACTCCCGCACTTTTCGAACCTTTTCGCCATCCAAAACTTGCGAACGGCACCTCAGCCTGTCGAACCAAAAAAGCCGCTCTTTCCGAGCCTTTCGTACCAGCGCTTTGGGGGCAAGCAATCGTCAGTCACGCAGTTCCTCGTCTTCGTCAGCGACGCGGGCAGCACCCCGCCCAGGCCTCTGCGAGTGCCCACAAACGAAGCGGCCGCGCCCCCTTGGAGCACGACCGCTTCGTTGCCGTCACCGGACGCGTTGGTACGTGGCGGTTCGGACTACTCTCTCTTCCAGCCCGCCCTGGAGGAGACCGATGGGAGAAGGCGACGCTAAGGGCCTGCAGAGCGCGTTGCAGTTGCTTCCGGCCGGCGAAGCTGCCGATGCTTCCAAGCTTCGGGGAGTCACGGTGGACATCTTCCCTCCTGCGGTTGGTTTCGAAGCTAGGACGCCCGCAGCAGCGGCAAGTCATCGCGCGGGTCGCGCGTCGCCGTCTCCGTTCGGTTCCGGCCGTTCTCCTTCGCCCGGTAGAGGGCGGTGTCGGCGGCGGCGAGGAGGCTGTCGGCGGTGTCTCCGGGCCGCAGGACCGTGACGCCGCAGCTCGCACTCGTCCGCATCTGGCCGATCCTGCTCGCTGCGATCGCCACCCGCAGCTGCTCGGTAAGCCGGACGGCTCCGGGCAGGTCGGTCTCCGGCAGGACAGCGACGAACTCCTCGCCGCCCCAGCGCGCGACCGTGTCGCCCTTGCGGGCCCGCGAGTGGAGGAGCCGTGCGACCTCGCGCAGCAGCAGGTCGCCGGCGGCGTGACCGTGCTGGTCGTTCGTCTCCTTGAAGTGGTCGAGGTCGAGGAGGACGACTGCGAGCTCGTGACGGAAGCGCTCGGCCCGCGAGATCTCCGCGGCGAGCGTCTCTTCGAGCGCGCGGCGGTTCGCGATCTGCGTCAGCGCATCGGTGCGCGACTCGCCTGCGCGCTGCTCCGTCCACCGCACCGCGCGGAGTAGCGGGCGTGCCAGGACGAAGGTGAGGAGCATCAGCGCGGCGAGCGCGAGCAAGCCCCCTTCCTCGACCCGGCGGTAGACCGCGGCGGTGCGCCGGCCGCCGGCGCCTCTTTCAAGGTGTGGCCGAACGACGGGTACCTGCGCGACGAGCGTGCCGATGCGGCGGCCGTGGCTGACGAGCTGGATGCGGGCGCTCGCGGCGTCGCGCAGCAGCCGGCCGTAGCGATGTCCCTTCACCTCGAGCACGACGTGATGTCGTTGCGCGAATGCGCGGAGATCGGTGCGGTGGAGCCGGATCGTCGAGGCGGTCGCGATGGCGGCCAGCTCGCGGCGGTCGAGGAGCTCGGCCTGCTTCGCCCCCGCGGTGAGGGTCGCGTCGTGGCGCTCGAAGGCGAGGCTGCGGTCGACGTTGGCGACCTCGTCGCGGGCGACGAGGTACGAGAGGCCGGCGAGCGGAAGGGTCGCGACCAAGGCGAGAGTCAGCCCGAGGCGCAGGCGAAGTCCGAGCGAGAGATGCATCGTCAGTGCCCGTGCGTGTGCCCGTGGCCGGGCGAGGTACCGCCCTTCTTGGCCTGGCCGGGCGGAACGTGGGCGGGCGGAGTCGGTGCCCGGGGAACCTGGACGGCTCGCGCGGGTGGAACTGCCTTCTTGACAGCCTTCTTTGCCTGGCCGGGCGGGGAGGCGCCCTTCTTGGCCTGGCCGGGCGGGAGCGCGCCGGTCGTCTTCTTCTCCTGGCCCGGCGGAGTGTGGCCGTGCTTGGCGAGTCCGTGCGGTGTCGGCTTCGGCTGCGCAGCGGTGGGCGCTTTCGCGGGCTGCGGCGCGGCAGTCGCCGGCGTGGTCGTTGCCGGCGTCGTCGCCGGCTGCGGCTGCGGCTCGGCGGCTACAGGCGTCTTCACGGGCTGGGGCGTCGGCCGCGCGTGGACGACGACTCTCGCGACCGGGCTCGGGCCGGCGGTCACACGGCGGAGAGTCTCAGGAGCCGTCTGAGTGGCGCGCTTCGTCTGCACCGGCGTCGAGGTCACGACGACCCTCTCGACGGGCGGCGCGCCGAGCCGGGGCGTGGACGTCGGGCGGGGCAGCGCGCCGGGCCGCACGAGCAACGCGCCGGCCGCTCCACCGAGCAAGAGAGCGGCTACCAGGGCGAGGAGGCGCACACTCTGTAGCTCGGCAGCAAATTCGCCCGTCCGTGTAAGGCGTACGTAAAATCGCTCGGCGCTCGACGAACGCCTGCCACATGCCGCTCGCGAGGATCGCTGGGGACACAGGCCGGATCGCATGGCTCAGGCTAGGAGGGACCACAAATCAGGTCAGTCTGCTTGCCGCATGCGTGACCGCACCTACTTCCGGATAAGCACTCTGTCTGCTCGGGTGACATTCCCGAGCACTGGCCCAGGCGACGTACTACCTTCAGTGATTGGTCGAAAAGCGGAGTGCGGAGAGCCGGTCTCCCGACCGCACGTCGGCTCGGCACTCGCGTCGGAGGTCGACTTGGCGCTCGCGTCGCATCCGTGCGCCGCGTTCCGAACTCGTCGCGGCCGGGGGGAGTTTTCAAGACCGCGCGGGTCAGGCGACCGTGCGGCGTTGAGGTTCTGACCCTACACCAGGTGGCGCCAATGCCCGGCTCAACTTTCCGGAAAGGTGTGCCCGCAGTAGCGGCGAGCGGCGGCCGTTTGCACCAGCGGGTTTGAGCCGAAGATGCCGATTGGCCCCGGGGGGACACCGGGGGGGACACGCGCTGGCCCCGCCCGACCTCCGAGGCAGGTCCTGACCCACGGAGCCATGCGGGTTTCCGCGTAGCTCCGTGGGTTCAGATGGGCGGTACTGGGCTCGAACCAGTGACCCCCAGCTTGTCGAGCTGGTGCTCTCCCAACTGAGCTAACCGCCCCGGTCGGCGGCACTTTAGCCGAGGATCAGAAGATCTCCGGGCACCAGGGCAGCGGGCGCCACGCGAACAGTGCGTCCGCGCGATCGACCGCACCAGGCCGGAGCTCCTCGACCCGCAGGGCGTCGCGGAGCTGAGCGAACGAGACTGCGCCGAGATACGCCGAGCCGAGAGCGGCCACGTCGAGCGCGAGGTCCGCCTCCTCTTCCGTGCGGGCGGCCCGGCCGTCCTCGAGCAGCCAGCGTCCCTCGTTCCAGGGGCAGACCGCGTCGCGGATGTCGAAGACGACCCTGCCCTCGCGCGCATAAGCCCGCCCGGAGAGCGCGGCGCCGACATCGACGAGGCGGATCCAGAGCGCGTCGGACAGCTTGTAGCCGGCGCGGCGCGGGTACGCGAGCAGCAAGAAGAGCGGATGATCGGGCGGGAGCAACGCGGCCGTCGTCGTCGCCGACCAATCGATGTCGAGGAGGAAGCGCCAGATCTCGGCTGTCGCCTCCGGCGTCGCGCCGAGCGCCTCGATCACTTCCGTCCGCCCCTTCGGCACACCGTCCTCGAACTGGCCGTGCAGGCGGAAGATCGCGTACGCCGCAGTCGCGCCGTCGAACTCGAGCACGACGAACCGCTTCGGATTGGTCTCCTGCTCCGGCGGGATGCGTAGCTGGCGGAGATCCCACCACGCGTCGGTGCGGTGGAAGAAGCCCGGCCGCTGCGCCCGCACCGCCTCGTGGATCGGCGGGAAGAGCTGCTTCGCCTCGTCCGGCGTGACGAACCGCACCGCGCCTCTCGACTCGAGCGGCTGCGCGAAGCAGTTCGAGTCCCGCGGCACCTTCAGCTCGCCCGCCCAGGAAGCCAACCCGTAACCGAAACGCCCGTAGATCGTCTCCTCGCTCGCCCAGAGTGCCGCGATCGACTCACCGCGCTCGTGGACGTCGGCGAGCTGGGTGTCCATCATCGTGCGGAGCGCGCCACGGCGGCGATGGGTCGGATAGACGCCGACGACGGTGACACCGGCACACGGGAGCGAGCCGCCCGGAACCGACAGGTCGAACGTGAACGCGCCCGCCCCGCCGACCACGCGGCCGTCATCGAACGCGGCGTGCATCCGATCCAGCTCTAAGAACTGGAGCCAGCGGTCTACCAAGTCCTCCGGCGGCAGGCGCCCCTCGAAGTACTGGCCGATCCCGAAGAAGGCCTGTGCGAACTCCTCGCGATCGCGAACGGGGCGGGCTTCGAACATGCCGCCGACTCTAGAGCTTCTCGAGCGGCGCGTAGTCGAGCATGAGCTTCCGCTCGCTGCCGTCCTCCGCGAACCGCACGGTGACGAGCCCGCCCGTCTCGATCCGCACGACGACGCCCTCTCCCAGCGTCGAATGGCGGACGGAGTCGCCGGTCGTGAGACTCGGCACGTCCTCCTTCGGGACAACCTGACTCAGGCGCGGCGAGCCGTAGCCCGACCACGAGGCCGGCCGCAACCGCTCGCGCTCGACGTGCTTGTCGGGCACCTCGTCGAGAAACCGCGACGGCAGGTTGTGGCTGCGCCCGCCGTACAGCATCCGCGACGAGGCGTGGAGCAGCGTCAGCCGCTCCTTCGCGCGCGTCATCCCGACGTAACAGAGGCGGCGCTCCTCCTCGATCCCCTGCTCCTCGATCGACCGGGAGTGCGGGAAGATCCCCTCCTCCATGCCGATCATGTAGACGGCGCGGAACTCGAGTCCCTTCGCGTTGTGGAGCGTCATGAGCGTGACGAGCGAACCATCGCCGCGGATCGCGTCCTGGTCGGAATAGAGCGAGATCTCCTGGAGAAAGCCAGACAACATCGCCTCTTCGCTCTGCTCGCGCCACTCGCGCGCGACGGAGACGAGCTCCTGGAGGTTCTCGATGCGGCCCTGCGCCTCGATCGTCCGCTCGGCCTCGAGCGACGCCATGTACCCGCTGCGCGCGAGCACCTCGTCGATCAGCTCTGGCACGTCGTACTCCATCGCTGCCGACATCAGCGACTCGATCGTGGCCCGGAACGCCTTGAGCGCCTTCTGCGGCGCGGCACCCACGCCGGCCAGTTCCGCCTCCGCGGTTGCCTCCCAGAGCGAGATCTCCCGCTGGTCGGCCCACGTCGCCAGCCGCGCGAGCGTCGACTCGCCGATCCCGCGGCGCGGGCGGTTCGCGATGCGCAGGAGAGAGACCGCGTCGTAGGGGTTGTCGATCACCTGGAGATAGGCGACGAGATCCTTCACCTCGGCGCGTTCGTAGAAGCGCGGGCCGCCGATCACCTGGTAGCCGACCCCCTGCCGCACGAGGATGTCCTCGAGGACGCGGCTCTGTGCATTCATCCGGTAGAAGACTGCGACCTCGCTGCCGGAGAAGCCCTCCTCGACGAGCAGCGCGATCTCCGCCGCGGCGAAGCGCGCCTCGGCGTGCTCGTCCTCGACCTCGACGACGCGGACGGGGTCGCCCTCGCCGAGCTCCGACCAGAGGTTCTTCTCCTTGCGCTCGCGGTTCTGCTTGATGACGCCGTTCGCGGCGTCGAGGATGTTCTGCGTCGAGCGGTAGTTCTGCTCGAGCGCGATCGAGTACGCGCCCGGGAAGTCGCGCTCGAACTCGAGGACGTTGCGGATGTCCGCGCCGCGGAAGGCGTAGATCGACTGGTCGGGATCGCCGACCGCGAAGACGTTGCGGTGCTTCTCCGCGAGCAGCTGGAGGAGCCGGTACTGCGCGTGGTTCGTGTCCTGGTACTCGTCGACGAGGACGTAGCGGAAGGCGTCCTGCCACTTCTGGCGGGCCTCGGGGAAGCGCTCGAGCACGTCAACGGTGAGGAAGAGCATGTCGTCGAAGTCGACGGCGTTCGAGGCGAAGAGGCGCTTCTGGTAGAGGTCGTAGACCTCGGCGACTGTCTGGTCGTAGAAGCTCGCGACCCGCTCGCCGTACGCGTCCGGCCCGACGAGCGTGTTCTTCGCGTTCGAGATCTGGGAGTGGATCCCGCGTGGCGTGAACCGCTTCGGGTCGCGCTCGAGCTCCTCGAGGCACCGTTTGACGAGGCGCACCTGATCTGCCTGGTCGTAGATCGTGAAGTTGGAGCGGTAGCCGAGCCGCTGCGCCTCGCGCCGCAGGATCCGCCCGCAGGCCGAGTGGAACGTCATGACCCATGCGGCGCGCGCGGGCGGTCCGACGAGCTCCTCGACGCGCTCGCGCATCTCCCCCGCCGCCTTGTTCGTGAACGTGATCGCGAGGATCTCGGGCGGCTTGACGCCGACCGCGCCGAGCAGGTGCGCGATGCGGCGGGTGAGGACGCGCGTCTTGCCGGAGCCGGCGCCAGCGATCACGAGCACGGGGCCCTCGGTGTGGAGGACGGCCTCGCGCTGCGCCGGATTCAGGTCGGTGAGGTAGGTCTCCGGCGTCGTCGCAGCCACCTACCGATGCTAGCGTCGGCCCGAGATGCAGCTCGCGCTCATGGTCGAGGGGCAGGAGAACGTGACCTGGGACGACTGGTGCGCGCTCGCCGCGGCCTGCGAGGAGCACGGCGTCGAAACGCTCTTCCGCTCGGACCACTACATATCGCAGGGCGACGAGTACCACGGCGTCGCGCACGACGCCTGGACCACTATCGCCGCCCTCGCCGCGCGCACGTCCACCCTCCGGTTCGGGACGCTCGTCTCCCCCGCGACCTTCCGCGCGCCGGGATTGCTCGCGAACGCGGTCTCGACGGCCGACCACGTCTCCGGCGGACGCGTCGAGCTCGGATTAGGCGCGGGCTGGATGGAGCGCGAGCACCGCGCCTTCGGGTTCGAGTTCCCCGAGACCAGCGTCCGCGTCGAACGGTTCGCGGAGCAGCTCGAGATCGTGCACCGCCTCTGGACCGAGGAGCGCGTCGACTTCCACGGCCGCCACTACACGCTCGAGGACGCACCCGGCCTGCCGAAGCCCGTCCAGGAGCCGCGCCCGCCGCTCCTGGTCGGCGGCAGCGGCAAGCGCGGCACCATCGAGCCGGCGCTCCGTTTCGCCGACGAGTACAACGCGCCGTTCGTCTCCGTCGACGAGGCGGCGGCGATTCGGGAGAAGACCCGGCCGCTGCGCTTCTCCGTCATGACCAGCTGCGTGGTCGGCGAGACGCACGCAGACGCGGTCGAGCGGGTGCGCGCTCTGTACGAGGTGAGGCTGCGTGAGATCCCGTTCGAACAGTGGCTGGAGCGGTTCAAAGGCCGCGCCATGATTGGCTCGCTCGACGAGGTCGCGGAACAGCTCCGCGCGTACGAGCGCGCCGGTTGCGACCGCGTGATGCTCCAGCACCTCCTGCACCACGATCTCGAGTCGGTGCGGCTGATCGGCCGGGAGCTCGCGCCGGCAGTCGCGTGATGGAGAGCTCCGGCACGGGCCGGCTGGAGGCGTTCAGCGACGGCGTCTTCGCGATCGCCGCAACGCTTCTCGTGCTCGAGTTCGCGGTCTCGTCGGGCAAGGATCTCGGCAGCCAGCTCCTCCATCTCTGGCCCGCCTACCTCGCCTACGCCACGAGTTTCCTGACGATCGGGATCATCTGGATGAACCACCACTTCTGCGTCGAGACGATGGCGCGGGCGGACCGGACGCTGATGTTCCTCAACCTCCTGCTGTTGATGACCGTCGCTTTCCTGCCCTTCCCGACCCGGCTCGTGGCCAAGTCCCTCCAGCACTCCGGCGAGCAGGCCGCGGTCTTTGCGTATTGCGCGACCTTCCTGCTGATGGCGATCGTCTACAACGCCTGGTGGCGCTACGCCTCACGCGGGCGACGGCTGATCGCCGAAGAAGTTCCCGACCGCGCCGTGCGAGCGATCACCCGCGCGTTCAATCCGGGCGTGCCGATGTACGCCGCGACGTTCGCCGCCGCGATCTGGAGCCCCCTCGCGAGCGTCGCGCTGACCTTCGCGATCGCGGCGTTCTATCTCCCATCGGCCGCGCTGTTCGATCGCTAGAGCTCGATCGTCCGCGTGGGTTGAAACGCCTCGAGGAAGCGCCGGTCGTGAGTGACGAGGAGGACGGTGCCGTCGTAGCCGGAGAGGCCGCGCTCGAGCTCCTCGATCGCCTCGACGTCGAGGTGGTTCGTCGGCTCGTCGAGAACGAGGCAGTTGACGCCCTGCGCCGCGAGCAGCGCCAGAGCGGCGCGGGTGCGCTCGCCCGGCGACAGTGAGACAGCCGAGCGGAGGACATCGGCGGCGCCGAGCCCGAACTTCGCGAGCAGCGCCCGTGCCGTTTCCTCCTCGAAATCGCAGAAGACGTCGAGGAGCGGCTGCTCGCCCGAGAGCGCCGCGCGATCCTGCTCGAGCTCGCCGGGAACGACTCCGGGCCCGAGCCAACGCTCGCCGGCGACGAGCGGCAGCCGTCCGAGCACGGCGTCGAGCAGCGTTGTCTTACCGCTCCCGTTCCTGCCTGCGATCGCGAGACGGTCGCCCCAGCCGATCTCGAGGTCGAGCGGGCCGAGCCGGAACGCGCCTCGCTCGACGACCGCCCGCTGGAGCCGCACGACGACGTCGCCGCTGCGCGCGACCGGTGCGAGACCGAGGTGGAGCTCCCACGGCTCGTACGGCTTTTCGACCGCCGCGACCCGCGCGAGCCTGGCGGCGTACGTCCGCTTCACGTCCTTCGACTTCTTTTTCTTGCGGCCCTGCCCGTAGCCGCGCCGCTCCCACTCCGCCATGCGGCGCTGCTGGCTCCTCGATGCGCTGGCGTTCGGCGACCGACGCCTCCCAGCGCCGGTACCGACCCTCTCGCCGGCGCTCGCGCTCGGTTTCGTACTCGCTCCAGCCGCCGGCGTACTCCGTCGTCCCTCGCGTCCACTCGTCGAGCTCGACGATGCGCGTGACCGTCCGGTCGAGGAAGACGCGGTCGTGGGAGACGACGACGAGCGAGCCAGGCTGGGGCGCGAGCCGGCGCTCGAGCCAGGCGAGCCCCGCGAAGTCGAGGTCGTTCGTCGGCTCGTCGAGGAGCAGGACGTCGAACCCCTCGCGCAGCACGTCGGCCAGTGCCGCCTTGGTCTCCTCCCCGCCCGAGCGGCCGTCTCCCGTGCGCTCCTGCCTGAGGTAGCCGACCGCAAGCGACGGCGGCGAGCGCCGGATATGCCCGGCGTCCGGCTCCTCGAGGCCGGCGAGCAGCCGCAGCAGTGTCGACTTGCCCGCGCCGTTCGGGCCGACGAGGCCGATCCGCGCGCGCGGCGGCACGACGAGGTCGACGTCCGCGAGGACGACCTCCGATCCGTACGACTTCGAGACTGCGGCCGCGACGAGCGAGCCGGCAAGGCGAGACATGCGCAACGACCTCCACGCTGGAGAGAGGGACGGGGCGTGATGGACGGTCAGTCGCGCATAGAGCGGCGCTGGGCGCCGGCGGACAGCTTAGCGCCGAACCGGGAGCACGAAGACGCCGGACTCGTCCTCGATGACGCGGACATTCGCGCCGTAGTGGGCGGCGACGTTCGGGGCCGAGAGGACGTCCGCCGCAGCACCCTCGGCGACGACCGAGCCCGCGTCGAGGAGGACGAGGTGTTCCGCGTACTGGCCTGCGAGCGTGAGGTCGTGCATCGTCGTCACGACAGTGAGGCCGTCGCGGCGGAGCTCGTCGACGAGCTCGAGGACGAGTTGCTGGCGACCGAGGTCGAGCGACGTCGTCGGCTCGTCGAGCAGCAGCACGCGCGCCTCCTGCGCGAGAGCGCGCGCGAGAACGGCGCGCTGCAGCTCGCCGCCGCTGAGCGAGCCGAGCGGCCGCTCGGCGAAGCCCGCAAGCTCGAGCCGGCGAAGAGCGCGCGCCGCGGCCTCCCGGTCGCGCTTCCCCTCCCCGCCGAGGTAGGAGATGTGCGGCGTGCGACCAAGGAGGACGTACTCCGCGACCGTGAGCTCCGGCGGCGTCTCGGGCTTCTGCGGGACGAAGGCGACGAGGCGCGCGAGCGCGCGGCGGCCGAGGCGGCGGACATCCTGCTCCTCCACGAGAACCTCGCCCTCGTAGGGGACGAGGCCTGCGAGCGCGCGCAGCGCCGAGGTCTTCCCCGCGCCGTTGGGGCCGATCAGCGCCGTCCAACCACCGGACTCCGCCTGCAGCGACAGCCCGCGGACGGCAGCGGTCGGCCCGAAGCGCACCCAGAGGTCGCGGGTCTCGATCACCGCATGCTCCGAGACGTGCGGAGGACGATCGCGAAGAACGGCGCGCCGAAGAAGGCGGTCACGACCCCGATCGGCAGCTCGGCGGGAGAGAGCACCGTCCGCGCGAGCACGTCGGTCAGCACGAGGAAGCCGGCGCCGACGAGCAGGGAGAGCGGGATCACTGCGCGGTAGCTCGTCGAGACGAGCAGCCGGATCGTGTGCGGGACGATGATCCCGACGAAGGCGATGAGCCCGCTCACCGAGACGGCGGCCGCCGTCCCGAGTGTCGCGGCGACGACGATCGTCAGGCGAGCCCTCGCGACGTTCACGCCGAGGCTCGCCGCCTCGTCGTCACCGAGACTCAAGACGTCGAGCACCCTCCGGTGGAGGAGGAGCACGAGTGCGCTCGCGGCGATGTACGGCCCGCAGAGGGCGACGTCGCTCCACGTCGACGTCGAGAAGCCGCCGAGCAGCCAGGCGTAGACGTTCTGCAGAACGTCGGTGTGCCGTTGCTGGACGAACGTCTGCACCGCTGCGGTGAACGTCGCGACCGTGACGCCGGCGAGGACGAGTGCGCCACTCGTGCGCGCGGCGCCGGCCGAGCGGCCGAGCACGTAGGTCAGCGCGACCGCGGCGATCGCGCCGGCGAACGCGGCGAGCGGCACCGTCCAGCGCGGCCCCGCCGCGGTGACGCTGTAGACGATCGCGAGCGTCGCGCCGAGCCCGGCTCCGCCGGCAACGCCAAGCAGATACGGATCGGCGAGCGGATTCCGGAAGACGCCCTGATACGACGCGCCCGCGACCGCGAGCATTCCGCCGACGAGCGCGGCGAGCGCGACGCGCGGCGCCCGGAGCTGCCAGAGCACGGCGTGGTCGACCCCGGCGAGCGGCTGATGGACGTGGAGGCCGGGGACGTACGACAGCACCGAGCGGAGGATGGCCGCGAGCCCGATGTGGACAGGCCCGATCGCGAGCCCGACGACGACGGCGACCACGAGAAAGGCGGCCGCGACGAGGCCTGCCCGGAGACTCACCCCGCGGGCCTCGACCCGCGGCGGCATCTCCACCCGCTCCGTCGCGACCGCCACTAGCTCTTCGCGACCTTCGCGATGTCCGCCGCGAACTCCACGATCCGCGGCCCCCAGCGGGACGCGATGTCGTCGTTCACGCCGACGACGCGGTGGTGCACAACCGCGCTGATCCCGCTCCAGCCGGGCCGCGCAGCGACCGTCGCTTCGGTCTGGCCGCAGCACTTCGTGTCGGCGAGGACGATGATCTGCGGGTTCTGCTGGACGATGTACTCGGCGGAGAGCTGCGGATAGCCGCTGCCCGTCGTGTCCGCCGCGTCGGCGATGTTCGTGAAGCCGAACAGCTTGTAGATCCTGCCGATGAACGTCTTCGACGTCGCGGAGTAGTACGTCTGGTCGAGTTCGTGGTAGACGCGGAACCGGCGCTGCGATCGCGGCACGCTGTCGACGATCTGGGCCAGGCGCCGCTGCATCCAGCGGACGACGGAGTGCGCTCCGGTCTCGTGGCCGGTGAGGCGCCCGAGTCCGGAAATCTCGTCGTACGCCTGCGCAAGGTCGGTCGCCGCAGGCTCCATCACGACGCGGATCCCGAGCTTCCGCAGTTGGCCGGCGAAGTTGCGCGGGTTGTACGAGATGACGACGAGGTCGGGGTGGTAGGCGGCGATCGCCTCGACGTTCGGCGTGTAGCCGGAGAGGCTGGTCCTGGGCGCGCGCGCCGGATAGTTCGAGTCCTGGTCGACGGCGACGACCTGCTTGCCGGCGCCGATCGCGAACAGGTCCTCGGTGCTCGACGGCGAGAGCGAGACGATCCGGTGGTACGCGCGCGGCGTCGATGCCACCGCCGAGAGAGAGACGGCGACGAGGGTGGCCGCGAGGACCACGAGGAATGTGAGAGCGCGACGGTGCACGAATCCTCCTTCCGCGAGGGGTCCGGGGTGTGCGGCGCGCGACAGGTCTTCTGACTCGGGGCTCCCTCCTCCGCCGCCTTCCCAGGCTTTCGCCCAGTGACGTCATGGCGGAAGAGCATCTCCCCTCACAGCGGCGGGACCGTCCCGGATTCACACCGGAGTTCCCTTACCGCTCGCCGGTTTGTAGTGGCGGGAGCCTAGCATCGGGTTCCGTGAGTGGAATCTCGATCGCAGTCGACCTCGACGCCGTGCTGGCCGACACGCGTCCGGTCTGGAACGCGTGGCTCGAGGACGCGGCGCGACGGTCGCGCGTCGAGCTTCAGGTGCCGGAGGACCGGGAGGCGGCGACGGAGGTGCTCGACACCGCACTCGGCGACTGGCGTCCTCTCCTCGACCGCTTCGCCGCCGACCGGGCACCGCTCTGGTTTCGCCCGCGCGCCGAGACGAACGGCGCGCTGCGAAGACTCTCGAGCGCGGGCGCGCGGATCGGCGCCTACACCGATGGGCCGCGCGAGCTCGCGGAGCTCGCGCTCGCACACGTCGGCGCCGCGCGCTACGTCGAGGTTGTCGGGACGCTCGCGGAGGTGCGCGCCGAGCTGGGACAGGACACCGTCCTCGTCGGTTCGCGCGAGGAGCTCGCAGGTCTACGATGACTCCCGTGGAGCACGACCTCTCCGATCGCCGGTTCGACCTGATCCTCGCGCGGCTCGACCGGATCGCCGACGAGCTCGCGAAGACGAACAAGCGACTCGACAACGACGAGAACTTCCTCCGCATCGCGCGCGAGCTGGCGACGCTCAACGAGTCGCTGCAGGCACTCGCCTACGCCGCGCTCGGGCAGCAGGCGCCGACGGTGCGGCGCCGGCGCGCCGGCTAAGGAAGGCGCCAGATGTCGAGGACGCCGGTGGTGGCGTGGTCGTTCGCGTCGCCTTCGGGCAGCGCGACGATGCCGTCGGTCGCGATCGGGCTGTTCCAGTGGCCGCCGCCCGCGGTGAGCGTCGTGACGAGCTTCCCGCTCGCGGGCTTGTAGACGCTGAGGCCTCCGTCGGGGTCGTAGACGTAGAGGAGGCCGCCCGCGATCACCGGGCTTGTCCCGGGAATGTCGCTCCGCCAGACCGAGTGGAGGCGGTTGTCGCGCAGCACCCACGCCTGCGTCGCGCCGCCGTCGGCGGCGATCAGCCAGATGTGGCCGTGCTCGCGCCACACCGCCGGCGCCGTGAAGAGCTCTGATCCCGAAGGCGTGGAGACGATCTGCAGCTCGCGACCCTTGTGCGGCGCGGTGCCGTGCAGGCGGGCGAGCGAGAGGAGCCGGATCTTGGCGTCCTTGCCGCCCTGCGCGATCAGCTTCGACGTGAGGTAGACCGGCGAGGTCGAGCCGAGGTCGAGGTCGTTGTCGTTGAGTTGCTGCGTGTCCGTCGGCGTGTAGTTACCGATGAGGTGGGCCGATGGCGAGAGAACGAGGACGGCGTCGCCCCAGTCGGTCGTCCCGTTCCACGGCGCGTTCCCGGTGGCGACGAGTAGGTCACCTGTACCTGGCACGACGACGGCGCCGGAACGGCCCCAGATCGCGGCGTCGCTCGCCGCGCACGTCGACGGCTCTATGAGCCCTGACCGGTTCGAGCAGAGCGAGTTCCAGACTCGGAGAAGTTTGCCGCCGGTCGAGATGAGCACGACGTGCCCCTGGTACGGCGGCGTGTCGCCGATGTAGCCGCCGGTGGTCGCTATCACGTGGCCGCCGGCGAAATTGAGCGAGGCGGCGATCTTCTCGCGCGACGGCAGCTTCGTGATCGAGACGCGCCAGGCGGCGTGACCGTTCGCGACGGAGAGCTTCTCGATCTTCCCGTCCGGCGAGCCGGCGTAGATCCACTTGCGGCTGGGGTCGGCGACGGGCGTCGCGGTCGTGATCTGCGCGCTGGCGGCGAAGGAGGAGTAGTCCGGCGGTTTCCAGCGCCACAGGATCGCGCCGCTGTGCGCGTCGATCGCGAGCGTACATCCGTACGTCGTCGTGACGAACAGCGTGTTGTGGACGGTGCCCTTGACCTCGATGCCGTGGAGATAGATCGCCGACCCGTCGACCGTTCCGGGCAACTGCACCTGCCGGCGAACCAGCGAAGCCACGTTGGCTGCGGTGATGCCCGTGGCGTTCGGGTCGTCGCTGCTGCGGCTCGCGTCGTAGCCGAACCGCGTCCAGTCGGCCTTCGCGGTCGACGCGGCGGCTCCGGCGCTCACGCATGCCGCGGTCACGACCCCGGCGAGGACGAACGCCGGAACTAGTGTCGAAGCAGAACGCGGCGTAGCTCGTCTTCCTTGCCCGGCTCGAGGATGGCGAGAACCTGGTCTCCCGCCTCGAGCACGGTCGCGCCGACCGCGATCTCTGCCCGGCCGTCGCGCATCACCGAGATCAAGCTGGAGCCTTCCGGCAGCGAGAGCGCGTCGACTCGCTTGCCCGCCGACGGCGAATCGCCGCCGATCGTCACCTCGACGATCTCGAGGTTCTCCCGCCGGTATTCGAGCAGGTGGATCATGTCGTGCTCGGGCACCTCGTGCTCGACCAGAGCCATGATGCTCGACGTGGCGCAGACGGTCGGCGAAATGCCGAGCAGATCGAAGTGCGCCTGGTTGCGGGGGTCGTTGACCCGGCCGATGACCTTCGGCACGCCGTACTTCTCCCGCGCGATCTGGCCGATGATCATGTTGTCCTCGTCGTCGCCGGTGAGCGCGAGAATGATGTCCGGCGGACGTGCGATTCCGGCCCGCTCGAGGATGTAGAGCTCGGTCGCGTCGCCGCGCTGGACCTGGTGCTCGAACTCGTCCTCGAGCGCCTCGTACCGGTCGCGACGCTGCTCGATCAGCGTCACCTCGTTCCCGAGCCGGAGGAGCGAGCGCGCGACGTTCGCTCCGACCTTGCCTCCGCCGGCGACGATCACGTACATCAGGAAGTCTTCCCGCCGGCCGGGGCAGGAATCGCGCACGTCCGCACCGCATCCATCAGCCGGTCGATCGAGATGCTCGTCGGACAGACTATGTCGAGGCCGCGCTCGGCATAGAACTTCGCGCGCGCCGGATCGAGCACGCGGACGACGACGCAGCGGACGGCGAAGCGCTTCTGGGCCACCTGCCCGATTACGATGTTGGTGTTGTCGCCGTCGGTCGCGACGACGACGGCGTCCGCGTCCTCGATTCCCGCGTCGCGAAGGAGATCGGCGTCCATGCCGTGCCCGACGATGAACGTCCCCGGCCAGCCATCGCCGAGCCGGGAGAGAGCATCCTCGTTCTCGTCGACCACGGTCACGCTCCAGCCTTCCCCCTGGAGCTCGAGCGCTACGGCGGAGCCAACCCGGCCGCAGCCGATGACGAGTGCCTTCAACATCGCCGGAGCGTAGCTCGCTACGCCTCTTCGAGCACGCCCTGAGGGAAGGCGACCACGAGTACCTCGGCCGGCGCCTTGCGGAGGACGTAGTGCACGGTCGGGGAGAAGAAGCGCGCCTGGCTCCTCCAGCGAGGCGCCGAGCCGAGGACGATCAGATCCGCCCCGCTCTCCTCCGCCGCCTGGACGATTGCCTCGCCGATCGAGCGGGCGCGGACCGAGCGGCCCTCGACCAGGAGGCCGCGCGCGCCGCCGAGGGCGGCTGCGGCGGCCAGCGAAGCGGCCGCCTGCTCCTCCTGCTCGAGCATCTCGGCTTCGAGCGGCCGGTCGAGTGGGACGCGGATGACGTGCAGCGCCTCGACGTGGGTGCCCGGCGCCGGGGCGAGCTTGAGGGCCGTCGCGACCATCTCGGTTCCGATCGGTCCGAGCTTCATCGGGACGAGCACCTTCGCGAACTCGACCTCGGCCTTGCCGGAACCCGCAACCGGGCCCGTCGCGATCAGCACGCGGCAGTGCGCGGCGCGCAGCATCGGCAGCAGCTCGTCGGGGAACGGACGCCGAAAGCCGCGCCGCGACCGCACGGGCGCGCCGACGACGAGGAGCTCCGCCCGATGCTCCGCAGCGACGCGCGCGATGTCCCCTCCCAGCCGTCCCGGCCGCGTGCGGACGATCTCGCGGCGGATCGTGACGCCGCGCGCACCGGCGACGGAGGCGGCTTCCTCGAGCCGGCGCTCGAGCTCGGCGCGCTCGGCGTCGAAGTGCGCCTCGAGCGGGAGCTCGCGATCGACGACGAGCGGCGCGACGAGAACGATTCGCGCGCCACGGCGAGCTGCGAGCCTGCACGCGAGCGCGAGCGCGTGCTCCGTCTCCTCCAGCTCGAGCAGCGGGACGACGACGCTGCGATAGGCGATCGAGCCCGTCAACCGGGCGAGGTGCTGCGCCCGGCGGGTCAGCGACCTCGGATCGGGCAGCGCGAGTCTCATCGCAGCAACTGGTACGGCACCGAAGCGAGCACGACGTGCCGCTCGAAGAGGAGGAGCCGCTTGACGTACAGGGCGCGCTGGTTGTGGAGCGCCCGGCGCCAGCCGCGCACGATGAGCTCCGGCATGAGCACGAGGACCGCGACGTCCGGATCCGCGGTGAGGCCGCGGAGATAATGGAGCAGAGGCGCGCCGATGTCGCGGTACGGCGCCTCCTCGACGTGCAGCGGGATGCGCGGCCCGTGGCGCGACCACTCGGCGCGAATCGCGTGCGCATCGGCCGAGCTGAAGGCGAAGTTCACGGCCTGAGTGTCCTCCACCGCGAGCGTGCTCGCGTAATTGACGGCGCGCATCGTGGCCGCGCTGACGTCGGCGGCGAGGACGCGCGCGATGAGGCGCTTGGGGAATTGCCGCGGCGGACCGCGCAGCACCGGCACGTCCGCGACGATGACGCTCGGCTCGGAGAGCAGGCGCAGCTTCAGCGCGAGCTCCCGGGGGTGGCGGATCTGCTGCACGAGGGACGGCGACTCGAACAGCTCCGGCAGGATCAGCGTGACGAAGTCGGACTCGCCACGCGGCTGCCGCCAGACCTGGTCGAGCACGGCGGCGGTAAGCCCTCCGGCCTCGTCGTGGATCTCGAGCTGCGGCTCTCCTCCCCGTTGGTGGAACCAGCGCGGCCGGATGCCGGGATCCGAGCCGCGCACCGGAACGTGGATCGCCCGGAAGCCTTCCGGGGAGATCTTCTCAGCGAGCCAGACCCCCGCGTCGGTCGCCTCGTTGAGCGCCTCGACAACGACGATCGTGTGGTTGCGGGCGACGGGTGCGGCCGCGACGGCCGCAGCTCCCGCGGAGAGCCGGCGTTGCATCCCGTCGTAGTGCCGGCGGACGCCGTAGAAGCCGACCACCATCATCGGCACGGCGACGATCACGAGCCAAGCGCCCTCCGTGAACTTCGTCAGGATCACGACCACCGCGACGATGCCGGTCGCCGCGGCGCCTACCCCGTTGATCACGGCGCGCCATCGCCACCCGTCGCCGTGCGTGCGCAGCCAGTAGCGCACCATCCCCGCCTGCGAGAGCGTGAACGCGGTGAACACACCGACGACGTAGAGGTGGATGAGGTTGATGACGTTCGCGTGGTAGATCCAGATCAGGAGCGCGGCGGCGCCGGCGAGCACGACGACGCCGTTCGAGTAGACCAGCCGGTCGCCAAGATTCGTGAACTGGCGCGCGATGAAGCGGTCCTTCGCGAGCAGCGCCGACAGTCGCGGGAATCCCTGGAACGACGTGTTCGCCGCAAGGATCAGCACCGCGAACGTGAAGATCTGGACAATCCAGAAGAGGAACGACGTCGCGTGACCCGCCGGGAAGACCGCGCGTGCGACCTGCGACACGACCGAGACGCTCGTGCTCGGGCGGGCGTGCGTCGCGACGGCGAGGTACGAGACGCCGAGGAAGAGCGTGATCGCGACGACGCCGAGCACGCCGAGCGTCCGCGCCGCGTTCTTCGACTGCGGGCGCCTGAACGCGTTGACGCCGTTGGCAATCGCCTCCACACCGGTCAGTGCGCTCGCGCCCGATGAGAAGGCCTTCAGGATCAGGAAGAGGCCGATCGCGGCGGTGCCCGGCGGGATCGCGTGGGGCGTGACTGCGCGCGGGCAGCCGGTCGTCGCGCACTTCCCCACCCCGACTCCGACGGCGATGAGCATCGAGACGATGAAGATGTACGTCGGGAGCGCGAAGGCGAAACCCGACTCGCGCACGCCCCGGAGATTGACGAGCATGATCAGACCGACCGCCGCGAGCGAGAGCTCCGTGTCGAGGTGGCCGAGCGAGGGAGCGGCGGACGTGATCGCGAGGACGCCGGAGGCAACCGAGACCGCGACGGTCAAGACGTAGTCGACGAGCAGTGCCGCGGCTGCGACGAGGCTCGGCAGCGTGCCGAGATTCTCCCGGGCGACGACGTACGCCCCGCCCGAGACCTCGTACGCGCGAACCGTCTGCCGGTACGACGTGATCACGATGGCCATCAGCGCGGCGACGGCAATCGAGACCGGCAGCGCGAGCCGCATCTCGTGGAGCGACACGGTGAGGAGCACGACCATCGACGCCTCGGTGGCGTACGCAACCGAGGAGATCGCGTCGGCCGCGAAGATCGGCAGCGCGAGCGGGATGGGCAGCAGCTCGTCTTCGAGCTGGCGCGAGGTCATCGGGCGGCCGAGCAGGAAGCGACGGACGCCGCGCTCAGGCTCGACCGAAGTCTCTTCAGCTTCCGTCAGCGCGGACTTGGCCACGCGCTAACGATACGAAAGGCTCAGGTCAGCGAGAGAACCTGCACCAAGACGAAGACGCCGTAGAGGAGCACGAGCAGAATGCCACCCGCCCGCGGGACGCCGCCACGCCGTGCGAAGAACGTGAGCGCGACACCTGTCATCACGACCAGCCAGGCCACGTCGAAGACACCGAGATCGCCGAGCACGCCGAGCGAGACGACGGCCGCAGGGACGGCGACTCCGGCGATTAGGTTGATCGAGTTCGAGTTGAGCGTCTCGCTGACGAGCGCCGAGCCGCGGCCATGCAGGCCGAAGCGCACTCCCGTGACGGCGTTCGGCAGACTCGTCAGCACCGCCAGGACCAGCACCCCCAGCAGGGCGTGTGGCACGCCCCACGCATTCGCGAGGTCAACCGACGACGAGAGCATCAACGAGCTTGCCGCCACGATCACGACGAGATCGGCGAGGAGGAGCAGCAACGGGCGGAGCACTGCCTCCTCACGGGACGGAGGTTGCCGCGGCGCCATGTGCCCCTCGCCGAAGCTGCGCCTCAGGAACTCCCCGAGCAACGGGACGCGCCGGCGGCGGACCCCGCGCGGGCCGACCACGAGCAGCGTCACGTAGGGGACGACCACGAGCGCGATCAGGACGAGCGCGACCGCGGCGTCGAACGCATGGGCGAGCAGCGCGCAGACGACTCCGGTGACCCACACTCCGACGAAAGCCTCGATCACAACGCTCTCGGGCCGGGCGCGGACGCCAGCGGCCACGATCGCGCTGACGCCGAGCATGGCGGCGATGTTGAAGGCGTTCGAGCCGACGACGATCCCGACGGCTACGTCGTGCTCGCCGCGGACGAGCGCAGCGACCGCCGACGCGACCTCGGGCGAGTCGGCTGCGAGCGCGGTCAAGAGCCCGAGCAGCGCCTCGGGCAGACCGAGGCTCAGGCCTACCCGGTCGAGCCGCCCCGCGAAGAGCTGCGCAGCGCCGAGCATCGCCAGCAGCGAGATGAGAAAGGCGAATGCGGCGACCGGGGGCGTCATGATACGGCGCCGACCAGGCTTCCCGGCTCACCGGGACCAATTCTAGGGGACGGCGCTCGGGCCTGGCTTGAGCAAGATGGTCTCGCTCGGAGCGTGCTCGAGGATCCAGCTCACATCCTTGAGGGTGAAGCCGCCGCCGCCGTCGCTCAGCGCCGGCGCGACCACCCAATCGAAGTCCTCGACCTCCCAGAGCCTCTTCAGTGCGTGCGTCGACGTGCGTCCCTTCTCGATCCGCGCGTCGACGGGAACGCCCTGGCGAAGGGCGGCGTGCTCGACGGCCTCGAGCAGTGGCAGCGCGACCTCGACCTCGTTCGCGAGCGGCGTGTCCTCCGGATACTGCAGTGGGACGCGCAGGAGGTACGCGGGGACAAGCGTCGCCTCCTGCGTCTGGGCGATGCGGATCGCCGCGGCGAGCACCGTCGGGTCGAGTGTCCCGCCCGTGAAAGGCACGAGGATCCGGCGGCTGCCCGGCTTCGGCCGGCGCAGATGGAGACCGCGGTTCGCGACGAGCGCCGCGGCGAGGACGACGACGAGGAAGGCGAGCGCTATGACGGCTGCGATCACGGCTCGAGCCTGTCCCGGTCGGCGCGGTTGGCGATGACGCGGATGTCGATGCCCGGTAGCTCGCGCACCATGCGCGAGAGGAGCGAGCCGCCGAAGATCTCGCGCCGGCGCGACTCGTCGGGTGTGCCGACGAAGATGTACGTGGAGCCGCGCTCGGCCGCTACGCGGCGAACGGTGTCGACGAGGTCGTCGCCTTCTGCCTCGACGAAGTGCGCGCCGAGGATCGTCGCCACCCGGCGCAGCGCGGCGAGCTGTGTGACTTCATCCGGCGTCGCTTCGTGACCAGGCTTGCGGACCCAGAGTGCGTCCATCGTCGTGCCGAGCCGCTGCGCCGAGCGCCACGCGCGCCGCATGATCCGCTGCGACTTCGGCTGTGGCTCGACGAGGGCGAGCACCCGTTCGCCGACGGCTTGGCGGCTGAGTGGCTCGAGCTCGCGCGCGACGCGGCGCGCCTCGACGTCGTCGGCAACCTCGCGGAGCGCGAGCTCGCGGAGCGCCGCGAGCTTGTCGACGCGGAAGAAGTTCTCGAGTGCGACGGTCGCGCGCTCCTGCGAATACACCTTGCCGGCTTTCAGCCGCGCCTGCAGCTCCTCCGGCGAGAGGTCGACGAGAACGACCTCGTCCGCCTCGTCGAGAATCTGATCGGGGAACGTCTCGCGGACACGGATCTCCGTCAGTTCGAAGATCGCGTCGTTGAGGCTCTCGAGGTGCTGGACGTTGACGGTCGAGATGACGTCTATGCCGGCCTCGAGCACTTCCTCGATGTCCTGCCAGCGTTTCTCGTTGCGCATCTCTGCGGCGTTCGTGTGCGCCAGCTCGTCGATCAGCGCGAGCTTGGGCGCGCGCGCGATCACCGCGTCGATGTCCATCTCGTCGAGCTCGAGCTCGCCGTGCCGGGCCCGTAGTCGCGGCACGACCTCGAGGCCCTCCGCGAGCGCCGACGTGAGGGGACGGTCGTGCGGCTCGAGGTAGCCGATCACAACGTCCTCCCCTTCCTCCTGCGCCTGCCGCCCCTCGAGCAGCATCCGGTACGTCTTGCCGACGCCCGCAGCCATCCCCAGCAGGATCCGGTAATGCCCCCGGGGCGTGAGTTCACGCCCCCAGCACGTTGTGCACGATCAGGTCGATCAGCTTGATGCCGATGAACGGAAGGATCATCCCACCGAGACCGTAGATCAGCAGGTTGCGGCGCAGCAGAGCGGTGGCGCCGATCGCGCGGTACTTCACCCCCTTGAGGGCGAGTGGGACCAGCGCGGGGATGATGAGCGCGTTGAAGATGATGGCGGAGACGATCGCGCTCTTCGGGTCGCCAAGGTGCATGATGTTGAGCGAGTTAAGCGGGCCGCGCGAGCCCTGCTTGGACGCGTACGTGAACGCGAACATCGCCGGCAGGATCGCGAAGTACTTGGCAACGTCGTTCGCGATCGAGAACGTGGTCAGCGCCCCGCGCGTGATCAGGAGCTGCTTGCCGACCTCGACGATCTCGATCAGCTTCGTCGGATTCGAGTCGAGGTCGACCATGTTGCCGGCCTCCTTGGCTGCGGTCGTCCCGGTGTTCATCGCGACGCCGACGTCGGACTGGGCGAGCGCGGGCGCGTCGTTCGTGCCGTCGCCGGTCATCGCGACCATGCGACCCTTCGTCTGCTCTTCCTTGATCAGAGCCATCTTCGCCTCGGGCGTCGCCTCGGCGAGGAAGTCGTCGACCCCGGCCTCCTGCGCGATCACGGCGGCGGTGACGCGGTTGTCGCCCGTGATCATCACGGTGCGGATCCCCATGCGGCGGAGCTCGTCGAAGCGTTCCCGCATGCCGCCCTTGACGATGTCCTTCAGGTGGACGACGCCGAGCGCGAAGTTGTCGCGCGCGACGACGAGAGGCGTCCCGCCCTGCTCGGCGACGCGCTGCACGGCGTCGTCGATCTCCGCCGGGGCCCGGCCGCCGTTCTCGACGATGAAGGCCTTCACGGCGTCGGCGGCGCCCTTGCGGATCATCGTCCCATTCATGTTCACACCGCTCATACGGGTCGTCGCGCTGAAGGGGACGAACTCGTGCTCGCCGAGCTCCCGCTCGCGGAGGTTGAAGCGCTCCTTCGCAAGCACGACGATTGAGCGGCCCTCCGGCGTCTCGTCGGCGAGCGAGGCGAGCTGCGCTACCTCGGCCAGTTCCCGCTCCTCGACTCCCGGCGCCGGGATGAACTCTGCGGCCTGCCGGTTGCCGAGGGTGATCGTGCCGGTCTTGTCGAGCAGCAGCACGTCGACGTCGCCGGACGCCTCGACGGCGCGACCCGACATCGCAAGCACGTTCCGCTGCACGAGGCGGTCCATGCCGGCGATACCTATCGCGGACAGCAGTGCCCCGATCGTCGTCGGGATCAGCGCCACGAGCAGCGCGATCAGGACGGTCTGCGAGACGGGCGTGCCTGCGTAGATCGCGTACGGCCGCAGCGTCACGACTGCGGCGAGGAACGTGATCGTGAGGCCGGCGAGCAGGATGTTGAGCGCGATCTCGTTCGGCGTCTTGCGCCGCTCGGCGCCCTCGACGAGCGCGATCATGCGGTCGAGGAACGACCTTCCGGGCTCCTGCGTGACCTCGATGACGAGGCGGTCCGAGAGGAGCCTCGTGCCGCCGGTGACAGCCGAGCGATCGCCGCCGGACTCACGGATCACGGGCGCGGACTCGCCGGTGATCGCGGACTCGTCCACCGAGCCGGCTCCTTCGATGATCTCGCCGTCGGCGGGGATGGTCTCGCGTGCTTCGACGATGACAACGTCGCCCTTCTGCAGCTCCGGGGCCGGCACCTCGCCGCCGTCGCGCAGGCGCGCAAGCGTGGTCGTGCGCGTCGCGCGCAGCGCGTTCGCCTGCGCCTTGCCGCGCCCCTCGGCGATCGCCTCTGCGAAGTTCGCGAAGAGGACGGTAAGCCAGAGCCAGACGGCGATGACGCCGACGAACCAGAGCTGGCCGTGATCCCCCTGCGCAAGGTCCTTGAAGAAGATCACCGTCGTGATCACGCTGCCCAGCTCGACGATGAACATCACGGGGTTCTTGAGTTGCAGCCGCGGGTCGAGCTTCGGGAACGAGTCCCGGACTGCCGCGAGCGTCAGCTCGCGCGAAAAGACACTCGAGCTACGAGCGGCCATCTACTTCCCTCCAAGCTTGTCGAGTGCCAGGTTCAACTCGAGGACGTTCACGCCCGGCTCCCCGAGGAAGCCGAACGTCCGTCCGGCGGTGTTCTGCTCGATCAGCCGCTGCACGGTCGCGAGCGGCAGGTGCCGCACGGCGGCGACGCGGCGCGACTGCAGTGCTGCATAGGCCGGCGTGATGTCCGGGTCGATGCCCGAGCCCGACGGGACCACCGCGTCGACCGGGATGTCATGGATCGTGAGGCCGGGGTTGTACGGGCCTTCGAGCTTCAGGATCGCCCGCGCGTTCGTCCGCACGAGCTTCGCGAGCGCCGGGCTCGTCGGACCGAGGTTTGAGAAGGTCGTCCCGGCGGCGTTGTAGGCAGGCGACGTCGCCGACGGCCGCTCGTGGAAGTAGCGCGGCGACGTGAACTCCTGCGCTGCGAGGCTCGAGCCGACGACCTTGCCGTCGCGGACAATCAGGCTGCCGTTCGCCTGGTTCGGGAAGGCGACCTGGGCAAAGCCGGTCATCAGCGCGGGGTAGCCGAAGCCGAGCACGACCGTAAAGACGACGATTGTCACGACGGATGCGGCGAACGCGCGCATCAGTGCATCAGTCCTTCCACGATCGGCCCGAGAGTCAGGGCGGGCAGGATCATCAATCCGGCCGTCAGCGCGATCACGCCGATCAGCAGGACGCCGAAGGTGGCTCCGTCCGTGCGGAAGGTGCCCGCCGACGCCGGTACGACCCTCTTGCGAGCCAGTGAGCCGCCGATGGCGAGGCCCGCGAGCAGCGGAACGAAGCGGCCAAACAGCATCGCTATCGCGCCGAGCGTGGTCGAGAACGTTGTCGCGCCGTAGCCGGCGAAGGCGCTGCCGTTGTTGTTCGACTGGGAGGTGTAGGCATAGAGCGTCTCCGTGAAGCCGTGCGCGCCTGCGTTGTAGACGGAGGCGAGCCCGGCCGGCGCGACGATCGCGGCGGCCGTCAGCACGAGCGCCATCGTCGGCACGAAGAGTGCGCCGATGGCGGCGAGCTTCATCTCTCGCGCCTCGATCTTCTTCCCGAGCCACTCCGGCGTGCGGCCGACCATCAGGCCGGCGACGAACACCGCGATCAGGATGTAGAAGATGAGGCCGTAGATCCCCGAGCCGACACCGCCGGGCTCGACCTCGCCGAGGAACATGTTGACGAGGGGCACAGCTCCGCCGGCGGGCGTGAAGGCGTCGTGGCCACCGTTGACCGAGCCGTTGGACACGTCGGTCGTCGCCGTCGCCCAGAGGGCAGTGTTGGCGATCCCGAACCGGACCTCCTTGTCGGTCATGTTCCCGCCCGGCTGGCTCGCACTGTGCGTGATGTTCACGCCCGAGTTGCGGAGCACGGACGAGCCGTGCTGCTCGGACGGGAACGCGATGCCGACGCCGATCGCGAAGATCGTCAAGCAGACGGCGTAGAGCACCCAGGCGTGCCGCCGCGCCAGCACCATCCGGCCGAACATGACCACCTGCGCGAACGGGATGAGCAGGATCGCCAGCACCTCGAAGAAGTTGGAGAGCGGCGTCGGGTTCTCGAAGGGAACGGCGGAGTTCGAGTTGTAGAAGCCGCCTCCGTTCGTCCCAAGCTGCTTGATCGCGATCTGCGAGGCGGCCGGACCGCGGGCGATCGACTGGTGCGCGCCCTGCAGCGTGGTCGCCGTCACATGCCCGTGGAACGTCTGCACGACACCCTGCGAGAGCAGGATCACCGTGAGCACCACCGCGAGAGGCAAAAGGATGTAGGCGATCGAGCGGTAGAGGTCACGCCAGAAGTTGCCGAGGCCGACGCCCGTGCCGCGACGTGCGATGCCGCGTGCGACGGCGGCGAGCACCGCCATCCCGACGCCGGCCGAGACGAAGTTCTGGACGGCGAGCCCGGCCATCTGGCTGAGATACGACATCGTCGCCTCGCCGCCGTAGTACTGCCAATTCGTGTTCGTGACGAAGCTCGCGGCCGTGTTGAGCGAAATGTCCCACGGCACGGCCGGCAGGTGGTCGGGGTTGAGGAAGAGGTGCCCCTGGAGGCGCAGCACGGCGTACAGGAAGGCGATGAAGGCGACGGTGAAGACGACTACGGACTTCCCGTAGGACTTCCAGTCCTGGTCACGGCTGGCGTCACTGCCGAGCAGGCGGAGGAAGCCGCGCTCGACGACGTCGCCACGCTCGCGCGTGTACACGCGCGCCATCCAGATCCCCAGCGGGTAGCTGAGGGCGATTAGGACAACCGCGTAGAAGACGATCTGCGCCCAGCCCTGGAACATCAGAGCTTCTCCCCGCGCACGAGGGCGTAGACGAGATAGACGAGCACCGCGAGCGAGATCGCGAGCCCGAACGCGTCGCCCGCGCTCATCAGACGCGTTCCAGCGACCAGAGCAACGCGAAGATGAACGCGAAGCATCCGGCTGCGATCAGGACCGCATAAAGGTCTCCCACGCAGCCGACGCTACGCCGGGCTTCCTGAATGCGGCCTGACGGTTTCCGGCGGCCGGCTGAGGATTCCCTGAAGACTTAGGAGGGATCGACGAGCCGGTAGCCGGCGCCGGTCTCGGTGAGCAGGTAGCGCGGGTGGGCGCGGTCCGGCTCGATCTTGCGGCGGAGCTGGGAGACGTTCACCTGAAGGAGGTTCGCCGCGCCGACATACCCGGGCCCCCAGACCTCCTCGAGCAGCTGCCGCTGCGTCAGCAGCTTCCCGAGGTTGAGCGCGAGGACGCGGAGGAGGTCGAACTGGTGCGGCGTGAGGTGGACCGCGCGGCCGGATGTCGTCACCGTGCGATTCGCGAGGTCGACCACGAGCTCGCCGATTTCCACCACGGGCTCGCCGTTGGGAGAGGTCCGGCGCAGAACCGCCCGCAGGCGCGCGAGCAGCTCGTCGATGCCCACGGGCTTCGTGACGTAGTCGTCGGCGCCGGCGTCGAGCGCGGCCACCTTCTCGCCCTCCTCGCCGACGGCGGAGAGGACGATCACCGGCGCGCTGCTCCAGGTCCGGAACTCACGACAGACGTCCGTGCCCGTCCCGTCCGGAAGAACGAGATCGAGGATCACCGCCTCCGGTGGCCGCATCGCGGCCGCCGCGAGCGCGGACTCCGCCGTGTCCGCCGTCTCGACCTCGTAACCGGCACCGCGGAGGCTCGTCCGAAGCGCCCGGAGGATCTGCTGCTCGTCGTCGACGACGAGAACGCGCGTGCCGGTCATGCAGACACTGCGATCGGAGTCGGCGCGAGCGGCAGCGCGAGGACGAACGTGGCTCCCTGCCCTTCGTGCGACTCGACCCAGACGCGCCCGCCATTCGCCTCCGCAAAACCACGGGCGATCGCGAGGCCAAGCCCGGCGCCGCGGGTCGTCCCCGTGAGAGAGCCGCGCTGGAACGGCTCGAAGATTCGCTCCGCCTCGCTCTGCGGGATGCCGGGGCCGTGATCGACGACACGCACGAGCACGTCCGAGCCGATCTCCCGCACCTGCACGCGCACCGGCTCGTCAGGCGGGGAATAACGCAGTGCGTTCTCGATGAGATTCGCCACGATGCGCTCGGACTGAGCGCGGTCGGCATGGACGAACGGCGAGTCGTCCACGGGCAGCACGACCTCGACGCGACTCCCGACCTCGATCCCGTCGAGCGCCTGCAGCACGAGGTCGTCGGCGGACCAGTCACCCGGCTCCGGGACGGCGGCGCCGGCCTGCAACCGCGAGAGATCGAGCAGGTTGCTCACGATGCGGTCGAGTCGATCCGCCTCGCCGAGGATCGTCTCCGTCAGCTCGCGGCGGTCGTCGGGGTCGAGCGAGAGCTCGCCGTGGGTGAGCGCGCTTGCGGATGTGAGAATTGCCATCAGCGGCGAGCGGAGATCGTGGCTGACGGCACGGAGCAGAGCCGTCTTCAGCGCGTCGCTGCGGCGCAGCGCCTCGGCCTCGAACGCCTCCTGCGCGAGCCGCTCGCGCTCCTCGGTGAGCTCGCGCAGTGCGTGGAGCGCCGCCTCCGCCTCGTTGGCGCGACGCCGCGAGCGGGAGGCGAGCTCGCTCACGACGACGGCCGTGACGACGAAGACGAGCAGTGCGAACCAGTTGCGATCGTCCTGGATCGTGAGCGTGTACAGCGGCGGCAGGAAGAAGAAGTTGAAGGCGAGCATGCTCCCGATCGCGACGCCGACCGCGTAGACACTTCCCCACGCGACCGCGACCGGGATGATCGCGAGCAGGTACAGCACGGCCAGGCTGAGCACCGGGATGTGCCCCTTGAGGAGCTCGATGGCGCCCGTGGTGAGCGCGAGCGCGGCGACGGAAGCAGTTGCCCGGGTGAGCGTTCTCACCCGGGCAACGGTACTCCGCTAGCCGTGAATACTGATGATGATCGGGATGATCAGGATCGCGACGATGTTCGTGATCTTGATCATGGGGTTGATCGCCGGGCCGGCCGTGTCCTTGTACGGATCGCCGACGGTGTCACCCGTGACCGCGGCCTGGTGGGCCGGCGAGCCCTTCCCGCCGTAGAGGCCGTCCTCGATCAGCTTCTTCGCGTTGTCCCAGGCGCCGCCGCCCGAGGTCATCGCAATCGCGAGGAAGAGGCCCGTCACGATCGTCCCGATCAGGAGGCCGCCGAGCATCTGCGCGTTGATGATCCCGACGACGATCGGGAAGGCGATCGGCACGATCGCCGGCAGCATCATGCTGCGGATCGCGGATTTCGTGACGATGTCGATTGCGGGGCCGTACTGCGGCCGCTCGGTACCCTCCATGATCCCCGGGTGCTCGCGGAACTGGCGGCGCACCTCCTCGACGACCTCGCCGCCGACGCGGCCGACGGCCTGCATCGCGAGCGAGGCGAAGAGGAACGGCATGAGGCCGCCGATGAAGAGACCGGCGATGACCCACGCATTCGAGAGATCAAACGTGAGGTGTGAGAGCGCGGACCCGACCGACGCCTGCGCGTGGAGGCCGTTCGCGTACGAGCCGAAGAGGACGAGGGCCGCGAGCGCGGCCGAGCCGATCGCGTAGCCCTTCGTCACGGCCTTCGTCGTGTTCCCTACCGCGTCGAGCGGATCGGTGATCGCGCGCACCTCCGGCGGCAGGTCCGCCATCTCGGCGATGCCGCCCGCGTTGTCGGTGACCGGGCCGTACGCGTCGAGCGCGACGATCAAGCCGGTCATGGAGAGCTGCGCCATGACGGCGACGCCGACCCCGAACAGGCCGGCGAGGTGGTTCGCGACGAGGATCCCGATCGCGATCACGACGACCGGCAGCGCGGTCGCCTGCATCCCGACGGCGAGGCCCTCGATGATGTTCGTCGCGTGGCCGGTCTGCGACGCGGCGGCGATCTTCTTGACCGGATTCCAGCGCGTGCCGGTGTAGAACTCCGTGATCCCGACGAGCAGCGCCGTGATCGCGAGCCCGATCAGCGCCGAGCCGTAGAGCGCACCGAACGAGTAGGCGTGCCGGCGACGGTGGCAAGCGTCACCAGCGCTCCCGACGAACGCCTTGATCACCGGGATGAAGATCAGCGCCGAGATGACCGTGGCGACGAGAACCGCGCGGTAGAGCGCGTTCATGACGTTGCCGCCGTGCCGGACGCGCGCGAACTGGACGCCGATGATCGAGGCGATGATCGAGACCGCGCCGATAGCGAGCGGCAGGAGCCACAGGCTCTTGCCGGCACCCGCAGCGGTGGTGACACCCAGCAGCATCACGGCGACGGCGGTGACGGCGTACGTCTCGAACAGATCCGCCGCCATGCCGGCGCAGTCGCCGACGTTGTCGCCGACGTTGTCCGCGATCACGGCCGGGTTGCGCGGATCGTCCTCCGGAATCCCCGCCTCGATCTTGCCGACGAGGTCGGCGCCGACGTCGGCCGCCTTCGTGTAGATGCCGCCGCCGAGCCGGGCGAAGACGGAGATGAGCGAGCCGCCGAAGGCGAGACCGACGAGATGCTCGATCGCCTGGTGCGGGTTGTCGCCGATCCAGCGAACCAGCACCTCGTAGTACGCCGCGACGCCGAAGAGGCCGAGACCGACGACGAGGAGGCCGGTCACCGAGCCGGCGCGGAACGCGACGTTGAGCGCCTGCGGCAGGCCGGAGCGCGCCGCCTCCGCCGTCCGCACGTTCGAGCGTACGGCGACGTTCATGCCGATGAAGCCTGCGGCGGCGGAAAGGATTGCGCCGATTAGGAAACCGATCGCGGTTCCCCAGCCGAGCGAGTGGTAGAAGCCGAGCAGGAGGAACGGGACGATTGCGACTACCGCGATCGTCGTGTACTGGCGGCGCAGGTACGCGGCGGCGCCCTCCTGCACGGCGCGCGCGATCTCCTGCATCCGCTCGTTGCCGGCGGGCTGCCGCAGCAGCCAGACGGTCAGGCCGATGCCGTAGACGACTGCCGCGCCCGCGCACAGCAGCGCGAACAGCACGGCGTGATGCATGAACCAACTCATCGAGGCTCCCTCCGAGCGTTACGAGGCGTTACAAAGTCAGCGCCGAGACTGCTCGGCGCGGCCTGTTTGTATCAAATCCTCGAAGATCTCCCGCATCGAAGCACCTTCCTCGTGCCGGGCGATCTGGCGCTCCGCGGCGTTCCGTTCGGGGATCGCGAGGAAGTCGGCCGCCCCAAGCTCCTCCGCCACCGGCCGCACCCACTCGACGAGCTGCTCGAGCCGCGCACGCGCCGGCACGGCGATGCCGCGCTCGAAGTCGAGCAGCTCGCCGGAGAGCCCGTACCGGATGGCGCGCCAGAAGTTCTCCTCGATGAGACGGTTCGGCAGCTCGGGCAGCGGCTCGCCCTCGTCGAGCGCGCGCGCGATGCGCGCGGTGAGGGAGTACGCGAGCGCGGTGAGGGCACGCGACTCCGCGAGATCCGGTTGCGCGTCGCAGATCCGAATCTCAACGGTCGGGAACATGAGGTGCGGCCGCACGCTCCACCAGATCTGCGTGTGCTCGGTGATCGAGCCCGTCTCGTAGAGGAAGCGGACGTACGACTCCCATTCCTGCCAGCTACCGAGCGCGTCCGGGACGCCGCAGCGCGGGAACATCCGCGTGAAGATCTGGGTGCGCGCCGAATGGAGGCCCGAGAAGACGCCTTCGACGAACGGCGAGCTCGACGACAGCGCGAGCAGTTCCGGGAGGTAGGCGCGGAGCGCCGAGCAGACGCGGATCGCGCGGTCGGCGCCGTTGACGCCGACGTGGACGTGGAGGCCGAACGTGTTGTTGCGCCAGACGACGTAGCGGAGGAGCTCGTCGTTGCGGCGGTAGTGCGGCGTGTCGATGATCCGCTGGTCCTGCCAGGGGCTCCACGGGTGGGTTCCCGTTGCGGCGAGGGCGATCCCGAGCGGATCCGCCAGTGCGTTCAGCTGCTCGCGGCGGGCGCTGAGCAGCGCCGCGGCCTCAGCGAACGAGTCGCAGCGGCCGGTGCGGATCTCGACCTCGGAGGCGATGAGCTCACCGACGAGGTGGCCTTCGAGCTCGGTGCCCGGCGCGGCGGCCTGCAGCTCCTCGAAACGGTTCGTCAGGTCAAGCGTCTCGGGGTCGACGAGCGCGAACTCCTCCTCGACCGCGACGGTGAAATCGGGAACGGCTTCGAAGGCTTCGCGCGAGCGCGCGAGCATCTCCTCGTACTCGAGCTTCTGCTCGTCACCCACACGAAAAGCCTACTTACGGGGTTCGAGCAGACGCGATGCGACGACCGGCCAGCTCCAGTGCCTTTCGACGGCACCGCGCGCCGCGAGGCCGAGCTCGCGGCGGCGCTCGGGCGGCAGCGCGAGGATGGCCGCCAACCGCACGCGGAGCGCGTCTGCGTCTCCGGCGGGGAAGGTGAGCAGCTCGGCGGTCTCGCTGCCGACCTCCTCCGCGATTCCGGCCGCAACCTCCGCGAGGCCTGAGTGAGCGGAGACGACGGGCAGCACGCCGGCGGCCGCCGCCTCCGCCGCGACCATCCCGAACGCCTCGGGGTAGACCGACGGCACGACCGCGACCGCACAGAGCGGCAGCAGATGGACGAGATGCCGGTGCTCGAGCTGGCCGGGGAAGAGCGTCCCCGGCGGCGCGAGCGCTTCCAGCTCGCCGCGGTAGTCGCCGAAGCCGACGACGACGGCGCGCGCGTCGAGCCCGGCGAGAGCCTCGAGCAGGACGTGGACGCCCTTGTTCTCGATCAGCTTCCCGACGTAGAGGACAGTGGGCGCGTCGTCCGCGAAGAACCGTTCGAACCGCTCGGTTACTCCGTCGTCGGCGGCGCCCGGATCGCGCCGGAGCTCCTCGCTGAGCGCCGCGAGCGCTTGCGCGCGCGGCTCGGGCCGGAACGCCTCGACGTCGACGCCCGGCGGGACGGTCTCGACCCGGTCGACGTGGCCGGCGACTTCCTCGAGGACTGCGCGGATGTGCTCGGAGCCGGCGTAGACGACGTCCGCTCCGGCGAGCGTCTCGGCGCCCCAGCGCTCGAGGTCGGGCCGGCCGCGCATCGCGTACTCGAGCTCGGAGCCGTGCGCCTTGACGCGGTACGGGAGTCCGCTCGCGGCGCCGACCGGTGCGCCGAGCAGGACGTGGTTCGCGAAGACGACGTCGGCCGGGCCGAGCTCGCGCAGCGCAGCCGCGTTCGCCTCGACGTACGCGTCCCGCTCCTCCTCCTTGAAATCGACGAGCAGCCGCGCCTCGAGCCCCTCGTAGCGGTCGAGAACGAAGACCGGCAGCAACCCACCCGGCAGATCGGGGACGACGACGCGCGCGCCGCCGAGGTCGTACCGCTCCGGATGCCGCTCCTGGCAGACGACCGTGACGTCGTGACCGGCGAGGCTCCACTCGCGCGCGAGCGCCCGGGTATAGACGTTCGACCCGGTGCCGGCAAGCAAGTACCCGTGCCACAGAAGAACTCTCACGACCCTGACGCTAGACGTGGCAGGCACTCGCCTGCAAAGGCGACGACCTCACGCGCGCGGAGGCGAGACCGCGCTCTCGCCGGAGCGCACGAGCCGTCCGCTGCCCAGTTCGACGAAGGAGGGGGCTCGTGGCGGAACCCTGGGTTCCCCCACGATTAGGTCAGATGGAAGTACAGCGCGTACAGCAGCTCGACCGCGGGATTCGACGTGTGCACGGTCACGTCGGCCGGCGTCTCGAGCAGCGCCTCGGAGTAGTTGAAGACGATCTTTACGCCTGCGGCTACGAGATCGTCCGCCGCCCGCTGGGCTGCGCCGGCCGGCACCGCGAGCACGCCGACAACGACGTTCTGCTCGCGGACGAGCTCCGCGAGCCGCTCGTACGGCTCGACCGCGACGCGCCCGATCGGCTGCCCGACCTTCGCCGGATCGGTATCGACGACGGCGGCGATGTTGATCCCGTGCTCCGCGAAGATCGAGGAGGAGGCGATCGCCTGGCCGAGGCGGCCGGCACCGACGAGGGCGACGTTGTGCTGGCCCTGCGTCCGCAGGATCTTCCGGATCACGTCGAGCAGCGACTCGATCGGGTAGCCGACGCCGCGCTTGCCGAACTTCCCGAACGCTGAGAGGTCGCGCCGGATCTGCGTCGCGTTGATGTTCGTGTACTCCGCGATCTCCTGCGACGAGATCCGCGACCTCCCCATCTTCCGCGCCTGCGACAGCACCTGGAGGTACCGGGAGAGGCGCGCCGCAACCCCGACATTCAAACGATCCGCCACGAGCCCGTTCTAGCAGCAGGCTCTACGAGGCTGTATTGGTAACCGCTCGGCGTAGCGCGTCGGGATGGACGTGGTAGACGAAGCGCCGCTTCCCATCGATCTCGACGACGGGAAGCCACGCGCGGTACTCCGCCTCGAGCTCGGGGTCGCCGTCGATCGCAATCTCGCGCAACTCGAAGCCGAGCTCGTCGCGCGCCCTGGACACGACGCGGCGGGCCGCCTCGCAGAGATGGCAGCCCGCCGCGGTGTAGAGCGTGACCGTGCTGTTTACGGATAGATCCCGCGTGTAAGCGTCGCCTCGGCGACCCGCTGGACAGCGAGGCCGTAGGCGGCGACACGCATCGGGACGTTCCGGGTCTGCGCCGTTTCCCAGGTCTCGTCGAACGCCTTGCTCATGATGTCGTTGAGCTTCGCGTTGACCTCGACCTCCTTCCAGAAGTACTCCTGGAGGCCCTGGACCCACTCGAAGTAGGACACGACGACGCCGCCCGCGTTCGCGAGGACGTCGGGGAGGATCAGGATTCCCTTCTCCTCGAGGATCGCGTCGGCAGCCGGCGTGACCGGGCCGTTCGCTCCCTCGCAGATGATGGACGCCTTGATCTTGTCGGCGTTCTCCTCGGTGATGACCTGCTCGAGCGCGCAGGGCGCGAGGATGTCGCAGTCGAGCTCGAGGAGCTCGGCGTCGGTGATCACCTCGGCGTCCTTGACGCCCTTCAAGGAGCCGGTCTCGCGCTTGTGCGCGAACGCGGCCGGGATGTCGATGCCCTTCGGGTTGTAGAGCGCGACGGTCGAGTCGGAGATGCCGACCACGATCGATCCCTCCTGATGGAGGAACTGCGCGAGGTAGCTGCCGACGTTGCCGAAGCCCTGCACGACGACCTTCTGGCCGGCGAGCGACTTGTCGAGCTTCGCAACTGCGTCCCGCAGGCAGAAGAGCGCGCCGCGGGAGGTCGCCTCCTCGCGTCCGAGCGAGCCGCCGATGATGAGCGGCTTGCCGGTCACGACGCCGAGGACCGAATGGCCCTTGTTCATCGAGAACGTGTCGAAGATCCAGGCCATCGTCGTACCGTCCGTACCGACGTCCGGCGCCGGGATGTCCTTCTCCGGCCCGATCTCGTTGATGATCTCGCTCGTGTAGCGGCGTGTCATCCGCTCGAGCTCGCCACGCGACATCTTCTTCGGGTCGCAGGCGATGCCGCCCTTCGCGCCACCGAAGGGGATGCCCATGAGCGCGCACTTCCAGGTCATCCACATTGAGAGCGCGCGCACCTCGTCCACGGTGACGTCGGGGTGGTAGCGGATGCCGCCCTTGGACGGGCCGCGGGCGATGTTGTGGGTGACGCGATAACCGATGAACACCTGCGTCGAGCCGTCATCCATCGTGACGGGAATCGAGACCTCGATCGCCTTCTTGCAGCGGCCCAGGACCGAAACGAGGTTCGGGTCGATCTCGAAGGTGGTGGCGACGCGCTGGAGTTGCTCGCGGGCCAGCTCGAACGGGTTCTCGCGCAGGTGGGTAGTCGTAGTCTCGACTGAGGTCACCTGTTTACTCCTTTTTGTTACGCGATTTGCAGGAAAAACCCTGCAGCGCAGCGAGTATAGGCCGCGCCCCAGGACGTGCTCACCCGTACTTTCCCGAGTCCTCAACGCGAGGCATACGCATCGAGAGCGAGGTAGCGGGGATAGGGAATCGACTCCGTCCAGCGAGCCGCCGAGGCGATCATCGCGGCGTTGTCGGTGCAGAGAGCGAGCGGCGCCGCGGCCGCTTCGGGAAGCGCGGCGCGGAGCTCGGAGTTCGCCGCGACCCCGCCCACGATCGCGACCTGCTCGCGCCCGCTCTTCTCCGCAGCCTCGCGTACGCGGGAGACGAGCGCGCGCACGATCGCGCGCTGGTACGAGGCCGCGAGGTCAGCGCGGCGCGCGTCCAGTTCTTCCTCGCTCAGGTCGCGAACCGCATAGAGGAGCGCGGTCTTCAGGCCGGAGAAGGAGAAGTCGAGCCCCGGCACGCGAGCGACGGGAAAGTCGTAGGCGTCGGGATTCCCCTCCCGCGCGAGGCGGTCGATCTCGCGCCCGCCGGGATAGCCGAGGTCGAGCAGGCGCGCTCCCTTGTCGAACGCCTCGCCGGCGGCATCGTCGAGCGTCGTCCCGAGCAGCTCTGAAGAGGCGTGCGAGCGAACGTCGAGGAGCATCGTGTGACCGCCGCTCGCGAGGAGACAGAGGAAGGGCGGCTCGAGCGAGTCCGGCCGGAGATAGAGCGAGGCGACGTGCCCGTCGAGGTGGTCGACGGCAACGAGAGGCAGCCGGCGTGACCACGCGAGCGCCTTCGCGGCGGCAAGGCCGACGAGGAGCGCGCCTATCAGGCCCGGGCCTTGCGTGACCGCGATCCGGTCGACGTCGCCGAGCGTCGCGCCCGCCTCCGCGAGCGCCTCGCGGATCACGGGCGTGATGAGCTCGAGGTGGCGCCGCGAGGCGACCTCCGGCACGACGCCGCCGTATCGCGCGTGCAGTTCCGCCTGCGAGGAGACGACGCTCGCGCGGATTTCCCCCTCCTCGGTGACGAGCGCGGCAGCAGTCTCGTCGCAGCTCGTCTCGATCCCGAGGATCACTCGCCTGAGCCCGAATCCTTCCACATGATCAGAGCGTCCTCGCGGTTGTCGGTGTAGTAGCCACGCCGCAGGCCGCGGGATGTAAAGCCAAGCCGCTCGTAGAGGGAGATTGCGGTCGTGTTCGAGACGCGCACCTCGAGCGTGTAGCCGCGGCGGACGTCGTCGGCCGTCAGCTCGAACAGCCGCTCGAGCAGCATCGTCGCGACCCCACGGCCCCGCTGGCTGGGGTCGACGGCGATGTTCATCACGTGCCACGCGTCGACGTACCGGGACACGATCAGGTAGCCGACGAGCGCGCCGTCCTCAGCGTCAGCCTCGAAGGCGCCGAGGCAGATCGAGGTCGGCTTCGCGAGCTCGCCCGCGAACATCGAACGCGACCACGGGGTCGGATACGAGCGGTGCTCGATCTGCTCGATGTCGAGGAGATCGTCGAGGGCGAGCCGCCGGAGCTCCACGGTCGTCACGTGTCCACGTCCGGCAGTCGCAGATAGAGCGGCTCGAGGTCGTCGACCGAGCCGGACTCGCCGGCAAGCGCCGCATGGAACCGCGCGCGCGGCAGGTGACGTTCGTCGCCGTCGGGCGGGACGGTCGCACCGCTCGCCTCGAACAGCTCGCGATAGCGCAGCGCGCCGTCGCCGACGCAGACCGCGCCCGAGGCGAGTCGAATCTCCCTGGGCGCGAGCACGCGTGGCTCACCGTCGAGCAGCGTGAAGACCTCCCGGCGCTTCGCGTCGATCACCGGCACCGCGCCGGGCGCGCCCGCGGCGAGGGCGACGAGCGTCGAGACTCCGGCGCCCGGCACGTCGAGCGAGAGCGCAAGGCCGCGCGCGACGGCGAGGCCGATCCGGACGCCGGTGAAGCTGCCGGGGCCGAGCCCCACTGCGAGCCGGTCGATGTCCGTCGGATGCGCGCCGGCCTGGCGCAGCAGCGCGTCGACGTCCTCGAGCAGGGACTGGGCGCGCGAGACGCGCTCGCCGAGCACCTCGAGATACCCGTTGGCACCGGTGTCCACGAGCGCGCTTGTAGCCGCGCCTGTCGCGGTGTCGAAAGCCAGCGTCAACACTCCGAGATCTCCACCGCTCTCCCGTCGCTAGCATGCCGTAAACGCACTGCGTAGCGAGGCGGCGGGAGTACGCCGGCGCCGGCCTCCGGCCACTCGACGAAAACGATCGCGTCCTCGAAGTACGGCTCGAGGTCTCCCCACTCCGCTGCGGAGACGCCCTCGAAGCGGTAGAGGTCCAGATGAGAGATCTCGACGTCGACGCCGTGATAGCGGTGTCCGATCGTGTACGTCGGGCTCGTGACGTTCTCTCGCACGCCGAGCGCCGCGCACGCGCCGCGCACGAAAGTCGTCTTGCCGGAGCCGAGCTCGCCCGAGACGGTGACGACGTCGCCCACGGCGAGTCGCGCAGCGAGCTCCGCCGCGAGCGCCTCGGTTTCCTCCGGTGTTGCCGTGACCGTCTCCGCCACGCCCGAAGATTACGAGCGAGTTAGAAGAGGCCGAGTTGCTCTGCGGGCGCCGCGACTGCCACTGGCTCCGCTTCCGCCTCTTCCTCGACCACCGCGACGGGCTGCCCCTTGCCGAGGAGCGCCGGGAGCCGCGCGAAGTCGGCCTCGAGGACCTTGAGCATCGCCGGCGTGTACAGCGCCGCGGCCGGGTGGTAGAGCGGATAGAGGAGGACGCTGCGGCCGGCGATCGTGAGCGCTTGCTCCTGCCCGTGCACGCGTGTGATCCCGAGCGGGCGGCCGGAGAGGAGCTTCGTAGCGAAGTTCCCCAGCGTCGCGATCACCGTCGGCTCGATCAGCTCGATCTGGCGGAAGAGATGCGGCTCGCACGACTCGATCTCGTCGGCCTGCGGATCGCGGTTTCCGGGCGGCCGGCACTTCAACACGTTCGCGATGTAGACGTCGTCGCGCTCGAGCCCCACGCCGGCGAGCAGTCCGTCCAACAGCTTTCCCGCCTGGCCGACGAACGGAATCCCCTGCTTGTCCTCGTGGAAGCCCGGAGCTTCGCCGACGAACATCAGGTCGGCGCGCGGATTGCCGGCGCCGAACACGACCTGCGTCCGTCCGTCCGCCAGCCGGCAGCGCGTGCACGCGGCGGTCGCCGTCGCGTAAACCTGGAGCGCATCGAAGGTCTCGAGAGGCGCGACACTCATGGAAGACGAGTCTACGAGGCGCGGCCGACGGACACGACACGGGCGCGCCAGCGGCCGCGTGGCGCGTCGACGACGATCTCGTCCCCGGGAGCCTTGCCGAGCAGCGCCTGACCGACCGGCGAGTCGGGCGAGACACCGCCAACGCTCGTGATCTCCACCTCGATCGTCTGGCCGTCCTCGCGCTCGAGCTTGACCTTGGAGCCGACGGTGACGACGCCGCTCTTCGCGGCCGCCTCCTCGTCGACGATCGTCGCGTGCTGCAGGCGGTGGCGAAGGGCGCGGATCCGCGCCTCGAGCAGCCCCTGCTCGTTCTTCGCGGCGTGGTACTCGAAGTTCTCGGAAAGGTCGCCGTGCGCGCGAGCGGTCGCAATCGCCTCGATGGCGTCCCTCCGCTTCGGCCCTTCGAGCTCGGCGAGCTCGGCTTGGAGCTGAGCGTGGGCAGCCGGCGTCAGAACCTCGCCGTCGTCCCCCGGAGCCACGAGCTAGTGGCCGCAGCCGCACGAGCCGCCGCAGCAGCCACCACCGCCGCCGCCCGTCGCGACCTTGGTCACGCCGTGCACCGCGAAGGAGGAGAACTGCTTCGAGACGTTCGTCGCCTCGCACTCGGGGCAGCAGACCTGCTCCTCGCCGCGGACGAGCTCCTCGAAATGCGACTCGCACTCCATGCAGACGTACTCGTAGATCGGCATCGCTCAGATCCTAGCCTGGCTTCCGCTACCCAAGACGCGGAGTTTTCCGAGCGAAATCCCCTCCCGGGCGAGGAAGATCAGCCCGCCCGCGTAGCCGACCGAGGACTCGATCGCTTGCAGCGCGATCCCGTACGCGAAGCCGCGGTAGTAGGCGACGTGGTACGCGACGAGCGGCAATGCGATGGCCGCCTGTTGGAGGCCGACGTTACCGGGCCAGAGCGGGAGGATGAGCGCGACGTTCATCAGCGCGAGGACCGCGCCGGCGGCGATGAGCGGTAGGTGGAGGTGGAACGCGCGGAACGCGACCCAAACGGCGCCGAGCTGGAAAAGCCACGCGGCGGTCTGGTAGCCGGCGGCGGTGAGGGCCGGCCCGAGCCGGCGCAGCACGCCGAGCCCTTCCCGCACGCGCTCGAGGATCGCGCGGAACCGTCCCCTCCCCTCCGCCCGGCCCGCTTCGTGCCGCGTCGCGAAGGCGACGCCGACCAGGAGGAACGCGCACGCGACGCCGAGCACGGCCCAGAGCGAGGTGCGCGCCCAGGCCGGAATCTTCGCCGCGGCGAGCACCCAGACGATCAGGCCGATCGACGGGAACACCTCGAGGATCCGGTGAGCGACGACGCTCCCCAGCAGCGCCGGCCATAGTCCCGGCCGGTCCCGCTCCGGCATCCGGCGCATGAGGACGCCGACGCGCGCGACCTCGCCCACACGCCCGGGCAGGACGCCGTTGGCGAAGATCCCGATGAAGAACGCGGAGAAGACGTCGATCACGCGCGGGTGCGGCTCCGGCACCGCCTGGTCGACGACCGTCCGCCAGGACATCCCGCGCACGATCGCCGAGGCGAGGTTGATCGCTACCGCGGCGGCAGCCCACCACCAGTCCATCCGGGCGAGCGCGTGCCCGACCCGCCCCCAGTTCGGCCCGTGGAAGACGAGCAGCACGATGACGCCGGCCGCCGCGACGGCGACGAGCGCGGCGCGCAACATGGCTGATCTGCGCACCGCTAGCCGGTGGCGCAGTTCGTGTGCTTCCCGCTGACGAGCTGCCCGACCAACCCCTCTGGGGTTCCGGGCACCGCGAGCGAGAACCGCTCCGCCTTGGCGAGATAGAGGCTCGTCATGTTGTTCGGCCCGCGCGCCACGCAGCCGGCTCCCTTCAGGCGCCAGTACGGGTTGTAGTGCGCGCGGAGGAGGTAGTCCCCAGCCGAGAAGACCCGCCCGCGAATCACGGTGTGACCGAACGAGACGACGATCGGGTGATCGTTGCCGGTCAGGAGCGGAGTCGCGTGCGGCAGCTCGTAGATCGACCAGTTCTTGCTCCGGAACACGAGCGTCAGCCCGGCGGCGCGCGAGCGGACGATACGCGCCTCGCGCGGGGCGCCGTCCCAGTCGAGCGGCGCCTTCCGGGTGAGCAGGACGTACCGGACCGCGGTCGAGCGCAGCCACGCGACGTACGTCGCGGCGTCGAGATGCTTCGAGTAGAGGATCGGGTTGTCAACCTCGTCCAGCTGGCGGTACCAGCCGCGCGCGAGCGGGAAGCCCGACTTCGGGATGTAGTCCGCCTCCCAGTGCTCCGCCGTCGGCACGACCTCGACGCGGAAGCCGGGCTGCTGGTTGTGCGCGCGCAGAAAGTCGATGGCCGGTGCCCAGAAGCTCGCCTGTTGCGTCTGGTTGTCGAGCCGCGACGGGACGAGAAGGAAGTACGGGATCAGGTTGTAGGTCAACGCGCACGCGAGGGCGAGCACCACGAGCCGGCGCGGGCGGAAGCCGGCCAGGCTCGCGGTGAGCAGCATCACCGGGAAGACGAACGCGCCCAGCCGAGTCCAGTTGTCCCCGAGCGGCGAGGGGACGATGTAGAAGAGGACGCTGCCGAGACCCCAGAGCGCGAAGAACGCCATGAGTGGCGCGGCGGCGCGCGTGCTCCGCGCGACGAGGACGCCGAGCCCGGTGACGATCATCACGCCGAGGAAGTCGATCCAGTGGAACGGGTACGTGCCGGTGTTCGTCGGGAAGACGACGAGCGCCGCTCCCTCGATCCCCGCCGAGATCACGAGGCCGAGCCCGAACACAATGTCGCGCCGTGAGAACCGCCAGCGAGAGAGCGCGTACGAGGCGACGACGAGGCAGAGGAAGGCGAACGCGAGCGGGCTGAAACCGACGGTGAGGATCGCGGCGAGGATCGCGAGTTTGGGTCGCCGCAACTGAAGAAGCTTGAGCGTCCCGAGCATCGCGGTGAAGCCGAGCGAGTACGCGTAGAGGCCGGTGAACATCGGGGCGGCTGCGAGCACACCGAAGACGCGGGACGGCCAGAGCGCCGCCCGTCCCCACTCCCGCAGCGCGATCGAGGAGAAGAGAACGGTCGACGCGACCGCAGCCGCGAAGACGATGGGGAGATTCCCGAGCAGTGCGGCCGGCAGGTAGTAGAGGAGGCTGTACGAGGCGAGCGGGTACCAGCCGTCGTACGAGTAGTTGTCCCAGACGAATGTCCCGTGGCTGACCAGGAACGTCCGGTAGAGGTGCACGGCGGCGTCGCCCGGCGCCGGGCCGAGGGCGAGCACGAGCCCCGCGATGATCGCCGTCACAGCGGCTCCGATCAGGAGCTCGCGGCGGCGCATCAGGCGCGGGAGGTCGACGACAGTGGCGGCGGCTGCGGTCATCTGTCGCTCCCATTCTCGCACTTGGCCCCGGCGGTCGGGCTAGACTTGCCGTGCCCGGCATCCGAATCGGAGCTGGAGCACGAAGGTGATCGAGAGAGTCCATGTCATCGGCTCCGGCCGCGTCGGCTCTGCCGTCGGCGCCCGCCTGCGCGAACGCGGGATCGCCATGGGCGACGGCGATCCGGACGTCGTCCTTCTCTGCGTGCCGGACACGGCCATCGCGGACACGGCCCGGTACCAGGTACCAGGCCGTGCCTGGATTGGACATGTCTCCGGCGCGACTCCTCTTGCCGCGCTCGCGCCGCACGAGCGGCGCTTCTCCGTCCACCCGCTGCAGACATTCGACCGGAGCGGCGACGCCGGCCAGCTCGATGGGGCGTGGGGAGCCGTGACCGGCGAGACCGACGAGGCGCTCGGCGTGGCACGCGAGCTCGCGGAGCTCCTCGGACTGCGGCCGTTCGAGCTCGCCGAGTCCGACCGGACGCTGTACCACGCCGGTGCGGTGTTCGCTTCGAACTACCTTGTGACGCTGCAGCGCGCGGCCATCCGGCTCGGCGTCCCCGCCGAGGGGCTCGTCCCGCTGATGACGCGGACAATCGCAAATGGCTTCGAGCTCACCGGGCCGATCGCGCGCGGCGACTGGACGACGGTCGACGCGCACAAAGAGGCGATCCGGGCCGCGGAACCGGAGCTCGAGCCCGTCTACGAGGCGCTCGCGGCGGCGACGGCACTTCTCGCATGAAGCTCGTCCGCACGATCGCCGAGCTCGAGACGGCTCCTGGCACCGGCCTCGTACCGACGATGGGCTCGCTCCATGACGGCCATCGGGCCCTGCTCGCCGCTGCGCGGCGCGAGAACGCACGCGTCGTGATGTCCCTCTTCGTCAACCCGGCGCAGTTCGAGGACGACGCCGACCTCGCCGCGTACCCGCGCGACGAGGCGCGCGACCTCGAGATCGCCGAGGAGGACGGAGTCGACGTCGTCTTCGCGCCTGCCGTCGGCGAGCTCTACCCGGAGGACTTCGCAACGTGGGTCGCGCCGGCCGGCACCGGCGCGGAAGGCGTCGCGCGCCCGGGCCACTTCCGCGGCGTCGCGACCGTCTGCCTCAAGCTGTTCACCATCGCGCGGCCCGAGCGCGCGTACTTCGGCCAGAAGGACGCGCAGCAGGTCGCGGTGATCCGGCAGCTCGTCCGCGACCTGAATGTCCGGGTCGCGATCCGCGTCGTCCCGACAGTGCGCGACGACGACGGCCTCGCGCTCTCGTCCCGCAACGTCCGGCTCTCGGCCGACGAGCGGGAGAAGGCTCTCGGCCTGCCCCGGGCTCTGGCCGGCGCCGTCGGTGCAGCCGATCCGGTCGCCGCTGCTCGCGCTTCACTGAACGGCCTCACGCCCGACTACGTCGAGCTGGTCGAGCTCGACGGAGCGACAGTCCTCGCCGCCGCGGTTCGCGTCGGCTCCACCCGTCTAATCGACAACGTCCTCTTGAGAGGAGAACTCGAATGAGCATCCCCGCAGGCAAGCTGCCGCTTCCCGAGCTCGCCGCGATGAAGCGGCGCGGCGACAAGATCGTGATGGTCACGGCCTACGACGCTCCCGGCGCGCGCTTCGCCGAGGACGCCGGAATAGACATGATCCTCGTCGGCGACACAGCGGCGATGGTCGTGCTCGGCCACTCCGGCACGACGCCGGTGACGGTCGACGAGATGCTCTTCCTGACCCGCACGGTCTCGCGCCAGGTGCACCGGCCGATCGTCGTCGGCGACCTGCCCTTCGGTTCCTACGAGGCATCCGACGAGGACGCGGTGCGGACGGCCGTCCGCTTCGTCAAGGAGGGCGGCGCGGACGTCGTGAAGCTCGAGGGCGCGGGGCCGCGGGTCTCCCGCGCGCGCGCGATCATCGACGCGGGGATCGCCGTGATGGGACACGTCGGCCTGACGCCGCAGTCGGCGACGATGCTCGGCGGCTTCAAGACGCAGGGGCGGACAGCCGAGGCAGCGCAGCTGATCGTCGACGGGGCGAAGGAGCTCGAGGCGGCGGGCTGCTGCTCGATCGTGCTCGAGGCGGTGCCTGCGCCGGTGGCGGCGCGCATCACACAGGAGCTGTCGATTCCCACGATCGGGATCGGCGCCGGAGGTGAGTGCGACGGCCAGGTGCTCGTCTACCACGACCTGCTCGGCCTCAGCGAGGGACATCTCCCGCGCTTCGTCAAGCGGTACGCGAATCTCTCCGGCGAGATCCGGGACGCCCTCACCGCCTACGCGAGCGAGGTGCGGAGCGGCGCGTTCCCCGAAGAGCAGCACACGTACGCGATGCCCGAGGAGGAGCAGGCCGCGTTCGAGAGGAGCTAGCTCAGGCCCGTCGAGCCGTAGTGCGTCGCGAGCACGATCAGCGCCGGCAGGGCGCTTGCGAGTGCGACCGTGGCCACGCTCCTCCCCCAGCTCCAGCCGTGCACGGCGCGCACGCCGACGACGAGCAGCAGCGCGCTCCAGACGAACGCCGCGTAGAGGAGCCCGCCGAAGATGCGGTCGCCCAGGCCCCAGTCGTTGCCTCCGGTGCGGAAGAGATCCTCGCCGTAGATCGCGATCCGCAGCGGCCAGAGCGTGAACAGCGCGAGCGCGAGCGGCGCCGAGGCGAGCGCGACGAGGCTCCGCGCGCGGCGGAAGGTGCCGAGGCCGCCGAGCCGGCGGGCCGCGCCGAAGAGGAGTCCGCCGCCGATCCAGTACACGGCGAGCGCGTAGAGAGTGCCGCCGAGGAACGCCCAGACGGGGATCAGCGAGACCGAGAACGACGAGTCGTTGAGCAGTGACCGCCCGACCGGCGTCCCGAGCACGGCCGAAATCCCGGCGAGCCCGATCATCGCGGTCAGCGCTTCCTGCCGCATGTCGATCGCCTCGTCCGACTCGTCGCGGAGCGAGACGAAGACGGCACGCGGCGCAACGAGCACTGCCGGCGCGCGCAGCCACCAGCTCCGCTCGAGCCGGGACGCGACGACGCTCATGCGGCGGCGACCGCGGGAGCGGGCAGAACGTGGCGGAGGAAGCTGCCCGTGAAGCTGCTCTCCACCCGCGCGACCTCCTCTGGAGTCCCGACGGCAACGAGCTCGCCGCCGGCCTCGCCGCCCTCCGGCCCGAGGTCGATCACCCAGTCCGCCTGCTTGATCACATCGAGATTGTGCTCGATCACGACCATCGTGTTGCCGCCGTCGACGAGACGCTGCAGCGTCTCGAGGAGCTTCTCGATGTCGGCGAAGTGGAGACCGGTCGTCGGCTCGTCGAGGATGTAGAGCGTCTTCCCCGTCGCGACCTTCGAGAGTTCCGACGCGAGCTTGACGCGCTGTGCCTCGCCGCCGGAGAGCGTCGTCGCCGGCTGCCCGAGCTTGATGTAGTCCAAGCCGACGTCGTGGAGGGTCTGCAAGCGGCGGCGGATCTTCGGGATCTTCGCGAAGAACTGGAGCGCCTCCTCGACCGACATCTCGAGGATGTCCGCGATCGAGCGTCCCTTGAAGCGCACCTCGAGCGTCTCGCGGTTGTAGCGCGCTCCCTTGCACGTCTCGCACGGGACGTAGACGTCCGGCAGGAAGTGCATCTCGATCTTGATCTGGCCGTCGCCCTTGCACGTCTCGCAGCGGCCGCCGCGGACGTTGAAGGAGAAGCGCCCCGGCTTGTAGCCGCGCATCTTCGCCTCGGGCGTCAGCGAGTAGAGCTCGCGGATGTGCGTGAAGAGATCGGTATACGTCGCCGGGTTCGAGCGCGGCGTGCGGCCGATCGGCCTCTGGTCGATCTCGATCACCTTGTCGAAGACCTCGATCCCCTCGACGCCGGCGTGTTCACCCGGCTTGACCCGGGCCCGATTCAAACGGTTGGCGAGCGCTTTGAAGACGATCTCGTTCACGAGCGTCGACTTGCCCGAGCCGGAGACGCCCGTCACGCAGATGAACTTCCCGACTGGGAACTCGACGTCGATCGACTTGAGGTTGTGCTGCGCCGCGCCGCGGACGACGAACGAGCCGCGATCCTCCTCCCGCCGCTCGGGCACGGCGATCTCGCGGGTTCCGGAGAGGAACTGGCCGGTGACGGACTTCTTGTTCCGCTCGACCTTCGTCGCCGGGCCTTCCGCTACGACCTCGCCGCCGTGCAGGCCGGCGCCAGGCCCCATGTCCACGAGCCAGTCGGAGCGCCGCATCATCTCCTCGTCGTGCTCGACGACAACGACCGTGTTGCCGATGTCGCGCAGCCGCTCGAGCGTCCCGATCAGCCGCGCGTTGTCGCGCTGGTGGAGTCCGATCGAAGGCTCGTCGAGGATGTAGAGGACGCCGACTAGCTGCGAGCCGATTTGGGTAGCGAGCCGGAGCCGCTGCGCCTCGCCGCCCGACAGCGTCGCCGCCGCGCGGTCGAGCGTCAGGTACCCGACGCCGACGTCGTCGAGGAAGGTCAGCCGCTCGCGGATCTCCTTGAGGATCCGCCGTCCGATCATCTGCTCCGTCTCCGTCAGCTCGAGGGAGTCGAGGAAGACGAGCGCACGCGTCACGGACAGCTGCGTGAACTCATGGATCGACTGCGCGCCGACGGTCACCGCGAGCACCTCCGGCTTGAGCCGCGCGCCCTTGCAGACCGGGCAGGGCCGCAGCGACATGTACTCCTCGATCCGCTCGCGCTGGTGCGCGGAGTCGGTCTCGCGGTAGCGACGCTCGAGGTTCGCGACGATCCCCTTGAAGCTCGCGAGCTCGTGGCCGCGGCTCCGGCCCATGCGATTCGTGTACTTGACGTAGATCCGCTCGTCGCCGGTGCCGTACAGGAAGAGGTTCTGCTGCTCCTCGGTGAGGTCCGCCCATGGCTTCGACGTGTCGACCTCGTAGCGGTCGGCCACGGCCTGAATGACCGCTTCGTACCAGCCCGACATGCCGCCGACCGACCACGGGACGAGCGCGCCGTCGTCGATCGAGAGCGAGGGGTCGGGGACGACGAGATCCGGGTCGATCTCCTGCTGCGAGCCGAGGCCGGTGCAGCGGGGACACGCTCCATGCGGGGCGTTGAAGGAGAAGATCCGCGGCTGCAGCTCGGGCAGCGAGACGCCGTGGTCGGGACACGCGAAGTTCTCCGAGAACAGCAGCTGCTCTCCGGAATCAACGAGGTCGACGGCGACGAGCCCATCCGCGAGCGCGGCCGCCGTCTCGATCGACTGGGTGAGGCGGAGCCGCAGGTCGGCGCGCATCACGAGCCGGTCGACGACCACTTCGATCGTGTGCTTGAACTTCTTGTCGAGCTCGGGAACTCCCTCCTCGAGGACGTACTGCTCGCCGTCGACCTTGACCCGGGTGAAGCCTTCGCGTGTCAGATCCTCGAAGACGTCCTTGTACTCGCCTTTCCGGTCGCGGACGACCGGCGCATTAACCGTGAACTTCGTCCCCTCCTCGAGCTGCAGCACCTGGTCGACGATCGAGTCGAGGCTCTGGCCGGCGATCGGCTTCCCGCAGACCGGACAGTGCGGCCGGCCGACGCGCGCGTAGAGGAGCCGGAGGTAGTCGTAGATCTCCGTCACAGTGCCGACGGTCGAGCGCGGGTTACGCGACGTCGTCTTCTGATCGATCGAGATAGCCGGGCTGAGGCCGTCGATGTGATCGACATCGGGCTTCTCCATCATCTGGAGGAACTGGCGCGCGTACGCGGAGAGCGATTCGACGTAGCGGCGCTGCCCCTCGGCGTAGATCGTGTCGAAGGCCAGGCTGGACTTGCCGGACCCGGAGAGACCGGTGATGCAGATCAGACGGTTCCGCGGCAGGCGGACGGTGATGTCCTTCAGGTTGTGCTCGCGGGCGCCGTGGACGACAAGTTCTTCGGCCGCCATATGACGGGCATTCTACCCGCCGAACACGTGTTCGTGCAGCCTTCTCGGCACGGCGTCAACCTCGAGCTCCCCGGCGACGACGGTGCCGTAGCCGAGGATCCGCCCGAGGAGCGAGCGCTCGACCTCGACGGGCCTCCCCGGCTCGAAGGTGACCGAGACGGTCGTGCGGTGGAGGACTCCGTGAACGACGGTCATCCCCGCTCCTGTGACCTCGAGATGCGTGCGGTCCCAGCGCGCCACGGCGACCACCACGAGGAACGCGGCGAGGGCGAGGAGCGCGACGCCCGCGACGCCGGCGAGCCGCCAGGGCGCGAGGAGGCAGCCGACGCCGGCAGCCGCGATGAGGAGCGACCGGAAGAACGGCTTCGCGAGGACGATCCCGTGCCTGTGCACGTCCCTACGTTCTGGTTAGGACTTGCGCCACCTTCCGAACACCAGGCCGCCCAACGTGAAGCCGAGGCCGAACGTGCCGACGGCGAAGGCGCCGATAGCAGCGACCTTCCGTGCTGTGGAGAGCCGCTGCCAGCGGCCGAGCGCTTCCTCCTCCTCGTGCGTCAGCTCTTCGCCGCGCCGCTGCTTGCGCAGCGCGCCGCCGGCCCGGAGGCCGAGGTAGAGGTCGTCGAAGATCTCCGCGGACTCTTCTGCTGCCATGACTGGAATCTATAGCCTCGTTCGGTCGTGAGCGCCCGTTTTCTCCACGTGTCCGACCTGCACGTGGGCGCGCACGAGGAGCCGGACGTCGAGCAGGCGCTCGCGCGGCTGGTCGAGCGGATCGAGCCGCAGCTCGTGGTCGCATCCGGGGATCTCTCCCATCGCGGACGCCGCGAGCAACTCGAGCGGGCGGCGGCGTTCCTGCGCGGGCTCGGACCGCCGGTGCTTGCCGTGCCGGGGAACCACGACCTGCCGTACACGCCGGCGCGGTTCGTGCGCCCGTGGTCGGAGTTCGAGCGCATCTGGGAGACGACCGAGCCGGTCGCGTCTCTCCCCGGCGTTCATGTCGTCGGGCTCAACTCCGCGCGGCCGTTCCGGCACCAGAGCGGCGGCCTGGGTGGCGAGCGCCTGGAGCGAGCCGCGGCCCGGCTCGGGGAGGCGGAGCCGGAGGCGCTGCGCGTCGCCGTCCTCCACCACCACCTGATCGGCGCGCCGTGGCGCGCCGCACACAAGCGGCCCGTCGCGCGGAGGAATCGCGTCCTCCTCGCGCTCGTCGGCGCCGGTGCCGACCTGATCCTCGGCGGCCACATCCACCAGGCCGCGATCAGCGAGCGCCACGAGTTCGAGGTGGTCGGGGACGAGGCACGGACCGCCGTCCTCGCGGTCGCGCCGGGATTCGGACAGCCGCGGCCGCGGCGGCTCGGCGAAGCCCGCGGGGTTCACGTGCACGAGGCGGACGCCGACGCGATCGTCGTCCGCACGTACGGCTGGGCGGACGGCGAGTTCATCCTCTCCGCCGAGCGCCGCTTCCTGCGCTAGGAGCTAGCGGTGCTGGACGAAGCGGCGGCGCGCGTAGAGCAGCGCCGTTGCGCCGATCAGCGAGAAGACCAGTCCGGCCGGGTGGCCGATGAACGCCCACGCGATCACGCCGCCGAGGAACGAGCCGCCGAGCCCGAGCGCGATCGTGCCGGGAATGCTGATCGGATCCGGCCCGGGCAGCACGAGCCGGGCGAGCGCGCCGACGATCAGGCCTTCCACGAGGAGCGCGACGATGAACCAGAGAACCACTAGCGCAGCTTCTCGAGCAGGCGGAGGCGCGCGTCGTTGTACTCCTCGTCTGCGAGGACGCCGGAGTCGTGCAACTCCTCGAGCAGGCCGAGGTAGTGCGCGGGATTCTCGGTCGGCTCCCCGGCCGCGCCCGGCCCGGCGGTCGCGGTCGCCTGCGCGGTTGCCTGGCGTTGCGCGGCCGGAACCGGCTGCGCGAGGCCGAACGGCGTGGCGCCGATGTGATCCGGGTCGATCCCGGCACGCTTCAGCCGCTCGCGTGTCTGCTCGATCCCGACGCCGCGCTCGGGGAAGCGGTACGCGTCCTTCCCCCAGAGCGGCCGCTTCTGGACGAAGTGGCGATAGGCGACGACGAGGCCGACGGCTGCGAGGAAACTCGCGATGCCGACCCACGACGTGTCCTTCGTGTGCCGCCCCTCGATCCCGATCACGACTCCCGTGCCGATCGCCGTCCCGCCGAGGCCGATGGCGATCGTCAGCCAGGCCGGCATCGGATCGGGCCCGGGCACCGCGAAGCGCGCGAGCGCGCCCGTGATGAAGGCCGAGGCCATGGCGACGATGATCAGGCTGAACATGTGCGGAGGGTAGCGATCGAGCGTGACAACGCTCTAAGCGGCGGTTTCCTGCAGCGCCTGAAGCTCGCGGCGCAGCTCCTTGATCTCGTCCCGGAGCTTGGCGGCGTACTCGAAGCGGAGCTCGTCGGCCGCGACGTACATCTCCTCCTCGAGTGTGATCACGAGCTTCTCGAGCTCCTCGGGCGACATCCCCTCGACCTTCGACGCGCCGCGGCGGCGCCGGGACGGGATGTGCGGAGCGTCGAGCTGCAGCAGCCCGGCGATGTCGGAGACGCCCTTCAGGATCGTCGCCGGCACGATCCCGCGCTCCTCGTTGTACGCGAGCTGGACGGCGCGGCGGCGGTTCGTCTCGTCGAGCGCCTCCTTGATCGCCTCCGTCTGCTTGTCCGCGTACATCAACACCTTGCCGTTGATGTTCCGCGCGGCGCGGCCGATCGTCTGGATCAGCGAGGTGCGGCCGCGGAGGAAGCCCTCCTTGTCGGCGTCGAGGATCGCGACGAGGGAAACCTCCGGCAGGTCGAGCCCTTCGCGCAGGAGATTGACGCCGACGAGGACGTCGTACTCGCCGAGCCGGAGCTCGCGGACGATCTCGATCCGTTCGAGCGTGTCGATCTCCGAGTGGAGGTAGCGCGCCTTGACGCCCGACTCGAGCAGGTAGTCGGTGAGGTCTTCCGCCATCTTCTTCGTCAGGGTCGTGATGAGGACGCGCTCGCCCGCCGCCTCGCGCGCGCGGATCTCGCCGAGGAGGTCGTCGATCTGGTTCTTCGTCGGCCGCACGTCGACCTCGGGGTCGACGATCCCCGTCGGCCGGATCAGCTGCTCGGCGATGACCTTCGAGTGCTGAAGCTCGAACGGCCCGGGCGTCGCCGACACGAAGACGAGCTGCGGCACCTTCCGGAGGAACTCGTCGAAGCGCAGCGGCCGGTTGTCGAGCGCCGACGGCAGGCGGAAGCCGAAATCGACCAGCGTCTGCTTCCGCGAGCGGTCTCCCTCGGACATCCCGCCGATCTGCGGCACCGTCTGGTGCGACTCGTCGACGAAGACGACGAAGTCCGACGGGAAGTAGTCGAGCAGCGTGAACGGATGCGTGCCCGCGGCGCGCCCTTCGAGGATCCGGGAGTAGTTCTCGATCCCGTTGCAGAAGCCGAGCTCGCGGAGCATCTCGAGGTCGTACTCCGTCCGCTGCTTGATCCGGTGCGCCTCGAGCAGCTTCCCCTCCTCCTCGAACTTCGCGACCTGCTGGTCGAGCTCGTGGCGGATGTCGTCGACGGCGCGCTCGATCGTCGGCTGAGAGGTGACGTATTCCGTCGCCGGCCAGATGGAGAGGTTCTCGAGCTTCGCGAGCACCTCGCCGGTGAGCGGGTCGAAGTGCGACATCTGCTCGACCTCGTCCCCGAAGAACGAGAGGCGGTACGCCGTCTCCTGGTTCGCCGGCTGCACTTCGACGACGTCTCCCTTGACGCGGAATCGCCCGCGGCCGAGCACCGTGTCGTTGCGGACGTACTGCGACTCGATGAGCTTCCGCAGGAGGAGGTCGCGGTCGTGCTCGGTGCCGGTCTCGAGGTAGATCATCCGCTCCTGCCACTCCTCCGGCGAGCCGAGCCCGTAGATGCAGGAGACGGACGCGACGACGATCACGTCGGTGCGCGTGAAGAGCGACGACGTCGTCGACAGCCGCAGCCGCGCGATGTCGTCGTTCCGTGACGAGTCCTTCTCGATGTAGAGGTCGGCCTGCGGGACGTACGCCTCGGGCTGGTAGTAGTCGTAGTAGGAGACGAAGTACTCGACGGCGTTGTGGGGGAAGAGCTCCCGGAACTCGTTGCAGAGCTGGGCCGCGAGCGTCTTGTTGTGGGCGATGACGAGCGCGGGGCGGCCGATCTTCTCGATCGTCCACGCCATCGTCGCCGTCTTGCCGGTGCCCGTCGCGCCGACGAGCGTCTGGTACTGCTCGCCCGCCGTCAGGCTCGCCGCGAGCGTCTCGATCGCGGTCGGCTGGTCTCCCGTCGGGCGGTAGTCGGAGGTTGTCCGAAGAGGCGGCATGACCTAAAGGGTATGCGCTCGGGTGCTACCCGCCCGTGTACCCAAGTTGCTGCGCATAGATGCGGCGGTAGAGCTTCTTCAGGCTCTCGACCTTGTCGACGTACGCGCGCGTGTCGGGGAACTGGATCCCTTCGTGGAGGCTCTGCCACCGGTCGACGTTCGCCTCCCCTGCGTTGTACGCCGCGAGCGCGAGCTTCTCATCACCGTACTTCTGGACGAGGTGCTCGAGGTACCAGGCGCCGTAGCGGACATTGATGTCCGGATTCGTGAGGTCGGAGAGCTGGAACTTTGTGCCGTGCGTGTACTCCGCGATCCCCCTCGCCGTGGCCGGCGTGAGCTGCATCAGGCCGACGGCGTCGGCGCTCGACTGCGCGTCGGGGTTGAACTTGCTCTCCGTCTCGATCACGGCAGCGAGCAGCGCCGGGTCGAGCCGGTTGTCCCGCGCGTGGACGCGGACGATCGTCGCGTAGCGCAGCGGATACCAGAGCCGCGCGTACCAGGACGGCTCCGTGTTCTGGAGGTAGAGGAAGGCCCCGAGTGCTGCGCAGACGAGGGCCGCCGCGACGAGCCAGCGCCTCAGGGCGCGGTCAGCTCCTCGAGGACCCCCGCCACGAACGCGTCGAGCTGCTCGAGCGTGCCGTCGTTGACGTAGGCGAAGTCGGCGCGGCGGACCTTCTCCTCCTCGGGCACGAGCCGCACCTCGCGGTCCGCAAGCTCGCCGCGGCGGTCGGCGCGCACTTCGGCGGGCGCCGTCACGACGACGACCTTGTCGAAACGCGCCTCTCCCCCGGTCTCGAAGAGGAGCGGGATCTCGGCGACGGCCACCCGCGCAGTCTGGCGCGCGAACCAGTCGGCGGTTGCGGCGCGCACGCGCGGATGGAGCTCACCCTCGAGCCACGCGAGCTCGTCACGGTCGGCGAAGACGATCGCCGAGATCGCGGCGCGGTTCACCTCGCCGTCCGCGAAGACGTCGTCTCCCCAGCGGTCGCGCAGCGCCGCCTGCAGTTCCGCGTCCTCGCGGTAGAGCCGGTGGACGACCTCGTCGGTGGAGATCACCGCTGCGCCGTGCCGGGCGAACGCCTGCAGCGCCTCGCTCTTGCCGGCTGCGATGCCCCCCGTGAGTGCGACCGCGAGCGGCCGGTTCATCGGTGGTTGCGCCGGTGAGTTCAGTGCGCTTCGGCCGCGCGAAGACCGAGCAGCGCAAGGACGCAGGGAGTCCCGGTAGCCATAGCTACCGGGACGACCGAGGACGCCGCGATGCGACGGCTTGCAGCCGGGCGAAGCGTGCTGCTACTCGCCGGTGCGACCACTAGTCCTCTGACTCGGCGGGCTCGGCCTCAGGCTCGTCATCGGCCTCAGGCTGTTCTGCGTCTGCGTCGTCCTCGGCGGGCTCTTCCTCGTCCTCCGCCTCGGGCTCGTCGAACTCCGCCACCGGCTCGAGCGACTCCGCGGCAGGAACCTCGTCGGAGAAGACCTCCTCCGACAGCGCGAGCGACGGCGTCAGGTTGTTCTCGAGCGGCTCCCCGTCGGCCTGCTTGAGGGAGAGCGAGAGCCGGCGCCGCTCGGCGTCGACCTCGAGGATCCGGACGTTGACCTTGTCGCCCTGCGAGACGATCTCGCGCGGGTTCTCGACGTGATGCTGCGCGAGCTCGGAGATATGGACGAGGCCCTCGACGCCCGGGAGGATCTCGACGAAAGCGCCGAACGTGACGACTTTCGTCACGGTGCCCTGGACGATGTCACCCTCCTGGTGGCTGTCGAGCACCTGCTGCCACGGATCGCTCTGCGTCTGCTTGAGACCGAGCGAGATCCGCTGGCGCTCGCGGTCGATATCGAGCACCTGCACCTTGACCGTCTGGCCGATCTCCAGGACCTCGGACGGATGGTTGACATGGCTCCACGAGAGCTCGGAGATGTGGATGAGGCCGTCCATCCCGTCGAGGTCGACGAAGGCGCCGAAATCGACGATGTTGGAGATCGTCCCCTCGACGACGTCGCCCGGGTTGAGCTGGTCGAGGATCCGCTGCCGCTGCTCCTTGCGCTCCTCCTCGAGCACGGCGCGGCGCGAAAGGACGACGTTGTTGCGCGAGCGGTTGAGCTCGATGACCTTGCACTCGAGCTCCTGGCTCATGAACTCGTCGAGGTCCTGGACGCGGCGAATGTCGACGAGCGACGCCGGCAGGAAGCCGCGCACGCCGAGGTCGAGGATCAGGCCGCCCTTGACGACCTCGATCACGCGGCCGGTGACCGGTTCGCCCTTCTCGTGGGCGCTCTCGATCGCCTTCCATGCGAGCTCGAACCGCGCACGCTTCTTCGAGAGGATCAGCCGGCCGTCGGCGTCCTCCTTCGTGAGCACGAGCGCGGCGATGTCGTCGCCGACCGAGACCTCGTCCGCCGGATTGACCGAGCGGCGAATCGACAGCTCGGAGACCGGGATGACGCCCTCCGACTTGTAGCCGATGTCGACGAGCACCTCGTCCTTGTCGACGCGGACGACGGTGCCGTTCACGACCTGCCCCTCCTCGATGGTGGGGAAGGTCGATTCGTAATCCGGGATGAGCTCGCCGCTCTCGGGGTCGGTCGTCCAGACGCCTTCCTCGAGCCGCGGGTCGTTGATGGTCTCATTGGCCATTGCGGCTGCGCAGTGTAGCGGCGACCGTCCGAAAGGCGGGGTTACGCTGGGCCGGAATGGAGGAGCGCTACCCGATCGGCGTTACGGCATCCTGCGCGGTCACCGTGCTGCGGCAGGACGGCGCCGAAAGCGGCTATGGCGGCTGGTCGGCGGCGATCGGACTGCTCAACGGAGAGGCAACGATTCGCGTTCCCGGCCACTACGCCGGACTGCTCGGCGACGTGCTCCGCGCTGCCGACGAGCGCTTCGCGCCCGGCGCGCGGCTCGCGCGCGACGAATACCTCGACGTGACGGGCCTCATCGCGAACGGCCTGGAGACCGTCGCGCTCTCGTCCACCGCCCGCTCTCCCGTGCGCGTGACGGTCGAAGTGCCGCGGGACGAGCTCGAGGGTCTCTCAGCGCTGCTCGTCCGGGCGCAGGAATTGATCGAGACGCTCCGGCAAGGGCTGGGGCTCGTGCCGGACTCCCTCCCCGACGCGCTGTGAGCCTGTTCGGATATGCAAGGGCGGGCGCCCGCGTCGCCGAACGCGCGCTTTCACAGCGGCCGAAGTTCGGCCATGAGGAGCGGCTCGTCTTCGTCGTCGGCTGCCCGCGGTCGGGGACGACGTTCCTCGGCCGCGCAATCGGCGGACTGCCCGGCTTCATCGACCTCGGCGAGGTAACGCCCTGGAAGGAAGCGCTCCCGGCCGTGCCTTCCGCCGACGACGTGCGGCGGGTCCTCGAGCGGGTGCGGCTGCTCGGGCTCGCGCGCGGCTTCCGCTGCGTCGAGCAGACTCCCGAGACCTCGCACGTGCTTGGCGCGGCGCTCGAGGCGTACCCGCAGGCACTCGCGGTGCACGCGCTGCGCGACGGGCGGGACGTCGTCTGCTCCCTCCTCGAGCGCGGCTGGCTGAGCGCCGAGCGCAGCGGCCGCGACGACGCGGGACTTCCGTACGGGGCCGAGCCGCGCTTCTGGGTCGAGCCGGAGCGGCGCGACGAGTTCTCTCAGGTCTCGGATGCGCGCCGGTGCGCGTGGGCCTGGCGGCGCTACGTCGAGGCGGTGCGCTCGGCCGGCGCGGGCGAGCGCCTGCTCGAGGTGCGGTACGAGAACTTCTCCGGCTCGGCGGAGGCGCTCGCGGCATTCCTCGGCGCGAACGTCACCTCGGCACACCGCTCGCTCGACGACTTCCGCGACACGTCGATCGGCCGCTGGAAGCGCGACCTCGCAGCGGACCAGCTTGCGGACGTCGAGGCCGAGGCCGGCCTGCTCCTCGCCGAGCTCGGCTACCGCTAAGCGTGCCGGGTTGCGAGCTCGGCTTCGGCCTCCGCCTCCATCCGTTCGAGCCGCTCGTAGTAGTCGGGGAACTCCTTCATGTGCGCGAGCGCGATTTTCCCCGTGATGATCGGGTCGTCGTGCGTGACGTCGGTCTGGGGATCGTGGCTGCCGTGCTCGAACTCGACGTCCATTCCGGCGCGGAACTGCTCAAGCTCGAACTTCTCCCAGTCGACACCGATTTCGTCGCCGACACGCCGTGCCTCGTCGAGCGTCGTCTTGTGGCCTGCGGACATCGCTATGCCTCCCACTGCTCGGGTACGGGACCGATTGTCCTATCCCCTTACCGGCCGCGAATCCGAGAAAACCACCGAGCCGGCGCGCTCCTGCCCTACGAGCGGTGCAGGAAGCGGAAGTAGAACGCCACGAAGACGAGAACGATCCCGACGTTGACGGCCAGCCGCTCCCAGAAGTGGTGGCGGAACACGAGGACGTCCACGCCGACTATGACCGCCACCATCCCGGCGACATACAGCGCGTTGGCGACGGCCTTGCCCATGCGCTAGCTCTTCGCGTCCGCCCACGTGTCGCCGGCGCCGATGTCGACGGCGAGCGGCGGGCCCAGCGGATACGCCGAGCACATCTCCTCACGCACGATCTCCTTCACCGCCGACGTCTCCGCGTCGGGCGCCTCGAGCAGCAGCTCGTCGTGCACCTGCAGGACGATCCGCGCGCTCCTCCCCTCCTCGCGCAGCCGCTGCTCGATCGCAACCATCGCCACCTTGATGATGTCCGCGTTCGAGCCCTGCATCACGAAGTTCACGGCGACGCGCTCGCCGAAGCCGCGCGTCTGGCGGTTCCGCACCCGCAGCTCCGGCACCGGCCGCCGCCGGCCGAGAAGGCTCGTCGCGTACCCGTCCTGCTCCGTCCGCTCGATCGTGCGCTGGATGAAGTCCTGCACGAGCGGGAAGCGCGCGAGGTACGCGTCGATGTACTGCTGCGCCTCCTCGCGCGGGATCTCGAGGTTCTCAGAGAGACCGAACGCCGAGATGCCGTAGACGATCCCGAAGTTGATCATCTTCGCGATCGAGCGCTCGCCCGAGGTGAGCTTCGCGGGATCGACGCCGAGCACCTCGGCGGCGGTTGCGGTGTGGATGTCCTCCCCACGCTCGAACGCCTCGCGCAGCTTCGGCTCGCCGGAGACGTGTGCGAGGATCCGCAGCTCGATCTGCGAGTAGTCGGCGGAGATGAGCCGCGCGCCCGGCTCGGCGACGAAGGCCGAGCGGATCTCGCGCCCGAGCTCGGTGCGGATCGGGATCGCCTGGAGGTTCGGGTTGGAGGTCGAGAGTCGGCCGGTCGCGGCGACCGTCTGGTTGAACGTCGTGTGGAGGCGGCCATCCGCGCCGATCATCTCCGGCAGCGGCTGCAGGTACGTGTTGAGGAGCTTCGACAGCTCGCGCCACTCCTCGACGACGGCGACGATCTCGTGGTCGCCGCGGATCGACCGCAACACCTTCGTGTCGGTGGAGTAGCCGGTCTTGCCTTTGCGGCCGGGCGTCAGCCCGAGCTTCTCGAAGAGGATCCGTCCCAGCTGCTGCGGCGAGCCGATCACGAACTCCTCGCCCGCGAGCTCGTAGCAGCGCGCCTCGAGCTCCTCGACGCGGTCGGCGAGCCGGGCCGTGATCTCGCCCATCCGGTACGTGTCGATCTTGACCCCGGCCTGCTCCATCGAGGCGAGGACGCGGACGAGCGGCATCTCGACGTCGCGGTAGAGCGGCTCCTCGCCACGCTCGCGCACGCGTTCGAGAAGCGGCTCGCGGAGGCGCTGCGTGACCGCGGCGTGGCGGACGAGCTGCGCGGTCTCCTCCTCGGCCTCCGGCTCGGGGACTGCTTCGACGGCGTACTCCGCCGCGAGATCGTCGAGGAGGTACTCGCTCCGGGCCGGCTCGATGAGGTAGGCGAGGATCATCGTGTCGTCGGATGCCTCGATTTGCAGGGCTTTTGCGTCGTGCGCGACGAAGTCGCCCTCCAGCCGCTCGGGCCGCACGGAGACGATCACCTCGTCGGCGTTCGCGATTGCGACTCTGCCGTCGTCGGCCGCAATTCCGCCGGAGGCCGGCGGGTCGCCCTCGCGCCACGCGACAGCCGTCCCCGCCGAGATCCGCTCGCGCGCCGGCACCGCCTCGTCGAGCTCGTCCACCCGGCCGAGCAGCGCTCGGAACTCAAAGCGGCGGAACGTCTCGCGCAGCTCGGCGCGATCGGGTGGAGCGAGGACGAGCTGGGCCGGATCGCAGTCGAGCTCGAGGTCGCGCCGCATCGTCGCGAGCTGCTTCGCCGCGCGCGCCTGGTCCGCGAACTCCGTGAGGTTCTTCTTCCGCGCCGGCGACAGCTCCTCGACGTGCTCGAGTACTCCCTCCAGCGACCCGTACTGCGCGACGAGCTGGCCTGCGGTCTTGTCCCCGATCCCGGGGACGCCCGGGATGTTGTCCGACGTGTCGCCCTTCAGCCCGATGAAGTCGGGGATCTGCTCCGGCCGGATCCCGTAGCGCGCCTCGACGCGATCCGGTGTGTAGACGTTGACGTCGCTCACGCCGCGCGGCGTCATCATCAGGACGACGTTTTCGGAGACGAGCTGGAACGCGTCGCGGTCGGTCGAGACGACGCAGGTCTTCATTCCGGCCGCGTCGGCGAGCGTCGCGAGCGTCGCGATCACGTCATCCGCCTCCCAGCCCTCGAACTCGAGGTTGCGATAGCCAAACGCTTCGACGATCGGCCGGAAGTGCGGGAACTGCTCACGGAGAAGATCCGGCATCGGCCGGCGCCCCTCCTTGTAGACGACCTCCACCGCTTCCGCCTGCGCGGCGCGGTGCACGGGCCGCGTGTCCCAGGCGACCGCGACTCCCTTCGGCCGATAGTCGGCGAGGAGCTTGAAGAGCATGTTCGCGAAGCCGAGGAGCGCGCCGGTCGGGAAGCCCTCGCTCGTCGTCAGCTCCTCCGGCAGCGCGAAGAAGGCGCGGTACGCGAGGTTGTTGCCGTCGACGAGGAACAGCTCCGACTCGCGCGCTGGCGCGTCGTTCAGGTCGAGCTCGGCGCCCGTCAGCGTCTTCGGGGACACGCCCCGACGATATCGCCTACTTCAGCGTCTTCAGATACGCGATCAGCTCGGCGACCTGCTGCTTCGAGAGGATCCCGCCCCAGTGCGGCATGCTCACGATGGGCGCGCGCCCGATCACGCTGCCGCTGTCGATCACGGCGGCGATCTTCGCGTCGGTGTTGAACTGGTGGCGGAAGTCCTGGCCGGAGAGGACGGGGATCGTCCCGTCCGCCGACAGCGGGTTCGGGACGCCGCCTAGGCCGTTCGGGCCATGGCAGTTGATACAGCCGTAGCTGACATAGAGCGCCTCTCCGGCGATCGCGGCTCCCTGTCCCTGCGGCACCGGGACGGGCTGCGTGTCGGCGACGGCGGGAAGGCCGGCGCGGATGTAGGCGACCAGGTTGGAGACCTGCGTCTTCGAGATCACCTCGCCCCAGACGGGCATGTATGGCTGCTTCGGGTTCGCCACCTCGCCGAGGCCGTGATCGATGATGTGGCTGAGCTGCGCGACCGTGAGGCTGTTGCGAATCGCCGCGAGAGCCGGGACGGCGGGATCGACTCCACCCTTGCCTTGCATCCCGTGGCAGTCGACGCACGCGAACTGGACAAAGGTGTGCGCGCCGGCGGCAACGGCCTGCGAGACCTTGGGGTAGGACGTCGGCGTCGTCGCGCCGGAGCCGGCGGTCGTGACCGTCTTCGTCTGCTCGCCGTAGTGGCCGGCCGCGTAGGCGATCGCGCCGACCGCGATCGCGAGCGCAACACCGGCGGCGATGACCGCCGGGATCAGGCGGGCTTCCCGCCGCGGGCGCTCCTCATCCACCATCCGCGCATCTTGCACAATCAGCGCAGCGCGGGGAATTAGTACTAAGCCGCGAACCCGTTGGTTGAATCCGCGGGTGCAGCGCATTCCCCTTCTCTCCGGCACGCGCCTCGTGGTCGCCTCGGCGCCCGACGACGTGCTCGTCCTGCGGCCGCCGCCGCCCGGGAGCGCGACCGATCCCGAGGCCGCTACGCGAGAGGCACTCCGTTCCCCGCTCGACGGCGCGACGCTCGCCGCGCTCGCGCGCGGAGCGCGGCGAGTGACGATCGTCGTCCAGACGCCGCTGCTGCCCCTGCCGGGCGCGGCAGGGGATCCGCGGCCGCGGACGATCGCCGCGGTGTCGGAGGCGCTCGAGGCGCTCGGTATTCCGAGCCGCGACCAGACGCTCCTCATAGCCGGCGGGCTCGCGCGCCGGACGAGCCAGCGCGCGGTCGTCGGGCTCGTGACGCCGGAGTTCGCCCGTCGTTTCCACGGCCGCGTTGCGATTCACGACGCGGCGGATCCGGATCTCATTCCGTTGGACGACGGCGAGGAGCCGGCGCTGCGCGTCGCACCGGAGCTCGCCAACACGGATCTCGCCGTGCTCGTGAGCGCCGCCGAGACCGTCCTCCACGGCGGCCCCGCGACCCTGCTCGCCGCCGCGAATGCGGAGGCGCAACGAGCCGCCACCGCGGAATCCCTCCTCGAGACGAGCGGCTCCGAAGGCTGGCGGCTCGCAACGCGGCTCGAGCGCGCACTCGGGGCGCGCGTGCCTCTCTTCGGCGTCTCGCTCGTCCTCAACCACCCGCACACCGCGGGCCTCCTGCGCGGCTATCCGTACGAGGCGGGCGCAGTGGAGAGGATCGCCGGCAGGCCGTTCCGCCTCGGGCTCGCCGCTACCCCCGACCCACTCCGCCGTCGCCTCCTCCGCTCGCTGCGCATCGAGCGAACTGCCGCCGCGGTGCTGTCCGGGCCGCCTGCGGTCGCCCACGCCGAGGCGCTGTTGCGCGGGATCGAGCTGCGCGGCACGGCGCTCGACGAGCCGCTCGACGCGCTCGTGCTCGGCCTGCCGGCCACAACGCCGTTCCTGCCGGGAGAACAGCCCAACCCGCTCGCCGCGGCGCACCTCGGACTCGGTCACGCACTCGGGCTCTGGCGCAACGCCTTCCCGGTTGCGGACGGCGGCGTCGTCATCCTCGTCGACCGCTTCGTCCACACGTTCGCGCAGCCGACCCAGACGCCATACCTCGCCTTCTTCCGCCAGACCGAACGGGAAGCCGGCGCCGACACCAAGGCGATCGAGGAGTACCGCGCCGGCCGCGCCGTCCACCCGCTGCTGCCGTTCCGCGACTGGGCCGCGTGCCGGCCGGCGCTCGACAAGCTCGGGGCGGTCTACGTGGCCGGCGCCCGCGACGCGGCCGCGGTTCGACGGCTCGGCTTCGTCCCGATCGGCAGCGTCGGCGCCGCGCTCCAGATGGCGCTCGGGCAACGCGGCTCCGACGCACGGATCGGCTTCCTCCTCGCGCCGCCGCACTTTCCGCTCAAGGTGGGCGACTGAGACGGCACGTACGATTGGGCAGCGCCGAAGTGGCGGAACTGGCAGACGCGCCGGACTCAAAATCCGGTGGCCTTCGGGCCGTGTGGGTTCGATTCCCACCTTCGGCATAGGTGGCCAAGAACATCGGCATCCTGACCGGCGGGGGCGACTGCCCCGGGCTCAACGCGGTCATCCGCGCGGTCGTGCGGCGCGCCGACGCGGCGAGCTGGCAGGCAGTCGCGGTGCGCGAAGGCTGGCGCGGCCTCGTCGAGCCGCTCTTCGAGGATCTCGGGCCGCAGCAGGTCTCGGGGATCCTGCCGCGCGGCGGGACGATCATCGGCACGAGCCGGACGAATCCCTTCACGCTCGAGAACGGGGTCGAACGCGTTCTCCAGAACTTCGCCGACCGCGAGCTCGACGCGCTCGTCGCGATCGGCGGCGAGGACACGCTCGGCGTGGCGACGCGGCTCCACGCCGAGCACGGGCTTCCGGTCGTCGGCGTCCCGAAGACGATCGACAACGACCTCTCCGGCACGGACTACACGTTCGGCTTCGACACCGCAGTCTCCATCGCGACCGAGGCGATCGACCGGCTCCACACGACGGCGGAGTCGCACAACCGGGTCATGGTCGTCGAGGTCATGGGCAGGCACGCCGGCTGGATCGCAGTGATGAGCGGGATCGCCGGCGGCGCCGACGTGATCCTCGTCCCCGAGATCCCCGTGGACTTCGACGAGGTGGCGGAGACGATTCGGAAGCGGCACGCGCGCGGCAAGAACTTCTCCATCGTCGTCGCGAGCGAGGGCGCCGAGCTGCCCGGCCTCGCGGACGCCGGTGAGACCGACGAGTTCGGGCACGTCACGCTCTCGAAGCGCGGCGTCGGCGACGCGCTCGGCCGCGAGATCGAGGAGCGGACGGGCTTCGAGACGCGCGTCACGGTGCTTGGGCACGTCCAGCGCGGCGGCACTCCGACCGCCCGCGACCGCGTGCTCGCGACGCGCTTCGGGCTGAAGGCCGCGGACCTGGCGCTCGCGGGCGAGTTCGGGCAGATGGCCGCGCTCCGCGGGGACGACATCGTCTCCGTGCCGCTCGCCGAGGCGACAGCCAAGCTGAAGGTCGTGACGTCGGAGTGGTACGACGTCGCGAAAGCCTTCTTCGGCTAGTGGGTCAGCACGCCGTCCGAGTGGTGGACGACGTAGCGGAGCATCCGGTCCATGTTCGCGCGGTCGACGTGGTCGATATTCCAGAAGTCCGACGCCTTGCCGCCCCACTTGCGGATCTCCTCACAGTCGACGAGCACGAAGCGGTAGCGGCGGCGTAGCCACGCGAGGTACGCGTTCGCCTCCTTCCGCTGGGGGAAGCCGTACTTGCGCCGCGCCTCGAGCACGGCGGGGTAGATCGGATTGAGGACGATAACCGGGGTCGCGCCGCGAGAGTTGATGAGCGCGAGCAGCCGCTGGAAGTACCGCGTGCTCGCCTTCACGATCGGCCGCGGGTGGAGGGTCTCGGACTTGATCCCCGCCAGCGCCTTCGGCAGCCCGTTCGCGACCCGCTGCTCCCGCTGGGCCTTGTCGAGTCCCGGCGGGTACGCGAGCCCGCCGTCCGGGCGATAGAAACCGTTCGGGACACACGTCGTCTTCGCCGAGCTCGCGTCCTTGCCGAGGAAGGGCCCGGCGAGCGGCTCGTCGGCCAGCTCCGGGTTCACGCCGCCGACGGCGATCCCGACGTCCACGAAGATGATGTAGGCCGTCTTCGCATGCGGGAACCGCTGTGCCAGCAGCCGCGTGATGACGTACTCGTCCGACGCCTTGCCGCCGCGAACGCCGGCGTTGAAGGCCGTCCCGCCGGTCAGCTTCTCCACGGTCGCCGGCATCGCGACCCGCGCGCGAGAGCTGCCGAGGACGAGGACGTGCGGCGCCTTCGCGAGGTGGTCGATGAGGCCGAGCTTCGTGAGGCGGTCGCCGCCGTCGGTGCAGCTCGGCGGATTCGGGTTGTTCAGCGCGAGCGCCGTGCTGGCCGCGCAGAGCAAGAGCGTGAGGACGAGGACGGCGCGACGCATCAGAACTGGAAGTAAATGAACGGATGCGGGACGGCGATCGACATCACGGCGATGGCAGCGGCGGCGCCGGTGGCCAAGCCGTAGAAGAGCCGCGGCCTGAGCTTCAGCTGCCATGTGTTCGGGGCGAATTGGACGAAGACGAGGCACGCGAGCAGGAGAACGATGAAGCGGCCCGGGAGGAATGTCTGCAGGGTCGAGAGCGACTCGACGCCCGCGGTTCCCAGCATCCGCGACAAGATCGTCCCCGCAACGTGGAGGTTCGGCGCGCGGAAGATGACGAACGCCGCGACGACGTAGAGGAACGTCAGGACGCGGTTGACGGTCGAGCTCTTCGGCGTCAGGCCGGCGCGCTCGAGGACTCCGTGGATCCCGAGCGCCGCGCCGTGGACGAGCCCCCAGACGACGAACGTCCACGCCGCGCCGTGCCAGAGGCCGGCGAGGAACATCGTGATCACGAGGTTGACGACCGTCCGCTTCGCGCCCCGCCGCGAACCGCCGAGCGGAATGAACAGGTAGTCCCGGAACCATGCTGACAGGCTCATGTGCCAGCGCCGCCAGAAGTCCGAGACGTTCACCGCCTTGTACGGCGAGTTGAAGTTCTGCGGGAACCGGAAGCCGATCAGCCACGCCAAGCCGACGGCCATGTCGGAGTAGCCGGAGAAGTCGAAGTACAGCTGGAGCGAGTAGCCGATCGCCGCCGCCCACGAGCCGACGAAGCCGAGCTGGGTCGAATTCGCGAACAGCGCGTCGACGTGCGGCGAGAGCTGGTCGGCGATCAGGAGCTTCTTCACGAGCCCGCAGGTGAAGAAGTACGCGCCGACTCCCGCCGCATCCGACGTGAGTTTCGGCCGCGGCGCGCGCAGCTGCGGCTGGAGGTCGACGAAACGCACGATCGGGCCGGCGATCAGGTGCGGGAAGAGGGCGACGAACGTCGTGTACTCGAGGACGTGCCGCGTCGGCTCGACGCGCTTCCGCCAGACGTCGATCGTGTACGACATCGAGTTGAAGGTGTAGAAGCTGATCCCGATCGGCAGGAGAATGTGGAGGTCGGGCAGGCCTACGGGCGCGCCGATCGCCTTCCCGATCCCGTTCAGCGAGTTGAGGAAGAAGCCGGCGTACTTGAAGTAGCCGAGCAGCCCGAGGTTGACCGCGAGCGAGCCGATCAGCCAGAGGTTGCGGCGGCGCGCGACTTCGGTGCGGTGGATCATCAGCGCCGCGACGTAGTCCACCGTCGTCGTCGAGAGCATCAGCGGCAGGAAGCGCCAGTCCCACCATGCGTAGAACGCCCACGAGGCCATCGTCAGGAAGAGGAGGCGCAGGTTCTTGTTCCGGAGCGCCCACGTCCCGACGAGCACGGGCGGCAGGAAGCCGAAGAGGAAGACGTAGCTGTTGAAGAGCATCTAGGGCTTCAGGGCTCCGTCGGAGTGGGCGACGATGTACCGGAGCATCCGCCGCATGTTCCGGCGGTTGACGTGCGTCGCGTTGTTGAAGTCCTTCGCCTTACCGCCCCAGACGTGGATGTTGCTGCAGTCGACGACGATGAAGTGGAAACGCTTCTGCAGCTTGTGCAGCTCGGCGAGCGCCTCCTGCTCCCGCTCGGAATGGCGGCGCTGCATGAGCCGGTAGACGCTCGGGTACTGCGGGTTGAGGACTATCACCGGCGTCGCGCCGTGGGCATTCATGAAGGCGAGCGCTTTGTCGAACCAGAGGAACTGGCTCGACGTGTACGGCGGCAGCGTGCGCGACTGGTGCGCGACGTCGGCAAGCCGCGCCTTGACCGCCTGCTTAAGCGACGGCGCGTTCTCCGGCAGGTACTTGAGCGCGGCGCCCTTGAGCGACCCGTCGGCGTTGTAGAGCAGATTCCCGTGGCAGTGCCCCTCGATGCAGGCTCTCAGCACGCGGAAGGACGCCTTCGTCGCCTGGAAGCCGAGGTACGTGCCGACGTCGGCGAGCGAGAAGCGGACGCTCTTGTTCCCGAGGTACGGGCGCGAGCGCGAATCCTGGGCGAGCTGCGGGTTGATCCCCGTCGACGCGAGCTGATAGTCGAGGAACCAGATGTACGTCCGCTTCCCCTGCGGGAAGCGCGCCTCGATGTTCCGCACCATCACCCACGCGTCGGCGGCGGTGCCGCCGGTGACGCCCGCGTTGAAGCCGGTCTTCAGGCCGGTGAGCTTGTCGATGAACGCCGGCTCGGCCTGGCGCGAGCGGGAGCTACCGAGGACGACGACCTGCGGGCTCGCCGTGAGCTTCCCGATCAGGTCGAGCTTGATCGAGCGGTCGGTCTCGACCGCCGGCGGCAGGAGCCGCGTGCCGACGAGCGAGAGCGGATCGACCAGAGCGTTGAGCGTGAAGACGGCGACGAGCAGAACGGCCATGGAGACGAGCGCCGCCAGGGCGTAGCGAAAGAAGCCGCCCGCGCTCTCGATCTCCGCGATCGCGGGAGTGAGGTTGCGGTGAAGCCGCTCCGACTCCGCCGGGTCTGCGACGGAGGCGGGAACGTGCTGTTCTGGGGCCGGCAGATTCGAGCTATCTGCCGTCACTGACCCATCGGGTGCCACACTGTTTTCTGCTCGAGGAACGCCGCGATCTCCCACGGGCTCTGCGTGTCGGTGCGGCCGTGGACGACGCGCTTGACGTTGTCCGCCGCGAGCCGTTCGAGCTCGGCGACGTCGCCGTTCGCGCCGCAGAGGTCGATCGCGTTGACGTCCATGTGGGAGGCGAGCCATGGCCCGAGCTCGACAGAGGAGCCGGTGAGGAGGTTGACGACGCCGCCGGGGACGTCGCTCGTGGCGATCGCCTCGGCGAGCTCGACCGCCGCGAGCGGGCGCGCCTCGGACGCAACGGCGACGACCGCGTTCCCGCCGACGAGCGGGGGCAGGATCCGCGTGACGAGGCCGAGCAGCGGCGGCTCCTCGGGCGCGAGCACGGCGACCACACCGGTCGGCTCCGGCACGGTGAAGTTGAAGTATGGGCCGGCGACGGGATTAGCGCCGCCGAGCACCTGCGGGAGCTTGTCCGCCCAGCCGGCGTACCAGACGATCCTGTCGATCGCAGCGTCGACCTCGTCCCGCCCGGTGCAGAGCGCGGCGAGCTCGTCGGCCCGCGACTCGACCATCTCGGCAAGCCGGTAGACGACCTGGCCGCGGTTGTAAGCGGTCGCCGCCGCCCAGCCCGACTGCGCGCCACGGGCCGCCTTGACGGCATCGCGTGCGTCCTTGCGGGAGGCGCGCGCGACGTTCTGTCCCTCCGCCTCGTACGTCCGGCCGGATTCGCTGCGCGGGAACGCGCCGCCGATGAACAGCTTGTACGTCTTCTTGACGGGAAGGCGCTCGCTCACGGCCAGCTCCTCTCGGCCTCGGCGGCGACGTCGACCTCTCCCGCCTGCAGCGCCCGAAGCGCCGACACACCGTGTGTGCTCCAGAGCTGCTCGGCCGCGACGCTGAGTTGGCAGTGGTACCAGACGTAGTTCGCGAAGCCTCCGATCTCGAAGCCGCTGGCGATGTCCATCGCAGCCGAGTAGGGGAAACGCGACGGAGGAACGTCACAGCCGGCGCGCATGAACGTCATGTAGACCGCCAGCTCGCCCGGCTCCTCGCTCGCCAGATAGCCCACGGTGCCGAGGTCGGCGAACAGCTCCTCGTGCCACATTGTCGGCAACGAGTGCCCTCGTGGCACGAGGTGGGTGAGCTCGTGGACGAGGACAAGGTCGGCGAACGCTTCGAGCAGCGGCGGACTCCCGTAGACCCGGTGCATCACGTCGCGCGAGTCCTCGTTCATGCCCGGCCAGAACTGCGCGCAGACCGAACCGAAGAGCGTTGCCGGCTGCGCGCCGAGGACGATCTTGCCGCTGTCGGGATTGGCATGCGGTATCCCGTATTCCGGGATCTCCGCATGGTCCGCCCATTCGTCCTCGTCGAGCACGTAGAGGTCGAATGAGAACGGCGCGTCGAGTTGCTCGGCGAGCCAGTCTCGCGCCCTTTCGGCGCGCGCGCCGAGCGCAGCCGCGCGTGCCTCGGCGCCGGGGCTGATGACGACGGTCACTCGTCGAACCTCAGATACGGCTCGAGGCCGTGCCGTCCGCCTTCGCGGCCGAAGCCGGATTCCTTGTAGCCGCCGAACGGCGAGGTCGGGTCGAAGCGGTTGTAGGTGTTCGCCCAGACCACGCCGGCGCGGAGGCGCTGGGCCATCCAGAGGATCCGCGAGCCCTTCTCGGTCCAGACGCCGGCGCTCAATCCGTACGGCGTGTTGTTCGCCTTCTCGACGGCTTCTTCCGGCGTGCGGAACGTCAGGACGGAAAGGACGGGGCCGAAGATCTCCTCCTGCGCGATGCGGTAGCTCTGCGCGACGTTCGTGAAGACGGTCGGCGCGAACCAGTAGCCCTTCTCGGGGAGGACGCACGGCGGCTGGTAGATCTCGGCGCCTTCCGCCTCGCCCGAGGCGACAAGCTCGCGGATCTTCTCCAGCTGCATGGCGGAGTTGATGGCGCCGACGTCGGTGTTCTTGTCGAGCGGGTCGCCGACGCGGAGGGTCGTGAGGCGGCGCTTGAGCTTCTCGACGAGCGGCTCGTAGATCGACTCCTGCACGAAGAGGCGGGAGCCGGCGCAGCAGACGTGCCCCTGGTTGAAGTAGATCCCGTTGACGATGCCCTCGACCGCCTGGTCGAGCGCGGCGTCGTCGAAGACGATGTTGGCGGCCTTGCCGCCCAGCTCGAGCGTGAGCTTCTTGCCGGTGCCGGCGAGCTGGCGCTGGATTGCCTTCCCCACCTCGGTCGAGCCGGTGAACGCGATCTTGTCGACGCCGGGGCTCTCGACGAGCGCGGCGCCCGTCCGTCCGTCGCCGGTGACGATGTTGACCACGCCGGCGGGAAGCTCGGCCTGGCGGAGCACGTCGCAGAACAGGAGCGCGGTGAGCGGGGTCGTCTCCGCCGGCTTGAGCACGACCGTGTTTCCGCAGGCGAGCGCGGGCGCAATCTTCCACGCGAGCATGAGGAGCGGGAAGTTCCACGGGATGATCTGGCCGGCGACACCGACGGGCTGCGGCTTCCGGTTCGGGAACGCGTACTCGAGCTTGTCCGCCCAGCCGGCGTAGTAGAAGAAGTGGGCCGCGGCGAGCGGGAGGTCGACGTCGCGCGATTCCTTGATCGGCTTGCCGCCGTTGAGCGACTCGAGGACGGCAAACTCGCGCGCGCGTTCCTGGAGGATGCGCGCGATCCGGAAGAGGTACTTGGCGCGCTCAGAGCCGGGGAGCGCCGACCAGCCGTCGGCGAAGGCGTTGCGGGCGGCGTCGACGGCGCTCTCCACTTCGACGGGCGATGCCTGGCCGATCGCGGCGAGAGTCTCCTCGTCGCGAGGCGCGATCGTCTCGTACGTGTCGGTCGCCTCGAGCCACTTGCCGCCGACGTAGTGGCCGTAGCGCTCGGCGATACGGACGATGTCGCGCGACTCGGGCGCGCTGGCGTACGTCCAGTCGCCGGGGACTGCGACGCCCCCCGATGCCCTGTCCAACTCAGCCACGGTCACTTCCGACGGCGTCGGAATGGACTAGGCGGGTGCGCGCGGCGCCTCCCCAAACCCACCCCCCACCCTTGTGGGAGGGGGCGAGCTTAGGGCGGAAAGGCTCGGGCATGTGCGCCATCTTCGTCACGAAAGCGTGTCTCTTTCAGTCGAGGGTGAAGTAGTCGCCGCTCTGGTATGCGCCGGTGCGTTCCTTGCGCAACTGCATGAGGATGTCGTTGAGCAGCGACGACGCGCCGAGCCGGTACAGCTCCGGCGTCAGCCACTCCGGCCCGAGCGTCTCGTGCACGAGGACGAGGTGTTGGATCGCCTGCTTCGCCTGCCGGATCCCACCCGCCGCCTTGAACCCGACGCGCCGGCCCGTTTCCTCGAAGACGTCGCGAACCGCTTCGAGCATGCACAGCGCCACGGGCAGGGTCGCCGCCGGCGAGATCTTCCCCGTCGACGTCTTCACGAAGTCCGCCCCTGCCGCGATCGACAGCAGCGTCGCGCGCCGCACGTTGTCGTACGTCCCGAGCTCGCCGGTCTCGAGGATCACCTTGAGGTGCGCGTCGCCGCACGCCTCCTTCACCTGCACGATCTCGTCGTAGACCTTCGCGTAGCGGCCCGAGAGGAAGGCGCCGCGATCGATCACCATGTCGATCTCGTCCGCGCCGAGCTCGACCGCCGACCGCACGTCCGCGACCTTGATCGCCGTCGGGTACTGCCCCGACGGGAACCCGGTCGCCACGGCCGCGATCTTCACACCGCTGTCGCCGAGCCGCTCGCGCACCGGCGGAATGAGATTCGGGTAGACGCACACCGCAGCGCACGACGGCACCGACGGGTCGGACGGATCCGGCCGCCGCGCCTTCGACGCCACGGCCGCAGCCTTCCCCGGCGTGTCGGATCCCTCGAGCGTCGTCAGGTCGATCGTCCGGATCGCAAGCAGCAGCGCCCACACCTTCGCGTCGCGTTTGATCGACCGCTTCGCGAGCGCACCGGCGCGCTCCTCGAGCGCCACCGCATCGACCGCGCCGATCCGCGGCAGCCGTGCCTCGAGCGGCAGCTCGAAGCCAGCAGGAAGTGCCGGAGCCTGCGCCATCGCCCCAGTGTAGTCCCGCCTTTTCGCTGGCTACGCTGTCCCCGTGCCGAGAAGGGGAGTCGCAGTGGGCACCGGTGTGGCGCTTCTGGTCACGCTCACCGCATGCGTCGGTGCCGGCACCGCCCCGGCTAAGACCGCGACCCGCAGCCACCGCGCGACCGGCCTCAGCGACGAGGCGGAAGTCGTGATGGGGACACTCACGGCCCCGCCCACCCGATCGTTCCTCGCCCGCATCCGCGGCGGCAAGATGGGCGGCGTCATCTTCCTCGGCAACGACTGGCTGACCCGCGCGAAGGTCAAGCGGATCACCGGCCAGCTGCAGCAGGCGGCGTGCACGCGCGGCGAGCCTCTCCTCATCGCGCTCGACCAGGAGGGTGGGATCGTCAAGCGCCTCTCGTGGGCGCCGCCGAGCGAAGCACCTGCCGACATGAAGAGCCCCGCCGACGCGCATGCGCAGGCGGCCGCGGCCGCCGCCGCGCTCCGCGAGTCCGGCGTCGACATCGACTTCGCGCCGGTCGTCGACACGCCGAGCTCAGCCGCCAACTTCCTCGGCACACGCGCCTTCTCCCGCTCGCGGACGTGGAACGCGGCGATGGCCAAGGCGTTCGTCGGCGGGTTGCAGCAGAACGGCATCGCGGCTACGGCGAAGCACTTCCCGGGACTCGGCCTCGCCGGCGGGAACACCGACAACGGCCAGATCACGATCAACGCGTCGAGGTCGAAGATCGAGCCGGGCCTCCTCCCGTTCCAGGCAGCGGTGAACGCGGGGGTCAAGCTCGTGATGGTCAATACCGCGATCTACCCGCACCTCGACCCGTCACGTAACCCGGCGGCGTTCTCCTCGAAGATCATCAACGGGATCCTGCGCCGGCAGCTCGGCTTCACCGGCGTCACAGTCACCGACTCGCTCACCGCGCCGGCGCCCGAAGCGATCCCGCACGCCGCGACCCACGCGATGCTCGCCGGCTCCGACCTGCTCATCTGGGGCGGCGAGGCGGCGTCGGAGCAGGGCTACGCGACGCTCGTCGCGGATGCGCCAGGCTCGACGGCGCTCCGGGCTCGACTCGCGCAGGCGGCCGGACGGATCCGCACGCTCAAAGCGTGGCTGGCCGCCCACGGTGGCCCGGGCTGTAACTAGCTAGAGCCCGAGCCGCTCGAGTGTCGCGGCGTCGCGGCGCCACTTCGGGCGCACCTTGATCCGCAGCTCGAGGAAGACGGAATGGCCGAGCAGCGCCTCGACCTCGGGCCGCGCGCGGGTGCCGATGTCCTTGACCATCGCCCCGCCCTTCCCGACGAGGATCAGCTTCTGGGACTCGGTCTCGACGAGGATCGCCGCGCGCACGTTCTTCTCCTCGATCTCCTCGACCTCGACCGAGAGCGCGTGCGGCACCTCGTCGCGCGTGAGCCAGAGCGCCTTCTCGCGGATCAGCTCCGAGATCTGCAGCTCGACCGAGAGGTCGTTCCGCTGTTCGACCGGGAAGTAGAGCGGGCCCTCGGGGAGTAGGCGGACGAGCTCCTCACGCAGCTCTCCCACCCCGTCGCTCGTCTTCGCGCTCACCGGATGGAGCGCGTGGAAGTTGCCGAGCTTCGCCGCGGTCGTCATCTGCTGGGCCACGTGCCCCGCCTTGAGGCGGTCGACCTTGTTGAGCGCAATGATCACCGGGACGCCGAGCCCGTAGACGCGCGAGGCGACGAAGCGGTCGCCGGCGCCGATCCGCTCGCGGGCGGAGAGAACGAAGAGCACCGCGTCGATCTCCTCGAACGAGGAGTCCACCGTCTTCTGCATCCGCTCGGTGAGCTCGTCGAGCGGCCGCTGGAAGCCGGGCAGGTCGGCGAGGACGAGTTGCCAGTCGTCGCCGTTAGCAATCCCGAAGATCCGGCGCCGCGTCGTCTGCGGCTTGTCGGAGACGATCGCGACCTTGCCGCCGCAAAGCGCATTGACGAGGGTCGACTTGCCGACGTTCGGGCGGCCGGCGACGGCGACGAATCCCGATCTCACTCGGGCAGATCCCACGTGTCCGGCAGGAGCTCGTCGGCCGCGTACTCGGCGACCGAACCGTCGGCGCGGCGGAAGAAGACGCGCTCGAGCCGCCACTCGTGGAGCCACTGCCGGCAACCGCCGCACGGGGATGCGGTGATCGCGATCGCCTCGAGATCCCCAGGCCGCAACCCCTCGCTCGCAGCCTTCCCGATCGCCGAGCGCTCGGCGCAGATCCCGAGTGGATAGGCGGCGTTCTCGACGTTCGCGCCCGCGAAGACGCGACCGTCACGCGCGAGCGCCGCAGCCCCCACGCGGTAGTTGGAGTACGGCGCATAGGCGTTCTTCGCGACCGTGTCCGCCTGTTCGAGCAGTTCCTCTCCCGTCATGACCCAAATCCGTACAGGAAGTTGCCGTTCGCCGTCACGCGGAGGTCGAGGGCGAAGCCGAATGTCGCGACGCGCGCGCGCAGGTCGTCCTGCGTGCGGCGCAGCTTGACAATCTCGAACTCGCGCCCGTCCGCAAGTGTCCTCGTCTCGGTTTCGTCACCGTTTCGCCTCCCGTGGGTCGACTCGCCGCCGGCGGCGTTGTCGACGAGAAAGACGTGGCCGGCCGGCTTCAGCGCCGAACGCACGAGCGCCCAGAACTCCTCGAAGCGCCCCTCGGGCACGTGCGAGAGCCAGAAGGAGAAGAAGACGACGTCGAACCGCTCCGTCGGCTCCCAGTCGAACACATCCGCACGGACGAGCTCGGCGTCGTCCGTGTTGAGCGCCAGCGTCTCCGAGTTCGCGTCGACCGCGACAACGCGATCCGCGAGGCGGACGAGCTTCCGCGTCCAGATCCCCGTTCCGGCGGCGAGCTCCAGCACGCTGCCACGCGGGGCGAACGACTCGAGCGCGGCGTCGGCCTCCGCGATGTCGTCGCGCCAGCGTGCGAGCGCCTCGGCGTCGAGCTCGTAGCGTCCGCGCCGGTACCACCAGTCGTCGTACTCGGGCGCTCGCGCCGCGTAGTACCGCTTCTGTTCGTTCAGGAGGTCGCTCATCCGACCGCCTGGAAGATGACGAGCGTGACGAGCGCGCCGAGCGCGCCGCCGTAGAACACTTCGAGCAGCGTGTGGATGCCCGATTCGACCCGGGTCTGCGCGACGAGCAGCGCCATGATGAACGTCAGCGACGAGACGATGAAGCGGTGGTGGTCGCCGACGAGATAGGTCACGGCGATCCAGCCGGCGAAGGCGAGCGCCGCGTGCCCCGACGGCAGCCCGCCGCGCAGCGGCGTCCCCCGTCCCGTCCACGCCTTCGTCGCGATCACGAGGAGGATGACGAGCACGAGCACGGCGAGGGTGAGCGTCGCCGGCGCGTTCCTCACCCGGTCGAGGACGCGTGTCGCGCGCGTCCCCGCCGCGTCCTCGAAGACGAGATACCCGACCGCGACCCCGGTGACCGAGGCGATGAGGACGGCGCCCGCGGCGATGTCCTTCGCGAGCTTCGCGTTCGGGTCGAACGATGTCGTCGTGACGTCGATCACGCCCTCGATCGCCGTGTTCAGCATCTCCGCGACGAGCACGAACGCGACCGCGAGGACGAGCGCGATCAGCTGCAGGCGCGAGACTCCGACCGCGATCGCGGCGGCGAAGACGAGGATCGCAGCGACGAAGTGGATGCGGAGGTTCCGCTGCGTCCGGAGGACATGGATGATCCCCTCGAACGCGTAGTTGAAGCTGTCGAGCAGCCTCGGCGCGCGTCCCGGAGTCGGCTGGCTCATGCGTACAGCGCCTCCCGCGCCGCCATATCGCCGCCGTGGTCGTAACCGAGCAGATGGAGGAGCGCATGGACGAGCGGCCGCCGCCACTCCGCGCCGACCACCTGCGGGCAGACGACGACGTCGCCGAGTTGGCGCGGCAGGCCTTCCGGCACCTCGTCCAGGCCGTCGATCGGGAACGCGAGCGCGTCGGTCGCCTCGTCGATGCCGAGGTGCTCCTGCTTCAGTGCGCGGCTCTCCTCGGGCCCGACGAACGCGAGCCCGAGCTCTCCCGACTCAACTCCCTCGCCGGCGAGGACGTGCTGCGCGAGCGCGACCGCCCCCGCCTCGTCGACCTGAGCGCCGGAGCGGTTGTCGACCGAGATGTCGATCACCGCGAGCGCTGCGTCCCGGTGGAGTCGGCGTGGCGCTTGTACGCCTCGACGATCCGCTGCACGAGCTTGTGGCGCACGACGTCCTGGTGCCCGAACTCGACGAACGCGATCCCGTCGACCGACGAGAGGATGTTCCGCACCTGGATCAGCCCGGACGCCTGCTCGCGCGGCAGGTCGATCTGCGTGATGTCGCCGGTCACGACCATCTTCGAGCCGAAGCCGAGCCGCGTCAGGAACATCTGCATCTGCTCGGGCGAGGTGTTCTGCGCCTCGTCGAGGATCACGAAGCTGTCGTTGAGCGTCCGGCCCCGCATGAACGCGAGCGGCGCGACCTCGATCGTGCCGCGCTCCATGAACGTGTTCAGCTTCTCCGGATCCATCGTGTCGTAGAGCGCGTCGAAGAGCGGGCGCATATACGGATCGACTTTTGCGAGGACGTCGCCCGGCAGGAAGCCGAGACGCTCGCCGGCCTCGACCGCGGGGCGCGTGAGGATGATGCGGCCGACCTGCCGCTCCGACAGCGCCGCGACGGCGAGGGCGATGGCGAGGTACGTCTTGCCGGTTCCCGCCGGCCCGATCCCGAACGTGACGGTGCAGTCGCGAATCGCGTCGACGTACCGCTTCTGCGTGACCGTCTTCGGGGTGATCTTCTTGCCACGATGCGACCAGACGACGTCCTCGAAGATCACGCGAACGTCCTCGGCCTGGTCGATGGCGCCGAGGATCGCGTCGACGGTGGCCGCGCCGACGTCCTGGCCTCCCTCCACGAGCTCGACGAGCTCCTCAACGACCGCCTGCGCCTCCGCGACCTTCAGCTCGTCGCCGGTCAGCGTGAGCCTGTTTCCGCGCAGGTTGACGGTGCAACCGAGGCGGTCGCGAAGCGCGTCGAGGATGCCGTCGCCGATTCCGGCGAGCTCGGCTGCAACGTCGTTCGGAACGTCGAGAACCGTTTGCACAAGCCCAGTGTAGGCGCGGTCAGGGCCGTGGAGGACTAGCCGCACGAGCCGCGAAGGTTGCTTCTACCGGAGCGTGCGCTAGCGTTTGCGCGCTGCGGGTCGTAGTTCCCACGTCCTTTTCTCATGCGTCGCCACGGTCTCACCATTGTCGGTGTTCTCGTCCTCGCCTCGGTCGTAGCCGCGACCGCGAGGGCTCACTCCACGCCCAAGATCCGGGCGCAGGAGGCGCACGCACGCGTCGTACGGGCCGAGGTCAACCGGATCGGGATCAACCTCGAGTCCGTGATCCAGCAGTACGACGGCGCGCAGATCGAGCTCCGGCAGGTGAAGGCGAGCCTCCGCACCAACAAGGCGAAGCTCGTCATCGCGCGCGCGAACTTCCACGCTGCGCAGAGGCGGATCATGTCGCGGCTCTACTCCCTCTACGTGGACGGGAAGCCGACGACGCTCGACGTCCTTGCCGGTGCGAAGAGCCTCTCGCAGGTGATCGATCGCGCCGAGGCGGCCCAGGTGATGTCGAACCAGGACAAGCAGCTCGGGCGCCAGGCCCTCCAATTCGAGGTCGCAGTGCAGAAGCGGCAGCACGCCCTGAACCAGTTGCGCGCGCGGCGCGCGTCCGCCGTGCTCCATCTGGCTTCGCAGCGGCAGGAGATCCAGTCGGCGCTCGCCCGGCAGCAGCAGCTGCTTGCGTCGATCGGCTCGTCGATCCACACGCTCCAGGTGCAGGAGGCGGCGCGCGAGGCACGGCTGCGGGCCGCGGCGGAGGCGCGGCTGCGCCGCATCGCCGAAGAGCAGTCGGCGGGCCAGCAGGGCACCGGAATCCCCATCCCGCCGATCATCGGTACCGGCGCCGGCCATCCGGAGGCGGCCACGATCGCGCTCCGTTACCTCGGCGTCCCGTACGTCTGGGGCGGCGCGAACCCGAGCGGCTTCGACTGCTCCGGCCTCGTGATGTACGTCTACGCGCAGCTCGGTATCTCGCTGCCGCACTACGCGGCGTCGCAATACGCCCTGACCGAGCCGATCTCGACCTCCCAGATGCAACCCGGAGATCTCGTCTTCTTCGTCGGCTCGGATGGCTCATACAGCGCGCCGGGCCACGTGGGGATCTACATCGGCGGCGGCCAGTTCGTCGACGCGCCGTACACCGGATCGGTCGTGCGGATCGACAACCTCGCCGCTTGGGGCAGCTCCTTCGTCGGCGCGCGCCGCGTTCCGTAGTCAGCGGGCAAGTGCGAAGCGCCCGCTCGCTATGCGAGCTTTTCGCGGACGATCTGGCTGACCTGTGAGCCGTCGGCGCGGCCGGCGATCTGCGGCATCACGTCCGCCATTACCCGGCCCAGGTCGGCCATGCTCGTCGCGCCGACCTCCGCGATGACGTCGTCGACGATCTCCTCGATCTCGTCCTCCGAGAGCGGTTCCGGCATGAACTCCTCGAGGATCTCGAGCTCGCGCTCCTCCGACGCTGCCTGCTCCTCGCGGCCGCCCGCGCGGAAGGCGTCGGCGGCTTCGATCCGCCGCTTCCGCTCGCGCTGCAGGACCTGGAGCTCCTCCTCCTCGCTGAGCGGCCGCTGCAGCTCCTTCTCGGAGTTCTTGAGCGCGTTGAGGATGAGGCGCAGCGCATCGCGGCGCTCGGCGTCGCGGGCGCGCATCGCCTCCTTCACTTCGTCGTCGATTTCCTCGATCAAGCTCATGCCCAGCCGCCCATGATGTGCCAGTGGAGATGGAAGACCGTCTGCCCGGCACTCGGGCCGACGTTCACGACGACACGGTAATCCTTCAGGCCCTCACTCGCCGCGGTGTCCGCCACGAACTCGAGCATCCGCTTCGCCTCGTCGGACGGGAACGCGCCGATGTCGCGGAACGTGTCGATGTGCCGCTCGGGGATCACGAGCAGGTGCGTCGGCGCCTGCGGATGGATGTCCCGGATCGCGACGAAGCCGTCCGTCGCGGCGACGTGCTCCCCCTCGCGGTAGAGCGTGCAGAAGAGGCAGTCGTCCGTCATGCGGCGAGCACTCCTTCGTCGCTGACGCCTGCGGCGCGGACGCGGACGAGCTCGCCGACGGGGGCGGTCTCCGGCACGAGCCACGGGGAGTAGTCGTCGCCGTAGCCGCGGCCCGGCCGGTCGACGAGGACGGAGTCCTCCGCCCCGAGCTTCGAGCGCCAGTGCGCGAGGCACGCCTCGTGCGAGGCGGCGCGCAGCAGTGCGCCGCGCTCCTTTTTTGCCTCGGCCGAAACCTCGTCGTCTCTCGCGGTCAACGTGCCGGGCCTCGGTGAATACGGGAAGACATGAATCTTCGTCAGGCCGGCTTCCCGCGCGGTGCGGAGCGTGTTGCCGAACGCGCGCTCGTCCTCCGTCGGGAAGCCGACGATGACGTCGCTCGTGAGGTTGAACTCGCCGCGCAGCGGGGCGAGGCGGCGGAGGTACGTCGCGACCGAATAGCGGCGGCCCATGTCGCGCAAGACGCCGTCGTCGCCCGACTGGAGCGGGACGTGGAGATGGCGGCTCGCGGCCGGCGTTTCGCACAGCGCGGCGATCAGCTTGTCGTTCACGTGGTTGATCTCGATCGAGGAGAGACGCAGCCGCCCGAGGCCGGGCGTCGCACCTACCTCACGCACGAGGCGCGGCAGGTCGTAGCCGGCGGCGCGGTCGCGGTAGCAGCCGAGGTTGATCCCGGTGAGGACGACCTCCCGGTGTCCCTGCTCAACGCGCCGGCGGATCTCGCCGAGCACTGCGTCGGCGGCCCGGCTGCGCGACGCGCCCCGGACGAGCGGGATGACGCAGAAGCGGCACGAGAACGAGCAGCCGTCCTGCACCTTCACAAAGGCGCGGACGCGGTCGAGGCGCGCGTCGGCCTGGACGCAACCGATCGCCCCGAGGTCGCCGGCGACGAATTCCGGCGTGTCCTCGCTCCGCTTCCCGACCACGACGACGTTGTCGGGGAGACGGGCGAACGCGTTTCCGGCGAGGTTTGCTCCGCAGCCGGTGACGTAGACGCGCCGGTGCGTGCGGGCCGCACGCGCGGCCTGCTTCCGCGACTTCGCAACCGCTTCGTGCGTCACGCAGCACGTGTTCACGACCGCGACGTCCGCGCCGAGATCGCGTTCCTCGTGCCCGTCCGCGAGCAGCCGTTCGCGCACCGCGTGCGCGTCGACGTGCGAGACCTTGCAGCCGAGGAAGCGGACGGAGAAGCTCGCCATCCGCGGGATCGTAGAGCGGAAGCGGTCTAGACGGCGGGCGCGAGCAACTCGGCTTGCTCGCCCTCGGGCGGATACCCGTACACGTAGACGAGCAGGTCGGCGTCGCCGTGATTCGCGGCCTGCAGCTCGGTGCCGGGAGCGACGCGCACCACGCCGCCGGCAGGCATGTCCACCCGCTCCGGGGGCTCGCCGAGGTACATCGTGAGCTCGCCCGCGAGGACAACGAACGTCTCCTCCTGCGTCCCGTGCCGATGCCGGCGGCCCTTGGCGCCGGGCTCGTAACGCCAGACGTTGCCGCGGACATGGGCGAAGCCCGCGATGTCGCTCAACTCGGCGACGTGACGGGCCGGCTCACCCGGCTCATGCGGGCGCGTGATCCACTCGAATTCGCTCGGCCGAACGAGGTCGAAGCTCATACGGCCACGCTAGCCGCTGCGGTCGAGCAGGTCCGCCGCCCAGCCGTCGACGACGCGGCGCTCGACCGAGTGCCAGCCCGCGGCCGCCGGGCTGCCTCGCTCGAGGTAGCCCGAGGTGATCGCGCGCGAAACCGGCAGCGTCGGGAGGATCCCCTCCACGACGTCGAGCGCGATGTTCATCACCGCGAGGTCGGCGGGCGGAGGTTCGCTCACCAGCTCGAGCCGGACGCCGTTCGCGGCGGCGTTCGCGGCGGCCACCTCGACCGCGACCGGATCGAGGTCGAGCGCGTACACGGGCGCGAAGCCGAGCTTGACGGCCGCGATCGAGAGCACGCCGGAGCCGCAGCCGACATCGACGAGGCTCGCGGGCTCGACGTCCTGCATCAGCTCGAGGCAGAGACGGGTCGTCGGATGCGCGCCGGTGCCGAACGCGCGGCCAGGGTCGATCACGACGGGAGTCACACCGCCGGGCGGGTCATCCCAGGGCGGCCCGACCCAGAGGCGGCCGATCGTCACGCCGTGGTGGAACGCGCGCCAGGCGTTCTCCCATCCCTCCTGCACGTCCTCCGTCTCGACGACGTCGAAGCCGATCGGCGGCTCGTCCGCGTAGACGGCGAACGCGCCGTCGAGCTCCTCGACGCCCTCGGGGAAGATGTGGAGGAGCAGCGCCAGCTCCGGCTCGCCGCCGACGACGATGTAGCGCTTCAGGGTCAGCGGAAGGCGCCCTTGAGCTTGTCGAAGAATCCGTCGGGCTTGTCGTACGTGTGCTCGTCGGCGTGGTCGTCGAACTCGCGGAGCAGCCTGCGCTGCTCGTCGGTCAGCCGCCGCGGCACGAGCACGTTGACGAGGATGCGCTCGTCTCCGCGGCCGAAGCCCTGCAGCACGGGCATGCCGCGGCCGCGGAGGACGACCATCTCGCCGGGCTGCGTGCCGGGCTCGAGCTCGAGCTCCTCCTCGCCGTCGAGCGTGGGGATCGAGATCGTGGCGCCGAGCGCCGCCTGCGTGATGGTGATCCCGACCGTCGTGTAGACGTCGTCGCCCTCGCGGACGAACCGCTCGTCCGGGCGGATTCGGACTTCGACGTACGCATCGCCGGCCGCTTCGCCGACAACGCCGGCGTGCCCCTCCCCGCCGAGCCGGAGCCGCTGGCCGTCATGGATTCCGGGCGGAATCTCCACCGTGAGCGTTCGCTCTTCGAGCACGCGTCCCGTGCCGTGGCACTCCGCGCACGGCTCCTCGATCCGCCGACCGGAGCCCGCGCAGTCGGGGCAGGCCTGGGTGCGGGCGAACTCGCCAAAGACGCTGCGCGTGACCTGCTGGAGGCGACCCGCGCCGCCGCACGTGGAGCACGTCGAGACGGTCGTCCCCGGCTCGGCGCCGTTCCCCTCGCAGCGCGCGCACACGACGGCGACCTCGAGCGGGACGTCGCGCGACGTACCGTGCGCGGCCTCCACGAGCTCGATCTCCAGCGCGGCGGCAAGGTCGGCTCCCCTCCCGCGCCGCTGGCGGCCGCTGAACAGAACCTCGTCGCCGAAGAACGCGGAGAAGAGGTCGGCGAGGTTTCCGAAGTCGACGTGTCCCGGCTCGAAGCCGCCGCTGCGCAGGCCGGCATAGCCGTAGCGGTCGTACAGCGCGCGTGTCTCGCTTTTCGAGAGCACCTCGTACGCCTCGACCACCTCCTTGAAGCGCCCCTCGGCGTCCGGCTCCTCGGAGACGTCGGGATGGAGCTCGCGCGCGAGGCGGCGAAACGCCTGCTTGATCTCCGAATCGCCCGCGGTACGGCTGACGCCGAGGAGCTCGTAGTAGTCGCGTCCGGTCGCCGCCATCAGGCTTCGTCGTAGATCGACTCGACGAAGTGGGAGAGCTCGAGTGCGGCGGAGCGGACAGCGCCGAGCGCCTTCTCGTAGTCCATCCGCACCGGGCCGACGAGGCTGACGGCGCCGAGCGCGCGATGGACGAGTCCGTAACACGCGCCGACGAGCGCGACCTCCGCCAGGCCTGGATGCGCGAGCTCGTGGCCGAGCCGGACGAACGGCTGCTGGGACGTGCTCGGCCGGCCGAGGACGTCGAGCATCTCGGCGCGACGCTCGACCAGCTCGAAGAGGCTGCGGTAGGCGTCGAGCTCCTCCGCGCGCACCTCGCCGAGAAGATCGGCGGCGCCACCGACGTAGAGCCGCTGCTCCGCCGACACGAGCTCGGTGAAGGCGGGATGGAGCGCGTCGAGGAAGCCGCGCTCCCGTGGCGACAGGCCCGGATCCTCGAGGCGGCGGCGCAGCACGCCGGTCCCGAGCTGCAGGCCGGACACGGCTTCGTTGAGGTAGTCGCTCGCCCACTGCGCGAGGCCCGGATCGACGGGATCCTCGAAGTGGAAGAGCCGCTTCGAGACGCCGCCGGCCGAGGTGATGACGACGACCATCACGAGCTGCGGCTGCAGGAGCAGCACCTCGACGTGCCGGACGTGCGTCACGTCGAGCGGCGGCGCCGAGACGAGGGCGAGCAGGCGCGTCACCTGCGAAAGCATCTCCGTCGTCGCCTGCAGCGCCGACTCGACCTCCGTGTTCGTGGAGATCAGATCGAGTGGGAACGCGGCCGGCTGCGGCTCGAGATGCCCGAGGAGCTCGTCGGCGTAATAGCGGTAGCCAGCCTCGGTCGGGACGCGCCCCGCAGACGTGTGGGGATGCTTGAGCAGGCCGAGCACCTCCAGCTCGGAAAGCGCGGCGCGCACCGTGGACGGTGAGACGCGCAGATCGGCTCGCTCGACGAGCGTCTTCGAGCCCACGGGCGCGCCCGTGGCGACAAACTCCTCGACGACGCGGCGCAGAATCTCGCCCTGCCGTTCGGTCAGTTGCAGCGTTTCCGGCATTTGCAGGAGATTTTAGCCGGTGCCTCAGCCGGCCCTGGCCTGCACGCTTTACGCGAGGATGTCGGCCGTGACGCCGCCGCCGAGGAAGCGTCCGCGCGGCGTGAGCGCGAGTGCGCCATCCTCCTCGACGGCAAGGCCCAGCTTCTCCGCCCGCGCGAGACCCGTCGGATCGAGTGCCGGCCTCAAGCCGTCGAGGCGAAGCGGCTCGTCGAGCCGCAGTCCGAGCATCACACGCTCCCGCGCGCGGACGTTCGCATCGAGCGGCTCCGCCTCGCGGCCGGGCGTCCGTCCGTGCGCGAGCGCCCCCAGGTAGCGCCCGAGGCTCGGCGTGTTCCGCCACCGCCGCTCTTCGATTGTGCTGACCGCGCCGATCCCGAGCCCGAGGTAGTCGCGGCCGAGCCAGTAGGCCATGTTGTGCCGCGCACGCAGATCTCGCCCACCTGCGTCCGCGCGGCAGAAGTTGGCTGTCTCGTACCAGCGGTAGCCGGCGCCGGTCAGCCGCGCGACGACGCGTTCGAAGTAGTCCTCGAGCGCGTCGGCCTGGCGTTCCAGCTCCGCTCCCCAGGCATGGGTGAAGCGCGTTCCCGGCTTCGCCTCGAGCTCATAGCAGGAGAGGTGCTCCGGCTCGAGCGCGAGGGCGTCGTCGAGGTCGGCGTCGAGATCGGCGGGGCTCTGGCCGGGAATCCCGTAAATGAGGTCGAGCGAGATGTTGTCAAATCCGGCATCACGAAGATGATGCACTGCCCGTCGGACGTCGTCAGGTCCGGCAACACGCTCGAGCACCTCGAGCAACTCGGGCCGGAACGTCTGAGCGCCGAGCGAGACGCGATTCACGCCCGCCGCACATAGAGCCGCCGCGAGCTCGGGCGTCACCGTCTCGGGGTTCGCCTCAACCGTGAGCTCGGCCGCCGGCGGCAGCGCCTCGAGGAGACGCACGAGCTCCGGCAGCGCGGTGAACGTCGGCGTGCCGCCGCCGAGGAAGATCGTCTCCAGCTCGGGCGAGAGGAGCGCTTGCTCGAGCGCGAGCTCCCGCAGTAGGGCGTCGACGTACGCGGCGTGCTGTCCTCCCCTGCCGACAACTGTGACGAAGTCGCAGTAGCCGCAACGGTGAGCGCAGAAGGGCAGGTGGACGTAGAGATGCCGGGCGCTCACTGCCGTTGCCCTTGCCCGATGTTGAGCACGGCGAGGAACGCCTCCTGTGGCACCTCGACCGAGCCGACCTGCTTCATTCGCTTCTTGCCCTTCTTCTGCTGCTCGAGCAGCTTCCGCTTGCGGCTGATGTCGCCGCCGTAGCACTTCGCGAGCACGTCCTTGCGCTTCGCCTTCACCGTCTCGCGCGCGATGACGCGCGCACCGATTGCCGCCTGGATCGCAACGTCAAACATTTGGCGGGGGATCTCCTCGCGGAGCTTCTCGACGAGGAGCCGTCCGCGGTCGTAGGCGAAGTCGCGGTGGATGATGAGGGAGAGCGCGTCGACCGGCTCCGTCGCGACGAGGACATCAACCCGGACGAGGTTCCCCGGCTTGAAGCCCGCGAGGTCGTAGTCGAACGATGCGTAGCCGCGCGTCCGCGACTTCAGCTGGTCGTAGTAGTCGAGGACGATCTCCGCGAGCGGCAACTCGTAGGTGAGGTGGACGCGCTCGGGAGAGAGATACTCGAGGCGGTCGAACGTGCCGCGGCGCTCGTTGTTGAGCTCCATCACGGCGCCGACGTATTCCTTCGGGACGATGATCGAGGCGGCGACGTACGGCTCCTCGACCTCCTCGACCTCGCGCGGGAACTCGGCGGGGTTGTGCACCTCGATCCACTCTGCGTTCTTGTCCTGTACGCGGTAGGCGACGGTTGGCGCCGTAACGAGGAGGTCGAGGTCGAACTCGCGCTCTAGCCGCTCGCGGACGATCTCCATGTGGAGGAGCCCGAGGAAGCCGCAGCGGAAGCCGAAGCCGAGCGCTTGCGAGGTCTCCGGCTCGTAGACGAGCGCGGCGTCGTTGAGCTTGAGCCGCTCGAGCGCGTCGCGGAGCTCGGGGTAGTCGTCGGAGTCGGTCGGGAAGAGCCCGGCGAAGACCATCGGCTTGACGTCCTTGTAGCCGGGCAGCGGCTCGGTCGCAGGGCGCTTGACCGAGGTGAGGGTGTCGCCGACCCGGAGGCGGGAGACGTCCTTCAGTCCGGTGACGACGTAACCGACCTCGCCGGCGGACAGCAACTCGACGGGAGTCATCGTTGGCGAGAAGTAGCCGAGCTCCTCGGCGTCGAAGCGGGTGCCGGTCGCCATCGTCCGCAGGCCCTCGCGGCTGGAGAACGAGCCATCGACCATGCGGACGAACGCCACGACACCGCGGTACTGGTCGTACGCGGAGTCGAACACGAGCGCGCGCGGAGGCGCGGCGGCCTCTCCGGCCGGCGGCGGGACGCGCTCGACGATGGCGTCGAGGACGTCCGCCACTCCGGCACCCGTCTTCGCCGAGATGCGCAGGACGCGCGCCGCGTCGTCGCCGAGCAGGTCGGCGACCTCGACCGCAGTGCCGTCGGGGTCTGCCGCGGGCAGGTCGATCTTGTTCACGACGGGGACGATCTCGAGGCCGTTGTCGATCGCGAGGTAGGCGTTCGCGAGCGTCTGCGCCTCGATCCCCTGCGCCGCGTCGACGACGAGCAGCGCGCCCTCGCACGCCTGGAGAGAGCGGGAGACCTCGTAGGTGAAGTCGACGTGGCCGGGCGTATCGATGAGGTTGAGCTCGTGGCCCTTCCACGAGACGCGGACGGCCTGCGCCTTGATCGTGATGCCGCGCTCCCGCTCGAGCTCCATGGAGTCGAGGACCTGCTCGCGCATGTCGCGCGCGGAGACGGCCCCGGTCAGCTCGAGGATGCGATCGGCGAGCGTCGACTTGCCGTGGTCGATGTGCGCGATGATCGAAAAGTTGCGGATCCGGCCTTGGTCCATCCCGCGAGCGATGGTACTGAGGCCTGTCCTTCGCGGACGCGGCCGGTCGGGACGTGGCCATCGCGCACTCCCCACCCAAGGGTGGGGACGCTGTCCCTCCGCCCTCGCGGTAGACGCTATCGGCCGACCCGTGCCGGGAGCGTGGCGACTCCGTCGCGCCTCTCAGAACAGGTGTGGCCGGCCCAGCGAGGAGCGCCGGGCCGGCGCGGGATCCCGCGTGGCGGCGGCTACGCGCCCCAGCCGTAGTCGTCGTTCGTCTCGAGCTTGCGCCAGAACACGGGCTTCGGCTCGTTCGTAACGCCGGCCGCTTCCATGATCGGGCCGATCTCGCCCTGCATGTGCGCAAAGAACGAGTTGAAGCTCTCCTCGTCGGGCCACTCGTCGATCACGAGGATCTGGCCGTCCGATCCGTAGAAGCGATGCGCGATCGCGCCGTGCTCGACACCATGGTCGACGACTCCGCGGAACTTCCCCGGGTTCTCGGCCGAATAGCGCTCAAGGGCGTCCGGGTCGCCCTGCATCCAAAGAGTCATGATCACCGACATCGTCAGCCTCCTGGTCGTTTGTCCGTGCGAGTCTCACCACGCGTGCCGGGCTGGTCAAGCGCGCAGGCGCCGTAGTCGCGAGATCGTCTCCAGTTCACGCACGCCCAGCAACCGGCAGGCGCCGAGGAACGCCGCGTACCCGGCGAGGAGGCCGAAGCCGAGGGAGACGATCTGCGCCGGCAGCGAGCGACCGAGCGCCGAGTCGAGGAGATGCCAGACCCACCAGCCGACCGCGGCGAGCACCGCCGACGCGACGCCGACGAGGACGAAGCTCCGCACGGTTTCCCCCATCTCGAAGCCGCCTACCCGCCGCCGGAAGAGCACGATGAGCGCCCACGTCCCCGCGATGTTCACGATCGAGGTCGAGAGCGGGATTCCCCAGATCCCGAACCGATAGAAAGCCGCGTCGAGCCCCGCGTTGATCCCGAGATTTCCCACCGCCACCATGCTCGGAATCCACGCTGACTGCAGCGAGAAGAACCCGCGGTTGAGCATCAGCATCGTGCCGTTGAAGGTCAGCCCGAGCGCGAAGGCCGCAAGACACGGCGCGACGACATGTGTCTGGCTCGCCGTGAACACACCGTGTTGGTAGAGGACGCGGACGATCGGCGTCGCGAGGACGGCCGCGGCAGCGCTCGCGGGCAGAAGGAGGAACGAGATCAGGCGCAGTCCCGTCGCCATCGTCGACTTGAACGCGTCCCAGTCCTCGCGCGCGGTGTGACGCGACATCAGCGGGAAGAGCACGGTCGCGACGGCGACGGAGAACACGCCCTGCGGGAGCATGTAGAGGCGGAACGCGCGCACGATCGCCGCCGGCGCGAGGTGCGGGTTGAGGAAGTGCGTCGCGAACAGCTGGTCGATCGCCGCGTTGATGTTGATCAGCCCGAGCCCGATCGTCACCGGCAGCATCAGCGCGAACGTCCGCTTCACCGCCGGGTCGCGGATGTCGATCACCATCCGCAGCCGGTCGTCCCGGCCTCGCAGCCACGGCAACGGCAACAGGAACTGGACGATCGTCGCGACGAGGATTGCAGCGGCGTAGTAGTAGAGCCGCGTCGACCGCGCGTCCGAATTCTCCACGCCGAGGAAGAGCCCCGCGAGGATCACGAGGTTCCAGGCGACCGGCGCGAGCGCCGGGACCGTGAAGTGGTCGTAGCTGTTCAGGATCCCGACGACGATCCCGGTCAATCCGAGCACGAGGACGATCGGGAAGAGGAGGCGGGCAAGGCCGGCCGCCAGCATCGCGTACTTGTGGCCCGGGCCGAAGCCGAAGGCCGACATCACCCACGGCGCGATCACGACGAACAGCGCGGTCAGGCCGCCGAGGCCGAGCAGCATCAGCCAGAAGAGGGACGACGCGACCCGCCACGCGCGCTTCCGCTCCCCCTTTACGAGCAGGTCGCTGAAGACCGGCACGAACGCCGCCGAGAGAGCAGAGTCCGCGACGAGGGAACGAACCGTGTTCGGGATCAGGAACGCGATCTCGAACGCGTTGACCGGGCCCGAGATGCCGAACACCGCTGCCTGCACGATCTCCCGAATCAGACCGACGATCCGCGAGATCCCCGTCGCGACGGCAAAGATCACGCCGGAACGCGCGAGGCCGCGCTGCCCTTCCGCCGCCTCGAGCGCCGCCTCGGGCGTCGCCTCGCGGATCGACTCCAGCTGCTCGCGCCGGATGATCGCCGTCGGCGCGTCGGCCGGATCCTGCGCGATCGGCCACGCCTCGACCGCCGCCTCGCTCTCGAAATACGCCGGCTCGCCCTGCTCGCGGCGGCGCCGGTCGCGCTCCAGCCACCGCTCGCGCCGCTGCCGCTCGCCCTCGTCCACGGGGGCAGCATAGGGAGAGGGGTTGCTACCATCGCCCCGCCCGCGAGCTGCGGGCACTTTCACGAGATGCCGAACATCAAGCAACAGGAGAAGCGCGTTCGCCAGGCCGCAAGGCAGCGGCAGGAGAACCTACGCTGGCGCTCGACCGCGAAAACGCTCATGCGGCGCCTTCGCGAAGCCGTCGACGCCGGGGACGCCGAGGCTACCGAGGCGAACCATCGCGAGCTCGTCCGCTGGCTCGACCGCGCCGTATCGGGCGGCGTCCTCCACAAGAACACCGTCGCGCGCCGCAAGTCGCAGGCCGCGAAACTCGCCGCGTCGAAGAAGTAGCTCTCGCTACGCGGCCGGGCGCGTGATCTCGACGAGCGTCCGCTCGAGCTGAAGGTCTGCGGGCAGCCGCGAGCCGCCCTTCGCACCGGCATCGAGCTCCGCGAGGCGGACGGTTGCTCGCGCCAGCTCGTCGGCCGAGAAGTTGCCGGCCTGCCGCGCAGACTTCTCCGCGACGAACGGATGCATCTTGAGGCGGGACGCGATCTCGCTCGGGCGGACGCCTTGGTCGACGAGCACCGCCGTCTTGCGGACGCGGCCGACGTGACCGACGAGCGAGGCGACGACCCGGATCAGCTCGCCGGAGCGTGTTCGGTGGGAGCGCTCGAGCAGCGACTCGGTCGCGCGGAGCGTCGCGGCGACGTTGCGGCTTCCCCACGCGTCGGTGACGGCGAAGATCGGCGTCTCGGCACGACCGACGGCGAGCTCTTCGACGGCGGCGCGCGTGATCGGTTCGCCGTTTGCCCACGTCGCGAGCTTCTGGATCTCGGACGAGAGATCGCCGAGCCCGTCCCCGACCGCCTCGACGAGCGCGCGGCACGCGTCGCGGTCCGCCCTCGCACCGAGCCGCGCGAACTGCTCCCCCACCCACTCCGGCAACTGCTTCTTGCCGACCTCGTAGGAGTGCGCCTCGCCGACCTTGGCAACCGCCTTCGCGAGCGCGGAGTCCTTCTTGACGCCGTCGCCGACGAGCGCGAGGACGGTGTCGGGTGCAGGAGCCTCGAGGTACGCCTCGACCTCCTTGACGTCGGCGGCTCTCCACGCCTCGACTCCTTCGACGATGACCGCGCGGGACTCGCCGCCGAAGAGGCCGAGCGAGTTGCAGGCGGAGACCGCCTCCGCGCCGGACGCCACGGAGGCGTGGAGATGCTCCGTGGCCTCCTCACCGATCCGCGCCCGGAGCCGCTGAAGCGCCAGCGAGATCTTCGGCCGGTCGCTCCCCGTGAAGAGGTAGACCGGCTTCAGCGCGCGCTCGTTCGCCACGCCGCCAAGCATAGGCGGCTGCCCCGACCGCACCCAGGCCGAGGAGGGCGGCGGCGCGACCCGAGGTGATCTGCGCTCCCGGCAAGCTCCCGAAGGCGCGCGCGCAAGCGGCGACGAACCAGGCGCCGAGGCCGTTGAGCCACGCGAGCGCGGAGGCGAGCGGAGGCGCGACGGGAGCGACCGCCGCGGTCACGAGCGCGAGCCCGAGCACCTCCACGACGACAGGGACGGCGGTGACGTTGGCGGGGACGGTGACGAGCGAGATCTGGTGGAACTGGAGCCAGGTCACCGGTGCGGTCGCGAGGCCGCACGCCGTCGAAACGCCGATCAGCTGCGCGAGCGGGCGCGGGACCGGGTAGCCCTCGAGCGCGCGGACGACACGCGGCATGACGACGAAGATCGAGGCGACCGCTGCGAAGGAGAGCTGGAAGCCCGGGTCGAGCAGCGAGTACGGGTTCCACGCGAGGAGGACGGCGGCGCCGACGAGCAGCGCCTGCCAGCGGTCGCGCTGGCGCGCGGCGAGCCACGCGAGCGAGCCGAGCCCGGCCGCAATCCCGGCTCGCACGACGGACGGATGCAGGCCGACCGCGAGCGCGTACGCGGCGACGGCCGCGAGCGCCGCAACCTCGGCGATCAGCCGTCCCAGCCCGGCGAGAAGCGTGACGGCGGCAACCGCGCCGGCGATCGTTGCGACCTTCAGCCCGTCCACCGCGAGGCAGTGATAGAGCCCGGAGGCGCGAAAATCGGCGAGCAGGCTCTGCCCGACGAGATTCGAGCGGCCGAGGACGATGGCCTCGATGACATTCCGTCGCTCGCCGTGGAGCCCGCGCGCGCTGTCGCCTTCCAACCAGCGCTCGACCCGGTCGCCCACGCCGTAGATCCCGGCGCGGCGCCCGACGATCCGCCACGCGCCTCTCGCACGGAGGACGACGTGAATCCCCTGGCGCCGCAGCCACGTAGCCTGGTCGAAGCCGTTCGACGGACCCGTCGGCGCACGGAGCTCGGCGAGCAGCGCGATGTCGGCTCCCTGCGGCGGCGACCGGCCGAGCGGGAGCTCGAGATACACCGGCTCGCGCGGCCGGAACGTCCCCCAGCGAAGGAGGACCGCGCGGGCGCGCTGGTCGAAGCTGCCGGCGCGCGGCGGCTCGTCCACCTCCACGACCGCCTGCTCGACGGTGCCGATGCGGGAGACGAGCACACTGCGGTCGAGCTCGGCGACCCTGACGCTTCCCCACGCCCAGCCGCCGAGCCCAACCGCCACCGCCGCCGCCGCGCAGCGAGACCTCGTATCCGCGAGCATCAGCGCGAGCGCGCCGGCCGCGCCCGCGCCGAGCCCAGCGGGAATCGCCGCGACGCGAACCGCGTCGGCGCAAGCGCAGCCGACGCATACCGCGGCGACGAGGACGTGCGGCAGGCGGATCCTCAAGTCACGGGATCACCAGACCCTTCAGCTGCGCCATGTGGCCCGGCCCGATCCCCGGCACGCCTTCCAGCTCGGACACCGAATGGAACGCGCCGTGCTGCTGGCGGTAGTCGACGATCTTCTGCGCCGTCACCGGCCCGATGCCGGGCAGCGACTCGAGCTGCTCGAGCGTCGCGGAGTTCAGGTCGAGCGGAGCGGACGGCGAGGAGCCGGCAGGAGAGGAGACCGCCGCCACGCCGCCCGCGCCGCTTCCCGGGACGACGACCTGCTCCCCGTCGGCGACCGGCGCCGCGAGGTTGACCGCGTCGAGCTGCGCCTTGGCCGTGGCGCCGCCGGCGGCAGCGACTGCGTCGTCGACCCGAGACCCGGAGCGCAGGCGGTAGAGGCCGGGACGGCGCACCGCGCCGGCGACATCCACCACGAGGAGCTTCGCGGCCACCGGGGCGCGCGAGACGCGCACCGGCGCGACAACCGGAGCCGCCGCCACACCGCTGCCGCCGCCGAAGTGCCGCACCGCGAGCACGAGCAGGACGGCGATGGCGATCGCGGCGCCGAACAGTTGCCTGCGCGACAGTGACTGGAGCCGGACATCCATGCCTCCAGCGTGGCCGCTAACCCGTGACCCGTGTGTGCCGGCTAGATCACGAAATTGACGAGCGTACGGGGGACGACGATCGTCCTCCGCGGCTCGGTGCCGTCCAAGAAGGAACGCACGCGCTCGCTCTCGCGCGCCAACGCGACGAGCTCGTCCTCGCTCAACGCGGCCTCGACCTCGAACCGGTCGCGGACTTTCCCGTTCACCTGCACGACGAGCTCGAACGTCTCGCGCACGAGCTGCGACTTGTCCGCCTCCGGCCACGGCGTCTCCCACAGCCGCTCGTGGCCGAGCAGGCCCCACAGCTCCTCGGCGATGTGCGGCGCGTACGGCTGGATCAGCGACACCGCGGTCTCGGTCGCGAAGCGCGCGTCGGGCGCGTCCGGCGCGGCGGAGATTGCGTTTACCAGCTCCATCACCGCCGAGATCGGGGTGTGGAACTGGAAGCGGCGCAGGACGTCGTCCGTGACGCGGACGATCGTCTCGTTCGCCTTCCGAGCCAGATCGCCCTCGCGCACGCCGTCCGCAGGCGCGCTCTCCGCGACCTCGTGCACGAGCCGCCAGAGCCGGCGCAAGAAGCGGACGATCCCCTCCACCCCGTTCGGCGTCCACTCCATGTCCTGGTCGGCCGGCCCCAGAAAGAGGATGCCGAGCCGCACCGCGTCGGCGCCGTAGCGGTCGACAAATCCGTCCGGCCCCTCGACGTTCCCCTTCGTCTTCGACATCTTCGTGCCGCCGAGCGTCACCCAGCCTTGGTGGAAGACGCGCGCGAACGGCTCGCGGAAGCCGACCATCCCCCAGTCGTTCATCGCCTTGACGAAGAAGCGCGAGTACAGGAGGTGGCCGGTCGAGTGGTCGATCCCGCCGATGTACTGCGAGACCGGCAGCCAGTAGTCGACGACGAAGCGGTCGAACGGCGCCTCGTCGTTGTGCGAGTCGATGTAGCGCAGGAAGTACCAGGACGAGTCGACGAACGTGTCCATCGTGTCGGGATCGCGCTGCGCCGGCCTGCCGCATTCCGGGCACGCGACGCTCATGTACTCCTCGTTCTGAGCGAGCGGCGACTTGCCCTTCGGCGCGTAGTCCTCGATGTCGGGGAGAATCACCGGCAGGTCGCTCGCGGGCACGGGCACGACACCGCACGTCTCGCAGTGGATGAACGGGATCGGGCAGCCCCAGTAGCGCTGCCGCGAGACGCTCCAGTCGCGCAGCCGGTAGTTAACGGTCGCCGTGCCGCGCCCGTCCTTCTCCAACTCGGCGACGATCGCGCGCGCGGCCTCATCCGCCGGCAGCCCGTCGAAACCGGCGGAGTTGACGAGCTTCCCGGTCTCGTCGATCACCTGGCGCACGGGCAGCGCGAAGGTCTCGGCAAATTCGCCGTCGCGCTCGTCGTGGGCGGGGACGGCCATGATCGCGCCCGTTCCGTAGTCCATGAGGACGTAGTCGGCAACCCAGACCGGCAGCCGCTCGCCGTTGACCGGATTGATCGCATGGAGACCGGTGAAGACGCCCGTCTTCGTCGTCTCGGCCGCGCGCTCCTCAACCGGGCGCGCGCCGGCGTGGCGCGCGTACTCCTTCGCCTCGCCGCTCGCGTGCCCTTCGACGAACGGGTGCTCGGGCGCGAGGACGAAGAACGTCGCGCCGAACAAGGTGTCGGGACGCGTCGTGAACACGGCGACGTCGTCTCCCGTCTCCTCGATCCGGAAGAGAACCTCGGCGCCCTCGGAGCGGCCGATCCAATTGCGCTGGATCGCCTTCGTCTTCTCCGGCCAGTCGGCGCCCGGATACTCGAGCAGCTCGTCGGCGTACGCGGTCGTCCGCATGTACCACTGCGTCATGTTCCGCAGCTCGACCTCGGCGCCGCAGCGCTCGCAGTGGCCGTCGACGACGTACTCGTTCGCGATCACGGTCTGGTCGTTGGGACACCAGTTGACCGGACCGTCCTTCCGATAGCAGAGGTCGTGCGCGACGAACTGCTGGAAGAGCCATTGCGTCCAGCGGTAGAAGGTCGGCTGGTGCGCAGCGACCTCGCGCTCCCAGTCGATCGCCCAGCCGAGGCGCTTCATCTGGGCGCGCATCGTCTCGATGTTCCGCTCGATCGTCACGCGCGGGTGCTGTCCCTCGCGGATCGCGGCGTTCTCGGCCGGCAGGCCGAACGCATCCCAGCCCATCGGGCGCACGACGTGCCAGCCGCTGCGGCGGCGCACGTGCGTCTGGACGTCGCCCATCGTGTAGTTGAGGACGTGGCCCATGTGGAGACTCGCGCCGGACGGGTACGGGAGCATCTCGAGCTGGTACCAGTGGTTCTCGGCCGTCGCCGCGCCCGGCACCGGATTGGGCGCGTGGAAGGCTCCCTCGTCTTCCCAGACGCGCTGCCATCTGGCTTCGATTTCGTGGGGCTCGTATCTCGGTGTCATCGGAAACGTCTCCTGAAACGAAAAAACCTCTCCGAGGAGAGGTCGTGGGAGGCCGACGCGGCGTCGCCGCGCTTGTCTCCCTTGCCTAGCTAAGAAGCAGTCCCTTCATTTCTGCGCCGATACTAGCAAGGTGCTCGAGTTGTTTCCGACGTCCGCGCGGGTCGTAGACGGCGAGCTGGCGCTCGGCGGAGTCGCCGCCAACGCGCTCGCCTCCGAGCACGGCACGCCGCTCCTCGTCTACTGCGAGGAAACGATCCGCGAGCAGGTTCGGGCGTATCGCGAGGCGGCGCCGGACGCGCTCATCGTCTACGGGACGAAGGCGTTCGCGAACGTCGCGCTGCTCCGGCTGCTGGCCGAGGAAGGAGTCGGCGCCGACGTCTCCACCCTCGGCGAGCTCGCGTTCGCGCAGGCGGCCGGGATCCCCGGCGAGCGGCTCGTCTTCCACGGCAACAACAAGTCGGCGGAGGAACTGCGCGCGGCCGCGGCAGCCGGGGCGCTGGTGGTCCTCGACGCGCCCGGCGAGGCGCAGGCGGCGGCCGCGGCGGGAGTGAGGCGCGTGATGGTTCGCCTAACGCCCGGCGTGGAGGCCGTCACCCACCGCTCGATCCAGACCGCACACGGGGAGTCGAAGTTCGGCCTGTCTCCCGATCTCGCGCCGCGCGAGGTGGGGCGCGCCATCGCGCTCGGCCTCGAGATGGAAGGCGTCCACATCCACATCGGCTCGCAGCTCGGGCGGGTCGACGAGAGCGTGCTCGCGCTCGAGCGCGTCCTCACGTTCTGCCGCGGACTCGACTGGACGCCGCGCTACATCGACCTCGGCGGCGGCCTCGGCGTCCGCCACAACCGCGACGAGCAGCTGCCGACCATCGCGGAGTTCGTTCGTCCCCTCGTCGAGCTCGTGCCCACCGGCGTGACGCCGATCCTCGAGCCGGGGCGCTCGCTCGTCGGCCGTGCCGGCGTGACGCTCTACCGCGTCGGCTCCGTGAAGCGGTCCGGCGGCGTCACGTACGCGGCGATCGACGGCGGCATGTCCGACAACCCGCGTCCGCAGCTGTACGGCGCGCGCTACGAGGCGCTGCTCGCGAACCGGGCGGAGGAGCCGGCGACGGGCAAGTACCGGATCGCCGGCAAGCACTGCGAGTCGGGAGACGTCCTCATCGACGCGGCGGAACTGCCCGAGCCGCACGCCGGCGACTTCCTCGCGGTGCCGGCGACGGGCGCGTACACGCTCGCGCTCGGCTCGAGCTACAACGGCGTCCCGCGCCCGGCGGTCGTCCTCGCCGCGGACGGCAAGGCGCGCGTGATCCGGACGCGCGAGACGATTCGCGATCTGCTGCGCTACGAAGCTTGACGCGCCGCGAACCAGCTGCGGATGCGCTTGATCAACCAGTAGAGGATCATCGCGCGACCCTACTTCGGCCTGTACTCAAAACGCTAGCCTCGACCTGATGCGCCTGAAACTCGCCGCCATCCCGGGAGTCGTGCTCATCGCGGTCGCTGCCGCGATGTGGGGCACCGATCCGCTCCTTCGTAAGTCGATTCTCGGTCTCAACGCGAGCACGATCGTCTTCGGGGAGCACGTGATCCTCGTCGCGCTCACGTTGCCGCTCCTCCTCCCCGCACTGAGGTCGGTCATCCACGCCGGCCCGCGCTATGTCATCGCCGCGGTGATCGTCGGCGCCGGCGGCTCGGCCGCCGCGACGATCCTCTTCACCCAGGCGCTCCAGCACGACTTCGTCTCCGCCGTCGTGATGCAGAAGGCGCAGCCTCTCGTCGCGGTGATTGGGGCTGCGGTGATTCTCGGGGAGCGGCCGCGTCCGGGTTTCGCATGGTTCCTGCTCGCGGGACTCGGCGGGCTCTGGCTCGTCAACCAGCCTCACCCTCTCGATCCGAGCGCCAACGGCCTGCGGGCGGTGCTCGAGGCTCTCGGAGCCGCGACGCTTTGGGCGCTCGGGACAGTGCTCGGGCGGTTTCTCATCCGCCGCGTCTCGTTCGAGCACGTTCTCGCGTTGCGGTTCCTCTTCGGGCTCGCGGGGTCGGCGATCGCCGTGCTCGCGCTGAGCGCGGAGTGGTTCGCCGGCGCTCGCGCCGACGGTTGGATCCTCTCGCTCGCACTCGTCACGGGCTTGTTCGCGCTCGCCCTCTACTACTACGGCCTGCAGCGCACGCCCGCGGTGCTCTCGTCGCTCGCGGAGCTGACGAACCCCGCCGTACTCGTCCTCGCCGGGATCTACGCATACAACGTCGGGCTCGTCTGGTCGCAGTGGCTCGGCTTCGGAATCATCGTCCTCGTGGTCACCCTCCTCCCGATCAGGCGCCGGGAGATCGTCCGCACGCCTGAGCTGGTCCCTGCGCCCGCATCCGCGTAAGCTCCCGGGCCATGGATCTGCGGGACACGGAGGAACAAGCACAGTTCCGCGCGGAGCTGCGCGCCTGGATCGCAGCGAACCTCCCCGAGGAGAAGCGGGGCGGCCGCGGCGGCGCGCAGCGGTTCGAGGATCCGTTCCTCCGCGAGTGGAGTCGCAGGCTCTACGACGCCGGCTACGCCGGCCTGACCTGGCCGAAGGAGTACGGCGGCGCCGGCGCGCCGTACAGCTTCCAGGCGATCTTCTACGAGGAGATGGCGGCAGCCCAGGCGCCGCCGCACATCGGCGTGATCGGGCTTGGGATGGCGGGGCCGACGATCATCGCGCACGGCACCGACGAGCAGAAGGCGCGCTACCTCCAGCCGCTCCTCGCCGCCGACGAGATCTGGTGCCAGGGCTTCTCCGAGCCGGACGCCGGCTCCGACCTCGCGGCCTGCCGCACGCGCGCCGAGCGGCGCGGCGACGTCTACGTCGTCAACGGCCAGAAGGTCTGGTCGTCGTTCGCGCACATCGCCGACTTCTGCATCCTCGTCACGCAGAGCGACCCCGAGGCGCCGCGCTACAAGAACCTCACGTACCTGATCGTCGACATGCACGCGCCCGGCGTCGAGGTGCGGCCGCTCCGCCAGATCACTGGCGAAGCGGAGTTCAACGAGATCTTCTTCTCCGATGTCGAGGTGCCGGTCGAGAACCGGCTCGATGAGGAGGGGAACGGCTGGCAGGTCGCGATGACGACGCTCCTCCACGAGCGCGGCACGCTCGGCTTCGCGCTGACCGCGACGCTCGACGGCCTCGTCGGCCGGATCCTCGAGGAGGCGGAAGGCCGCGATCCCAGCGACGGGATGCGCGAAGCGATCGCCGGGGAGTGGATCGAGCTGCAGGCGCTCCGCTACACGAACTACCGCGCGCTCGGCACCCTTGAGCGCACGGGCATCCCCGGCCCGGAAGGCTCCGGCGTCAAGCTCCGCTGGTCGGAGGCGAATCAGCGCCTGACAAAACTCGCGCGCGAACTGCGCGGACCGGAGGGGATCCTCGACGACGGCTGGTGGAACCACCAGCAGCTGCGCAGCCGCGGCAACTCGATCGAGGCCGGCACGTCGGAAGTCCTCCGCAACATCATCGCCGAGCGGGTGCTCGGCCTCCCGAAGGGCCGCTGATGGACTTCACCCTCAGCGACGAGCAGCAGGAGCTCAAGCAGGCGGCACGCGCATGGCTCGCCGACCGCTTCCCGCTCGACCGCGACTGGGACTCGGCCGACGACCGCTGGAGCGAGCTCGAGGAGCTCGGCTGGACGGAGGTCGCGGAGGCCGGGCTCGGCTTCGTTGAAGAGGCGCTGCTGCTCGAGGAGCTCGGCTACGCCCTTTATCCCGGCCCGTATCTCGCCCACGTCACGGGGCTCACCGGCGTGATCGGGGGCGACCTCGCGACAGTCGACGCGACGCGTCCGCTCGCGAGCCTCGAGCCGCCCGAGGAGACGCCCCGCCTGCGCGCCGCGATGGCCGCCGAGGCGCTCGGCGTCGCGCAGCGCGCCCTCGATCTCGGATGTGAGCATGCGAAGACGCGCGAGCAGTTCGGCAAGCCGATCGGCACGTACCAGGCCGTCTCCCATCCGCTCGCACAGACATACACCGACGTCGAGCTGGCGCGCTCGCTCGCCTACTGGGCGGCGTGGTGCGTGGCGGAGGACGACGAGCGTGCCCCGCTCGCCGCTGCCGCGGCGAAGGCGTTCGCGACAGAAGCCGCCGTCGTCGCGTGCGAGCGCTCGATCCAGCTCCACGGCGGTACGGGCTTCACATGGGAGCACCCGCTCCACCGCTTCTATAAGCGCGCCATCTGGCTCGAGGGCTTCGGCACGCGGCCCGCGGCGTTGCGGCTCGAGATCGCCGACGCGCTGCTTGGCGCCTCGGTGCGGTGAACGCCCGAGACCGGCTCCGCGCGTTCTACGACGTGCGCGCGACCGAGGAGCCGCCGAGCGATCCGGAAGCCGCGCTGCGCTTCCGCAAGGCGATCGCGGCCGCAGAGCTGAAGCCGGGCGCGCGCGTCCTCGATCTCGGCGCGAAGCGCGGCGGGCTCGCAGCGATCCTCCGCGAAGCCGGCTATGACGCCTCCTACACCGGCACCGACCTCAGCGAGGAGAACGTCGCCGCGGCGGCGGAAGCCGGATTGGACGTCCGGCTCGCCGATCTCGACAGCCCGCTCCCCTTCCCTGACGCCTCGTTCGACTGCGCGTTCTGCCTCGAGCTGCTCGAGCACCTCGTCACGCCGCTCGCGCTGCTGGAGGAGATCCGCCGCGTCCTCACGCCCGCTGGCCGCGCCGTGATCTCGGTGCCGAGCCCGTACAGCTGGGTCGAGGTCGCGCGCGAGCTCCTCCACCGCCCGGACACCGAGGGGCACCTCACGGCGTTCACGACGCCGGTGCTGACGAACGTCGCGGCGCTCGCGGGCTTCGGCGTCGAGCGGCGCCTCGGCACCTCGCTCCGGATCCCGAAGACCGGCCGGCTCGTCTCCACCGACTCGGTCCTCGCCCGCTCCCGCATCTACGTCCTCCGCCCGGCCGGCGAGGTCGTCTTCGCGGGACGGCCGCTCAAGTGAGACGATCCGGCCCCATGGACGGCCTGATGATGGACTTCCCGCTCACGCTGCCGCACCTACTGCGGCGCGCCGAGCAGTTCTTCGGGCCGGGCGAGATCGTCACGCGGCTCCCCGACAAGAGCTTCCACCGGACGAACTACGCGGAGACGATGCGGCGCTCGCGGCAGCTCGCAGTCGCGCTGAAGAAGGCCGGCCTGGAGCGCGGCGACCGTGTCGCAACGCTCTGCTGGAACCACTACCAGCATCACGAGGCGTACTTCGGCGTGCCGTGCGGCGGCTTCGTCCTCCACACCCTCAACCTCCGCCTCCACCCGAACGACCTCGCCTACATCGCGACCCACGCCGGCGACAGGGCCGTGATCGTCGACCGAGCTCTCCTGCCGCTCCTCGAGCGGTTCAAGGATCAGACGCCGATCGAGCACGTGTGGGTGATCGAGGACTCGTACGAGGAGTTGCTCGCGACCGCGGATCCGGACGAGTGGGCCGACCCGGGGATCGACGAGCGCGAAGCCGCGGCGATGTGCTTCACGAGCGGGACGACCGGCCGGCCGCGCGGCGTCGTCTATTCGCACCGCTCCTCCGTCCTCCACGCCTTCGGCGTCGGCGCGAACAACCCGCTCGGGCTGGGGCTCGGCATCGACGACGCAGTGCTGCCGGTCGTGCCGATGTTCCACGCGAACGCGTGGGGCTACCCGTACCTCGCCACGCTGCAGGGAGCGAAGATCGTCTACCCCGGCCCGCATCTCGATCCCGACTCCCTCCTCGAGGACATGGAGCAGGAGAAAGTCACGTGGGCGGCGGGAGTACCGACGATCTGGATGGGGATCCTCGCCCGGCTCGACGAAGAGCCGGACAAGTGGGATCTCTCCGCGATGAAGGCCATGCTCGTAGGCGGCTCGGCCGTGCCGCGCGCCATGATCGCGGCGTTCGAAGAGCGGCACGGGCTGCGGATCGTGCAGGGCTGGGGAATGACCGAGACGTCGCCTGTCGCCTCGACCGCCGCGCTTCCGTACGACCTCGCAGAGGCCGACGCCGAGACGCGCTGGGACTTCCAGGCGACCGCCGGCATCCCGCTCCCGTTCGTCGAGATCCGCGTGCGCGCCGGCGACGAGGAGGTGCCGTGGGATGGCGAATCGATGGGCGAGCTCGAGGTGCGCGGGCCGTGGGTGGCGGCGTCGTATCTCGACGCGCCAGAGTCCGTCGATCGCTGGACGTCCGACGGTTGGTTCCGCACGGGCGACATCGTCTCGATCCACCCGCGCGGCTACATCCAGATCAAGGACCGCTCGAAGGACGTGATCAAGTCCGGCGGCGAGTGGATCTCCTCCGTCGAGCTCGAGAACGCGCTCATGGCGCATCCCGCCGTGGCCGAGGCGGCCGTGATCGCGATCCCCGACGAGAAGTGGGCCGAGCGGCCGCTGGCCGCGATCGTCCTGAAGGAAGGCGCGACGGCGACGGCGGACGAGCTGCGCGAGTTCCTCGAGCCGCGCTTCGCGAAGTGGTGGCTGCCCGAGCGGTTCGAGTTCATCGCCGAGATCCCGAAGACGAGCGTCGGCAAGTTCCGCAAGACCGAGCTGCGCGAGATGTTTGCCCCCCAACCATCGACACAGTGAAGGCCGCGGTTCTCAGAGCCGTCGACGGGCCCTTTGAGCTCCTCGACGTCGCGGATCCGGAGGTTGGGGACGGCCAGACGCTCGTCCGCGTCCGCGCGGCAGGGCTCAACTTCCTCGACGTCCTGATCCGGCACGGCCGCTATCCGCAGATGCCCGAGCTCCCGGCGATCCTCGGCGCCGAGCTCTGCGGCGAACTCGAGGACGGGACGCGCGTGATGGCGCTCGTGACGCGCGGCGGATACGCGGAGCTCGCGGCGGTGGATCGCGCCTCGCTCGTGCCGCTGCCCGGGCACGCATCGTTCGCCGAAGGCGCGGCGTTCCTGCTCACGTTCCTCACCGCCTACGTCCCGCTGACGCGGCAGGTCGTCCTGCGGGACGGCGCGACGGTGCTCGTGCACGCGGCCGCGGGCGGCGTCGGCACCGCGACGATCCAGGTCGCGAAGGCGCTTGACGCGCGTGTCGTAGCCGTCGCAGGGTCGGAGGAGAAGCTCGGCGTCTGCCGCGAGCTCGGCGCCGACGATGCGTACACGTACGACAACGTCCCCGACGAGCTCCGCGTCGACGTCGTCGTCGATCCCGTCGGCGGCGAGCTCTTCGAGGCGGCGCTCGGACGGTTGAAGCCGCTCGGCCAGCTCGTCGCGATCGGCTACGCGGGCGGGATGTGGCCCGAGCTGCAGCCGGCGAACATCGTCGGGAGGAGCGTCGGCGTGCAGGGCGTCTACCTCGGCCGCCTCCTCCGCCACGCGCCCGACGTCGTGGCCGCGTGCACGGGTGAGCTGCTCGAGCTCTGGGGCAGTGGCACGATCAAGCCGCTCGTCGGCGCGGAGTTCGCGCTCGCCGACGTCGAGAAGGCGCACGAGCTGGTCGAGTCGCGTCGCAGTGTCGGCAAGGTCGTCCTGCTGCCGTGAGAGCTCTCGTGACGGGGGGCCGGGGTGGGATCGGCTCGGCGATCTGCGCGCTGCTCGACGATCCCGTCGTCCTCGACCTCCCCGAGTTCGATGCCGGGGATCCCGACGCGTGGCGCGCGCTCGACGGCGAGTTCGACGCCGCCTTCCTCAACGCAGGAACGAGCACCGGGATCGCCGACCCCGCCGAGCTGAGCGACTCCGAGTGGCAGCGCATCCTGCGCGCGAATCTCGAGGGAGTCGTCTACGGGACGCGCGAGCTCGCGGCGCGGCTCATGCCGAACGGCGGCTCGATCGTCGCCACTGCGTCGCTCGCCGGCTTGGACACGATGCCGTTCGATCCCTCCTACGCCGCGACGAAGGCGGCCGTCGTCGGCTGGGTGCGCGCCGCCGCGCCGAGCCTCGCGGCGCATCGGATCAAGATCAACGCGATCTGCCCCGGCTTCGCCGACACGCCGCTCGTCGACGTCGAGCTGCGCGGCCGGCTGGACGTGCCGCTCATGGATCCGGCGTTCGTGGCGGAAGCGGCGATGCGCGTCCTCGAGGACGACGAGAGCGGCCGCGCCTGGGTCGTGCAGCCGAACCGCGTCGTGCCCTTCAACTTCCCCCACATTCCCGGGCCGCGATGACGCCCAGGGCACGGCTCCCGTGGGGCGAGTTCCCGCCGCCCGATCCACACGTCTGGAACACGCTCGGCTACCGCGGCGTTGAGCAGGCGAACGGCCGCGCGGTGATCGAGTGGGACGCGCCGCCGGAGTACTGCTTCCACGCGCCGAGCGGGCCGATCGTCCACGGCGGCATGGTCGCGGCGCTTCTGGACACGGCGATGGGAGGCGCGTGCTGGACGCTGATGACGGAGGACGAGGACTTCCTCACCGCCGACCTCCGCACGGAGTTCCACCGCTCGGCACGGCCCGGAGTGCTGCGGGCCGAGGGCCACGTCGTGCAGCGGAACCGCCGCGTCGTCTTCTGCGCGGGAGAGCTCTTCCAGAACGGCGAACTGCTCGCGAGTGCCCGCTGCACGCAGATCGTGCGGCGCGCTACGGCCTGAGCTGCGCCTCGAGCGCGGCCTTCACGGCGGGCCAGTCGTCGTCGATCACCGCGTACCACGCCGAGTCGCGCCGCTCCCCGCCGCGCACCAGCATGTGTTTCCGGTGGATCCCCTCGAACGTCGCGCCGACCTTCTCCAGCGCGGGACGCGACCGCTCGTTCGCGGCGTCGGTCTTGAACTCCACCCGCAGACAGCCCTCGTCCTCGAACGCGTGCCTCATCAGCAAGTACTTCGCCTCGGTGTTCGCGCCCGTCCCCCACGCGTCCGGATGGAGCCACGTGTTGCCGATCTCCACCGAGCGGTCGGCGGGGCGGTGGCTCATGAAGCTCGTGTGGCCGACGAGCCGGCCGTCGAGGAAGTGGGCGAAGCCCATCTCGACCGACTCGAACCACGCGTGGAACGCCTCGCGGCTCTCGTAGCCGCGCACCTTCATCCAGCGCCACGTCCGCGGGTCCTGCGCGACCTGCCAGAGCGGCTCCTCATGGCGCGGCTCGAGCGGCTCGAGCCGGACGCGCTCCCCCTCGAGGACTACGTGAAGCGCCAGCCGTCGCCCTCCGAGAACGCGCGGAGGATCCGCCGCGCGACGACGGCCTTGTGCACCTCGTCCGGGCCGTCGTAGATCCGGCCGCCGCGCGCCATCCGCCACATCAGAGCGAGCGGCGTGTCGTCGGTGAGGCCCAAGCCGCCATGCACCTGGATCGCGCGATCGACGACGTCCTGGAGCACCTGCGCCGCGTAGAACTTGATGAGGGAGACCTCGACGCGCGCCTCGTCTCCCTCGTCGATGCGCTGTGCCGCCTGCATCGTCATCAGCCGGCACGCCTGGATCTCGGCCGCGGACTCCGCGATCCAGTTCTGGACGGTCTGCTTCCCGGCGAGCGGGCCGCCGTGCGCCTCCCGCTCGAGCGCGTACGTGCACATCAGCTCGAAGGCGCGTTGCATCTGCCCGAGCCAGCGCATGACGTGGTGGATGCGGCCCGGGCCTAGCCGCTTCTGCGCGATCCGGAAGCCGTCGCCCGGCTCGCCGAGCGTGTTGGCGAGCGGCACGCGGACGCCGGTGAACCGCGTCTCGCAGTGCGTAGCCCAGCCGCGCCCCTCGTGCCCCATCACCGGCACGCGGCGGACGAGCTCGTAGCCCGGTGTGTCCGTCGGGACGAGGATCATCGACGCGCGCCGGTGCGGCTCGGCGTCGGGCTCGGTGACGACCATCACGACGCCGAACGCCGCGCCGTCGGCCCCGGAGGAGAACCACTTGTGCGCGTCGATCACCCACTCGTCGCCGTCGCGCACGGCGCGTCCTCGCAGCAGCGTCGGGTCGGATCCCGCGACCTCCGGCTCCGTCATCCCGAAGAAGGAGCGAACGTCGCCGCGGACGAGCGGCTCGAGGAAGTTCTCCCTTTGTTCCTCCGTCCCGTACAGGTGGAGGATCTCGGCGTTGCCGGCGTCGGGCGCCTGGCAGCCGAAGATCAGCTGCGCGATGAAGCTGCGGCCGATCTCCTCGTTGAGATCCGCATACTCGAGGAAGCCGCTGCCGGTGCCGCCCGCCTCCGGCGGGAGATGCGGCGCCCAGAGCCCGGCGTCCTTCGCCTTCTGCTGCAGCGCGGCGATCAGGGAGTCGGCCGCCTCGTCCTCTCCGAACAGCGTGGGCTCGTTCGGATAGACGTGTTCCTCCATGAACGCACGCACGCGTTCGCGCTTCGTCGCCATAGCGGCAATGATCGCACGGATGCGCGAAGCGCTCGAAGCTGTGCTCGGGCCGGTCTCCGAGCTCGTCCTGCTCGCGGGCGGTGCGTCGAAGGAGGCGTGGGCCGTGGACGCCGGCGGTGAGCCGCTGCTCGTCCGCCGCGCAGGCGGCGGCGTCATCCACCGGCACACGCTCTCGCTCGCCGACGAGTTCGCGGTGATCGAGGCGGCGTACGCGGCCGGCGTGAAGGTGCCGCGGCCGATCCGGTACATCGAGGATCTCGCCGGCCGCGAGGCGTTCGTGATGGAGCGGATCCCCGGCGAGACCATCGGGCGCCGGATCGTGCGGATGGAGCCGGTCCCGCCGGGCCTCCCGCTCGAGCTCGCGGAGGAGCTGGCGAAGATCCACGCGATCCCGCCTGAGCGCCTTCCCTTCCTCCGGCAGACGTCGATGGAACACCTCGCAGAGGAGCTGGACGAAGTTGCCGAACCGCACCCTGCGATCGAGCTCGGCCTCTGGTGGCTGCGCGAGAATCGACCCGAGCCGCGGGAGCCGGTCGTCGTCCACGGCGACTTCCGGATCGGCAACGTCGCGGTCGACGGAAGTGGCTTAGTCGGCGTCCTCGACTGGGAGTTCGCGCACCTCGACGATCCGGCGCGCGATCTCGCCTTCGGCTTGGTCCGTGCATGGCGCTTCGGCAAGGACGATCTCCGCCTCGGCGGGATCGCGGACGTCGACTCCTACCTCGAGCGATACAACGAGCTGACCGGCCGCGCGATCAGGCCGGAGGAGCTCGACTACTGGGAGGTCGCCGGCAACGTCGCCTGGGCGATCGGCTGCCTCACGCAGGCGCAACGGCACTTCTCCGGCCAGGAGCGCAGCGTCGAGCTCGCGATCCTCGGCCGCCTCGGCGCCGAGGTGGAGTACGAGATCTGCCACCTCCTCGAGAAGGCGGGCGTGCCGTGACAGAACGGCCGACTCCTGACGAGCTGGCGGAGGCGATCGAGGAGTTTCTCTCCGGCGAGATCCTCCCCGCGCTCGACGACCACCGTCTTCGCTTCCGGCTGCTCGTCGCGCTCAACGCGCTCGGGATCCTCCGGCGCGAGCTCGCCGGGCTCCCGAAGGAGGACGACAGCGAGGTGCGCGAGCTCGCGGCGCGAATCCGCGCGGGCGATGTCACACCAGGCACTCTCGCCCACGTCAAGGCGAGCGTGGCCGCGCGTCTCACGGTCGATTCGCCCCGCTACCTCGACCGGTACTAGTCTCTCGCGCATGCCCGACCTCAGCGGCAGGGTCGCCATCGTCACCGGCGCAGGGCGCGGCATCGGCCGTTCCCACTCGCTCGCCCTCGCGGCCGCGGGAGCGAAAGTCGTCGTCAACGACCTCGGCGGCGGTCTCGCGGGAGAAGGGGCGGATGCGACTCCGGCGCAGCAGGTCGTCGAGGAGATCCGCGCCGCCGGCGGCGAAGCCGTCGCGAACGGCGAGAACGTCGCCGACTTCGCGGGCGCGGGCCGCCTCGTCGAGCAGGCGGTCGACGAGTTCGGCCGCCTCGACATCCTGATCAACAACGCCGGGATCCTCCGCGACCGGATGCTCGTGAACATGACGGAGGAGGAGTGGGACGCCGTCATCGCCGTCCACCTCAAGGGCCACTTCGCGCCGACGCAGCACGCCGCCGCACACTGGCGCGAGCGTTCGAAGGCGGGCGAGGACGTCCGCGCGCGCGTCGTCAATACGTCGAGCCCCTCGGGCGTCTTCGGCAACGTCGGCCAGGCGAACTACGGCGCGGCGAAGGCGGGCATCGCCGGCTTCACGGTGATCGTCGCGCAGGAGTTGCAGCGCTACGGCGTCACCGTCAACTGCCTCGCTCCGAACGCGCGCACGCGGATGACCGAGGAGACGTTCCAGATGGGTGCGCCGGAGGAGGGCTTCGACCCGCTAGACCCGTCGAACATCTCCACCGTCGTCGTGGCGCTCTGCGCCGACGAGGCGCAGGGGATCACGGGCCAGGTCTTCCACGTCTGGGGCGGCGCGGTCAACTGCCTGCGCGGCTGGAGCGCGTCGGAACTCTTCGACGCGCCGGACGGCTGGGAGCCGGATGCGCTGCTCGGCGAGTTGCTCGCCCGCTTCCCGGCAGGCATCTCGCCGCCCGGAATGATCGCCGGGATGCAGTCGGCCGGCGGCCGCTCGCTGCAGGCCGCGGACTGATGCTCGCGCTCGAGCACGCACGGCTGCGGTTCGGCGGAATCGTCGCCCTCGACGACGTCTCGTTCGAGGTGCCGGAAGGCTCGATCGCGGGACTGATCGGCCCGAACGGCGCCGGCAAGACGACCGCGTTCAACGCCATCACCCGGCTCTACCACCTCGACTCGGGCGACGTCGTCTTCGAAGGACGCTCGCTCCGCCGGACGCGCCCGAGCCGCGTCGTCCACCTCGGAATTGCGCGCACGTTCCAGAACGTCGAGCTCTTCCCGCAGATGACCGTCCTCGAGAACGTCCTCGTAGGGGCGCACGTCTCCGGCCGATTCCGGCGCGAACGGGACCTGCGCCGGCAGGCGCTCGAGACGCTTGACGACATCGGTATCGCCGAGCACGCGAATCGCCCCGCCGCAGGATTGCCGTTTGGGACGCTCAAGCGCGTCGAACTCGCACGAGCGCTCGCGGCGCGTCCGCGCCTGCTGCTCCTCGACGAGCCCGCCGGCGGCCTCAACCACGAAGAGGTGGAGGAGCTCGGCGGCCTCATCCGGCGGATCCGCGACGAGCGCCGGCTGACGATCTTTCTCGTCGAGCACCACATGCGGCTCGTGATGCAGCTGTGTGAGCACGTTCACGTCCTCGACTTCGGACGGATGATCGCCTCCGGCGTTCCCGCCGACGTGCAGCGTGACCCGGCGGTGATCGAGGCGTACCTCGGCGGAGAGCTCGAGGCCGCGTGACCGCTCTGTTGGAGCTGCAGGACGTCGAGGCGCGCTACGGGCCGATTCGCGCGCTGCACGGGATCTCGCTAACCGTCGAGGAGGGGGCGATGGTCGCCGTTCTCGGCCCGAACGGCGCCGGCAAGACCACGACGCTCCGCGCCGTCTCGGGCACCGTCCGCCGGTCTGGCAGGCTCGTCTTCGCCGGCCGGTCGCTCGACCGCCTCGGGCCGGCCGGTGCCGCGCGGCTCGGGATCGCCCACGTCCCGGAGGGCCGCGGCACGTTCTCGGAGCTGACGGTGTGGGAGAACCTGCGGCTAGGCGCCTACACGCGGCGCGGCTCCATCGCCGCGGAGCTCGAGCGCGTGTTCTCGTACTTCCCCTGGCTCTCGGAACGCCGTAAGCAGCAGGCTGGGACGCTGAGCGGCGGCGAGCAGCAGATGCTCGCGCTCGCACGCGCCTTCGTGCAACGACCGAGGCTGCTCCTCCTCGACGAGCCGTCACTCGGTCTCGCGCCGCTGCTCGTGACGGAGATCTTTCGGATCGTGCAGGAGCTGAACGAGAGGGAAGGCCTGAGCGTTCTCGTCGTCGAGCAGAATGCGCATCTCGCCCTGCAGGCGGCGCAGTCCGGTTACGTCCTCGAGGCCGGATCGGTCGTGCTCGCCGGCTCGAGCGCAGAGCTCCGGACCGACGACTCCGTCAATCGCAGCTATCTCGGCTACTGAGATGGAGTCGATCACCACGCCGCTCGCCGAGCTCCGCTCCCGCAGTGGTGCGGCTCGCGCACTGCTCGACCCGGTCCCGCTTCTGCTCGTCGCCGCCGCCATCGCGCTCCTAGTCGGCTCGCTCCGGAGTACCGAATTCGCCCAGCTCACCGTCGAGGGCCTCGCGCTCGGCGCCGTCTACGGGAGCCTCGCGCTCGCACTCGTCCTCGTCTATCGCGCCACGCACGTCATCAACTTCGCCCAGGGCGAGCTCGCGATGGGGACGACGTACATCGCATACCAGCTCGTGCAGTGGGGACTGTCGTACTGGGAGGCGTTCTTCGCGACGCTCGCGATCGCGTTCCTCCTCGGCACTGCCTTGCAGGTCGCGGTCATCCGGCCGGTGCAGCATCGCTCGGTGATTGCCGCCGTGATCGTCACCGTCGGTCTCTTCTTCCTCATCGACGGCATCGTCAACTGGATCTGGGGTGGCAACATCAAGGCCCTGCCGGCCCCATTCGGAATCGGCTCGTTCTCCGGCGGCGGTGTCGTGATCCCGCACCTCTATGTCGGGATGCTCGGGGTCGTGCTCGCCTGCGTCCTGCTCGTCTGGGCGCTCTTCCGCTTCACGAAGCTCGGCCTCGGGATGCGTGCGGCCGCGCTACGACCGGCGGCGGCGGCGCTCGTCGGCATTCGCGTGGACGCAATGCTCGCGATCGGCTGGGGGCTGGCGGCGCTGTTGGGAGCGGTCGCCGGCCTGATGGCGGAGCCGTCCCAACTGTTCCTGCAGCCGACGCTCATGCAGCAGATCCTCGTCTACGCGTTCGCTGCCGCCGTGCTCGGCGGACTCGAGAGCCCGGCGGGCGCCATGGTCGGCGGCCTCGCGATCGGCGTCTTCCTCACGCTCATTGTCGGCTACCTCCCCGCGCTCAGCTCAAACCTCCAGCTGCCCTTCGCGTTCGGGGTGCTGCTCTGCGTCCTTCTCGTCAAACCGTCCGGGCTGTTCGGCCGCCGGGAGGTGCGGCGCGTATGAGAAGCCGTCTGCCGGCCCTCGGGTCGATCGCCGTCCTCGCGGCGGTGCTCGCTGCCCTGCCGTTCATGCTCAGCGACTACGACACCTCGCTCGCGGCGGAGGTCGGCGTCTTCTTCATCGCCGTGCTCGGGCTCAACATCCTCACCGGCTATTCCGGCCAGATCTCGATCGGGCACGGCGCGTTCATGGCGATCGGCGGCTACACGACTGCCGTGATGTCGCGCGACCACCACACCGACCTCGTCGTAACGATGCTCATGGCGTTCGCCATCTGCTTCGTGCTCGGCCTGCTCGTCGGCCTGCCGGCGCTGCGCTTCTCGGGGGTCTACCTCGCGCTCGCGACATTCGCCCTCGCCGTGTCGATTCCGCAGCTGCCGCTCCAGTTCTCGACCTTCCTGGGAGGAAGCGGGGGCGTCCAGTCGGCGAATCCCGACCTCCGTTTCCTCTGGCACTCGGCACCGGAGCTGAGCCACCGCTGGCTGTACGGGATCGCCTGGGCGACCTCGGCGGTTCTCTTCGCCCTCGCCTGGCTGCTGTTGCGCGGCCGCATCGGTCGCGCCTTCCGCGCGGTGCGGGACAGCGAGATCGCTGCCGTGGCCTCGGGCATCGAGCTGCCGGTGTACAAGACACTCGCCTTCGGCATCTCGGCGGCGTACGCGGGCGTCGCCGGTTCGCTGTTCGTGCTCGCCACGAACGGCTTCGCGCAGCCGACCGAGTTCAGCGTCGTCCTCTCGCTGCAGATCCTCGTCGGCGCTGCGGTGGCAGGACTCGGCTCGCTCTGGGGCATCCTTGCCGGGGCCGTCTTCGTCGGGCTGCTGCCGCAGATCTCGGCGAGCGTGCCCGTGATCGGAAACGAGCATGGCCGAGATGTCGTGTTCGGGTTGATGGTCGTGCTCGTGATGCTGGTGCTGCCAGACGGCTTCGCCGGGCTGCTCGTGCGTCTCCGCAAGTACCGTAGTGCTTGAATCGCGGGTCAATCTGCTCTAGAACTCGCATCTACGATTCATCGAACCCGGAGGAAGGCGATGGCTGTCAACCGCAAGAAGCTCGGAGCACTGCTCTGCATGCTCACTGTCACGGCGGTGGTGGCGGGAACCGCCACCGCCTCGCACACCAGCACGCCTGGCGTGACGAAGAGCAGCATCACGATCGGCGGGACGTTCCCGTACACCGGACCGGCGGCGCTATACGCAACGATCCCGGTGGCCGAGCAGGCGTACTACGCCTACGTCGACGCGCACGGCGGCGTGAACCACCGCAAGATCAAGGACATCACGCTCGACGACGCCTACGACCCGACGGAGACCGTCCCCGACGTCCAGAAGCTCGTCGAGCAGGATCACGTCTTCGCGATCGTCGGCAGCCTCGGCACCGCGCCTGGGCTTTCCACGTGGGCCTACCTCAACCAACACCATGTGCCGCAGGTGCTGCTCGCCACGGGCGACGCCTACTGGGGCAATTGCGTGTACCACGCCTACAGCTACTGCGCCGGCTCGACCAAGCCGTGGACGGAGGGCTGGCAGCCGGACTATCCGGGGGAGGCGAAGCTCTACGCGCGGTACATTGTCGCGCACAAGCCGAACGCGAAGATCGGCGTCCTCTACCAGAACGATGCGTACGGCGAGAACTACCTCGCAGGGCTCCGCGCCGGGCTCGGCTCGCATTCGAACTGGATCGTCGGCACGCAGTCCTACAACGTGACCGACAGCTCCAGCGTGGTCGGCGCACACGTCGGCGCGCTCGAGGCAGCCGGGGCGAACGTGCTGGTGATCTTCGCCACGCCGGCGGCCTCGATTGCGGCTCTCGCCACGGAGGGCGGCGTGCTCCACTGGTCGCCGTTGACGCTCCTCAACAACGTCTCAGCGAACAGGCTCTTCATGCTGAGTGCCGCAATGAACGGGGCGAGCCTCAACGGTGTCATCTCGACGACGTACGTAGCGAGCCAGACGACGCAGACGACGCTGAAGGGAATGAAGCTCGCGAAGAGCATCATCCAGACGTATGCGCCATCCCTCAACACGGACTTCGCAGAGGGCGACTCGAACATCGTCTACGGCCTCGCCTCGGCGTGGACGTTCGTCCAGGCGCTCAAGCACGCGGGCACGAACCCCACGCGCGCGAGCTTGATGAAGGCGCTGCGGAGCATGAACTACAAGAACAACCCGTTCGTCTACCCGGGCATGTCGATCCAGACGTCGAAGTCGCGGACGTTCCCGATGGAGCAGTTGATCTTCGAGAAGTGGAGCGGCGGAGGCACCGGCGACTGGCACACCTTCGGCACGATCCAGGACGACCTGAAGTAACGCCGGTCGTACCGATTCTCGGCGAAGGGGAGCTCCGGCTCCCCTTCGCCGTCTTTAGAGCGCGGCCGGGTCGGTGACCGGCGCGCGGCAGGCGAAGCGTTCGCAGACGTAGACAGCCGGAGCGCCGCCGACGAGGTCTTTGCCGTCGAGGAGTGGGACGTCAACCGCCGGGCCGAAAGCGACAACGGCGTTGGGATCGAAGCCGGCGAGCGCCGCGCGTGCGACCTCGGTGTCCGACCCGCCGGCGATCGCAAGCTCGCGCCGCGGCGAGAGGTGGAGGTCGAGCGCGCAGAGCGCCCAGCCGAAGGCCGACGGTGCTCGGTCGAGATAGTCGCGGACGAGGCGCAGAGCCCCCACCGCCTGTCTTTCAAGCTCGTCGTCTCCCCAGATCCGGGCAAGTCGCAGGATGACGAAGGCGAGCATCGAGTTGCCGGAGGGGAGCGGGGTGTCCTCGAGCGACTTCTGGCGCGCGATGAGCCGCTCTCCGTCCGCCGGCGAGAGGAAGAAGCCGCCGCGGTCCGGGTCGCCGAACCGCTCGACCGCGTGCTGCGCCAGCCGCCGGCTCTCCCGCAGCCAGCGGAGATCTCCGGTGGCGACGTGCAGCTCGTAAAGCCCATGCGCGACGTTCGCGTAGTCGTCGAGGTACGCGGGATGCTTCGTGCGGCCGTCGCGCAGCGTCCGCCAGAGCGGGTCGGCGGCGAGGAGCCCGCCGAGCTCCGTCGCTGCGGCGAGGAGGTCGGGCCGGTCGAGCCGGCGCGCGCCCTCGGCAAGCGCGGCGAGGGCTAAGCCGTTCCACGAGGCGATCACCTTGTCGTCGCGGAACGGCTGGGACCGGCGCTTGCGGATCTCGAGCAGCCGCGCGCGCGTCTCGTCGTCCAGCTCACCGCGGATGATCGAGCGGCCGTGCTCGAACGGCTGCAGCAGCTCGGCCGGGACTCCGTCCTCCTCCGTCCACGTGTACGTCAATCCCTCGACGCCGTCGGTGTCGGCGTCCTGCGCCGAGGCAAAGCCGCCATTCGGCAGCCGCAGCTCGCCCACCATGTAGTCGAGCGTCCGCTCCGCAACCTCGCGGTAGTGCTCTTCGCCGGTGAGCAGCCACGCGTGGAGATACGGAGGGACGAGCAGCGCGTTGTCGTAGAGCATCTTCTCGAAGTGCGGTACGAGCCACTCCGCGTCGACGGAGTAGCGGTGGAAGCCACCGCCGACGAGGTCGTACATCCCGCCGGCCGCCATCCCGTCGAGCGTCAGGCGGACGGCGTCGAGCGAACCGCGACGGAGCAGGAACTCGAGAGCCGACGCGGGCGGGAATTTCGGCGCGTAGCCGAACCCACCGTGACGCGGATCGAGTTGCCGCAGGAGAGTCTCTTCGGCCTCCGCGAGCAGTCCCTCGTGCAGAGGCTCGCGAGACGGCTCCGTCTCCGCCGAGCGCCGGAGCGCACCGACGAGCGACTCGGCCTGCGCCGCGACATCCTGCGGCCGTTCGCGGTACGCGTCGGCGACCGCGCGCAGGACCTGGCGGAACGCCGGCAGCCCGTGCCGCGGCTCGGGCGGGAAGTACGTCCCGCCGAAGAACGGCTCGCCGGCGGGCGTGAGGAAGACGGTGAGCGGCCAGCCGCCCTGGCCCGTGAGCGAGACAACCGCGTCCATGTAGACGGAGTCGACGTCCGGCCGCTCCTCGCGATCGACCTTGACGCAGACGAACTGCTCGTTCATGTCGGCCGCTGTGGCCTGGTCGTCGAACGACTCCCGCTCCATGACGTGGCACCAGTGGCACGACGAGTACCCGATGGAGACGAGCAGCGGCTTGCCGTCCGCGCGGGCGCGCGCGAACGCCTCCTCCCCCCACGGCCGCCAGTCGACCGGATTTCCGGCGTGCTGGAGGAGGTACGGGCTCGTCTCCTGCGCGAGGCGGTTAGCCATCGTGGGATCATCACCGACGTGGGCTACGCGGAGTTGGAGGTCGGAGCGGTCTACCGGAGCCGCTTCGGGCGGACGGTACTCGAGGCCGACAACGTCTGGTTCACGCTCCTGACTCTGAACACGAACCCGATCCACTTCGACGCCGAGTACGCCGCGGAAACGGAGTGGAAGCGGCCGCTCGTCGACTCGACATTCACGCTTGCTCTCGTGACCGGACTTTCGGTGGAGGCCGTCTCGGAGCGCGGGGTCAACCTCGGCTGGAAGGAGGTGCGGCTCCCGGCGCCGGTCTTCGCCGGGGACACGATCCGGGCCGAGACCGAGGTGCTCTCCAAGCGCGAATCGCAATCGCGGCCGGGCCAGGGGATCGTCACCGTCCGCACCCGCGGCCTCAACCAGCGCGACGAAGTAGTGATCGAGTTCGAGCGCTCGATCATGGCTCCCCTGTGACGGTGATCGAGACTGAACGCCTCGCCCTGCGGAAGCCTCGGCTTGGCGACGACCTCTCGGAGTTCGTCGCCGACGATGACGTACAGCGGTGGATCGGCCCGCCGGAGCCCGCGGACGAGCAGATCGATCTCTGGCTGCGTCGCTGGGAGGGCAACGGGATCGGCCAATTTGTCGTCGAACTCGACGGCCGTCTGATCGGCCGGGTCGGGTTCGTCGTCTGGGACGGCCTGGCCTGGGAACCCTCGACGTTCGACCTCGCCGGCAAGCACGCCGAAGTGGAGCTCGGGTGGGCGATCCTCAGCAGCCACTGGGGACACGGCTACGCCACAGAAGCGTCGCGCGCCGCCCGCGACTGGCTCGGGCCACGCCGGACGATCTCGCTCATCCGACCAGACAACGTGCGGTCGCAACGCGTCGCCGAGAAGCTTGGCGCCGCGCCGGGCAAGACCGTCGAGACGCCGTACGGACTGATGGTGGTATGGGTGCACCCGTGACGATCGAAACCGAGCGCCTTCTCCTGCGGCTCCCGCGCCCGGGCGATCTCGACGATTTTGCGGCCGCGTTCGCCGACCCCGAGGTGATGCAGTTCCTCGGCGACGGCAGCACGGCGTCGCGCGGGCAGACGGAGAAGGCGATGGTGCGCTGGCTCGAGCGCTGGGAAGCGGACGGATTAGGGCTCTGCTCCATGGAGATCCGCGCGACCGGGCAGGTTGTCGGCCGCACGGGGTTCCTCGTGTGGGACACCGCCGACTGGACGACGTCCACGCTCGCCGAGGCCGGCGAGCGGGCCGAGGTCGAGATCGGCTGGACGGTCGCCCGCGAGCACTGGGGCCAGGGCTATGCGACGGAGGCCGCGCTCGCCCTACGGGATTGGGGCGTCGCGGAGCGCGGACTTTCACGGTTGATCTCGCTCATCCGGCCCGACAACGTTCGTTCCGTGCGGGTCGCAGAGAAGATCGGCGAGAGCTTCGAACGGGAGATCGTCCTGATGGGACACCCTGCGCTGCTCTACTCGATGCAAGCGTGAGCGAGCTGCTCCCGCTCCAGGGGATCCGCGTCGTCGACGTGACGTCGTCGCTCGCCGGCCCGTCGGCGACGCAGATCCTCGCCGCGCTCGGCGCGGAGGTCGTGAAGGTCGAGCCGCCCGGCGGCGATCACGCGCGCGCGTGGGGGCCGCCGTTCTGGGGCGGCGAGGGCGCGATGTTCCTCGCCTCGAACGCGGGCAAGCGCTCGCTCGCGGTCGACCTTGGCGACGCGCGAGGGCAGGAGGCGGTGCTGCGGCTGGCCGACCGCGCCGACGTCCTCGTCCAGAGCCTCCGGCCCGGCGCCGCGCACCGACACGGCCTCGGGCCTGAGGACGTGCGCCCGCGGAATCCCCGCCTCGTCTACTGCACCATCGGCGCCTTCGGCTCGCGTGGGCCGCTCGCCTCCCAGCCCGGCTACGACCCGCTGCTGCAGGCGGCCTCCGGAATCATGAGCGTCACGGGCGAAGACGGACGCCCGCCAGTGCGCGCTGGCGTGTCGCTCATCGACATCGGCACCGGTGTTTGGGCCGCGCTCGGCGTGGTCGCCGCTCTCTACGAGCGCGAGCGGACGGGTGTGGGCCGCACCCTCGACGTCTCGCTCTACGAAACGGCGCTCTCCCTCCTCTCGTACCAGCTCGTCGGCTACCTCGGCACGGGCGAGGTGCCTGGCCGCGAGGGCAGCGCGTTCTCGCAGATCGCGCCGTACCAGGTGTTCCTGACGCGGGACGGCGAGCTGATGATCGTGGCGGGGAACGACAAGCTCTACGCCGCGCTCTGCGAGGTCCTCGGCATGCCAGAGCTGACCACCGACGAGCGCTTCCTCACAAATCCGCTGCGCGTCGCGAACCGTCCCGCGCTGCTCGAGCTGCTGGAGGAGAAGACGCGCGAGCGGGACACGGTCGAGCTGCTCGACACGCTCGTCGCCGCGGGCGTCCCCGCGTCGCCGGTGCACGACGTCGGCGAGGCCGCGCACCATCCGCAGACCAAGGCGCTAGGGATCCTTCAGTCACTGCCGGGCGGCGTCGTCGACGAGCTCGTTACGGTCGCCGCGCCGCTCTCGGCCGACGGCGAGCGCGTCCATCACCACTCGCCGCCGCCCGCGCTCGGCGCGCACAGCGCGGAGATCCTGCGGGAGCTCGGCTACGGCGAGGACGAGATCGACGAGCTCGTAGCGGCGGGCGTCGTCTACGCCGGCGGCCAGGCCGAAGCCCGGTAGACGTAGCCCTCGAGCGTCCGCCCGAGCACGCCCTCCAGCCACTGCGAGATCCCGACGAGTGCATCGAGGTCGATGCCCGTCGCAACGCCCTCGCCTTCGAGCAACCAGACGAGATCCTCCGTCGCGACGTTGCCAGTCGCGCGCGGCGAGAAGGGGCAGCCGCCCAGGCCTCCGATCGAGGCGTCGAGGACGGACGCTCCCGCGTCGAGCGCCGCGACGCAGTTCGCATAGCCGGTGTTGCGCGTGTTGTGGCCGTGGAATCCGGCGGCCCGCGCCCGCTCGACGAGCCCGCGCACCGCCGAGGGAGTCGCAACCCCGATCGTGTCCGCGAGGACGACCTCCGCACGGTCCGCGAACGGCGCGATCAACTCGGCGACGACGCCGGGATCGACGCGGCCTTCGAACGGACAGCCGAACGCACACGAGACCGTCACGGTCGCGGGCGTCTCCCCCGCCGCCGCGAGGATCGCCTCGGTCCGCGCGACCGCCTCGGCGAGCGTCGCGTTGCCGTTCCGCTCGTTGAAGGCCTCCGTCGCCGCGAACGTGACGTTGACGCGATCGAGCCCCGCGGCCGCGAAGCGCTCCCAGCCCTTCTCGTTGAGGACCAAGCCGGAGAGCTCGACACTGTTGCGCCGGCCGAGCGTTGCCACGACCTCCTCTGCGTCCGCCATCTGCGGCACGCGGTCGGCGCGCACGAAGCTGACCGCCTCGATCCTGCGCAGTCCCGCAGCGGCCAGCCGGTCGACGAGCTCCGCTCGCGTAGCTGCGGGGAGCGCGTCCGGCTCGTTCTGGAGGCCGTCGCGCGGCCCGACGTCGCATACGAGAATGGCCACCGCGCCGAGCGTAGTGGATACGGATACGGACAACACTCTGGGCTGCAATCCTGCGTTGGTGCATCCGTCCGCTTCCTTCAGCGCGACGATCCGCGTCCGGATCGAGAACCACCCGGGCGCCTTCGCTCGGCTCGCCGCAACGATCGGCGAAGCCGGCGGACTGCTCGGCGCGATCGACCTCGTCCGCGTCGAGGGCACGACGAAGATCCGCGACGTCAACGTCCTCGCCGACGACGAGAAGCACCTCGAGGCGATCGTCGCCGCCGTCCACTCGGTGGAAGGCGTCGAGGTCGTCCACGTCTCCGACCGCGTCTTCCTCGCCCACCTCGGCGGCAAGCTCGAGGTGAAGCCGCGCACGCCGCTCAAGACGCGCGATGACCTCTCGATGGTCTACACGCCGGGCGTCGCGCGCGTCTCGAGCGCGATCGCGGCGGATCCGGAGAAGGTCTGGAACCTCACGATCAAGCGCAACATGGTCGCCATCGTCAGCGACGGCACCGCGGTGCTCGGGCTCGGCGACATCGGCCCCGAGGCCGCCCTGCCGGTGATGGAGGGGAAGGCGGTGCTGTTCAAGGAGTTCGCGGACGTCGACGCCTTCCCGATCTGCCTCGCCACGAAGGACGAGGACGAGATCGTGCGGACGGTGGAGACGATCGCGCCCGTCTTCGGCGGCATCAACCTCGAGGACATCTCGGCGCCGCGCTGCTTCTCGATCGAGGCGCGGCTGCGGGAGTCGCTCGACATCCCCGTCTTCCACGACGACCAGCACGGCACGGCGATCGTCGTCCTCGCCGCCCTGCTCAACGCGCTCCGCGTCGTCGACAAGCGGATCGAGGACATTCGCGTCGTCACGACCGGCTGCGGCGCCGCGGGGATGGCCGTGACGCGCACGCTGCAGCACGCCGGCGTCGGCTGGATCGTCGGCTGCGACGAGGGCGGCGCGCTCTACCGCGGCCGCGAAGGGCTCAATCCGGCGAAGCAGGAGTACGCGGAGACGACGAATCCCGACAATCTCCAGGGAACGGCCGACGAGCTGCTCGACGGCGCGGACGTGTTCATCGGCGTCTCCGTCCCCGGTGCGATCAGCAGCGAGGGAGTCCGGCGGATGGCGCCGCGCGCGATCGTCTTCGCGATGGCAAATCCGACGCCCGAGGTCGACCCCGAGGCGATCGAAGGGCTCGCCGAGGTGATCGCCACCGGCCGCAGCGACTATCCGAACCAGATCAACAACGTCCTCGCCTTCCCCGGTGTCTTCCGCGGCGCTCTCGACGTGCGCGCGAGCGAGATCAACGCCGAGATGGAAGTCGCCGCGGCCCGTGCGATTGCCGAGGCGATCGCCGACGACGAGCTCGCAGCGGACTACGTGATCCCGAGCGTCTTCAACCGCGCCGTCGCTCCGGCGGTCGCCGCCGCGGTGGCCGATGCGGCGCAACGGAGCGGCGTCGCGCGCAAGTCAGCGTCGACACCTCAGCCGCTTCCGTAGTTCCCGCGGATGCCGCGATCCCGGGGCGGCGCGAGCATTCCGGCATGGTCGACACGCGCCACCAGTCCGAGGACCTTCCCCTCGCGTTCGATGCCGCCACCGTCGGCGACGCGATGAGCCGCGGCGTGATCAGCGTCCCGCCCGAGACGCCGCTGCGCGTCGTCGCGCGGATGATGGCGACCTTCCACGTCCACGCGATCTTCGTCTTTGAGCACGTGGACGAGGACGACGAGGCGCCGCGCCTGTGGGCGATCGTCTCCGACCTCGACCTCATCGCGGCGGCTTGCGGAGACATCGACCGGCAGACCGCCGGCGCGACGGCAGTGACGCCGCTCGTCACGGTGGCGTCGACCCGGCCGATGTCGGAGGCAGCGGGCCTGATGGCGCAGCACGGCGTGGCGCACCTCGCCGTGACCGACCCGCAAAGCCGGCGCCCGATCGGCGTCATCTCGACATTGGACATCGCCCAGGCCGTGGCTGCAGGCCACGACCCGGGCGAAACGTTTCCTTCGGCTTAAGCCCCCGCGGTTACCTGCATTTCCTCCCACGCTTCGGCGAGGACGTCGCCGAGGATTCCGGTCATCTCGTCGAACTGCGCCTGCGTCGCCACGAGCGGCGGCGAGATCTGGATCACTGGATCGCCGCGGTCGTCGGCCCGGCAGATCAGCCCCTTCTCGAACAGCCGGTGAGACAGCAAGTCGCGCAGCAGGCGCTCGCACTCCTCATCGTTGAACGTCTCCCGCGTCTCCTTGTCCTTGACGAGCTCGAGCGCGTAGAAGAAGCCGCTGCCCCGCAGGTCGCCGACGATCGGCAGGTCGAGGAGCTGCGCGAGCGTCGAGCGGAACGCGCTCTCGTTCGAGAGGACGTGCTCCATGATCCCCTCCCGCTTCATGATCTCGATGTTCTTCAGCGCGATCGCGGCCATCACGGGATGGCCGCCGAACGTGATGCCGTGCGAATACATCGACGTGTCGGCGAGGAACGGCTCCATGACGCGGTCGGTTGCGACGACGGCGCCGATCGCCGCATACGACGAGGAGAGCCCCTTCGCGCACGTGACGATGTCGGGCCGAATGTCGTACCGCTCGGATGCGAACCAGTGTCCGAGCCGCCCGAAGCCGGTGATCACCTCGTCGGCCGAGAGGAGGATGTCGTAGCGGTCGCAGAGCTCCCGCACGCCCGCCCAGTAGCCCGCGGGCGCGACGAACGCGCCGCCGGCGTTCTGCACCGGCTCCATGTGGATCAGGCAGACCGTGGCGGGATCCATCTCGAGGATCGTCCGCTCGAGCTCTTCGAGGAGGACGGATGTGAACTCCGCCTCCGTCTCGCCCGCGGGCCGGTGGTAGCGGTTCGTGTTGCTCACGTGCCGCACCTCGGGGACGAGCGGCTCGAACGGCGCGCGCAGCGCCTCGATCCCGTTGATCGAGAGCGCTCCCATTGTCGTGCCGTGGTACGCGATGTCACGCGCGATCGCCTTGTACTTCTGGCCCGGGGGGGTTCCGTCGCGCGCCTGGAAGAACTGCCGCGCGAGCTTCCACGCCGCCTCGACCGCCTCGGAGCCGCCGGACACGAAGAAGACGCGGTTGAGGTCGCCGGGCGCGAGCGACGCTACCTCGGCGGCGAGCTCGATCGCGCGCGGATGCGCGTACGTCCAGTTCGTGTAGAAGGGCAGCTCCTTCATCTGTTCGTGCGCTGCCTGGCCGATCTCGTCTCCGAAGCCGTAGCCGAGGTTCACGGAGAAGAGCCCGGCGAGCGCGTCGAGGTAGCGGTTGCCCTCGGAGTCCTCGAGGTAGCAGCCGTCGCCGCGGACGATGATCGGCGGCGCGTGCCCGCCCATGCGCGTGAAGTGGAGCCAGAGATGGTCTTCGGCGAGCCGGCGCAGATCAGTTGCTGCCACGTGTCCCCCAGTCGTAGAGCTGTTTCCACATCTCGAGGTAGAGGAAGGTCTCGGTCGAGACGACGCTGTCGAGCGCGCGGATCCGGTTCGTCAACTCGAGGAGCTCGGTGCGGCCCGAGGTCACGACCTCGACGACGACGTCGAACTGCCCGGCCGTGACGACGACGTAGTCCGCCTCGGGCCAGTGCGAGATCTCGTCGGCGACCACGCTCGGCGGGCCGGACGTCTTGACCCCGACGAGCGCCTGCTCGAAACCGAGCCCGAGCGGGTTCGTCACGCCGACGACCTGGAGGATCCCCTCGCTCGTCAGCCGGCCGTAGCGCGAGCGAACGGTCGCCTCCGAGACACCGATCCGCGCGGCGATGGCGCGAAAGGACTCGCGACCGTTGCGCTGCAGCGCCTCGATGATCCGCCGGTCGAGCTCGTCGACCCGGCGAAGCGGCGCAACCGCTCCACGCTCCGACCCCTTTCCGGCGAGCCGCAGCGCCTGGCTGTCCCTGCGCATCGCGTCGAATTCTTACAGTCTTTCTGCGCATTTCGTCAATGCAACTGCGCTGAATCGCCGCGACGCGGAGATGTACTACGATCACGGCGTCCCCGGCGAGAGGAGGCTCGAACAAATGACTGTGCCCGCTGCCTCCTGCTTCCTGTCCTAGCCGCCGGGCGCTCCTTCATGGGACGTCTGGCGTCCCAACCTCTCGCGAAGGAGCTTCGCTTGCCTCAGTACGACCTGAGCGAGCTCGGGTGGACTCCCGACCTCGCCGCCAATCTGGAGCCCGGACTCGTGCCGGGCCGCGTCGCCGCCGCCCACCGCGGCGCGTTCGACGTCTGGACGGCCGCCGAAGCCGTCCGCGCGAGCCTGCCCGGCCGCGCTCTCCACGACGGCGTCGACGTCGCCGTCGGTGACTGGGTCGGGCTGTCGCCGAAGGCGTCGCCGGCAAAGCCGGCGACGCCCAGCGAAAGACCCCGGGCCGCCGATGGCGGCCCGGTGGGCGACGGGCTGATCCGCGCAGTCCTGCCGCGCCGGAGCGCGATCGTCCGCAACGCGGCCGGGCTGGCGACGACCGCCCAGACTCTCGCCGCGAACGTCGACATCGCATTCGTCGTCTCGTCGCTCGGCCCGGATCTCGAGCCGCGGCGGATCGAGCGCTACCTCGTCTCGATCTGGGAGACCGGCGCCTCCCCGGAGATCGTCCTCACGAAGGCGGACCGGCTCGAGGATCCCTGGGCGCTCGTCGCAGAGGTGGAAGCGGTCGCGCTCGGAGTTCCCGTCCATGTCGTTTCCGCCCTCAGTGGGCAGGGCTGCGACGCGCTGCGGGCGCGGCTCACCGGCGCGACGACCGCCGTCCTCCTCGGCTCGTCGGGCGTCGGCAAGTCGACGCTCGTCAACCGCTGGCTCGGCGAGGAGAGGATGGCGACGACGGAGACGCGCGAGGACGACGACGAGGGCCGCCACACGACCGTGCACCGGCAGCTCCTCGTCCTGCCGGGCGGCGGGCTCGTGATCGACTCGCCGGGGCTGCGCGAGCTGCAGCTCTGGGATGTCGGCACCGCCGGCCTGGACGCGACCTTCTCCGACGTCGAGGAGCTCGCCGCAGACTGCCGCTTCGGAGACTGCTCCCACGAGCACGAGCCGGGCTGCGCCGTGCTCGGCGCGGTCGAGTCGGGTGCGCTCCCTCCCGAGCGGCTCCACAGCTGGCGGAAGCTCCAGCGCGAGCTGCTCGCGATCGCGATGCGGCACGACATCCTGCTTCGGAAAGAGGAGGCCCGGAAGTGGAGGCTCCGGGCGCGCGAGGGGAAGGCGAAGGCGCGGTTCCGGATCTAGATCTGCGGTGCCGCGGCGGCGATCTCGGCAGGCGCGTCGGCGTGCTTCGTGGCGAAGTTCTCCGCGAACATCGCCGCGAGCTCGCGCGCCTTCTCGTCGTAGCGCTCCGGGTCGGCCCACGTCGAACGCGGGTCGAGCAGCGACTCGTCGACATCAGGCGCCGTAACCGGGACGTCGAAGCCGAAGACGGGATCCGTCCGGAACTTCACCTCGTGCAGGTGCCCGGAGAGGACAGCTGAGAGGAGCGCGCGGGTCGCCTTGATCGGCATCCGGTGCCCCTCGCCGAACGGACCGCCCGTCCAGCCGGTGTTGATCAGCCAGACCGTCGCGTCGTGCCGGTCGAGCTTCTCCCCGAGCAGCTGCGCGTAGACGGTCGGCGGCTGCGGCAGGAACGGCGCGCCGAAGCATGTGGAGAACGTCGGCTGCGGCTCGGTCACGCCGAGCTCGGTTCCGGCGAGCTTCGACGTGTAGCCGGAGAGGAAGAAGAACAGCGCCTGCTCGCGGCTGAGCCGCGCGATCGGCGGCAGGATCCCGAACGCGTCGGCAGCGAGGAAGATCACCGAGCGTGGATGACCGGCGCGCTTCGCCGGGAGCATGTTCGCGATCCGCTCGAGCTTGTACGCCGCGCGGGTGTTCTCGGTCTTCGAGTCGTCGTCGAGGTCGAGGCTGCCTCGCTCGTCGACGACGACGTTCTCGAGGACGGTGCCGAAGCTGTGTACCGCGTTCCAGATCTCCGGCTCGGCGTCGGCCGAGAGACGGATCGTCTTCGCGTAGCAGCCACCCTCGAAGTTGAAGACGCCCTCGTCGCCCCAGCCGTGCTCGTCGTCGCCAATGAGTTTGCGGGACGGATCGGCCGAGAGCGTGGTCTTGCCGGTGCCCGAGAGTCCGAAGAAGATCGCGACGTCCTCGCCGTCATCGGAGACGTTGGCGGAACAGTGCATCGGCGCGATCCCCTCGAGCGGCAGCCGGTCGTTCATCACGGTGAAGACCGACTTCTTGATCTCGCCGCCGTAGAACGTGCCGCCGATGATCACCTCGCCGCGGCTCGGGTGGACGCAGATGAAGACGTTGGTGCGCGTGCCGTCCTGCTCCGGGTCGGCCTCGACCTCGGGCTCGTGGAGAATCACGACGTCCGGCTCGAAGTCCTCGAGCTCGGCGTCGGTCGACTCGATGAACATCGTCTTCGCGAAGAGAGCGTGGTACGGATGCGCCGTAAGCACGCGCACGGACAGCCGGTGCTTCGGATCGGCGCCGCAGAACGCATCGATGACGTAGACGTCAGAGCGTTCGAGGCTCGCTGCGATCTTGCCGCGCAGGCCGTCGAAGTTCTCCTCCGAGATCTCGGCGTTGACATCGCCCCACCAGATGCGGTCCTCGGAGCCGGGCTCGCGGACGATGAACTTGTCTTTGGGCGAGCGGCCGGTGAAGCGGCCGGTGTCGACCACGAGACCGCCGGAATCCGCGAGGACGCCTTCGCCGCTCTCGAGTGCGGCGGCATAGAGCTGCGAGGTGCTTGGATTGCGAATCACCCGGCCGCCGGCGCGGAGGCCGTGCGTGGCGAGTGCTTCCTCTGGCAGATCGGCGATCGTCACGAGGTTCGAATCGTAGTAGCCGGAGTTCGGCTCTTGCCGCCGAACAAGGTGCGGATGACCACTGCGGCGCCGCCGATCGCGAGCCTCAGACACCCGCTGCCGCGCGCGCTGCTCGTCTTGACGTTTACGACGGGGATCGTCGACGCCGTCAGCTTCCTCGGGCTCGGCCACGTCTTCACGGCGAACATGACCGGCAACGTCGTCCTCCTCGGCTTCGGCATCGCGGGCAGCGGAGGGCTCCCCATCGCGGCGCCGTTCGCATCGTTCGGCGCTTTCGGCCTCGGCGCGGTCGCGGGCGGCGGGATCTCCCGGCGCCTCGAGGAGCGGCGCGTGCTGACAACAGCTCTGGCGCTCGAGGTCGTGCTGCTTGTGGTTGCGGCGGCGATCGCGGGTTCCACGACGATCGCGCCGGGTGTGGCAGCCGCCTACATGCTGATCATCCTTCTCGCCTTCGCGATAGGGCTGAGGAGCACATGCGTCCGAAAACTCGGCGTTCCCGACCTGTCCACGGTTGTCCTGACGATGGTGCTCGTGGACATCTCCTCGAACTCGCCGCTCGCCGGCGGCTCGGGGGCCGGCACGACGCGACGCGCGAGTGCGATCTTCCTGATGGGTGCCGGCGCGCTTACGGGCGCGCTCCTCCTGCGGGTCAATGTCGCCGTTCCGCTCGCCGTCGCCGCGGGGCTCGCGCTGATCACGCGCGAGACGTATCGCGCCGCGGCGACCTAGCTGACGGCCGCGGCAAGATGCGCGGGGTCGGCGAGCATCCACATGTGCCCGCCGCGCAGGTCGAGCTCGACGTACCGCGCTCCGAGCGCCTCGGCGAGCGCACGCGAGCGATCGGTGGTGACGAGCGTGTCGCTGACGCACCCGACCAGAGTGGCCGGAATCCCGCTCGCGCGGATGCGTGCGCATTCGCGCCGGAGATCGAGCGCGCGGACGCGCTCGGCGAGCGCGAATGCGGAGCGCGGCGCCTGCGCGAGTGCGAGCAGCGCAGCGGCCCCCGCGCGCCGCGGATAGTCGCCCAGCGCGAGCTGCCGGAGGAAGTCCCGGAGGCTCTCCCGGATTGGCTTGTCGAGCGGCAGCCCCGCCGGCCCGATGAGAACGAGACGCTCGACGAGCTGAGGCGAGTTGGCGGCGGCGAGGATGGCAAGCGCGCCGCCCATCGAGTGGCCTGCGAGCGTGGAGCGGCCGCGGTTGTCGAGCTCGCGGTCGAGCCAGGTCCGGTAGGCACCGAAGGAGCCGCCGCTCGCGGCGAAGCTCGGTAGCTCGAGCACGTCCCAGCTCGCGGGCAGCCCGGGCGCGTACAGAGAAGCCGGAGCGCCCCAGCCGGGCAGGAATAGCCGCGAATCCATCCGCGGAGGTTACTGCGAACGAAGCGCTATGCCGCGGCGCGGCCTGCCTCCGGCTCGAGCCCGAGGATCCGCCGGTAGGCGGCGGAGAGATCGTCGATCGCGGCGTCCCACGTCCGCGCGAGCGCTGCGTCGCGCCCGCCGCGCCCGAGCCGCGCCCGCAACCGCTCGTCGCCGGCGAGCTGGAGAAGCGCAGCGGCAAGCGCGCGCGGCTCAGCCGGCGGCACGAGCAGTCCGGTCGTGCCGGAGGAGACGAGCTCCTGGGCGCCGCCGGCGTCTGCGGCGACGGCCGGCAGCCCCGACGCGCCAGCCTCGAGGAGGACCTGCCCGAACGTGTCCGTCGTGCTCGGGAAGCAGAAGACGTCGGCGCTCGCGAACAACTCGGCGAGGGGGTCTCCCCGCAGCTCGCCGACGAAGCTCACCCCGGCAGGCGCGGTCTGCTCGAGCCCGCGGCGCGCCGGCCCGTCGCCGACGATGGCGAGGCGAACGTCGCCCCGCTCGCGGCTGAGGAAGGCGAATGCGTCGAGCAGGACGCCGATCCGCTTCTCCTCCGAGACGCGGCCGACCGACAGAAGGAGCACTTCGCCGTTGTCGCCGAGCAGGCTGCGGCGCAGCTCTTGGCTCCTGTGCGCGGGCGAGAAGCGCTCGCAGTCGACGCCTCTCCCCCAGACCCCGACTTCGGGATAGCCGCGCGCGGCGAGCGCCGCGGCGACCCCGCGCGTCGGCGCGAGCACCGTGGCGCACTGGCGGTAGAACCAGTCCACGTAGATGTCGGTCGCGTTGGCCACGAGCGCGTCGCGCGTGAGGTGGAGCGCGTACGGCCCGAGCTCGGTGTGGTACGAGCCGACGACCGGGATCCCGAGTACGCGCGCCACAAGGAGCCCGCAGAGGCCGACCGGGCCGGGAGTGGCGACGTGGATGACGTCCGGCCGCTCCTGTTCGACGCGCGCGAGAACCTCGGTCGGCAGCGGGAAGCGCAGGTCGATCGCCTCGTACGAGGGGAGCGGCAGCGACCAGTCGGGCGGGAGCGCAATCGTTCCGGGCGCGAGCGGCTCGTCGGCGGCGACGACCACGGCTCCGGCGTATCTCCCGTCCGCCACCGCAGCGGCGACGTGGCGCATCGTCCCGGCGACGCCGTTCACCTCGGCAAACGTGTCGGTGAAGAGGAGCGCCCGCGGCTCCGGCCGCGAGCGCGGCGCGCCGAAGAAGCCGTGCTCGATCGCGACGAGACCGTCGCGGGAGCCGGCGTGGTGATGGGCCGTTGCGAGGTACGGAAGCTGCACACCGGTCGCGAACGCGAGCGAGCCGAGGCGGCCGCCCGTTCCCGGCAGAGATGCGATCGACAGCCCGCCGGAGCGCGCTCGCGCACCGAGCAGACGGACGAGGCGGGAGGAGAGATCGGCGATCTCGTGGTGGCGGAACGCGGCGTCCTCGGCGTCGCCGTCGAAGAGCTGCTCGATCTGAAGGCGGATCGTGTCTGGCAGCTCGCCGCCGCCCTGGCGGTACGCGTTGACGAAGAGCGCCGCGAGCGCGTGCGCGAGCTTCAACGTCGAGCCGTGCTCGCCGGCCGACCCCGACTCACCGCGCGCGATCGAGGCGAGAAACTCGTCCACCGTCTCGCCCGGCGCAACTGTCCACGTGGTCGCGATGTCGAGCGCGCCGTGGTCGTCGGAGCCGCCCGTCAGACCGATCAGACCCGCGTGCACCGGCTCGATGCCGTGCCGCTCGGCGAGCGCCTCGAGGTAGCCAGGTTTCTCCGCGGCGAGCGCGAGCCGGCATGCGAGCTCGTTCGACTCCTCGGGACGAGCGCCGTTCCGTCCTTCCCAGAGCGAGAAGAGCAGCATCATCCGCTCGACGTGGGAGACCGTCAACGGCGGCCCCATCCGATAGAGCGGATGCGCAAGCGCATGAACGAGCCCGCGCTCGCGGAGGAAGGCGACGAGCTCGTACACCGACGGACGGCACGGCTGCAGGTCGCGGTGATCCTCCTCCGTCAGTCCCCAGACGAGGACGTGAAGCGGGACGGCGTCCTCGGGAAACTGCGTCGTGACCTCGACCGAGAGGAAGGTGCCGGGCTCGTGCGCGATGCGGAGCGCGCCCTCGACCGTGTTGTGGTCGCTGATCGTGACGAAACTCATGCCGCGCGACTTGCAGATGCGGAAGACCCGCTCGGGCGGCGTGTACGACTCGCCGAGCCTGGCCCGCCGAAGGGCGTAGCTCCCGCTGTCCGTGGAGTGGACCGAGTGGACGTGCATGTCGCAGCGGCTCATATTTCGCTCCGGCGCCGCCCAGGTCGGCGCCTCCGCTGTTTGATGAGCTCCGTCGAGCCTACGCTCATGCCTTCGGTGTACCCGTGGCGTGGGACGTCTCCTGCCGGATTCCGGCGATCGTCACCCGATCGACTCCGTCCCTTCACGAAACTGCCGCCTGGGAGGGGTACCCTCCGTCGGTGGCCACCGCAGCCCGCACGCGCAAGCGCTCCGGAGCCGCCGTCGAGCGGTTGATCAACCGGGAGCTCTCGTTCCTCGACTACGACGCGCGGCTACTCGATCTCGCCGCCGACGAGACGATTCCGCTGCTCGAGCGCGTCTTCTTCCTCAAGGTCTTCGCCGAGATGCTGGACGAGTTCTTCATGGTGCGCGTGGCCGGACTGATGGGCCAGGCAGCTGCCGGTGTCAGCGCCCGCTCGCCCGACGGCCGGACGCCGCGCCAGACGCTCGCCGAGGCGCGCACCAGCGTGCTCGAGCTCTACAAGCGCCAGGCAGCCCTCTGGGCCGGCAAGCTCCGCCCGGCACTCGGCGCGGAGGGAATCGTCATCTCGGGCGTCGACGACCTGAACGACGAGGAGCGGAAGAGCCTCGAGGAGGTGTTCGAGCGGGAGATCTATCCGGTGGTGACGCCGCTCGCGGTCGGGCCGGGTCAGCCGTTCCCGTACATCTCGCCCCTCTCCGTCAGCCTCGCCCTCTTCGCCGCCGATCCCGACACGGGCGAGGAGCGCTTCGCGCGGGTCAAGGTGCCGGAGGGGCTCCCGCGCTTTCTGCCGCTCGGCCGGAGCGGGCGCCTGGTCCCGCTCGAGCACGTGCTCGCGCACTACCTGCCGCGTCTCTTCCCGGGGATGGACGTGCGTGAGTGGTCGCTCTTCCGCGTCACGCGAGACGCCGACCTCGACGTCTCGGACGAGGCCGACGACCTCCTCGAGGCGGTCGAGCTCGAGCTGCGCCGGGCCCGGTTCGGCGAGGTGACGCGGCTCGAGGTGCCGAACTCGATGTCCCGGCCGATGCGCGAGCAGCTGCAGCAGGGGCTGCGAGTCTCCGACGACCTCGTCTATCCGCTCGAGGGGATGCTCGACCTCGCCGACCTCGGCCAGTTATGGAGGCTCGACCGTCCTGACCTCAAGTACGACCAGTGGAGTCCCGTGCGGCGGCCGCCCTGGAATTCGATCGAGTCGGCGGCGGAGCAGTTCGCGGCGATCCGCAACGGCGATCTCCTCGTCCACCATCCCTACGACTCGTTCGCGACGAGCTTCGAGTCGTTCATCGACCGCGCGGCCGCCGATCCGAGCGTGATCGCGATCAAGTCGACCGTGTACCGGACGAGCGACGACACGCCGCTCGTGCCGGCGCTGATCGAGGCGGCGGAGCGCGGTAAGCAGACCGTGTGCCTCGTCGAGATCAAGGCGCGCGGCGACGAGCGCCGGAACATCGAGCAGTCACGCGCCCTTGAGCAGGCGGGCGTACACGTCGTCTACGGCTTCCCCGGCCTGAAGATCCACGCGAAGACGACGCTTGTCGTCCGCCGCGAGGTCGGCCGCCTGCGCCGCTACGTCCACGTCGGCACGGGCAACTACAACGCCCTCACCGCCCGCCTCTACGAGGACTTCGGCCTGTTCACCGCCGACGAGGAGATCGCGGACGACGTCGCCGACCTCTTCAACCACCTGACGGGATTCGGCCGGCCGGCGCACTTCCGGAAGCTCCTCGTCGCGCCATTCACCCTGCGCCAGCGGCTCGTGGAGGAGATCCGCCGGGTCGCCGAGGCGGCACGAGCGGGGAAGAAGGCACGGATCCGGATCAAGGTCAACGGGCTAACTCATCCGGAGATCATCGACGAGCTCTATGCCGCCTCCGAGGCCGGCGCGAAGATCGACCTCCTCGTGCGCGGCGTCTGCTCGCTTCGCCCCGGCGTGCCGAAGCTCAGCGCGAACATCCGCGTTCGCAGCGTCCTCGGCCGCTATCTCGAGCACAGCCGTCTCTTCCACTTCGAGGCGGACGACCGGAGCCTGTACTTGATGGGCAGCGCCGATCTGATGCCGCGTAACCTCGACCACCGCGTGGAGGTTCTGACGCCAGTCGAGGATCCCACGCTGCAGGCCGAGCTCTCGGCGACGCTCGACGCGCTGTGGCGCGACACCGGCGGCTCGTTCGAACTCGACGCGAAGGACGGCTGGCATCGCGTCAAACCGAAGAAGGACGAGCGGCCGCGCTCCGGCCAGACCACGCTCATGCGCCGCGCCCGGCGACGGCTCGCGCTCGCCCGGGCTCACTAGCGCGTGCCGTTACCGGCCCGTTTCCACTTCGTCACCAGAAGTCTCCGGCGTCGGCCGATTCCGGACCTACGATGGCTGGAGATGCGCGTCGGTGTAATCGACGTCGGCTCGAACACGATCCGCCTGCTCGTTGCGAGCGCCGGAGGTGACGGAGTCATACCGCTCGACAAGGCGAAGGTGCGGTTGTCGCTCGGCGAGGAGATCGAGCGCTTCGGCCGCGTCTCCGACGTTCACGTCGCCGCTGTCGCAAAAGCCGTCCGCAAGATGGCGGACACCGCGCGCCGCGAGCACGCAGCGACGCTCGACGTCTTCCTCACCGCTCCCGGCCGCCAGGCCGCGAACGCCGACGAGCTCGTCGCCGCCCTCTCCCGCGCCGCGGGCGTACGGGCGCGTGTGCTGTCGAAAGAGGAGGAGGGGACGCTCGCCTATCGCGGCGCCGTCCTCACGGCCGACGTGGCCCTGCCCGAGCAGATCGCGGTCTGCGACATCGGCGGCGCGTCGACCGAGATCGCGGTCGGTCACCCCGGCAGCGATCCGCACTGGATCGAGTCCGTCGATCTCGGTTCTGTCCGCCTCACCACGCGCGGCGGCGACACGCATTCGGAGGCCGCAGCGGCATTCGCGTCTATCGCTCCTCCGCCGGTCGAGGCGGCGCTCGCAGTCGGTGGCAGCGCTCGCGCCGCGCGCAGGCTCGTCGGCGCTGAGCTTGGCCCGAAGGAGCTCGCCGAGGCGATGGAGATCGCCAAGTCGAAGTCGCCGCGCCAGCTGAACCGCCGCTATGGCGTCGACCGCGCCCGCGCGGAGATCCTCCCCGCCGGCGTGGCATTGCTCGCCGAAGTGCAGCGGCTCCTCGGAGTGCCGCTCCACGTCTGCAGCGGCGGGATCCGCGAGGGAGCGGTGCTCGCCTCTCTCGCCGCACGCGCGGCATAGACCGTCTAGACCGAGACGAATTCGCCCTTCTTCAGGCCGCGGCCGAGCAGGGCCTCGGCGATGTCTCCGTGCGTGCACGCGACGACACCGTCCTCCTCGAACACCGGCTCCGCGGCGCGGCCCTCGCCTTCGGCGAGGCGTTCGTCGAGCTCGACCTCCAGCCCGAGCTCGGCCGCGAGGGGCTCGACCGTCTGGATGCAGCGGAGATACGGACTGGAGACGACCCGCCGTAGGTCGAGGCCCCCGAGTGCGACGGCGATCTCCGCCGCCTGGCGCCGGCCGCGATCGTCGAGCGGCCGGAGGCGATCGTCGTCGGCCCAGCGGTGCCGGCTGCCCGCCGACGCGTGCCGGACGAGGATGCTCAAAGCGCTCTCCGCAGCCGTTGCCACGCCTTCGGCCACTTCGCCCGCGCTTCGAGCCGCCGCGCCTCCTCGCGTTGGGCGAGCCTGCCGGCCGCGAACGCCTGCGCTGCATCGCCAGCCGCAGCGAGCGCGCGCAGGCGCTCGCCCGCGACGACCGCGTCCTGGTGCTCGCCGAGCACGTCCTGCAGCCGCTTCGCCCGCCGCGCGAGCTTCAACTGGCCTGCGAGCTCGGCGGCGTAGCGCGTCCGTTTGCCCATCTTGCGGAGCGCGTGGAGCTCGTCGTCCGACGGCTCCTTCGGCAGCGCCTTCACCGCCCTGCGGAGTTTCGAGGCCTGGCGGCTCGCCAGCGCCGCGAGCGTCGAGTCGTCGCCGCTCGGCTGCAGGCCGATCGCCGTTCGCTCCAACTCGTCGAGAAGCTCGAGATACGCGTTGGAGTCGAGGACCCGCCGCAGGCGCCGCCGAGCTGCGGTGCGCTCTCTGACCAGCGACCCGAGCGCTTCACGGAACGCCGCTCCGTCGCCATCGGAAAGCTCCGCCGCCTCAGTCCGCAACCGCTCGATTAGGACGTCGAGATCGCGAACCTCGCCGAGGACCACGCCGAGATGCTTCAGACCGGTCTCGAGCTGCTCGGTGTCGTCGGCGATCACAGGACGCCCTGTCCGGAACAGCGCTCGGGCGCGGCGCACGGCCACGCGCATGTCGTGGAGGCTCTCCGGATCGCGGCCGAGACGCGTGCCCGGATCGTAGGCCCCGATCTCGCGCAGCCGCTCGAGAAGACCGGCGCGGAGCGCGTCGATCGCCGTCGGCGACTCGACCGCCGCCGCTTCCGCCCTGCCGACGACGCGGAAGAGCTTCGGCGTCTCCGAGCCGGCCTGAGCGCCCGCCTCGCGCAGCTCCCGCGCGAGAAGGTCGAGCTTGCCCGGATCGCCGCTGCGCAGCTCGATCTCCACCTCCACGAAGCGGTCGCGTACCCGCCGCGCGTCCATGACGGAGACCTGATCGAGCGTCACCTCGGCCCGGGCGCCCTCGCGCGCGACGAGCTCGCCGCTGCGACGCGTCCGCAGCTCGGCGACTTTCTCCAGCGGGCCGTGGCGGAGATGGGCGCGCAACAGCCGGGCGAGCTTCTCGGGAACCCGCGCCGGCCCGCCCGGCTCCTCGAGCTCGAGGCGGTAGCCCGCCGACGGGAGTTTCAGCTGCCAGACGCTGCGCCCATGCTCAATGCGCCGCCGCAACGTGATGCCCGCGGCTGCGAGCGACCCGCCGGGGACGTCGTAGTAGGCGGACGTGAACGAGCGCGGCTCGAGCGCCCGGCCGCCGAGCGGCGGTAGCCGGAAGCCGACCGGCGCATCGAGCTTCCGCTCGTACTCCGCGGTGGCTCGCATCCGGCTCACGATACCGCCGCCCGGCGGCTAGCTCGGCTGGGGCACCACCCGGATGTACGGTTTCGGCTCCTCCCACTCGCCGAACAACTCCTTCGCCTCCTCGTTCGAGACGGAGCCGGCGATGATCACGTCGTCGCCAGGCTGCCACTGCGCCGGCGTCGCGACCTTATGGTTCGCCGTGAGCTGGAGGGAGTCGATGACCCGCAGTACCTCGTCGAAGTTCCGGCCCGTCGTCATCGGATAGACGAGGAGCAGCTTGATCTTCTTGTCCGGGCCGATCACGAAGACGTTGCGGACGGTCTGGTTCAGCGCCGGCGTGCGCTCGGCGGGATCGCCGGAGACGTCGGCCGGCAGCATCCCGTAGGCCTTCGAGACCGCGTAGTCGGAGTCGCCGATGATCGGGTAGTTCGGCCGCGTGCCCTGCGTCTCCTCGATGTCGTCGGCCCAGGCCACGTGCTTGTCGACGGGATCGACGGAGAGACCGATGATCTTGACGCCGCGCTTGTCGAACTCCGGCTTGATCGACGCCATGTAGCCGAGCTCGGTCGTGCAGACCGGGGTGAAATCCTTCGGGTGGGAGAAGAGAACCGCCCACGAATCGCCGATCCAGTCGTGAAAGTCGATCTCGCCTTCCGTCGTCTGCGCCGTGAAGTTCGGCGCCTCGTCACCGAGCGTGGGAGCCATCCGGTTCCTCCTCGAGTAGCGGCCTGAGGAGGCGCTTATATCAGCGATAGGGCGCCTACCCGCCGGCGACGACGCGCGTTCCTGTCGCCTTGAAGGTGGCGTACGCCTGCCCGCCGGTCTCCAAGCCGAGACGGCGAAGCGAGTCGGCGGTGATCTCCGCGCTGACGGGGCCGATCGTCACGCGCGCCCGGTTCCCGAGCTCGGTGATCGCGGAGATCGCGCCGCCGATCACGTTCATCGCGGAATCGTCGGGCGGATGGGTCGAGATCGTGATGTCCCACGGATAGACGGCGAGCGTCGTCGGGCCGTCGCTCTCCTCGCTCGTCGTGATCACGGTCCCGTCGTCGAGGCGGACGGCGTTCGCGCCGCTCGGCGTGCCGCGCAGGAGATTCGCGCCGGTGAAGGAGGCCACGAACGGGTCGGCAGGCCGGGCGACGAGCTCCGCCGGGCTGCCCGTCTGGCGCAGCCGTCCGTCCACGAGCACGCCGACCTCGCCGGCGAGCGCGGCGGCGTCCTCGAAGTCGTGCGTAACGAGCAGCGTCGGAATCTCGAGGCCGGCGAGGAGCTGCTGCAGCTCGGTGCGCACGTCGACCTTCGTGTGCGCGTCGAGGGCGGAGAGCGGCTCGTCGAGGAGGAGGATGTCCGGGTCGCGGGCGAGCGCCCGGGCGAGCGCGACGCGCTGGCGCTCTCCGCCCGAGAGACTTCCGGGACGCGCGTATTCGAGGTGGCCGATCCCGAAGCGGTCGAGGTACTCGTCGGCGGCGTGGCGGCGCGCGTACTCGACGTTCTCGCGGACGGTGAGGTGCGGGAAGAGCGCATAGTCCTGGAAGACGAGGCCGACGCTTCGCCGCTCCGGCGGCAGAAAGACACCCCCCGCGGCGTCGAACCACGTCACTTCTCCGCAGCGGATCGAGCCGCCCGCGGGCCGCACGAGCCCCGCGATCGCGTTCAGCACCGTGCTCTTCCCCGCGCCCGACGGACCGACGAGAGCGACGGTCGAGCCGACCGCGAGGCTCAGCTCTAGCTCGAAAGCCCGAAGAGGGACAGTGACGTGTTCGAGGGTGATCGTTGCCATGAGAGAGCGATCCGGAGGGTGAGGAGCAGGATGGCGCTGACGAGAACGAGGACGCCGCTCATCGCGAGCGTGGCGTCGAAGCTCTGGTCGAACTCGTAGTAGATGGCGAGGGACAGGGTCTGGGTGACTCCCTTGAGGCTGCCGGCAAACATGATCGTCGCCCCGAACTCACCGAGCCCGCGCGCAAAGGAGAGCGCCAGGCCGGCGATGAGGCCGCCGCGAGCGAGCGGGAGCACGACGCGGAAGAACGTCCGCGCCGGCCCGGCGCCGAGCGTGCGCGACGCGGCCGGAAGGCGTGGATCGACCGCCTCGAACGCCGCGAGCGCCTGCCGGATGTAGAGCGGGCTCGCGACGTAGGCGACCGCGACCGTGACCGCGCTCTGGGTGAACGGGAGCGAGACGTCGAGCGCGTGGAGGCTCGAGCCGAGCAGCCCGTAACGGCCGAGCGCGGTGAGCAGTCCGATCCCCGCGACGGCCGGCGGCAGCACGAGCGGCAGCTCCACGAGCGTGATCGCGAGCGAACGGCCGGTGAAGCGCCGCGTCGCGAGGAGGTACGCCGTCGGGGTTCCGAAGAGGAGGATCAGGGCCTGCGCAATGAGGCTCGTCTTGAGCGTGACGACGAATGCGTCCTCGACAACCGGGTTCGAGAGCTGACCGAGCACCCTCCCCGGCGACGTGTGCACGAAAATCCCGACGATCGGCAGGACGAGGAAGACGAGCGCGACTGCGGCCACGCCGACGAAGAGACCGGAGCCGATCCTCCGCCGCAGCGCCATGGCTACTTCTTCTTGACGCGCGGGAGGAAGCCGTACTTGAGCAGCTTCTTCTGGCCGGCCTTGCTCAGGACGAGCTTGATGAACGCCTGCGCCGCCGGCTTGTCGGCGCTCGCGGAGACGACGCAGATCCCGTACTGCACTTTCGGCTGTGCCCACGCCGGCACCTTGATCACCTTCACATGGCGGGGCACCGTCTTCGCGTCCGTCGCGTAGACGAAGCCTGCGTCCACCTCCCCGAGCGTGACCTTGCTCAGGACGGTGCGCACGTCCGTCTCCTCGCTGACGACGTTCTTCATCACCGCGGCGGCGATGTTCATGTTGGCGAGGATCTGCTGCGTGTACGTGCCGACGGGGACGCCAGGCGCGGCGATGTCGACCGTCACGCCCGGCTTCGTGAGGTCGTAGATGTTCTTGATGTGGGCCGGATTCGCCTTCGGGACGACGATCACGAGCGTGTTGCGGGTGAAGACGACGGGCTTCGAGCAGTAGCCCTGCTGGTAGAGCTGCTCGGGGATGGTCATGTTGGCCGACGCGAAGACGTCGGCCGGGGCTCCCTGCTTGATCTGGTTCGCGAGCGTGTTCGAGCCGCCGAACGAGTACGTCTCGTGTGCATTGATCGCCGGGAAGACGTTCGTGAGCGACGACGCCGCGTAGACCGTGATCGTCGGCGGCGTCGCCGAGGCGGCGGGGCCGGCGAGCACGGCAAGGAGTCCGAGGACGACGAGCCCACGCCGCATCAGCTCTGCACCATCACGTTGGTCGACTTGACGATCGCGGTTGCGGCCATCCCTTCCTTCAGTCCGAGTTCCTCGACCGCGTCGCGCGTGACGAGGGCGACGATCCGAACGGGCTCGGTCACGACGAGCTCGACCTGCGCCATCAGCCCGTCGACCTGAACGTCGGTCACGGTGCCGCGGAGGCGGTTGCGGGCGGTGAGGTGCTCGCCCTGCCCGTCGCCGCGCAGGCGGTCGATCTCGCGCGCCGAGACGACGCGCCGGTTGCTCTTGTCGCGCGTCACCTTGACGCGGCCGGCGCTATCCCAGCGGCGCAGCGTGTCGAGGCTGATCCCCAACGCCGCCGCCGCCTCACTAGCCGTGTACTGCTGCTTTGCCATCAGCTCTCGTAGATGCCGAGGAAGTTGGACATGACGTCGGCGCGGACCGGCGACGGGAAGGGCTTCTCGATCACGGGCTCGCCCGCAAGCGCCGCGAGCGCGCCGTGATGCTGCGCCTCGTTCGCGAGGATCCGCGCCATCGTCGCGCGTAACGCCGGTGTCTGAACCTTCTCCAGCGCGTCGATGTACCCGCCGCTGAGCACGCGCTCGAGCTCGAGGCCGAACTCGACGATCGACCGTTGGCTGCGGAAGGTCGCGGCGGGATAGGAGAAGTCGATGTCGCCGGCTCTCGCCGGCGTCTGGCCGGCGGCTGTCATGAGCCCCGCGAGAAGCGTGTAGTGCGCATGCTCGTCGGCGCGGATCTCGCGCACGAGCGCGGAAGCGGGACGCCGCAGGGTCCCGCTTGCCACCGCGCGTCCCTGGAAGTCGACCGCGAGCAGCTCCCCCGCGACCAGCAGACGGAGATACGCGAGGTCTCCTGCGGGCGGCGCCGTGGTGCCGGCGAACGCAGCCGGAGCGAGCGCGCCGAGGCCGGACGCCGAGGCGAGCACCACCCCGCCGCGGCGGAGGAAGCTCGACCGGTCAAGGCAGTTGCCTATGCGTTGCCTAGTCGCCACTCGGCGGGATGCTAGCGCACGGCGAAGCGGTAGTGCGAGACGAGCCACTCGTCGCCGCCGCGGTATCCCCACAGGCCGGCGCAGGCAAGGAAGAAGACGCGCCACTCGGCGGCGGCGCTGCGGCCGACGACGCGGTCGACCTCGGCGCGGTTCGCGTCGAGCCGCTCGAGCCACGCCTCGGCGGTGCGTGCGTAGTGGGTTCCCGAGACGCGCCAGTGATCCTCGAGCGCGAGGTCGCGGTCGAAGCGCGGGAGAAGGTCGTCCGACGGCATCGTCCCGGCGGTGAAGAAGCGCCGCGTCATCCAGCCGCCGTCGTACGGGTACGCGAACCGGTCGTGCGAGAAGACGTGGCAGAAGAAGCGGCCGCCCGGCTCGAGCCACGACGCGATCCTCGCGAAGAGCGCCTCGTAGTTGCGCATGTGCTCGAGCATCTCGACCGAGAGGACCCGGTCGAAGCGCTCGTCGAGCTCGAGCCCGTTCACGTCGGCCGTGCGCACGCGGACGTTCGGGAGCCCGAGCGACTCGATCCACTCCCGCTGCGGGCGGGAGTTGGAGACGGCGAGGATCCGGGAGCTCGGATAGCGCTCGGAGAGCCAGCCGGTCAGCGAGCCCCAGCCGCAGCCGAGATCGAGCAGCGTCATTCCGTCCTCTACGCCCGCGCGCTCGCAGGTAAGTGCGAGCATCGCGTCCTCGGCCGCGGCAAGCGTCTCGACGCCGTCCGGCCACAGGCACGAGCTGTACTTCATCCTCGGCCCGAGGACGACATGGAAGAACTCCGGCGGGACCTCGTAGTGCTGCTCGTTCGGCTTCTCGACCTGCTCAGCGATCGGGGACTCGCGGAGCCGCTCGACGAACGCTTCCTTCGCCTCCGGTCCGCGGCGACGCTCGCGGTGCAACCGCGTCGCGCAGGAGGCGCGAACGCCGGCCCGGAGGAACGGATCGGGCACGCGGCCCGACGCGATCAGACGGTCGACGAGCGCTTCGGCAGCCATGGGACGAAGACCGACGTCTGCGCCTGGTAGCGGCGGTAGGCATCGCCGCGTGAGCGCAGCGACGACTCCTCCGCCGGCGGCACGCCGGTGACGAAGAGGACGAGGTAGAGGATGAGCGCCGGCGCGAGGAAGGCGAGCCAGCCCCAGGGCGCGGCGACGGCGATCAGCGCGTACGCGACCCAGGTCAGCGTCTGGAAGAAGTAGTTCGGATGGCGTGAGTAGCGCCACAAGCCGCGATCCATGACTCCACCGCGGTTCGCGGGGTCGCGGCGGAAGCGGGCGAGCTGGAGATCCGCAAGCGCCTCGAGCTTCGCGGCGACGATCCAGAGCCCGATTCCGGCCCACTGCACGATGGCAAGGGAGTCGTGCCGGTTGAAGCTCCCGAGCAGCACGGGGACGGAGAGCCCCGCGGCGAGGAGCGCCTGCGCCTCGTAGAAGATCGCGAACGTCAGCTGCTCGCGGCCCTTCTCCCGCCAGCGCCGCCGCAGCTCCTGATAGCGGCCGTCCTCGCCCTTGCCGAGCCTGTTGCGGACGAGCGACGCGATCCGAAGATTCTCGATTCCGACCGGCAACGCGATCGCGAGCCGCTGCGCGAGCGACCCGGGCGCGAGCAGCGCGTAGAGGAGAGCGCACAGCGCGAGCGCTGCTCCCCACCCGGCGTCGACTGCCGTAGCGTCGCGCGTCCGCCGCTGCCAGAGATAGAGCAGCGCGAGGAGCAGTGCCGCAGCTCCCCAGCCGACGAACCAGAGCTCCCAGCGATGCACGATCACGCCGCTGCGACCGCCTGTTCGACCCGCTCCGTCAGCGAGCGCGCGGCGGCCACCGTCGGCCGGGCGACGGGTACGACGATCGGCTCGCCGACGACGATCCGAATCCGGGTCGGGAGCGGAACGCGCCGCGTCTCGGCCAGCCGCACCGGAATGAGCGGGGCGCCGGTCGCGAGCGCGAGGCGCGCGGCGCCGCGGTGCCAGCCGATCTGCCGCTCCGGCTTCGACGTGCCCTGCGGGAAGATCCCGAGCACGGCTCCGCCGCCGAGCAGCCGTCCCGCCTCCGACATCGCCGCGTGGTCACCGCCGCCGCGCTCGACGGGGAACGCGTTGAGCGACCGCAGCAACGCCGCGAGCAGCCGGGTCTGGAAAAGCTCGGCCTTCGCCATGTAGTGGATCTCGCGCGGCGTCGCCACGCCCAGGACGAACGGATCCCAGATCGACTCGTGGTTCGCCGCGAGGATGACCGGCCCGGTCGCCGGGATCCGGTCCGCACCGACGACCTCGATCCGATAGACGCGGCGGAGGAACTCGCGGAAGCCGATCCGGTGGAGAAGGCGGTACGCGTTCAGCCGGTGCTCCCCGCGCGGCCGATCAGCAGCTGGACGTCGCGGAGCGCGCGCGTCCGGAAGGCCGCCTCGCAGAACGCGAGATAGAAGTCCCAGATCCGCTCGAAGCGGCGGTCGTAGCCGAGCCGGCGCACGTCCTCGATCCGCTCGTGGAAGCTCGCGCGCCAGCGCCGCAGCGTCTCGGCGTAGTTCTCGCCGATCTCGTGGACGCCGTAGATCCCGAGCCGCGAGTCCTTCGCCGCGGCGCGCGCGAGCGCCTCGAGCGAAGGAATGAGACAGCCGGGGAAGACGTACCGCTCGATCCAGTCGGGCGACCGCCGGTAGCGCTCCCACCGCTGGTCGGGGACGAGGATCGCCTGCACGGCCGCCCGGCCCCCGGGCGCGAGAACACGGTCGATCGTCGCGAAGAACGTCCCGAACTGGTCGCCGCCGATCGCCTCGATCATCTCGACCGAGACGACCTTGGAGTACCGGCCGTCGACCGTGCGGTAGTCCTGCTCCACGATCTCGACCGGCAGTCCCGCGGTTCTCTCGCGCGCGACGACCGCCTGCTCGCGGGAGATCGTGATCCCCGTGACGCGGCTCCCGTAGGTCTCGGACGCGTAGCGCGCGAAGCCTCCCCAGCCGCAGCCGATCTCGAGGACATGGTCGTCGGGGCCGAGCTCGAGGAGCCGGCACAGCCGCTCGAACTTCGCGCGCTGCGCTTCGGCGAGGGTCATCTCCGGCCACTCGAAGACGGCGCACGAGTACGTCATCGTCTCGTCCAGCATCAGCTCGAACAGCTCGTTGCCGAGGTCGTAGTGGTAGGCGATGTTGCGGCGGGAGCGGGCGAAGCCGTTGCGGCGTGCGAGGCGCGGGCGCAACTCGAGCAGCCGACGGACGCGCGCGTGCCGCTCGGCTACCGCGTCGGCATTGCGGAGGAGCAGCTCGAAGAAGCCGACGAGGTCGTCCGAGTCCCACTCGCCCGCGGTGTACGACTCGCCCAGACCGAGTTTGCCGCGCGTCGCGAGCCGGCGGAAGAAGGCGGCGTCGTGGACGGCCAGCCGGACGGGCGCACCGGCGCCGAAGCGTCGTACTCCCCCGCCGGGCAGCTCCACCTCGAGCGTTCCGGCCTCGAGACCGGCGAGCGCGCGCTCGAGCACGGCGGTCGCCGCACGCTCGAGAAGACGGCTGCGGCCTGCGGTCGGCTCGGCACGGACGCTCACGGCCGCACGCTCCCTTCGCCCGGCGCGAACGCCGGCTTGTGGTGGAACGGGACGCGCTTCAGCCAGAGCCGGACCGCCTCGAAGTGGATGAGGGCGATGACCTGCAGCGGCTGGAGCGGGTAGCGGAGCAGGAGCGCGGCGACCGTCCGGTTCGTCAGCTCGCGCCGCCGCCCGTGCAGAACGGCGGTGAGAGGCCGCTTGCCGTCGTCGTCGCGGACGTGGATCCGCACCCAGACCTCCTCCCCCGGCTGCGAGAACGCGTACTCGTAGCTGTGGTCGAGGCCGAAGAACGGCGAGACGTGGAGCCGCTTGCGATGCTCGTACCGCAGCTCCGGCCCGCGCAGCACCTCCGGCAGCCGCTCTCCGAACGTGTTGTTGAGCTCGGAGACGATGCAGGCGAGAGAGCCGTCGGCGCGGTAGCACCAGAAGAACGTGACCGGGTTGAAGACGTAGCCGAGCACGCGGGGCTGCGTGAGCATCAGAACGCGGTCGATCGCCGGGTCGCCGGCGAACTCGACGACCGCCTGCTTGAGAGGCCCCGCCCCGTCGAAGTGATCGCGGTCGCGCAACGTGACGACGTTGCGGCGGTTGACGGAGAAGAGCCGGAGCCTTTGCTCGAGGTCGGGCAGCTCGTCGAGATCGAAGAGCCAGTACGAGACGGGGTAGCGGAAGACGTGCCGCGACGGCGTGCGCCGCGCGTGCATGAGCTTCCCCGTGTAGACAGCCGACTTCACCACTCCACCCCGAGCGCTCGCGCCGCCGCGACGCCGCTCGCGAGACCGTCCTCGTGGAAGCCGTTGCCGAAGTACGCGCCCGCGTAGAGCGTCCGCTCGCCGGCGATGCGCGGGAGCTCCGCCTGCGCACGCACGGTGTCGACCGTATAGAGCGGATGGGTATACGCGAACCGCTCGAGGACGTGCTCCTCCGGGACGTCCTCGTTCAGCGTCACGCAGTAGTCCCGCTCCGCGTCGAGCGCCTGCAGGCGGTTCAGGTGGTACGTGATCGTCGGACGCCCATCGTCACCGAGACGGTAATTCCACGAGGCACGCGCGCGGCGAGCCCGAGGGAGGTAGCTGGAGTCGGTGTGGAGCGTCGCCTCGTTCGTCGTGTAGGCGAAACGACCGAGCACGCGCCGCTCTTCCACGGTCGGATCCTCGAGCATCCGAAGCGCCTCGTCGGCGTGGGCCGCGATCACGACGCGGTCGAAGCGCTCGAGCTCCGCTCCGACGCGCAGCTCGACGCCGCCGGGCGGACGCCGGATCGAGCGGACGCCGCTGCCGAGGCGAAGCCGGTCTCCGAGCCGAGCCGCGATCGCGTCGACGTAGCTCCGGCTCCCGCCCGTCACCGTCCGCCACCGGAACCGCCCGAAGCCGAGCATCCCGTGATTGTCGAAGAAGCGGATCGCGTACGCCGCCGGGAACTCGAGCGCGCGGCCGGGCGCCGTCGACCAGAGCGCCGAGGTCAGCGGGACGAGGAAGTGGCGGCGAAAACGCTCCGAGTAGCCGTGCGCGTCGAGGTAGTCGGCGAGCGACTGCGACTCGTCTTCCGGCCGCGCCGTCCGCAGCCAGCGCCCGATCTCCCAGATGAGGCCGAGGAACCGCGGCCGCGCGGCGTTCGCCGGCTGCGCGAACGGCCGCCGGCCTGAGTATTCGAGCCCGCAGCCGCTGCAGCTGACCGAGAAGGACATGTCCGACTGGTGCGTCGCGACGCCGAGCTCGCCGAAGAGCCGGCCGAGGAGCGGATAGTTGCGCTCGTTGTGGACGAGGAATCCCGTATCGAGCGCAAGCCCGTCGTGGACGACCGTGTTCGCATGACCTCCCGCCCGGCCTTCCCGCTCGAAGACGTGGACGTCGTGCGCCCGCGCGAGCAAGTACGCCGCGCCAAGGCCCGAGATCCCGCCGCCGACCACCGCAACCCGCATCATCCAATCTTCGCCCGAGAGCGAATCACGGTTCAATACCGTTTACGTCATGACCGACACCGCAGCCACTATCGGGACCGTTCGTCCACGGACGAGCCGCATCAGCCAAGTCGTCACGCTGATCGCGGTCATCGTGCCGCCGCTCGGCATCGTCTCGGCGATGGGGCTGCTCTGGGGCGTTGCGTTCCACTGGCTCGACCTCGCGCTCTTCGCGGGGTTCTACGTCGTCTGCGCGTTCGGGACGACGATCGGGTTCCACCGCTACTTCACCCACCGCGGCTTCGAGACGAGCGCCCCGGTCGAGGCCGTCCTCGCGATCCTCGGCTGCATGACGATGCAGGGACCGCTCACGCAGTGGGTCACGGATCACCGGAAGCACCACGCCCTCTCCGACCAGCCCGGCGACCCGCACTCCCCGCACGTCGGCCACGGGGACGGCGCGCTCGGTGCGGTGCGGGGCTTCGTCCACGCGCACGTCGGCTGGCTCTTCTCCAACCTCGGCATGGAGCAGGGACGCGAGTACGGCAAGGATCTGTACGACGACCGGGTGATCCGCCTCGTCGACCGCGCGTATCTCCTCTGGGTCGTGCTCACGCTCGGGCTGCCGTTCGCGCTCGGCTACTGGATCGGTGGCTCGGTGGACGCGGGGCTCGAAGGGCTAGTCTGGGGCGGGCTGATCCGGATCTTCGCGTACCAGCACGCGACGTTCAGCGTGAATTCGATCTGCCACATGTTCGGGCGCCAGGACTACCGCTCGCGCGACGAGGCCCGCAACAACCGGCTCGTGGCGGTGCTCGTCTTCGGCGAGGGCTGGCACAACAACCACCACGCCTTCCCCGCTTCCGCGCGCCACGGCCTCGACCGCGGCCAGTTCGACGTCTCCTGGTGGGTGATCCGGGGGCTCGAGCGGCTCGGGCTCGTCTGGAACGTGAAAGTGCCCGACGCCGCCCAGATGGCGCGGCGGAGGCTTCAGAGCGCGGCGAGCTGAGCCGCGACGCGCCGCTCCCATTCGGCGGCGCGCGGGAGCGCGATCGGATGTCCCCAATGCGCGCGCAGGGCAATGGCATGTAACGCGCCCGGAATGAGCGCGTACTCGCCGGCGACGCCGAGCGCGCGAGCCCGCTCGAACCCACGGCGCGAAGAGGCGGGCGACACGCCGGGAACACCCGGCAGCCAGCCGTCGAGCGAGCCGTGGAGGACGTTCAGGCGCTTCCCGCGCAGCGGCTCGAGCGACAGCCGGTCGGGGATCCAAGGGGCGAGACCGAGCACACCTTCGACCGACGGCTCGTCGCAGACGGAGATGGCGACGGCGCCGCCCATCGAGAAGCCGAGCAGCAGCGTCCGCTCGGCGCCGACCTCCCAGACGGCGGCCCGCGCGTCATCGATGCAATCGTCGAGGCGCTTCCACGACTTGATGCGATAGCGCACCTCGGCGAAGGCGAGCTCGGGGAAACGCGGCGCCAGCCGCCGCACGAGCCACTCGAGAGAGGCGCTCCAGGTTCCCTCGACCTCGGCCGACTGCCCGCCATTCACACAGACGACCGCCGTCGGTCCGGCACCTGTCAGCCGCAGCTCGGCTCCGGTCGACAGGCGCATCCTCGCCATTGTCACACGGCCGCCGCGGCGGATGACGACGGCTACGCCGGCGAGATCTGTGGAACCCAGAAGCGGCGTGCCCAGAGCGCGACGTAGACGAGGCTGACGAGCACGGGAACCTCGATCAGCGGACCGACCACGCCGGCCAGCGCCTGCCCGGACGTGGCGCCGAAGACTCCGACTGCGACCGCAATCGCCAGTTCGAAGTCATTCGAGGCGACCGTAAAGCCCATGCTCGCGGTCTGCGCGTAGGGCAACCCGATCGCCTTCCCGATCGAGAAGCCGGCGACCCACATGATCGCGAAGTAGGCGAGCAGCGGCAGCGCGATTCGCGTGACGTCGAGCGGCTGCGAAGTGATCTTGTCGCCCTGAATCGCGAACAGGAGCACGATCGTGAACAGCAGCCCGTACAACGTGATCGGGCTGATCCTCGGGATGAACCGGGTCTCGTACCAGTCGCGGCCCTTGCGCTTGAGGCCGATGCGGCGGGTGAGGAAGCCGGCGGTAAGCGGGATGCCGAGGAAGATCAGCACGGTCTTCGCGACCTCCCAGATGCCGACCTGGAAGCCTTGGGTGTCGAGGCCGAGCCAGCCCGGCAGGACGGTCAAGTAGAAGTAGCCGAGCAGCGAGTAGGCGACGACCTGGAAGAGCGCGTTGAACACGACCAGGAGTGCAGTTCGGTCGCGGTCGCCCTTCGCGATGTCGTTCCAGATCAGAACCATCGCGATGCAGCGGGCGAGACCGACGATGATCACGCCGGTGCGGTAGGCCGGCTCGTTGCGGAGCAGCAGCCAGGCGAGCGCGAACATCAGCGCCGGGCCGACGATCCACGAGAGGGAGAGCGACCAGCCAAAGAAGACGCGATTCGAGACGCCGTCGTACCGGGCGCGGCCGAGTTCCTCGTAGTGCACCTTGGCCAGCACGGGGTACATCATCAGCAGCAACCCGAGCGCGATCGGCAGCGAGACCGTTCCGACCTGCAACTTGTCGAGCCCCTTGTTGAGCGACGGGACGAGTCGACCGAGCCCCAGCCCAGACGCCATCGCCAGACCGATCCAGAGTGGCAGGTAGCGGTCGAGTGTCGAGAGCTTCTGCAGGACCGCCGTGTCGTCGACGACGCTCACCCCGACGCCAGAACGTCCGCCGCAAGGTTTGCTTCGCCGGCCGAAGCTTGTTGCACGCTGGTGTGCTGGGGGAGCGAGAACGAGAAGACGCCGGCCCCGAGCACGAAGGCTGCCGACGCCCACAGGCAGGCGTTGAGGCCCCACAGCTCATATAAGGCGCCGGAGAGGAGCAAGCCCGCGAGCCGGCCGCCGGCGTTGGCCATGTAGTAGAAGCCGACGTTCATCGCGACCTTGTCGCGGTCGGCGTAGTCGAGGATCAGAAACGAGTGGACGGTGGAGTTCATCGCGAAGACGATGCCGAACGCGAAGAGGCCGAGTACGAGCGTGATCGCCGGGTCGGCTCCCGCACGCAAAGCGATCGCGATCCCCGCCGGGAAGGCAGCGAGCAGAAACGCGAGCCTGACGGCGGTGGCGCCGCTTGGCTGGGCGTGCCGGCCGCGCTTGAGGAAGCCAGGCACCGAGGCCTGCACGATCCCGTACCCGATCACCCAGATCGCGAGGAACCCGCCGACCTTCCAGAAGCCCCAGCCCAGCTCGGTGTAGAGAAAGACGGGCAGCCCGATCGTGAACCAGACATCCCGGGAGGCGAAGAGGAGGACACGCGCGCGGGCGAGCGTGTTCACCGCCGGGTTGTTCGAGAACATCTGGGTGAACTTCGCCTTCCGGTCGGCACGCCCGAGCGTTCCCCGCATCAGCACCAGCACGCCCGTGATCGCGACCGCCTCGAGACCGAGCAGGATCAGAAGCGCCGGGCGGAAGCCGGCGACGGTGAGCAGAAGCCCTCCGACGAAGAAGCCGATGCCCTTGAGCGCGTTCTTCGAGCCGGTGAGGATTGCGACCCAACGGAAGAGAGCCGCCGGTGCGTCCTCCGGGACAACGAGCTTGACGGCGCTCTTCGAGCTCATCTTGGTCAAGTCCTTCGCGATCCCCGACAGCGCCTGTGTCGCCATCACGTAGGGGACGACCAACCACGACTTCGGCACGAAGGCGAGCATGGAGAGCGCGCACATCTGCGTGCCGAGTCCCATCAGCAGCGTCGCCTTGAGGCCGAGCCGCGCCGCGAGCCACCCGCCGACGAGGTTGGTGACGATGCCGAAGATCTCGTAGAACAGGAAGAGCGCGGCGAGCGCGAACGGCGAGTAGCCGAGCCGGTCGAAGTAGAAGAGGATCAGCAGCCGGATGGCGCCGTCGGTGATCGTGTCGGCCCAGTAGGCGCCGGTGACGATCGCGTAGTTGCGCAGATCGCCGGTCCTGCCGGGCGCGGGAGTCGCCGCCGCGTCGACGCCGGCGCTCACGCGCTCATCTCTCTCCCGAAGCCCGGATCGCCGACGATCGCCGCCAGCTCGACGAGCCGGTTGGCGTAACCCCACTCGTTGTCGTACCAGGCGAGGATCTTCACCTGTGTCTCGTTCACGACCATCGTCGAGAGCGCGTCGACGATCGCCGAGCGCGGGTCGTCTTTGAAGTCGATCGAGACGAGCGGCCGCTCCTCGTAGCCGAGGATCCGCTCCAGCGGGCCGCCTGCGGCCGCCGCGAGCAGCCCGTTCACCTCCTCGACCGACGTAGGCCGGGCAACTTCGAACACGCAGTCGGTGAGGGAGGCATTCAGCAGCGGCACCCGCACCGCCAGCCCGTTCAGATGTCCCTCCAGTTCGGGGAAGATCAGCCCGATCGCCGTCGCCGACCCGGTGGTGGTCGGGATCAGCGACAGCGAGGCTGCCCGCGCCCGGCGCAGGTCCTTGTGCGGCGCGTCGACGATCGTCTGCGTGTTGGTGATGTCGTGCAGAGTGGTGATCGAGCCGTGCCGGATCCCGATCCCCTCGTGGATCACCTTCACGACGGGCGCGAGGCAGTTCGTCGTACAGGATGCGGCTGTGACGATGTCGTGCACCGCCGGGTCGTAGCGATCGTCGTTGACGCCAACCACCACATTCAGCGCGTCCTTCTTCACCGGCGCCGCGACGACCACCTTCTTCACTCCCTGCTCGAAATACGGCTCGAGCGTTTCCCGCGTCCGAAACGCGCCAGTGCACTCGAGCACGATCTCGACGCCAAGCTCACCCCACGGGACGGCCCCCGGTTGGCCGACGCCGCTATACCCGACAGGGATGCCGTCGATCACCAGCCGCTCGTTCGCAGCGATCTCGTGCGGCCAGCGGCCGTGAACCGAGTCAAACTCGAGCAGGTGGGCCGCGGTCGCAACGTCGCCGTGCAACTCGTTCACGTGCACGAAGGCCAGGTCGGAGGATCCCCAACCCGCACGCAGCGCCAGCCGCCCCATCCGGCCGAAGCCGTTGATCCCGACCAGGACGCGCCCGTTCAAACTCCCACCCTCGCTCGCAGCCGGATCAGGCCGTCTTCCCAGCTGGCAGCAGCTCGTCCAACAGCCTCTCCACCCGCCGATCGATCTCGTTGCGGATCGGTCGTACGACATCGAGGCTGAGACCGGCAGGATCGTCGAGCTCCCAGTCCTCATAGCGCTTACCCGGATAGATCGGGCAGGCATCGCCGCACCCCATGGTGATCACGACATCGGCGGCACGAACTACCTCGTCGGTGAGCGGCTTCGGGAACTCCTCGCCGACATCGACCCCGAGCTCCGCCATCGCTTCCACGACCGCAGGGTCGATTTCCGTCGACGGCGCAGAGCCGGCAGTACGCACGTGGATCTTCCCCTGGGAGCGCAACTTGACCAGACCAGCGGCCATCTGGCTGCGACCGGAGTTGTGAACGCAGACGAACAACACTTCCAACTGGTCCTTGGCCACGATCCCCTCGGCCTGAGCGAGCGCGTTCAAGCGCTCGCGCGCGAAACGGTGCGCGAGCACCGGGACGAACGCGGTGATCCGTGCGCCCTCGAGCATGCTCAACGACTCAGCAAGGTAACGCGCGATCGTCTCCTGCGAGAAGATCCCCGCGAACTCCTCCGCCAACCGGTCGGCGGCCTGATCGACGTGATGTTGCGTAACCGGATCGAGCGTCGGCGTCATGCCGGCTTCCTCCTGATATTGACGACAATCAATCCCTTGTCCGCCGCCATGATGACAAGCTCATCGATCTCTGTCAATATGTATTCCGTGCAACCGATCGCGACGATTGCGCTCTCGTGTCCTCCGCTGCTCCAGGCCCCGCTCGACGCTGACGACGCCGAGCAGGTCGCCTCGGCATTGAAGGCAATCGCCGACCCCGCGCGGCTCCGACTGCTCAGCCTGATCCAGGCACAACCGAACCACGAGGCCTGCGTCTGCCATCTGACCGAGCCGCTCGGGCTCAGCCAGCCGACGGTCAGTCACCACCTGAAGGTCCTCCTCCAGGCCGGCTTGGTCGAACGCGACCAGCGCGGCAGCTGGGCCTATTTTCGCGTGCGCGAGGAGCCGCTCGCGGCCATCCGCGCACTGCTCGCCTAGCTCGAGATCACCGGCAGCCCGCTCGTTTCGGGCTCGCGTGTCTTCACTGCCTTGACGATCGCCCCGTGCATCCCGTCGGCGACCTCGTGTGTGAACTCAACCGAGACCTCCTCGAAGCCGGCCGCCTCGAGTCCCGCCTCGTACTCGCTTTTCGACAGCGCACCGGCGATGCAGCCGACGTAGGAGCCGCGCTCGGCCCGCTCCGCCGTGCTGAGGCGATCCTCGGCGACCACGTCGCTGATCCCGATCCGCCCGCCCGGCTTCAGGACGCGCGCCATCTCGGTCAGGACGGCCGGTTTGTCGACCGAGAGGTTGATCACGCAGTTCGAGATCACGACGTCGACGCTGTCCGCCGGCAGCGGAATCTCCTCGATCACGCCCTTGAGGAAGTGGACGTTCGTGACGCCGGCGTCGCGCGCGTTCTGCTGCGCGAGCGCCAGCATCTCGTCGGTCATGTCGAGGCCGTACGCCGTGCCGGCCGGGCCGACCCGCTTCGCCGAGAGGATCACGTCGATTCCACCGCCGGAGCCGAGGTCGAGCACGACCTCGCCCTCGCGCAACTCGGCGACCGCAGTCGGATTGCCGCAGCCCAGGCTTGCCAGCGTTGCCGCCTCCGGCAGTTCGCCGCGCTGCTCCGCGTCGTACAGCACGTCACCGAACTTCTCGCTCGTGACGGCGCTCGCGCTCGAGTCGTCGCAGCATGCGCCGCTTCCACCACAGCCACAGCCTCCGCTGCCCTCGGTGACCGCCAGAGCGGACTCCGCATAGCGGCGCCGCACCTCTTCCCGCAACTCCTCCGCCGACGTAGTCATCCGCAACACACTCCCTTCAGATCCGCGACCAGGGCGAGCTTCTCGATCGCCGCCGGCCGCAACGAGAAGTACGCCCACTTGCCGCGCTGCTCGCGCTCGAGCAGCCCGACCTCGACGAGCTTCTTCAGATGGTGGGACACCGTCGGTTGCGAGAGGCCGACCGGCTCGTTGAGATTGCAGGCGCAGACGGGCTCAGCGGCGGAAGCGAGCAGGTTCACGATCCGCACGCGGGCCGGATCCGCGAGCGCCCGGAACAGCTCCGCCGTCGCCGCAGCCTCCTCGTCGGAGAGAACCTCGGCGGCGAGCGGAGCGCAGCAATCAATCATCGCAATCGACATATTGACCGGAGTCAATATATCAATTGTTCGGCAGGTGACTCCTTTCGCCTTACCAGCGAAGGGGCTGAGCCGGCAGCGCAGCGACCTTGCCGTGCTCGTCGACCGAGATCACGAGGCGCTGCTCGGCCCTCCCGCGGGCGATCCAGCGCAACAGGAAATACAGGGGATGCCGGCGCACTATCACGGCCTGAGTGCCCGTCTGCGTCTCGATCCGGAAGCCTTGCTTCCCACGCCGTGCGATGTACGCCTCGAGCGCAACCGAACGTGTATCGGCTGCTCCGGCGGCGGTCATTGCTTGAGCGCCCCGGCGAGGAGCGACTCGATCTCCTTGAGGCTGAGGTCGTTGCGCACGCCCACGAGCTTGCGCTCGGCGTCCATCAGCGCGTACCCGTAGTCCGAGTGACGAAGCTGATATCCCTGCGCGACCGCCCGGCGGTGAAGGCTCCTCACCCGCAGCTTCTCGTCCTTGGCCTGATTGGCGCCGACCCAGGTCTCAACGGGCGCACGTACAGGGAGTGCGACGACCCTCCGTGCGACGCCCGGGCCACCCTCGTTGCGGCGCTCGGGACTCACTGGATCGGCTCCGGCGCGGTCTCCGTCGGTTCCTCGTCCGACTGTCCCTCGTCCGACGGCGCGTCGGCGTCACTGTCCGCGTCGCCCTCGATGTCGCTTTCGTCGGTGGGAAGGATGCCCGCGGCGCGCTCTTCCTTCTTGAGCTGCTTGCGCTCGCGCTTCTCCCTCAGTGCGAGCTCGCGCGCCCGCTTGTTGTGCGTCTGGCCTCTTGTCGCCATCCGTCCGCTCCCTTCTCTTGGTCGAGTAGCAGCCGCAGCGCCCGTCGGGGCGCCGCGGCGGCCACTCCGAACTAGGCGGACACCAAGGCGACGTTCGTCGCCTGCGGCCCCTTCTCGCCCTGTCCGGGCTCGTACTGCACCTTTGCGTTCTCAGCAAGGGTCTTGTAGCCGTCGCCCAAGATCGCGCTGTGATGAACGAATAGGTCGGCGCTGCCGTCGTCGGGGGTGATGAACCCATACCCCTTGTCGGCGTTGAACCACTTCACGGTTCCGGTTGCCATAGATGAAACACCTCCTCTGCCACTCAGGAACGGGCAGAGGAAGCGCACGGCGCGCCATCCGGTACTCGCTCAGCTAGCTCCTTGAGCCTAGCAGCTAGACGAGAATATTCACGGCTCGCGCCGCTACCAGCAGCACCGTGACGACGGACAGAATGGACTCGGCTGCCATCAGCGCTTTGGCCGGGCGGGTCAGCGGCATCGCGTCGGTCGGGCTGAACGCGGTGGCGTTCGTGAGCGAGACGTAGAAGTAGTCCCAGAGCCGAGGCGCCCAGCCTTCCCTCGCGAGCTGAGGATTCTCGTCCTGGGGAAATTGGAAGTCGGGCCGGCGAGGTGCGGTCGCCAAGGCGCGAGCCACGGGACCGCCGCAGTCCAGTTCCCAGAAGGCGAGACCGAACGCGACGGCGTTCGTGAACCAGAGGGTTCCGCCGGTCGCCAGCAGCTGCGCACCCGTGATGTGGACGGCCGAATGCGACACGAGCGAGGCGACGAGCAGGACGACGCCGAGGACGTTGAACGCCCAGACGACCGCGAGGAGCCCGATCACGATCTCGCGCCGGTGGTCGTGCTGGACGAGCCGGTTCAGACCGAGAAGCAGGAGCGCGGCGAGACAAACGTACGGGGCCGCGACGAGCAACCACATCCACCAGAGCGACCGCCCGAGCATCTCCCAGTGCCCGTGCTTCATCACGAGCGCCAGCGCGATCAGGAGCGCGGCAGCAACCAGCGCAAACGGTGCAGCGTCGTTGCGTGCTTCGCGAACCGCCGCGTGCACCCGCTCCGGGGCGGGACTCACCGGCTGGGCGTCGAGTCACGCCGGTACGCCGCGTACGCGGTGACCGCAGTGAGGTCGTGTCGGTGGCAGCCGGGGAAGTTGCGCGCCGAAAAGGCTTCCCAGTCGAGGCTTTCCGGCTCGCCGTCGGCGTCGCGAGGATCGCGAGGCGCGTCTTCCGTCGTTCCTGCTGGAGACGCGGGGCTCATCTAGGAGGATTCGGCGCGCGCCTCGCGGAAGGTGACGAGCCGGCCGCGCCGCTCGTCCCACAACTTCAGCGTCGTAGCGTGAAGCCCCTGCCGCACCGTGAGCTCCGGAACGGTCTGGAGACGGTCGCTCCCTTCGTGGGCGGCCTGGAGGTTGTAGTTCGGTATCCCGACGCTCAGGTGGTGCACATGGTGGAAGCCGATGTTGCCGGTGAAGAAGCGCAACACGCCCGGCAGCTTCAGGTACGAGCTCCCCGCGAGCGCGGCGTGGTCGTACCGCCAGTCGGCGTGCGCCTGCCAGTACGTGTCCTCGTACTGGTGCTGCACGTAGAACAGCCAGATGCCGACTGCGCCGCCGACGAGGAAGACGGGGCCCTGCACGAGCAGGTAGTCGCGCCAGCCGATCGTCAGGCAGGCCCCAGCGACGATCAGCCCGAGCAGGAGATCCGTTGCCAACACGCTGTTACGGACGCGGCGCTGCGCCCCGCGCGGCACGAACCGCGGATTGAGCACGAGCACGAGGAGCCAGCCAAGGCCGAACATGACCACGGGGCTGCGGTAGAGCCGGTACTTGACCTGCTGCCACCGCGAGAGCGCCTCGTACTCGCCGACTGTCAGCGTGGCGACGTCGCCGACTCCGCGCCGGTCGAGGTCTCCTGCCGTCGCATGATGGACGGCGTGCTCATGCTGCCAGCCGCGGTACGGCAGCCAGACGAGCAAGCCCAAGACGACACCCAGCGCGTCGTTCGCGCGGCGCGAGCGCATGAACGAACCGTGCGTGCAGTCGTGGAACACGATGAAGGTGCGAGTCAGGAACCCGGCCGCGGGCACGACGAGCGCAAGGGAGAGCCAGACCGAGACGCGCAGCGCGAGCGTCATCGCTACGAGCAACGCGAGATACGGCACTACCGAGGTGGCGAGATCGAGCAGGCTGCGGCCGAGCCGCGGCTCCTCATAGGCAGCGAGGACGCCCCGCCATGAGCGCGGCGAATCCGTGTCGCACGTGGGAAGGGGCGAAACCACCGGAACCGTTGTAGCGGAACTCCCTGCTACCGTGCGGGCGCGGCCGTCACTTTGGCCCCCGGAGATCCAGCTTCTCGTTCCCCTGGCAGCAGGCGTTTCGAGTCTCTCGCATCTCGAACCCGCTTCACAGGAAGGAACTTCCACTTGAGCAAGTCATTCGCCGCGCTCGGCGTGAGCGCACCCGTGACCGAGGCCCTGTCCCGGCGCGACATCCACACGCCATTCGCCATCCAGACTCTCGTCCTGCCCGACGCGCTCGCGGGCGTCGACGTCCTCGCGGCGTCGCCCACCGGCTCGGGCAAGACACTCGCCTTCGGAATCCCGCTGATCGAGCGCACCGCCGGCGGGTCCGCGCAGCCCGGCGCGCTCGTGCTCGTCCCGACGCGCGAGCTCGCCTCGCAGATCGTCGAGGAGCTCCAATCGCTCGCCAAGGCGCGCGGGCTGCGGATCGCCGCGGTCTACGGCGGCACGTCCGTCTCCGGCCAGACGAAAGCCGCACGCGGCGCGGAAGTGCTCGTAGCCACGCCCGGCCGCCTCAACGATCTGCTCGAGCGGAAGCTCGTCTCCCTGCGCGGGGTTCGCGTGCTCGTCCTCGACGAGGCGGATCGCATGCTCGACATGGGATTCCAGCCTCAGGTCGACCGGATCCTCAAGGACATCCCGCAGAACCGGCAGACGCTCCTGTTCTCGGCCACGCTCGACGGCCCGGTCGCAGACCTCGCGCGCTCGTACACCGTCAACGCATCCCGGTTCAAGACGGGCGCGCAGATCGAGAACGCGCCCGGAGAGATCGGGCACGAGTTCGTGGCCGTGACCTCCGACGACAAGCTCGACCGGCTCGCCGAGCAGCTGCGCCGCGAGCGCGGCCTCGCACTCGTCTTCGTCCGCACGAAGTACGGAGCCGACAAGCTCGCGCGCAAGCTCGTGCGTCTCCACGACATGCGTGCAGCGGTGCTGCACGGGAACATGTCGCAGAACGCGCGCGAACGCTCGCTCGCGCAGTTCGGCTCGGGCCGTGTGGGGACGTTGATCGCCACCGACATCGCGGCGCGCGGGCTCGACGTCGACGAGATCACGCATGTGATCAACTTCGATCCGCCGCGCACCGCTGACGATTACGTGCACCGCGTCGGCAGGACGGGCCGGGCCGGCCGCACCGGCACCGGAGTGACGCTGGTTCTGCCCGAGCAGCGTCTCGACGTCAGCCGGTTGGCGGGCGCACTCGGCCACGGTCATGCGTTCGCGGCGTCGGGGATCGTGGCTCCAGCCCCTACGCCGAGGCCGCGCCGGCGCCGCAAGCGCTAGAAACGCGGGCACGGAAAAGCCGAGCCGGTTGCGCTTTCGTCAACCTCGCCAACCAACCCGACCCGGCCGAAGCCTTGTCGCATCGCTTGGCGGGGCTTCAACCTCCAGCGCCCCGTGCTCGGCGAAGACCAACCTAACCCGGCCGATCGCCGGCGGCAAGACCGCGCCGGATGAAAAACGCCGCTCTTTGCGGAGATCCTCTCCGACGCGACGGCGACCTGCTTCTCGGCTACGCTGAATTCAGCGTCCCCGTGTTCTGACTCCCGCACGAGCCCGCCGCTTGCTGTTTCGGGGGAGTCACACAGAGGGAGCAACATCGTGAGGAAGAGCCTTAAGCGCGTGCTGGACCGTTTGCGCACCGCGACAAACGGGATGTTCCGGAAGCAGACCACAGCTCGCGAGGGTCTGCAAGAGCCCCAGCAGCTGCAGGCACTGCCGGTGCCTGCCCGGGCGCAGCCGTAGCAGGCCGGCAGTTGCGGACAGCGATCGTCTCGACCTATCCGCCGCGGGCGTGTGGGATCGGCACATTCGCGGCCGACTTGAGAGCCACGCTGGCGGGAGTCGACGGTGTCGAGAGCGCCGAGCTCGTCGCCGTCCTGAACGAGCCTTCCAGCCCGCAGCGGCGCGGCCTGCTCGCAACGATTGCGCAGGCCGTCCGCGGCGACTACGTCCGGACGGCGAGGATGTTGGGACGGCTCGACGTCGACGTCGTGCTGCTCCAGCACGAGTACGGCATCTTCGGCGGCCGCGACGGGGAGTACGTGCTCTCGTTCGCGCAGGAGCTGGCGCAGCCGCTGGTCGTGACGTTGCACACGGTGCTCTCGGAGCCGACGCCGCATCAGGCCGAAGTGCTGTCCGAGCTGTGCGCGGAGGCGGAGCTCGTGATCGTGATGACCGAGACGGCGCTGGAGCTGCTCGTCGCCTCGGGCGCGTGCACGGAGGAGAAGGTTCGCGTCGTACCGCACGGCGCGCCCGCGCGGCTCACCGCTCGTGCGGCCGCCGAGCCCGCCCGTCCCGCGACGACCGAGGAGTTCCGGCTCTCGACCTTCGGGCTGATCTCGCCGGGCAAGGGCCTGGAGACGGTGATCGAGGCCATGCCGGCGGTGCTCGAGCGGCATCCCGAGGTCGTCTACACCGTCGCCGGGCGCACGCACCCGGACATCGCGCACCGGGAGGGCGAGCGGTACCGGCTGATGCTTGAGCGGCGCGTGCACGAGCTCGGCCTCGACGCGAGCGTGGAGTTCGACGACCGTTTCCTCTCCCTCGACCAGCTCTCCGACCTGCTGGCGGCGACGGATGTCTTCGTGACTCCGTATCGAAGCCGCGAGCAGATCTCGTCGGGCGCGCTCACCTTCGCGATCGCGGCCGGGTGCGGCGTCGTCTCGACGCCGTATTGGTACGCGCAGGACATGCTCGCGAGCGGTGCCGGGCGACTCGTTCCGTTCGAGGATCCCGCTGCGCTCGCCGACGCCGTCAGCGACTACGTCGAGCAACCCGAGTTGCTCGCGACGGCCCGGGCGGAGGCGCGGCGGATCGGTTCCTCGCTCGCGTGGCCCGCGGTTGCCGAGGCGACTGCCTCGGTACTCCGCGAGGCGCTCGCACTGGCGCCGCGCCGCCGGCCCGCGGGCGTCGCGGATCTCCACCTGGCCACTCTGCGCAGCGACCACCTGCTGACGCTCGTCGACGACGTGGGGATCGTGCAGCACGCGCACGGGATCATCCCCAACCGCAACAGCGGCTACTGCGTCGACGACGTCGCCCGCCTGGCGGTCGTCTCGCTCGCCCTCGCCCGCCGCGGCGACGAGCAGGTCTGGACGTCGATCCTCTATCGCGCCCTGGCCTTCCTCCACGCGGCCACCGACGACGCGGGGATGCGCAACTTCATGAGTTACGACCGGCGCTGGCTCGACGAGCCGCATGTCGGCGACCACGTCGGCCGGTCTGTGTGGGCGCTCGGCGAGATCCTCGCCACCGCCTGGATACCCGCGCTCGTCGTCCCGGCCCGCGACCTGCTCGAGCAGCAGGTCGACGGGCTGGCGGGAGAGGTCTCGCTGCGAACGGCCGCCTACACGGTGCTCGGGCTCTCCCGCCTCGACGCCGACCGGCTCGAGCCCGCGGCGGAGCGCCTGCTCGAGCGTCTGGTCGAGCAACTCGCGGACGCGTACGAACGCCATGCGGAGCCCGGCTGGTGCTGGTTCGAGGACGAGCTCAGCTACGACAACGCGCGACTCTCGCAGGCGCTGATCAGCGGCGCGAACCGACTCGGGCGCGGCGAGCTCGTGGAGGTTGGGCTCGAATCGCTGCGCTGGCTCGGCGACGAGTCCGGGCTCCAGGACGATTTCCTGTGCATCGCCGGGCACCGCGGCCGGCGGCGAGACGAGCCCGTGCAGGACAGCGGTGACGAGCAGCCGCTCGACGCCGCGGCGCCTCGTCGAGGCCGAGTTGGCCGCCTACGCCGTCACGCGCGACCCAGAGCACGGCCGCAGGGCGATTCGCGCCTTCGAGTGGTTCCTGGGACGCAACCGCCTGCGAGAGACCGCTCTACGACTTCGCCACCGGCGGCTGCAGCGACGGGCTCGGCAACGAGACGCTGAACCAGAACGAAGGCGCCGAGTCGACGCTCGCGCTCCACCGGGCGGCGCTCCTGCTCGATGCGGCCGGCATCCGGGCCTCGGCCGGATCGCGCACGCCCCAACTGGCGACGGCATGAGCGCGCGGGAACTCTTCGAGCGGCACGCCGCCAACCCGATCCTGACTGCAGAGGACTGGCCCTATCCGATCGAACGCCGTCTTCAACCCCGCCGCCGCAATCGTCGACGGCAAGACCGTCCTGCTCGCGCGGGTCGAAGATCGCAGAGGCATCTCGCACCTCACCGTCGCCCGCTCACCGAACGGAGTCGGCGACTGGTCGGTCGATCCCGAGCCGCTCCTCGCCCCCGCCGACGGCGTCGTGAGCGAGCAGTGGGGCTTCGAGGACCCGCGCGTCGTCTGGGTCGACGAGCTCGACCGCTGGCTGATCACCTGCACCGCGTACGGCCCGGCCGGCCCGGCCGTCTTCCTCGCCTCGACGACGGACTTCGCCAGCGTCGAGCGCCACGGGATCGTCAGACAGCCGGAGGACAAGAATGCCGCTCTCCTTCCGGACCGGATCGACGGCCGCTGGGTGCTCTTCCACCGGCCCAAGACGCAGTTCGGCGGCGGTCACGGCGAGATCGCTCTCTCCCGCTCCGACGACCTCGTCAACTGGAGCGCTCGCGAGCCGGTGCTCGCACCGCGCGACGGCGCCTGGTGGGACTCGCTCCGCATCGGCCTCGGCCCGCCACCGTTGCGAACCGAGCACGGCTGGCTGCTCGTCTACCACGGCGTCAAGCTGACCGTCGGCGGCGAGATCTACCGCGTCGGCCTGGCCCTGCTCGACCTCGAGAAGCCCACGCGTGTCCTGCGACGACTGTCGAGCTGGGTGCTAGCGCCGACCGCACCGTACGAGCGGATCGGCGACGTCCCCAACGTCGTCTTCCCGTGCGGGCTCCTCCACGACGAGGCGAGCGACGAGCTGCGCCTCTACTACGGCGCGGCCGACAGCTCGATCTGCCTCGCGTCCGCACGGCTAGGCGACGTTGTCGACGCCCTGCTCTCCGAGGCTCCTGGGGGCTGACGTGAGGACGCTTCTCCACTCCCGGCGCGGGCATTGGGCCATGGCCGCGGGCTCCGTGGCCGTCACGCTCGCGCTGGCGACGCTGGCCGCTCGCCACTTCGCCGCGATGTCCTGGCCGCTTTCGGGCGGACGCCCCGCCGTGCTCGTTGCGGCCGCGTTGCTGCTGGTGCTCGCCCAGGCGCTGAAGGCCTTCGGCTGGGGACGGCTGTTCACGCCGTCCGAACGGCCGCCGCTGCTGGCGCTCGCGGCCGGTAACGGGGGCGCGGCCCTGGTCGGAGCTCTCCTCCCCGGCCGCTTCGACGACGCTATGCGCATCGCCGTCGTCCGTCGCTACCCGCGGTGTCCGGCCGGTGTCCGCGTGCTGTGTCTGTCGCTGGTCATGCTCGGCCTGATCGACAGCGTCGCCATCGCCCCGCTCGCTGTGGCCGGAGCAGTGCTCCGGGACGCCGGGACCGGGGTGCGAGTCGGGCTCGCGATCGTCGCCGCCGCCGGTGTCGCAGCCGCAGTCGTGATCTCCACGCTGCCCCGGGTCGCGGCGAACCGGCGGACGTTGCGATTCCGCCTTGGCCGTTGGGTGAGCTCGCGCACGACCTCGCCGCGCCACGCGTCCGAGGCGTGGGTCCTCGTGTCCGCCTGCTGGCTCGTGCGCGCGGTTGCGTTCTTCCTGCTCCTCGGCGCGCTCGGAGTCGGCTACTCGATCTCGCTCGCGCTTCTCTTCCTCTGCGCCGGAGCAGCTGCGGCGGCGCTGCCGCTCGGTCTAGCCGGAGCAGCGACCCAGGCCGGCGCCGGCGGCGCCGCGCTTGCGGCCACGGGCGTCGGCGCCTCCGAAGCTCTTCACGTCGCCGTCTCGGTCGGCGTGCTCGGCGTTCTCACCGGGACCGCGGTTCTCGTGGCCGCAGTTGTCTGGCGAAGCGGGATGTCGCTGCTGCGCCCGAGTCTGACCGTCTGACAGCGATCACGGCCTGCGCGTCCGGTGGTGGAAGACGACTGCGGTCGTGATGCCGAGCAGCCAGCCGAGGATGGCCGCGACGAGGATGATCCAGACGAGCGAGGCAGGGGTCGAGCCGACCACCCAATCCAGCTTGACGCTGGTCGTGTTCTTCGTGCTGAGGATGACCAGGACGGCGAGTAACACGACGAACCCGACGGCTCCGGTGTAGAGGCGAGCCCGGCGCCCGTAGCGGGCAACGCGCTCCTTCCGCGACTCGTCGGGGGTCACCGAGGGTGGCTCGAGCTTGGACTCCGGGGTGGGTGCTTCCGGTTCGGTGGAAGTCATGGGAGTTCCCTCCTAGGTTGTAACTGCCGTCGCGGACTCTGCCACCACGAACTGTGCGATGCGAGCGCACCGGGACGCTTGACGGAGGGATAGAGTCAGGCAAGACCGGCGTTCGAGGGACGGAGGTCGCGATGTCGATTCTGATCGAGGGTGGCCGCGTCATCACCGGCACTGACGACTACGTCGCCGACGTCTACATCGACGGGGAACAGATCGCGACGATCGGCCGGTCGCTCGACGTGGACGCCGACCGGGTGATCGACGCCGAGGGCAAGTACGTCCTCCCCGGCTGCATCGACCCGCACACGCATTTCGACATGCCGTTCGGCGGCACGGTGACGGCGGACGACTTCCAGTCCGGCCAGACGTCGTGCGCCTTTGGCGGCACGACCTGCCACATCGACTTCGCGAACCAGGTTCGCGGTCGCACGTTCGCCGAAGGCATCGAGGCCTGGCACGAGAAGGCGAACGGGAAGGCCGTCATCGACTACGGCTTCCACATCATCGTCATCGACCTCGAGGAGGGCGGCACGCTCGAGGAGCTCGCGACGCTGCCGGACCTCGGCGTGACGTCGTACAAGATGCTGCTCGCGTACAAGAACGTCCTCCAGGTCGACGACGAGACGATGTTCCGCGTGTTCCGCCTCGCGAAAGAGACCGGCGCGCTCGCAATGATCCACGGCGAGAACGGCGACGTCATCGACATCCTCGTCAGAGAGGCTGTCGAGGCGGGGAATCTCGATACGAGCTGGCACGCGAAGACGCGGCCGGCCGAGCTCGAAGGGGAGGCGACGAACCGTGCGATCCAGATCGCCCACGTCGCCGGCTGCCCGCTCTACGTCGTGCACGTCACCTGCAAGGAGTCGGTCGACGCGATCGCGCGCGCGCGCGCGAAGGGCTGGCCGGTCTGGGGCGAGACGTGCACGCAGTACTTCTTCGTCGACAACTCGTATCTCGACAAGCCGGACTTCGAGGGCGCGAAGGCGGTCTTCTCGCCGCCCGTTCGCGACAAGCGGAACCAGCCGATCCTCTGGGACGCCGTGCGCACCGACAAGCTGTCGGCCATATCGACCGACCACTGCTCTTTCCGGATGAGCGACCAGAAGACGCTCGGCAAGGACAACTTCGCGCTCATCCCGAACGGCGCGCCGGGGGTCGAGGACCGGCTGCTGATGATCCACCACTTCGGCGTCAACGAGGAGCGGATCTCGCTGAACCGGATGGTCGAGCTGCTCTCGACGAACGCCGCCAAGCTCTTCGGGCTCTATCCGCGCAAGGGGACGATCGCTCCCGGCTCGGATGCCGACATCGTGATCTTCGACCCGCAGAAGGAGCACACGATCTCCGCGAGCACGCACCACTCGAAGGCCGACTACAACCTCTACGAGGGGACGACGGTCAAGGGCGCACCGGAGATCGTCATGGTGCGCGGCAATGTGATCGTCGAGAGCGGCGAGCTCGTCGCCGAGCCGGGCGTCGGACAGTTCGTCCGGCGCGCGCGCTTCGGTCAGGAACTCGAGCCGGCCCAGCAATGCACTTGAAGCCCAATTCCGCGTCGGTAATCCGCCCCACCTCAGTCAGTGACTCCAACGATGGAAATGTCCCAGGCTCCCGCGACCATCCGTGTGCGGTGGCCTTCACCGTCTGTCGGCGTTCGAAAGGAGGCACCTGCGTTCCGGCAGCTCAGTCGATCGAAGATGCCTTCTAGGAGGAATAAATGAAGAGGCGCTACTTCGCGCTCGGCGTCCTGCTTGTGAGTGTGCTCGCTCTCGGTTTCGCGAGCACCGGCGCCGGCGCACAAAAGACCACTCCGTACAAGGTGGCCTGGATCTATGTCGGGCCGCACAACGACGGTGGCTGGTCGCAAGCCCATAACGTGGGCCGGCTCTACGTCCAGCACGCGTTGGGCAGCAAGGTCGAGACGACGTACAAGGAGAACATCGCCGTCGGGGCGCCGTTCGCCCAGGCGGTTGCGACCCTTTCAGCTCAGGGCTACAAGATGATCTTCGCGACGTCGTTCGGCTATTTGAACGCCAAGATCGCGGCCCAGTATCCGAACATCAAGTTCGAGCAGGCCACGGGAAATGTCGTGTCCAAGAACCTGTCCGAGTACTTCGGCTCGGCCGAGGACACGGTCTTCCTGTCGGGGATGGCCGCGGGCGCAGCCGCGAAGTGCAACACGATCGGCTACGTCGTCGCCTACCCGATCCCGGAAGTGATCCGCCACGCCAACGCGTTCGCGCTCGGCGCGCAGCTCACCCATCCGGGCGTGAAGGTCAAGCTCGTCTGGACGCACTCGTGGTTCAACCCGCAGGCTGAGACGAGAGCGGCACAGAGCCTCCACGCTGCGGGTGCCTGCGTGCTCGGCCAGAACGTCGACTCGCCGGCAACGGGACAGTACGCCGAGAAGGTGCACGTCCCGTGGGTCGGCTATGACTCGAACGCGAAGTCGTTCGCGCCGAAGTCGTGGTTGACGGCCTCCGTCTACAACTGGGGCCCCTACTACCTGAAGCGCGTCAAGGAAGGAATGGCCGGCACGTGGAAGCCGGGCTTCTACTACGGCTCGATGAACGACGGCTTCACGACGCTCGCCCCGTACGGGCCGGGCGTGTCCGCGAAGACGAAGGGGATGATCGCGAGCTACCGGAACAAGATCAAGACAGGCAAGTTCTACGAGTTCACCGGTCCGCTCTACGACCAGAAGGGCAAGCTTCGCGTCAAGGCCGGCGTGAAGATGCAGGTCCTCAAGGGCGGCACGAACAGCCTCTACGGCATGAACTGGCTCGTGAAGGGCGTCATCGGGAGCCCGACCGGCTAGGGAGCTGCGGGGAGGGGCGTCGCGAGGCGTCCCTCCCCGGTCTCCGACGAGACGGATGCGCGTGCGGAACCCCTTCACGATCGAACGGAGGCTCCGGCAGCCGCGGTGGCTCACGTTCGCGGTGCCCGTCGGATCGGTCGTCTTCGCCTTCGTCGTGGCGGCGCTCGTGCTCGTCGCGACCGGGCACAACCCCCTCTCCACGTATCGCCAGCTCTTCGACGCGGGCTTTCTCGAGAGCGGCTCGCTCGACCAGACGCTGATCGCCGCGACGCCGCTCGCGTTCACCGGCCTCGCCGCGGCGGCCGCGTTCCGCATGAAGCTCTTCAACATCGGCGCCGAGGGCCAGATGTACATGGGTGCGATCACCGGCACCGCCGCCGGTCTCTACCTCGGCGGTCGCGGCGGCGCGTCGCCGCTCGTCATCGCGGCCATGGTCGCGGCCGGCTGCTTCGGCGGGATGATGTGGGGCCTGATCCCGGGCATCCTGCGCGCCTTCTTCAAGACGAGCGAGATCCTGACCTCGCTGCTGCTCAACTACGTCGCCGGTTTCATCCTCACGTACCTGATCTTCGAGAGCGAGTCGTACTGGCGCCAGACGAAGGGCTTCGACGCCACCGTCTTCCCGACCGGCAAGCCGCTACCGCACTCGGCGGTCTGGCCCAGCTTGTCGCTCAACCTCCAGGGCGGCATCGTGCTGCCGCTCGGGGCCGGCCTCGCCGTGCTCGTCGCAATCGTCCTCTGGTTCCTGTATTCGCGCACCCGCTTCGGCTTCGAGGCGCAGGTGCTCGGCGACTCCGAGCGGGCCGGCCGCTACGCCGGCATGCGCGTGCGGCGGAAGATCCTCGCGGTGATGGCGATCTCCGGCGCAATCGCCGGCCTCGGCGGAGTGAGCCAGGTCGGGGACTTCAGCCACGCCCTCGACGGCGACCCGAACGGGCTTCAGCTGCGCGGCTACGGCTACACGGGCATCGTCGTCGCGGCGCTCGGCCGCTACAACCCGTTCTCGGTCGTCGTGATCGCCTTCCTGCTCGGCGGACTCAACAACGCCGGCGCCGCCCTGCAGGGGCCGGACTTCCCGTCGGGGCTTGTAGGCGTGATCCAGGGGATCATTCTCTTCTCGGCGCTCGGCGGAGAGCTGCTCATCCGCTACCGCGTCCACCTCCGCCGCGCCGCGCCTGTGCCTGCACCTGCCGCGAGCGCCGCCGAGATCGCCTCGTGAACAACTCGCTCCTTGTCATCCTGATCGCCTCGGGTGTCGCCTACGGGACGCCGCTCCTGTTCGCCTCGCTCGGGGAGCTGCTCGCCGAGCGCTCCGGCGTCCTCAACCTCGGGGTCGAAGGGATGATGCTCGTCGGCGCGGTGATGGGCTTCTGGACGGTGGAGCGCATCCACGCCACGTCCTGGCTCACTCTCACGCTCGCCCTCGTCATCGCGGCGTTGGCGGGCACCGCGATGGCAGCGATCCACGCCTTCCTCGTGATCACGCTCCGCGCGAGCCAGATCGTCTCCGGCCTCGCTCTGACGATCTTCGCGGGCGTTGCCGGGCTCTCCTCGTACCTCGGCAACAACCTCAATCTCGCCGACAAGCCGGCGCTCCACCAATTCAATCCGTTCCTGCCGAACTCGATGCAGAACTGGCCGGTCGTCGGCCCGATCCTGTTCGGCCAGAACGTGCTCGTCTACCTCTCCTGGCTGTGCGTGATCGCGGTTGGCCTCTACCTCTCGCGCACGCGGCCGGGCCTCAACGTGCGCGCCGTCGGCGAGTCGCCCGCGGCGGCCGACACGATGGGGATCAACGTCACGCGCTATCGCTACGCGCACGTGCTCGTGGGCGGCGCGTTCGCGGGCCTCGGCGGCGCGTCGATCACGCTCGCGATCACGCCGCAATGGGTGGCCGGGATCACGGAGGGAGCGGGCTGGATCGCGATCGCCCTCGTCATCTTCGCCTTCTGGCGGCCCGAGCTCTGCCTCGTCGGCGCCTACTTCTTCGGCGCGCTGCAGGCTCTCGCTCCGCAACTCCAAGCTCGCAACATCACGCTCGGGCCGACCGTTCTCTGGACGAGCGCCCTGCCGTATGTGATGACGATCCTCGTGCTCGTCGTGGCCTCCTCCGGCACCGCCCGGCGCAGGCTAGGAGCGCCGACGGCGCTCGGGGTGGCCTACGTGCGAGAGGAGCACTGATGGCCGAGGCGCCGGTCCCGGCCATCGAGACGATCGGGATCACGAAGCGGTTCCCGGGCGTCGTGGCGAACGACCGCGTCGACTTCTCCGCCGCCCAGGGCGAGGTACACGCGCTGCTGGGGGAGAACGGCGCAGGCAAGACGACGCTCTCGCATGTCCTCACCGGGCTCTACCAGCCGGACGAGGGGGAGATGCGGTTGTTCGGCAAAGTAGTCTCATTCACCTGTCCGCGCGACGCGATCGAGGCGGGCGTCTCGATGGTGCACCAGCACTTCCGGCTCGTCGAGCGCTTCACGGTGGCCGAGAACCTCGTGCTTGGCGACACGACAGGCGCGGGCCGCAAGTTCCTGATCGACCCGGGTGCGGTCGAGGGCCAGGTGATCGAGCTGGGGAAGCGCTACCGCCTCGAGGTCGACCCGCGCGCCCGCGTCTGGCAACTGTCTGTCGGCGAGCAGCAGCGCGTCGAGATCCTGAAGGCGCTCTATCAGAACGCGAAGGTGCTGCTGCTCGACGAGCCGACCGCGGTGCTGACACCCGACGAGGCCGACTCGCTCTTCGTCACGCTGCGCCAGATGACCGAGGAAGGAAGGACGGTCATCTTCATCTCCCACAAGCTCCACGAGGTGATGGCCGTCTCCGACCGCGTCACCGTGCTCAGAGCCGGGAAACTCGTCGGCACGGTGAACACGGCGGACGCGACCCCCCAGTCGCTGACCTCCCTCATGGTCGGGCATGAGCTCCACACCGTCACACGCACGCCGCACCCGCACACCGAGGACGCCACGCCGGCCCTCGAGGTGGACGGCCTGTGGGCGGACGGCGACCGGGGAGTGGCGGCCCTGAAGGGCGTCTCCCTCCGGATCGACGCGGGCGAGATCCTCGCCGTCGCGGGTGTCGCGGGTAACGGGCAGCGCGAACTGGCCGAGGCGATCAGCGGCCTCCGCCCCCATACGCGCGGCGTGATCCGCCTCGCCGGCGAGACGCTGCCGAACGGCGACGCGCGCGCAGCCTTCGACTCCGGCGTCCGCTACGTCCCGGAGGACCGCCTCGGCACCGGCGTCTCGCCCGGCCTCTCGATCGCCTGGAACCTCGCGCTGCGGACGTACCGGCGTCTCGCACACGGCCCCGTGCTGCCGCTGCGGCAGTTCCGAACGGATGCCGAGCACGCCATCGTCGACTACGACATCAAGGCATCCGGCCCCGGGATGCAGGCCGCGAACCTCTCCGGCGGCAACCTCCAGAAGCTCGTGATCGCACGCGAGTTCTCCGGTGAGATGAAGCTCCTCGTCGCCGCCTCGCCGACGCGCGGCCTCGACGTCTCCGCCGTCGAAACCGTGCACCAGCACCTGCTGAAGGCGGCGGAGGCCGGCGCGGGAATCCTGCTGATCAGCGAGGACCTCGACGAAGTACTCGCACTCAACGACCGGGTCGTCGTGATGTACGAGGGCGAGCTGAGCGCGGTCGACGACAGGCAGAGCGTCGACGAGATCGGCCTGCGGATGGCAGGCGAGGCGCCGGAGGCTCCTCCAGCGCCACAGCCTGCGTAGACGGACCTACTCGCTGACGATCGTCGTGCCGGTCTCGCCGTGGAGCGCCCGCTCGACGTTCTCCGGATTCGTGATCACTGCGGTCTTGCCGCCGCGCTCGAGGAAGCCGATCACGGCCTCCATCTTCGGAGCCATGCTCCCCGAGGCGAAGTGGCGTCCCTCGGCGAGGTGCTCCTTCGTCTCGGCGAGCGTCATCCGGTCGACCCAGCGCTGCTCGGGCGTGCCGAAGTCGAGCGCCACCTTCTCGACCGCGGTCGTGATCACGAACAACTCGGCGTCGATGTTCGTCGCGAGGAGAGAGCACCCGAGGTCCTTGTCGATCACCGCCGGGACTCCGACGAGGTTGCCGTCGGCTCCGGTGACGACCGGGATGCCGCCGCCGCCGACTGAGATGACGACGAAGCCCTGTTCGATCAGCGTGCGGATCGCGTCGGCCTCGACGATGCGCATCGGCACCGGGGAGGCGACGACCCGCCGCCAGCCGCGGCCCGCGTCCTCGACGACCTCCCAGTCGTCCTGCTCCCGCCGGCGCGTCGCCTCGGCCTCGTCCATGAACGAGCCGATCGGCTTCGTCGGGTGGGAGAAGGCCGGGTCGTCGGCCGCGACCTCGGTCTGCGTGACGATCGCGACCGCGTGCTTGTCGACACCACGGGCGCGGAAGTCGTTCTCGAGATTCTGCGCGAGGGCGTAGCCGATCGCGCCCTGGCTATCCGCTCCGCAGACGTCGAGCGGGACCTCGTGCAGCTCGTGCGCGGCGAGCTCTGAGCGACGGAGGATGAAGCCGACCTGCGGCCCGTTGCCGTGCCCGATCGCGACGTCCCAGCCGTCCTCGATCATCCCGGCGATGTGCCAGCAGGTCTCGCCGGCGGCGATGTACTGGTCGCGGACGCTCTGATGCTGCTTGTCCTTGATCAGCGAGTTGCCGCCGATCGCGACGACGGCGCGGCGGCGGCTCACGCTCCGCCGCCGTAGCCACCCATCGTCAGGGCGCAGAGCGCCTTGCCGATGTGCATCCGGTTCTCTGCCTCGTCCCAGATCACCGAGTGCGGGCCGTCCATGACGGCGTCGGTGACCTCGCGGCCACGGTCGGCCGGCAGGCAGTGGAGGTACATGGAGTCCGGAGCGGTCAGCTCCATCTTCTTCTCGTCGCAGATCCAGTCGGCGAACGCGCCCGACTCGGCGAGCGCCTTCGATTCATCGGTGAAGGCGTCGAGCCGGCCCCACGACTTCGGATAGACGGCGTCGGCGCCTTCGAACGCCTCCTCCATCGAGTCGGCGAAGGTGAGCGTCGTGCCGTTCTCGGCGGCGACGGCCTGCGCCTTCTCGAGCACCTCCGGCATCAGGTCGAAGCCGGGCGGATGCGCGAGCACGACGTCCATCCCGAAGCGCGGGAAGAGCGTCGCCACGCCCTGCGGCACCGAGAGCGGCCGCGCATACGACGGCGCGTACGCCCACGTCATCGCGACCTTCATCCCGCGCAGGTCGTTGCCGCGGTGCTCGCGGAGCGTCATCAGGTCGGCGAGCGTCTGGGTCGGATGGTCGACGTCGCACTGGAGGTTGATGAGCGGGATGCTCGCCCACTCGGCGATCTCCCGCATCCACTTGTTGCCCTCGTACGGGGCGAGGTCGTGGCGGATGGCGATCCCCTCGCCGTAACGGGAGAGCGTCATCGCCGTGTCTTTCGGGGCCTCGCCGTGCGAGACCTGGGTCTTGTCGGCGTCGAGGAAGATCGCGTGCCCGCCGAGCTGGGTCATCCCGGTCTCGAAGGCGTTGCGCGTCCGGGTCGACTTGTCGAGGAACAACATGTACAGGGTCTTCTCCGGCAGGAGCCGGTGCGATTCGCCCCGCTTGCGCTGCTCCTTCAGTTCGCTCGCGACGGCGAGCACCTCCTCGAGCTCCGGCACGGTCCAGTCGAGCGTCTCGATGTAGTCCTTGCCGGTGAGGGTCGTGCGGTCGATGCCTGCGGTCGTGCTCATGGTTTCCTCGCTTTCATCAGTTTCTGCTGGCCGAGGCCGAGTCCGTGGTATTCCGGGATTGCGCGCTGGCCGGGGACTTCGGGAACGGGTGGACGCCCGCCGGTCGCGGCGGGCGGTTCGAGACCGACGAGATCGTCGGGGCGGACGGGAACGCGGTTCAGCGGCCGTCCGGTCGCCTGCCGGAGTGCGGCGGCGATCGCCGGCGTCACCGCGACGGTGGCGAGCTCGCCGATCCCCTTCACGCCGTACGGCGCGTCAGGCTGTGGCTGCTCGACGAACACGCTCGCAATCGGCGGCACGTCGAGGATGGTCGGGATCAGATAGTCCGTGAACGAGGCGTTCCGGATCGCGCCGTCCGCGAGCTGGATCTCCTCGGTGAGCGCGAGCCCGAGCCCCTGCGCCGTGGCGCCCTCGACCTGGCCTTCGGCGCCGGGCGGGTTGATGACGCGGCCGGCATCCTGGGCGACGGCGACCTGGAGGACACGGACGAGGCCGAGCTCCTCGTCGACCTCGACGACGGCGCGGGCGGCGGCGAAGGAGAAGCTCACGTGGGGGCTTCCCTGGCCCTCGGCGTCGAGGCCCGTCGTCGGCGGGTGGTGGAAAGTGTAGGTGCGTGCGACCGGCTCCTCGAGTGGGCCGTCGCCGAGAGCGGTCTTGATCTCGCGGCAGGCGCCGAGCACCGCGCCGCCGCTCATCGTCGTCTGGCGTGAGGCGGACGTCGAGCCGGCCGAGCCGGAGTCGGTCGAGTTGGGCTCGAATACGACCTCGTCCACCTCGAGCTCCGTGCGCGCGATCTGCGCGAGCACGGTGTAGAGGCCCTGGCCGTAGTCGACGGCCGCCGTCTTGATCACCGCGACCGGGCCGTCCGGAGACGGACGCAGCGTGACCGTCGCCTCGGCGGAGTCGTCGAAGCCCTCGCTGTAGGCGACGTTCTTGTAGCCGACGGCGTAGCCGACACCGCGCTTGAGCGCCTCGCCGCGGCCGACGTTGCCGGCGCCGCCCGGATAGGCGATCGCGTCGCGGCCGTCGCGCGTCTCCTCCGGCGGCTCCGGGATGGCGCGGCACCGCTCGATCACCTCGCGCACGGGCGCCGGCCCTTCGAGGACCTGCCCCGTGGGGAGGATCGAGCCGGTGACGAGCGCGTTCCGCAGCCGGAGCTCGAGCGGAGCCAGGCCGAGCTCGGCGGCGAGCGCGTCCATCGCGCCCTCGTGCGCGAAGCAGACCTGCGGCGCGCCGAAGCCGCGCATCGCGCCGCACGGCGGGTTGTTCGTGTACACGACCGTCGCCTCGACGCGGACATTCGGCACCGCGTACGGGCCGGGCGCGAAGGTCGCCGCGTTCCCGCAGACGGGGCCGGAGGAGGAGGCGTAGGCGCCGCCGTCGAGGAGCAGGCGGATGTCGGCTGTCACGAGGCGGCCGTCGCGCGTGGCGCCGTAGCGGATCCAGCTGCGGGACGGGTGGCGGTGGACGTGGCCGTGGAACGACTCCTCGCGGCCGTAGACCATCTTCACCGGCCGGCCCGTGCGCAGCGCGAGGAGGCAGGCGTGGATCTGCATGTGGATGTCCTCACGCGAGCCGAAGGCGCCGCCGACGCCGGCGAGCGTCACGCGCACCATCTCCTCGGGCAGCCCGAGGCAGAGCGCGATCTGCTGCCGGTCGACGTGGAGCCACTGCGTTGCGACGTAGAGGTCGACGCTGCCGTCGGCGGCAGGCACGGCGAGCCCACCCTCGGGGCCGAGCGCCGCCTGATCCTGCATCGCCGTCTCGTAGTAGCCCTCGACCCAGACGTCGGCCTCGGCGCCCTCAGGATCGCCGTGGCGGACGTGGACGTGGCGGAGGACGTTCCCGAACTCGTGCACACGCGGAGCGTCGGGCCGAAGCGCCTGCTCCATGTCGGTCACCGCGGGCAGCGGCTCGTATTCGACGGCGACGAGCTCCGCCGCCCGGCGCGCCTGCTCGAGCGACTCGGCCGCGACGACCGCGACCGACTCCCCGACCATGCGGACGACCCCGTCGGCGAACACCGGCTGGTCGGCGAACTCGAGGCCGAAGGTCCGCGCGGCCGGCAGGTCGGCCGAGGTGAGGACGCAGGCGACGCCGCCCGACTGCGCCGCCTTGGAGGGGTCGACGGAGAGGATGGTGGCAGAGGCGTGCGGGCTGCGCACGGTGACGCCCCAGAGCATGTTCTCGGCGTGGAGATCGCTGCCGTAGGCGTAGGCGCCCGTGACCTTGGGAACGCCGTCGATCCGGCGCGTGCTCTCCCCGACCCGGCCGCCGCGCGTCACGACGCTCATCGCGCAGCCTCCGCCGCGACGTGGACGGCGGCGAGGATCTTCGAGTAGCCGGTGCAGCGGCAGAGGTTCCCCGCGAGCGCCTCGCGGATCGTCTCGTCGCTCGGGTGCGGGTCGCGCTCGAGCAGATCGGCGACCGCGACGACGAGACCCGGCGTGCAGAAGCCGCACTGCACGGCTCCCGCCTCGACAAACGCCTCCTGCACCGGATGCAGGCGATCCGCGTCGCCGAGAGCCTCGACGGTGCGGACGGAGCGGCCGTCGGCCTGGACGGCGGCGACGAGGCAGGCGCAGACGAGCGCGCCGTCGAGCCAGACCGAGCAGGAGCCGCACTCGCCCTGCTCGCACGCGTTCTTCGAGCCGGTCAGCTCGAGCTCGTCGCGGAGCAGCGTCAGCAGGCTCGTCGCCGGCGGGACGTCCACCGTCCGCTCGACGTCGTTGACCGTGAGCGTGACTGTCATGCCGCCGCCTTCCTTCCCGCCGCGCCGCACCGAAGGTGCGACGCGGCGCAAGGGGGAACCTCTCGGTTCCCCCGAGTCCCCCTCCCCGGAGGCGGTGTGAGCATGCTCACGCCGCCTCCCGCCGGTCGGCTACGGCCCAAACGAGTGCCCGCCGCGCCAGCACCTCGACCGCGTGGCGCCGGTAGGCGGCCGTGCCGCGGACGTCGTCGATCGGGGTGGCCGCCTCGGCCGTGAGAGAGGCGAACTCCTGCGCCGCCTGCTCGGGCACGGGCCGCTCGGGATCGTCCCAGTCGAGCGCGTCCGCCGCGAACGCCTCGGCCTCAGGCGCGCGCACGACGGTCGGGGCGACGGAGCCGAGCGCGACTCGAACCTGCCGCTCCGCCGCGTCGAGCTGGAGCGACAGGCTCGCGATCGCGATGACCATCGCGTTCCGCGTCCCGACCTTGGCGAAGGAACCCGGGCCGTCGGCGATCGGCCACTCGACGGCGACGATCAGCTCGTCGTCCGCCAGCGCGGAGCGCTTCGGCCCGAGCAGGAACTCGTCCCAGCGCAGACTGCGCTCGCCGTGGATCGAGGCGAGCAGGACGTTGCCCTCGTAGGCCGCGAGCACGGGAAGCGCGTCGCCCGCAGGGGAAGCGGTCGCGACATTGCCTCCGATCGTCGCCCGGTTACGGATCTGCGGCGAGCCGACCGACCGGGCGGCTTGCACGAGCGCCGGGAACTCGCCGAGCTCGCTGGCGATCTGCGCGAAGGTCGCGCCTGCTCCGACCCAAAGGCTGCCGTCTCGCCGCTCCCACGTCCGCAACTCGGAGACGCGCGAGAGATCGAGGAGCTCGTCGGGATGGAGGCGCCCGAAGTTGACACCGACCATGAGGTCGGTACCGCCGGCGATCGGGACGGCCTCGGGGTGCGCCGCGCGCGCTTCGAGGGCCTCGGCGAGTGTCGTCGGGTTCAGTCCGCCCACTACGCCTCGACCGTCGCGAACGCGTCGATCATCGCCTCCACGTCGTCGCCGAGCGGGTAGAGGATCGGGCAGGTGCAGCCGTTGTCGATGTACTCCTGCACCTTGGCGCGGCATTCGTCCGCGGTACCGGAAGCGGTGATCAGCTGGACGACCTCATCCGGGACGAGATGCATTGCGGCCTGGATCTCGGCTTCGCTCGCCGGCCACGTGAGCTTCGCGCCGATCTCCTCGAGCAGCTCGGGAGAGACGCCGCTCGCCTTCATGATGTGCGGCTGCTGGCCGAGGTACTGCGTCACGAGCTCGCGGGCGCGGTCGAGCGCGAGCGAGCGGTCCGGATCGAGGGAGCAGACGACGAGCTGAGGCCGGTCGACGTCGTCGACGGTGCGGCCGCCGCGCTCGGCGCCGATCGCCAGATGCTCCATCGCTTCCTTGTTGTATGCCGACCCGACGAGGTAGTTGAGCACGACGCCGTCGGCGATCTCCCCCGCGAGCTCCATCATCTTCATCGCGGTCGCGCCGATCAGGATCGGGACGTTCTTCGGCGAGCGGTCGCCGTGGACGATGTCGATCTCGACGTCGTCGAGGTGGACGAACTCGCCGTGGTAGGTCACGCGTTCCATCGCGAGCAGGCGGCGCGTCGCCTCGACCGTCTCCCGCATCGCCTTGAGTGGCTTCGTTCTCGTGATGCCGACCTTCGCGGCGAGCGGATCCCACCAGGCGCCGATGCCGAGCTTGACGCGGCCGGGCGCGAGGTCGTCGAGCGTCGAGAACGTCGCGGCCAGGAGGCCGACATTGCGCGTCCAGTTGTTGACGACGCCGCTGCCGACCGCGATTCGCTCGGTGACGGCGGCGTAGGCGGCCATGGGGACGGTGGCCTCGCGGACGAGCCTGCTCTCGGCCTGCCAGACGGCCTCGAAGCCGGCCCGCTCGGCGAGCTGCGCATAGCGCATGCCGTCGCGGATGGGGTGCTTGTCCTGGAGGTAGAGACCGACGCGTTTCATGCGATCGCTCCTTGCGGGGAGAAGGTGTGTTCGGGGATCTCGACGAGGCGCGCCCAGAGCCGTTCGGCGGCCTGCCGCGCCTCGGCGACGAGCTCTGCCTGGTCGGCGCGGGCGAGCCGGCGGTCGCGGACGACCCATTCGCCGGCGACCATCACGTCGCGGACATACCGGGAGGAGAGCCCGAAGACCCAGTGGCCCGCGAGGTTCGTGCCGTCGAGCGGAGCCGGTGGGAGATAGTCGAGGACGACGAGGTCTGCAGGCGCGCCGGTCTGGAGCGTCCCGAGCAGCGGCTCGGCGAAGATGCGGCCGGCCAGCCGGGCGCTCTCGGCGAGCGTCGCGAGCGGGAAGCCCCACGGCGCGAGTAGGTCATCCTCGTGCAGACGGAACCAGGCGGCGCGGGACTCTTCGAACATGTCGCTGCCGATCCCGTCGGTGCCGAGCGCAACGCGCGGACCGAGCTCGAGCACGCGGGCGCGACCGACGGCGTTGTTCATGTTCGAGCGGGCGTTGTGCGCAAGCGTCGCGCGACTCGCGCGGAACTCGGCAAGCTCGGCGTCGCTGACGTGGATGCCGTGGGCGAGCAGCGTGTCTTCGCCGAGGACACCCAGCTTGGCGAGCCGCCCGACCGCGCCGGTGTCGACCACGCCCTCGGCGGCATGGATGTGGAGCGGCCCCGCCTCGGCGCACGCGAGCAGCGTCTCGTCGGAGAGCGTGAACGACGCATGGGCGCCAACGAGCCCCCGCGTGAGCGGACGCTTGGTGCCAAGGAACCGGCGATTCTCCTCGACTCCGGCCAGCGCGCGCTCCGGGCCGTCCCGGTCGCTTGTCTCGTAGCAGAGGACGGAACGGACGCCGAGCGACTCGAGCGCGTCGGCGACCACGTCGAGCGAGCCGTCGATTGCGTTCGGCGAGGCATGGTGGTCGATGAGCGTCGTCGTACCGGACAGCAGCGCCTCCATCCCGCCGACGAGCGCAGACGCGCGAATCGACTCCTCGTCGAGCGCCCGGTCGAGGCGCCACCAGACGCGCTGCAGGATCTGGAGGAAGTCGGTCGGCGGCTCGAGCGCGTACGGCATCCCGCGCGCGAGTGCGGAGTAGAGGTGCGTGTGCGCGCAGACGTTGCCCGGCAGCAGCAGGCCGCCGGCGGCATCGACGCGCGTGCCCTCGCCGGGCTCGGCGATCCTTCCGTCCGCTACCCAGACCTCGCCGCCGTCGGCGACGAGCGGATCGAGGGACCGAACGATCATCCGCCCGCCTTCGCGAGCTTGGGAACTGCGGCCCGCGCGGCGGGCGAGTCCTTCATCGGGAGCTCGGTGCGATGGATCCCGTCGAACGCCTCGAGCGCGCCGCGGACGGCCGACGCAGTCGGCACGAGCGCGGCCTCGCCGATCCCCTTCGCCCCGAACGGACCTTCGGGCTGAGGCTCCTCGACGAGGATGCACTCGACCTCGGGCATGCCGGTCGAGGGGACGATCATCTGCGACTTGAGGGTCGCCGTGACCGGGACGCAGCCTTCGAGAACGAACTCCTCCGAGAGCGCGTGGCCGAGGCCCATGTGGACTGCCCCTTCGATCTGCCCCTCGGCGAGCGTCGGGTTGATCGCGCGGCCGACGTCATGGGCGGCGACGATCTTCGCGAGGCGGCCCTCGTCGTCGAGGATCGCGACCTGCGTTCCCCAGGCGTAGGCGAGGTGGGTGATCGGCTCCTCGACGTCGTTGGGCGTCGTCCAGTCGATCGTGAACTCACCCGGGAACTCCTGGCCGGCGAGCGTCTCGAGCGGTCTCCCGTCGAGTGCCTCCTTCAACTTCGCGGCGGCGGCGAGGACGGCCTGGCCGCCGAGCACCGTCGCGCGCGAGGCCGTCGTCTGGCCGGTGTCGAGCTCGCGCTCGGTATCGACGTGGACGCGGATCCGCTCGGGTGGAAGGTCGAGCGTCTCGCAGAGCATCTGGCGGAGGATCGTGTGCACTCCCTGTCCCATCTCGGTCCAGGAGTGGAAGAGCGAAAGGCTTCCGTCCTCCTCGACGCGGAGCACGACACGCCCGCAGTCGGGGACGCCGTTGCCGATGCCGGTGTTCTTCGCGCAGCAGGCGATGCCCGCGTAGCGCGCTCCCTCGTACGCGTCCTTGACGGCGAGAAGCGTCTTCTTCAGGCCGACGCCCGGACCGAGCTTCTGGCCGGTGCCGAAGCGGTCGCCCGTGTCGAGGGCGTTGCGCCAGCGCATCTCCCAGCCGTCGATGCCGACTTCTGCGGCGAGCTTGTCGAGGAGTCCCTCGATCGCGAAGTTCGCCTGGTTGACCCCGAAGCCGCGCATCGCGCCGCAGGGCGGGTTGTTCGTGTAGACGGCTGTCGCCTCGACGTCGACCGCCGGCACGGCGTACGGGCCGCAGGCATGTCCAGCCGCCCGCTCGAGCACCTTGTCGCCGACGCTCGCGTAGGCTCCCGAGTCGCCGGTGATCCGCGCTAGGACCGCGGTGAGCCGGCCCTCGGCGTCGCAGCCGACGGTGTAGTCGAGCCACATCGCGTGCCGCTTCGAGTGGAAGCGAATGCTGTCGGCACGGGAGAAGACGAGCCGCACCGCGCGGCCCGTGACCTGGGCGAGCAGAGTCGCGTGGCCCTGGACGTTGAGATCCTCCTTCGCGCCGAACGCGCCGCCGGCGGAGATCTGCGTTACGCGCACGGCGTTCTCGGGGAGGCCGAGGTAGCTCGCGATCTGGCGGCGGTCCTCCCACACACCCTGGCCCTGCGAGTAGACGTGGAAGCCGCCGTTCTCGGGCACGGCGAGCGACGCTTCGGGCTCGAGGAAGGCGTGCTCGATGAACTGCGTGCGGTACGTCTCCTGCACGACGTGCGCCGACTCGGCGAGCGCCGCATCGGCGTCGCCGCGCTTGACGACCGACTGCGAGAGGACACGCGCCCGCTCGTCGAACGGCGAGGCGACGGGATCGAGCACTTCGTACTCGATCTCGACGAGAGCGGCGGCCTCGCGAGCGGCGTGGCGCGTCTCGGCCGCGACGACGGCGAGGATGTCGCCGACGTACGCCGTCTCCTCGCCGATCGCGACGAGCTGGCGCCAATCCTGCGTGAGCGCGCCCTGCGTCCGCTCGCCGGGAACATCGGGCGCCGTGAGGACGGCGACGACTCCCGGGTGCGCCTGCGCCTTCGCGGTGTCGATGCCGACGACAAGCGCCCGCGGGTGGTCGGAGAAACGGACCGCGGCGTGCAGCATCCCGGGCACGGTCATGTCCGCGACGAACTTCTCGTCGCCGAGAGCCAGCTCCTCGCCCGCATAGCGCGGCGCGCGCGTGCCGACGCGGCCGCTGCGGTCGAGTTCCGGCAGCGGCTCGCCACGCCTCGCGGCGGCGGCGAGAAGGATCGCGTCGACGATCTTGATGTAGCCGGTGCAGCGGCAGAGGTTGCCGAGCAGCGCGCGAGAGACCTCGTCCCGGCTCGGATCGGGGTTGCGGTCGAGGAATCCCTCGGCCTTCATCACGATCCCCGGCGAGCAGAAGCCGCACTGCGAGGCCCCGGCTGCGACGAAGCAGTCCGCCCAGAGCTGTCGCGTCTCGGCCGGCAGCCCTTCCTGCGTGACGACCGCTTTCCCTTCGAAGCGCGAGGCCGGCTGCGCGCACGAGACGACGGGGCGCCCGTCGACGATCACCGTGCAGGCGCCGCACATCCCCTCCGGCGCGCAGCCGTCCTTCATCGACCAGAGCCCGAGCTCTTCGCGGAGCAGCTCGAGCAGCGTCTCACCCTCGCGGGGCTCGACCGAGACCGGGTTGCCGTTGAGGGTGAGGTCCATGGTTACTCCGTCGCTCCGAGCACGAGGGCGAGCAGTGCCATCCGCATCACGACGCCGTTGAACGCCTCGGGCCAGTAGCGCGCGTGGCGCGTCGAGTCGACGTCGGGGAGCAGCTCGTCCATCCGCGGCAGGCTGTGGAGGATGATCGAGCTCCGCTTCGCCTTCTCGCGCATCAGCGCACGGGTGACCTGGTACGCGGCGGGAGTCGTTCCGACGCCGCCCTCGGCGCGCTCGTCGCGCGAGCTCGTGTAGTCGGCCTGGACGACCGGCTCCATGTAGATCACGTCGCAGTCGGCGATCACCGACTCGGCTGACTCCGCCTCCTCGTAGAGGACGTTGCGGGCGTCGAGCTCTTCCTTGAACTCGGGCAGCAGCGACATCTCGGGCGGTCCGACGACATACGCCTTGGCGTCGAACTGCGAGAGCGCGTAGAGGATCGAGTGCATCGTCCGCATGCGCATGTCTCCGACGAGAAGGTACGTGAGACCGTCGAGCGTGCCGAGCTCGTTCTTGATCGTGTAGAGGTCGGTGAGGACCTGGGTCGGATGCTCGCCCCAGCCGTCGCCGCAGTTGATCACGGGAATCGTCGCCCAGTGGGCAGCCTCGGCGGGCGCGCCCTGCTGGAAGTGCCGCATGGCGATGACGTCGGCGTAGAACTCGAGCATGTGGATCGTGTCCTTCATCGACTCCTGGTAGAAATCGCCGGCCCGAGTGTTCTTGACGTCCGCGAAGCCTAGGACGTGGCCGCCGAGGCGGTGCATCGCGGCCTCGGTCGCCATCCGCGTGCGAGTGGACGGCTGGTAGAAGGCCGTCAGGAGCGTCTTGTGCGCGAGGAGGTCGGTGTTGCGGCGGTTGCGCGCGATGGGCGCGAGCTCGTCGGCGACCTCGAAGATCCGGTCGAAGTCGGTTCTCTCGAACTCCTTCAGCGAGAGGATGTCGCGTCCTGAAAAGCTTCGCATCGTCTTACTCCCTTCCGTTCATTGTGGTCCGGTCGATGCCGGTGAAGAGGACGGCTACGCGTTCGTCGTCGCCGAGGTCGCCCGCCTCGCGCAACGCGATCAGGCCTGCGAGGCCGGAGGTGCCGGTCGCGTCGGCGGCGATTCCCGTCGTCCGGCGACCGAGCTCGTTTGCATCCACGAGCGCCTGCTCGCCGACGACCACGGACGTCCCGCCGGTGGCGAGCATGCTTTCGACGACGGCGAGCCAGTCGTAGGTTTCGTCGTCGATGATCCCGTGCGCGACGCTGTGCGGCTCCTGTTCCCAGGGCCACATGAACTCGTGCCGGTGCGTCGCTGCGTAAGCGAGCGCCGAGGAGCTGCCCCGGGCCGCGACGGCGGTGAAGGCGCGACGCAGCGGCGCGGCGCCCTCGGTCTGGACGGTGTCGAGGCGTGGGGCGCGCGCGATCGCGCCGAGCTCCTTCGCCTCGCACAGCCCGGCCCCGATCGCGCTCGCGAGCGCGCCGCCGCCGACCTGGACGACGATCCGGTCGAGCGGGACGCCCGCGGCCGCGATCTCCCAGCCGAGCGTGTGGCCGCCCTCGACGGCGAGGCCGTTGAGGTTTCCCTGGCAGGTGAACGGCAGAGCGCCGTCGTCGATCGCGCGCATGAGCGCCTCGACGGTGGGATCGCCGGCGACGCCGGGCTTGCGCTCGCAGACGGTCATCAGCGCGCCGAGCTTCTCCAGACGGTCGATGACCGGCTGTTCCGCGTCGACGGGGACGAAGACGCGCAACGTCCGTTCGCCTGCTGCGGCCACGACCGCCGCCGCGAGCGCCGCGTTGCCGCAGCTGGCGATCGCGAGGTCGCGGCGTTCGCCGCCGGTGAGCCCGAGCCGGTCCGCCGTCTCGAGCCAGACGAGCACGCCGAACAGGTGGCGCGCCTTGTGCGAGCCCGAGACGTTGCCGGTCTCATCCTTGACCCAGACGCCGCCCTCGGCGGAGAGGCCGAGCGCGTCGCTCAGCTCGGGGCTGCGGAAGAACGGGGTCGTGCGGAAGCCGTGCCCGTCGACGGCCGCGACTGCGTCGTCGAGCCGGCGGATGAGCGCGACGAGCTCGGCGTCGTCGAGGCCGGCGTGCGCGGTGTGGAGGAGGCTCCGGTACGTGACGAACGGGCTCTCGTCGCCGCCCGCGGGGAACTCGATCGCCGCGAGGTCGAGCTCCCGCCGCAGCACATGGTCGACGTCGTCGTCCCGGCCCGCGTTCGGGCAGCGGAACGGGTACGGCTCGCCCGGCCGCGGCTCGGCGCCGCAGCCGGCACAGACCATGCGACTCGCGGGACGACTCACGCTCACAGCCCTTCGAGCACCCCCGTGCGGGCGTTGAACTCGGCGATTGCCTCGTCCCACTCGGCCACCTGGGCACGCTTCTCCGCCCAGAACTCCGGCTTGCGGCGCGCGACGAACTCCTCGATCGGCACGCCCTGCTGCTCGACCCAGGTGAAGTAGCCGAGGTTGAAGATGCGCAGCCGGTCCTCGTGCGTCAGCTCGCGGATGTTGTCCGTCGTGGCTCCGAGGAGGTGCTCCCCGAAGACCTCACCGGCCGCGACCTCGTCGAAGGTGCCGCCGAAGTACTTCTCGACTGCGATGTCCCGCTCGCTGTGGTACATCGCGTTCCCGTCGGTCGCCACCGTCGCGACGACATCGTCCGGACCGAGGTCGAGCAGCTTCGCCGTCTTGATGGCGCCGAGGACGTTGCAGATCGAGGAGAGCCCGAGATGCGGCAGCTTCTCGAGCACGACCTCGGCGACGCCGCGCCGGTCGGCGAGGTGCTTCCGCCCGAGCTCCGTCCCGAAGAGGACTCCGAGGCGGTCGGTCGCGCGGTCGGAGATGGCCGCGACGACGTCCGTGTTCATCACGTTGTGGATGTACGGGACATGCTTGTCGCCGATCCCCTGGATGTTGTGCTCGCCGAAGCCGTTCTCGAGCAGCGTCGGACACTCGAGCGCCTCGGCGACGACGATCTTGGCGCCGTGCTTCTCCTTGAGGTAGTCGCCCGCACCGAGCGTCCCGGCGGAGCCGCTGGCGGAGACGTACGTGCTGAGCCGGAGGCCCGGCCGCTCTTCCTGCAGCGATTCGAAGACGCGCTCGAGCGCCCTGCCGGTCGCGAGATAGTGGACGACGTAGTTTCCGAACTCCGCGAACTGGTTGAAGATGACGTTGCGCGGGTCCTCGGCCAGCTCGTGGCACTTGTCGTAGATCTCCTTGACGTTCGACTCGGTGCCGAACGTGCGGATGATGTCGGTCGGCTCGAGTACCCAGTGCTCGAGCCAGTCGAAGCGCTCCTGGCTCATTCCTTCGGGAAGCACGGCGACGCCGTGGCAGCCCATGAGGCGCGAGATCGCGACGCCGCCGCGGCAGTAGTTGCCGGTCGAAGGCCAGATCGCGTAGTTCTCGGTCGGGTCGAAGCCGCCGACTACGACGCGCGGCGCGAGGCAGCCGTAAGCGGCGAGCACCTTGTGCGCGCCGATCATCGGGAAGGGGTCGCCGAGCGCGACGACGATCGGCGCCTCGACGCCGGTCAATTCGCGCGGCAGGACGACGTGCTCGGGCACGTCGACGACGCCGGTGCGGGCGGCGTCGTTGAACCAGTTGACGCGAAAGAGGTTGAGCGGATCGGGGTCGTCGGGGCCGACCGCGCTCAGCCGCGCGCGGATCTTCTCGGGGACGAGCCCCGGGTCGGCCAGTTCGGCGAAGCGAGGCAGCGCAATGCCGGCCTCACGGAAGCGGTCGATGGCCCGTTCGAGAACTCCTGATTCCTGGGTAAGCACAGCCGAGCCTCCTGGATGTGGACTGAAGTCACCGTACCGGGCACGCGCCAGCGAGTTCGTCGGGGCTACGACGGACCTGGACTGCGGGAATTTCCCGCAATTGCGCCGGTCGCAAGTGGTACGAGCTCGAAACGGTCGACATCGACGAGCCCCCGATCGGTGATCTTCAGCGACGGAATCACCGAGAGGGCGAGAAACGACGTCGTCAGGAACGGCGTGCTCCCCTTCCAGCCGAGCACCGCTGCGGCTTCGTTGCACGCGAGGCTCTGCTCGATCACGTCGGCGAGGGGGGCATCAGAGAGGAGACCGGCGACGGGGAGCGGGCACTCCGCCATGACCTTGCCGTCGTCGACGACGACGTTCCCGCCGCCGAGCCTGACAAGGTGTTCGACGACCGCGAGCATGTCCTCGTCGGACATGCCGAGCACGACGATGTTGTGCGCGTCGTGGGCGACGGTCGAGCCGATGGCGCCGCGCTGCAAGCCCGAGCCCTTGACGAAGCCGAGCCCGACCCGTCCGGTCGCGAGGTGGCGCTCGATCACGGCGATCTTCGCGAGGTCACGCGCGGGATCGGCGACGGCGAAGCCGTCCACCACGGTCGGCTGCTCGACGAGCAAGTCGGTCACGACCTGGTCGGGGACGACGCCGATGACGCGGATCTCGGAGCCGTCGCTCCTGACGGTGAGGTCTTCCCGGCTGACCGGCGCCGGCCGCACCGTGTGCCGCACCCACTCCGGAACTTCCGGGCGGACGATCTCGCCAAGTGGCTTGCCGCGCTTGAGCACGAGCTCGGGCCGGAACTCCTCGAGATCCGGCAGGACGACGACGTCGGCCTGGTAGCCGGGCGCGAGCGCACCGAGCTCCTGCAGCCCGTGCCACATCGCGGCGTTGAGCGTCCCGCAGACGAGCGCGTCCTCCGGTGTCACCCCCGCGGCGACGGCCTTGCGAACCATCCCGTTGATGTGGCCGTCCTCGGCGATGTCCTCCGGGTCGCGGTCGTCGGTGCAGAACGCGATGTGCGACGGCCCGAGCTCGCGGACGAGCGGGACGAGCGCGTTGAGGTTGCGCGCCATCGATGCCTCGCGAATCAGCAGCCAGATCCCGGCCCGGAGCCGCTCTCGCCCCTCCTCCGCGGTGATCGCCTCGTGGTCGGAGCGGATCCCGGACGCCGCGTACGCGTTGAGCCGCTTGCCGAGCAGACCGGGCGCATGCCCGTCGAGGTGCGGTGCGAGCCGCACCTTCGCGAGCTCGCGCTCGTCGCCGGCGACGACGCCGGGAAAATTCATCATCTCTGCGACGCCGAGGACGTGCGTGCGCCGGAGAAGGCCTTCGAGGTCGCCGACGGTCAGCGGGCGCCGCGGCGACTCGAACTGCGATGCGGGCACGCACGACGGCGCCATGAAGTAGCAGTCGAGCGGCAGGTCGCCGCAGAAGTCGAGCAGCCAGTGCACGCCGTCGGTGCCGAGCACGTTCGCGATCTCGTGCGGGTCGGCGACGACGGCGGTCGTCCCGAGCGGCAGGACGAGGCGCGCGAACTCGTCCGGCAGGAGCTTCGGCGACTCGAGATGCATGTGCGCGTCGATGAAGCCGGGCACGAGATAGCGCCCCGAGACGTCCATCACCTCGGCGCCCTCGTAGTCGCCGAGCCCCGCGACAAACCCGTCGACGATCGCGAGACCCGTGTCGAGCCATTCGCGGGTGAAAACGGAGAAGACGCGCCCGCCGCGCAGGACGAGGTCCGCGGGCTCGTCGCCGCGGGCGACCGCGAGACGATGTCCGAGGTCGTTCACGCCCAGAGCCTCGCAGCTTCGCGGCGATGCTCGCGCGCGATGTCCGCCTCGTCGGCGTGGACGAGCGCACCGCCGCGGACGACGCTTTCGCCGCCGACGACGAGCCGATCGACGCGCTGCGGCCCGGCGAGGACGAGCTCGGCGACGAAGTCGGCGGCGCCGCCGAATTCCAGGCCGTCCGTCCGCCAGACGGCGAAGTCGGCGCGCTTGCCCGGCTCGAGGGAGCCGATGTCGCCGCGGCCGAGCACCGCGGCGCCGCCGCGCGTGGCGAGCCGGAGCGCCTCGCGGACGGTCATCGCCTTCGGGCCGCCCCGGATGCGGGCGAAGAGCAGCGCCTGCTTGATCTCGAAGCCGAGGTCGCTCCGCTCGTTCGAGGCGGAGCCGTCGACGCCGAGGCCGACCGCGACGCCCGCGTCGAGCAGGTCGCGGACGGGCGCGATCCCCGAGCCGAGTCGCCCGTTCGACGTTGGGCAGTGCGCGACGCCGGTGCCCGTCGCGGCGAACCGCCCGATGTCCTCGGTGGAGATGTGGATGCAGTGCGCGCACCAGACATCGTCCGCGAGCCAGCCGAGGGAGTCGAGGTACTCGACCGGACGGCAGCCGTATTTGGCGAGGCAGTACTCCTCCTCGTCGGCCGTCTCCGCCAGGTGGGTGTGGAGCCGAAGCCCGAGTGAGCGGGCAACTCTTGCCGACTCCCGCAGCAGGTCGCTCGTGACCGAGAACGGGGAGCAGGGCGCGACCGCGAGCTGGAAGCGGTCGCCGTACTGCAACGCGGCGAGCCGCTCGGTGTCCTCGAGGATCGCGTCGATCCCCTCGACGAGCGAGTCGGGCGGCAGTCCGCCGGCGGAGACGCCGAGGTCCATCGAGCCGCGCGAGGCGACGATCCGCACGCCCAACTCGCGGGCCGCCTGCACCTCCGCCTCGAGAATCCCGTCGCGCCCCCGGGGGAAGACGTAGTGATGGTCGAACACCGTCGAGCAGCCGGAGAGGGCAAGCTCGGCGAGGCCGGTTCGCGCGGCCGCGTACATCGACTCGGCGTCGATGCCGGCCCAGACGGGATAGAGCTCCACCAGCCACTCGAACAGCGTCGCGTCCTGTGCCCGAGCCCGCGTCAGCGTCTGGTACAGGTGGTGGTGCGTGTTGACGAGGCCCGGCGTGACGAGCGCGCCCGCGAGGTCGACCGTCTCGTCCGCCGCCGGCGGGGAGGCGCAACCGAGGGCCTCGATCAGCCCGTCGCGAACGAGCAACCAGCCGCTGTCGAGCTCGCGTCCCTCGTCGTCCATCGTGACGACGAGGCCGTTGCGATAGAGGACGGAGTTAGCCACGCTCAGATGATTGAAGCTGAACAGCGCGGCAGCATCGGCTGAAACCACGGACGCTTCCTGCTGAACACGCTGCGGCGAGCTACTGAGAGGCTGTGCCTCGAACAGCGGAAGTCGCCGCCGTGCGGGCCGCGTAGCTTCAGCGCATGGCGACCGTCGTCGGCTACGAACGCCCGACCGTCCTCGACGAGGCGCTCGAGCTTCTCGCACGGCCGGGAACTGCGCCACTTGCGGGCGGCACCACGCTCAACGCCACACCGAGCAACGAGCCTGTCCTCGTCGTCGACCTGCAGGCGCTCGCGCTCGACAGGATCGAGCAGCCCGATGAGACAACGCTCCGGATCGGAGCCACGACGTCGCTGCAGAGATTGGCGGACGAGCCCGCCGTGCCGCCAGCCATCCGTGAGGCGGCTCGACGGGAGCGGCCGAGCACGCTACGCGCGGCGGCAACCGTGGGCGGCTGCGTCGCCTGCGGCGACCCGGAGAGCGAACTCCTCGCCGTCCTCCTCGTCCACGAGGCGTGCGTGACCGTGGCCTCCGTGAACGGTGAGGAGACGGTGGAGCTCGACGAGCTGCTTGCCTCGGGTGGCCCCCGGCACGGACAGCTCGTCACGAGCGTGACCGTTGCGATTGGCGGCCGGAGCGCCGTCTCTCGCACCGCCCGGACGCCGGCCGACCGCGCGATCGTCGCCGCGGCTGCACGCCAGATGCCGAACGGCACAGAGCTTCTCGCTTTGAGCGGCGTCGCAAAGCGCCCGCTGCTCGTGGCGAACCTCGAGGAGCTCGAGCCGCCGGGAGACTTCCGCGGCTCGCCCGCCTACCGGCGCCATCTGGCCGCGACACTGGCCGAGCGCGCACTGACGGCGGTGAGGCGATGAACGTCCGGCTCACGCTCAACGGCGTCGAGCGGCGGTTCGAGGTCGCGCCGGGCGAAACCCTGCTCTCGCTGCTCCGGCAGGAAGGCTGCTTCAGCGTGCGGTTCGGCTCCGGGAGCGGCGAGACGGGCGCGGCAGCGGTCCTCGTCGATGGCCATCTTCTCTCCGCCGACGTACTGCTCGCCACGCAGGCGGACGGGCATGAGGTGACGACGGTCGAGAGCCTGGACCCCGGTCCGGGGAAGCTCCACCCGATCCAGGAGGCGTTGCTCGACACCGGCGCGATCCAGTCCGGCTACTCGGCGGGAGCCATGGCCCTCGCGACGAAGGCGCTTCTCGACCGGATTCCCGATCCGAGCGAGGAAGAGATCCGCGACGCGCTCTCCGGAGTCCTCGACCGTGAGACCGGCTACGTCAAGGTCGTCGAGGCCGTCCGGCGGGCGGGCGCGATCCTCCGGGGAGAGCAGCCCCATGCGTTCGTGCCGGTTCCTCCCGGCACTGACGCGCCGCCGGCCGTGCCGCGGCTCGTCCCTGCCGCCGAGGCGCCGACGCTCGCGGTCGTCGGGAGCTCTGCCCGGAAGGTCGACGCAGTGCGACTCGCCAAGGGGCATCCCTCCTTCACCGACGACATCGCGCCGCCTGGACTGTTGCACGCGAAGGTGCTGCGCAGCCCCTACGCCCATGCCCGCATCCTGGGGATTGACGACTCCCGCGCGCTAGCCCTGCCCGGTGTCCACGCCGTTCTCCACCACGGGAACACGCCGCGTGTCAAGTACTCGACCGCCGGCCAGACCTGGCCGAACCCGTATCCGTGGGACCAGGTCAGCTTCGACGACAAGGTGCGCCACGTCGGCGACCGTGTCGCGGCCGTGGCGGCGGAGACCGTCGAGATCGCAGACGAGGCCTGCAGCCTCATCGACGTGACCTATGAGGTGCTCTCTGCCGTATTCGACCCGCACGAGGCGCGCGCCGAGGGAGCGCCCGTCGTCCACGACGAAACCGACTCGCCCGGGATTCCCGACGCGCAACGGAACCTCGCCGCCCATGTCGAGGGCGAGACCGCGGACGTCGATGCGGCATTGGACGAGGCCGACCGTGTCTTCGAGCAGACGTTCCAGGTTCAGCGGGTGCAGCACTGCGCGATCGAGCCCCACGTGACGATCGGCTGGCTCGACGAGGACGAACGGCTCGTCATCCGCACTTCGACCCAGGTGCCGTTCCACGTGAGACGGATGCTCTCGCCGCTGCTCGGACTTCCCGTCAAGCAGATCCGGGTGATCAAGCCCCGCGTCGGCGGCGGCTTTGGCGGCAAGCAGGAGATGGTGATCGAGGACATCGTCGGGCACCTCGTCCTTGCGACGGGACGGCCGGTGCGGCTCGAGCTGACCCGCGAGGAGGAATTCTCGTCGGCGCGCGTACGCCACCCGCAGACGATCACGTTCCGCAGCGGGGTCGACCGGGACGGCCGGCTCGTCGCCCAGGACATGCGCGTCGTCGCGGACACCGGGCCGTTCGGCAACCACGCCTTCACCGTGCAGTCCACGACCGGCCTGCGCGGCCTGTCCTCCTACAACTGCCCCGCGAAGCGCTACCGCTGCGACGTCGTCTATACGAACGGCCCGGTTTCGGGAGCGATGCGCGGCTACGGCGCACCGCAGGCGCTCTTCGCCCTCGAATCCCACATGGAGGACATCGCGCGCGCGCTCGAGCTCGACCCGATCGAGTTTCGGCGGCGCAACTGGGTCGCGCTGGGCGACCGCCTCGACATCGCGCCGCGCCTGGGCGAGCGTGGCGGCGTCGAGATAGTCGCCGCCGAGGATCTGCCGCCGGTAACGAGCTGCGGGACCGACGAGTGCGTCGCCCAGGCGCTCCGTGCAATCGGTTGGGAGCGCCGGGACGAGCCCGAGTGGGGCAGCCCTGCCGGCCGGCCGGAGATCCGTCGCGGCATCGGCTTCGCGCTCTGCATGCAGGGATCGGGAATCCCGTTCGTCGACATGGGGTCGGCGACCATCAAGATCAACGACGACGGCTCCTTCAACCTCCTCGTCGGTGCCGTCGACATCGGCACAGGCGCCGACACCGCCCAGGCCCAGATCGCCGCCGAAGTGCTCGGTGTCGGGGTCGATGACATTCTCGTCTACTCGGCCGATACGGACCTGACCCCCTTCGACGTCGGCGCCTACGCGTCGGGGACGACATACATCTCCGGGATGGCGGTCAAGAAGGCCGCCGAGCAGGTCCGCGATCGCATCGCCGCCCGCGCCGCCCGCCTGCTCGGGCTCGACGAGGGGACGCCGATCGAGCTGCGCGATCACCAGGCGCTGGCGCCGGACGGCCGCTCGCTCACGCTCCAGGAGATCGCGCTCAACGCCCTCCACACGAGCGAGCAGGAGCAGATCATGGGGGTCGCCTCGCACCTGGCGGAGAAGTCGCCGTCGCCCTTCGCTGCCCAGGCGGCGGAGGTCGAGGTGGACATCGAGACGGGCGAGGTCAGGGTGGCCAAGATCGTCACCGCGGTCGACTGCGGCAAGGCGATCAATCCGACCGCGGCGAGCGGCCAGGTCGAGGGAGCGATGGTCATGGCTCTCGGCTACGCCCTCTGCGAAGAGATCGCGCTCGACGACGAGGGCCGCGTCGTGAACGGACGGCTCGGGCCGTACTGGATCTACCGCTCCGACGACACGCCGCCGACCGAGGTCTGCCTCGTCGAGACCGTCGAGCCGTCCGGGCCCTTCGGCGCGAAGGCGGTCGGCGAGGTCCCCACCGACGGCATCGCCCCCGCCGTCCGCAATGCGATCCTCGACGCCACCGGCGTCGCGATCGACGAGCTTCCGCTGACGCCCGAGCGCGTGTGGCAGGCGCTGCAGAACGCCGCCCAGTCGCCGGCGATCACTGTTCTGAGTCGATCGCGATCTTGAGGTCGAGGATCGGCGTCCCGTCGATCGCCTCGAGCGCCCCCACGTGGAGCCGCGCAGGCGGCTCGACCGCGGTGACGGTCACGCGGTGGATGCCGATGGGGTTGGGCCTGTCCGGTGAGCGCGTCGCGAACACGCCCCGCAGGGCCGCGGCCCCGTCACGGCCCGGCTGAACCTGCAACACGTCGCGAGCAGCCTCGTGGAACCACGTGATCACGACGAGATTCATGCCGGGATCCACCTGCTCGAGCGCATTGGCAAACCGCTGGTCGAGATCGAGCACGGCCGCCGGCCCGTCGGCGGCGCGACGCGGCGCGTCGCTCCGGCTGCGAAGCGGTGACCGCACTACGCCGATCGGCTCGACGAAGAACCGGCTGACTTCCACCTGTGCATTCTTCCTAAGGAGGTGAGCTGTGGCAGGATTGCGGCGGATGCGCCGGAGCCTCGCCTGGTTGGTCGCCGTGCCGCTGATGCTCGCGGGATCCCAGGTTGCGCACGTGCTCGCGTACCGGATCGTCTACCCGCAGGCCGGCATCCGGCTGCAGGCACTCGTGGAGACCGGGCACGACTACATGAGCGCTCTGCCGCTCGCGCTCGGCGTCGCCGGTGCAGTCGTCGCGCTCTCCCTCACCGCCTCCGTCGCGGATGCAGCGCGCGGGCGAGGCGTTCGACCGCTGCCGCCGTGGGCGTTCGCGCTCCTGCCGATGGTCGGCTTCGGTCTGCAGGAGTACCTCGAGCGGTGGATCGCCTGGGGCTTCTTCCCGAGGTATGCGGCGGCGCAGCCGACCTTCCTCATCGGAACCGCACTCCAACTTCCGTTCGGGGCGCTCGCCTATCTCGTCGCGAGGTTCCTGTTGCGAACCGCCAGGCAACTCGGCCGCCGGCTGGCCCGCGTCTCGCCTCCACGACCTAGCCTGGCAGCCGTTCCGATGCTCGAGCCGGCAGCGCAGTCGCTGCCCCCGCTTCCGTCTCTCCTCTCGCGCCGCCTCGGCCGGCGCGGGCCGCCTCTTTTCGCCGGCTGAGAGAACCGCCGCCACGCGGCGGCGGATCCCGTCGGAAAAGAAGGAGAGAGGATGAACCGGAAAAGCCGGCTGCTGGTGCTCGGTTGCGCGGCAGCGGTTGCATTGGTCGCCGTGGCGAGCGCGTCCGCGCACGCCCGTATGAGCCCGTCGGTCTCGCTCGCGAACGAGCTGCAGCTCTACAGCCTCGCGATCCCGACCGAGCAGGCAAACGCGTACACGACGAAGATCGTCCTGACCCTGCCGAAGGGCTTCTCGATCGACTCGTTCGCGCCGTCCCCAGGCTGGACGCGCGTCGAGAGCTCCACCGGGTCGGGCGACAACGCCGTGATCACGCAGGTCACGTGGTCGGGCGGTCACGTGCCGACGGATGAGGACTCGTTGTTCCAGTTCCTCGCCGAGGCTGCCACGCCCGGCACCTACACGTTCCACGTCGAGCAGACCTACTCGAACGGGGAGATCGTCGACTGGGCCGGGCCAGAGACCTCGGCGGCACCCGCGCCGACGATCGACGTCGTCAGCTCGGTGGGCGGCGGGGGCTCGTCCCTGCTGACGATCGTCGCGCTCGTGCTCGGTGCAATCGGCGTTCTCGCCGGCGGCATCGCACTCTTCTCGCGGGGAGGCCGGACGCTGACGTGACCGGACGCCGGCGTGGGCAGGTCGCGGTCGTCGCGGTGGCGCTGGCTCTGCTGGCGCCTGCCGCGGCGTCCGCCCACGCCTACCTGATCAGGACGGTGCCGGCGGCGAGCGTGATCCTCAGCCGGGCGCCGACGAACGTTCAGCTCACCTACGACGAGGCGGTCGAGCCGCGCTTCGCGATCATCTCGGTCACCGACATCCACGCGCACCAGGAGACGACCGGCCCGGTGACCCGGTCGCCGTCCGATCCGGACACGCTCGTCGTCCCGATCAAGCACGTAGGCGAGGGCTGGTACCTCGTCTACTGGCGAGCGATCTCGGTCGACGGCCATCCGGTGCAGGGTGCGTTCACCTTCGCGGTCGGACCCAACGCCGGCCCGGCGCCGCAGTTCACCATCCCCCACATCGCGGGCACGGCCACGTCCACGCCGCTCGTGATCGCCAAGTGGCTCGCGTTCCTCACGCTGATGGCGGCGATCGGGCTGTTCGTCCTCCGGATCGCGATCGCGCGGCCGCTCGTCCGCCGGGTCTCGGGGACGAGCCTGCGCGCCCTCACGATCGCCTTCGCCGTCGTCGCCGCCCTCGGTTTGATCGCGATTCCCGTCTACCTCGAAGAGGCGGTGGCGATCGACTCGCTGCGCTCCTTCTGGGACGTCGCCGGAATCGTGCCGCTCTGGCGGTTGACGGCGTTCGGACGCGGCTACGTCGACGTCGAGCTGTGCTTCGCGCTCTTCGTCGCCGCCGCCGCGGCCGCGATCTGGGTGGACAGACCGGAACGGGAGCGACGCTCGGTCGCCGGGGTACTCGCGCTCAGCGGCGCCTTCGCTGCCGCCGCCGCCGTTCTCCTCCTGCCGGGCGTGATCGGCCACGCGGGCCAAACGTCTCCGCGCGGCGTGGCCGTCCTGCTCGACTGGTTCCACCTCGTCTCCGGCTCGGTCTGGGTCGGTGGGCTGATCGGGCTGCTCGTCGTCTGGCGCAGCCTTCCCGTCGCGAAACGGGTCGCGGGTCTCGTGGTCTGCGTGCCGCGCTTCTCCAACGTCGCCTTCGTCTCGGTTCTCGTTCTGCTTGGGACCGGGGTCGGCTCCGCCGTGCTGCACCTACCCGTGCTCAACGCGCTCTGGCTCACGTCGTATGGCGAAGTGATCCTGATCAAGGCGGGGATCCTCCTTGCCGCGATGCTGCTCGCCTCCGTCAACCTCCTGCGGACGAAGCCCGGCCTCTCGCGGCCCGAGGTGAGCGAAGCTTCGGCCAGGCTGCTGCGCCGGCTTGTCTCCGCGGAGGCTCTGCTCGTCGCCGGAGCGATCCTCGCAGCGGCCGTCCTCTCGAGCCTCGCTCCGCCTCCGCCGGCGTTCGCCGAGGAGAATTCCGCGCTCGCGCAGGTCGGGCCGGGGAAGGTCCTCTCCTCGCTCGACCGGGGCGGCTACAAGCTCGAGATCCTGGTCACGCCCAACGAGGCGGCAGCCCCGGATACGTTCCAGCTTCGGCTGACTCGCGGCGGTGCGCCGGTCGACGGCGCCGACGTGACCCTGACGTTCGCGATGCTCGACATGCAGATGCCGACCCAGGAGTACCAGCTCGCCGAAACGGCTCCTGGGATCTACACGCGAAAGACACCCGCGCTCGTGATGGTCGGCCACTGGGGATTGACCTTCACCGTCACACCGAAGCACGGCCTGCCGTTTACCGCCCTCGTCGTCGATCGCGCCGGCGGCTGAGCTGAAGTGGTAGGGAGGCCTCACGAATGATGCGCCATCGCCCGCTCATCGCCCTCGTGACCGTCGCCGTGATCGTCCTGATCGCCGGCTGCGGCTCGAGCGGGGGCGTCACCGTCCCCACCGTCCTCCCCGCGCGCACCTTCGGGCTAGCCGGGTTCAAGCCCGCCGGTCCCGTCCTGCCGGGGCGGCGGACGGTCGTCTCCTTCACGATTCGGACTCCGTCCGGCAAGCCGCTCACCGAGTACAAGGAGTGCTGCGATCCGCACGCGGGCGTCGACCTCATCGTCGTTCGCAGCGACGACAGCCACGTCCAGTACATCGACGCCGACGCTGACGCCGACGGACGCGTGAGCGTGCCCGTCGTCTTTCCCACGCCGGGCCGCTACCGGATCGTCGTCGATGCCTATCCCCAGGTGACCGGGCCGGACACTCCGTTCAACTTCCAGCTCTTCACGTGGGTGACGGTGCGAGGTCACTACCGCTCGCAGCCGCTTCCCCCGTACCGTTCGACGGAGGTCGTCGACGGCTACCGCTTCCAGATTGAGGGACGCCCGCACTTGCGGGCGATCGAGCCTAGCTTCCTCGTCCTCCGCGTCACCGATCCGGCGGGGCGCAAGGCCGTCTTCGCGAACTGGCGGGGCGCGCTCGCCCACGCGATCTTCTTCCACACGGGCTCCCTCGCCTACTCACACACCCACGTCTGCAAACCGGGTGCCATCTACTGCTTCTCGGTGCTCGGCAACGTGCGCGTGACGGGCCACTCCACCGCCCCGGGAATACTCAAGGCCGGTGTGCTGCTCCCCGAGTCCGGGACCTGGCGGCTGTTCCTACTCACCTACCTCGGCGGCCACGTCCTCACCGTCCCCTTCACGCTCGACGTGAGATGAACCGCGCGCAGCTCATCCTCCTCGCCGCGGTCGCGGCACTCGGCTGCGGCATCGCCGCGGCAGTCGTCGCGATCGACCTCCTCCGAAGTGTGCTCGCGGGATGACGGCCCGGTCAGCGCGGCGGGAAGAGGAAGCTGCGGTGCGGCGGGACGTAGCCGCCGACCTCGAGGACGATCTCCGCACCCGGTCGGAGGCTCAGCGAACGTGGGTCGCCGCGCCGGCGGATCCCGTCGACGAACACGGACACCCCGCCGCGAAACGACAGGAGCCGATCCGCTCCGAGCGGCTGACCCCAGACGCGAAAGAGGCGCCCGAGCGTCGCACCGCCCTGGTAGTCGACGATGCCGCTCGGGTCGAGCGTCCAGACAAGGGCGCGACAGCGGGCGGAGAGGACGCGGCCGAGACGCCGGCGATCCCCTTCGAGCCCGATCGCCGCCGGAACGATGACGACCCGCCGCCGGGCGAACACCTCGACGTGAACACGCGGCCCCTGCTCGAGCGGCGCCGTGCGGCAAGCGAAGCGTGCGGCGGGAGACCTCGCCGGTGGGTGGTAGCGGGGGCCGGTTCCGACCGGCGTCGGCACGACTCCGGCAACCGCGGCGGTCGCTCCGACGGCGAGAGCTCTCGCGTACATCGGCGTCAGGCTACGCGCGGCGTTCTCTGCCTGCTCGCCGGCGCCCTCGCCGCCGTAGCCCTCAGCCCGGTCGCCAGGGCGGACGGCGACCCGGCGAGCGATTATCTCATCGGCCAGCAAGTCTTCCTCGGCTACGACGCCAAGATTCCGGTCGCACTCGAGCGGAAGCTCGTAGCCGCGGTCGCCTCCGCGAACAAGAACGGCTTCCCGATCAAGGTCGCTCTGATCTGGAGCAGCTACGACCTCGGCTCGGTGCCCGAGTTGTTCCGGAAGCCACGGACCTACGCCCACTTCCTCGACATCGAGGACTCCCAGTGCTGGTGGGGTGGCCTCTGCGGATCAGGACGGTTCAAGAGCACGACTCGACTGCTCGTCGTGATGCCGAACGGCCTCGGCTTCGCCCAGTGGAAGCACAGCCCAGCCAGCGGCTACCGAACCCTTGCGGGAATCACGGTCTCACCGACGCCGGCCGGTCTGGCGACGGCCGCGACGGCCGCTGTCGTAAAGCTCACCTCGGCTGCAGGCGTGAAGGTGTCGACCCGTGGCGGCTCAGGCATCCCCACAAGCGCAGGCGGCGGAGGCACCAGTCGCACCGAGATCATCGTCGCGGTTGTGGTGGCGCTCCTCCTCGGGGTCGCGGCGCGACTCCTGATCCGGCGCCGCGCCGCCCGCTCAGGGCTGCGCTAGCAGTTCCGCGTCGGGCTTTCACCGCCCGGTCGGGCAGACCCAGGCTGAGCGAGATCAGGATGAGCGCGGCGCCCGAGGCGAGCGACAGCCCGGCGGCAGAGCGCTCGAGCCAGGCGGGGATCGCGGCCAGCACCCAGCCGTCACGAAGTGTCGACACGAGCTCCAGTCCCTGGCCGGCGGCAGCGATCCCGATCAGGATGCCCCCGACCGGGCGCCACTCGCAACGGCTGTAGAGCGCGGCGAGCGCGACTGCGACGAGGCAGGTCACTCCCACGAGCGCCAGCTGCCACGACGAGACCGTCGGCCGGCCGTAGAGCTCGCGGCCCAGCCGGGCAAGCGTCGACGAGATCAGAGCGAGACCCGCGAGCCCGACGCCGACCTGCGTCTCCAATCGCGCCTCGCGAAGCTTCAACAGCGCCGGGATACACACCACAACCAGGAGGAGCGGCCAAAACCACAAGAGCGAAGCAGGCGCCGACTGCCAGAGGCCGCCCCGGATCGCGGTACCCCGGCCGTCGACGACGAGTGGTACGACCCAGCGGCCGAGATACGTGTTCCCTGCGGGATGCGCCGACAGGGCCGGCGTGGAGAGGCGCCCGTCGTACCACGTCCACGAATGCCCCGACGTCATCTCCGCCCACGCCGGCGGCGTCGTGGAGGTCACGCCTCGCGGGATGATCAGAGGACGTACACGGTTGAGGAACCACGTCGCCGAACGCGTGTTGACTGCGACTCCCGCCGAGGAGAAGCGCAGGTACGGCTCCCCGCGCAGGCCGGTCACGATGACCGTCATGGACGGCTTCGCGCCCATCCAGATTGCCTGGTCGCCGTCCACGATTCGAGCGTCGAGGCCCGGCGGCATATAGGAGATTCGCGCGAGGTAGTCGGTCGCGGCCGGGGGAGTTCGGCCGACGTGTGCCGAGGCGGTCGCGGGCAGCACGACAGCGACAAGCAGCGCCGTCGCCGGCGCGAGCGCGGCTCTACGCACCCGCGAGCGACCGAAGGGTGCTCTCGACGTCCGTCACCCGAAACGGGTAGAGGTAGAGGGCACGTTTGTACCCTTTCGAGTCGAGGATGTACGCCGCCTCCGTATGGGTGATCCGGTGCACCGTGATGCCCGCGATCGTCTGCGTCGCCGCGCTGACGCCGATCTCGTAGTCCTTCCAGACGCGGGCGAGAGCCTGCGGGCTGCCGACTGCCCAGTGCCAGTCACCCGGCAGGCTCCATTTCGTCTTGTCGAGCAGCAGGTTGCTCCGCGCGTCGGCCCACTGGTTGACGCTCACCGCGACGATTACCGGACGCTGCGCGGCCGGCATCTCCGCCACCACGCGGTCGAGAACCTTCGCCTCGAACGGGCAAAGGTTGCGGCAGAGCGGGTCGATGAAGGTGAGGATCACCGGACGGCCGAGGAACTGCCTCAGCGAGATCGGCTGACCGTTTTCGCCGCGGAGCGTGAAGCCCGGCGCGAGCTTCGCGCCTGCCGGCCAGGTCAGATCCGGTGCGGACTCGTATGAACTCACGATCGCCGGCGCGCTCGGGGAACGGACCGCAGCGATCGCGGCGCCGACGCCAACACCGGCGACCAGAGCACCACCGAGCAGGAACCAGCGCAGACGGGACGGTGAAAGGGTCACGGGAGTGGAGCTAGCCGGACTCGAACCGGCGACCTCCTGGGTGCGATCCAGGCGCTCTCCCAACTGAGCTATAGCCCCGCGGACGGAGAAGTCTAGCCGCGCTTCTCGTCGAGCCGGCCCTCGCGAATCGTCCGTTCCATGTCCTTCGACTGCTCGCGGTACCAGCTGCCGTCTTCGAACTGGATGGCCGGGTAGAGCGGCTTGCCCGTGCCCTCGATCACAGCGGTTCGCTTCTTCCGCCCCGGCCACGGGCCGGGCACGATCTCGTATTCGATGCCCTGCTCGTCGAGCGCCTTCTGCACTTTCCAGCACGGGTGGCCCTGAACCTTCACCCAGACGTTCGGGCAGCGGTGCAACTTGACGGCCATCGGTTCCTCTCTGTCAGGCGGCGAACAGGGTTAGATCGGGTTCGCGCTCGCCGCGCAGCACGTGCAGATCGATTGTCGCGCATCTGATCCCGCGCGTCTCGGCGAGCGCGACCGCCTGGGGTTTGAGCTGCTGCGCCGCGAGGATGCCGCGACAGGCGGCCTTCGCCGGGTCCTCGCGGATGAACCCGAGATAGCGCGTCAATTGCTCGACGGCCTCGATCGTCCCGACGCGCTTGATCTCGACCGCGACCCACTCGCCGGCGGCGTCCTTGCACATCAGATCGACTGGCCCGATCTCGGTCGCCCACTCGCGCTTGACGAGCGTGAGCGGCTCGCCGAGCGCGTCGGGCGCGTCCGCCAGCGCAAGCTGTAGGTCCCGCTCCACGCCGTCCTTCTGCAGCGCGGCCGACTCGCCCATGTCGTGCGTCACGTCGCTCAGCACGTCGACGAGCCGGATCTCGAGCTGATCTTCGGTCTTCGGCTTCGTCACGACGAGCCTGTCGCCCTCGTCGGCGACGAACGTCGGTGCCGTCATCCAGTTCAACGGCTTGTAGCCGCCCGCGTCGTCGTGGACGAGCACGGATCCGTCGGACTTGAGGATCAGGAGTCGCACGGCCTCGGGCAGCACGGCCGAGACGCGGCCGGAGTAGACGACCTCGCAGCGGGCGACGATGAGGCGCACCCGCCGAACCTACTGTCCGCTTCGGACACGTCCCGGTACCAGGTACCGGGACGTGTCTGTTTCAGCCGCGCTCAACGCGGGAGCCGCCGACGATCGCCTCCGTCCCGTCCTCGAAGCGGATCCACGCTTTGCCCTTGCCGTCGTAGTCGGGAGACCACACGAGAAGCGTCGCGTCGCAGCCGGCGACGAGCACCGGCTCGGTTCCCTCCGACTCCGCCCCGCTCCAAACGCGCACGAACGGATTCGCCCCGCGCTCGCGCCCGATCGTCGACTCGTCAGTGTGGCCCGGGAGGACGCGCGTCTCGTCGGGCAGCGCCAGCAGCACATCCATCACCGAGCTCCGCACCTGCGCGACGTCGCCGCCGCCAACGGCGTCGCGGAAGAGGACATCTCCGGTCGCGACCACCTCGCCGCCGACGACGAAGGAGACGTGGTCGTCGGCGTGACCCGGCGTCGCATAGCCGCGCACCGCGAGCCCTTCCCAGTCCCACTCGCCCGCCTCGGCGATCACCGGGATCTCGTAGCGGCCGACGAGTTCCTCCTCGTTCACGACGTGATCCCCATGCGCGTGCGTCCGCAGCAGCGCGACCGGCCTTGCGCCCCACTCCTCGACCGATTCGACCAACGGCTCGATGTCGGCGCCGGAGTCGACGAAGACCGCGACGCCGCCCTCCTCCGCCGCGATCACATACGAGTTCGACAACCAGTCGGGATGCATGCTTCTGGCGACCAACATCGCCAGCTAGGCTAGTCCCCATGGCCGGACTCATGGGACGCACAGCGCTCGTCGTCAAGTCGAAGTACTCGAAGCTGCTCAACAAAGCGGAGAACCCGACCGAGACGCTCGACTACTCGTACGAGCAGATGCTCGAGCAGCTCCAGAACATGAAGCGCGGCGTCGCCGACGTCGCCACCGCGCGGAAGCGCATCGAGCTGCAGCAGCAGAAGCTCGAGCAGAACGTCGTCACGCTCGAGTCGCAGGCGCGCGAAGCCGTCGCCGCGAACCGCGACGACCTCGCAACGCAGGCCCTCCAGCGCAAGGCAGTCGCGCAGCAGCAGCTGCAGGACATGGACGGGCAGGTCAAGCAGCTCCAGGACCAGCAGGACAAGCTCATCGCCGCCGAGCAGCAGCTCGAGACGAAGATCGAGTCGTTCCGCTCGCAGAAGGAGCTCCTCAAGGCGCAGTACTCCGCCGCCGAGGCCGAGGTCAAGGTCGGCGAGGCAGCGACCGGGATCGGCTCGCACATGGAGGACACCGGCCTCGCGATCCAGCGCGCGAAGGACAAGACCGAAGAGATGCAGGCACGCGCAGGCGCGATCGACGAGCTCACCTCGAGCGGTGCGCTCGAGGACTTCTCGGCCGGCGACCAGACGCAGCTCGACAAGGAGCTGGCGCAGATCTCTACGGCGAACCAGGTGGACAGCGAGCTCGCCAAGCTCAAGGCTGAGGTCGGCTCCGGCGACGCGCCGAAGGAGATTCCGGCGGCCGGCGACGACGCACCGAAGTCCTGAGCCCGCTCGGCGACATCCTCTTCGGCCGCAAACAGCTGAAGCAGCCAGCCGCGGAGAAGCTCTTCGCACTCTCGACGGCCGCCGTCACGCTCGACACCGAGTGCTCGCTCAAGCCGGCCGGCGAATCGGCGCTGATCTTCAAGCCGCTCTCGGCCGGCGAGTTCACCTCCACCGAGAACGACGCGGAGGAGCTGCTCCGCGGCGTCGCGCGCGACTCCAACTCGACGATCGACCGCAAGACCGACTCGTTCGGCTTCGAGTGGGTGATCGTCCGCGATCCGCAGCTCGACGATCAGGTCGCCGGCGTCCACGCACTCGCGTCGGAGCTCGAGGAGCACGGCTTCGGCGGGCAGCTCCTCGCCGCGGCGTTCCGCTTCGACGGGAGCGCGTTCGGCAACGGGCATCCCGTCTACTGGATCTACGGCTTCAAGACGGGGACGTGGTGGCCGTTCGTCCCGACCGGCGAGAAGCAGGATCGCGACAACGCGCAGGAGCTCGAATTGAAGGCGAAGCTCGAGAAGGAGCTTCCCGTCGAGCCGGACCTGAGCAAGTGGCTCGGCCTGTTCGACGCGCCTATATAACGAGCAAGTCCTGCGGACTTGCTCGCTTCTGATCGAACTGCGCCGCGGGAGAGCGCGGTCTCCCGCGGCTCCGTACCGAAAGGCTCGCTTAGACCTCTCGTGGCGCGACGCCTCGTTCGTGGCGCGGCCGGTCGTGCGCCTACGGCGCAGGAGCGGCAGCGCGCCTCCGTCGGGCCTCCGCGTAAGCCCGGCTTAGCCGCAGGCCATTCCCCGCTCCCCGGCGCGCGCCGCAGGCGCCCGCCGCGGCGGGTAACGAGCTCTCAGCACGAAGGCGCGGAAGACCGCGCTCTTTCGCGCCGGAGTTCCATCAACAGCGAGCGGGTCCGCAGGACTCGCGAGCTAGCTGACGGGCTTGCCCATCTCGCGGGCGATCTCCGCGAGGGCGGCGAGGCGCTTCTCGAGCGGCGGGTGATCCATCATCCACTCGCTCATGTTCGACTTCCAGTTCGTCGGGATGATGAAGAAGGCGTTCATCCCCTGCACCTCGCGCAGATCGCGCTGCGGGATCTGCGTGATCCCGCTCGAGATCTTCTGGAGCGCGCTCATGAGGTTCTCCGGCGCGCCGGTGATCAGCGCCGAGCCGCGGTCGGCGGCGTACTCGCGGTAGCGCGAGATCGTCCGGATCAGGATGAAGCTGATCGCATAGACGACGATCGAGACGAGGAAGACGATCAGCCAGACCGGCACCTGGTTGTTGCCGCCGCCGCGTCCGCGGTTGCCGCCGTAGCCGCCGCCGAAGCCGCCGAACATCCCGGCGTAGAGGCCGAAGCGGGTCAACATCGCGGCGAGCATCGCGAAGAAGCTCGCGAGCGTCATGACGAGGACGTCGCGATTCGCGATGTGCGAGAGCTCGTGGCCGAGGACCGCCTCGACCTCCTGCGGTTCGAGCCGGCTCCAGAGACCTTGGGTCACGGCGACCGCCGCGTGCTTCGGGTTGCGGCCGGTTGCGAACGCGTTCGGAACGTCGCTCGGGACGACGGCGATCCGCGGCTTCGGGAGGTCGGCCATGGCGCACAGCCGCTCGACCATCGCGTGCAGCTCGGGCGCCTCGTCCGCCGAGACGATCTTCGCGCCCGCGGCCCTGAGCGCGAGCTTGTCCGACGTGTAGTACTGGAAGAAGGCGAGTCCGATCACGATCACGAGCATCAGCACGAGACCCGCGTGCAGCGCGTAGAAGAGGACAACTGCAAAGCCGACGTAGAGGAGCCCGAGCAGCGAGCCGGTGAAGAGCATGCGCAGCGAGAGCCCTCTGTCGCGACCGTAGGATTTGCGGTTCACGAGACGGATGGTACTCCGGCGGGCTCGACCGACCGTTCCCTGCGCGGGCGGTCTTAGCGCTTCATTAGAGTCTCGCCCGGTGCGCCGGTTCGCAGTCATCGCCGCAGTTCTCGTCGGCGCTTCCGTGCTGGCCGCCTGCCAGGCCCAGGGCGTGAGCTCTCCGACACCGGAGACGGTGATCGGCACGGTGACCACGCCGACGGTCACGTACCCGATCGTCCCGGCCTTCCACCTGAAGGGCGACGCGACGAAGGGCAAGGCGACCTTCCTCACGAACTGCGGCAGCTGCCACACGCTCTCGGCGGCCGGGACGACCGGAACCATCGGCCCGAACCTCGACACGCTCAAGCCGAACTATCAGGCGGTCACCGCGCAGGTGACGAACGGCGGCACGGTGATGCCGTCCTTCAAGTCCCAGCTGAGCACGCAGCAGATCGCCGACGTTGCGGCGTACGTCGTGACCTCCACCGGCGGCAAGGCGCCGTAGCAGTAGAGCTCTCGGCGACCTTCCCACGGCGCGTCGCCGCCTTCGCGTTCGATCTCGACCGGACCCTCATCGCCGAAGACGGCGTGCTGCGGCCGCGCACGCAAGAAGCCCTCGCTGCCGTCCGCGCCGCCGGCTCGCACGTGATCGTCGTGACGGGACGGATGTTCCGCGCTACACAGCCGTACCTCGCGCAGGCCGAGCTCGACGATCCCGTCGTCTGTTACCAGGGCGCGGTCGTCGCGGATCCCGCGACCGGCGACTTCCTCCTCCACGTCCCGATCCCGCTCGCCGCGGCGCGTGACGCGATGGACGCAGTAATCGCCGCCGGCTTCCACCTCAATTGCTACGTCGACGACGAGCTGTACGTCGCGGAGATCAACGCCGAAGCGGAGCGCTACTCGAAGTTCCAGAGCATCCCGGTGCACGCGGTGGGCGACCTGCGGGGCTGGCTCCAGCACGACCCGACGAAGCTCGTCGCCGTAGGCGACCCCGACGCGCTCGGCGAGCTCGAGAAGGAGCTGAAGCCGCGTTTCGCGGGACGGCTCTTCATCTCGAAGTCGCTGCCGTACTTTCTCGAGTTCGCGCATCCGGATGTGAGCAAGGGCAGCGGGCTCGCGTTCGTCGCCGAGCGGCTCGGCTTCTCCGCCGCCGAGACGGTCGCGTGCGGCGACGGCGAGAACGATCGCGAGCTGCTCGACTGGGCCGGTTTCGGCGTCGCAGTCGCGAACGCCCACCCCGACGTTCTGGCGCGCGCCGACCTCGTCATCCCGACCGTGCAGGAGGAAGGCGCGGCTGCGTTGCTTGAGGCGTACTTAGACTCCCTCGCGTGATCGACGCGCGCGCCGCCCGCAACGAGCCGGACGAGTACCGGCGCCGCCTCGCGCGCAAGGGCGCTGCCGAGGCGTTCGACGCATGGCTTGCCGCCGACGAGAGGTGGCGCGAGCTCGTGCCGCGCGTCGACGAGCTCCGTTCCCGCACGAAGCTGAAGGGCAAGCCGACGCCGGAGCAGCTCGAGGAGATGCGCAGCGTCAAGGAGGAGCTGCAGGCCGCCGAGCGTGATCTCGCCGAGGCCGAAACCGCGCGCGACGAGGCGCTCGCGCAGGTGCCGAATCCGCCCGACGACTCCGCTCCCGACGGCTTCGACGAGGAGGACGCGGTCGAACTGCGCACGTTCGGCGAGCCAGGCCCCGAGGCGAAGGAGCACACGGAGATCGGCCGCTTCGACATGGAGCGCGCCGCGCGGCTGTCGGGCTCGCGCTTCGGCTATCTCCTCGGCGACACCGCGCTGCTCGCCCTCGCGCTCTACCGCTTCGCGATCGACACGGCGGTGAAGCACGGCCACACGCCGATGCTGCCGCCGGTGCTCGTCCGCGAGGAGGCGATGTACGGCACCGGCTTCTTCCCGACCGAGCGCTCGAACATCTACGCAATCGAGAGCGACGAGCTCTACCTCACCGGTACTTCCGAGGTCGCGCTCGCCGGCCTCCACATGGGCGAGATCCTCGAGCAGGACGGGCTCCCGCTCCGCTACACGGCGTTGTCGACGTGCTTCCGCCGCGAGGCGGGCGCCGCGGGCAAGGACACGCGTGGGATGTTCCGCGTGCACCAGTTCAACAAGGTGGAGCTGTTCGTCTTCTGCGAGCCGGGCGCGGCGACCGACGAGCACGAGCGGCTCGTCGGAATCGAGGAGGAGATCCTCCAAGCCCTCGGCCTTCCGTATCGGGTCGTGAACGTCGCTGCGGGAGACCTCGGCGCGCCGGCGGTGAAGAAGTACGACATCGAGGGCTGGTTCCCGTCGCAGCAGCGCTACCGCGAGCTCACGTCGGCGTCGAACACCACCGACTTCCAGGCGCGCCGGCTCGGCATCCGCTACCGCGCCGGGAAGGACCTGGAGCCGGTGAACACGCTGAACGGCACGGCGACGACCGACCGCACCGTCCTCGCGATCCTCGAGAACTTCGGCGGCGACGTGCCGGACGTGCTGCGCGAGTACGGCGCGCCCGAGCGCGTTACTCCGTAGGACCCAGCCACTCCTTCGCCAGCCGCTTCGGGGCGCGGGCCAGCCACGCTTCTTCGACGAGGTCGCGCAGCTCCTCGCGGTCGAGCTTCGCGAGGCTCGGGATGCGGACGAGCACCGCCCTGTAGCCGTCCCAGTGCGGCGTCGTGAAATACACGCCACGGGAGTCGCCGACGAGCATCTCCTTGACGCCGAGATCCGCGACGTAGAAGACGAGGACGTCGTCGAGGCGCTCGCCCGTCTCGGGATCGAGAGCGTCGGGCCGCCGCGTCCGGTGGAAGCAGAAGAACTTCCCGCCGACCTTGTAGGTCGGCCGGCCGTCCTCGACTTCCTTGGACACCTCAGGCAGCGCGAGCGCCAGCTCCTCGAGGTCCGTCATCGTCGCCACGGCTGCGACACTAGACAGCGCGGCGGGGTGCCGGAGCGGTCGAACGGGGCGGTCTTGAAAACCGTTGAGCCTCACGGCTCCGTGAGTTCGAATCTCACCCCCGCCGCCTCGCGCCGGCTTCTACGAGCGCCCCGCCAACATCTTCGGGAACAAGGCATAGAACTCCGTTGCCGCGACGACATCGTCCAGCGGGACCTGCTCGAGATCGGTGTGAGCGAACTTCTCATCGCCTGGACCGAAGCCGATGGACGGAATGCCCGCCTTGCCTGCCCAATACGTGCCGTTGGTCGAGAAATCCCACGTGCCCAACTCACGCCTTTCCCCCCAAAGCGCTTCGATAGTGCTCTGACCCACCTCAGTCAGCGGATGATCATCGTCCAACAACCAGGGCGGATAGAACTTCTCCACGGGGAAGACGAACCCCGTATAGGACGGCTCTTCGTAGAACAATTCGTCGACCTCGATCTCGTCCTGCAAATAGTCCGGGATCAGGCCTTTGATGTCTGCGATGGCTTGAGCACGCGTTTCGCTCGCGGTAATACGGCGATCGATGAAAATTGAAAACCGCTCCGGAACTGCATTGACGGACGCGGTGTGCGCCTCGGCATCCGTCACGGCGATGGACGGATGACCCTGCAGAGGGTGATGGCCCATGCCGAACCGCATGCGACGATCGAGTTCGCGAATCTGCATGATGATCGACATCATCTTGTAGACCGCGTTGTCGCCAAGATAGTGGGAGGCAGCATGCGCCGAACGGCCTGTGGCGGTGATCTTCAGCTCGATGCGGCCCTTGTGCCCGCGATAGACGCGCATCATCGTGGGCTCGCCGATGATCACGAAATCCGGCTTCACCTTCGGGTCCACCTCGACAAACGCATTAGGCGCGATACCGTCGCACCACTCCTCCATGTTGCCGAAGTAATAGGCGGTCGTTCCGTCGAGATAACCAAGGTCACGCGCCAGGGCGAGACCATGGATCATCCCCGGCGTCGACCCTTTCTCATCGCACGCGCCACGGCCATACAGGACTCCGTTCTCGACCTTGCCCTGAAACGGATCCCAATCCCAGGTCGCCGGGTCGCCTACGCCAACAGTGTCCACATGCGAGTCGTAGACGATGACGCGTTTCCCCGTTCCGACGCGCCCCATGATGTTTCCCATCTTGTCGAAGCGGACGTCCTCGAAACCGAGTTTGGTCATCTCCGCGCCGATGCGGTCCCCGACTTCTTTCAGGTTGCCTTCCATGCTCGGAATGGCGACGATCTCGCGCATGAAGTCGATGATCTCTTCGCGCGATCCTCGTACGCGTTCCTTGAGTTCCTGCACAGACACTCGCGGAACGCAGGGTATACGCCGTCTGTAGCGTTCTGGCGATGGCGACGGGGGACGATCTGCGCGGCCTGATGCGGCTCTGGCCGCACGGCGTCTCAATCCTCAGCGTCGACGTCGAAGGGGATCGCATGGGCGTGACCGTCTCCTCCCTCGTCTCGCTCTCGCTCGACCCGCCGCTCGTCGGCGTCTCGATCGGGAAAGAGGCGTCGTGCTACGAACTCCTCCGCAGCGTCGGCCGCTTCGCGATCAGCCTCCTCGGCTCCGAGCAGGACGAGCTCGCGCGCCGCTTCGCCGCCGGCTATCCACCGATCGTCCACTGGGAAGGTGTCCCGACCCGCGAGGGAACCGTCGCGCCGCTGATCGACGGCGCGCTCGGGTGGATCGAGGCGGAAACACGTGCGGAGGCCGACGCGGGCGACCACACGTTCTTCATCGCCGACGTCCTCTCGATCCTGCACGGCCCGGCGCAGAAGGCGCTCGTCTACCGCGAGAGCACGTACCACTCCGTTTGATCGAAGCGGTCGTCTTCGACCTCGACGGCGTGCTGCTCCAGTCCGAGGAGGTCTGGGACGACGTGCGCGAGCGCTACGTGCGCGAGCGCGGCGGCCGGTACGACAACGAGGTTCAGCGGGCGATGATGGGCATGTCCGCTCCCGAGTGGTCGGCGTACCTGCACGAGAAGGCCGGAGTTCCCGGCGAGCCGGAGCGGATCAACGCCGACGTCGTCGCGCTGATGCTCGAGGCGTACACGCTCGAGCTACCGCTGCTGCCCGGCGCCGTCGAGGTCGTGCGGCGCGTCGCCGCCGAGTTCCCCCTCGCGCTCGCGTCCTCGTCCAACCGCGCGATCTTCGAGGAGGTGCTCCGGCTCGCCGGGATTGCGGACTGCTTTCGCGCGACGGTCTCGTCGGAGGAGGTGTTGCGCGGGAAGCCGGCGCCCGATGTCTACCTCGAGGCCGCGCGCCGGCTCGGCGTCGCGCCGGAGAGCTGCGCCGCCGTCGAGGACTCCCACGCCGGGATCCGCTCCGCCCGAGCGGCGGGGATGCGCGTGATCGCCATCCCGAACCCGAGCTATCCGCCCGACGCCGAGGCGCTCGAGCTCGCCGACGTCACGCTCGCGTCGCTGGACGAGCTGACGCCGAGCACTCTCCGCGGCTAAGAACCTCTAGCGCCGGTTGACCTGGAGCTGCGCTTGCTGGGCGCCCTCCGCGACGAGCGTCTCGACGGCGTCGGCCGCGCTCGTCACGATCCCGGCCACGTCCTCGTGGGGCTGAAAGTCGGCGAGCACCCAGTCGGCGAGCGGGCGCGGATCGCCGCGCTCCGGCCGGCCTACGCCGATCCGCAGCCGGAGGAAGTCCTGCGTGCCGAGCTGCTGCGCGATCGAGCGCAGGCCGTTGTGGCCGGCGAGCCCTCCGCCGACCTTGAGCTCGAGACGGCCGAGGTCGAAGTCGCCCTCGTCGTGGACGACGAGCACGTCACTCGGCTCGAGCTTGAAGAAGGCGGCGGCCGGGCCGACCGAGCGGCCGGAGTCGTTCATATACGTCTCCGGCTTGAGCAGCGCGAGCCGCTCGCCGCCGGCGCGAACCTCCGCCATCTGGCCGGAGAACTTCGACTTCCACGAGCCGCCGTGCCGCCGCGCAAGCTCGTCGACGACGAGATAGCCGGCGTTGTGCCGGTTCCGGGCGTGCTCGCGGCCCGGGTTCCCCAGACCGACGACCAGGAGCAAGGGTTAGCCCTCGGCGGGAGTTTCGTCGCCGGAGGCTTCTGCCTCGGCTTCGGCCGGAGCTTCCTCGCCGCCCTCGCCGGCAGCCTCGCCCTCGGCACCCTCGGCGCCCTCGGCTTCGGCCTCGAGTGCAGCGAGCTCCTCCTCCGTCAGCTCGGGCTCGACTTCCTTCGTCGGCGCGGTGATCGTGGCGACGACCATCTCGGGATCGCCGAGGATCGTGACGCCGGCGGGCGCTACGAGCTCCGCGAGGCGGATGGTGCCGCCGATCTCCATCCCCGAGGCGTCGAGCTCGATGTGCTCGGGAACCTCGAGCGGCAGCGCCTCGACCGTGACCTCGCGCAGGACCTGCGAGAGCACACCGCCCTCCTTCACGCCAGGCGCACTCTCCCCGCCGACCAGGTGGACGGAGACGGAGGCGTTGATCGTCTGGTCGAGCCGCACCTCCTGCAGGTCGACGTGCGTGACGCCGCCCCGCACGGGATCGACCTGGTACTCCTTGAGGATCGAGGCGTGGGTCTTGCCCTTGCCGTCGATCTCGACATCGAGGATCGAATGGAGGCCCGCGGCGCCCGTGAGCGCGCGGCGCAACTCGCGCTCCGCGATCGAGATCGCGATCGGCTCGCCGCCGCCGTAGAGAACGCCCGGAATGAGGCCCTGCTTGCGCAGGCGCCGCGTCTCGGCCGAGCCGAGCTTGTCGCGCTCGGCGACGAGAAGTTTGGTCCGCTCTCCAGCCATTCCGGCGGCGAACTGTAGCGTCTGGGCATGGACTTCGACTCTCTGCTGGCGCAGTGGGACGGAGAGCACGCGGTCATCCGCCACGACGAGGAGAGCGGCGCGTGGATGTTCGTCGGCGTCCACTCGACCGTGCTCGGCCCCGCCGTCGGCGGCACGCGGCTGCGCGTCTATCCCACTCCGGCCGACGGTCTCGCCGACGTGCTGCGCCTGTCGGCCGCGATGACGCAGAAACTCGCGGGGACGGGAATGGCGCGTGGCGGCGGCAAGGCGGTGCTCGCGGTGCCGGAGTTGCCGACCGGCGAGGCGCGGCGCCGGCTCCTCCTCCGCTACGGAAAGCTCGTCGCCTCGCTCAGGGGGACGTACCGCACGGCTGGCGACATGAACATCAAGCCGGAGGATCTCGCGATCGTCGCGGAGACGTGCCCGTGGGTCTACGGGACGCCGAGCACCGGCGGCGACAGCGGCCCCGGCACGGCGCGCGGTGTCTTCCACGCGATCCGCGCGACGGTCGAGCAGGTGTTCGGCTCGCCGGACGTCGCCGGCAGGAGCGTGCTCGTCCAGGGTGTCGGCGCGGTCGGCGGACTCCTCATTCGCGAGCTCGCGGACGCCGGCGCGCGCGTTCTCGTCAGCGACCTCGACGAGGGGCGAGCGGCGGCGGCCGGCTTCGAGATCGTCCCGCCCGACCGAGTGGCCGGAACGGAGGTCGACGTCTACGCGCCGTGCGCCGTCGGCGGCGTCCTCAACGCGGAAACAATCCCGCGGCTCGCCTGCCGGGCCGTCGCCGGTGCCGCGAACAACCAACTCGCGGAGCCAGCCGACGCGGAGCGCCTCGCGGCGCGCGGCATCCTCTTCGCGCCGGACTACGTCGTGAACTCCGGCGGCGTTATCCACTTGATCGGGCTCGTGGACGAGGACTGGGATGCGACTCAGATCGAGCAGGCTCTCGCCGGGATCGGCGACACCCTGCGCGGCATGTTTGCCGAAGCGGAAGCGGACGGCACCACGCCAGCCGAAGCCGCAAACCGCCTGGTCCAGCGCCGGCTCGCGGCAGCGAGCACCAGCTAGCTAGAAGAGCTGGTTCTCGCCGCCAAAAATGGCGGAGACCGAGTCGTCGGCGAAGACGTTCATGATCGCCTCGGCGAGGAGGCCCGAGACGCTGAGGACGGTCATGTTGTCGGGACGGTGGCGCGCGTCGATCGGCACCGAGTCGGTGACCACGATCCGGTCGACCTCCGAGTTCCCGAGCGCCTCGAGCGCCTTGCCGGAGAAGAGCGCGTGCGTGACGAAGACGTTGACCTCCGTCGCGCCGTGCTCCTTCAGCGCCCGCGCGCCGGCGATGAGCGTGCCGCCGGTCGTCGAGACGTCGTCGCCGATGATCGCGATCTTGTCCCGTACGCGGCCCGTCACCTCGGTCACCTCGACCTTGTCGGCGGAGACGCGCATCTTGTGCATGATCGCGAAGCTCGCCTCGATCATCGCTGCGAAGCGGACTCCGTGCGTCGCGCGTCCCGCGTCCGGCGCGACCGCGACGACGCCGTCGCCGGTGAGGCCGAGGTCGCGGAAGTGCGTCGCGAAGAGCTGCAGCGCGGTCATGTGATCGACGGGGATGGTGAAGAAGCCCTGGATCTGCCCGGCGTGGAGATCCATCGTCAGGACGCGGTCGGCGCCGGCGAGCTGGAGCATGTCGGCGACGAGGCGCGCCGAGATCGGCTCGCGCGGCTTCGCCTTCCGATCCTGGCGCGAGTACGGGAACCACGGGATGACCGCCGTGATCCGCTTCGCCGACGCGAGCTTCGCCGCCTGGATCATGAGCACGAGCTCCATGAGGTTCTTGTCCACCGGCGGCGCCCCGGTCTGGACGATGAAGACGTCGGCGCCGCGGATCGACTCGAGATAGCGGCAGTACGTCTCGTCGTTCGGGAACGTGCTCAGCTCGACGTCGCCGAGCTCGACTCCGAGCTTCTCCGCCATCGCCAGCGCGAGCTCCGGGTGCGAGCGGCCGGAGAAGACCATCAGCCGCTTCTGCGGCCCGCGAACGATGAAGTGCTCGGGCGAAGGCTCGCTCGTCACGACGCTCCCCTCGAGCCCGGGCAGGGCCAGCTCAATCGCCGTCGGGGTTTCCATGCTTCTCGTAAACCCACCCTTCCTTCGTGACTTGACGAGCCGCAAACCCGGCCAGCGAGCCGGGAGGCACATTCTCCGTGATGACCGCTCCTGGCGCAATCCACGTGTCGTCCCCAATCTCGACGGGTGCGAGGAACGTATTGTCGACGCCGGTCCTGACGTTGCTGCCGATCGTCGTCCGTTTTTTGGGCTCTCCGGGGATGTGGCTGAAGTTGGCAGTGACGTTTCCGGCCGCGATGTTCGTGTCGTCGCCGATCTCCGCGTCGCCCAGATAGGAGAGATGCGGGATCTTCGTCCGGGCGCCGACGGTCGCCGCCTTGAGCTCGACGAAGGTGCCGATCTTCGCTCCCTCGCCGATCTCCGTCAGCGGCCGGATCGAGGCGAACGGGCCGATCTCGACGCCGCTCGCGATCCGGACGTCGCCGCGGATGACGCAGAAGGGATGGACAACGACGTCCGGCTCGATCTCCACGCCGGCGTCGATCCACGTGGAGGACGGGTCGATGATCGTGACGCCCGCCAGCATGTGCCCACGGTTGATCCGGTCGCGGAGGCGGCCCGCGACCTCGGCGAGTTCGGCGCGCGTATTGATGCCGTCGGCCTCGAGCGGATCCTCCGCCTGCTGGACGGCGCACGTCTCTCCGTCGCCGGCGAGCAAGCCGAGCGTGTCGGTGACGTAGAGCTCGCCCTGCGCGTTGTGCGGGGTCAGCCGGTCGAGCGCAGGCCAGAGCTTGTCGGCGCGGAAGACGTAGATGCCGGAGTTGACCTCGCCGAGCGCGAGCTCCCCGGCTGACGCGTCGCGCGCCTCGACGATCCGGGCCAGCCGGCCGTCGCCGTCGCGCACGATCCGGCCGTACGCGGCTGCGTCTTCCGGTTCGAAGGAGAGGACGGTCGCCGCAGCGCCGGCCGAGCGATGAGTCTCGACGAGAGCGGCGATCGTCTCGGGCCGCAGCGCCGGCACGTCGCCGTTGAGGACGAGGACGTCGCCCTCGAACTCCGCGAGCGACTGCCGCGCACAGCGAACCGCGTCGCCCGTACCGAGCGGCTCCTCCTGCACGGCCACGTCGACCCCGTCGAAGAGCTCCCGCGTCGGAGGCGAGACGACGACGACGATCCGCTCGACGCCCGCGGCCCGTGCGGCTTCGACGACCCAGTCCACCATCCGCCGGCCGAGCAGCGGATGCAGGTGCTTCGGCGTCGCGCTCTTCATGCGCGTGCCGATTCCGCCGGCCATGACAACTGCTGCGAGCTTCTCTGCCATGTCAGATTAGGTGGCTGGGGCGCCAGGATTCGAACCTGGGATCACGGGACCAAAACCCGTTGCCTTACCACTTGGCTACGCCCCAGGGCGCCCACAACTCTACCGGCGCTCGAGGAGAAGCAGCCCGAGCGCGACGAGGGCGAAGATGACGACGAGGACGACGAGTGCGATCCGGACGACATAGCCAGCGGCGACCGCGACCGTCGCGCCGAGCTGAGAGGCGGCGAGGAGCCATGTGACCTCGTGAAGGAACGGCGAGTGGGTGCGCTCCTGCATGAAGCGGTAGAGCATCAGGCTTGCGAGCGCGATGACGCCGAGGACGACGATCGTCCAGATGTGAAGCCCGTGCGTGACCCAGGCGACGAGACCTTCGATCACCGCGACCCAAAGAACGATGCGATAGCGATGACGGTGGAGCCACTCGGTCACACGCCCGCCCTCAGATCCGTTGTCCACGGCGTCAACCGTACCAGGCCGGGGGCGCGAGCCAGGTCTCGCCGAACCGGCTCAGGGAGCGGCGTGCGGCGTCCGCGTCGGCCCGATCGAGGAAGAGTCCGTACACCGCCGGGCCGGCGCCGGAGACGTCCGCGCGAAAGGCTCCCACGGCCCTGATCTCCGCCGCGAGCGGGGAGCTCGCGAGGTCGTTCGGCGGCAAGGCGGCGAGGTCTTTGGGGCGTTCGACGCGCCCGAGCCCGTCGATCAGCGCCCGGCGGCGCTCCTCCCAGCCGGCCGCGCCGTTCCGCGCGTCGAACGCTGCGTAGACAGCGGCGGTCGATGTCTTCACAGCGTCGTGTGGGAGCAGGACGACCACCCAGAAGTCCTGCGGCAGGTCGATCGGCTCGAGCTCGCTGCCGTCGCCGGAGCCGCGTTGCGGCCCGTCTGCGAGGAAGAACGGGACATCGGCCCCGATGCCCGCCGCGAGCGCGTGCAGCTGGTCGGACGGAAGCGACTGCTCGAGCGTCTCGTTCGCGAGCCGGAGTGCGGTCGCGGCGTCGGAGCTGCCTCCGCCGAGGCCCGCCGCGAGCGGGATCGCCTTCTCGATCTTCACGCGCCACCGCGACTCCACACCGGCAGCTTCGGCGAGCCGCTCTAGCGCGGTGCGGACGAGCGTGTCCTCGCGGAAGCCGTCGATCCGCAGCGCGGGTGCGTCGTCGATCTGGATCCGGTCGACGAGGTCGATTCGCTGCAGGACGGTGAGCACCTCATGCTTGCCGTCGCCGCGGAGCGGCCCGACCACGAGCGCGAGGTTGATCTTCGCGGGAGCCGGCGCGCGCTTCATCCGAGCGCCTCCGCCAGCCCGAGAAACTCCTCGGGTTCGAGTGCCTCCGCCCGTGTCTCCGGCGGACGGCCGATCGCTGCGAGCGCCGCCGCGGCCTGCTCCCGCGTGGCGAAGTCCCTGCGCTCGAGCGAATTCGGCAGTGTCTTGCGCCGGTGTACGAACGCCGAGACGACGAGCTTCTTCAAACGCGGGAAGTCCGGCGGCAACTCGGTCCGACGGAAGGCGACGAGCGCGGAGTCGACCTTGGGCGGCGGCCGAAAGACGTGGCGCGAGACCGGGTGGAAGCCCGTCCGCTCGGCTCCGAGCTGGACGAGGACGGAAACGGCGCCGTAGTCCTTCGTCCCCGGCGACGCGAACAGCCGGTCGGCGACCTCGCGCTGCACCATCACGCACCAGAGGCCGACGTTGGGCAGGCCGTCGAGGCTCTCCACGATCAGCGGCGTGGCGATGTTGTACGGGAGGTTTGCGACGAGCTTCGTCGCGTCCTGCGGCAGCTCGAGCTGGAGCGCGTCGCCGAAGGTGACGTCGACGTTCGAGCCGAGGTCGCGCAGCTCCGGCTCGAGCTCCGGGTCGATCTCGACCGCGTGGACCTGCCGGACGCGCTCGGCGAGGTAGCGGGTCAGCACGCCCTCGCCCGGGCCGATCTCGAGGACGACGTCGTCGGAGCCGAGCTCGGCGAGCCGCCCGATCACGTCGAGGATGTTCGGGTCGGCCAGAAAGTGCTGGCCGTATTTCTTCTTCACAGGCCGAAGCATGAGCTCGCGTTCTCGTCGATCTGGCGCTCGAGCGCCTCCGGCTCCTCTCCCCGCGCGGCGGCGAGGGCAGCGAGCGTGTGGACGACGTACGCCGGTTCGTTCCGCTTGCCGCGCACCGGTTGCGGCGCAAGGTAGGGCGAGTCGGTCTCCGCGAGGATCCGCTCAGCCGGGACCTGCGTCGCCGCGAGTCGTAGGTCAACGGCTTTCGGGAAGCTCGCGTTGCCGGCGAACGAGACGTACCAGCCGCGCTCGAGCGCCGCCGGCAGCAGGTGCGGCGAGGAGAAGCAGTGGAGGACGACCGTGCCCGCGTGGGACGCGAGCGCCGCGAGCGTGTCGTCGTCGGCGGCGCGCGTGTGGATCACGACGGGCTTCCCAAGCTCGTCGGCGAGCGCGAGCTGTTGCGCTAAGAGGCGCCGCTGGGCGTCGCGCGGCGCGTAGTCGCGGAACCAGTCGAGGCCGGTCTCTCCCACTGCGACGGCCTTGGGGTGAGCGAGCAACTCGCGCAGCTGCGCGACGTCCTCGTCGGTCGTCTCGCCCGCCTCGTGCGGGTGGATGCCGAGGATTGCGAACACGCCGTCGTGCGCATCCGCGAGCAGGAGGTTGCGGCGGCAGTCCTCGACGTCGGTGCCGACGGTGAGGATCCGCGTGACGCCCGCAGCGGCGGCACGCTCGACCACGGCGTCGGGGTCATCGAGCGCCGCGAGATGCGCGTGCGTGTCGATCACGCCGTTGCGGGCAGCTCGATCCGCGGGAAGAGCGGCTCCGCCGCGGCGATTCCGTCGACCTCCGCCGCGCCGCCGTTCCGGATCCGGTCCCACGACAGATCGGCGCTCTGGTTCAGCGCGGCGAGGATGCGAGGCGCGGACTCGGGGAGGAACGGCGCAAGCGCGACGGCGAGACCGGTCAGCCCGTCGACGAGGTTGTAGAGGACGGCGTCGAGCCGGGCGGCATTCGCCTCGTCCTTCGCCAGTTGCCACGGCTCCTCGGCGGTCACGTACTGGTTGAGCGCGCGCACTCCGTCCCACGCAGCGTCGAGAGCTCCCGTCACGTCGAACCGCTCGAGCCGTGCAGTGACGTCGGCGCCGAGGGCATCGAGGTCGAGCGCCGGCTCTGCGTCCCTGCGGCGAATCTTCCCGTCGCGGTACCGCGCGACCATCGCCGTCGTCCGCGAGAGGAGGTTGCCGAGGTCGTTGGCGAGCTCGTTGTCGTACCGCTCGCGGACGCCGTCGATCGAGGCGCTGCCGTCCTGTCCGAACGAGACCGCTCGCGCCATCCAGTACCGGACGGCGTCGACTCCATAGACGTCGATCAGCTCGAGCGGGTCGACGACGTTGCCGAGCGACTTCGAGATCTTGCGGTCGTCGAGCAGGAGGTAGCCGTGGACGAAGAGCTGCCGCGGCGGCTCATAGCCGGCGGAGAGGAGCATCGCCGGCCAGAAGACGCAGTGGAAGCGGAGGATGTCCTTGCCCAACAGGTGGTGGACAACGGGCCAGTACTCCTCGCGCAGGTCCTCGCCCTCGCGCGCGTATGTGAGCGCGCTGAGGTAGTTGACGAGCGCGTCGGCCCAGACGTACGCGACCTGGCTCTCGTCCCACGGCAACGCGATGCCCCACGGCTGTCCGGCGCGCGAGATGCTGAAGTCGCGCAGACCGCCGGCGATGAACGAGCGCGCCTCGTTGAAGCGGAAGTCGGGCCGCACGAAATCGGGCCGCTCGTCGTAGAGGGCGAGCAGCTTGTCCTGGTACGCGGAGAGCCGGAAGAACCAGTTCGTCTCCTCGATCCACTCCGGGGCGACGAGGTGATCGGGGCAGAGACCGTCCGGCGTCAGCTCCTCTTCAGTCTTGAACGCCTCGCAGCCGACGCAGTAGAGGCCGGCGTAGACGTCCTGGTAGATGTCGCCGTTGTCGTACATCCGCTGCAGGAAGTCGCGGACGAAGGCCTTGTGACCCTCGTCGCTCGTGCGGAGGAAGAAATCGATCTCGGCATCGAGCCGCTTGGGGAGGTCACGCCACGGCCCGGCGATCCGGTCGGCGTACTCCTGCGGCTCGAGGCCTTGCTCCTGCGCGACCCGCCAGACTTTCGTCGCATGCTCGTCGACTCCCGTGAGGAAGAAGGTGTCGGCGCCGCGCTGGCGGTGGTAGCGGACGAGCATGTCGCCGATCGCCGTCGTGTACGCATGCCCGATGTGGGGCGTCGAGTTCACGTAGTAGATCGGCGTCGTCAGGTAGAAGCGCATCCGTCCATGATACGAGCGGCGCTTCCGCATCCTTTCTCGCGCGGCGGCGCCGAACGAGCAGCGCGATTGCCGTCGCGGCGACCGCGGCGGCGACTGCAGGGACGACGGGCCGGTTCGCCGGCGCAGGCGCCGCCGGCGGCATCGGCGCGCCGGAGCTCGGCTCCTCGACCGGCCTGCGCAGCGCGGCCGGCGCGGCGGGAACCTCGACCGGACGCTGCGGCTCGCGGACGGCCGGCGCGTGGTGTGCGACCGGCGCCGGCACCGGCGCCGGCGCGGGACGCCGGATCACCACACCCACGACGCGCGGAGCCTTCGAGACCGGTTGCGCCTTCGGGACCGGAGCGGCGGCAGGCGGCGGGACGACGGGCGCGGGCAGAAACCCGAGCGGGTCGAGGTAGCCCAGCGGATCGGCAGTCAGCCGGATCCCGAGGTGGACGTACGGCACCGACTCCTCCGGCGTCCCGCTCGGACCGACCGTGCCGACCGTCTCGCCTTCGGTGACAACCGCGCCGGCCGAGACCGCGAGCGAGCCGAGATGGGTCAGCGTCACGGAGTAGCCGTCGGCTGTCTCGATCGCCAGTGTCGTGCCGTTCGTCGGCACGAACCCGGCGAAGCTCACCGTCCCACCCGCCGGTGCGACAACCGCCTCGCCGCTCGCGCTCGCACCGATGTCGATACCGCGGCGTTGGCCGCCGGCGTACGGATGCGACTCGTCGTAAGAGAACGTCTTCAGCACCGGGCCTTGCACCGGCCAGCTCCACGCGGCTGCGGCGGGAACCCAAACGAGGAACGCAGCCACGATTGTTGTCAATTTGAGCAACATGAAGGCGAAAGGTAGCCGCCGCAGCAGACGTTGTCAAATCCGCTTACAGCGACTGCTTGTAGAGGCGATTCCGCGGCACGCCGGTTAGCCGCGAGACGATCTCCGCCGCCTGCCTGCGGGACACTCCCGCCTCGAGGAGCTCGGCGAGCGCTTCGAGCGCCGCGGCCTCATCCCCTGCTCCACGAGAGCCCGGCCCGAGCACGAGCGTGATCTCGCCCTTCGGAGGCTCGGAGAAGCGCGCTGCGAGCTCTGCCGCCGTCCCGCGCGCGACCTCCTCGAACTTCTTCGTCAGCTCGCGGCACACGGCGACCAGACGCTCCGGCTGCGCCGCTGCCAGCGAACGCAGCGTCGCCGGCAGCCGCTGCGGCGACTCGAACGCAACAGCGGGCCACGGCCACGCCGCGAGCTCCTCCCACAGCTCCGCGAGCCGCTTCTCGCCGCGGGGAAGGAAACCGAGAAAGCGGTGCTGCTCCGCGACGAGCCCCGACGCCACCAGCGCCGTCTCGACCGCCGACGCCCCGGGCAGCACCGTGACCTCGACGCCGCCGTCCAAAGCCGCACGCACGAGCCGCCCGCCAGGATCGGACACGCCCGGCATGCCCGCGTCGGAGACGAGCGCGATCCGCTCCCCCGCCTCGAGCCGCGGCAGGAGCTCGGCCGTCCGCTGCGCCTCGTTGTGCTCGTGATACGAGAGGAGCCGCGCCTCGATGCCGTGCCGCTGGAGGAGCCCGCGCGTGTGGCGAGTGTCCTCGCAGAGGACGACGTCGGCCGCGGCGAGCTCGGCGAGCACACGGAGCGTGACGTCCTCGAGGTTGCCGATCGGCGTCGCGCAGATTGCGAGCGGCATCAGGACTCCAATGCTTCGAAGCCGACGAACGCCGCGCCGATCAGCCCCGCCTCGGTTCCGAGCTCCGCCTTCGCCAGCTGGAAGGCGCCGCGCATCGGCTCGAGCGCCTCGCGCCGCGCGACCTCCTCCGCCGGCCCGCGGAGATGGTCGAACGCGGCGACGCCGAACCCGCCGCCGAGCACGACGAGCTCCGGCGCGAAGACGTTGACGAAGGAGCCGATCCCCGAGCCGAGGTACCGCGCGAGCTCCGCGAGGATCTCCTTCGCCGTCGCATCTCCCTCGTCCGCGAGCCCGATCAGCCGGTGCGCGTCGGCGGACGGCCCGAACGCCTCCTGCGCAGCCTCGGTCGCCGCGTGGCCGCTCACGTACGCCTCGAGGTGGCCGCGCCCCTGGCACGCGCCTTGGCACGGCCGGCCGTCGTGGACGATGACGACGTGGCCGAGCTCGGCCCCCTCCCCGTTCCGGCCGCGGAACGGACTGCCGCCGGAGACGACCCCGCCGCCGACTCCAGTCCCGAGCGTGAGCATCACGAGGTCGTGGACGCCGCGCCCCGCACCGGCGCGCCACTCACCGATCGCAGCAGCGTTCGCGTCGTTCTCGAGGCCGACCGGCTTGCCGAAACGCTCGCGCATGTGATCCCGCAGCGCTGCGTCCTCGAGCGGGAGGTTTACGCAGTGGACAACGACGCCCCGTGCCGCGTCGATCGGCGAGGGCGCCCCGAAGCCGATCCCGCCTACCGAGTCGTCCAGCAACTCGGCGACCGCAGCCTCGAGTTCGGCGATCACGTGCTCCTGCGAGTCCTGCGGCGTGGGCCGCTCGTGCCTGCGAACGACCTCTCCGTCGCGGGTCACGACGCCGGCGAGGATCTTCGTGCCGCCGAGGTCGACGCCGATGGCGTGGAGGGCTTCCACTGTGGGTACCGTAGTTGGACGGATGGGCGCCTCCGAGGAGAAGCCGTACCGGGTCTACCGCGGTGGCCGGGACAAGGGGAAAGTCCCGCTCGAACGGCAGGAGCGCGAGTCGCGGCGCTCTCGCCGCGACGGGACGGGCGGCGGCGGGAAGATCACGCGCAAGTCGCAGCGGCGGCGCCTCTGGTTCGGCTGGACGTGGCGGCGCTGGACGCTCGTCACGATTCTCGGCCTCGTCCTCCTGTTCATCGTCTGGAGCGTCGCCGGCTACCTCTCCGTCGCGAGCGGAGTCAGCGCCGCGAACGCGCGCGTGCCGCAGAAGGTGCGTGCGGCGCTCGCGCCCGACACCGGCAGCATCTACGACACCCCGACGAACATCCTCCTCGTCGGCACCGATCACGCGACAGGGAAGGGCTCGCAGGGCCGGAGCGTCGACCAGCACTCCGACTCGCTGACGGTCCTCCGCACCGATCCGGGCCGCGGCCGCCTCGTCTACCTCTCGATCCCGCGCGACCTCCTGACGACGATCCCCGGCCACGGCGACGAGAAGATCAATGCAGCAATGCAGCTCGGCGGCGCGAAGCTCGCGATCCGGACGATCGATGCACTGCTCGGCAAGCAGCTCCAGATCAACCACGTCGTCTTCGTCGACTTCAACCAGTTCGAGAAACTCATCGACGCGATCGGCGGGATCACGGTGGACGTCCCGGAGAACATCCTCTCCAACAAGTTCGACTGCCCGTTCCCGGCGAGTCGCTGCGCGACGTGGAAGGGCTGGCGCTTCCGCAAGGGGCCGACGCACATGACCGGCCACCAGGCGCTGATCTTCTCCCGGATCCGCGAGAACCAGCTCGATCCGGCATGGACGGACTTCGCGCGCCAACACGACCAGCAGCTCGTCGAGCAGGCAGTACTCGCGAAGCTCGCGAGCCCGTCGCGGTTCTTCTCCCTCCCCTTCGACGGAAGCTCTCTGCTCGCGCCGATATCCACGGATCTCTCGACGTGGCAGCTGCTGCAGCTCGCGTGGGTGAAGTTCCGCGCCTCGACGGCGAACTCCCTCCACTGCCGGCTCGGCGGGACGGCGCAGCAGGTCGGCGGCCAGGACGTGATCGTCGGCGGCGCGGAGAACGTCGCCGTCCTCGACCAGGTGCTGGGGAACTCGGCGCCGCAGCCGCCGACCGGGCTCTACGGGCCGGGCTGTACGGTCGGAACGACCGGCAACTTCAAGTAACCGAACTCAGTCGCTGCTGGAACTGGCGGGCTTCTTCTCCGCCGGCTTCGACTCGCTCTTGCCGCTCTCGCCGCCGGACGACGAGCCGCCGTCCCCGCCGCCTTCCTGCTTCGCCTTCTTCCCCTTGCGGTAGTCGGTCGAGTAGAAGCCCGATCCCTTGTAGTGGATCGCGATCGGGTAGAGCACCTGCTCGACGGGCGAGGCGCCGCAGACGTCACAGTTCTCCGGCGCGGGAGCCGTCATCGACTGGAAACGCTCGAAGAGATGGCCCTTCGGACAGCGGTATTCGTAGATCGGCACCTAGGAGGGCGGTAGTTCCGAGGAAACCGCCTCGGCTTCGAGACCGCGCTTGAGCACCGGGACGCGCACCCGCACCCGCACCGGGGCGCTCGTCGGAGCGAAGCGCGCTGCGGCGCCGACGACAGCGATCCCTCCCGCGAGCTCGTACGCGGCGGAGTCGTTGACGAGCAGCGACGTGACGAGCGCGACGCCGAGCGCGAGCAGAAGGTCGCGCGTCGCGTCGTTGTGCGCCCGTCTCCAGGCGACGGCGAACGTTGCGGCGAGAACGAGGAAGAGCGGGACGACGAGCGCCCACGCATGGAGGGCGGGAACGTACGACAGCGGCCAACGGCTCTCGAGCGAGGTGAGCAGGCCCGCGCCGTTGTCCGAGAACGCGCTGCGCAGATGGTCCGGGCCCTGCTCTGCGAGCCCGCGCGAGACGAGCCAGAGCACGGTGAGCGCCGACGACGCGAGGAGCGCGATGAAGCCGCCGATCCGCAGGTGGAACAGCCTCCAGCCGAGCACCGCGAGCGCGACGCCGAGGACGATCGCACCGCCGCCGTCCGCGCCGAGGCGGTTGTCCGTCATCACCACGAGCCCAAAGAGGCCGAAGAGAACGAAGCCGACCGCGCCGAAGCGGCGCCGCGCGAGCACCGCTCCGGCGAGGAGCGGCGCGAGGAGGAGCGTCTCCACCTGGTTGCCGATCCCCCAGAACCGCGAGTTCTGCGTCGGGCCGAACGGGTTGATCGCCTGCCACTCCGGCCGCGCCACCATCACGAGCGCGTAGAGCATGACCACGCCGCCAAAGAGCGCAAGCAGCGCGTTATCGCTGCGACAGGCACGCGAGAGTGCGAACGCGAGGAGCGCCGTCCCGAGCGAGATCCCCGCGAGGAGGAGCACCTCGTTCGAGACCTGCGTGGCGCCGAGGAACAGGTTGACGAGCAGCGCTGCCGGAACCGCGGTCGCGGCGGCGCGCAACCCGAGCAGCGCGAGCAGGAGCAGGAGCCCGGCGAGGACGAAGAGCACGGCGAACTTGAGCCGGTTGTTCGCGTTGATCTGCTGGCCGAGCGAAGCGAGGCGTCCGATCGTATGGCTCGCCGCCGTCCACGAGAGGCCGGTCGCGGGGCGGCCCAGCGCGGTCGGCGCGACGTCGACGATCGAGACGATCCCGGCGATATGCGTCGTCGGGGAGACGAGGAGCCCGTGGTAGCCACGGCCGATCACGGCGATCCGGTAGAGCTTGTCGTTCTCGCTCTTTCCACCCGCCGGAGGAAGCTGGAGGACGATGCACATGCGGCAGGTGGGCGTCGACGCGCCGCTCTGCTCCTCCGTCCCGATCAGCGGCTTGCCGGGGATCGCGCCGCCGATCCGCGCGTTGACCTCCGCACCACGCACGAGCTCGGCGAGCGCGCTGCGACGACTCGTCGTCGGCCCGAAGCCCGGCCGCAGGAGGCCAACGGCGCCGCGCCGCGCGAGCGCCGCGAATGTCCCGTCGCTCATGTGGTCGAGAACGACCACGCGGAACTGCGCGCCGAGCGGCGTCATCCGCGCAGCCGCCGGCCCTGGCGCGGCGAGCGCAACGGCGGCCGCCGAGGCGACCGCGAGGAGGATCACGAGACGTGAAGGCCGGACCATCAACACTGCATTCTCACCGATCCGCTGCGAAATTTCGAGCCTCTAGCCCGCGGATGTCGTCGATTGCTGCTCGAGCAGTTCCTCGAAGCACGGAGCTCCCTCGAAGGCGCCGAGCCCGGCTGGCCGCTCCAGCCGCTCCTCGCGCAGCCGGCGGAGCCGGCGGCCGCGGCGGGCGGTGGCGACAGCGGCGGACGCGCCGACGATGCCGCCGAGGAGGAAGTCCACCGCTCTCCCGCGCTTTCTCTCGGCCTCCATGGGACGATTGTGCCTTGCGCATCGCCACCATCGGGGACGTATTGCTCGACGTGATCGTTCGGCTCGACGAGCCGCTCGCGCCCGGTGGCGACGTGCGGGCCGCAACTCGGGCCGGCGCCGGCGGCCAGGCGGCGAACGTCGCGGCGTGGGCGGCGGAGCTTGGAGCCGAGGCGCGCTGCATCGCGAAGCGCGGCAACGACCCGGCGGGGGAGCTCGTCGCGCGGGAGCTCGCGGCGCACGGCGTCGAGCTTGCGGGGCCGGTCGCGGAGGGATCGACGGGGATCGTCGTCTCGATCGTGGAGACGGGCGATCGGGCCCTCGCGTCGGACCGCGGGGCTGCTCCCTCCTTCGCACCGGAGGAGCTCGAGGCGGCCTGGCTCGAGTGCGACGTCCTCCACGTCTCCGGCTACGCGCTCGTGCAGGAGCCGATCGGGACGACAGCGCTGCTCGCGGCGCAGCTCGCGCGAGAGGCGGGCTCGCGCGTGTCGGTCGACGTGGCGGCGTGGACGGAGATCCGCCGCTTCGGGCCTGTCCGCTTCCGCGAGCTGCTCGACGAGCTCGCGCCGGACATCCTCTTCGCGACCGAGGCGGAGTGGGAACTGCTGGGCGGCGCGTACCTCACTGCGCCGACCGGCGTGGTGAAGCGCGGCGCGCGCGGCTGCAGTGTCTTCACCGCCGACTCGAAGCTCGACTTCGCCGCGGTCGAGACGGACGTCATCGACCCGACCGGAGCAGGCGACGCCCTCGCGGCGGGGTTCCTCCTCGGAGGCTCGTTGGAAGAAGCGGCGCGCCGCGGGATCGAAGCGGCTGCCCGCTGCGTGGCGAAAGTAGGGTCGCTGCCGTGAAGGTCGAGGCGCTGACCGACGGCCAGGCGACCGCAATCGCGGCGTGGCGGTACGAGTTCCCGTACGAGTGGTACGACACGTCCGCCGATCCGCGCCGCGTCGAGCTGTTCGCGAATCCGGCGCGGCGGACGCACCTGCGGGCGGTCGTCGACGACGGCAACGAGCTCATCGGCTTCTTCAACTTCGTCCCCGAGGGCGACGAGGTGCGCATCGGGCTCGGCATGCGTCCCGATCTGACAGGACGCGGGCTCGCGCAGCCGTTCATCGAGGCGGGGCTCGACTACGCGCAGCGCGAGTGGCGGCCGCGGCAGTTCCGGCTCTGGGTCGCGCGCTGGAACGAGCGTGCGCTGCGCGCGTACCGAAGCGCGGGCTTCCGCGAGGTGCCGTCCGCCGAGGAGAGCCGCTTCGTCGAGATGGAGCGGCCCGCATGATCCGCGTCTCGGACGAGGTGGGCGAGGCGCTCACCGCCGGCGGAGCCGTCGTCGCGCTCGAGACGACGCTCGTCGCGCACGGCTTCCCGCCCGGCGAGGGCGTGGCGGTCGGCTTGGAGTCGGAGGCGCAGGTGCGCGCCGCGGGCGCGGTGCCGGCGACGGTCGGAGTCCTCGACGGCGAGGTGCGCGTCGGGCTGGCGGAGGAGGAGCTCGGGCGTTTCGACGCCGCAGCGCGCAAGGTCGGGCCGCGCGACCTCGGCGCCGCGACGGTGCAGGGTGCGGTCGGCGCGACGACCGTCGGCGGGACACTTGCGATCGCGCGCGCGATCGGATGTCGCTTCATGGCGACGGGCGGCATCGGCGGCGTGCACCGCGGCTTCCCGAATCCACCGGACGTCTCCGCCGATCTCGGCGAGATCGCGCGCACCCCGGCTCTCGTCGTGTCGGCGGGAGTTAAGTCCCTGCTCGACGTGCCCGCGACGGCCGAGCTGCTCGAGACGCTCGGCGTGCCCGTCCTCGGCTTCCGCGTCGACACGCTGCCGCTCTTCTACGGCGCGGCCGGCGGCCCGCCGGTCTCGGCGCGCGTCGAGTCCGCGGAGGAGGCAGCGCGCGTCGCGACGGCGCACTGGAAGCTCGGCGGCGCCGGCCTGCTCCTCGGCCGCCCGCCCGACGAGCCGCTCGAGGACGTCGAGCCGCTGATCGAGCGAGCGCTCGCGGCGGCCGCGTCGGAGGGAGTCTCCGGCCAGGCGGTGACCCCATTCGTCCTCTCGTATCTCCACCGTGAGAGTGGCGGCCGCACGCAGGAGGCGAACCGCGCCCTGATCGCCCAGAATGCGCGCCTCGCCGGCGAGGTCGCCGTCGCCAGTACCGTGCTCTGATGGCTCGCGGATACATGGAAGGCCCCGCCGCCGAGGAGGCGGAACGGCGCGCAGAGGAGCTCGCGCGCGGCGTCAAAGAGGAGCCCGCCGCGGAGCTGCAAGCCGCCGTCTACGGCTGCACGGAGGACGATCCCGAGCCGCACTTCCTCGGCCTGCTCGGCGAAATCGACCCGGACGAGCTCTTCGCCTCAGGAGCCGCCTGGGGCGTGACGGTTCGCCGCGTCGCGGCCGGCTAGCGGATCGCGCCGACGAACTCGTCGATCGAGAGCGCGGGCAGCGTGTGGACGCGGGTCGAGCCGCGCGCTCCGAGCGCGACCGAGACCTTGGCGATCGTCGCGGTGTCGGGCGCCTCGACGACGTTGACGAAGTCCCACTCGCCGAGCGTCGCCCACTGGTGGAGCACCTTCGCGCCGAGCTCCTCGACGTCCCGGTTGACCTCCTGCAGCCGCCCCGGATTGCTCTGAAGCGTCTGCACGCCCTTCTGCGAGAGCCGCGAGAGAAGGATGTAGATCGGCATGGGGAGACTGTATCGGGGACAGGTCGCTCAAGTTCGAGCCGGCGGCGACCTGTCCCCGATGCTGTTGTCTACCCGCGCCGCTTGATCCACGTAGAGCAGGGCAGTTCCGATGAAGAGGAGCGGCGAGACGACCACGCTCGCGAGGAAGAACGAGATCGAGACCGCCGTGCCGCCGAAGCCACGAAGGATGAAGGCGAGCACGGCCTGCGTGAGGAAGACGACGATCCCGAGGGTCAGGAGCGACCCGAAGGCGTGGACGAAGTCGGCCCGCGCAAGCTGCCAGGCACGCGCGAGCGCGGCGCGCGGCCGGACGTCCTCGACGACGAGAACGGGGACGACCAGGCCGAGTGCCGCCAGCCAGGCGACTCCTGGCAGAACGAACGCGAGCACGAGGAACGGAACCGGTGAGACGACGAGCCAGCCGATCAGCCACGCCACGGCGAGTCGCGCGTTCGACGGCCGCCGCTCGAGCACGAGCACCGCGGCGGCGACGAAGGTCGCGCTCAGCAGCGCGGCGAACAGAGACGGCGCGAGGATCAGCGAGAGCCGCCGCGACGCATTCGCGGCGACGACCGCGAGTACCGCCGGCGGGACTCCGAGCGCCATCGCGCCCCAGAAGTGGTCCCCGTAGAAGCGGATCGACTCCGCGACGAGCTGTCCGATCGTCCGCTCGGCGGGCGGAAGTGCGACTGGACGAAGCTCGGGCACGGGCGGCACGGTATCGTCGCGGCGTGGGCTACGACGTCGTGCAGTACACCGATCTCGAGTGGGAGGAGCGGCCCGGCCACGAGGGCGAGGCTCCGCGCCATGCGGCGTCCGTCACCGACCCTGCGCGGATGACCGAGTCGCGCGCGCGGATGTGGCGCTATCCCGCGAACACGCGCGGCCGGCGGCACCTCGATCCCGACCAGGAGGAAGTCTTCGTCCCGCTCCGCGGCACGCTGACGATGCTGCTCGGCGAGCCGTGGGAACGCGTCGACGTCGAGCCGGGCGGAGTCGTCGTAGTCCACCAGGGCACGCCGCTCCAGCCGCGCAACGAGACCGGCGAGGAGATCCTCTTCCTCGCGTACGGCGCGCCGACCGAGCACGGCAACGCCGAGTTCCTCGAGGATGTCGAGTCGATCTAGCTAGTGGCCCTGCCACTTGTGGCGGAGCCCGAACAGACGGCCTGGGAACCACCACTTCACGGCGCGCCCGAGCGCAGTGCGATTGCACCAGCAGTCGGGAGCGCAGCCGCACGTCTTGTTGCGCGGGTTGTGGATCTTCTGGAGGAGAGTCCGGCTCACGGAGCCGAGTCCAGGACGCGACAGACGGCGTCGGCGAGCGCGGCGAATGCCTCGTCGAACTTCCACTTCGAGCGGTCAGGTTCGTCGGTCGAGTTCGAGATCGCACGGAGCTCGACTGCCGGAACGCCCGCGAGCTCGCAGGCCCGCAGGACGCCGAATCCCTCCATCGCCTCGACGTCGTACGGTGTCCTGTCGCCGACGGCGGCGGTGGTGCCGATCGGCCAAACGATCGCGTCCGGGAGCGCAGCGCGACAGCGCTCGAGCAGCCCCGGATCGGGCAGTACGCGGTCAACGACCGGGATCTCGACGACATAGTCGCAGTAGACGGCTTCACTGCCTAGGACGAGCCCGGGCGGCTGGATCCCGCGCGCACCCGCAATGCCGATGTGGAGCACGGCATCGGGGCGCAACTCGTCGACAGCCCGTGCCGTCTGCACCGCCGCCTCGACCGGACCGATCCCGCAGCAAAACGTCTCCACTCCGTCGATGAGCGCGAGCTCGCGCTCGGTGGCGGCGACGACGAGCATCACTGCCTTTCGGGAAGGCGCTGCTCGCGGACGAGCACGAGGTCACGGCGGTACTGCTTGTGAACGTTCTCCACCTCGTCACGCAGCTCGCGCTGCAAGCGCTCGAGCTGCGCGTGCGCGCGGCGTAGCTCGTCCTCGAGCCGCAGGACGAGCTCGACTCCGGCGAGATTGACGCGGAGCTCGGTCGTCAGCCGCTGCACGATCCGCAGCCGCTCGAGATCGACCTCGGAGTAGCGGCGTGTGCCGCCCGGCGTGCGTTGCGGCCGCACGAGCCCCTTCGCCTCGTACATCCGCAGCGTCTGCGGATGCATGCCGACGAGCTCCGCCGCGACGGAGATCATGTAGATCGGCCGGTCGTCCATCAGGCGTCGCTCCGGTGCTGCCGCCAGTAGACGAATCCACCGATGAGCGCGAAGACGAGGACGATCCCGATCCAGCCGCCGATGCGTCCGGCTGCGCTGATGCCGTTCCAGAGGAAGATCCAGAGGAAGACCTTGCCAAGGATGCCCGCCTTTGCGAGACCGATCCCTCCCGCGGCGACGCCGCCACCGGCCGCCTTCAGGCCCTTGCGCGTCGTGCGCTCCTCCGCCGTCGCCGGCTCGGGCGCCTCCCGCGGGCCCTGCTCGAGCAGATCGTCGTGCTCGCCCATCAGCCTCCCGCCTTCCGGAGCTCTTCGAGGAGCTCGCGTTCCTTCTTGTTGACGCGCTTCGGCACCTGGATCCGGACGCGCGCGAGAACGTCTCCCTTGCCCGAGCCGTGGAGCTTCGGCGCGCCACGGCCCTTGATCCGCAGCAGCTTGCCGTCCTCAGAGCCGGCCGGAATCTTCAACGAGACCGAGCCCTCGGGCGTCGGCACGTCGACCTTGCCGCCGAGGGCGGCCGTCGAGAACGCGACAGGCACCTGGACGACGAGGTCGTCGCCGCGACGCTCGTACGTGTCCGACTTCGCCACCCGCGTAATGACGACGAGGTCGCCGTTGGGGCCGCCGTTCGCGCCGGCCTCGCCCTTCCCCTTGAGGCGGATCTTCGTCCCGTCCTTCACGCCAGGCTTGATCTTCACCGTGTAGGTGCGGAGCCGGCGCTCGCGGCCGGAGCCCTTGCACTTGGTGCACGGCTTCTCGATCACGGTGCCGTTGCCGCGGCACCGTGGACACGGCTGCGAGAGCGCGAAGAGGCCCTGGCTCTCGGACGTGACGCCGCGACCGTTGCACTGCGGACAGATGACGGGAGACGTGCCGGGCTGCGCGCCCGTGCCGCCGCAGTCGGAACACGCGACGGTCAACTCGACGGGAACCTTCGCCTCGGCGCCGCGCAGCGAGTCCTCGAAGGACAGGCGAACCTGCGTCTCGACGTCAGGCCCGCGCAACGGCTGCGGACGGCCGCGTCCGCGACCGGCTCCGCCGCCGAAGATCCCACCGAGGATGTCGCCGAGATCGCCGAAGTCGGCGCTACCGAAGTCGACGTTCGGCCCGCCCGGGCCTGGTCCGGCCGGGCCGCGCCCGTTCGTCGAGCCGTAGCGGTCGTACGCCTTCCGCTTGTCGTCGTCCGAGAGGACGTCGTAGGCGGTCTGCACCTGCTTGAACCGCTCCTCCGCCGCCTTGTCGCCCTGGTTCGCGTCGGGATGATGCTGGCGCGCGAGCTTCCGGTACGCCTTCTTGATCTCGTCCTGCGAAGCGCCCTTCTTCACGCCGAGCGTGTCGTAGAGCGAGCTCATTCCGCAACGATCACCCGGGCAGGCCGCACGACGCGGTCGCCGAGCCGGTAGCCCTTCTGGACGACGCCGAGGACGGAGCCGCTCTCCGCCTCCTCGGACGGCTGCGAGAGCAGCGCCTCGTGGACGTGCGGGTCGAACTTCCCTGCCGTGTCGATCAGCTCGATGCCGTGCCGCTCGAGCAGCGCGGCGAGGGACCGGTGGACGAGGCGGACGCCCTCTTCGAGCTGCGCCTCCTCATGCTGTTCAGCCGCTGCGAGCGCCCGCTCGAGATCGTCGACGACGGGCAGAAGCTCGGCGAGGAGCCGCGCATTCGCGAGCGCGACGTACTCCTCCCGCTCGCGCGCGACCCGCTTCTTGTAGTTCTCGAAATCGGCGGCGAGGCGCAGCAGCCGGTCGTCCGGCTGCTGCTCCTCGACCGTCACGTCTTCCTGCTGGAGAGGCTCGTCGGTCATTCGGAGTCCACGACCTCGTACTCGCCCTCCTCAACGACCTCGTCGTCGGAGGCCGCGTCGCCGTTGCCGGCCGGGGACGCCTGCGCCTGCGCGGTCGCCTCGGCGTAGACCGCCTCGGCGAGCTTGTGCGACGCCTCCGTCAGCGCCTCGGTCTTCGCGCGGATGTCGGCGATGTCGTCGCTCTCGAGCGCCGTGCGGAGCTCCATGATCCGGCCCTCGATCGTCGACGCGTCGGACTCGTCGAGCTTGTCGCGATGTTCCTTGAGGGAGCGCTCGGTCTGGTAGGCGAGCGTCTCGGCGAGGTTCTTCGTGTCCGCCGTCTCGCGCAGGCGGTGCGCCTCGTCGGCGTGCGCCTCCGCTTCGCGGATCATCTTCTGCACCTCGGTCTCGCTCAGGCCCGAGCCGCCTTCGATCTTGATCTGCTGCACGTTCCCAGTGCCGAGATCCTTCGCCGTGACGTGGATGATCCCGTTCGCGTCGATGTCGAACGCGACCTCGATCTGCGGCATGCCACGCGGCGCCGGCGGAATCCCGACCAGCTGGAACTTGCCGAGCGTCTTGTTGTACCCCGCCATCTCCGACTCGCCCTGGAGGACGTGAACCTCGACCGACGGCTGGTTGTCCTCCGCCGTCGTGAAGGTCTCGGCCTTCTTCGTCGGGATCGTCGTGTTGCGCTCGATGAGCTTCGTCATCACGCCGCCCTTCGTCTCGATCCCGAGGCTGAGCGGAGTGACGTCGAGCAGGAGGATGTCCTTGACCTCGCCCTTGAGGACGCCGGCCTGCAGGGCGGCGCCGACGGCGACGACCTCGTCCGGATTTACGCCCTTGTGCGGGTCCTTGCCGACGATCTCCTTGACCTTCTCCTGCACCGCCGGCATGCGGGTCATGCCGCCGACGAGCACGACGTGGTCGATCTTGCCGGCGTCGAGGCCGGCGTCGGTGAGCGCCTGCTTGGTCGGACCGACGGTCCGCGCAAGCAGGTCGGCGGTGATCTCCTCGAGCTTCGCGCGCGTGAGCTGGAGGTCGAGGTGCTTCGGGCCGTCCTGCGTCGCGGTGACGAACGGGAGGTTGATCTGCGTCGTCATCGTCGACGACAGCTCGATCTTCGCCTTCTCCGCCGCCTCGTAGAGGCGCTGGAGCGCCATCCGGTCGGCGGACAGGTCGATGCCCTGATCCTTCTTGAACTCCGCCGCCATCCAGTCGACGATCGCCTTGTCGAAGTTGTCGCCGCCGAGATGGTTGTCGCCGGCGGTGGACTTGACCTCGAAGACGCCGTCGCCGAGCTCGAGCACCGACACGTCGAACGTGCCGCCGCCGAGGTCGAAGACGAGGATCGTCTGATCCGCGCCTTCCTTGTCGAGGCCGTATGCGAGAGCGGCCGCGGTCGGCTCGTTGATGATCCGGAGGACGTTGAGGCCGGCGATCTTGCCGGCGTCCTTCGTCGCCTCGCGCTGCGCGTTGTTGAAGTAGGCGGGGACGGTGATCACCGCGTCGCTGACCGACTCGCCGAGGTACGCCTCGGCGTCCGCCTTGAGCTTCTGGAGGATCATCGCGCTGATCTCCGGCGGGGCGTAGTCCTTGCCCTCCGCCTCGACGCGCACGTCGCCGTTCGGGCCCTTCACGACCTCGTACGGGACGATCGTCATCTCCTCCGTGACCTCGTCGAACTTGCGCCCCATGAAACGCTTGATCGAAAAGATCGTGTTGGTCGGGTTCGTGACCTGCTGCCGCCGCGCGGGAGCGCCGACGAGCCGCTGGCCGTCCTTCGTGAACGCGACGACGGACGGCGTGGTGCGGCCGCCCTCCGCGTTCGGAATGACGGTCGGCTCGCCGCCTTCCAGCACGGCCATGCACGAGTTGGTCGTGCCCAGGTCGATGCCGATGGTCTTCGCCATGATGCTGTTGTGCCTCCTGTTGTGCGTCTACGGTGAGAAAATCTTAGTCGAGTTATAGCAGATATGCACATCCGTGTGCGCCCGGATGCTCCTATCCCGCCAAGCCTCTAGGAATAGGCCCATGAGAGCCACCGCAAAGCTCACACCCGGGACGCTGCGGACCGAGGTGCTCGTGCGCGACTCCTTCATCCTCGAGACCGACGAGCCGGCGAGCGTCGGTGGCGAGGACACCGCGCCGACGCCGCACGAGCTGCTCGCGGCCGCGCTCGCGTCGTGCATCTCGACAACGATCGCGATCTACGCGCGGACGAAGGACTGGGAGCTGGGAGACGCGCTCGTCGAGGTCGAGTACGACCAAGAGGCGACGCCGCGCCACTTCCGCGTCGACATCCGGCTCGACGGCGACTACGACGCGGGTCAGATCGCGCGGCTCGAACGAGCCGCGGCCACGTGCCCGGTGCGCCGCTCCCTCGAGGCAGGCTTCGCCATCGAGGAGCACGTGCACGCCTCGGTGGTCGTCTAGCGGCCGGTACCAGGTATTGGCATCTCTCGGCGCTCTACGCGCCGGCGCAATGCGGCCAGCGGATCATCGGCCAGACGATCCAGACAGCGCAGGACGGATGAGGGGTCGACGAAAGACGAACACTCCACGATCCCGACAGTTCCCGCGTAGCTGCTCCACCGGTATTCAGCTGGCTCCGAGCACAGTCCAGCTTCGACCGGGTTCCGCGCAACATAGGTGAACGTGTCCAGCAGATCGAGTTCATCGACGAGACGGCGCGCGCTGTAACGGTCGAACAAGACGTGCCCGCGTAGCCCGTGCCTGCGGTTGTAGCGGCGCGCGTACCTGCGATTGACGGCCTGCATCGCCACGGGGAGCACGCCGTCGTCCACCTCGACGATGAGGTGATAGTGACTCGTCATCACGCAATAGGCGAGACAAGTCCAGCGCGTCCTCGCAGTCGCGTATGCGAGTTGGCGCAGAAACTCACTGCGATCTTCATCGTCGCGATAGAGGTAGGGCATCGCCCAGAGGCAATGAGCGTAGACGTGAAAGAGGCCGGCCGACGTATCACGCGGTCTGCGCGGCATCCCGCCAGACGATGCCGCGACAGGAGGCACGATACGGTCGCAGCTTCGTAACGGCTTCCAGGCGCGGTACCTGGTACCGGCCTTACCGGTCTAGCGGAACGCGCCGATCAGGGCGCCGCCGGTGACGATCAGGGCCGCGCCCAGGAGCAGCCTCTTCCCCACGAGCTCCGAGTCGCGCAGGAGAAGAACCGAAAGCGCGACGCCGACGAGCGACTCGACCGCAACGAGCGGCGCGACGACGGTGACGCGGCCGCGGTAGTACGCCTCGAAGAGGGCAACGTAGGAGCCGCCGAAGAAGATCCCCGCCGGTACAAACGGGAGCCAGCGTCGCGAGATCCCGCGGCGCGACCAGAGCGCGACGAGGATCCCGCCTCCGATGAGCGCCGCGGCAGCAGCGACCGCCGGCGGCACGGACGTCCTCCCCACTACGAGGTGCCGGACGAGGTTGTCGCGGATCGCGAACAGCGACGCGCCGGCGAACGCGTAGAGGAGCCCGATGCGGCGGAGGTGCTCGGGCCGCTCCCGTTCCCGCGCGAGCTCGATCCCACCTGCGACGACGAGCACGGCGCCGACGACGAGCGGGACGCGCACGGGCTCGCCGAGAACGACGAGCGCAATCGTCACGGAGACGAGCGGCGCCGTCCCGAAGACCAGCGAGACGCGCGACGCGCCCGAGTCGCGGATCGCGTACGTGACGAGGATCTGCGCCGCGCCGGGCGAGAGCAGCCCCGCGAGCAGGAACGGCCACGCGCCGGAGAGATGAAGCCCCCGCGACGGCGCCTCGGCCACCGCGGCGATCACGGCGACCGCGATCGCGGGAACGACGGTGGCGATCGTCCCGAACGCGACGTCCGGCTCCCGCTGCAGCGCCATCCGCAGCGAGACGCTCATCGCGCCGAAGAACAGCGCAGACAGAAGGGCGAGCCCGACCGCGGTCATTGCGCGGTCATGCCCCTTCGAGCGCGCCCTCGGGCGGGCGGCGTCCGTGCGAGAAGAGCGGGATGAAGACGTGCGCGAGCGGACCGATCGAGAGCGCGTAGGCGAGCGTCCCGAAGCCGACCGTCCCGCCGAGCAGCCAGCCGGTCAACAGAACGGTCAACTCGAGAGCGGTGCGCACGACGCGGATCGAATGGCCGCGCGCCGCCAGCCCGGTCATGAGCCCGTCGCGCGGCCCGGGGCCGAGCCCGGCGCCGATGTAGGCGCCCGTCGCAATCCCGTTGAGGAGGACGCCGGCAGCGAGGCACGCGATCCGCGCCGTGAGCGCGTGCGGCGAACCGACGTGCCCGAGCACCACGTCCATCGTCCCGCCGACGAGCACGACGTTGCTCAGCGTCCCGATCCCGGGCTTCTGCCGCAGCGGGATCCAGAGGATCAGGACGGCGGCGCCGATGAGGATCGCCCACGTCCCGATCGCCAGCCCGAACGTCCGCGACAACCCCTGGTGGAAGACGTCCCATGGATCCAAGCCGAGGCCTGCGAGAACGAGCAGCGACGAGCTGAACCCGTACAGGAGCAGACCGGCGTAGAGCTGGACGAGTCGCAGGCGCATCGCCGCACCGTAGTAAGCGGCAAGCATCTGGCGCGTCCGACGCCCATAGGTACGCTCGATCCGATGGCAATCGAGGGGGGAACGACGCTGTCTGCGCAGCTCGCTGAGGACGCCGCCGCGAGGCTCGTGCGCTACGTCCAGATCGACACGCAGTCCGACGAGGACTCCGAGACGTACCCGAGCAGCGCCGGCCAGCTCATCCTGCTCCGCCTCCTCCGCGACGAGCTCGAGGAGATCGGCCTCACGGACGCGGCGATCGACGACAGCGGCTATGTCACCGCGACGCTGCCCGCGACTGTCGACCGCGCCGTCCCGACGATCGCGCTCTTCGCGCACGTCGACACTGCACGCGAGGTGGACGGCCTCGCCCGCCCGCAGCGCATCCACTACGAGGGAGGCGAGATCGCGCTCGGGAACTCGGGCCAGGTGATCCGCCCCGCCGAGTCGCCGGAGCTCGAGAGCCACGCCGGCCACGAGCTCATCGTCACCGACGGGACGAGCCTCCTCGGCGCCGACGACAAGGCAGGCGTCGCCGAGATCCTCGCCGCGGTCGGCCACCTCGCGGCGAATCCCGAGATTCCCCACGGCCCGGTCAAGGTCGTGTTCAACCCGGACGAGGAGATCGGCCTCGGCGTCGTCCATCTCCCCGTCGAGCAGCTCGGAGCGGTCGCCGCGTACACGGTCGACGGCTCTACGACCGGCGAGATGCAGACGGAGACGTTCTCCGCCGCGCAGGTACGGATGAAGATCCGGGGCCGCGCGATCCACCCCGGCTGGGCGAAGGACGAGCTCGTGAACGCGGTCAAGCTCGCCGCCGAGATCGTCGTGCGTCTGCCCCACGACACGCTCTCGCCCGAGACGACCCAGGATCGCGAGGGGTACGTCCATCCCGTCTCGGTGCAGGGCGATTCCTCCGAGGTCGAGCTCCGCTTCATCGTGCGGGACTTCGAGGACGAGGCGCTCGCCGAGCACATGGCGTTCCTCCATGCCCTTGCCGAGGAAGTCTGCGCCGCCGAGCCGCGCTGCTCGATCTCGATCGAGGACCGGATCCAGTACCGGAACCCGCAGCGCGTGCTCGACCAGCACCCGGAGATCGTCGCGAACCTCGAGGAGGCGATCCGCCGCGCCGGCCTCGAGCCGCGCCGCACCTCGATCCGCGGCGGCACCGACGGCTCCGCGCTCACCGAGATGGGCCTCCCGGCCGCGAACGTCTTCACCGGCGGGCACGATGCGCACAGCGAGCGCGAATGGATCTGCGTCGAGGACATGGGGCTCGCCGCAGCGACGCTCGTCGAGCTCGTCAAAGTCTGGGCCGAGTAGCTTCCCGCATACTGGGGCGATGGAACCGCGCCTCGACCGCCTCGGACGCCCGCTCGAAACGTTGCGCGTGTCGGTCACCGACCGCTGCAACTTTCGCTGCGTCTATTGCATGCCGAAGGAGGTCTTCGGGCGCGAGTACACGTTCCTCGACCGCAAGGAGCTGCTATCGCTCGAGGAGGTCGCGCGCGTTACCGGCGTCTTCGCCGGCCTCGGCGTTCGCACCGTCCGCATCACCGGCGGCGAGCCGCTCGTGCGACGGAACGTCGAGCACCTCGTCGAGCTCCTCGCGGCGATCGAGCGCCCGGACGGCAAGAAGCTCGAACTCGCGCTGACGACGAACGGCGCCGTGCTCGCGGAGAAGGCGGAGACGCTGGCCGCCGCCGGGCTGAGCCGCGTCACGGTGAGCCTCGACTCGCTCGACGACGCGGCGTTCAAGGCGATGAACGACGTCGACTTCCCCGTCCACCGCGTCCTCGCGGGAATCGACGCCGCCGCCGCAGCCGGGCTGCCCGTCAAGGTGAACGCGGTCGTGAAGCGCGGCGCGAACGACGACGACTTCGTGGCGCTGGCCGAGCACTTCCGCGGTACCGGGCATGTCCTCCGCTTCATCGAGTTCATGGACGTCGGGACGACGAACGGCTGGCGGCTCGAAGACGTCGTCACCGCAGACGAGATCGTGCGGCGGATCGGCGAGCGCTGGCCGCTCGAGCCGATCGACGCCGAGGATCCGCATGCCACCGCGCGGCGCTATCGCTACGTCGACGGCGCGGGCGAGATCGGCGTGATCGCATCCGTCACCAAGCCGTTCTGCGGCGGCTGCTCGCGCGCCCGCCTCTCGGCCGAGGGACGGCTCTATACATGCCTCTTCTCCGCCCGCGGCCACGACCTGCGGGCTCCGCTCCGCCTCGGCGCGACCGACGAGGAGCTCGCCGAGATGCTGCGCGGCGTCTGGTCGCGGCGCACCGACCGCTACTCCGAGCTGAGGACGAAGGAGACGGCCGGGGCGTCGAAGGTCGAGATGTCGTACATCGGAGGCTAGAGTTCGACCCATGGAGCGGCTCGTCGCGCTCGGCCGCCGGGTTCTGCCCCGCGGCTGGACTCACTTCGCAGTTCAGGCCGTCATTTGGCTCGGCTTCTACTTCTCGTACCTCGCAGTCCGCAGCCTGGTCGACCAGAACCCGACCGAGGCGCTCGCGAACGGCCTCAAAGTGATTCACGTCGAGCGCCGCCTCACGCACCACCTGTTCGAGCTCACCGCGCAGCGGGTCGCCGACTCCTCGCACATCCTTCTGACGGCCGCGGCGTGGACGTACTGGAACTCGGAGTTCACCGTCATCGGACTGACGCTCCTCTGGGTCTATCTCCGTCGCCACGAGCGCTTCAGCCGGTTCCGCAACACGGTCCTGCTCGCCAACCTGATCGGCCTGATCGGCTTCGCGGTGATGCCGACCGCGCCGCCGTGGATGTTCCCCGCGAAAGGATTCGTCGGCGGCGTCAACCACTCGAGCGAGCTCATTCACACGCTCGGGAACCAGTACGCGGCGATGCCGAGCCTCCACGCGGCGGACGCGCTGATCGTCGGTTTCTTCCTCGCGGCCAGCTGCCGCCACCTCTGGGCGAAGCTCCTCTGGGCGCTCTGGCCGCTCTGGGTCTGGTTCTGTGTGATCGCGACGGCGAACCATTACGTCCTCGACGTGCTCGCCGGAATCGCGGTCGCGATCGTCTCGCTGCTCGCCACGGCAGGGGCTCCACGCTTCGCCGGGCGCGTCAAGGCGCTTGGTCCGGTTATCGCAAACCTGCTATAGTCGGGTATAGCAGGATTGCGATGTTGGAGATGAACACGACTCCACGGATGCGCCGGTTTCAGCAGGGCTACACCGACGGATTCCGCTCGCTGGCCAGCCGCTCTGTCACGGGCCTCGCACGCACCCGTGTCACACCGAATGTCCTCACGGCGACCGGTGTAAGCCTCTGTCTCGCGGCTGCCGTCTTCGTCCCGTTCGAGAACCGGAACGCGTGGCTCGTCTACTGGATCGCGGCCGGGATCTTCGTCGTCGGCTCGCTCCTCGACATCCTCGACGGCGCGCTCGCGCGGGCCGGTGGGAAGTCGACGCCGTTCGGGGCGTTCCTCGACTCGACCACCGATCGCGTCGGCGAAGGCGCCATGCTCGCCGCGATCGCCCTCGTCTTCGCCCGGCACGGGCAGGAGTGGGCGGTTGTGCTCGCGGTCACCGCGGTCGTTGGGTCGTTCCTCGTCTCCTACACGCGCGCGAAGGCCGAAGGGCTCGGCCTGCGCGGCGACGTCGGCTTCGGCTCCCGCGCGGAGCGCGTCGTCATGATCACCGCGGGGCTCGTGTTCGCGCCCTGGGGTGGACTGCCGTGGGCGATCGTCGCGCTCTCAGCGACGGCATGGCTCACGGTCGTCCAGCGCATCCTGCACGTCCGCACACAACTTTCTGGAGGAACCAATGTCCGCTGACAGTGTTTCTACTAATGGGGGCTCGTCGAACGGGCACGCGCGCCTCGACGACGGCAAGGTCCGCGTCGCCGTCATCGGCGTCGGCAACTGCGCGAACTCGCTGCTCCAGGGCGTCGAGTACTACAAGGATGCGCCGGACGACAAGTTCGTCCCCGGCCTCATGCACGTCAACCTCGGCGGCTACCACGTCCGCGACGTGGAGTTCACTGCGGCGTTCGACGTCGTCAAGGGCAAGGTCGGCGAAGACCTCGCCGACGCGATGTGGGCGCATCCGAACAACACGATCAAGTTCGCCGACGTCCCGAAGACCGGGATCAAGGTCTCGCGCGGGATGACGCACGACGGACTCGGCAAGTACCTCTCCGAGATCGTCGAGAAGGCGCCGGGCAAGACGGCCGACATCGTCGGGATCCTCAAGGAGACCCACACCGACGTCGTCGTCAACTACCTCCCCGTCGGCTCGGAGATGGCGACGAAGTGGTACGCCGAGCAGATCCTCGAGGCCGGCTGCGCGATGGTGAACTGCATGCCCGTCTTCATCGCGCGCGAGGACTACTGGGGCGGCCGCTTCGAGGAGAGAGGCCTGCCGATCATCGGCGACGACATCAAGTCGCAGGTCGGCGCGACGATCACGCACCGCGTCCTCACCTCGCTCTTCCGCGAGCGCGGCGTCCACCTCGACAAGACGATGCAGCTCAACGTCGGCGGCAACTCCGACTTCCTCAACATGCTCGAGCGGGAGCGCTTGGAGTCGAAGAAGATCTCCAAGACCAACGCGGTCACGTCGATGCTCGACTACGACCTCGGCGCGGGGAACGTCCACGTCGGCCCGTCCGACTACGTGCCGTGGCTGACCGACCGCAAGTGGGCGTACATCCGGATGGAGGGCTCCTCCTTCGGAGACGTCCCGCTCAACCTCGAAATGAAGCTCGAGGTCTGGGACTCGCCGAACTCCGCCGGCATCGTCATCGACGCGGTCCGGATGGCGAAGCTCGCGCTCAACAACGGCGTCGCGGGCGCGCTCGTCGGCCCGAGCTCATACCTCATGAAGTCGCCGCCGAAGCAGATCGTCGACGACGAGGCGTACGAGCTGACCGAGGAGTTCATCAAGAAGAACCGGCGCAAGGTCAAGGGCAAGGACAAGCAGCACGCATAGCTCGCTGGGCCGCGCTTCGATCGCATTCGGGGCGGGATTCGTGCTGACAGTCGGCGCGAATCTCGCCTTCGATACCGGCTTCTCCGCTACGGGCGACCTGGTGCTCGCCCTGCCGTTCCTATTGATCGGCTTCTACGCCCTCGTCGGCGTACTGCGCGGGGGGATACTCCGGCTTGCCTGGTTTGTCCAGGCGATCCTCACCCTGCTGGCTTGGCAAGAAATGGCCGGCAGCTCGAGCTCGACCGCCGCGCTCGTATTCGGTTTTCCGCTCTTCATCGGCCCGGCCATTGCGACGTTGTTAGTCGTGGTAGCCGCCGCGTCGAGTGGATGGCGTGCGCTGCGCTCGCTATCTGGCAACGAGGACGGGCCATGAGCATCGAACTACACGCCGCGAGTTCGCTCACGCCGGGCGAGCGCGCGGAGCTCAACAACGCCGCGTTCGAGGGGTACTTCGTCCCGTTCCACGTCGACGAGCGCGCCGTGCTGGCGATGACAAAGTGGTTCGACCTCGACGTCGACGCCTCGCGGATCGCGGCCCGAGACGGCGAGCCGGTCGGATTTGGAATGCTCGGCGTCCGCGGCGAGAACGCATGGATCGGCGGCGTCGGCGTCGTTCCGGCGGCGAGGCGGGCCGGCGTCGGCGAAGCGCTGATGCGCGCGCTGCACGACGAAGCGCGAGCGCGCGGAGTTCGGCGCGTCTGGCTGGAGGTCATCGTCGAGAACACCGGCGCAGTCGCGCTCTACGAGAAGCTCGGCTACGAGCTCGTCCAGGACGTCGAGCTCTGGACGCTGCCCGGCGCAGAGGGCGCACGTGATGGTCGCGAGGTGTCGCCGGACGAGGTGCGAGCGCAGCTCCCGGAGAAGCACGAACCGTGGCAGCGCGCCGACGGGACGCTCGCCCACTACGACGATGTCCGCGGGCTCGTCACCGAGACAGGCGCGATGCTCTTCTGCGTCCGCTCGACCGCGCAGCTCCAGCAGTACGCGGGCGACCCCGAGCCGCTGCTCCGGGCGCTCCGCACCTACAAGGACGTGTACCTCCTCAACCTGCCGGCGGACGATCCCGCCGCCGCGGTGCTCCGCGACCTCGGCGGGACCGTCACGGTCCGCCAGCACGAGATGGTTCTGGACCTCTAGGGCAAGCAGCTCAGCCACGTTGCCGGCGCGGGCTGGTACTCCGACTCGACGCTGAACCGCGTCGCCGCCGGCCCTGACTCCTGCCCGTGCGAGCAGAGGAGCGGATCCGGCCCGGGCTCGAGGACGAGTGCGACGTGGTGGCCGGGCGGCGGCCCCCAGACCACGAGGTCGGCCGGCTGGACGGCAGCGGCAGCGATCGCCTTCATGTGCTGGAGCAGCGTCCCGGTGTAGCCCTCGCCGGAGTAGCCGAGGCCGTTGGGGTCGGGCGCGCCCGCCCACGCGTAACAGAGCGTCGAGAAGCCCGAGCAGTCGGTGTAGAGCGGCAGCTTGCGCGGCTGGTGCAGTCCGTCGATCGGGCGGAGTTGCTCGTAGTGGATCGCCGGCTCGTTCGCGATTCCCCACTGCGCGTTCGCGACGATCTGCCCGCGGAGCGCGAGCGTCTGCGCCGCCTGTTTCTGTCGCGTCTGCTGCCTGACCGCGAAGGCGGCGGGAACCGGCTTCCCCTCGAGATACGCGACGAGCTTCGGATCCGCAACGTCGTCGCAGTGGCGCTGCGGATAGCCGAACGCCCACTTGGCGCGCTCGACCGCAGCGGCGGTGAGCGGCCCGTACTGGCCGTCGGCCGGGCCTGGCTGGTACGGCGCGAGCAGCTTCTGCAGCGCCTTCACGTCCGGCCCCGCAAGAAGCGGATTGGCGAGGTGCAGCGTGCGCACCTGCGTCGTGGTCGTGGTCATCCTCGTCCTCCCCTGTCAACCGCAGGCGAGCCGCAGACCGCGGCGACCTTAACATGCGTCTCGTGCGTGTAGCTCTCGTTACGCCGTTCGCCTGGTCGCAGCCGCACGACGTGAACGAGCACGTTGGCGCGCTTGCGGCGGAGCTGCAGCGCCGTGGTCACACCGCAATCGTCCTCGCACCCTCGAACCATGCGCGCGATCTCGCCGCGGGCCGCCGCGCGCTGCTCGGCTCCTTCGACGATCCGGAGCTGATCGCGCTCGGCCCCGCCGTCCCGATCTCGCGGCGCAGCAGGATGGGAGTGCCGGTCGGCGTTCGCGCGAGCCTTTCGCTCGCCCTCGCGCGCGGCCGCTTCGACGTCGTCCACGGCTTCGAGCCGGGGCTGCCGAGCCTCTCGTACCTCGCGCTTCGCGACTCCGGCGCTCTCACCGCGGCGACCTTCTTCTCGCCCGAGCGGCTCGGCTATCCGCCGGGACGCGCCCAGCGCGAGCGCCTGCTCGCGCGCATCGACGCGCTCCTCGCAACGACGCCGGAGGTCGAGGAGGCGGCCGCCGTGCGGTTCCCCGGCCGGTACGAGCTCGTGCCGCAGGGGATCGATCCGGCCCTCTTCGCTCCGGCGAAGAAGGAGAATCGCGTCGCGGTCGAGTGGCGACAGCACGAGCGGCCGCTCCTCCGCGCGCTCGTCCGCGAGTTGGAGGAACAGGACGGCTGGGAGCTCGTGCTCCTACGGACGCGCACGCCGGCGCCGCGGCCGGCCGTCTCGCGCCGGCTGCGTGGACGGATGCGGGTGCGGACCGCGCTGAACGGCGTAGCGCGCGCCGAGCTCCTCCGTTCCGCGGCGATCTTCGTCCCCGCTCTCGGCGGGAAGCCGCGCCTCCTCACCGAGGCGCAGACCGCGGGTTGTGCAATCGCAGCGCCACCGGCGCGCGCCGAGCAGCCGGAACTCGCCGCCGCCGAGACCGCGCGCCTGATCGAGGACGAGAGCTTCCGCGCGCGCCGGGCCGAGGAGAGCCTCGCTGCCGCCGCCTCCCAGACGACGGGGATGCTCGCCGACCGCGTCGAAGCCGTCTACGAGCGGCTCGCCTCACGCCGCCGGACACGCGCCCGCCCATCGTCGCGCGCATCCTCTCGCGAAGGCGACTGGATCCTCGCCGACCTCCACCTCCACACGAGCTGGTCACACGACTGCTCGATCGAGGTCGACGAGTTGCTCGACCACGCCGAGGCGGAGGGGCTCGGCGCGATCGCGGTCACCGACCACAACGTCTTTGGCGGCGCACTCGAAGCAGTGGAGAAGGCCCGCGGCGGCCGCCTCACTGTGATCCCGGGCGAGGAGGTCAAGACGGCCGACCAGGGCGAGGTGATCGGGCTGTTCCTCAAGGAGGAGATCCCGCGGGGCATGTCCTTCGGGGAGACGGTCGAGGCGATCCGCGCGCAGGGCGGCCTCGTCTACCTGCCGCACCCGTTCGACCGGATGCACGCGATCCCCGAGCCGGCGACGATCCACCGCCATCTCGCCGAGATCGACGTCCTCGAGATCTACAACGCGCGCCTCCTGTTCGAGGGGTACAACGACGAAGCCGAGCGCTTCGCGCGCAAGTACAACCTCCTGGCGGGCGCCGGCTCCGACGCCCACGTCCTCGCAGGAGTCGGCACCGGCGTCGTCCGCATGCGCCGGTTCAACGGCCCCGAGGAGTTCCTCGTCTCCCTCCACAGCGCCGAAGTGCTGCGCCGCCCGAAGTCGCTCGTCTACCTGCAGGGATTGAAGTGGGTGGCGCAAGCCAAGGAACGGGTCCGCTGACCCCGAAGTCCACACGGGCAACCGTGACCGTGGCGACCGACGAAATCTTCGAGAAGTACCTGCAAAAAGCGATCACCGAGATCAACTCTCTCGGGGATGAGCTGGCGCAGGCCGGCGGCGGCACGCGCGTGCCGGTGCTCGGCTCGGGCCATCCGCTCGCCGATGTCTTCCTCCTGAAGCACGCGCCGAAAGCGTCGGAGCTACAGGAAGGCGTCGCGTTCTACGGCCGTTCCGGCAACGCGCTCCTGAAGTCGCTGCAGCGGCTGCGGGTCGACCCGCTCGCGGTTTACGGGACGAACTGCCTCAAGTTCGTCGACGGCGACGAAGAGGAGTCGCGCGCGTTCCTCTCGCGCGAGCTGCACATCGTCCAGCCGAAGCTCGTCGTGGCGATGGGCGAGCCGGCGCGCGCGTTCCTCAACTCCGTCCACTTTCCCCTCGCACGCGAGCTAGAGCCGGTCGAAGGGGAGCTGCAGGAGTTCACGCCGACGATTCAAGGGCTCGTCACGCCCGACATCGACGAATCGCTCGACGAGCAGCCCGCGAAGACGGCGTTCTGGAACGCCTTCAAGACGCTCGGCGAGTGGTGGAGCCAGACTCCTCCGTACTAGACGGTCTGGACGTCCGCCGGCGCATCGTCGCGTTCGTCGTCCTCGGCGCCGCCGTCGGAACGTGGTTCGCGATCGCGTCGGACCTCGGCGCTGTCGGCCTGTGGCCGGCCGTCGCGATCGTCTCGGCCGGAGTGCTGCCGGGGACGCTCGCGCTCGTCCTCGTCGTGCTGCCGCTGTCGCGGCTCCGCTGGCCAGTGCTGGTCGTCATCACGCTCGCCCTCGCGCTCGTCGCCCTCGCCTGCAGCGAGGCCGGCCAGGGACTCGCCGCGAACTTCGCCAAGCTCTGGGCGGCGGTGTTCGCCGGTTGGGTATTCCTCTACCTCTTCGAGAGCCTCTCGCTCGTCGTCCTCGTAGCGGCGATCATCCCGTTCGTCGACGCGATCTCGGTGTTCGCGCCGCAGGGGCCGACCCACGAGATCGTCAAGAACCACATCGCGATCTATGACCACGTTGCCGTTGCCTTCCTCGCCCCGCATGGCGGCGCCGCACAGCTCGGCCCACCCGACATCCTCTTCTACGCGCTCTTCCTCGCCGCGGCCCTGCGCTGGCGGCTGCGACCGGGCTGGACGTGGATCGCGACGACGGGGCTCTATGCGGTCTCTTTCCCGATCGCGGTCGCGGTCCACGCGAACGGCCTACCCGCGCTGCCGTTCCTCTCCTTCGGCTTCCTCGCCGCGAACGCCGATCTGCTCTGGCGGCGGCTCAGGCCGCGGCAGGCCTAGCTCTTCTCGTCGTCGCCGCGAAGGGCGTCGCGGAGTCCGGGCGCGCCAGGTGGTGGATCGAGCTTCGATCGCCGCAAACCGAGGAGTCGGAGCCAGCCCAGGCTCGACCAGTACCGCCGCTCCCGCACAAGCTCCTTGTCTTCTTCGCCCGCGGCGACCTGACGCGTAACCTCGTCGAGGTTCTCGAGCGCTTGCTTCTCCTCCGGCGATTCGGCCATATCAAGGAGCCTAGGCGACTCGTTCGAGCAGGGCAACGCCCTCGACGTGCGGGGTGTGCGGGAACATGTCGACCGGCGTGACGCGCTTCAGCTCGTAGCCGTACTCCTCCCGTAGCGCCTTCACGTCACCGGCGAGCGTGGTCGGGTTACAGGAGACGTAGACGAGGCGCGGCGCGCCGGTCTGGCCGAGACGCCGCAGAGCCTTCCCGGCGAGTCCCGCGCGCGGCGGATCGACGACGACGACCTCGGGCGGGCCGGAGCGCTCGAGCAGCTCCTCCACCACGTCGCCGACGTTGCCGGCGAAGAAGGCGGTGTTCGTGATGCCGTTCAACTCGGCGTTCTCGAGCGCGCACGCAACCGATTCCTCCGAGACCTCGATCCCCCACACCGTCAGCGCGTCGCTCGCGAGCGACAGCCCGATCGTGCCGATCCCGCAGTAGAGATCCCAGACCGTCTCTTTGCCGGTCAGCTGCGCCGCCTCACGCGCGAGGCCGTAGAGCCGCTCGGCCATCGCCGTGTTCGTCTGGAGGAAGGCGTTCGGGCGAACGCGGAAGCGCAGTCCGCAAAGCTCCTCCTCGATCCACTCCTCGCCCCAGAGCAGCCGCGTCGGGAGGTTCGTTACCTCGGCCGGCCTGTCGTTGACCGCCCAGTGGATGGATCGCACTTCCGGGAAACGCCGGAGGACGTCGACGAGGTAACCCGTCTCGAAGCGCTCGCCCGGCGCCGTCACGAGCTGGACAAGCGTCTGCCCGGTGTTGCGTCCTTGCCGCACGATCAAGTGGCGGAGGTAGCCGCTTCCGTCCGCCTGCGAGTACGCCTCCAGCCCCTCCTCTCGTGCCCAGGCGCGCACCGCGTCGCGGATCGTGTTCCCGACCTCGTTGGTGAGCCAGCACTTCTCGATTTCGAGCACGTCGTCCCAGCGGCCGGCCCGGTGGAAGCCGAGCGCCGCACCTTCGGGCGTTTGCGTGAACGAGTACTCGACCTTGTTGCGGTAGTGGAAGATCTCCGGCTCGCACGGGACGATCGGCTCGATCGGCGGCTCGGCGATACCGGCAATCCGCTGGAGCGAGTCGCGTACCTGCGCTTCCTTCTGCGCGAGCTGCGCCTCGTACGCGAAGTCTTGGAAGCGGCAGCCGCCGCATGCGGGGAAGTGCGCGCACGGCGCCTCCACCCGCTCCGGCCCCGGCCGGAGGATGTCGATCGCGAGCGCCTCGGCATGGCTCCGCTTCACCTTCTCGACGCGCGCACGGACGTGATCGCCGGGCAGGCCGCGGCGGACGAAGACGACGAAACCGTCGAGCCGTGCGACCCCGTTTCCTCCGAACGCGAGCGACTCGATGTCGAGCTCGAGCTCGTCGCCCTTGGCGACGGGCGCAGACACCTAACTGAGGGTCGTGACGTAGATCTTGCGCGTGCGCGGGCCGTCGAACTCGCAGAAGAACACGCCCTGGTACGTGCCGAGTGCGAGCCCGCCGTCCTGCAAGGGGATCAGGACCTGCGGGCTCGACGCGAGCGAGGCACGCGCATGCGACGGCGCGTTCGGGCCGTCCTCGTCCTCGTGCTTCCACTCCCAGTCGTCGCCGACGACGCGCTGGAACGCGTTCTCGAGATCCGTCACGAGCTCGGGGTCGATCCGCTCGTTGATCGCGAGGCCGGCAGTCGTGTGCGGGACGTAGACGAGCGCGGCCGTAGCGCCGTTCGCGTCGCCGAGAGCCTCACGGATCTGATCCGTGATCTCGATCAGCTGGAGCTTCCGCTCGGTCTCGAGGACGATCTCGCGCACGGCCCGTATCCTACGGACGCCCATGGCGGAACCGCTTCAGCAACGGGAGATCGACGATCTCTCCACCGAGGCAGAGCGGTTCAGCGCCGAGCTCGACGAGGAGTCGTACCTCCACTTCTCCGGCCAGAAGGAGACGTACGACCTCGCGCCGATCTACGAGCGTCACGCGCGCCTGACCGAGCTCGACACGGCGCTCGCGCTCGGCGCGTCGGTCGATGGCGACCGGCGGCGGCGTGAGCTCTGGAAGTTCGCCTGCGAGGGCTATCTCGGCAATTTCGTCACGGCGGAGGAGGCGCGCGTCGCGGAGCTCGAGGCGACGCTGAGCACGAGCCTCGACGACGAGGAGATCCCGTTCCGGATGATCCGGCCCCGGCTGGTGAACGAGGATGACCGCAGCACGCGCGCGCGCCTGGAGGAGCTGCGGAACGAGCTCACCGAGGAGCACCTGAACGGCTTGCACCTCGACGCCGTTCAGGTCGTCCACGACGAGACCCGTCGGCTCGGCGCTGCGAACTACGCCGACCTCTACCGCAGCTTCGCGCTCCCCCTCGACGACCTCGCCGCGCAATGCCGGACGTTCCTCGCCGAGACGGAGACCCTCTGGGAGAAGGCCGGCGACCGCTTCTTCCGCTCTCGCGTCGGGCTGGGGCTCAGCGAGATCCGCATCTGGGACGTCGGCCGCGCATTCCGCGGCGTCGGCTGGGACGCGGCGTTCCCCGCCGCCGCGATGCTGCCGGCGCTCGAGACGACGCTCGGCGAGCTCGGGATCGACCTCCGCGGGCAGGCGAACGTGGAGCTCGACCTCGAGGATCGCCCGAACAAGGATCCGCGCGCGTTCTGCGCCCCGATCGAGATCCCCGGGCGCGTCGTCCTCGTCACGAAGCCGCAGGGCGGGGCAGAAGATTGGGACTCCCTATTCCACGAGGCAGGGCACACGGAGCACTTCGCGCACACGTCTCCGTCGCTTTCGATGGAAGAGCGGCGGCTCGGCGACAACGCGGTCACCGAGGGCTGGGCGATGCTGATGCAGTACCTCACCCACGACGCCGTATGGCTCGAGCGACGGCTCGACTTTCCGCGCCCGTACGAGTACGCGGCCGAGGGCGCTGCACGGCTGCTCTGGTTCGTGCGCCGCTACTGCGCGAAGCTCCTCTACGAGCTCGAGTTCCATGCAGCCGAAGACGTCACGTCGATGCGCCCCCGCTACGTCGAGATCCTCTCCGACGCGACGAAGGTGGAGCCCTCGGGAACCGACTACCTCGCGGACATGGACGGCGGCTTCTACTCCTCGCAATACCTGCGGGCGTGGGCCTTCGAGACCCAGCTCCGCGCGTACCTGCGGGAGAAGTTCGGCAACGCGTGGTTCTCCCGCCGCGACGCGGGCTCGCTCCTGCGCGAGCTCTGGGCGGAGGGCCAGAAGCCGACCGCCGACGAGCTCTTGCGCGACGTGACGGGCGACACGCTCGAGCTCGCCGCCGTCGGCGATCGCGTGCGCGAAGCCCTCGCCACCGCCTAACTTCGTCCTCTCGCAACGCTGAGGATCGACGCGGAATGCCGCGGGAACGCCGTGCGTTGAAAGCGGCATGAACAGGATCGAAGAGATTCACGAAGAGATCGACCGGCTGAGCGACGAGCGCACCGAGCTCTGGCACAAGCTGTCCGCAGAGCACGACCCCGAGGTTCGGGCCGAGATCCACGCCCTCGACGCAAGACTCGACCGGCTTTGGGACGAGATCCGCGCCGTCCGCGCGACGCTGCGCTTCGGCGATCGCGAGAAGATCGTCGCCCGCGCACGCGTCGAAGAGCGTCTCGAACGCGCCGCCTGACCTAACTCCCGCGAGGGAACTCCGGCGAGGGATCGACTCGGCCACGCGCCGGGCCGATCCTTCGTGTGCCCGGAGAAGGAGGGTCGCATGTCTGAAGAGCCAGATCCGGAGGAGGTCGAGGAGCCCGAGAAACCCCTCCTCCCTGTTCTCGCGCAGCCAGACGAGCGACGCTGGTGGGAGTTGCAACTGGGCGTGAGGCTCCTGGACGGCCTCTACACTGAAGACCGCCCGGGGCGTTAGCTCAGCTGGGAGAGCACCTGGTTTGCAACCAGGAGGTCACCGGTTCGATCCCGGTACGCTCCATCCGGTGCGGTTGAGGACGGTCGATGCGTTCACGGAGACGCCGTTCAGCGGCAGCCCCGCGGCGGTCCTGATGCTCGACGAGATGCCGCCGGACGAGTGGCTCGCGGCGATTGCGCGGGAGACGAACCTGCCCGACACCGGCTTCGTGATCCGGGAGGACCTGCCCGACGCAGACTTCCGGCTCCGGTGGTTCACGCCCACGGTCGAGATCGACCTCTGCGGCCACGCGACCCTCGCCTCGGCTCACTGCCTGTTCGAGGACGGCGTCGCTGGGCCGATTCGGTTCGCGACCCGAAGCGGCGTGCTCACGGTCACTCGGGGAGGCGACGGCACGCTGGCGATGGACTTCCCGGCATGGTTCTCGAGCGATCACGAGCCGGCGCGAGACTCCGTTGCCAAGGCGCTCCGGGCGGAGGTGGAGTGGACGAGCCGAACGGAGAACGGCGCCTTTCTCCTCGCGCTCATGCGGGACGAGGACGCCATCCGCGGCCTCGACCCCGACCTCGACGCGGTGGCTCGGCTCGACGCGACGGTCGGCCTGATCCCGACCGCGCCTGCCGCTTCGGGAGCGGGGTACGACTTCGTGTCGCGCGTCTTCGCCCCGCAGGCCGGTATCCCGGAGGATCCGGTCACGGGTAGCGCGCATACGGCGCTCGCGCCTTACTGGGCCGAGCGGCTCGGGCGAAAGTCGCTGCGGGGTTTCCAGGTTTCCCGCCGGTCGGGATTCGTCGGAGTGGAGCTCGACGGTGACCGCGTGACCATTACGGGCCGCGCAGTCACGGTCTTCGACGGGAAACTCGAGAGCGCGGCGGAACCCGACGCCGCGCTGCGGGACCTCTAGACGTCCTCGGCCGTCAGAAAGGCGGCCTCGTGAATCGGCGCAGCACGCAGTCAAGTGGACGTGCAACTACGACAACAACCCGACGACCTGGTCGTTCAACAAGCAGTCGCACGGGTTCGGCTTCTGCCACGTCGAGGTCTATCCGGCCGTCAAGAGCAAGTAGGCCCGACGGACTCGGCTGCCGGTTGCGACTAGCCGCCGCGCAAGCGACACTTGCAGGTGTGAACGATCTGCCGGACATGCGGGCGCGCTATGAGGAGGCCCTCGCCGAAGTCGGAGAGATGAAGCGGGCGCTCGCGGAGCGAGCGCGTAGCGTCGTCGAACTCGAGCAGCGGTTGATGCGGCAGGTCGGGCAGGGAGAACGGCGCTCGGCCTCACCCGGCGGCCCCGCGGAGAGCGATCTCGCTCGCGCCGTCGCCGCCGCCGAGGCGGAGAAGGCACTCGCCCAGGCCGAGCGGGAGAAGCTCGACGAGCGCGAACGGCACATCCGCAGAGTCGAGCGCGAGCTTGCCGGCCTCCGCGTACAACTCGAGAAGGAGTGGAGGCGCCTGACCGGCGGCGCCGCGCCGCAGCCCGCCCCGGAGCCGCCTCGGCCCGACACCGAGCCGCCGCCTCCCACTCCGCTGCCGCAGCCGCCGCCCGAGCCCGACCTCGAGCCCGCGGCCACCCTGCGTCGCCGCGGTTCCAAGCCCCGCTAGAAGCACGGCCTCAAAGCCGCTCGTCTCGTTGGTATCGTCGGCGGAGGCCCGCTCCGCGCCGAGTTAGGGGCTCGCGCGGCGGGCGCTCTCCACATGTCCGCGTATGTGAATCCCGTCGATCCGCCCGATCTCGGCCTGCTGCCGACCTTTCGCAGGCTGCTCCCACTCTGGTGGGCTGAGCGCCGCCTGGGCTTCTTCGGCCTCGCCTGCTCGTTCGTCTACGCGCTCGTCTCGATCGCGATCCCGCTCCTCATCCAGCAGGCGATCGACCACTCGATCCTCCATCACCAGCACCCGCTCTGGCCGTACATCGCGATCATCGTCGGCCTCGCCGCCTTCCGGTTCGTCATCAACTTCAACCGGCGCTTCGCGACCGCGCGAATCGGCGTGCGGATCGAGGCGAGGATGCGCGAGCTCCTCTACCAGGCCTACCTGCGCTACCCGCGCGCCTTCTACGACCGGCATGCCACCGGCCAGGTTCTCTCGCGTGCGACGAACGACCTCTACCCGATCCGCTATTTCATCGGTTGGGGGCTCGTGCAGGGGATGCAGAGCCTGATGATGATCGTGCTCGCCGGATGTGTCCTCGTGTTCGTCGACGCGAGACTCGCTCTCTACACGGCCGTGGCGATGCCGCCGATCACGTGGCTGACGTTCCGCTTCGCGCGGCGCGTCTCGCCGATCTCCCGCCAGGTGCAGGAACGCAAGGGCGACGTGACCGAAGCCGCGGACGAGGCCGTGGTCGGCATCGAGATGGTGCAGGCCTTCGGCCGCGAGGACGATGTGCGCGGGCGGTTCGGCGAGAAGGCCGAGGGCGTCCGCTCGACCGTGCTCCGCCAGGCGGGCGTCGAGGCGCGGCACCTACCAGGCCTCTACTACCTCCCCGCGCTCTCGGTCGCGGCCGTCGTCTACTTCGGCGGCAAGCAGGTGATCGGCCACCACCTCACGCTCGGCCAGTTCGTTCTTTTCGAGACTCTCCTCCTACAGCTCGTCTGGCCGCTCGAGGCGCTCGGGTGGATCACGAACCTCGCGCAGCGTGCGCTCGCCTCCGCCGGCCGCAGCTTCGCGTGGCTCGAAGGGATCGAGCCTCTGCCGGAGCCGGCGCAACCGCGCCACCTGCCGGCGAAGCCCGAGCCGCTCGAGGTCCGCTTCGAGAAGGTCGGCTTCGCCTACGGCGGCGAGGTGGACGTTCTCCACGATCTCGACCTCGTCGTCGAGCCGGGCGAGATCGTCGCCGTCTGCGGTCCGACCGGCGCGGGCAAAACGTCGCTCCTCAACCTGCTGCCGCGCTTCTACGACCCGACCGCGGGGCGCGTGCTCGTCGGCGGCGTCGACACGCGGGACCTGCCGATCGCGGAGCTGCGCGCGGACGTCGCGCTCGTCACGCAGCGGCCTGTGCTCTTCTCGGTGCCGCTGCGCGAGAACCTCCTCTCCGGCCGCGAGGACGAGGACTGGGAGAAGGCGCTCGCTGCGGCGGAGGCGGCTGGCGTGGACAGCTTTGGCCCAGGGCTTCCGGATGGCTACGACACGCTGATTGGAGAGCGCGGCGTCAACCTCTCCGGCGGACAGCGCCAGCGCACCGCGCTCGCGCGCGCGCTCGCGACCGATGCACGCGTCGTCGTCCTCGACGATCCGCTCTCAGCAGTGGACACGTTTACGGAGCGTCGACTCGTCGCGCGCCTCCGCCCTGCGCTTGCGGGGCGCACCGTCCTCATCGCGACGCAGCGGCTCTCGACTGTCGAGCTCGCCGACCGGGCCGTCGTCCTCGTCGATGGCAAGATCGTCGAGTCCGGGACGGCGGCAGAGTTGCTCAAGGCCGGCGGACCGTTCTCGACCCTGTTCGGCGACGAGGTGGCCGCATGAAGCGGCTGGCCAAGTACCTCGAGGGCCGCAAGCTCATCGTGGCGCTGATGATCCTCGTCGGTGCGGGGAACGCAGCCGCCCAGAGCGGCGGCTGGCTGCATCGTCCAGAACGCGATCAACAACGGCATCGCCGTCTACCACCACGGCGTCCTGGTCGGCGACGAGCACCACCTGACGATCGTTGTCGCGATCTACATCGTCGTCGCGGCGGTCGGATGGATTCTGCAGGCAGTCCTCATCCGCGGTCTGGCGGGGATCGGGCAGGCGATCGTGATCGGCCTGCGGCGCGACCTCTTCGACCACCTGACGGGACTCTCGCTCCGCTACTTCTCGCAGCAGAAGGCCGGCTGGATCATCGCCCGGCTGACGAGTGACGTCGACGCCGTCTCGGACACGCTCTCGCAGGGGATGCCGACGCTCGTCTCGAACCTGATCCTCCTGCCGACCGCGGTTGCGGCGCTGCTGATCGTCGACTGGCGCCTCGGGCTGATCGCGTTCGGCGTCCTGCCGCCGGCGCTGATCGTCACGCGCTGGTTCCAGCGCGTCTCGCACACTGCGAACGTCGAGCAGCGGAACCGGATCGCGGCGGTGACGGCGCAGATCGCGGAGTCGGTCTCGGGGATGGCGGTCGTGCAGGCGTTCAACCGCGAGCGCCGCTTCCAGGCCGAGTTCGACGAGCTCAACAACGCGAACCGCGAGCAGGCGACCTACGTGCAGAAGATCTTCTCCGTCTTCTTCCCGTCGATCGAGTTCCTCGGCGTCGTCGCGATGGGCTCCGTGCTCTATTTCGGCTCGCACCTGTACCAGCACGGCACGCTCCAGATCGGGACGCTGATCGTGGCGGTCGCGCTCCTGCAGCTCGTCTTCCAGCCGTTGCAGGAGCTGTCGGACGTCTACGGCCAGCTGCAGTCGGCGGGCGCGGCGATGGTCAAGATCGCGAGCATCCTCGACGAGGAGTCGGAGATCTACGACCGCCCCGGCGCCCAGCCGCTGCCGCGGCTCGAGGGCGATCTCGACATCGACTCCGTCGTCTTCGCGTACGGCAAGGAGCACGTGCTACACGGGGTCTCGTTCCATATGCGGCCCGGTCAGCTGCTTCGCGCTCGTCGGGGAGTCGGGCCACGGCAAGTCGACGCTCGCGCGGCTGATCGGCCGCCACTACGACCCGGACGAGGGCGCGATCCGCGTCGACAGCCGCGACCTGCGCGATGTCCAGCTGCGCTCGTACCGGCGCCAGCTCGGCGTCGTGCTCCAGGATCCGTTCCTCTTCAGCGGCACGATCGCCTCGAACATCCGCTTCGCGAAGCCCGATGCGACGGACGACGAGGTCGCCGCGGCCGCGGCCGCCGTCGGCGTCGACCGCGTCGCGGCGCGGCTTTCGCGCGGACTCGACCACGAGGTGCGCGAGGGCGGCGCCGGCCTCTCGTCGGGCGAGCGCCAGCTGATCTCGATCGCGCGCGCCCTGCTCGCCGATCCGCGCATCCTCGTCCTCGACGAGGCGACCTCCAACATCGACCGCCCGACGGAGGTGCTCATCGAGCGCGCGCTCGACCGGCTGCTCAAGGGACGGACGTCGATCATCATCGCCCACCGCCTCTCGACCGTTCGCCGCGCCGACGAGATCCTCGTCGTGGAGAACGGCCAGGTCGTGCAGCGCGGCTCCGAGCGCGAGCTCCTCACGCAGGACGGCCCGTTCCGGCGCCTCGCGCACGCGCTCGAGGGCGGCGAGCCAGAACTCGCAGCGGCCGGCTAGCTAGCTCGGATCGGCCGGCGCGGCGAGCTCGTGCACGTGCTCGAGGACGCCGAGCGCGACCTCGACCACCCCGGGTCGAACTGCGTGCCCGCCGCGTCGGCCAGCCGGCGCAGCGCCTCGGGATGGCTGAGGCGGTGGCGGTACGGGCGATCGGTGGTCATCGCGTGGTACGCGTCGCAGACGAAGATGATCCGCGACTCGAGCGGGATGTCCTCGCCGGCGATCCGGTCCGGATAGCCGTCGCCGTCCCAGCGCTCGTGGCAGTGGCGAACGATCGGCCGCACGCCCTGGAGCCGGTCGATCGGCGCGATGATCCGCTCGCCGAGCTCCGGATGCGTCTGGACGATCTTCCGCTCCTGCGCCGTGAGGCGGCCGGGCTTGGAGAGGATCGTCGCTCGGGATGCCGATCTTGCCGATGTCGTGGAGCAGCGCGCCGAGCTCGAGCCGCTTGAGCGCGCGCTCGTCGAGGCCGAGCGCCCCGCCGACGCGGAGGGAGAGGTCGCTGATCCAGCGGGCGTGCCGTGACGTGTACTCGTCGTTCGCCTCGAGCGCGTTCGCGAGCGCCTCGACGGTGGAGACGAACGTCCGCTCGAGCCCTTCGTAGCTCGAGGCGTTGGCGATCGCGAGCTTCGCCTGGTGGGCGAGGCCGCCGAGGAGGCGGAGCTCGCGCTCCGCCGAAGTCCTCGCGCTCGACGAGCGCGACGATGCAGCCCGCACGCCCGTCGACGTCGAAGGGAGCGACCGCGTAGCGGCCGCCGGGACGCCGGCGCCTCGTCGACGAGCCGCGCGTACTCCTCCGGCTCGATCATGTACGGCTCGCGATCGGCCGAGATGGCATCGAGCGGGAACGTCGTAGTGGGCGAGCATCTCGGCCGCACTCCGGCGTGTGCCCGTGCTGCGCGCGCAGGCGCAGCTCGCCGTCGACCTCGAGCCAGAAGGACGTGTGCCGGCTGCCGAGGATCTCGGCGGAGAGCTCGTGACGCGCTCGACGATCTCGTCCAGCTCGACCAGCGTCGCCAGCTCGCGGCCGAACTCGAGCAGCGCGGTCGCGCTCTCGGCTTCGCGGCGTGCCGACTCGTAGAGCCGCGCGTTCTCGATCGCGACGGCCGCGTGGCCGGCGAGCACCTCGAGCAGCCGGACCTCGTCCTCGTCGAACTGGTCGAGGCCGAGCTTCGAGACGACGATCACGCCGACGACCTGCGAGCCGTAGCGGAGCGGAACGGCGAGGAGGGACTCCTCGATCGCCGGCGTGCCCTCGATCTGATGGCCGAACTCGCAGTTCGCGGCGTCGCCGACGACGATCGACTCGCCGAGCTCGGCGCAGCGGCCGGTGATCCCAACGCCGACCTTGATCCGGAGGACATCGAGGGAGAGCGACCGGGTCGACGTCGACAGTTCGCCGAGGAAGGCGATGGGCACGAGGTCCGATTCCGTCCGAGACGAAAATCGCGGCAGTTGTGGTAGTCGATGAGCGAGCGGAGCTCGGCGGCGATCTCCTCGCCGATCTCGCGGACGTCGTTGAGGCGGTTGAGTTTGCCGCTGAGGCTCTGGAGCATCTTGAGGTGCGCGATCGAGCGAACGTCGCGCGTCGCCGCCGGCGTGTCGGGCCGCTCGGTCTCGGTGTCGGAGTAGAGGACGATCTGGTTCTTGCCCTGCGCCTTCGCGGTCATCATCGCCACCTCGGCGCATGCGGCGAGTTCGCGCGGGTTCATCGCGTGCTCCGGCCCGAGCGCGAGGCCGACCGAGACGGTCGAGCCGGCCGATCCCCGGGAACTCGATCTCGGCGAGCCGCTGCTTGATCCGCTCGGCGACCTTGATCGCGTTGTCGTCGGTGCAGCCGACCATGACGACCGCGAACTCCTCGCCGCCGAGCCGGCAGATGACGTCCTCCGGCCGGACGCACGCGCGCAGCACCTCGGCGAGGAAGCGGAGGAGCTCGTCGCCGACCGCGTGGCCGTGGACGTCGTTGACGTGCTTGAAGTCGTCGATGTCGAGCATCAGGACGGCGACCGGGCGAGTGCGAGGCGGCTCGACTCCTGCAGCGCGTGGAGGAGCCGCTCGTAGAAGACGCTGTGGTTGAAGAGGCCGGTCAGCGAGTCGGTGCGCGCCTGATGCTCGAGCCGCGCGCGGATCTCGGCGTTGTCGAGCGCGAGCGCGGCGGCGTCGCCGAACCGCTTCGCGAGCTCGAACTCCGTCTCGGTGAAGTCGACGCCCTCGCCCGTCGCGGTAGATGTTGAGCGCGCCCTTGACGTGGCCGCGGGCGATGAGCGGGACGCAGATGAGCGACTCGGGCTCGATGGGGGTGCCGGGGACAAGGCGCACGCGCGGGTCGAGGTGCGCCTGGTTGGCGAGCACGGCCTCGCGATGGCTGACCGCCCAGCCGGTGATGCCTTCGCCTTCGGTGAAGCTGATGCGTCGAGCTCATGATCTCGTCCGCGTACCGGTCGCGGACGACGAGCACGGGCTTGAGCATCCCGTTCGCCTCGTCGGCCTCGTAGATCGTGAGCGTGTCGTGCGGGATCAGCTCACCGACGGTGTCGGCGACGCGCACGAGGAGGGCGTCGAGGCTCTGCTCGGCGAGAACTTCGTGGAAGACGTCGGCCAGCCGGCGGTACGACTCGATCGAGCGTCGAATCGCCGAGGGACTGCTGGTCCGCAAGCAGCCGCAGATGGGAAGTGCGAACTACCACTAAGGGAAGAATCGGTGCCCCGGAGCCCTGGGGCATCCCTCCTCCGAGGGATCCCCGTGGTCCGATGCTTCCGCCGCTGGGCGCCTCACTCCTCTTCGCCCCGTTCCTCGCACTCGAGGCAGACCCAGTCGCCCTCGCGCACGTCGTCTGCACTGAGCGCCGCGGGCACCATGGTCACACCGCACCGCGGACAGATCGGCGCGCGGTCGTCGTCACGCGCAGCATCGCGAGCGACTAGTCGCCCCAGTCGAACTCGCGGGCGCCGCTGTTGTTCCAGAAGCCGTTATCGTCGTCGGCGGGAGCGGCGTTCTCGGCCTCGGCGGGAACGGCGTTCTCCTCCGTCGCGTCCTCGACGACGGCCTGCGGCTCTTCCGCGACCGGCTCGGTCGCGGGCGCCGTGGCCTTAGCGGCCGCCGGAGCCTGCTGGTGTCCGGGCCAGAGCCCGAGCCCGACATCCTCGAGGCTTTCGTCGCTGAAGTCGGGATCGACCCCGTCCATCGTCTCCTCGATCCGCGCCTGCTCCTCACTCTTGAAGAGCGCGTGGTTCCCGAAGGGATCCTCGTCCTTGTAGCGCTCGATCGGCATGGTGCGGTCGAGCCGCGAGTTGCGCTCCTTGAGCGCGAGGTGATCCTCGATGACGCGCGAGAACATCGACGACGTGTCTACCGACATGAAACAACCTCCATAGGCTTGCCTCCTCGTCCCCATTGTACGCGATGCCGAGCCGTTTTCCCTTTTCTGTAAGGATGTGAGGGATGGCCAAGAAGTTGAAACTCCGCCCGACCGCATGGGCGCTTGCCGTGGCCGCGTGGGACATCTGGCGGCGGCTGCCGGCAAAGCAGCGCCAGCAGGCGATGGGCCTCGCGCGCAAGCACGGCCCGACGATCGCGAAGCAGATCGTCAAGACGCGCCGCGGCAAGAAGTAGCGCTGCTACACGCCCAAGAAGCTCGAACAGAACGAGCACGGGCCGCTGGAACGCGCCGTGCACGCACGCTGCGGCGTCCTCAGTCGCCGCGATAGCGCGGCTATCGCGGCTCCCTGCGTCCTTGCATCGCACGCACCCAGCACGCCCCATCGGCGCGTGGGTCATTCAGCTAGAGCTTCCTAGCGCTGCGCGGACGATGCGGTCCTGCTCGCGCAGGTGCGCGGTCGGATAGCCCTCGCTCGGGCTCGCGCGCCACGGCCGGCCGACGTAGAGGAGCGGCACGCCCTCCGGCTTCGCCTCCTCCAGCCGGTGCCGGATCGCGCGCCACGCGCCCATGTTCTGCGGCTCCTCCTGCGCCCAGACGACCTCGCGGAGGTTCGGATAGCCGGCGACAAGCGCCTTCGCCGCGCTCGATCGGGAACGGGTAGAGCTGCTCGAGCCGCGCGACCGCCACGCCCGGCGCGTTGCCGCGCTCCTCGTGGCCGTCGATGTCGTAGTAGACCTTGCCCTGGCAGAGGACGAGCCGCGTCGATCTGCGCCCGGTCGGCCGTCGCGTCGTCGAGCAACGGGCGGAACTCGCCGCTCGCGAGATCGTCCAGCGTCGACGCCCGCCTGCTTCAGCCGGAGCAGCCCCTTCGGCGTCATCACGACGAGCGGCCGCGCCGTCGCGTCGAGCGCCTGCCGCCGCAGCAGGTGGAAGTACTGCGCCGACGTCGTGCAGTTCGCGATCCGGATGTTCTCCTGCGCCGCGAGCTGGAGGAACCGCTCGAGCCGCGCGCTCGAATGCTCGGGGCCGTTCCCCTCGTAGCCGTGCGGGAGGAGCAGCGTCAGCCGCGTCGACTCGCGCCACTTCGAGAGGCCGGCGGAGATGAACTGGTCGATGACGATCTGCGCGCCGTTGACGAAGTCGCCGAACTGGGCCTCCCAGAGGACGAGCGCCTCGGGCGCGGCGGCCGAGTAGCCGTACTCGAAGCCGACGCACGCGTACTCCGAGAGCGGCGAGTTGTAGATCTCGAACGCACGCGCTCGCCTCGTCGAGATGCTGGAGCGGCGTGTAGGTCGCCGCCGGTGTTCACGTCGTGGAGGACGGCGTGGCGGTGGGAGAAGGTGCCGCGCTCGGTGTCCTGGCCGGTGAGCCGGATCGGGATCCCGTCGACGAGCAGCGAGGCGAACGCGAGCGCCTCGGCCTGTCCCCAGTCGATCCCGCCCTCCTCGAGCGCGTCGCGCCGCCGCTCGAGCTGCCTCATCAGCTTCGGGTGCGGCGTGAAGCCGGCGGGCACGCGCAGCAGCTCCTCGTTGAGCGAGCGCAGCCGGTCGGCGGCGACCGCCGTCACGACCTCGCTCGCCGGTCGCGGCGGGGATGTGCGTGTCGTCGGCGCGGCGGCGGCTCGGGCGCGCCGAACGTCTCCTTCAGCGCCTCGTGCGCCTGCCTTCAGCTCGGCCACGCACGTCCTGCTCCAGCTCATCCGCCTGCTCCTCCGTGACGTCGCCGTCGGCGACGAGCTGCGCGGCGAACTGCTCGCGCACGGTCGGGTGCTCGGCGATCGCGGCGGCGAGCAGCGGCTGCGTGTACGCCGCCTCGTCCTGCTCGTTGTGGCCGTGGCGCCGGTAGCCGACGAGGTCGACGACGACGTCGTGGCCGAAACGCGCGCGGTATGCGAGCGCGAGCCGGATCGACGCGAGCGCCGCCTCCGGATCGTCGGCGTTGACGTGGACGATCGGGCATGTCGAATCCCTTCGCGAGGTCGCTCGAGTAGCGCGTCGAGCGCCCGCTCTCCGGATCGGTCGTGAAGCCGACCTGGTTGTTCGTGATCAGGTGGAGCGTGCCGCCGGTCGAGTAGCCGGCGAGCGCCTCGAGGTTGAGCGTCTCGGCGACGATCCCCTGGCCGGCGAACGCCGCGTCGCCGTGGATGAGGATCGGGAGCGCGACGCTCGGGTCGTGGTAGCCCTCCCGCGACGAGCGGTCGGTCTGCTCCGCGCGCGCGCGTCCCTCGACGACGGGATCGACCGCCTCGAGGTGGCTCGGGTTGGAGACGAGCGTGATCGTGATGTCGCCGGCCGTCGGTCGAGCGCGTGCCCTGCGCGCCGAGGTGGTACTTGACGTCGCCGCTGCCGCCCTCCTCGCTCGAGACGACCGCCTCGATCGTCCGCTCGCCCTCGAACTCGCGGAGGATCGACCTCGTACGGACGGCCCGACGACGTGGGCGAGGACGTTGAGGCGGCCGCGGTGCGCCATCCCGATCACGACCTCGTGCGCGCCGTCGCCGGCGGCGAGCTCGATCGCCTCGTCGAGCATCGGGATCATCACGTCGAGGCCCTTCGACGGAGAACTGCTTCTGGCCGAGGAAGGCGCGGCGGAGGTAGCGCTCCATCCCCTCGACCTGGCTGAGCCGGGCCGAGCAGGCGGACGCGCTCGTCGCGCGAGAGCGGCCGCCGGTAGCGGCCCGACTCGATCGCCTGCCGCAGCCAGACGCGCTCCTCGTGGTCGGAGATGTGCTCGATCTCGTAGGCGATCGTCCCCGTGTACGTCGCGAGGAGCCGCGGCAGCGCGTCGGCGAGCGTCTCGCCCTCGACGTGGAGGCGGAGGAGCGAGGCGGGGATCCGCGCCTGCAGCTCGGGCGTCAGCTTCGGGTCGAGGCGCACCGGCTCGAGCGCCGGGTCGCCGGGCGGCTCCGACCCGAGCGGGTCGAGCCGCGCGGCGAGGTGGCCGTGCATCCGGATCGCCTTGACGAGCGCCATCGCGGCGGCGACAGCGCCGAGCAGCTCCGCGTCGGCGGGAGCGGCGGGAGCCGGCGCCGGAGGCGGTGCGACGGGCGCAGGCGCAGGCGCGGGCGCCGGAGCCGGCTGCGTCCCGCCGTTCGCCGTCGCGAGCTCGAGCAGCCGCGCGAGGCCGGGCTGCGTCGCGAGCAGCGCAGCGGGATCGCTCTCGAACAGGTCGCGCCATTCCTCCGGCACCGAGCCGGGGTTGTCGAGGTACTGCTCGAGAAGAAGTGCGGCGTAGCCCGAGTTCAGGCCGTCGACCTCAGGGCGTCCCATTGCTCTTCCGTTGTAGCAGCGGCCGCAGCGCTACCAGATCGCGTGGCTCGTGGCGACCGCGATCGCGAGCCCGAGGAACAGACACACACCGCCGATCAGCACCGCGGCGAGCTGGAGCCGGCCGCGCGCCATTCCCGACGCGATCAGCGCGATGAGAAGAGCGGGCACGATCAGCCGCAGCGGGTGCCAGGCGATCCCGTGAAGCTCACGAAGATCGCGATCGCGGAGAGATAGCCGGCGACGGTCTCCGACGGGCGCCGATCGGCTGGGTCTTGGACGATGCCGCTCTCGAAGCTCACCGGCCGCCGATCCTATCGGCGCGAGCGAGCGCAGCACGCGGCGTACGGGCGTAGGCGCGGCTGGGACCGCCGTGCGGGCGCGGAGGCCGGGGTGGCCGCGCGGCGCACGCGGACGGGCATCGGCTCGCCGTGCTCCTTCTCCGGCTCGGACTTGATCGCGTAGTAGACGACGGAGCAGAGATAGACGATGGGGATCTTGAGGATCACCATCAGGAAGACGAGCTCAACGAGCATGTCCGGTCCACCCACCATCTTCGAGTGTACCCGGTGTAAGGCCGAAGGCTCCTCGCCTTAGGCCGAGGCGGCCCAGACGTTGAGCGCCTCGACGACGAAGCGGAGGCGCCGTCCCGTTTCGGTGAGCCGGTACTCGACGCGCGGCGGGCGCGTGTCGAAGACCAGCCGCTCGAGCACTCCCGCGTCCTCGAGTTCGAGGAGACGCGCCGCGAGCGTCCGCGGCGGGATCCCCTCGAGCGTCTGCTTGAACTCGTTGAAGCGCACGGCGCCCGCTTCCGCCGATGCCCACACGATCGCGAGCGCCCAGCGCCGCCCGAGCAGATCGACCGCGCGGGCGACCTCCTCGGGCAGCGGCCGGCAGCTGTTACACCGCATGGAGATGGGATTGCTTCGGCTCGAGGGCGAGGTCGAGCACCTCGCCGAGCGTCATAACCGGATGGAACTGGCATCGCCTGGCGCACGTCCTCGGGGACGTCGTCGAGGTCGGCGCGGTTCCGCTCGGGGATGATCACGTCGGTCAGCCCTGCCGCGTGCGCGGCGAGCACCTTCTGCTTCAGGCCGCCGATCGGTAGGACGCGTCCCTGCAGCGTCACCTCGCCGGTCATCCCGACCGTGTGCTTCACGGGCCGCTCCGACAGGAGCGACGCGAGTGCGGTCGCCATCGTGATCCCGGCGCTCGGACCGTCCTTCGGGATCGCGCCGGCCGGCACGTGCACGTGGAAGGAGCGGTCCTTGAAGGCGTCTTCCCCGACGCCGAGCTCTTCGGCGTGCGAGTGGACGTACGAGAGCGCGATGCGCGCGGACTCCTTCATCACCTCGCCGAGCTGGCCGGTGAGGAGGAGGTCGTTGCCGCCGTCCATCGAGGTCGCCTCGACGAAGAGGACGTCTCCGCCGGTGCCGGTGACGGCGAGGCCGGTCGCGACACCGGGAACCGCGGTCCGCTCCGCAACCTCCTGGAACACCTTCTGGCGGCCGAGCGCGTCGCGCACGACGTCGATGTCGACCGCGACGGGCGCCTCGACCTGCTCCGCCGCGATCCGCGTCGCCGTCTTGCGGAGGATCGTCCCGAGCTCGCGCTCGAGCTGGCGGACGCCGGCCTCGCGCGTGTACTCGGAGATCGACCGTCTGGAGCGACGTCGTCGCGCGACCGAGACCTCGTCCTCGCGCAGCCCGTTCCGTTCGACCTGCCGCGGCCAGAGGTAGCCGCGCGCGATCGCCGTCTTCTCGTCCACGGTGTAGCCGTCGAAGCGGATGACCTCCATCCGGTCGAGCAGCGCAGCGGGGATCGTGTCGGCGACGTTGCCGGTCGCGATGAAGAACGACCTCGGAGAGATCGAGCTCGACGTCGAGGTAGTGGTCGCGGAACGAGTGGTTCTGTGCCGGGTCGAGCACCTCGAGCAGCGCCGCGGACGGGTCGCCACGCCAGTCGGCGCCGACCTTGTCCACCTCGTCGAGGAGGATCACCGGGTTCATCGTCCCGGCATCGCGCAGGGCGCGGACCAGCCGGCCCGGCAGCGAGCCGATGTACGTGCGCCGGTGGCCGCGGATCTCGGCCTCGTCGCGGACGCCGCCGAGCGACATCCGGACGAACTCGCGGTTCAGCGCCCGCGCGACCGACTCGCCGATCGACGTCTTGCCGGTGCCGGGCGGACCGATCAGCGTGAGGATCGCGCCGGAGCGCTTGTCGTTCGGGATCCCGCGGTCCTGGCGCAGCTTGCGCACGGCCAGGTACTCGACGATGCGGTCCTTGACGTCTTCGAGGCCGGCGTGATCGGCGTCGAGAACCTCCCGCGCCCCGGTCGGGTCGAGCGTCTCCTCGCTCCGCTTCGACCACGGCACGGCGATCAGCCAGTCGAGGTACGTGCGGATCATCGAGGCCTCGCCGCTCGTCGCCCATCGTCTCGAGGCGGCGCAGCTCGCGCTCTGCCTGCGCCCGCACGTCGTCGGGCATGCCGGCTTCGTCGATCTTCGTCCGGTACTCGTCGACGACCGAGCCCTCGTCCTCGCCGAGCTCCTTGCGGATCGAGTTCATCTGCTGGCGGAGGAACCACTCGCGCTGCTGCTTCTGCGCGCCCTCCTCGACGTCGTCGCGGATCCGCCGGCGCACCTGCAGCTCGGCGAGCCGCTCGTGCTGGATGGAGAGCGAGAGCTGCAGCCGCTCGACGACGTCGATCGTCTCGAGCAGCTCGACGCGCTGGGCGAACGTCACGTCCGGCGCGTACGCGCACGTGTCGGCGAGCGCGCCGGTTTCGCTGATCGCGCGGAGGAACTCGCGCACGCGGTCGTCGGCGTCGCGCAGGTCGAGGATCTCCTCGACGACGGCGCGGTACTCGCGCTCGAGCTCGCGCGTCTGGACGGGCGGCGGATTCTCGTCAGGCTTCTCTTCGACCTCGGCGCGCAGCCGGCCGAGCGCGTCGGTGTGCGCCGCGCCGATGACGGCGCGATGGAGCCCTTCGAGGGAAACGGCCTGACCGCCGCCGGGCATCCGGACGTGGTCGGTGACGTCGGCGACGAGTGCCAACGGCCGCGTATTCGTTCTCATGCCGTGGCACGAGCACGACGCGGTCTTCCTCGCCGACGTCCACGGTGAGGGTGACGTTCATGCCGGGGAATACGACGATGTCCTCGAGCGGGACGAGCAGCAGATCGGTCAAGGCTTCTTCACACTCCGAGTGTAGTAGGTATTCGGATTGTACCGAGTGCGCTCAGTGGTCGTCGTCCTCGATCCCCGCAGCTTCCAGCGCCGCCTCGAGATGCGGGTACTCCTCGACGCGCGCGACCTTGCCTTCGCGCGCGTGGACGAGTCCCGCCCAGCGGCCGAGGAGATACGAGCGGCGGCTCTGCAGCGGCCGTTCGTCCATGGAGTCGACCTCAACGCGGGAGAAGCGCATGCTCACGACGACGCGGTCGGACAAGCCGATCGCGCGATCGACGACGACGTGGTACTCCTCGGCGACGCGCTCGGCGAGCACCTCGAGGACGCGGTCGCGGCTGACGAGCACCGCGTCCTCCCCGGCGGCGACCCACTCGACGTCCGGATCGAGCATCCCGCCGAGGGCGACGAGATCGCCGGCGACGAAAGCGCGGTACCCGCGGAGGAGAAGCTCGACGCTCGATTCGCTCACAGCAGCGAGTCTATGGAGCCGAGGGGGCTCGAACCCCTGACCTTCTGGCTGCCAGCCAGACGCTCTCCCAGCTGAGCTACGGCCCCAGGGCGGCCAGTGTACCGCCCCCACGCCGTTATCCAGACTGTTGCCCGACCCGCAATGGCAGGTCTACCCGCGGTCCGCCACAATCATGGTGACGTGTTCGACATCGGGCCTAGTCTCCGCGAGGCGCGCATCAAGCGCGGTCTGGAGCCCGCGGACGTCCAGAAGGCGATCCGCATCCGCGACCGCTACCTCCAGGCGCTCGAAGAGGAGCGCTGGGAGCTGTTGCCCGGCGACGCGTACGTCAAAGGCTTCCTCCGCTCGTACGCCGACTTTCTCGGCCTCGACCCGAACCTCTACATCGACGAGTACAACAGCCGCTTCGCGGTTGAGGAGGAGCAGCCGCTCGCCCCGCAGGCGATCCCGAAGATGGAGCGCGCGGGACGCAGCGTCGGGTGGTTGCGCCCGCTCGTCGTGATCGCAGCGATCGTCGCGGTGGTGGCCGCGGTCGCGGCATGGCAGCTCGGCGGTTCCTCGAACACGTCGCAGCCGCCACCGACGACGACGACGACGAGCGGCGGGACGACAACGACGACCGGCAAGAAGCACCCGACGCCGCCGGCGGCGCTACCGAAGCGCGCGATCCTGGTCGCGTCGCGCGGTCCGTGCTGGCTCGAGATCCGCGAGGGCAGCGCACACGGGACGGTCGTCTACGAGAACACGCTTCAGCAGGGACAGTCGCTGCCGGTCGACCTGACCGCCGGCCCGGTTTGGATGACGTTCGGCGACCCGGCGAACCTCGACGTCCACCTCGGCGGGAAGCTCGCGCACGGGCTGCCGACGCAGGTCGGCGCGGCGGTTCTCCTCAGCCGCACTGGACTGAAGCCGGCGTAGTCCTCAGACGGCTGCGGCGTCGACGTCGACCGCCGGCACGTCGTTCCACAGATCCTCGAGGCGGTAGTACGCGCGCGACTCGGGCGTGAAAACGTGGAGGACGACGTCGAGATAGTCGGCGACGATCCATGCTCCCTCGCGGACGCCGTCGACGTTCGCCGGCAGGAGCTTGACCTCGTGCTTCAACTGCGTGCGCACCTCGTCCCAGATCGCGGCCGTCTGCCGCGGGTTGCGGCCGGTGGCGATGACGAAGTAGTCGGTGAACGAGCACTCTGGCCGCATGTCGAGGATGACGACGTCTTCGGCCAGCTTCTCGCGGGCGAGAGCGGCGATGCGCCGGGCTTGTTCGAGAGAGGTCAAGCGCCGTCAGTCTAGCCGCGGTCTACGGACGTAGAGCCCGCGCTCCCGAATCAGATCGGCGACGGCCGGCGGGACGAGACCGGCAAGCGGCGCGCCCGCGACGGCGACCGCGCGAATGTCCGTCGACGCGGCGGGATTGGGCTCGATCTCGAAGAAGAGAACGCGCTCCGGCTGCGCAAGCTGCGCGAGCACGGCGTCGAGATCCTCGCGGGGGAAGCCGGGCCGCGTCGCGACGGCGAGACGCGTCCGGGCAAGGACTTCGTCCGGCTCTGCCCACGCCGGAAAGCCGGCGAACTGGTCAGCACCGACGACGAAGACCGGATCGGCGAACGTCTCCTCCCGCAGCAGCTCGACCGTGCGCGGATGCGAGTCGAGGCGTACGTCGTCGCGAGGGAACGCGGCGCGGGCGAGCGCGAGCCTGTCCTCTGAGGACGCGTACGTCTCGCGGTGTCCCGGCGCCTCGTTGACGAGGATCACGAGCTGCTCGACGCCGAACTCCTCGCGCGCGCCGTCGGCGACGGCAACGTGACCGACGTGCGGTGGGTCGAACGTGCCGCCGTAGAGGACGGTCACTCCCACTCGAGCGTCTCCTCCCCCATCTCCACCTCGTCGCCCGCGCGCGCGCCGGCGGCGCGGAGGATCGCCTCGAGCTCCTCTTCGGCCGGCGGCTTCCCCAGGACGCGGAAGCCGCGCTCGGTGCGGAAGACCCGAAACCGGCGCCGCTCCGCGCCGGGCCGGTAGACGAGGAAGTCGACCATCTCGGCGGGCGTCTCGTCCGGCGCGGGCTCCTCCTCCGGCGGCGCGAGCTCGAACAAGACGCGACGCAGCTCGTCGAGCCCCGCGCCGGTCGCCGCCGAGACGCGCAGGACGCGGCGGATCCGTTCGTCCTCGATCGCGAACGCCGGCGGATCAGGGCTGAGGTCGATCTTGTTGAGGACGACGATCTGCTGCCGCTCGTCAAGGCCGGCGCCGTAGGCGGCGAGCTCGACGTCGATCGTGTGCCAGCGCGCGTCGGCGTCGCCCTCCGACGAGTCGATCACGTGCATGAGCAGCCGCGCGCGTTCGAGGTGCGCGAGGAACTCGTGGCCGAGCCCGATGCCCTCGCTCGCTCCTTCGATCAAGCCGGGAACGTCTGCGACGACGAGCTGCCGCCCGTCCGACGACTCCACCGTCCCGAGCACGGGCGAGAGCGTCGTGAACGGGTACTCGGCGACCTTAGGCCGCGCGTTCGAGATGCGCGTGAGGAGGGACGACTTGCCCGCGTTGGGAAGGCCGACGAGCGCGGCGTCGGCGAGGAGCTTGAGACGCAGCTCGATCTCCTTCTCGTCGCCCGGCAGACCGACCTCGGCGAAGCGCGGCGTCTGGCGGCTCGGGCCGGCGAAGTGCTTGTTGCCGCGGCCGCCCGTCCCTCCCGCCGCGACGACGAAGCGCGCGCCGGGACGCGCGAGATCGGCGACTAGCTCGTCGCCGCTGTAGACCTGCGTTCCGATCGGGACGGAAAGCTCGGCGTCGTCGCCGCGCGCGCCGTGCGACAGGCTGCCACCACCGCCACCACCGCGTCCGGCGCGAACCTTCTGGTTGGCCCGGAAGCCGGAGAGATCGCGGCGGCGCAGGTCGGCGACGAGCACGACGTCGCCGCCGTTCCCGCCGTCACCGCCGTCAGGGCCGCCGCGCGGGACGTACTTCTCCCGCCGGAAGTGGATCGAGCCGTCGCCCCCACGGCCCGCGACGACTGTGAGTCGCGCCCGGTCGTGGAACATGGCGAGCTCTAGTCGACGACCGAGATGAAGCGGCGGTCGCCGCTCGTCCGGAACGCGACCTTGCCGTCTCGCATCGCAAAGATCGTGTCGTCCTTGCCGAGGCCGGTGCCGGGGCCGGGGCGGAAGCGCGTGCCACGCTGGCGGACGAGGATCATCCCCGCCGACACGTCCTGGCCGGCGAACATCTTCACGCCGAGCATCTGCGGATTCGAGTCGCGGCCGTTCCGCGACGAGCCGAGTCCCTTCTTGTGCGCCACTAGTTCTTCTCCTCGAGTGCCGATTCAAGCGCGGCGAGCGCGCCCTTGCGGGCCTTGCCGGAACGCTCGTGCGCGAGCGCGGCCTCGACCTGCTTCTTGCTCCAACCCTTCGCTGCCTCGCCGAGCTGCGCGATCGTCATCGACGCGTAGCCCTCCGGGAGCCCAGCCTCGGCCTTCGGGGCTGCCGGCTTGGCAGGAGCGGCCTTCTTCGGCGCTGCGGCCTTCTCCGCAGCCGGCTTTGCCGCGGCTGCCTTCGCACGCGCAGTCTTCGCGCCGATCGACTCGATCTCGATCCGCGTCAAACGGCTGCGGTACCCGTTGTGCCGCTTGTAGCCCGTGCGCTTCTTGTACTTGCCGATCCGGATCTTCTCGCCGAGCTCATGTCCGACGACGCGCGCGGTAACCGTGGCGGACGGCGCGAGATCGGGCGCGCCGTTGCCGCCCACGAACAGGACGCGAGGCTGGAGAGTCTCCCCCTCCTCGACTTTGAGGCGGTCGACGAGCAGCCACTCGCCCTCGTGGACGCGGTATTGCTTACCGCCGAGACTGATGATTGCGTAAGCGCTCATGGCGTGGAAACGCGGGCTGGGCGCCCGCGAGTCGGCAGTGTAGCTAACGATTCCTCTCGATCTCGTCCGCCCACTCGGACATGGGGACGTACTCCCAGTCGCCGTTCGTGGACGGGGCTTCCTCCGCCGGGGAAGGCGTCGGTTCGGGCTCGAGCTCAGGCTCGGACGCCGCTTCGAGTGCCGGCACGGGCGCCGGCTCAGCGGCGTTCGCGGCGGCCGCCGCGGGCTTCTTCTTCCTGTTCTTGCCGCCACGCGAGCCGCGCCGCGTCTTCTTCTTGACCGGTGCCGGAACCGCTTCGCCGTCGACCGTCTCGACCGTCTCGGCCGTCTCGACCGCCTCGGCTGCCGGCTCTTCGGCCGCGACCGGCTCCTTGGCCTTCTCGGAGGGCTTCTGCCCGAGATCGTCGCCCGGGACATGGATCGTGACCGTCTTCGGGGTTTGCTCTGTCCCGCCCTCGGCGGGGGCCTCGCCCTCGGCGGTCGCAGCGGCAGCGGCGGGCTTCTTCTTCCTGTTCTTGCCGCCGCGCGAGCCGCGACGCGTCTTCTTCCTGGCCGGTGCCGGTGCCGGCGCTTCGTCGCCGTCCGTGCTCGCAGCCCCGACCGCCTCTGGCTCGGCGACCTCAGGCTCCGCGACGTCGGCCTCGGCCTCGATCTCCTCGACGACGTCCTCGCTCGACTCCTCCACGACGCCGCCTGCAGCGCCCTTGCGCGCCGGCGGCTTGCGGGTCGGCTTCTCGGCCTCAGCCTCCGCGGTGAGGGGCTCCGCCGCGGCCTTCGTCTTCTTCCCCAGCACCGCGTAGGCGCGGCCGTCGAGCACCCGCTCCACGCGCACCTTGAGGCGCTTGCCGACGAGGCTCGCTGCCTCCGCGACCACGATCTCGAGGCCGTCGGACTTGCCCACCGCAGCCGACCCGTCGTAGCGGTCGACCTCGCCGAGCTCCAGCATCAGCTCGGTGCCTTCCTCCACCGGCGCCGCCGGAGCGAGATCGAGCGAGCTTGCCCTCGGAGAGGACGACGAAGTGGTCGAGATGCATCTCGGTCTTCCCCACGAGGAAGAAGCGCTTCTTCGTGACCGCCTCGAGCTCGACCAGCCTTCGCGCGCCGGGACCGACAAGCGCGCTTGCGATCGAATCTGCAAGCTCGACGCGGAACGCCTGCGAACGCGAGGCCGCGGCGAGCGCCCTCAGGCGCCGCTCCACGTCGATCGCGGCGGAGGCCTCGGAGTAGACGATCCCGTCGCCGCCGCAGGTCGGGCACTTGCGCGTCATGATCTCGCGCGGTCCGTCGGTGACGTTCTGGCGCGTCATCTCGACCAGCCCGAGCGGGGAGATCTCGACGACGTATGTCTTCGTCCGGTCGCGCTCGAGCTCCGTCCGCAGCGCCTCCTCGACGGTGGCGCGGTTCTTGGGATTCGCCATGTCGATGAAGTCGATGACGATGATCCCGCCGATATCGCGGAGCCGCAACTGGCGGACGACCTCCTTCACCGCCTCGAGGTTGTTCTTCGTGATCGTGTCCTCGAGCCGGCCGCCGGAGTTCTTGCCACGCCCGCCGACGAAGCGGCCCGTGTTGACGTCGATGACAGTGAACGCCTCGGCGTAGTCGAAGATGAGGTAGCCGCCGGAGGGGAGATCGACGCGCCGACCGATCGTCGAACGGATCTCCTGGTCGACGCCGAACGACTCCATGAGCGGCGTCTTCTCCCGGTAGCGGATGACGCGCTCGACCATGTGCGGCGACGTCTTCTTGAGGTAGCCGACGATGCGCTTGTGCGTGCGGTCGTCGTCGACGTACGCCTTCTCGAAGTCGCCCGTGAAGAGATCGCGGACCACCCGGAGCGGCAGCTCGGCCTCCTGGTAGATGAGCTCGGGCGCGTGCGCGGCCTTCGCCTGCGCCTGGATCGACTTCCAGAGCCGCTGCAGGAAGACGAGGTCGCGCTCGATGTCCTCCTCCGACGCGCCCTCGGCAGCCGTGCGAACGATGACGCCGCCCTCCTTGACATCGAGCCGCTTGAGGATGTCCTTGAGGCGCGAGCGCTCGTCGTCGTCGAGCCGCCGCGAGACGCCGAGACCCTCGCCCTGGGGGACGAGGACGACGAAGCGGCCGGGCAGCGAGATCTGCGTCGTCAGCCGCGCGCCTTTCGTCTTCATCGGATCCTTGACCGCCTGGACGAGGATCGTCTGGCCGCGGGAGATCAGATCCTGGATCTTGCGGCCGTGGCCCTTCTCGATCTCCGGGCCGACGATTTCGTCGACGTAGAGGAACCCGTTCTTCTCGAGGCCGATCTCGACGAACGCGGCCTCCATCCCCGGCAGGACGTTGTCGACCTGGCCGAGGTAGATGTTGCCGGCGATCGAGCGGCGTTCGGGCCGCTCGAGATAGACCTCGGCGACGCGGGCGTCCTCGAGGACCGCGACGCGCTTCTCGCCGACGTCGACGGAGACGATCAGCTCGCGCTTCGCGGCCGGGAGCGGCGCGCGGCGCTGCGGCTCGCGGCGGCGGCGCTGCGACGGGTCGCGACGGCGCTCCTGCCGCTGCGACAGCTGCTTGCCACCTTCCTTCCGCTCGGGAGCGACTGCCGTGGCGACGGAAGATGCCCCTGCGGCGCCGGGCTTCTTGCGACCGCGGCCGCCACGGCTGCCACGCCGGCGCTTCGGCTTGGTCGGATCGCTGGATTCGGGTGCGGCCGCGTCTGCGGCAGCGGGGGTGGTTAGTGCGGGCTCGGGCCTGGACTCGAGCTGGCGCGCGTGGTCCGCGCGCTGGTCATCGGAAGACTTCTTCCGGATACGGAACCAAGGCAAAGAGAAACTCCTTCGGGGTGGCGCGCAGCCGCGACCCGGTTCCAATCCAGATCGCGCGCGCGCTCGTTGTTGTCAATGAAAAGCATGAAACGCCTCGAGGGTCAGGGTAGCAGCGGGTCCGGTAGGCCCTCCGTCCGGTCCCGGACCTAGGATCCTGGCCATTCACGACTCGGAGGTGAACGTGGCGGCGAAACGTGAAGCGGAAGAGCTCCTGATGATCGAGGAGGCCGACGCGTGGTTCGAGTATCTCGAGGCGACGCGGGCCCAGGGGGAAAACCGCTACCACGAGATCGAGCCATGGGCCTGGGCCCGGCTGACGCAGCGCCTGCGCGCGATCAGGGCGCGACGGGCACGCCTGCGCCCGGCTGCCGCTTAGCGAGCGAAGCTGCGCTTCGCTCTTTAGGGAACTGCGCCGACCGGAGAGCGCGGTCTCCGGTCGGCTCCGTGCTGTAGGACTCATTGGGGACTGACGCGAGGGTTCGGACCGCTCGTCAGTCGCGAGCGCGCGGGCCTGCGGCGTGCCCGCTCGCTGGTTCGCGGCGTCGTAAGTCTGCGCCTTACGCCGCCGCCGTCGCGTATCGAGGGTTCCAACGGTCGAACCACACTCAGACCAGGAGCCGGAGGCTAAGACAGCCGCGTAGCGGCGGCTTAGCCGGAGGCCGAACCGCGCTCGCGGCAGCCTCCGCTGCCCGCGAGCGCACCACACAACCATCCCGTCCAGAGCATCGAAAACCAAGACAGCACGGAGCGCGGCCGAGACCGCGCTCTCGTCCGCGCGCAGTTCCGCTTCGCAGCGAGCAAGTCCGCAGGACTTGCGAGCTATCTACGGCGCCGCGAAGTGCGGCCGCGCGCGTGGATCGCGAGCAGGACGCCCATCGCCGCGAGGTTGGCGATCATCGCCGAGCCGCCGACGCTGACGAACGGCAAGGGAATGCCGGTGATCGGCGCGATTCCCATCGTCATCCCGACGTTGACGAAGATCTGGAAGAGCAGGGCGATGACGATCCCGCCCGCGACGACCGCCGAGAAGAGGTCACGCGCCACCGTGATCACCCGGAGGCCGCGCCAGAGCACGAGGAGATAGAGCCCGAGCAGGATCACCGCGCCGATGAAGCCGCGCTGCTCTGCGTAGCTCGAGAACGCGAAGTCGGTGTTGCTCGCGGGGAGGAAGCCGAAGTTGACCTGCGTCGAGCCGTTCGGGCCGACGCCGCGGATCTGGCCAGCGCCGACCGCGGTGATCGACTGGCGCACGTTGTAGCCGGCCGCCCCACACGTCGAGGGATTGGTGAAGCACGTCAGGCGCTCCTGCTGGTAGCCCTTGAGGAACGTCACGCCCATCGCCGGCCCGATCCAGAGCACGGTCGTGACGACGAGCACGGTGACCGTCGCGAGGATCGTGAGGTGCCGCCACGGCGCGCCGGCGACGAAGAGCATCGCGGCGAGCGCGGCCAGGTAGACGAGCGCCGTCCCGAGGTCCGGCTGGACGAACACAAGCAGGGTCGGCAGCGCGCCGTAGAGCACGACCTTCAGGGTCGTGTTCCACTCCCCGACCAGCCGCTGGCGCTCCGAGATCAGCCCGGCGAGCGCGACGACGACGAGGAGCTTCCCGAACTCCGACGGCTGGAAGGTGAAGAAGCCGAGGTTGATCCAGCGCTTCGAACCGTTCGCGGCCTGGCCGATGAGGAAGACGACTGCGATCAGGCCCGCGGTGCCGCCGAAGATCAGCCGCCAGTAGCGCCGATAGAGATCCGGATCGATCAGGGCGGCGGCGACGAGCACGACGCCGCCGCCGACCGCGTAGAGGATCTGCCGGTTGAGGTAGTAGTTCGGGTTGCCCGGGATGTCGTGGCTCGTCACGCCCGCAATCCCCCAGAGCCCGACGGCGACGAGCGCGGCGACGGCGAAGAGGAGAACCCAGTCGAGCGAGCGCACGATGGCAAGCAGGTGCGGCGCCTCGCGTTCGCGCAGTCCTCCCCGCTGTGATCCGGCGTATTCGAGCATCAATCTGCCATCAGTCGGAGTGGATGTATCCGAGTTGCGTCGCCGGTACGTGGAAGAACTTCGCGAACACCTTCTCTGCGGCCGGGGCCGCAGCCGCCCCGCCCTCGCCGCCGTTCTCGATCACAGCGCACACGACGAGCGTCGGAGCGTTGAACGGACCATAACCGCACCACCACGACTGGCTTTCCTCGTGGGTGACGCCCGGCAGGGAGACGACCTTTTGCGCCGTGCCGGTCTTCCCCGCAATCGGAATCGGGAAGTTCCCGAACACGCCGTACGACGTGCCGAACGACATGTGCGTGCCCTCGTAGAGCCCCTCCTGCACGACCCTGAGGTAGGTCGGATTGAGTCCCTTGATCGGGCGCGGCGCCGGCGGAGCGGGCGTCGGGACGAGCGTCTTGTTCGGGTTCTCGACGTCCTTGAGGATGTGCGGCGGGACGAGCTTGCCGCCGTTCGCGAGCGCCGAGTAGAACCGCGCCATCTGGACGGGCGTCACGAGCAGGTCCCCCTGTCCGATGGCCAGCTGGATCGAGTCGCCGGGCTTCCAGAGGCGGTCGACCCGCCAGCAGCAGTGGTCGGTCTTGCGCGTGTACGTCCGATGCTTCCAGCCGATCGTCGGGACGAGGCCACTCGCCTCAGGCCCGAACTCGATCCCGCTCGGGCTGCCGAAGCCGAAGGCGCGCGCCCAGCGCTGCTCGGGCTGTCCGCGGTCGGGCGGAAGGAGATAGAAGTTGTTCCCGAGGCGGTAGAAGTACGTGTCGCACGAGTAGGCGAGCGCCGTCGGGAGCGTCATTCCCTGATGGACGTTCGGATCCCAGTTGTGCCAGACGTGGTGGGAGCGGTCCTCGGGCGCGACATACGTTCCGGTGCACGGTTCGAGCGCAAACGGGTTGACGATCCCCGCCTGCATCGCGGCGATCGCCGTGAGCGGCTTGAAGCTGGAGCCCGGCGGATACTCCGCGTCGAGCGCACGGTCAAGAGCGGGATAGTTCTTCTGCAGCGCCGTGCTCGGCGTGAGGCCTGCGGCGTTCAGCGCGTGCTCGCTCACGCGGCCGGAGTAGACGGACGGGTTGTACGTCGGCGCGGAAGCGGCCGCGAGGATCGCGCCCGTGTTCGGATCCATTGCGACGATCGCGCCGCCGTCGGCCGCCCACTGGTGGTTGTTGTGGGCGAGCTGGATCCCGTACGCGAGCGCGTTCTGGGCGGCCAGCTGGAGACCGGTGTCGAGCGTCAGGTGGACGGTCTCGCCGGGTTGCGCAGGCGTGACGAGGGTGCGCGCGCTGCGCGGCCGCCCGAACGAGTCGACACGAACGCGCGCCGAGCCGTCGACTCCCTGCAGGTACGTGTTGAACGCCTGCTCGATCCCCGACTGCCCGATCTCGTCGCCCGCTTTGAAGCCCTGCTTCGCGAGCTTCTGGAGCTGCGACGCGGAGATCTGCCCGACGACTCCGAGCATCTGCGCGCCGAGGTCGCCGTGCGGATAGACACGGATGTAGCTCTGCGTGATGGCGACTCCGGGGAACTCGCTCGAGCGCTCCTGGAGGTACGTCACGAGCGGCGGCGGGGCCTGCGCGCGGACGACGACCGGGTCGAGCGTATCGTTCGCCTTTCGCCGCGCGACGATCGCTTTCGTGATCTCGTGCAGGCGCACGTGCGCGACGTGCGCGAGCGTGACGAGCTCGCGGTTCCGCTCGGCTCCTACTCTCGGGAGTCCCGAGGGATAGAGATCGACGGACGTCACCGCCTGGTTCGAAACGAGGACGTCACCGTTGCGGTCGACGATCGTGCCGCGCGGCGCCGGCACGTTCACAACGCGGAGCTGGTTGGCCTGCGCGCGCGCCGCGTACTGCGATCCCGCGAGCACCTGCAGCGTCCAGAGCCGCAGGAGGAGCGCGGCGAACCCGATCAGGAGAAGCGCGCCGAGGATCGCAATCCGGCGCGCGAGCTTCGGGGTCAAGCGGTACGGCTCGACAACGCGCTCGCGCTCGGCCTCCTCGGCCCTCCTCCTCGGCCGTCCGGCAGTCGTGCTAGCCAAGCAGCTGCACCTCCGCGCTGAGCTCGGCGCGCTCGAGCGGCCGCAGCACCCTCCGCACGAGCGCGTAGACCGGGCCGGTGACGATGAGGTTGAGGATGATCGCCGGGAAGAGGCTCTTCAGCACGGCGCCCGCGGGCGCGCTCTCCCCGAGCACGAAGTGGACGACGAGGAGCCCGAGCTCGTAGAGGACGGTGACGACGGCGATCGAGAGGTATGGCGCATGCGCGCGATCGCGCCCGGTCGTCTCGCCGTACCGCCCGATCCAGAAACCGGCAAGCGTGAGGACGAGCGAGGTGAGGCCGAGCGTCCCGAGGGAGGCCGTGTCGACGATCAGTCCCGCAAAGAAGCCGCCGACGGCGCCGGCGACGCTGCCGCGCAGAAGCGCGACCGCGACGAGCGTGACGAGCAGGAGATCCGGCACCGCGCCGTAGATCTGGGCCTGGGAGAAGATCGAGACCTGCGCGATCGCCGCCACGAAGAGCAGGACGGCGACCTTGACGCCGTCGAGTGAGCTCATTTGTGCTTCTTGCTCGTTACGAGGACTGCCACCGAGTTGAGCGAGCTGAGGTTGGCGTACGGCTGCAGCTGCACCTGGAGGAACGATGCCGTGTCGGTCGCGGTGGCATACGTGACGCGCCCGATCGGGATCCCGTACGGATCGAGGTCGGGGTAGCGCGGATCGCGCGTTCCAAGCGTCACGATCACGTCGCCGGCCTTCACGACGAGCTGCTTCGCGACCTCGTCGAGGATCAGCGCGCCGCCCGAGCCGGTGCGGACGATGCCGCGAACGCCGGTGCGAAGGTCGAGCGCCGCGACAACGCTCGACGTATCGCTGAGCAGCGTCACGACGGCGGTGTCCGAGTAGACGTTCGAGACCCTGCCGACGAGACCGTCTCCGCTCACCACGGGGGAGTTGATCTTCAGTCCCGACGACGAGCCGGCGGCGATGGTCAGCGTGTGCGCGAACGCGCTCGCCGAGACCGAGGTGACACGTGCATCCACCGCCCGGTAGCCCTTCGGGAACGTTGCGCCCTCTTGGTAGCGGACGACCTTCTTGAGCTGCTCGAACTGCCGCGCCTCCTCCGCGTTGAGGATCTCCGTGCTGCGGAGGGAGGCGAGCTCCTTCTTGAGCTTCGCGTTCTCGGACTTCGCCTTCGCGAGGCCGTCGAAATAGTCGTACCCGTCCCGGAACGGCTGCGCGACGCGAGTCGCGGCGATCTGGAACGGGCGCAGCACCGACGAGCCGACTCCCTGCAAGTCGTGGAGCGCGCCTGCGGTCGGCGAGCGGAATGAGATCGTCAGCAGCGCAAGCGCAAGCACGACGAGCACGAGGAGAACCGCGCGGCGAACGAGCGCGCTGCGGACCTTCGAGGGGTACGGGGTCGGCTTCGAGCGCTGGACGGAAGAGGCGAGCGCCGCCGAGCGCGCGCTACGACTGCGGGGAGCCACCGCCCAAGCCTAGCGAGCGGGTGCTGCGCACCCGCTCGCTGGAGTGACGGAACTCCGCGGGCCGGAAGCGCGGTTCCGGCCCGCTCCGTGCTGTAGGGCTTCGTTTTGGACTGGCTCGTGGGTTCCGACCGGGGTGTCGTCGCCGACGAGCAGGCTCGCGGCTCGCCCACGTTCCGGCGCCCGCGGCGCGCGCCAAGGGCGCCCGCCGCGGCGGGCAACGAGCACTCAGCACGGAGTGCGGACCGGAGACCGCGCTTTCCGGTCCGCGCGCAGTTCCTCCAGGAGCGAGCGAGTCCGCAGGACTCGCGAGCTACTAGTGCCGGCGGCCGTTGCGGCGGCGGGCGCGGTTCGAGCGGTGGATGGCCTCGAACTCCTCGAGGCTCCGGCCGGAACCGACTGCGACGCACGTCAGCGGGCTCTCGGCGAGGTGGACCGGCATCTGCGTCTCGTGGCGCAGCCGCTCGTCCATCCCCGTGAGAAGCGCGCCGCCCCCCGCGAGGACGATGCCGCGATCCATGATGTCCGCAGCGAGCTCAGGCGGCGTCTTGTCGAGGGTCGACTTGATCGCCTCGATGATCTGGGTGAGCGGCTCATCGAGCGCGCGGCGGACCTCCTCGCTCGTGAGGATCACGGTCTTGGGCAGGCCGGTGAGCATGTCGCGGCCGCGCACCTCGGCCTGCAGCTCCTCTTTCATGTCCCAGGCGGAGCCGATCTCGAGCTTGAGCTCCTCTGCCGTCTGCTGGCCGATGAGGAGCTTGAACTCGCGCTTGATGTGATTGATGATCGCCTCGTCCATCTCGTCGCCGCCGACGCGCAGCGACTGCGAGACGACGATGCCGCCGAGGGAGATGACCGCGACCTCGGTCGTGCCGCCGCCGATGTCGACGATCATGTTCCCGGTCGGCTCGGCGACAGGAAGCCCGGCGCCGATCGCGGCGGCCATCGGTTCCTCGATCAGGTACGCCTGGCGCGCGCCTGCCGACAGCGTCGCCTCCTCGACCGCGCGCTTCTCGACGCCGGTGACGCCGGAGGGAACGCAGACGACGACGCGCGGATGCGCGAAGCGGTTCTGGTGCACCTTCTGGATGAAGTGGCGGAGCATCTGCTCCGTGACATCGAAGTCGGCGATGACGCCGTCCTTGAGCGGCCGGATCGCCTGGATCGTGCCCGGCGTGCGGCCGAGCATCCGCTTGGCCTCGACACCGACGGCGTGCACCTCTCCCGTGCGCTGGTCGATCGCGACGACCGACGGCTCAGAAAGGACGATGCCGCGCCCGCGCACGTAGACGAGCGTGTTCGCCGTGCCGAGGTCCACCGCCATATCGCGGCCGCCGAAGCCCGTAAGTCCGCTGAAAAGGCCCATCGCGGCGCCACTCTAGCGGCACGAAGCCTCCACTCTCCCGTGACGGGCTTGCGGCTTACCGTCGCGGTATGAACATCGTCACGCTGATCGGAAATCTCGCGACCGACGTCGAGGTGCGCGAGGTCGGGCCGGACAAGAAAGTCGCAAGCTTCCTGCTCGCAGTCGACCGCGCGAGCCGTGACGGCGGCGCGGACTTCGTGAACATCTGCGCGTGGGATCGCCAGGCGGAACTGTGCGCCGAGTACCTCGCCAAAGGCAGGCGCGTGGCCGTCGACGGACGGCTGAAGTCGCGCTCGTGGGAGGAGGAGGGCAAGCGCCGCACGGCGATCGAGATCGTGGCGCGCCGAATCGAGTTTCTCGGCGGCGGGACGCGCACGGAGGACGACGCCGGCGGTGAGGTGATTCCGTTCGAGGTGCCGGTCGCCGGCTAGAGAGACGCCGCGAAGTCCTCGATCACGCGGAGGAGGACATCCGAGCGCTCGCCGATCAGAAGGTGGCCGCAGCCGGCGATCGTCCGGAGCGGCGCGCCGAGGCGGCGCGCGTACTCCATCCCATCGTCGAGCTTGACCCACTTGTCGCTCGCTCCCCACAGGACGAGGCACGGACAGCCGATGCGATCGGGCTCGCCGATGGAGTCGGTGCCGAGCAGCGCGCGGCCGGCCTGACGCGTCTTCGTGTGATGGGCGGGACCGACCAGGAACGCCTCCGCGAGCTCCGGCTCGAGCGCGTCCGCGTCGCCCACTCCCCACCAGCCGAACGCGAGGCGGCGACCGAGCCGCGAGTTCGCCCAGGCGCGCCGAAAGGGCGCGATCGCCTTCCCCGGCTCGAGCAGCCCCATCAGCGTCACGGTCAGGCGCCCGAGCCGCGTCGACGAGCCGATGCCGGCCGCGGCTGCGAGGATGACTCCGCGCACGGCGTCCGGCCGGCGCGCAGCGGCGCGCAACGAGACCGCGCCGCCGAGCGAGTGGCCGATCCAGGTCGCGTTCGCAATTCCCTCCGCGTCGGCCATCGCGAAGACGGCGTCTGCGAACACGTCGAGATGCGCCGCTTCCGGGAGCGCCTCGGAGCGACCGTGGCCCGGCAGGTCGGGGACGAGGACGCGGTGACTTCGGGCGAGCGCGGGCGCGAGTGCGCGCCAGTTCTCGATCGTGCCGCCGAGGCCGTGCACGAGCACGAGTGCTCGACCGTCTCCGCCGGCCACCCCGCCGATGGCGTAGCGCAGCCGCGCGCCGTCCACGACGATCTCGCGGTCCTCGAACCCCGGTAGGCGGTTGCCCTCCGTCACCATCTGGGCATATTCTTCGCTCAATGGATGTCTCGGAGGAGCAGGCCGCGTAATGCCTGTCACGTCGACAAGCGAGGGTGCGAGCTAACCCGCAGCGCAGTGTGCGCCGCGGGTTTCTTCGTTCCAGGGAGGAGTTCCACTCAATGCCGAATCACCTCACGCCCGAAGAACTGTCGAAGGAGCTCGGACTCGACCGGCAAGAAGTGATCCGAGTCTGCGTCGAAGAGGGCGTGCCCATCTACCACGGCAAGATCGACAAGTTCCTGTTCCAGGCCCAGCTGCAGGCCACGGCCGGACAGGCGAACGCGGCGTAGGAGAAGGACTTTGGCGCTACGCGCTCTAACGCGCGGGCGTCTTGCGTGACCGGGAGCCGGCCTTTGCGCCGGCTTTCCCGTTCGAGGAGTCCTTCGCGGCGCGACGGCCCTGCGCGTCGATGACGCTCTGGCGGAGCGCCTCCATCAGGTCGATCACCGGCGCCTCGGCGACGGGCTCCGGCGCCACGATCTCCTGGCCCGCGAGCTTCGCCTCGAGCATCTGCTTGAGATCCTCGCGGTAGTCGTTGGCGAAGTCGGTCGGCGTCCACTCGCCGGAGAGACTCGCGATCACCTGGCCCGCGAGCTGGAGCTCGGCCTCCTGCACCTCGGTCGCGCCAACGACCTCCTCGATCTCCTGCTTCGAGCGAACGTCCTCGGCAAAAAAGAGCGTCTCGAGCAGCAGCGCGCCGTTCCTCGCGCGGATGAGGCAGAGGTTCTCCTTGCCCCAGAGCACGAACTTGCCGACCGCCGCCATCCCCGCCTCCTCCATCGCCCGCAGAAGCAGGACGTAAGGCTTCCGCTGCGCGTCGGCCTCGGTCGGCGAGAGGTAGTACGTGCGGTCGAAGTAGACGGGATCGACGTCCTCCAGATGGACGAAGCGGAGGATCGCGATCGACTGCGAGCGCGTCAGCGCAACGGCCTCGAGATCGGACTCCTCGACGAGCACGTACTGGCCCTTCGCGAACTCCCAGCCCTTCACCAGCTCGTCCGGCTCGACGTCGCGCTCGTGGACCGGGCACCAGCGCTTCTGCTTGATCGGTGTGCCGCACTCCCGGTGCAGGGTGCGAAAGGACACATCCTGCCGCTGGGTCGCAAGCGCGAGCCCGACAGGGATGTTCACGAGGCCGAAGCTGATGGATCCGTTCCAGATCGTGCGCATGGGGAGGGCGAATTCTAGTCGGAGAAGTGTTCTCCTCCGGTTTACGATGGACAGATGGAGCGGCGCACCGCGCCCGAGCTCTGGCGCGACGCCGTCCGCGACGCGCCGCCAGCGCCCGCGTACCTCGAGGAGGGGCCGGAGGGCTGGAGCCCCGTGCCGTGGGACGAGGCGTCGGAGCGGATCGACGCGCTCGCGCGCGGGCTGCTCGTGCACGGCGTGCGGCACGGCGACTGCGTCGCAGTGCTGTCGCGGACGTCGATCGACTGGATCCTCCTCGACTGGGCGATCATGTCGATCGGCGCCGTCGTGGTCGGGCTCTATCCGACCAGCTCGGCGAAGGAGTGCGCCTACGTGCTCGAGCACTCCGAAGCGGTGCTCGCCTTCGCCGAGGACGACGAGCAAGCACGCAAGCTCATCTCCGTCCGCGGCGCGCTGCCGGCTCTGCGGGAGATCGTCCCGTTCGATCGCCTCGGTGACATCGAGGCTGAGGGCCGCGCCGCGAAGCACCTGCAGCCGGAGCCGGTGAAGGAGAACGACCTCGCGACGCTGATCTACACGTCCGGGACGACCGGACCGCCGAAGGGCTGCATGCTCACGCACCGCAATCTCGTCACGGCGGCGACGAAAGTCCGCGAGACGCTCGAGCGGCCCGGCGACGTCGTCCTGCTCTTCCTGCCGATGGCCCACAGCTATGCGCGGCTCGCGCACCAGGCGGCGAGCCATCACGGCGCGACGATCGCCGCCGTTGCCGACGTCGCGCGCGTTCAGGAGGCGCTAGCCACCGTGAAGCCGGCGATTCTCCCGGCCGTCCCGCGCGTCTACGAGAAGATCCACGCAAACGCGCTCGGGGAGATCGAGCGCGCCGGCGGATTGAAGCGGCGGATCGGGCTCTGGGCGATCGCCGTCGGCGTGAAGGCGAGCCGGGCGCGGCGCGCCGGCCGGAAGCGGTGGCCGTGGCTCGCGCTGCAACACCGGATCGCGGGCAAGCTCGTCTTCGCGAAGGTACGCGAGAGACTCGGCGGGAAGCTCCGGCTCGGCATCTCCGGCGCCGCGCCGCTCTCGGTCGACGTGATGGAGTTCTTCCACGCGCTCGGCGTGCCGGTGATCGAGGGCTATGGGCTCACCGAGACGGCGAGCTCGGCGACCGCGAACGATCCCGGCGACTTCCGGATCGGCACCGTCGGCCGGCCGGTCGACGGCTGCGAGATCCGGCTCGACGAGGACGGCGAGATCCTCATCCGCAGCGACGCGATCTTCGCCGGGTACTACAAGGAACCGGAGGCGACCGCGGCGGTGCTGAGCGACGACGGCTGGTTCCGCAGCGGCGACGTCGGCGAGATCGACGAGGACGGCTTCCTCAAGATCACCGACCGCAAGAAGGATCTGATCATCACCGCGGGCGGCAAGAACATCGCCCCGCAGAACATCGAGAACGCGCTCAAGTCGTCGCGCTTCGTGTCGCAGGCGATCGTCGTCGGCGACCGCCGGCCGTACGTGACGGCGCTCGTCACGCTCGACGACGCGGAGGTCGTCGGGAGCGGGCGCGAGGAGACGGAGCTCGTCCAGGAGGTCGTCGACGAGGTCAACCGCGACCGCGTGCGCGTCGAGCAGATCAAGAAGTTCACGATCGTGCCGCGGGAGTTCTCACAGGAGGAAGGCGAGGTGACGCCGACGCTGAAGCTCCGGCGCCGGGTCATCCACGAGCACTTCGCCGCCGAGATCGAGCGGCTCTACGCCGACTGAGCGCTACGGGCCGAGGATGCGCTTCGCGCCGTAGTACGCGCCCAAGGAGCCGTCGAGGCTCTCGATCCTGACGTCCACTCCGGTGTACGGCGCGTCGATGTACTCGCCGTTGCCGATGTAGATGCCGACGTGGCCCAGGTCATAGAAGAAGACGAGGTCGCCCGGCTCGAGATCGGCGCGCGGCACGTAGACGGAGTTCGGGTAGTCCCACTGAGCGGCCGCGTTGTGCGGCAGCGAGACGCCCAGCTGCGCGTACACGTACATCACGAGGCCGGAGCAGTCGAAGCCGCTCGGGCTCGCTCCGGCCCAGACGTACGGGACGCCGAGATACCGCATCGCGATGGAGACGGCCCCGCTGTAGCGCTCGGGCGGAAGATTCCCGACGGTGACGCCATTCTCGAGCGACGACTGGGCGGCCTGCGCCAGGGCGGCCGCCTCCGCCCGCCGCGCCTCGACGGACTGGCGCGCGCGCTGCTCTGCCTCGAGCTGCGCGATCTCCGACCGCACGGAGTTGTAGAGCCGCTGCTCGGCGGCGAGCTTCGCGTCGATGCTGTGCTTCGCGGCGGCGCGCACCGCGACCAGACGATGCACGGCTGACCGGGCGTGGCGAAGGATCTTCCGGTGCCGGACGATCGCGCGTTGATAATTCGTGACCTGCCGGATCAGCGCGGTGTTCTGCTTCGTGACCGTGTTCATGGTCTCGATCCGGGAGATGAGGTCGTCGAGGCTCTTCGCGCCGAGGATGACGGCGAGCGACGACTGCTCGTCCTGCGACGTGTAGATCTCGACGAGCCGTTGCGCGAGGGCGTGCTGGGCGCTGACGAGATTGACGTGTGCAACGCCGAGTGCCTGCTTGTTGACGGAGAGCTGCTCCTCGACGCGCTGGAGCTTCCGGCTCGCAAGCTCGAAGCGGCCGTTCGCGAGCTGTGCGCTCGCGTCGAGCTGCTGCAGCTGGCCGAGAACCCGCTGCGCTTCGGCCTGCTTGGACGAAATCGGGGGTGCCGCGTTCGCCGCCGCGACAGCGACGCAGAAAAGACCCGCTAGCAGCGCCGATGCCGCTACCTGCCGCTTCAGCGCGCGCATGACGTCCCGTAGACCGTCACAAGCTCCGACGGTAACAGCGATCGCGGACGACCGCAACCGACACCCGTCCCGGAAATTGCTGCAATTTGGCATAAAGGCGTCTTTGGCCCCGCGAATCGCGACCCGCACAAAGTCCACCTTCGGTTACGGTCCAGGCCGTCGTGCCAGGGCGGATCAGACCACGGACGGCCCAGCTCGGAGGCCTCGCACTCGGCGTCGCGCTCCTCGTAGCGTCGTCCGCGCTCGCCTCGCAGAGCGCGCAGCGGACGAGTTCCGGCTCAAACCTCACCAGCCGCGAGCACGCGGCGCTGCTCGAGCTCTACTCCCTCGACAGCCAGCTCCACGCGGCAAACGCCCGCGTCGCGTACCTCGCCGGCGAGGCCGCGACCCTGCGGCGGGAACGAAGATCGTTGCGGCTCGAGCTCGGTGCGGCACGCTCTACGCTCGCGGTCTCCCAGCACCAGCTCGGAATCCAGCTCCGCACGCTGTACGAGCAGGGCGACGTCGACCCACTCGCCGTCGTCTTCGGGGCGGCGTCCCTGTCGAAGGGATTGAGCAACCTCGACGACCTGACCCGGATCGCGGACGAGAGCCGCCAGGTTCTGGCCGCGACGCGGGCCGCCCGGCTGCGGCTCCTCCACGACCGGCGGACGTTCGCCTCCGACGCACGCCGGCTGGCCCGATCGCTCGCGTCGGCGCGAGCCGCCCAACACAGCCTCGCGGCCACGGTCGCCGGCCGCACCTCGTACATCGGCTCGCTTCGCGCGCGCGCCGGACGATCGGAGACGAGCAGCCTCCTCTCGAGCGCGAGCGCCGCCCAGACGAAGTCGCAGAAGATCACCGGCGGCAGCGGCGGACACACGCAGGCGCCACCGCCGCGGGGTGGCCGCAAGATGGTCGTGAGCGCGACGTGTTACATCCTCAAGGGGACGACCGCGAGCGGACTGCCGGTCGGGCCGGGCATCGTAGCCGTCGACCCGCGCGTGATCCCGCTCGGAACGAAGCTCTACATCCCCGGCTACGGGAAGGGCGTCGCCGCCGACGTCGGCGGCGGGATCAAGGGCGCGATCATCGACCTCTGGTACGCGACGTACGACGCGTGCGCCAAGTGGGGCCGGCGGACCGTCACGATCACGATCTACTAGTCCCATCTATAGTGGGCGCCGCGAAGGGGGTTTCGCGTGCCGGAGCTGATCGAGACCGTTGAGGGGGCGAGGCAGACCGACACGCTTCGCGTGCTGCTCGTCGACGACCACGACCTCTTTCGCACGGGCCTCCGCAGCCTGCTCGAAGAGCAGGGGCTGGACGTGATCGGCGAGGCAGCGACCGGGTCCGAGGCCGTCGCGCACGTCGGCGAGCTGACGCCCGACGTCGTCGTCATGGACCTCGACATGCCCGCGATGGGCGGCGTCGAGGCGACAAGGCACATCGCCGAGGTTTCGCCGCTGACCCGGGTTGTGATGCTCACGATCTCGGACGAGGACAGCGACGTCATCAACGCGATCCTGGCCGGCGCGTGTGGCTACCTCCTCAAGACCGCATCGATCCACGAGCTCGTCGCCGGGATCAAGGCGGCAGCGCGCGGCGAGGCGCTCATCTCCCCGCTCATCGCGAGCAAAGTGCTGCAGCGCGTACGCGCCACGAGCGCCCAGCCGGCGATCGAAGAGCTGATTCGCACCGAGCTCTCCCAACGCGAGATCGAGGTGCTGAAGCTCCTCGCGAACGGCAAGGACAACGGGGTCATCGCCGCCGAGCTGCACATCAGCCCGAAGACGGTCAAGAACCACATCTCGAACATCCTCATGAAGCTCCAGATCGACAACCGCATCCAAGCGGCGGTGTACGCCGTGCGGAGCGGGATCGTCTAGCGCGTAGTGAACAATGCGCGCGTGCCCCGCGTGCTTCGCGCCGTCGTGTGCGCCACCGTCGTGGCGCTCGTGCTCGTCCCCGCCTCTCCGGGCGGAAGCACCCCGCTCGCGCGACAGCTGACCGAAGCCCTGCACTCGCGGGAGGTGAGCGCGGCTCAGACCGGCGCCGTGGTGCTCGATCTCCAGACGGGGCGCGTCGTCTTCGCGCTCAACGCCGAGCGGCCGCTTCATCCCGCATCGAACGAGAAGCTCGCGACCACCTACGCCGCGCTCACGGCGCTCGGCCCGGCCTTCCGGATCGAGACGGACGTGCTCGGCGATGGAACGCAGACCGGATCGACGTGGCAGGGAGACATCGTCCTCAAGGGCTACGGAGATCCGACGCTCTCGGCCTCCGACCTGCGGTCGCTCGCGCACCAGGTCGCCGCCGACGGGATCACGCACGTGCAAGGACGCGTGATCGGCGATGAGTCGTGGTTCGACGCGCGCCGCGCCGGGATCGGCTGGAAGCAAGAGTTCTACCTCCACGAGTCGCCCGCCCTCTCCGCGCTCATCGTCGATCGCGGCTGGGACGGACGCGATGAGACGCAGCCGGCGCTCTACGCAGCGCAGCTCTTCCGTCGCGACCTGGTCGATGCCGGCGTGTCCGTCTCCGGCCCACCGGAGACCGGCGTCGCGACCGCGGGCGCCTCGCTGCTCGGCTACGTCCAGTCCGCGCCCGTCGCCTCGCTCGTCCACTTCATGGACACCGTGAGCGATAACTTCACGGCCGAGATGCTGATGAAGGAGGTCGGCGCCGTGCAGCGGAACTCGGGAACGGCGGCCGCCGGATTAGCCGAGACGCGCGAACTGCTCTCAGGCGCCGGCATCCCGCTTCCGGGGATCCGGATGGTCGACGGCTCGGGCCTCTCCCTCGACGACCGCTGGACGGCGGCGGGGCTCGCGGATCTCCTCCGCACGATGTGGCTCGATCCCGACCTTCGCCCCTACATCACGAGTGCGCTGCCGATCGCCGGCGTCACCGGGACGCTGTGGTACCGGATGCGAACGGGCCCTGCGCATCGGTTCGTCCGCGCGAAGACCGGCTCGACGGACAACGCGTCGGCTCTCTCCGGCTTCGTCGGCCCGCGCTACGTCTTCTCCGTCGTCGAGAACGGCAACCCGGTCGAGACGCCGCAGGCCGAGAACACGCAGAACCGCTTCGCCACTGCGCTCGCCGCGGCCGCGAAGTCCGGCTAGGTCTCGCCGAGCAGGGCGAGGAGGTCGGCCTCGGAGAGAACCGGCACCTCGGCCTTCTGCGCCTTCGTCAGCTTCGAGGCGCCCGGCTCCTCCCCAGCGACCAGACCGGTGGTCTTCGCCGACACAGAGTCGGTGACCTTTGCGCCGAGCGCCTCGAGCCGCGCCTTCGCGTCGTCGCGGGAGAAGCGCTCGAGCGTTCCCGTGATGGCGTACGCCTTGCCGGTGAGCGGGCCGTCCTTCGGCCGTTCCTCCTCTCCCGCTTCGAACCGCAGCCCGAGCCCGCGCAACTCCTCGACGAGCGCGCGATTCTGCTCGTCGGCGAACCACTCGATCACGTCCTCGGCGCGGTCGGCGCCGAATCCTTCGACCTCGGCGACCTCCTCCGGCGTCGCCGCGATCAGCGCGTCGACGGTGCCGAAGTGGCCGGCGAGATTGCGTGCGAGAACCCAGCCGATCCCGGTGATGTTCAGGCCGAGAAGGACGCGCGAGAACGGCGCCTGCTTCGACCGCTCGATCGAGTCGATGGCAGCTCGTGCTGACGTCTCCGCGAACCCTTCGAGCTCGACGAGCTGCGCCTTCGTGAGGCGGTAGAGGTCGGGCAGCGAACGGACGAGTTCTTGCGCCCAGAGGACGCGGATCGTCTGCTCGCCGACGCCGTCGATGTCGGCGACGCCCGTCCACGTGATCAGCGTCTCGAGCCCGCGCGACGGGCAGGCGCGGTTCGGGCAGCGGTGCATCGCCTCGCCTTCCGGCTTCACGATCGCGGTTCCGCAGAGGGGGCAATGCGTCGGCATCCGGAACTCCTTTGTGCCGCGCCGATGCGGACCGGCCGGCCCGACGATCTGCGGGATGACGTCGCCGGCGCGCTGGACGATCACGTCGTCGCCCTGGCGGATGCCCTTGCGGTTGATGTCCTCCTCGTTGTGGAGCGTCGCCCGGGTGACGGTGACGCCGCCGACCTGCACCGGCTCCATGATCGCCCACGGATTGAGCGCGCCCGTGCGCCCCACGCGGACGCGGATCTCGAGCAGCCGCGTCACAGCCGTCAGCGGCGCCCACTTGTAGGCGCGCGCCCAACGCGGGCGGGAGTGGAGGACTCCGAGCCGCCGCTGCTGGTCGAGGGAGTCGACCTTGATCACCACGCCGTCGATCTCGTAGTCGAGCTCCAGCCGGCGCTTCTCCCACTCGACGCACGCGGCGGCGACCGCGTCGATCGACCCGAGGCGCTCGGAGAACGGGTTCGTGCGGAGCCCGCGCTCCCGCAGCCACTCGAGCATCGCGAACTGCGTCTCGAATTCGACCCCTTCGCGGTGTCCGGCTCCGTAGACCCAGATCGAGAGCGGCCGATCCGCAGTGATCGCCGAGTTCTTCTGGCGGAGGCTCCCCGCGGCGGCGTTGCGCGGGTTCGGCGCGAGCTTCTGCGTCGTCCCGGCAAGCCGCTCGTTCAGCTCCCGGAAACCGGAGAGCGGGAGGTAGACCTCGCCCCGCACTTCGATCGCCGCCGGCGCGTCGCCGTTGAGCCGAAGCGGGATCGCCTTGATCGTGCGGATGTTCGCCGAAACGTCCTCACCCTGGAATCCGTCGCCGCGCGTCGCGCCGCGCACGAGCACGCCGTCCTCGTAGGTCAGATTGACCGCGAGACCGTCGATCTTCGGCTCGAGGACATAGGCGACCGGCTCGTCCCGTGCCGAGGCGCTTGCGCACGTCGTCGTCCCACTTTCGCAGCGCTTCGTCCGTCGTCACCTTCTCGAGCGAGCCCATCGGCTCGAGGTGCTGGACCTTCGCGAACTTGTCCGACAGCCCGCCGACGCGCCGAGTCGGCGAGTCGGGAGTGACGAGCTCCGGGTGCTCCGCCTCGATCGCGACGAGCTCGTCGAAGAACGCGTCGTAGGCCGCGTCCTCCATGATCGGTGCGTCGTCGACGTGGTACGCGACGAGCGCGCGCCCGAGGATCTCGCGCAGCTCGGCCGCGCGGGCCGCGTCGTTCCTAAAGGACGGCAAGGAGCTCCTCTGCCGTATCGACTATCGCGTCCGGCTCCTCGGCCTCGAGGAGCAGCCGATCGTGGATCCGGCCCCACGTGACAGCGACGGCGAACATGCCTGCCGCCTTCGCGGCGCGAACGTCGAACGGCGAATCTCCGACGTAGGCGGCCTGGGCCGGGTCGGCGCCGAGCCGCGCTGCAGCGAGCAGGAGCGGCTCGGGATCGGGCTTGTGCCGCTCCGTCTCGTCGCCGCCGACGATCGTCTCGAAGAGGTGGCCGAGCGGAATGCGGTCGAAGGCGAGATCCGCGGTCGAGCGGCGCTTCGCGGTGACGATCCCGAGCTGCGTGCCCGCGTCGTGGAGTCGCACGAGGACGTCGCTCATCCCCGGACACGCCTCGAGCTCGGCGTGGAGCGGCTCGTTGTGCGCGCGGTAGACGTCGACGAGCCGCTCGGCGTGCTCCGGCGAGAGCGCCTCCATCTGCGCTTCGAGCCCCGGCCCGCCGACGGTCTTGAGCAGCTCCGCGTCGGTGTACTCGCGGCCGAGCACCTCGCGGGTCGCGTGTCGCATCGACGCGAGGATGATCGCGCCAGAGTCGACGACCGTGCCGTCGAGATCGAAGAGAACCGTAGGGAATCTCACCGTGGTTGATCGTAGGCAACCGACACGAGGTAGAGCCCCCATGGCGGCGCCGTCGCACCCGCTTCCGAGCGGGAGCGCCCGTCCAGCAGCTCCGGAACCGAGTCCGGCGCCTCGAGCATTGTCCCGACGAGGCTTCGCACCATGTGGCGGAGGTAGCTGTCAGCGGTGATCTCGAAGTCGAGGTGGTCGCCGCGATGGATCCACTCCGCCCTCTCGACGGCTCGGACGAAGACCTCATGCCGTGTCTGGGTGGGCGTGAAGGCGCGGAAGTCGTGTCGGCCGGCGATGGCGGCAGCCGCCGCGTCGAGCGCGTCGTCGTCAAGGGCGCGCGGCACCCACAGGCTGCGGCGCGTTTCGAACGGCGAGGGAGTGGCGCGCGTGAAGAGGCGGTAGCGGTAGCTGCGGGACCGCGCCGAGTGGCGCGCGTGGAAGTCCGGGGCGGCCTCGGCGGACGCGGTCGCCGTGATCTCGGCCGGCAGGCGCGAATTGAGCGCGCCGGCGGCGTGTTCCGGCGCCGGCCCGCCCTCCACGTCGACGGTGACGACCTGCCCGAGCGCATGGACGCCGGTGTCCGTGCGGCCGGCGACCGCGAGGTTCGCGACCGCTGCGAACGTCTCCTCGAGCGCCTTCCTCACCGCCACCTCGACGGTCGGTAGTCCGGGCTGCGCCGCCCAGCCGTGGAAGGGCGTACCGTCGTACTCGAGCGTCAGGATGAGGCGCACGTCAGGTCATCCTCACAACGTTTGTCAGGAATGCCTTATGATCTATAAGATTGCATTCTGGTTGATACACTCTAACTGATGTCGGACGAGCATCAGTACCTCCTCCAGCGAGTCCAGCCGGCGATGGTCGGGACTGATCGATGGATCGCTCTCCACACTCGCGCCGATCTTCGCAGTCGTCCTCGCGTCGCACGACACGCGCTACGCGTTCATCGCCGGTCTCGCCACCTCGCTCGGCGCGGCGATCTCGATGGGCTTCTCGGAAGGCCTTTCCGACACCGGCGAGCTGACCGGCCGTGGCAGCCCCTGGGCCCGCGGCACGATTACGGGTGGCGGCACGTTCATCGGCGGGATCCTCCACTCGCTGCCGTTCCTCATCTCGAACTACCACGTCGCGCTGTTCTTCGCGATCGCGGTCGTTGGCTTCGAGTTGCTGATGCTCGCCTACTTCCGCTGGAAGTTCTTTGCGGACACCTTCGTCCGCGCGCTCGGCATCGTCACCTTCGCCGGCATGCTCATCGCCGGCATCAGCGCCGGCCTCGGCAGCCTCCTGGGAACGCCCGGCGGCTAGCTCGTGCGCCTCGAGCCTACGGCTCGAAGTCCACGAGTTCCAGGTAAACCATCTCGGCTGCGTCGCCCTGCCGGTGCCCCAGCTTGACGATCCGCGAGTAGCCGCCCGGCCGGTCGGCCATCCGCGGCCCGACGTCGGCGAACAGCTTGTGCACGACTTCCTGCGAGCGCAGCTCGGCGAGCGCCTGCCGGCGCGCGTGGAGATCCCCGCGCCGGCCGAGCGTGATCATCTGCTCGGCGAACGGCTTGACAGCCTTCGCCTTCGCCTCGGTCGTGCGAATCCGGCCGTGCTCGATGAGCGAGCACGTGAGGTTCGAGTACAGCGCCCTCCGGTGCGACGAGTCGCGGCCGAGCTTCTTTCCTGTCCGCGCGTGGCGCACTAGCGATTACCTCCGTGCCCGTACCGTGCTTCCGCCGCGCGAAAACCAAGCGATCCAAGGACGCAGGGAGCCTCGATAGCCAAAGCTATCGGGGCGACCGAGGACGCCGGAGCGCGCCGGTTTGCAGCCGGCGGAAGTGCGGAGGCGGGTGCGGAGGTGATCGCCATTACTCCGGGTACCCGCCGGAGCCGTTCTCGCCGCGCAGATGGAGGCCGTGCTGCGCGAGGGTCTCGCGCACTTCCTCGATCGACTTCTTGCCGAAGTTCGGGATCGAGGCCAGCTCCTGCTCCGTCTTCATCACGAGATCGCCGATCGTCTCGATGCCGACCCGCTTGAGGCAGTTGTACGAGCGGACGCCGAGCTCGAGCTCCTCGATCGGGAAGTTCTCCATCCCGTGCGCGAGCGCGGTCTCGGGAGTGACGCCGCCATCGACCGGCACAGCCTCGCCGAAGCCCTCGATCCGGTCGAGATCGGTGAAGATCGCGAGCTGGCGGATGAGGATCTCGGCGGCCTCGCCGAGCGCGTCCTTCGGATCGACCGAGCCGTCGGTCGTGATGTCGATTGTGAGCTTGTCGTAGTCCGTCCGCTGCCCGACGCGCGCAGCCTCGACCTGGTACGCGACGCGGCGGACCGGCGAGAAGATCGAGTCCATGGGGATGACGCCGATCGTGTGCTGCGAGCCGCGGTTCAGCTCCGCCGGCGAGTAGCCGCGACCGCGACCGATCGTCAGGGTGATCTCGAGGCGGCCCTTGTCGGAGAGGTTCGCGATCTCGAGCTCCGGATTGAGGATCTCGAGGTCGGCCGGCGCCTCGATGTCGGCGGCCGTGACCACGCCCGGGCCCTTCTTCGCGATGTGCACCTCGATCTCGGGCGACTCGCCGTGGAGCCGCGAGATGAGGTTCTTCAGGTTGAGGATGATGTCGGTGACGTCCTCGCGGACACCCGGCAGCGTGGTGAACTCATGCGCCGTCCCCTCGACCTTGACCGAGGTGACCGCTGCACCCTCGAGCGAGCCGAGGAGCACGCGCCGGAGCGAGTTGCCGAACGTGTAGCCGAAGCCGCGGTCGAGCGGCTCGATTGCAAAGACCCCGCGGTGATCGTCGACGTCCTCATGGACGATCTTGGGGATCTGGAAGTTCATCTCTCTGGTTGCCAAGAAACTCCCTCTTTCCGTTACTTCGAGTAGAGCTCGACGATCAAGCTCTCCTGGACTGGCGTGTCGATCTCGGCGCGCTCGGGCTGCTTCAGCACCTTGCCCGTGAGCCCGTCGTGGTCTGCCTGGAGCCAGGGAGCGACCGTCGAGACGAGATCGGTTGCGTCGCGGATCACCTGCTGCGCCGACGAGCTGGGCGGCACGGTGACGACGTCGTTGGGCCGCACCTGGTAGCTAGGGATGTTGACCCGCCGGCCGTTGACCTGGAAGTGGCCGTGGCGGACGAGCTGGCGCGCCTGCGCGCGCGAGGCGGCGAAGCCGAGGCGGTAGACGACGTTGTCCAGCCGGGTCTCGAGCATCCGCAAGAGCTCCTCGCCGGTGATGCCGGAGCGCTTGGACGCCTTCTCGTAGTAGGTGCGGAACTGCTTCTCGAGCAGCCCGTAGTAGCGGCGCGCCTTCTGCTTCTCCCGCAGCTGCAACAGGTACTCGCTCTGCTTGATGCGGCCGCGGCCGTGCTCGCCCGGCGGATACGAGCGGCGCTCGATGGCGCACTTCTCCGTCAGGCAGCGCTCGCCCTTGAGGAAGAGCTTCATCCCCTCGCGGCGGCAGATGCGGCACTTCGGCCCCAGATCGCGAGCCATTAGACGCGCCTCCGCTTGCGCGGGCGGACACCGTTGTGCGCCTGCGGCGTGACGTCCTTGACAGACAGGATCTCGAGTCCGGCTGCTTGGAGGGAGCGAATCGCGGTTTCACGACCCGAGCCCGGCCCCTTGACGAAGACCTCGACCTTCTGGAGGCCGTGCTCCATCCCCTTGCGCGCGGCGGAGTCGGCTGTGACCTGCGCGGCGAACGGCGTCGACTTGCGCGATCCCTTGAAGCCGGCGGAGCCGGCGGACTCCCAGGCGATGACGTTCCCTTCGCGGTCGGTGAGCGCGACGATCGTGTTGTTGAAGCTCGTCTTGATGTGCGCCTGGCCGATCGCGATGTTCTTGCGGACGCGGCGGCGCGTGCGGCCCCTCGCGGCCGCCTGCCTGCGGGGAGGCGCCACTTAGCTCGCCGCCTTCTTACCGCGGCCGACGGTCTTCTTTGGGCCCTTGCGGCTGCGTGCGTTCGTCTTCGTGCGCTGTCCGTTCACCGGCAGGCCGCGGCGATGGCGGACACCGCGGTACGCGCCGATCTCGGAGAGGCGCTTGATCGCCTGCTGCCGGTCGCGCCGCAGATCGCCCTCGACCTCGAGCTCTCCGTCGATGTAGTTGCGGAGCTGCGTCACCTCGTCGTCGGTGAGATCCTTGATCTTCGTGTCGGGATTGAGGCCTAGGGCGAGCGCGACCTTGCGCGCCGTCGGCTGCCCGATCCCATAGATGTACGTCAGCCCGATCTCGAGGCGCTTCTGATTCGGAAGATTGACTCCGGCGATGCGTGCCATCTCTCGTTACCCCTGACGCTGCTTGTGCCGCGGATTGGTGCAGATGACCATGGTCGTACCGTGCCGCTTGATCACGCGGCAGCGCTCGCACATGGGCTTGACAGAAGGACGGACTTTCATCGTGAGTTACCTGTGCCGGTAGGTGATCCGGCCGCGGCTGAGGTCGTAGGGGCTGAGCTCGACCTTGACCTTGTCGCCCGGGAGGATTCGGATGTAGTGCTTCCGCATCTTCCCGGAGATGGTCGCGAGCACGGCATGTCCCCCGTCGAGCTGCACCCGAAACATCGTGCTCGGGAGCGCTTCGACGACCTCGCCTTCGACCTCGATCTTCTCTTCCTTGGTAGGCAAATTCCCTTCAGTGGAGCGGAGCTGAGACGTGAACACGCGCACGGCAGAGCCGTGCGCGGAAGGAGGTCATCGTAGCAAAGCCGCTCCAGCAGCCGTAAGCACGCGCGGGCCGTCGCCGAGGACGGCCACGGTGTGCTCGAAATGGGCTGCGAGCGACTCGTCGACGGAGGAAATCGACCATTCATCGGCGTGGACGTACACATCGGGCTCGCCGGCCGTGATCATCGGCTCGATCGCGAGCGTCATCCCATCCTGCAGCACCGGCCCACGCCCCGGAGCGCCGTAATTCGGGATCTGCGGGTCCTCGTGGTACGAACGGCCGACGCCGTGACCGACGAGGCTGCGGACGACCGAGAAGCCGGCGTCCTCGACAACCGTCTGAATCGCGTGGGAGATGTCGGAGAGGTGGTGGCCGGGGCGCGCCTGCTCGATTCCTGCGGCGAGCGCCTCCTGGCAGACGTCGAGCAGCCGCTGCGCCTCCGGCGAGATCTCGCCGACGGGTAGCGTGATCGCGCTGTCGGCGACGAGGCCGCCGAGCGTGACGCCGAGGTCGAGGGAGATGAGGTCGCCCTCGCGCGCGGCGTAGTCGCCCGGGATTCCGTGTACGACCATCGAGTTCGGGGAGATGCAGAGCGCGGCCGGGAATCCCTTGTAGCCCTTCGACGTCGGCGTCGCACCGTTCGCGGCGAGGTGCTCATCCGCGATCCGGTCGAGCTCGCGCATCGTGATACCCGGCTCGAGATGCTCGCCGACGAGGGTGAGCGTCTCGAAGAGGAGAGCGCCCGCGCGGGCCATCCCCTCGATTTCGGCGGCCGACTTGCGGATGATCACGCTCGCGCCTCGACGGACTCGAGCGAGCGCTGGATCTCCGCGAAGACGGCCTCGACGCTGCGGTCAGCGTGGATCCCGACGACGTTCGCCTGATGCGTCCGGTAGTAGTCGATGAGCGGCGCGGTCTCGCGCTCGTACAGCTCGAGCCGGCGCGCGATCGCGTCGGGCGTGTCGTCGGCGCGCCCCTCCTCCTCGGCCCGGTGGAGCAGCCGCTGGAGCAGCATCTCGTGCTCCGGAACCTGGAAGTCGAAGACGACGTCGAGATCGCGATCGAGCTCGCGGAGGAGCTCGTCGAGCGCCTCGGCCTGCGGCATCGTGCGCGGGAAGCCGTCGAGGACGAAGCCGCCGAGCGTGTCACCGCGCGAGAGGCGGTCGCGGATCAGGTCGATCATCATCTCGTCGGAGACGAGGTCGCCGCGATCGATGACCTCCTTCAGCTCCTGGCCGAGGTCGGTGGGCAGCTCCTTCATCTCGCGGAGCATGTCGCCGGTGGCGATGTGCGGCAATCCGTACGTCGCCTTGATCAGCTTCGCCTGCGTGCCCTTCCCCGACCCCTGCGGTCCGAGGACAAGAATGTTCATCTACCTCAGGAAGCCTTCGTAGTGCCGCATGGCCATCTGCGATTCCATCTGCCTCATGGTCATAAGAGCGACGCCGACGATGATCAGAACAGACGTACCGCCGAGGAATCTCTGCGCTGTGGTCGGGAAGTGGAACTGGGAGATGAAGATCGACGGCGCGACAGCAACCGCCGCGAGAAAGAGAGCGCCGAAGAGAGTCAGCCGGCTCAGCACGCGGTCGAGATACGCAGCCGTCGGCGGGCCGGGCCGGATCCCCGGGATGTAGCCGTTGTACTTGCGGAGGTTGTCCGCCTGGTCGACCGGGTTGAACTGAACCGACGTGTAGAAGAACGTGAAGGCGAAGATCAGGACGACCTCGATGAGCAGGTACTTCCAGTCCGTATACCCGAGGTTCGACTGGATCCAGTTGTTCCACGCCGGCTTGAAGCTCCCGACCGTCTGCAGGAGGGAGAGTGGCGCCAGCGCGAAGATCACAGGAATAACTCCGGCCATGTTCACGCTGAGCGGCATGTACGTCGAGCCGCCCTGCGTCTGCCGGTTGCCGAGCTGCCGGCGCGCGTACTGGATCGGAATGCGGCGCTGGCCTTCCATGACGAAGACCACCGCGACGACGACGGCGAGCATCACGATCGGCATGAAGAGGCGCGCGGTCGTGCCGGCGTTCAGCCAACCGCTGATGCCACTCGGGGCGGAGCTGAGGATCGAGGCGAAGATGATGATCGAGATCCCGTTGCCGACGCCGCGCTTGGTGATCTGCTCGCCCATCCACATGAGCAGCGTCGCGCCGGCGGTCAGCGTGAGAACGATGATGATCAGACGGCCGGCGTTTGCGTTCGGCAGCTGATTTTCGTGCTTGAAGAGAAGCGCGTAGGCGAACCCCGCAACCGCCGCGAGCGCGACAGTGAGGTAACGGGAGTATTGGTTGAGCCTGATCTGGCCGACCTCGCCCTCCTTCTGCAGGCGCTCGAGCGATGGCACCGCCACTGCGAGGAGCTGGAGGATGATCGAAGACGTCACATACGCCTGAATCCCGACCGCGAAAATCGCGAGACGCGAGAATCCGCCGCCGGATAGAAGGTTCAGGAGACCGCCAACGCCGCTGCCCGAACCTCCACTCAGCGCCGACGGCGAGACGCCCGGCGCGGGGAGCCACGTACCGAACTTGTAGACCGCGAGGACTCCCGCGGTGAAGAGGACACGCCGGCGCAACTCGGGGACGCGCCAGGCGTTCGCGAGCCACGTGAACATGAGCTAGCTCTCCTCTGCCGTTGTCTCGGACTCGTCGGTCTCTTCGGTGGCGGACGCTGTGGCGTCCGCCGGTGTGGCTTCGCCCGTCGACTCCTCAGTCTCCGGTGCCTCGGCGGCAACCGGCTTCGCCTTGTGATGGCGCACCTTCTTGACCTTCGGCTCGCGGAGGAGCTCGACGGTGCCGCCTGCGGCCTCGATCTTCTCCCGCGCGGAGGCGGAGATCGCGTGGACGCGGACGGTGAGCTTCTTCGCTACCTCGCCGTCGCCGAGCAGCTTGACGTCGGTCTTCGTGTTCTTGATCAGGCGCTTCTCGACGAGCGACTCGGGCGTGACCTCCGCACCAGCGTCGAAGCGGTCGAGGTCGCGGAGATTGACCGGCTGGCTAAACGTCCTGAACGGGCCGATCGGCATCGCGTCGGCCGAGGTGGCGCCGCGCAGCTTGCCGATCCGCATGAAGAGCTTCGTCTGTCCGCCCTCGAACCCGGCCTTCATCTTGTGCGAGCCCGCGCGCGACTTCTGGCCCTTGATGCCACGGCCGGCGTAGCGGCCCTTGCCGGACCCGAGGCCGCGCCCGACGCGCTTCCGGTCCTCGCGCGGCTGGGCCGGCGTGAGATTGGTCAGGTTGAGCTGCTTCTCGGGCATTACGCGTTCTCGACCTTCACGAGATGGCGGACCTTCCGGAGCATGCCGGCGAGCACCGGCGACTCCTCGTGCTCGGCGCTCCGGCCGATCTTGCCGAGGCCGAGTGCGCGCAGGGTACCGCGATGCCGCTGCGACTGGCCGATCTGGGACTTAACCTGCGTGATGAGCACCTTCGCCATCTAGGAGTCGTCCTTCTTGCGGCGGAAGCCGCGGCGCTTCTTCGGTTCTGAAGCTGCATCCGTCGTCGGCGAAGCCGCCGACGGGCGGCCGGACTCATCCGAAACCTCTTCTCCCTCTTCCTTAGGCTCGGCGGTCGACGCCTCCGCAGCTGGCTCCTCGACGGGAGCCTCCTCGACCGCGGCCGGCGTCTCGTCGACGACGACCTCGGCGACAGGCACGGACTCCGCGACAGGCGCGGACTCCGCGACAGGCGCGGCCACTACGACGGGCGCTTCCTCCGGCTCTGCGGCCGGAGCGCTAACAAACGGCAGCACCTCGCTGATCCGCTTGCCGCGCATCTTGGCCACGTCCTCCGGCCGGCGCAGATCCTGCAGCGCGGCGACGGTGGCCTTCGCCATGTTGATCGGGTTCGTCGTGCCGAGGCTCTTCGCGAGGACGTTGCGGACACCGCCGAGCTCGAGCACCGCGCGCACGCCGCCACCCGCGATAACGCCGGTTCCCTCCGAGGCGGGCCGGAGCAGAACCCGCGCCGCGTCGAAGCGACCGAGCACCTCGTGCGTGATCGTCGAGCCGTGCTTCGGGATCGTGAAGAGGTTCTTCTTCGCGTCCTCGACGGCCTTCGTGATCGCAAGGGGCACCTCGCGCGCCTTGCCGTAGCCGAGGCCGACGCGGTCGACCTCGTCCCCCACGACGACGAGCGCCGTGAAGGAGAAGCGCCGGCCGCCCTTGACGACCTTGGCGACGCGGTTGATCTCGACGACGCGTTCCTTGAGCTCGCGCGTCTCGGTGTACTCGATCCCACTCAAAACTTCAGGCCTCCTTCGCGGGCGCCGTCGGCGAGCGCCTTCACACGTCCGTGGTAGAGGTAGCCGCCGCGGTCGAAGACGCACGTCTCGACACCGGCCTTCTTCGCCGCCGCTGCGAGGGCCTTCCCGACGGCCTCGGCCTGCTTCGACTTGTCGCCCTTGAACGATTTCGCGAGCCCGAGGTGGGAGGCCGACGCGAGCGTCTTGCCCGACGCGTCGTCGACGAGCTGCGCCTCGATGCCGCGGTTCGAGCGGAAGACGGCGAGGCGCGGGCGCTCGGCGGTGCCGCTCACCTTCGCGCGGACGCGGCGATGCCGGCGCACGCGAGCTTCTCTGACGGTGAGGCTAGGCACGCTTGCCGACCTTCCTCCGCACGTACTCGCCCTCGTAGCGGATCCCCTTGCCCTTGTACGGCTCCGGCGGGCGCACCTTGCGGATCTCGGCGGCCGTCTGGCCGACCATCTGCTTGTCTGTCCCCTTGACGAGGATCTCGGTCGGCGTCGGAACATCGAACGTGATGCCGGTGCGCGGCTTGATCGTGACGGTATGGGAATACCCGACGCTGAGCTCGAGGTCGGAGCCCTTGAGCTGCGCGCGATAGCCGACGCCCTGGATCTCGAGCTTCTTCTCGAAGCCCTTCGTCACTCCCTCGACCATGTTCGCGACGAGGGTGCGCGTCAGACCGTGCAGCGCCCGATCCTCGCCGCGCTCGGTGGGGCGCGTGACGGTGACGACTCCGTCGGACTGCTCGATCTTCATCCGCGCCGGCACCTGCTGCTGCAGCGAGCCGAGCGGGCCGGCGACCGCAACGCGGGCAGGCTCGATCGTGACGGTGACACCGTCCGGGATCTGAATGGGTGCTTTGCCGATTCTGCTCATGCGATTACCAGATGAAAGCGACGACCTCGCCGCCGACGCCGCGCTCCTGGGCAGTACGGCCCGTGATGAGACCCGACGATGTGGACAGGATCGCGACGCCCATCCCGCCCAGCACGCGCGGAAGACGATCCTTCCTCGCATAGACCCTGCGGCCCGGCTTGGACACGCGCTTCAGGCCGGAGATGACCCGCTCGCGGTTGCGGCCGAACTTGAGATCGATGACCAGGGTATCGAAGGACTCGCCCTTCTCCACGTGGTAGTCCCGGATGTAGCCCTCTTCCTTGAGAAGGCGGGCGATCTCGACCTTCATCCGCGAGCTCGGCATTGCGGCGTGCTCGTGCAGCGCCTTGTTGGCGTTGCGGATGCGGGTGAGCATGTCTGCGATCGGGTCGGTCAGCACGTCTCTTCTCCTACCAACTGGACTTGGTCATGCCGGGAATCGCGCCCTGGTGCGCGAGCTCGCGCAGGCAGATGCGACAGAGGCCGAACTTGCGGAAGACCGCGCGCGGCCGGCCACACCGGTTGCAGCGCGTGTAGTTCCGCACCTTGAATTTCTGGGGTCGCCGCTGCTTCACGACGAGCGAGGTCTTTGCCATTACTGATTCCTTCCTTCGCCGTCGGCGCTCGCGAACGGCAGGCCGAGGGCCTGCAGCAGCGCGAACGCGTGCTCGTCCGTCGTGGCGCTCGTCGTGATCGTCACGTCGAGGCCGCGGACGTCCTGGATGTCGTCGTAGTTGATCTCCGGAAAGATGAGCTGCTCGCGGACGCCGAGCGAGAAGTTGCCGCGTCCGTCGAACGAGCCGGGATTGAGGCCGCGAAAGTCGCGGATGCGGGGCAGCGCGATCGCGACGAGCCGGTCGAGGAACTCGTACATCCGGGCGCCGCGCAGCGTGACCCGCGCGCCGACCGCCATCCCCTCGCGGAGCTTGAACTGCGCGATGGACTTGCGCGCCTTGCGCACCTGCGCGCGCTGGCCTGCGATCGTCGTCAGCTCCTCGATCGCCGAGTCCATCGCCTTGGAGTCGGTCTTCGCCTCGCCGACGCCCATGTTCAGCGTGATCTTCTCGACGCGCGGCACCTGCATCACGGAGTCGAGCCCGAGCTCGTCCTTCAGGCGCGGGCGAATCTCCTGGTCGTACAGGTCCTTGAGGCGGGGCGTGTATGTCTTCGTGGCGGTCGGCATTACTTGTCGATCTCCTCGTTGCAGCGCTTGCAGACGCGGATGCGCACCTGCTTGCCGCCGATCGTCTTCTCGACGGTGCCGATCCGGGTCGGCTTGCCGCAGCTCGGGCAGACGAGCATCACGTTCGACACCGGCAGCGGCGCCGGCAGATCGATGATGCCGCCGGGAACGACCGAGCCGCCCATGCCCGTCGTGTTCTGAATCGCGCGCGGGCGCCGGTGCTTCTTGATCACATTGATGTTCTCGACGACGACCTTGCCGTCCTTCGGCAGAGCCTCGACGACGCGACCTTCCTTGCCGGCGTCCTTGCCGCGGAGGACGTGCACGGTGTCGCCCTTCTTGATCTTCATCGTCTGGGACACGGTCAGAGCACCTCCGGCGCGAGCGAGACGATCTTCATGAAGTTCTTCTCGCGCAGCTCGCGCGCGACCGGCCCGAAGATGCGGGTGCCACGCGGGTTGCGCTGCTGGTCGATGAGCACGGCCGCGTTCTCGTCGAACGCAATCGTCGTCCCGTCGTTGCGGCCGAACGGCTTCTTCGTCCGCACGACGACGGCCGTCACAACCTCGCCCTTCTTGACTGCGCCCTGCGGCGTCGCGGTCTTGACGGTGCCGACGATGATGTCGCCGACCCGCGCGTAGCGGCGGTGATGCCCGCCCTTGACGCGGATGCAGAGGATCTCGCGGGCGCCCGTGTTGTCGGCCACCTTGAGGCGGGACTCCTGCTGGATCATTTCGCCACCTCGACGATCTCGGCCAGCCGCCAGTGCTTCGTCGCGGAGATCGGCCGCGTCTCGACGATGCGGACGACGTCGCCGACCTTCGCGGCGTTTTGCTCGTCGTGGGCGTGGAACTTCACGCTCCGCCGGATGACCTTCTTGTACCTCTGGTGCGAGGTGATCAGCTCGACCTTGACGACGATCGTCTTGTCCATCGCGCTCGAGACGACGACGCCGCGGCGCTCCTGGCGCCGGCCGCGCTCGTGCTCGGGCTTCGGGAGCCGGACGACAGCCTTCCGCTCGCCGGTCGCCGCAGCGCGGCGCGGGCGCGTCTTCTGAGGACGCAGCCGGCGCGGCAGCCGCTTCGGCTTCTCCTTGGTCTCGGCTGTGGCTGCATCCGCCGTCGGCGAAGCGGCCACAGGAGCAGCCTCCACAGGAGCACCCTCCACAGGAGCACCCTCAGCGGCGGGCTCCTCCGCGAGAGCCTCGTCGGCCGGCGCCTCGTCGGCCTCGGCGGCGGGCTCCTCGGCGGGAGTCTCCTCAGCCGCAGGAGCTTCCTCAGCCGGAGCCTCTTCGACGGCAACCTCGGGCTCCGCTGCGGGCTCTTCGCCCACGAGCTCCTCGTCCACAGCTTCCTCGGCTGCAGGCTCCGGAGTCTCCTCCGGCGCCTCGACGATCTCCTCTTCGATGTTTTCGTTCTCTTCAGTCATCAACTTGGTGCCTTCTCTGCCTCTCGCTCGGTCACGATGGTGAGGATGCGGGCGATCTCGCGCTTCGCGAGCTTGAGACGCGCCGAGTTCTCGAGCGCGCCGGTCACCGACTGGAAGCGCAGGTTGAACAGCTCCTGCCGCCGCTCCGAGAGCTGGTGCGCCAGCTCGTCGTCGGTCATCCCACGCAGTTCCGATGCCCTAATCAAAGAGCTCAGCCTCCCGCTTCACGATCTTCGTCTTGACGGACAGCTTCTGGGCGGCCAGTCGGAGCGCCTCCTTGGCGAGGGGCTCGGGAACGCCGGCGAGCTCGAACATCACGCGGCCGGGCTTGACCACGCAAACCCAGCCTTCGGGCGAGCCCTTGCCCGAGCCCATGCGCGTCTCGGCCGGCTTCTTCGTGAAGCTCTTGTCCGGGAAGACGTTGATCCAGACCTTGCCGCCGCGCTTGATCTTGCGCGTCATCGCGATACGCGCCGCCTCGATCTGGCGGTTCGTAATCCAGCCGGCATCCATGGCCTTGAGCCCGTAGTCGCCGTACTGCACGGCGGTCTGACCGGTGGAGGTACCGCGGCGCCGGCCGCGATGGACCTTCCGGAACTTCGTCTTCTTCGGCATCAACATCGGTTACTCGCCGTCCTTCTTCGCTGCAGGCTTCTTCGCGGCCGGCTTCTTGGCCGCCGGCTCCTTCTTCGCAGCCGGCTCCTTCTTCGCGGCCGGCTCCTTCTTCGCGGCCGGCTCCTTCTTCGCCGCGGGCTCCTTCTTCGCCGCGGGCTCCTTCTTCGCGGCGGCCTCGGCCTTCGGCGCGGCGGGCTTGCGCGGCGCGCGCTTCGGCTTCTCCGCTGCGGGCTCGGCCGGAGCCGGAGCTTCCGCAACCGGAGCCTCGACAACCGGAGTCCCCACGACGGCCGGAGCCTCGACGACCTGCTCGGGCGCCGGAGTCTCGGCGACCTGCTCGGCGGGCTGCACCTGCGTCTCCTCGGTGCGCGGCTGCTCCACGTTATGGTCGCGGCGCGGACGTCCGCCGCCGCCACCGGCGCCACCCGAAGGGCGTCCGCCGGACGAACCCGGCCCGCGGCGCTGGCCCGGCCTGCCGGGACCCCCGCCGCCGGGACCGCGCCTGCGCTGGCGCACCGGGCCGAGGCCCTCGCGGTCCTGACCGCGTGAGCGGCCGCTCTCGCGGGACGCGCCGAGACCTTCGAGCGCGCCGCCGCGACGACGCCGCGTGTCCTGGTCGCCGAGCCGGTTGTCGGTCTCGCCGAAGCCCTCCGGCATGATCTCGCCCTTGTTGATCCAGACCTTCACGCCGATGCGGCCGGCGGACGTCTTGGCCTCGACGAAGCCGTAGTCGATGTCGGCGCGAATGGTGTGAAGCGGGACGCGACCTTCGCTGTACGTCTCGCTGCGGCTCATCTCGCCACCGCCGAGCCGGCCTGCGCACCGGATCTTCACGCCGGCGGCGCCGGAGCGAATGGCCGAGGCGAGCGCGCGCTTCATCGCGCGCCGGAAGGCGACGCGGTTGGAGAGCTGCTCCGCAATCGACTGCGCCACGAGCTTCGCGTCGAGCTCGGGGCGCTTGATCTCGTTGATGTTGATGTGGACGTTCTTCTGGGTGAGCGCGTGCAACTCTTTGCGCAGCGCGTCGACCTCGACGCCCGACTTGCCGATCACGATGCCCGGGCGCGCGGTGTAGATGTCGACCGTGATCCGCTGCTTGTCCTTGCGGATCAGGATGTCGGACAGCCCCGCGTGCGCGAGCTTGGTGTAGATGTGCTCGCGGATCCGGACGTCCTCGAGGATGTAGTCCGCGAACTCCTTCTTGCCGGTGTACCAGTTGGACTTCCAGTCGTGGATGACGCCCACGCGGAGCCCGCCCGGATGGATCTTCTGGCCCATTAGCTGTCGGTCTCCTCGGTGGTCTCCGTCGCCTCGACCGGCGTCTCTTCGACCGGCTCGGCCTTCTTGCGCGGCGCGCGCTTCTTCGGCGCCGCGGCAACTTCGGCCGCGGTGGCCATCGCCGCCGGGCTCTGCGCGAGCTCGATAGTGATGTGACAGGTGCGCTTGCGAATCCGGTTGACGCGGCCGCGGGCGCGGGCGCGCCAGCGCTTCAGCGTTGGCCCCTCGTCGGCGTGCGCGATGACGACGACGAGCGTGTCGCCGTTCCAGTGGAGATCGGGGCGGGACTCGGCGTTCGCAACGGCCGAGTGCAGCACCTTCTCGACGTCCTTCGCCACGGCACGGTTGGAGAACGCGAGGATCGTCCGCGCCTCCGGGACCGAGCGGCCGCGGATGAGGTCGGTGACGAGCCGCGCCTTCCGCGCGCTCGAGTGCACCCAGCGCGCCTGCGCGCGCACGGTCTGACGCTCCTGTTCCAGAACCGCCATCAGCGCTTCACCTTCGCTGCCCTGTCGCCGGCGTGGCCGCGGAACGTCCGCGTCGGCGCGAACTCGCCGAGCTTGTGCCCGACCATCTGCTCGGAGACGAACACGGGGACGTGCTTGCGGCCGTCGTGGACCGCGATCGTGTGCCCGACCATCTCGGGGAAGATCGTCGAGGCGCGCGACCAGGTCCGGATCATGTTCTTCTGACCCGAGGTGTTCATCGCCTCGATCCGGCTCATCAGCCTCTCTTCCACGAAAGGCCCCTTCTTCGACGACCTGCTCACTAGCGGCGACCCTCCTTGCCGCGGCGCCTGCCGCGGACGATCAACTTGTCGGATTCCTTGTGCTTGCGGCGCGTGCGCTTGCCGAGCGTCGGCACGCCCCACGGGGTGACCGGATGGCGGCCGCCCTTCGACTTGCCCTCGCCGCCGCCATGCGGGTGGTCGACGGGGTTCATCGCGGAGCCGCGGACAGACGGGCGCTTGCCGCGCCAGCGACTGCGCCCCGCCTTGCCTCCGGTGATGTTCTGGTGGTCGACGTTGCCGACCTGGCCCACGGTGGCGCGGCATGACAGCGCCACGCGGCGCATCTCGCCGGACGGCAGGCGGAGAACGGCGAAGCCGGCGTCCTTGGCGACGAGCTGGATCCCGGAGCCGGCGGAGCGCGCCATCTTGGCGCCCTGGCCCGGCTTGAGCTCGACGGCGTGGACGAGCGTTCCCGTCGGGATGTTCTCGAGCGGGAGCGCGTTGCCGACCTTGATGTCCGCCTCGGGGCCCGACTCGACCGTCGCGCCGACTCGCAGCTGCGCCGGGGCGAGGATGTAGCTCTTCGCGCCGTCGGCGTAGTGGAGCAGCGCGATCCGCGCCGACCGGTTCGGGTCGTACTCGATCGCGGCGACCGTCGCGGGCACGGCGTCCTTCATGCGTTTGAAGTCGATGACGCGGTAACGGCGCTTGTGGCCACCGCCCTGGTGGCGCGTCGTGATCCGGCCGTTCACGTTGCGACCGCCCTTCTTCGTGAGCGGCGCAAGCAGGCTCTTCTCCGGCTCGGACTTCGTGACCTCCTCGAACGTCGAGACGGACATGAAGCGGCGGCCAGGGCTCGTCGGCTTGAACTTGCGAACCGGCACTAGAGCTGAGCCCCCTCGAAGATGTCGATCTTGTCGCCGGCCTTGAGCTGGACGATGGCCTTCTTCCAGCCGGGGCGCGTGCCCGTGATCGCGCCGCGGCGCTTCGGCTTCGGCTGCACCTTGACGACGTTGACCGCCACGACGTGGACGTCGAACAGCTGCTCGACGGCCTGGCGGATCTGCGTCTTGTGTGCGCTCTGGTGCACCTTGAACGTGTAGCGGTTCTCGACGATCTGGCCGTAGCTCTTCTCGCTCACGACGGGCGAGATGAGGATTTCTCCGGGATGGAGGCTCACGCGCTCACCCCCGCTTTCCCCGGCGCCGAAGGCGCCTTGCCCTTCGGCCGGGCGTCGGCGGCTTCGCCGGCGACGCTTCCAGCCTTTCGAGTCACGAGCGGCAGCGCGGCTTCGCTCACCACGAGCGAGCGCGCCCAGACGACCTGCGCGACCTCGAGTTCCGCCGGAACGGTGACGAGCACGCGCTGGAGGTTGCGGAACGACTTGATGAGCGACTCCTCGTCCTCGGTCACGACGACGACCGTCGGCGTCTGCTGCCCCCACTTGGCGAGAAGCTCGACCGCCTGCTTCGTCGAGGGAGCCTCGAACGAGTCGCCGGCGACCAGCCCGAGCGTCCCCGCCTGCGCGTGGTCGCTCAGAGCGGCGCGCAACGCGGCGCGCATCGCCTTCTTGTTCACCTTGACCGAGAAGTCGCGCGGACCGGGAGGGAAGACGACGCCGCCGCCCGTGAACTGCGGCGCGCGGATCGTGCCGGCGCGCGCGCGGCCGGTGCCCTTCTGGCGCCACGGCTTCGCGCGGCCGCCGGCGACGAGGCCGCGGCTCTTTGCGCCGCGCGTTCCCTGCCGCGCAGCGTTCAACTCGGCCCGCACCGCCTCGTGGACGAGGTGCGGCTTGACCTCGGCCGCGAAGACGGTCTCGTCGAGCGCGACCTCCTTCTTTGCGCCACCGAGCAGCGGTGCCTTGGGAGCGGCCACTACGACATCTCCCTGATCTCGACGACGCCGTTCTTCGGGCCGGGCACGGCGCCTTTCACGAGGAGCAGGTTGCGCTCGGCATCGACGGAGTGGACGGTGAGGCCGACCTGTGTGACGCGCTTGCCACCCATCCGGCCGGCCATCTTCATGCCCTTGAAGACGCGCGACGGATACGCCGAGGCGCCGATCGAGCCGGGCTTGCGGACGTTGTGCGAGCCATGCGTGACGGGGCCGCGAGCGAAGTTGTGCCGCTTGATCGTGCCCTGGAAGCCCTTGCCGATCCCGATCCCGCTGACCTTCACCTTGTCCCCGGGCTGGAAAAGCTCGACCGTGACGCTCTCGCCCTGGACGGCGTCGGCGAAGTGGCCGCGGAACTCGACGAGATGCCGGTACGCGCCGTCGACTCCCGCCTTCGCGAGATGACCGCGCTCGGCCTTCGAGACCTTGCGGTCGGCAACCGGCTCCCACGCGAGCTGGACGGCCTCGTAGCCGTCGGCGTCCGGCGTGCGGACGGCGACGACGGGGCACGGGCCGGCCTCGATCACGGTGACCGAGGTCACGCCGCCGCTCTCCTCGTCGAAGAGCTGCGTCATGCCGAGCTTCTTGCCGATGATGCCTCTCATCTCGCTAGAGCTTGATCTCGATGTCGACGCCGGCCGGGAGGTCGAGCCGCATGAGCGAATCGACCGTCTTCGGGGTCGGCGAGTGGATGTCGATCAACCGCTTGTGCGTGCGCACCTCGAAGTGCTCCCGCGAGTCCTTGTCCTTGAACGGAGACCGGATCACGCAGTAGACGTTCTTCTCGGTGGGCAGGGGCACAGGACCGGTGATGGTGGCGCCGGTGCGCTGGGCCGTGTCCACGATGTCGCGCGCGGACTTGTCCACCTGCTGGTGGTCGTAGCCCTTCAGCCTGATTCTGATCTTCTGCTGTGGCACCGGCGCCTACCGCCCCTTACTCGATGATCTCGGTGACGACGCCTGCGCCGACGGTCCGGCCACCCTCGCGGATAGCGAACCGGAGGCCCTGATCCATGGCGATCGGCTGGATCATCTGGATCTCCATGTTCGTGTTGTCGCCCGGCATGACCATCTCCTGGCCGTCCGGCAACTTGATGGAGCCCGTGACGTCCGTCGTCCGGAAGTAGAACTGCGGCCGGTAGCCGTTGAAGAACGGCGTGTGGCGGCCGCCCTCCTCCTTCGAGAGGACGTAGACCTCGGCCTTGAAGTGCGTGTGCGGCGTGATCGAGCCCGGCTTCGCGAGAACCTGGCCGCGCTCGACCTCCTCGCGCTTGGTACCGCGGAGGAGTGCGCCCGCGTTGTCGCCGGCCTGCGCCGAGTCGAGCGTCTTGTTGAACATCTCGACGCCCGTGACGACCGTCTTCTCCACCTTCTCGTGGATGCCGACGATCTCGATCTCGTCGCCGATCTTGATCTGGCCCTGCTCGACACGGCCGGTCACGACGGTGCCGCGGCCGGTGATCGTGAAGACGTCCTCGATCGGCATCAGGAACGGCTTGTCGAGATCGCGAACCGGTTCCGGAATGTAGGAGTCGACCGCCTCCATGAGCTCGACGATCTTCTGGCTCCACTCCGCGTCGCCCTCGAGCGCCTTGAGCGCCGAGACCTGGACGATCGGAATGTCGTCGCCGGGGAACTCGTACTTGGAGAGGAGCTCGCGCACCTCCATCTCGACGAGCTCGAGGAGCTCGGGGTCGTCGACCATGTCGGCCTTGTTGAGGGCGACGACGATCGCCGGCACCTCGACCTGACGGGCGAGCAGGATGTGCTCGCGCGTCTGCGGCATCGGGCCGTCGGCGGCCGATACCACGAGGATCGCACCGTCCATCTGGGCGGCGCCCGTGATCATGTTCTTGATGTAGTCGGCGTGCCCCGGGCAGTCGACGTGCGCGTAGTGACGGTTCTCCGTCTCGTACTCGACGTGCGCGGTGTTGATGGTGATGCCGCGCTGACGCTCTTCCGGCGCCTTGTCGATCTGATCGAAGGCCACGGCCTCGCCGCCACCCTTCTCCGCGAGCACCTTCGTGATCGCCGCGGTGAGCGTGGTCTTGCCGTGGTCGATGTGACCGATGGTGCCGACGTTGACGTGCGGCTTAGTCCTTTCGAACTTCTGCTTGGCCATAGGTGGCTCTCCCTGTCTCCCTTTCGATTCCTAGTTGCTTGCGCCGGATTCGATGATCTCGGCTGCGATTGATTGCGGAACTTCCTCGTACCGGTCGAAATCCATGTGGAAGTCGGCCCGGCCCTGCGACATCGAACGTAGGTCGGTCGAGTATCCGAACATCTGCGACAGCGGCACGAGAGCCTTGACGACCTGCGCTTTGCCTAGTGGCGCCATGGACTCGATGCGGCCGCGGCGGCTGTTGAGGTTACCCATCACGTCGCCGAGGTAGTCCTCGGGTGTGGTCACCTCGACGGCCATCATCGGCTCGAGCAGTTTGGGCTTGGAGCGCTTGAGAGCCTCCTTGAAGGCGATCGAGCCCGCAATCTTGAACGCCCGCTCGCTCGAGTCGACATCGTGGTAGGAGCCATCGACGAGCTCGATCGCGATGTCGACGACGGGGTAGCCCGCGAGCACGCCCGAGTCCATCGCTTCTTTGATGCCGGCGTCGACCGCGGGGATGTACTCCTTCGGGATCTTGCCGCCGGTGATCTTGTCGCTGAACTCGTACCCGGCGCCGGGCTCCTGCGCGCGGAGGTTGATGACCACGTCCGCGTACTGCCCCGAGCCGCCCGTCTGGCGGACGAACTTCTCGCGGATGTTCTCCACGTCCTTGCCCGCGGTCTCGCGGTAGGCGACCTGCGGGCGGCCGACATTGGCCTCGACGTTGAACTCGCGCTTGAGGCGGTCGACGATGATCTCGAGGTGCAGCTCGCCCATCCCGGAGATGAGCGTCTGCCCCGTCTCTTCGTCGGTCGCGACGCGGAATGTCGGATCCTCCTCGGCGAGACGCTGCAGGCCGGCGCCGAGCTTGTCCTGGTCGGCCTTCGACTTCGGCTCCACCGCGACCGAGATGACCGGATCGGGGAACGTCATCGACTCGAGCACGATCGGCGCACTCTCGGCCGCGAGCGTGTCGCCGGTCGTCGTGTCCTTGAGGCCGACCCCGGCGGCGATCTCGCCGGCCATGATCGAGTCGCGCTCCTCACGGTGGTTCGCGTGCATCTGGAGGATGCGGCTGATCCGCTCGGTCTTGCCCGTGATCGTGTTCAGGACGCGGTCGCCGGCCTTGAGCGTGCCGGAGTAGACGCGGAAGTACGTCAGCTTGCCGACGAACGGATCTGACATGACCTTGAAGGCGAGGGCCGAGAACGGCGCGCTCGGATCCGCCGGGCGCTCGCGCTCTGCATCGGTCTTCGGATCGACGCCCTGCACCGGCGGCACGTCGAGCGGGCTCGGCAGGTAGTCGATGACCGCATCGAGAAGCGGCTGCACGCCCTTGTTCTTGAAGGCGGAGCCGAGCAGGACGGGCGTGATCTCGCTGGCGAGAGTGCCGGCGCGAACCGCGCGCCGGATCATCTCCGGCGTAACCGAGGACTCGTCCTCGATGTACGCCCCTAGCACCTCGTCGTCGAAGTGCGAGATGGTGTCGATCAGCTGGTGGTGGTATTCGTGGGCCTGCTCCGCGAGCTCGGCGGGAATCTCCCCCGTCTCGAACTCCTGGCCGAGGTCGTCCTTGTAGACGATCGCCTGCATCTCGACGAGATCGACGACGCCGGCGAAGTGTTCCTCCGCGCCGATCGGAATCTGCACGGGCACCGGATTGGCGCCGAGGCGGTCGACCATCGACTGCACGGAGGCGAAGAAGTTCGCGCCGGTGCGGTCCATCTTGTTGATGAACGCGATCCGCGGCACCTTGTACTTGTCCGCCTGCCGCCAGACGGTCTCGGACTGCGGCTGCACGCCGGCGACCGAGTCGAAAACGGCGACCGCGCCGTCGAGGACGCGGAGGCTGCGCTCCACCTCGACCGTAAAGTCCACGTGCCCGGGCGTATCGATGATGTTGATCCGATGGTCGCGCCAGAACGCGGTCGTCGCGGCGGACGTGATCGTGATGCCGCGCTCCTGCTCCTGCGCCATCCAGTCCATCGTCGCGGCGCCCTCGTGAACCTCGCCCATCTTGTGGGTGCGGCCGGTGTAGTAGAGGATCCGCTCGGTCGTCGTCGTCTTGCCCGCGTCGATGTGGGCCATGATCCCGATGTTCCTGACGCGATCGAGTGCGACGGACTGTTCTGACATCTTGGTGCTCACGTCTTCTCCTGGGCTACCAGCGGTAGTGCGCGAAGGCCTTGTTGGCCTGCGCCATCCGGTAGACGTCGTCCTTCCGCTTGTAGGCGCCGCCCTGCTGGTTGAGCGCGTCGAGAATCTCGTTTGCGAGCTTGTCGGGCATGTCCTTCTCCCGCCGGTCGCGCGCGTACGTCACGAGCCAGCGGACGGCGAGCGTGCGCGCGCGCCGCTGCGGCACCTCGACCGGCACCTGGTAGTTCGCGCCACCGACGCGGCGGCTGCGCACCTCGAGCACCGGAGTGACCGTCTTCACGGCCTGCTCCAACACCTCGACCGGCGGGCGGCCGGTCTTCGTCCCGACGGTGTCGAGCGCGTCGTAGACGATCTTCTCGGCGATCGACTTCTTGCCGTCGAGCATGATTTTGTTGATCACCTGCGTCACGAGGACGGATCCGTGGACGGAGTCGGCCTCAGGCGTGCGGGCCTGGATCTCGGCACGGCGAGGCATTACGCGCCCCTCTTGGCGCCGTACTTCGAGCGCGCCTGCTTGCGATCGACGACCCCGCCGGTGTCGAGTGCGGCGCGGATGACCTTGTAGCGATAGCCCGGGAGATCCTTGACGCGGCCGCCGCGCACGAGCACGACGGAGTGCTCCTGCAGGTTGTGGCCCTCGCCCGGGATGTAGGCGCCGACCTCCGCGCCGTTCGTCAAACGGACGCGCGCGACCTTCCGGAGAGCCGAATTCGGCTTCTTCGGAGTCTGAGTCATGACGCGCGTGCAGACGCCCCGCTTCTGGGGCGCGCCGGCGAGCGCAGGAGTCTTGGTCTTCGCCTGCGGGGCCTTCCGGCCCTTGCGCACGAGTTGATTGACGGTCGGCATGGGTCTTTCGTCTACTCCCTCTTCACAAAGAGACGGTCGGCGGAGGCGATTTGCCCCCTGCCAACCGGCCCGCGGCATGGTAGCGAACCCGCGCATCTCTTGCCACCAAGCGGCTCCTGCGGTTTACAGTGGCCTGCCCATGCATCTCGTCATCATCGGGCTCGTGGTAGCCCTCGTCACGTCGCTCATCCTGCTCTTCGACCTGGCGTTCAACGCCAGGCGGCGCAAGTCGCGCGAGGCACAGCAGATCGTGGTGCCGCCGACCGCCGGCGCCGTCGGGAACCTCGAGGCGCGGATGGAGGAGCTCGCGCGCGAGCTCCAGGAGAGCGTGCGCCGCGCGGAGGAGGAGACGCAACGGAGCCGTTTCCTCAACCAGATCGGCACGACGGTCGACCTCGACCACGTTCTCGACACGACGCTCGACGCAGCTGCCGCTCTGCCGCACGTCGACGCCGTCCTCGTCCGGCTCGACGGCGACCCCGGGCAGCAGCCGATCGTGGGCTCGCGCGGCTTCGGCGACGAGGAGCTGGACGCCGCATTGTTCTTCGGGCAGCCCGGCAGCTGGGGCGCGCGGGCGGTCGAGCTCTCGTACCGCTATCCCGAAGCTGCGACCGGCGCGGTGCGCACAGCTCTCGGCGTGCCGCTCGTCGACCGCTCGGGCGGTGTCGGCTGGCTCGGCGTCTTCTCCCGCGAGCTCCAGGGACGCTTCGGCGAGGACGACCTCCGCCGCCTCGAGGAGCTGGCCGAGCGCGTCGCTCCGGCGCTCGAGAACGCGCGCCGCTTCCAGGAGGCGCGCCAGCAGGCCGACCTGGACGCGCTCACCGGGCTCCACAACCGCCGCTACTTCCACGAGACGCTCTCGCGCGAGGTCGCACGCGCCCACCGCTACTCGCGCGGGCTGGCGCTCGTGCTCGTAGACATCGACGACTTCAAGGAGATCAACGACCGCATCGGCCACCTCGCCGGCGACGCCGCGCTCGAGGAGGCGGCAGCGCGCGTGCGGGAGGCGGTGCGCGAGTCGGACATCCCATGCCGGGTCGGCGGCGACGAGCTCGGCCTGATCCTCCCCGAGTCGCGGCTCGCCGACGCGCAGCGGCTCGTGATGCGGATCGAGCAGTCGGTCATGTCCCGCCCGGTCGCGCGCGCGGGACGCCTCCGTGTCTCTGCGGGAGTCGCCGAGCTGCAGCCGAACGACGACTCCACGAGCCTCTTCGAGCGCGCCGACCAGTCGCTCTACGCCGCGAAGCAGGTGCGGAAGAGCGGCGGCGGGCTCGCCGCCGCCGACTAGGAACCCCTCCTAGCCGGCGACCTACTGCAGCGCGAGGAACGGCAGGTCCTGCGTGATGTCGACCGCTGACGGTTCCGGCAGGTCGTCGGCGCGGCAGGTCGTGACGTCGAGCTCCGTCCGCTGCTCTGCGATCGTCCACCGCTGAACGGCCTGCGCACGGGCGAATCCTTCGAGCGCCGCGACGATCGCGAGCCGCACCGTCCCGAGCGGCAGCGAGCCGAGCGGGACGGGGGTGCCGACCGGCTTGATCGTGTACGCCCCGAGCAGCGTCTGGACGCGGGACGTCCGGCCGGCTGCGGCGGTGAAGACGCGAGCCGGCGCCGCGCCCGAGAGTGCGTAGCCGTAGCCCGCGCCGCCGAGCCACGGCGCCTGCGGCGAGACATGGACGCGGCGAACGAGGAGTTGCGGGTACCCGCGGTAGAAGCCCGAGATCCCGGGTGCGCCCGGCGCGGCAACGCCCTGCGTCTGCGCGAGCTCGGCGCGGCGGATCTCGTCGGCGAGCAGTGAGCGCGCGACCGTGACGGTCGCGTGTGCCTGCGCCAGCGCGGCGACATACGCAGAGCGGCTCCCGCCGAACCATTGATCGATGACGGCGCGTTCCGCCGCGGCAACCGCGTCGCTCGATGCGCCGGCGTAGTGCTCTTCGATGAGCCGCTCGAAGAGAATGCTGAGCGCGGCGTTGCTATCACCGGTCACCGCGGTGAGACGCGTCACGGCGGACGACCCGACCGTGCCGAAGCCGGGCACGCGGCAGAGGGCGCCGGCGGGCAGGGCGATCTGCCCGGCGGAGCGCGAAGCGTCGAAGCTGCTGCCCAGCTTGTGCGGGGCGTCGCAGAGGCTCGCCTTGCGAACCCACAGCCAGACGCACGCCGCGTTCGGCTTGTCGGGGTCGACCTCGGCCGGGTTCCACTCCTGCCAGCCCCAGGAGAAGACCGAGCCGAGCCCGAGCTCGTGCGCGACCTCCTTGGCCGAGAGCGCGTACCACTTCACGACCTGGAACCACGCCGACGCCGGCTTCAGGCCGCTGCGCCCTCCTCCGCCCTTCTGCGACAGGACACTGACCATGATCCCAAGCCGGCTCGCGGGGATCCCGATCGCCGTGAACTCGCCGACCGCCTCGCGGTATCGCTCCCGGAGCAGCCGGTTGCCGAGGACGACGCCCATCTTCCAGATCGGCGGCGCCGGGATGTAGTCCTCACGGACGATGTCGGAGACCTGCGCGACCTGGAGCCACCACGAGACCGCGTCGGGCGAGCCGAGATACGGCGAGCGTGCGACGAGCAGCACCGGATGGGCGCCGAGCGCGGCGAGATCCTGGAGATAGGCGAGGACGTCGGCCCGGTACTGCGTGGTCGACTCCGACCACGGCGTCACGTTCCCCGCGCCGAACAGCTCGTTGTCGACGACCAGCGGCGAGGAGCAGCCGCCGCTGCGCTTCACCGCGTCGTTGTACTGCTTCTGCGCGGCCGCCGCGATGGTGGACGGATCGGCGGGCGCCTGAGGCGTCCCGACCTTGTCCTTGAAGATGAGGTCGAAGGAGTACGTCGCCGCGCCGAGCGCGCGCGCCTTCGCCGAGTAGTCCGTGCTGCCGCTGTTCGTGAGCGCGAGGACGGTACCGGGGCGCGCGAGCACAGGCAGGAGAGTCGGCCAGACGTAGTCCGCCCACACCGTCTCACCGGCGGGAATCCCGCACTGGCCCGCCCACGCGGGGTCCGAGGCGGCCCGGCCGGCGCCGAGGAGAAACGCCGCGACCGCGGCGAGGACTGCAGCGAGGCGTTTCACACCGGGGTTGTGTAGCAGAACGAACGACCGGTACCTGGTACCGCAAGCGGTACCAGGTACCTGCCTCTGTTGTTGCTAGTCGTCGACGGGGGTGTCGCGCGGCCCTGCATCGTCGGTCGCCTCCGGCTCGCCGCCGAGGTCGAGGCCGAGATCCGCGAGAGCGTCGGAGCCGTCGGTGCCGATCTCCTCGAGCGCAGCGAGGAGCTGCTCCTCGGTCTGCGGCCGGACGAGCGCGCTCGCCGGCACCTTCGAGGACGGGCCGATCTCGATCGTCCGGTACCGCTTCAGGCCGGTGGCCGCCGGGATCAGCTTCCCGATGATCACGTTCTCCTTCAGCCCGAGCAGCCGGTCGACCTTGCCCTCGATCGCCGCGTCGGTGAGCACCTTCGTCGTCTCCTGGAAGGAGGCTGCGGAGAGGAACGACTCGGTCGCGAGCGACGCCTTCGTGATCCCGAGGATCAGCGGTTCGGACGTCGCCTGCTCCTTCTTCTCCTTCTTGACGCGCGCGTTCTCACGGTCGAGCACGAGCTTGTCCACGAGCTGGCCGGGCAGGAGCTCGGCGTTGCCGGCGTTCTCGATGCGCACCTTCTTCAGCATCTGCCGGACGATCAGCTCGATGTGCTTGTCGTGGATTTCGACGCCCTGCGACTTGTAGACCTTTTGCACCTCGCCGACGAGATAGAGCTCCGTCGCCGTGTAGCCCTTGAGGCGGAGGAGGTCTGCCGGGCTGATCGATCCCTCGTGGAGCGCGTCGCCCGCCTCGACGTGCTCGCCGTGCACGACGCTCAGCCGGGTGCGGCGCGGGACGAGGATGGAGAAGTCGTCCGCCTCGTTGCCGCTGTCGGCCACGACCGTGATGCGGAGCTGGCGCTCGGTCTCCTCGATCGCAACGGTGCCCGCCACCTCGGCGAGCGTCGCGGCGCCCTTCGGGTTCCGCGCCTCGAAGATCTCGACGACGCGCGGGAGACCGTGCGTGATGTCGGCGCCGGCGACACCGCCGGTGTGGAACGTCCGCATCGTCAACTGCGTGCCCGGCTCGCCGATCGACTGCGCGGCGATGATCCCGACCGCGTCGCCGATCTCGGAGAGCTCGCCGGTGGCGAGGAAGGTGCCGTAGCACTTGCGGCACACGCCGGTCTCGGCCTTGCACTTCAAGACCGAGCGGACGGGGATTAAGAAGCCGTCGGCGATTTCGTCGCCGAGTTCGGCCACGATCTCGCGCAGCCGCGGCAGCTTGATCTCTTCGCCCTTGGCAGCGACGACCGTCTTGCCCGGCTTGCCGTTCGCAAGCGGCTTGTGGACGTCCTCCGCGACGATCCGGCCGGCGACGGACTTGTTCAAGCCCTCCGGCAGGAAGAGGGGCAGCTCGACATAGTCCTTCGTCTTGCAGTCCTCCTCGCGGATGATCACGTCCTGCGAGACGTCGACGAGACGCCGCGTCAGGTAGCCCGAGTCGGCTGTGCGGAGCGCCGTGTCGGCGAGACCCTTACGGGCGCCGTGGGTGGAGATGAAGTACTCGAGCACCGACAGGCCTTCCATGAAGTTGGCCTTGATCGGGCGCTCGATGATCTCGCCCTTCGGATTCGCCATCAGACCGCGCATGCCGGCCAGCTGGCGGAGCTGCGCGAACGAGCCACGGGCTCCGGAGTTGGCCATCATGAAGATCGGGTTCAGCTCGTTGAGGTTCTCGACCATCGCCTGCGCCACGGCATCGGTCGCCTCGGTCCAGATCGACGTGATCTGCTCGTGGCGCTCCGACTCGGTGATCAGGCCCTGGTCGTACGCATCCTCGACGCGCGAGACCCGCTCCTCGTAGCCCGCGAGGATCTGCTCCTTGTTCGGCGGGATGACGACGTCGTTCTTCGAGATGGTCACGCCGGCGCGCGTGCCGTAGTGGAAGCCGAGGTCCTTGATCGTGTCGAGGACGTGGGCGACCGCGTGGGCACCGTGCGAATCGACGAGCGCGGAGATGAACGTGCCGAGCTCCTTCTTCGACAGCGTCCGGTTGAGGTACTCGTGGGAAGTCGCCGCCTTACCGTTGCCGTTCGCACCGGCTGCCTCGTTGAGCGAGCGCTCGATCTCCGAGTTGAAGATCACGCGGCCCGACGTCGTCAGGACGAGCTCTCCATTCCAGAGGTACTCGATCGGCTGCTGCAGGTGCAGCTGCTTCGCCTCGACGGCGAACTCGACTTCCTCCTCCGTGCGGAACCGCGGCGGGCGCGGGTCGAGTTTGTCCGCCGCCAGCGCGTTCAGGTCCTTGTCGGAGTAGGTGAGGTAGTACGCGCCGAGCACCATGTCCTGCGTCGGCGTCGCGAGGGCTTCCCCGTGCGCCGGCGAGAGGATGTTGTTCGCCGAGAGCATCAGGATCCGCGCCTCGGCCTGCGCCTCCGCCGACAGCGGCACGTGCACCGCCATCTGGTCGCCGTCGAAGTCGGCGTTGAAGGCGTGGCAGACGAGCGGATGCACCTGGATCGCCTTACCCTCGACGAGAGTCGGCTCGAACGCCTGGATCCCGAGACGGTGGAGCGTCGGGGCGCGGTTGAGCAGCACCGGGTGCTCCTGGATGACCTCCTCGAGGATGTCCCAGACCTCGGCGTGCATCTGGTCGACGTGCCGCTTGGCCGCCTTGATGTTCTGGACGATCTTCCGCTCGACGAGCCGGCTCATGATGAACGGCTTGAAGAGTTCGAGCGCCATCAGCTTCGGCAGGCCGCACTGGTAGAGCCGGAGGTGCGGGCCGGAGACGATGACCGAGCGGCCGGAGTAGTCGACGCGCTTGCCGAGCAGGTTCTGGCGGAAGCGGCCCTGCTTGCCCTTGAGCATGTCGGACAGCGACTTGAGCGGCCGGTTGCCCGGGCCGGTCACGGCGCGGCCGCGGCGGCCGTTGTCGAAGAGTGCGTCGACGGCCTCCTGCAACATCCGCTTCTCGTTGTTGACGATGATCTCCGGCGCGCCGAGGTCGAGTAGGCGCTTGAGCCGGTTGTTCCGGTTGATGACTCTGCGGTAGAGGTCGTTGAGGTCGGACGTGGCGAAGCGGCCGCCGTCGAGCTGGACCATCGGGCGGAGCTCCGGCGGAATGACCGGAATCGCCTCGAGGATCATCCACTCAGGCTTGTTCTCGCTCGTGATGAAGGCGTTGACGACCTTCAGCCGCTTGATCGCGCGCTGCTGCTTCTGGCCCTTCGAGCTGCTGATCGTTGCGCGGAGCGTCGCGGCCTCGTTGTCGAGGTCGAGATCCTTGAGCAGGTCGCGGATCGCCTCCGCTCCCATGCCGCCGTTGAAGTACATACCGAACCCGTACGGCGAGCCGAAGCGGTCCTTGAGCTCGCGGAAGATCTGCTCGTCGTTGACGATCAGCTTCGGCTCGAGCTCGCGGAACAGCCGCCACGTCTCCTCGAGCCGGTTGACGGCGTCGACCGCCGCCTCGCGCGCGTCCTCGCGCCGCGACTCGATGTCGAGGTACATCTCGCGCACCTTGAGCGCCCACTGGACAATCGCGTCGAGATCCTCCTTCTGGATCCGGCCGTCCGTGCGAAGGCAGAGGTCGTTCGCAAGCTCGCGGATGTCCAAGTCGGCCTCGGCCGCCTCGATCGTGTCCTTGAGCAGCCCGTTGCCGAGCTCCCGCGCCTTCTCGAGGTTCTTCAGATCGACGCCGGAGACGATCGCCTGATCCTCCTCGCTCAGCTCTGCACCGGAGAGGAGGCCGTCGACGACGCGGTGGATGTGCTTCGTGACCGCGCCCTTCTTCGAGCCGGTCGCCTTGTCGGCGTCCTTCTCGAGCGGGGCGATGGCCGCCTTGATCTGCTCGGCAGCGGCTCCGACTGCGTCGACCTCGCGCGGCGTCAGCCGGCGATCGTCGCGGATCGCGGTGTTACGGACGAGTTCGCGGATCTTCTTCGCGTCCTCGGTGGTGATCTGCGGGACGAGCTCCACGAAGAGCCCGCCGACGAGCGTGCGCGCCTCCTCGAGCGGCGGCAGCGCCTGCTCCTCCGCCCAGTTGGAGAGGCCGCGACCCCAGAAGTCGTCGTCCTCGTCGAAGTTCCGCTCCTTGCCCTTCGAGAAGTAGTCGCGGCGCCGGGCGAGCCGGTCCTCAAGCGCGGCGAGAGCCTCGTCGCGATCGACGTCGACCCGCTCCGCCTCGGCCTTGACCTGATCCTCGAGCCCGTTCAGGTCGGCGGCGCGCTTCTCGTTGTCGACCGCCGTGACGATCGAGGCGGCGAAGTAGAGAACCTTCTCGAGCTCGCGCGGAGCGATGTCGAGGAGGTAGCCGATCCGGCTCGGAACGCCCTTGAAGAACCAGATGTGCGAGACGGGAGCGGCGAGGTCGATATGACCCATCCGCTCGCGCCGCACCTTCTGCCGCGTCACCTCGACGCCGCAGCGCTCGCAGATGATGCCCTTGTAGCGAACGCGCTTGTATTTTCCGCAGTAGCACTCCCAGTCGCGCGTCGGCCCGAAGATGCGCTCGCAGAACAGACCGTCGCGCTCAGGCTTGAGCGTGCGGTAGTTGATCGTCTCCGGCTTCGTTACCTCGCCGGACGACCAGTCGCGAATCTGCTTCGAGGACGCGAGACCAATCCTGATCGCGTCGAAATCGTTGATGTCGATCACTGCTTCTCCTCAGTCCCTTCTCAGTCCTCGAGTTCAAGATCGACGACGGGCTCGCCGAGCGGACCACTATTCGCGTCGGCTTCCTCCTCCGCCTTTTCATCCTGCGAGATCTCGACGTCCACGAGATCTTCGAGCGACTCATCGGCCGGCAGCGCCATCTCGCCATCCTGGTCGACCCGCTCCTGCCCTTCCTCTGCCTCCTCCGCGGTCGGCTCGCGGCCGACGGCCCGGAGAGAGCCGGGCGAGAGATCGATGCCGAGCTCCTCCGCCGCGCGGAGCAGCTCGTCCTCCTCCTCCCGCACCTCGACCTCGCGGCCCTCGTCCGAGAGGACGTGGACGTCGAGGGCAAGCGACTGCATCTCCTTCAGGAGCACCTTGAAGGACTCGGGGATCGACGGCTCGGCGATGTTCTCGCCCTTGACGATCGCCTCGTAGGCCTTCACGCGCCCGACGGTGTCGTCGGACTTGATCGTGAGCATCTCCTGCAGCGTGTATGCCGCGCCGTACGCCTCGAGCGCCCACACCTCCATCTCGCCGAAGCGCTGGCCGCCGAACTGCGCCTTGCCGCCCAGCGGCTGCTGGGTGACGAGCGAGTACGGGCCCGTGCTCCGCGCGTGGATCTTGTCGTCCACGAGGTGGAGGAGCTTGAGGATGTACATGTAGCCGACGGTGACCTTCTGCTCGAACGGCTCGCCGGTGCGGCCGTTGTAGAGCACGGCCTTGCCGGAGCACTGCCGTCCCTCAGGCCGCTTCGGGTCGACGAGAAACTGGATCGGCGAGTCGGGGTTCTGCTTCGTCCACTCGATCAGCGCCTTGTCGACGTCGACCGGTGTTGCGCCGTCGAAGACGGGCGATGCGACCGGGCTCGGGTTGCCGCCGTTGATGATCTGGCGGCGGTGACGCCAGTCGACGTCGCCGTTCTTCTTCCCGTTCGCCGTCGCCTCGGAATAGACGCCGTGGGCCGCAGCCCAGCCGAGGTGCGTCTCGAGCACCTGGCCGATGTTCATCCGGCTCGGCACGCCGAGTGGGTTGAGGACGATGTCCACGGGCCGGCCGTCCGGGAGGAACGGCATGTCCTCCTCGGGGACGATCTTCGAGATGACGCCCTTGTTGCCGTGGCGGCCGGCGAGCTTGTCGCCCTCCGCGATCTTGCGCTTCGTCGCGACGTAGACGCGGACGAGCTCGTTGACGCCCGGCGACAGGTCGTCGCCCGCGTCGCGCGCGAACGTCTTGACGTCGATGACGACGCCGCCCTCGCCGTGCGGAACCTTGAGGCTCGTGTCGCGGACCTCGCGCGCCTTCTCCTTGAAGATCGCGCGGATCAGCTTCTCCTCCGCCGTCAGCTCAGTCTCGCCCTTCGGCGTGACCTTGCCCACAAGGAGGTCGCCGGCGCCGACCTCGGCACCGATGCGCACGACCCCGCGCTCGTCGAGCTGCGAGAGCGACTCCTCCGAGCGGTTGGGGATGTCGCGCGTGATCTCCTCGTCGCCGAGCTTCGTCGAGCGCGCGTCGATCTCGTACTCGTGGATGTGGATCGACGTGAGGATGTCGTCCTTCACGACCCGCTCCGAGATCACGATCGCGTCTTCGAAGTTGAAGCCCTCGAACGGCATGAAGGCGACGAGCAGGTTGGCGCCGAGGGAGAGCTCGCCGTTGTCGGTCGAGCTGCCGTCGGCGAGGACTTCGCCCGTCTTCACCTTGTCGCCCAGCAGCACGATCGGCTTGTGGTGGATGAGCGTGCCCTGGTTCGAGCGCATGAACTTCGTCATCGAGTACTCGTCCTTGCCGTCCTTCGCCTCGACGACGACCTTCTCGGCGTCGACGTCGACGACGGTGCCGGCCCGCGCGGCGACGACGACGTCGCCGGAGTCGACCGCGGCGCGGTACTCGAGGCCGGTGCCGACGAGTGGCGCTTGCCGGACGAGCAGCGGCACTGCCTGCCGCTGCATGTTCGCGCCCATGAGCGCGCGGTTCGCGTCGTCGTGCTCGAGGAACGGGATGAGCGCCGTCGACACGGACACGATCTGCGCCGGGGAGACGTCCATCAGCTCGACGTCCTTCGGCGACGCGGCCACGGCCTCGCCCTCCGACGAGCGGCAGAGGACGGAGTCGCCGACGAAACGGCCGTTCTTGTCGAGCTCGGCGCTCGCCTGCGCGATGACGTACTTCGTCTCCTCGACTGCGTCGAGATAGATGATGTCGTCGCTGACTTTGCCGCCCGCGACCTTCCGGTACGGCGTCTGGACGAAGCCGAACTCCGAGACCGTCGCGTACGAGGCGAGGTAGCCGATCAGGCCGATGTTCGGGCCTTCCGGCGTCTCGATCGGGCACATGCGCCCGTAGTGGGTCGGGTGGACATCGCGCACCTCGATCGGGGCGCGCTCGCGCGTCAGGCCGCCCGCGCCGAGCGCCGACAGGCGGCGGCGGTGCGTGAGCCCGGCGAGCGAGTTCGTCTGATCCATGAACTGCGAGAGCTGCGAGGAGCCGAAGAACTCCTTCAGCGCGGCGACCACCGGCCGGATGTTGATGATCGTCTGCGGCGTGATCGTGTCGACGTCCTCCGTCGTCATCCGCTCGCGGACGACGCGCTCCATGCGGTAGAGGCCGACCCGGAACGCCTCCTGGATCAGCTCGCCGACCGTGCGGAGACGGCGGTTGCCGAAGTGCTCGTACTCGTCGAGGTCGTTGACGATCGGCGCGCGCGGCAGCGACGCCGCCTCGGCGGCGAAGTCCTTCGAGTCCTCCGGCAGGCCGAGCTTGACGGGCAACTCGATGAGCTTCCGGACGAGCGCGACGATGTCCTCGGTCGTGAGGACACGGCAGTCTTCGGGCACCGAGACGCCGAGCCGCTGGTTGAGCTTGTAGCGGCCGACCTTCGTCAGGTCGTAACGCTTGGGATCGAAGAACAGCGAGCGCAGGAGGTTCCGCGCGTTGTCGAGGGTCGGCGGCTCGCCAGGCCGCTGCTTCTTGAACACCTCGATCAGGGCCTCCTCCTCGCGCGTCGAGGGGTCCTTGTCGAGCGTGTTGACGATGTACGCGGAGTTGCCGAACAGAGCGAGGATCGCCTCGTTCGTCGACGTGTCGAGCGCGAAGCCCGTCGTGGGATCCTCGGCCGGCAGCGCGCGGAGCAGCGTGGTGATCGGGAGCTTCCGCTTGCGGTCGATGCGGGCGTAGACGATGCCCTTCTTGTCGATCTCAAGCTCGAGCCACGAGCCGCGGCTCGGCATGAGGTTCGCCGTGAAGACCTGCTTCGTCGGGTCCTTCGGCTCCATGAGATAGGCGCCCGGCGAGCGGACGAGCTGCGTCACGATGACGCGCTCGGTGCCGTTGATGATGAAGGTGCCGTGCTCCGTCATCATCGGGAAGTCCCCCATGAAGACGGTCTGCTCGCGGATCTCGCCCGTGTCCTTGTTCACGAAGCGGACCGTCATCGAGAGCGGCGCCTGGTAGCTGAGATCCTTCTCGCGGCACTCCTTGATCGAGAACTGCGGCTCACCGAACTTGTAGGCGCCGAACTCGACTGCGAGGGAGCCGGTGTAGTCCTCGATCGGGGAGATGTCGTCGATCGTCTCCCGCAGTCCTCCGTCGAGGAACCACTGAAACGAGGCCTTCTGGATATCGATCAGATTGGGTAGGTCGAGAACGTGCTCGAGCCGGCTGAACGACTTACGAGCGCGGGGCGAAACGACCGTCGTGGTCAAGAAGAACAGCCTCCCTTGGGACGTGCGAAATCGGGCAAGAAAACGGCGACAGTGCTACGAGCGGGGTGCGTGCGGCCTAACGATGGCGCAACCCGCCAGGGTACCGGAACGACCCCTCTCACCGCAAGCGAAAGCAGCGGCGAGAGCCGGTATGCCGTGGCACTGTAGCGCGCGACCGGCGCTGCGGCAAGCGGGACTGAACGACAGGTACCTGGTACCAAAGAGCGGTACCAGGTACCTGTCTCTGCCGGTTACTTCAGTTCTACGGTCGCTCCGGCCTCTTCGAGCTGCGCCTTGAGCGCGTCGGCCTCATCCTGGGTGACGCCCTCCTTGACCGGCTTGGGGGCCGAATCGACGAGGTCCTTCGCTTCCTTGAGGCCGAGGCCGGTGACGGCCCGGACGACCTTGATCACCTGGATCTTCTGGCCACCAGCCTCGGTGAGGACGACGTCGAACGACGTCTTCTCCTCCACGGCTTCGGCCGCCGCAGGCGCGCCTGCAGCCGCGGCCGCGACCGGAGCAGCGGCGGTGATGCCCCACTCCTCCTCGATCTTGTTCTTCAGCTCGACGAGCTCGAGGACGGACATCTTCCCCAGCTCGTCGAAGACCTTGTCAACTGCCATCTGACTGCTCCTCCTCGTTTCCAGACTCTGCGGACTCTTGGTCGGCGGATGCTGTGGCATCCGCCTCGGTGGTGGCTTCGGCAGGCTCCTCTTCGACCACCTGCTCCTCCTCGGCCGTCGCCTCAACCTCGGGCTCGGGCACCTCTTCCACTGCCGGCTCCTCGCCGCCCAGCTGCTCGATGCGGGCGTCGATCAGCCCGACGAGGTTCTGGAGCGGAGCGTTGAGCAGCGCAGCGATAGCGCTGACCGGCGCAATGATCGCGCCGAGCACCTGGCCGCGCAGGACATCGATCGCCGGCAGCGTCGCGAGGGTCTCGACCTCGGCTGCCGTCATCGCCCGGCCCTGCATCACACCGCCCCGGATCTCGAGCACCTTCGTCTCGCGCGCCGAGTCGGCGAGCGCCTTCGCGGCCGCGACCATGTCGCCGTCGGCCTCGAGGAAGGCGATCGCGCTCGGGCCGTCGAGCAGCGCGAGCAATGCGTCGGCGCCGGCCGCCTCGGCGGCACGGCGGGTGAGTGTGTTCTTGACGACGGTGAACCGCGCGCCGCTGGCGAGCAGGCGCGAGCGGAGATCGTCGATCTGCGGCATCGTCAGGCCGCGATAGTCGGCAACGAGGAGCGTCTCGGCGGCCTTCAGGCGCGCGGTCAACTCGTCGACAACCTGCTCTTTTTGTTCCTTCTTCATCTCACCTCGGCGGGTCTTCCGTCCTCACAGGGAGGACTGCCAGCGGTCTCAGGCGGGGCAGCTACTAGGCCGGAACTGTAGCTGGCTCCTGCTTGGTTTCGTCCATTTCCTCGACGATCCCCTTCGTCCGGGCCGGATCGAGCCGGATTCCGGGGCCCATCGTGCTCGTCAGCGTGATCTGCCGGATGTAGCGGCCCTTCGAAGCGGACGGCTTCGCGCGGAGGATCTCGTCGAGCACGGCGGCGTAGTTCTCCACGAGGGCGCGCTGGTCGAAGCTCTTCTTCCCGATCGCGACGTGGACGTTCGCGCCGCGGTCGGTGCGGTACTCGAGCTTGCCGGCCTTCGCGTCGGAGACGGCCTTGCCGACGTCCATCGTCACAGTGCCCGTCTTCGGGTTCGGCATCAGGCCTCGCGGGCCGAGGATCCGGCCGAGCTTGCCGACGTTCCCCATCTGGTCGGGCGTGGCGATCGCGACGTCGAACTCCGTGAAGCCCTCCTCGATCTTCTTCGCGAGATCGGCGGAACCTACGACATCGGCGCCGGCCTGCTCGGCCTCGCGCGCCTTGTCGCCCTCGGCGAAGACCGCGACGCGGACTTCTTTGCCGCTGCCGTGCGGGAGCATGAGTGTGCCGCGCAGCTGCTCGTCGGCGTGGCGGACGTTGAGGCCGAGGCGGAAGTGCACCTCGACGGTCTCGTCGAACTTCGTCACGCCCATCTCCTTGAGCAGGCGGAAGCCCTCGGCGGGCGAGTAGACCTGCTCGCGCTCGAAGAGCGCGCGGGCGCTGCGATACCGCTTGCCGTGCTGGGCCATTAGAGATCCACCTCGACGCCCATCGAGCGCGCCGTGCCGGCGATGATCAGCGCCGCCTGGTCGAGGTCGCGCGCGTTGAGGTCGGGCATCTTCGTCTCGGCGATCTGGCGCACCTGCTGGCGCGAGAGGCGTCCGACCTTCTCCCGGTTCGGCTCGCCCGAGCCCTTCTCCAGCCGCAGCGCCTCCTTGATCAGGACGGCCGCCGGCGGCGTCTTCGTGATGAAGGTGAAGGAGCGGTCCTCGAAGACCGTGATCTCGACGGGGGTGATCCGCCCGTTCTGGTCGGCCGTCTGGGCGTTGAACGCCTTGCAGAACTCCATGATGTTGACGCCGTGCTGGCCGAGCGCAGGCCCGACCGGCGGCGCCGGGTTGGCCTGCCCGCCGGGGATCTGCAGCTTGATCAGAGTGAGAACTTTCTTTGCCATGTACCTCAGTCCAGTTTCTTGACGTTTTCGAATCCGACTTCGACCGGCACCTGCCGCTCGAAGATGTTGACCATCACCTGGAGCTTCTGCGCGTCGGGGTTGACGTCGGTGATCTCGCCGTCGAAGTCCGCGAGCGGGCCGGATGTGATCTTGACCGACTCCCCGAGCTGGAACTCCACTTGGGAGCGCGCCGCAGCGAGGGCGGCGGGCGACGCCGTGTGGAGGATCCGGTCGACCTCCGGCTGCGAGAGTGGCACCGGTGTCGCGCCGGCGCCGACGAAGCCGGTCACGCCAGGCGTGTTCTTCACGACCGTCCAGGCATCGTCGTTGAGATCCATGTTCACGAGCACGTAGCCCGGCAGCGTCCGCTTCTCGGCCTGCACCTTCTGGCCATCCTTCGTCTCGATCACCTGCTCGGTCGGGACCACGACGCGGCGGAACCGCTGGCGCTGGTTCATCGATTCGATCCGGTGCTCGAGATTGGCCTTGACCTTGTTCTCGTGCCCGGAATAGGTGTTGATCACATACCAGCGAAACATCGGCTTACCTGAGCAGGACGTGTTGGACGAAGTATTTCCAGACCTGGTCGTTGGCGTAGAGGTACGCGCCGACGATGATGCAGGCGACGATGACGACCGCGGTGCCGCTGACGACCGCCTGCTGGCCCGGCCACTCGACCTTCTTCAGCTCCGCGACCGCCTCCTGCACGAAGCTGACGCCGGGAATGCCGCTGCGGCGCGCCTCGCTCGAGCGCTCGACGGGTAGCTCGACGCTCTCGCTCGCGGTCTCGCGGACCACGTCGACGGGCTGCGGCTTCCGCGCAGGCTGGAGCGGCGGCGTGCCGGCTGCCTGGGCACGGCGCTGGCGGCGCTGCTGACGGGACGTGCGCGCCATGGCGTTAACGCGTCTCCCGATGCAGGGTGTGGCTGCCGCACCAGCGGCAGTACTTCTTGAACTCCACGCGGTCGGGCGAGTTCCGCTTCGACTTTTGCGTCTGGTAGTTCCGGCGCCTGCATTCGGTGCAAGCGAGCGTGATTGCGACTCTGACTCCGGTTGCCATTTGTTCTTTCCCAGATCCGAGGGGACGCGCTCCAGTAGCGCCGGGTGGGCTCGAACCACCGACCTCTGCATTATGAGTGCAGCGCTCTAACCAGCTGAGCTACGGCGCCCCGCGCCGCAGCAGTGTAGCGGCTCTTGCGAGCAGCGCCACGGCGGCCGAGTTGGCAGACTTCGGCCATGGGAGTCAGACGCTCGGGCGTGGTTCTCGCGGCAGTCGTCGCGCTCGGCTGCACTGCCTGCAGCCCGTTCGACCTCTTGGCGCCGACCATGCTCGCCAGCCGCGGCGCGACCGCGACGGCGCACGGCACGGCCACGGCGATTCCGCCCCTGTCGTTGCCGAAGGCGGTGAACCGAATCCTCGTCACCCAGCGCTACGGCGGCGGCAACCAATCGATCGGCACCTTCACGGTCACCGGCACGCTCTTCTACGCGACGTGGTGCAGCGGACACCACTCACTCAGGGTGGATCTCGGGGAAGGCTCGAAGTCCCTCAACAGTCCATGCAACGGTTCAGTCACCGAGACTGAGATCCCGCGTGGCCCGGATCAGCGATACAGCTACCGCGTCCACATCTCGGTCCGCGTCGCTCCAAGCACGGCGTGGTCGCTCGCCGTCGGCGAGCACGTGAAGAAGTAGCTAGCTGCGCACGGCGATGAAGTCGAGCGTGCGCTGCCAGGCTTCGTCGGATGCCGCCTGGAACTCCTCCTGCTTGCGGTCGAAGAAGCTGTGCGGCGCGCCTTCGAACTCGACGAGTTCGTAGTCCTTGCCGTTCTCCTGCAGCGCCGCTTCGAACGCGACGTTGTCCTCGTGCGGGATGCCCTGGTCGGCGCCGCCCTGGAGCGCCAGGATCGGCGCTTCGAGCTGCGGGACGAGCTCGAGCATCCGGCCCGGCCGCCCGTAGAAGCCAACCGCGCCGGCGAGACCGTGCCCCGACGCGGCCGCCGCCCACGAGCCGCTGCCGCCGAAACAGAAGCCGACGGTGACGATCTGGCTGCAGCCGAGCTCCCGAAGGTTCGCCACGCACGCGCCGACGTCCGCCTGCACCTGCTCGTGCGTGAGCTGCTGGACGAGCGGCATGTAGTCCCAGTCGTCGGGCCGCTTCTCGATCCCGGCCGTCCGGCCGAAGTAGTCGAAGGCGAGCGCGGCGACGCCGCGCTCGGCGAAGCGGAGGGCGAGCTCCTCGTAGAAGCGGTAGAGGCCGCGGACGTCGGGGAGGATCACAACGCCGGCGCCATAGCCGTCGTCAGGCACCGCGCGAAACGCTCCGAATTTGTTGCCGTCTGCGGCCTCGAGGACGAGATCGTAGTGCGAGACGGCCGCGCCCGAGATGGGCGGAATCGGCGGCGCGGAGTCGAGGTCGAAGCACATAGGAACCCGAGCCTAAAGGAGGATGCCGGTCGGCGGCGTACCCTGGCGGCGTGACCGAAGAGTCGCACCGCGACGCGATGAACGACGCGATCCGTGCGCAGCGCGAGCGGGGCGCCGTCCCCAAGTCGATGCTGCCGCTGGAGGACGAGCCGGCCGCGACGCCACCACCTCCGCCCGGACCGGCTCCGGAGCCGGCAAAGCGCAGCCTGCTCGCCCGCCTGCTCGGCCGGTGACGATTGCGCCGCATGGCGCCGTATTTCTCCCGATGAAGCGCGCGATCTTCCTGCTCCCACTGGTGCTCGCCGGTTGCGGCGTCGCGACGACGGTCTCGCGCACCGGCGCTCCGAAGCTCCGCTGTCCCGCGAAAGCGCCGCACCTCGTCGACCTCGACGTCGCCACGACGTACCTCGTCCGGCCGGGCGCTCGCGGCGTCCTCCTCTGCCGTTACTCGGGCGCGAACGCGAAGCCGGCCTTCCACCTCGTCGGCTCGAGGCTCGCAGGCGTCGGCCTCGCGACAACACTGACCGACCGGCTCAATGCCCTGCCGCCGGTGCGCGGCACGTATCACTGCCCGATGGACGACGGGAGCGAGATCCTGCTCGTCTTCCAGTACGCGGGCGGCGGAACCGAGCGGGTCACCGTCGGCCTGCGCGGCTGCAACTCCGTCTCGAACGGGCGCAGCAGCACTCTCGCAGTGGGACGCGCGGGAGCTCGCCTAGTGGACGAGCTGGTACATGCGGAACATCGGTAGGTACATCGAGATCACGATCACGCCGACGACCGCGCCGACGAAGATCATCATCGCGGGCTCGATGAGACTCGTGAGCGAGGAGATCGCTGCGTCGACCTCGTCCTCGTAGAAGTCAGCGATCTTGTCGAGCATTTTCTGGAGCTCGCCCGATTCCTCGCCGATCTTCATCATCTGCGCGACCATCGGCGGAAAGACCTCGTTGTCGAGGAGCGGCTTCGAGATGCCCTCGCCGTTGTGGACGCGCTCCCGGACGTTCTCGAGCGCGCTCTCGACGACCCAGTTGCCCGCCGCCTGGCCGGTGATCTCGAGCGCCTTGATGATGTCGACGCCCGCCGCGACGAGCGTCGCGAGCGTCCGCGAGAACCGCGCCATCGTCACCTTCCGCACGGTCTCGCCGATCCGCATCGGAATACGCAGGAGGAGGGTGTCCCACTGCTGCCGGCCGCGCTCGGTCCCCTTCCAGTGACGGAAGGCAAACGGCGCCGCCGCGAGCAACGGGAAGATCACGTACCAGTAGAAGCGCAGGGCGTTCGAGACGTGCACGACGATTTGCGTGAGCATCGGCAGCTGGCCGTTGAGCTGCTTGAAGATCCCCTCGAAGATCGGGATGAGGAAGAGCAGCATTGCCATCAGGACGATCGTGGCGAACGTCAGGACGAGCGTCGGGTAAATCATCGCGCCCTTGACCCGGCGCCTGATCGCCTCCTGCTTCTCGATCTGAACGGCGACGCGGTCGAGCACGAGGTCGAGGATTCCGGCCGCCTCGCCGGCCTCGACCATCGCGACGTAGAGTCGGGAGAAGACTTTCGGGTGCCGCGCCATGGCCTCCGAGAGGAGGAGGCCGGCCTCGACGTCGCGGCGCAACTGCGACACGACCTCGGCGAGCTTCAGATCGTTGGTCTGCTCCTCGAGCACGACGAGCGCCTGCACGACGTTCAGTCCCGCCTCGATCATCGTGGCGAACTGGCGGGAGAAGATCTGGAGCGCCTTGGGGTTGACGTGCTTGCCGAACGTGATCCGCTTCTCGGAGAGCGGCGCGCTGTTGTCCACCTGGTCGAGCCGCTGGGCGAGGAGGCCGCGGCGGCGCAGCTGCTCGCGCGCCGCGCCGAGGTCGCCGGCGGCGATGACGCCGTCGATCTCCAGTCCCTGGGCGTTGATCGCGGTGTAGGTGAAGGCGGTCACGGGCCGGTGGTGGTCGTCGTCTGGGTCGCGCCGGGCACCGGCGTCCCCGGCGGGTAGAGGACGAGCGTGTACTTCCGGCCGTCGGCGGTGTTCACGAGCGTGACCACCGAGTCGACCGTGAGCGTCAGCGTGCGTGACCCGTTCGTGTAGGAGCCTCCGACGACGGCGATCTTCGCGGTCTTGGCCGTCAGCGAGACGAGCCGGAAGACACCGTTCAGGGCGGGATCCTTCGAGACCGGGAACGCAGTGCCGACCGTGACGGCCGAGACCTTCCCGTTCACGGAGATCACCGCGGCGGTCGGCGGGACGACCTTCTGCTTGCCGGGCTTCGACTGTCTCTGTTGCTGCTGTGGCTGCGCGCTGCTCGTTGCCGCGGCGACCTTCGGGCCCCCGTCGAAGAACGGATCCTTCGTCGCGAGCATCGAGAGGCCGCCGAGCTTGCCGGTGTCGGGCGCAGTCGTCGGCGCGACCGGAATCGTGTCGGAGACGGGAGTCCCCGCAGGGACGGTCGTCGCGGGCGTCGTGCCCGTACCGGGGGCCGAGGTGCCCGACGGCGTCGCAGCCGGCGCGACGACCTGCGGCGCGGCCGACTGGTGGAGCTTGCTCATCGTGTGGTACGCGAAGACGACCGCGATCAGGAGTGGGAACGCGAGCGCGATGAGGATCTTCTTCTCCTTCGCGGCCTTCTTGCGAGCGGCCTCATGAGCGGTCTTTGGAGCCATCGCCTTAGCCGCCGCTCGTCGTGGTCGTGGGTGTGGTGCCGGTCGTCGTCGTCGCGGACGGCGGAAGCGTCGCGCCCTGGAGCGTGCCGAAGAAGAAGGCGTTGAGCGAGATCGTGGCCGTCTCCGCCTTGCCGGCCGACGCGGGCGTCAAGCCAACGGAAGTGACCGAGAGGAGCGGGCCTGCGACGTGGAGCGTGCCGCGGTGGACGCTGACGAGCGCGCGCAGGCGCTCGAGGTACCGGGTCAGCGCGCCGTAGCTCCCGGAGACGTTCAGCGTGATCGGAAGCTCGGTGTAACCGCCGACGGCGGCGGCGGTCGGCGTCAGCGGCGAGATCCCGAGCACCGTGATGCCCGACGCCTGCGCGAGCTGGTCGAGGCCGAGCATCAGGTCTGGTTCGTTCTCCGCCGCCGGCATCGCCTGCGCGAGGCGGTAGAGCTGCGCCGTGCGGATCAGGGACTGCTTCTGATGCCCCGGCAACGAGCCGAGCCGCGCGAGGTCGCTGCGGGTCTGCGCGAGTTGCTGCGCAGCGTTCGAGGCGTGGTCGCTCTGCGGCGCGACGAGCAGCATCCAGCCGCCGATCGCGAGGAGGAGGTTGAGGCCGGCGAGAGCGGCGACGAGGTGGGTGCGATTGGCGGCCAGCGTCTTCATCCGCCGGCCCCCGACGTCGTCGTGGTCGTAAAGCCGGCCGAGGCTCCCTTCATCTGCGCCGAGACGAGGAAGGTGACGATGCCGGTCTTCGGATCTGCCGAGCTCGAGGTGAGCGTGACGCCGGTCGCCTGGGGAATCAGGGCAAGCCGCGCGAGAAGCTGCGCGACGCCGTCTTCGGTGAAGGCGGTGCCGCCGATGCTGAGCGCGCCCGCCGATCCCGCGGTGGGAGCCGCGGTTCCGGTCGTTCCTCCGAGCGAGACGGTCGAGAGCGTGACGTTCGCGGGGATGAGGCGGCCGAGCTGCGCGAGCACGATGTCGTAGGCGACGCGCGTCGAGAGAGCGGTGTCGACCGCCGTCTGCCAGGGTGCGATCTGTGCGACGACGGCAGGCGTCGGGACGACGGGAGTCCCCGTGTGGGCCGACCGATGGGCGGTGACCTGCGCGAGCTGTGCGCGGGCAGCGTCGAGCTGCCGCTGCGCGGACGACGCGTGGGAGTGCTCGATGACGAAGCCTCCGCCGACCACGATCGCCACGACGGCCGTCAGCGCGGCGCCGCCTGCGACGAGCCGGTCGAGACCCGCGGCGAACGTCTGGCCGGCGCGACTCTCTTGCAAGAGGAGGTTGATGGCGCGCATCTGTCCTCAGTCCTCGATCCCGAGTCCGACTGCGATGGCGAGCGAGCCGCGATCTTCCTCGGCGACCGGATGCATGAGCTCGACCCGCGCAAGGGGGTCGCCGACGCGCACCGGCACGCCGAGCAACCGCGCGAGCTCTTCGGCCAGGCCATCGAGCCGCGCGGTGCCGCCGGTCACGACGACCTCGCCGATCCCGAGGCTGTCCGGCTGCGACTGGTAGTAGGTCAGCGAGGAGACGAGCTCGCGGGCCAGCGCCTCGAACGCGCGGCGGACGGCGTCGACCGCAGCAGTTGCCTCGTCGGGGGTGAGCCCCTCGGGTGCGGGGCCACCGGCGAGGGAGAGGGCCCGCTTGAGGGGCTCCACCTCTTCGGGCGTCGCGTCGAGCACCTTGGCGAGCGCGGTGTTGAGCACCCAGCCGCCCCACTCGAGGACGCGCGTGAACTCGCAGACTCGGCCGTCCGAGACGGCGAGCGTCGTGCGGTCGTGTCCGATCGAGACCGCGACGAGCGCCGACTGCTCGCGATCGGCGGGCGCGGCGAGCGCGCGGAGGAGCGCAAACGCCTCGAGATCGATGCCGGTGAGCGTAAGGCCGGCGAGCTTGCACGCCTCGACGTAGCGCTCGACGAGCTCGCGATGCGCGACGACGATCAGGACACGCCGGATGGGCGCGCCGTCCTCGCCCTCCCGCTCGTCGAGCACGCGGTAGTCGAGCACCGCCTCGTCGAGCGGGATCGGGAGCGCCTCCTGGGCGCGGAAGCGGACGGCGTTGACGAACTGCTTCTCGTCGTCGATCGCGGGGATCTCGAAGCTCCGGACGCCGATGCGGCTGCTCGCCACGCCGAGCCGGACGCCGCGCTTCGGCAGCTTGTACTCGTGGAAGAACGTCCGCAGCGCGTCAGCGAGCGCCTCGACGTCGCGGAGCTCACCGCCGCTGACGATCCCATTCGCGAGCGGCGTCCGCGCGACGCGTTCCAGACGAGCGCTCCCGTTGTTCACGACGCAGGCCGCCGCGATCTGGGAGCCGCCGATCTTCAGGCCGACGATGCGCTCGACCTGCGCGTGCCGGAGCGACGGCTTGGGCAAGCGCAAGCGCAAGAGCTTCGGCGGTTTCGGGAGCGACCGCTTCTGCTTCGGCGCCTGCGCCGGCAGCGGCGCCCGCTCGGGCCGGGGCGCCTGCTCGAGCTTCGGCGCCTGCTCGGGCTTCAGCGCGGCTTCGGTCTTCTCCCACCCCGCCTCCTTCGCCCACCACTCCTGTTTCGGGTTGGAAGTGCCGACCGCACGAGCGGGCACAGGCGCCCTCGGCGTGCGCCGCAGGTGGATCTCCTTCTTCCAGATCGACTCGTTGCCGCTCACGAGACCGCCACCTGAAGGCCGTTGCCGTTGCCGTTGTCGTTTGCGACGGGCATGCCGGCGCGCTCGAGGATCCCGAGCAGCTGCTCGCGTCGGGTCGTCCGCGTCAGTGCCTCGTCGAGCGTGACGACGTGGCGGAGGACGAGGTCGGCGAGCGCCTGCTCCATCGTCTGCATTCCGCGCGACGAGCTCGTCTGCATCACGGTGTAAAGCTGCTCGACCTTGGCCTGGCGGATGAGGTTCCGCACCGCGTCGTCCGGCAGGAGGATCTCGAGCGCCGCGATACGGCCGCTGTCGTCCGCCGTCGGGAGGAGCGCCTGCGTCACGACCGCCTGCAACGAGGTGGCGATCATGATCCGCACCTGCTGTTGCTGCGCAGGGGGGAAGACGTCGATGACGCGGTCGATCGTCGAGGCCGCGCTCTGCGTGTGGAGGGTGCCGAGGACGAGGTGGCCGGTCTCGGCGGCGGTGAGCGCCGTCGAGATCGTCTCGAGGTCGCGCATCTCGCCGACGAGGATCACATCGGGGTCCTGGCGGAGCGCGGCGCGCAGCGCGTCCGCGAAGCCCGACGCGTCCTGCCCGATCTCGCGCTGGTTGACGATGCAGCGCTTGTGCTGGTGGAGGAACTCGATCGGATCCTCGATCGTGAGGATATGCGCGGCGCGGGTGCGATTGATCTCGTCGACGATGGCCGCGAGCGTCGTCGACTTGCCCGAGCCGGTAGGCCCGGTTACGAGGACGAGACCGCGGGGCTTCTCCGCGAGCGTGTGCAGCACCGGCGGCAGTCCGATCTCGTCGAGCGTTCTGACTCCGTGCGGGACGAGCCGGAACGCTGCGACGAGCGAGGAGCGCTGGAAGAAGACGTTGACCCGGAAGCGGGCGACGCCGGGCAGCGAATAGGCGAAGTCGAGCTGGCGGTCGAGCTCGAGCTGCTTCTGCTGCTCGCCCGTGAGGATCCCGTACAGCGCCTGACGCGTCGCATCGGGGTCGAGCGCGGCGCCGCCGGCGGTCTGGATCGCGCCGCGTACGCGGTACGCGGGCGCGCTCCCGACCGTGATATGGAGGTCGGATGCGTCCAGCTCGGGCATGCGCTCGAGCAAACGGTCTATGGAGGTCGGCTGGGACATCTCCTGTTGCGGCTATCGGCACGGCTCGCTTCCTTCTTTAGAAGCGGCCGAAGTTCGTGCCGTCAGGGGCGAATCCCTCGGACGGGGGTGTGTGCCCGTCGCGCGCCACGTCGATATCCGGAACGCCATCCCCCATCCCTCGTGGAAGGAGATCCATCCAATGTTCGATCGCATCAAGACGCGCCTGAGCTCGGAGGAGGGCTTCACGCTCATCGAGCTCTTGGTCGTCATCGTGATCCTCGGCATCCTCGTCGCGATCGCGGTGCCGTCCTACCTGAGCCTCCGCGGCAACGCGCAGGTTGCGGCCGCCAAGTCCAACGTCCGCTCGGCCATCCCGGCGGCGGAGGAGTACTACCAGACGACCGGCGGCAGCTCGTACACGGGCCTCAGCCAGGCGACGCTGAACTCAGTCGCGCCCGGCATCTCGCCGAACGTGCTGGCCGGTCCGAACGGTACCGGCACCGGCTACTGCATCGAGGACTCTGAGGACGGCGGCACCACGTACTACTCGTATACCGGCGGCGCCGGCGGCACCTCGCTCATCGGGCCGGGTGCGTGCACGGGCACCTACACAGTCGGCTAGAGCAAGCGCATTCCGTTCGAGCCGAGGGCGCGGGAGACCGCGCCCTCTCTCGTTCTGGGGTTCAGTCGAAGGCCGTCGGTGCCGACAAGAAAGAGGCAATGAACTACTGTGCGCGCGACGAGTCTGGCTTCACGCTGATCGAGCTCGTGATCGTCACCTTCGTGACGGTCGTACTCATGGCCGGCCTCTCGAACATGTTCGTCTCGGGATTGCGCGCCGGCACGACGGCGGACGCGCGCCTGAGCGCGCAGTCAAACATGAACGTCGCGCTGAGCCACCTCGAGTACGTCACGCGGTGCGCCTCGCACGCGAGCCTCGTATCGGGCGGCACCGGCGTCACGCTGACGCTCCCCAGCGCGTGCTCCCACCAGACGGGGACGACGACCTGGTGCGTCGCGTCGGGCACGCTCACGGCGTACTCGGGCTCCACGTGCAGCGGCACGGGCTCGATCCTCGCCTCGAACGTCACGTCCACGACGCCCTTCTCCTGCATCGCGCCCGTCGGGGACTATCCGCGCCTCCAGATCGCCCTGACCGTGAACGCGACCGCGGTTGCCGGGAACGGAACCTCGGCAACCGAGCAGGTGACGCTGCGCAATGCGGCGCTCACGACCGCGAACTCGGCGGCCTGCTCGTGATGCGCCGGCTCGTGCAGCGGTTCGTCCGGGAGGAGGACGGGATTACGCTCGTCATCGCCCTCGCAACGATGATGGTGCTCGCGATCACGACGACCGGCGTCCTCCTCGCCGGCACCGTGAACCAGCGCGAGGCGTACGTCTCGGGCCAGGCGCGCGAGGCGTTCGCGATCGCCCAGGAGGGTCTCGCTTACGCCGAAGGAGCGGTCTACAGCGGCGCGCTCCCGGTGGGCACCCAGAACGCTGCCGACCCAGCCCATAGGCTCCGGGACGTACTCGGCGAACTGCTCCACGGGGACGTGCTACCTCACCGGCACCGGCACGGTCGGCGGCGTCACGCGCACGGTGACGGCGCAAGCCTCGCCGCCGTCGACGAACACGGTTCAGCAGACGGGCGTCTGGAACTACCTCTACGCCGACAGCACGTCGACCTGTCTCAGCATCTCCGGCAACGTCACCGTCTCGGTGCCGATCCTGGCCCGCGGCAACATTTGCCTTTCGGGCGGCGGCCACATCATCAACGGCACGTCCGCGATCACTCTCGCCGCAGGCGGAACGATCTCCGACATCGGCGGATCGAACATCGGGGCGTCGAGCAGCAAGCTGACGAGCGTCCAGATCGGCGGCTGCACGGCGTGGAACAGCAGCGGCGCGTGCACGACGACCACCTCGACCGGCTGCACGGTGCAGCCGAACAGCGTCTTCAGCGTCGCGCCGGGGACGAGCTACTGCAACGGTGCCCAGTCGCCGCTGTGGGCGAATCAGGTCGTAACGACGCTCAGCGTCACGCCGGCGATGCCGTGCATCGGCCAGTCCTCGACACTCGACCCGCAGTGCCCGTCGAGCACGGCGACGTGGTCGACGCTCAACACGGTCTACAACACCCAGAAAACCGCGACGAAGTCGAGCTGCCCGTCGAACCTCCTCGACAGCGACTCGACGCTCAACAACAGCCTGAGCGCGTCGACGCTGACGGCCGCGATGTTCAACAAGACGACCGGGTACGACTGCAAGGTCACGTCCGGGGCGACGACCATCGGCGAGATCAAATGGGCGCCCGGATCGACCTGCGGCAGCGGCACGCTGAACGTGAGCGGGACGCTCTACTTCGACGGCAGCCTCGACCTCAAGTGCGGCTGGAAGATCCAGTACACGGGCCAGGCGACGCTCTACTTCACCGGCACGGTCACGCAGGAGGGCGGCACGCAGCTGTGCGGGATCGCGAACTGCACGAGCGCGTGGGATCCCGACGTGAACGGGATCATCTTCGTCGCCGGCTGCTGGACGAACTCCACCGGCAGCACGCTCGCCTCGTCGGCGTGCGTCGACATCACCGGCGGCTCGACCGCGCAGTGGGGCGCGTACGCGACGACGAATTACGAGCTCGACGGCGGCTCCTCGAACATGGGCCCGGTGCTCGCGAACACGGACACGCTCGGCGGCGGCGCGAGCTCGCTGATCCCGTTCCACAAGTTCCCGCCGGGAACGCCGCTTGCTAACCAGACGGTCACGCTGCCCGGTACGCCGCCGACGAACTGGTCGGGCTGAGCCCGCCGCCCGTTAGCTCGAGGGGCCCTGGTCGAAGGCGGTCTGGACCCTGAAGACCTTCGGGGAGCCGGTTGCGCTGAGATTCCGGACGATGACCGTCACGACCTTCTCCGACCAGCCGGTGGCGCTCGGGTTCGAGAGGAGCCGGACGAACGTCTCGACCTTGTAGGAGTGGCCATCGCTGCCGGTCAGCGTCTGCACCGGCGAGCACTGCGCCGAGGTACCGCAGCCGGAGATCGTCACGTCCGTCCCGGCCACGGGCAGCGCGGTCTCGTCGGTGCTGTAGTTCGGATCGGTCGACTTGACGGTGGCGAGCGTCGTGGCGTCGAGGCCGATCGACGCATACGGGAGCGACGCGTAGAGCTCGAGCTGATTCTCCCCGAGCTGGCTCGCCGCCGAGGTCTTCGCCGAGGAATGGAGCGAGAAGAACGACTGGTCGTACGCGCCCATCAGCGCGAGCAGGGCGATCGAGATGATCATCACGGCCGCCATGAGCTCAATCATGAGGAAGCCTCCCTCGCTGCGGGCACGCTGGGGCATGACTTAGGAATCGGCATCCGCGACCAATGGCTAAAGCCTTTGGGCCTTGATCCCGATACCACTGGGGAGTGGTTACCCAGGTCAGCACCAAGGTGAAGATCATCGCGCTGGTCGGCGTGCTGCTGATCGCGCTCGCCGGCTCGGCGCTCGTGTTCATGCCGCACGCCAAGTCGGGGCCGGTGTCGGCTCCGTCGAAGCCCGCGGTGACGACGCCTGTCGGCACGGGTTCCCATCACACGGTTCCGGTCCGCGTGAAGGTGGTGGAGCCGGCGGTGGATCCGCAGCTTCCGGCCCCGCTCCGCGTCGCGCTCGAGCGGCATCCGCTCGTGGTCGTCGGCACGTACGACCCGGAGGTGCGTGAGGATCAGCTCGCGCTCGCCGAGGCCCGCGCGGGCGCCGCCGAGGGCCACGCAGGCTTCGTCGCCGTCGACCTCCTCGACGACCATGTCGCGGGTCTCCTCACCGGGAAGCTGCCCTCGGGCGAGCTCCTCCCCACGCCCGGAATCCTGATCTACGCGCGTCCCGGCAAGATCGTCTACCGGTTCGACGGCTACCTCGATCGCGCTGCGATCGCGCAGGCCGTGCAGGACAAGAGATGAGCGACGTCGAGACCGTCGAGCGCGAGCTGTTCGTCCGCCACGCGAAGCGCGACGGCCACTCGGTCGCGCTCCTCCGCGCGATCGACCGCGGCGGCTCGTGCGTCGTCGAGGCGGACGTCTTCCCGGCCGGCGCGAAGAAAGCCGTCAAGTCCGGCCCGTACACGTTCGAGGACGCCGGCCAGGCGACCGTGTTCGTGAACGAGGCCGTCGAGTCGCTGCTCTACCTCGGCTGCGACGTCTACACCTCGTAGGCAACAATCGCGGCATGACCGCGATCGCGATCGCCGTCTTCGACGGCGCCGAGGAGCTCGACTTCGTCGGCCCGTGGGAGGTGCTCGCCGCCTGGCGTCACCTCCAGCCGGACGAGGTCTCCGTCTGCCTCGTCGCGGAGTCCCTCGAGCCGCTCACGTGCGCGAAGGGAATGCGGGTGCTTCCGGAGCTGACCTGGGACAAGCTCGGCGCGGTGGACGTCCTCGTCTATCCCGGCGGCCACGGCACTCGCGCTCACCTCGGCGACGAACGCGTCCGCTCGCGGCTCCGGGCGATGAGCGACGACGGGACGGTGCTGGCGAGCGTCTGCACCGGCGCCTTGGTCCTCGCCGACGCCGGCCTCCTCGACGGCCTCCCCGCAACGACGTACTGGAGCGCGTTCGACGAGCTGCTGCGGCTCGGCCGGGACATCGAGCCGCGCCCCGACGATCGCTTCGTCGACACCGGCGCGATCGTCACCGCAGCCGGCGTGTCGGCGGGAATCGACATGGCGCTCCATCTCGTCGGCCGGCTCGCCTCCCCGAGCAGAGCACGCGAGGTCCGCCGCTACATCCAGTACGACCCTCAGCCTCCCTACTAGTAGCGCAGCAGCGAGGAAACGCCTCGCGTTTCTCTGCAGGGACTTGGCCGAGTCCCAACGCTCGAACCACAGACGGGCCATGCCCGCCGGTTTGGCGGCGAGAGAGTCGTGCACGTCCCGTCGAGACACGGCCGGTACCAGGTACCGACACGTCCGCTCTGGACTCGTCTAGCTCGTAACGCGGGCGAGCTCTTCGAGGCTGGTCAGACCAGCCGCCACCTTGGCGAGGCCGTCGTCCCAGAGCGTTCGCATCCCGGCGCCGATCGCCGAGCGCTCGATCTCGTCCCGCGACGCCTTCGTCGAGGCGAGCGTGGCGAGCTCCTCGGTCATCGTGAGGAGCTGGAAGATGCCGATCCGGCCGCGATAGCCGGTCCGGCTGCAGCGCGGGCAGCCCTTCTTGCGATAGAGCGCCATGCCGTCGCCAGCGGCGGCGATGTCAGCCGAGACCCGCGCCCCGTGCAAGTCGTCCGCCGACGGCGTGTACATCTCGCAGCAGTGCGAGCAGAGCTTCCGCGCGAGCCGCTGCGCGAGGACTCCCGTCACGGCCGCACCGGTCAGGAATGGCTCCACACCCATCTCGTTCAGGCGGGTCAGTGCGCTCGGGGCATCGTTCGTGTGGAGCGTGGAGAGGACGAGGTGGCCCGTCAGCGCCGCCTCGATCGAGATCTTCGCCGTCTCGCCGTCCCGGATCTCGCCGACCATGATCACGTCGGGATCCGAGCGGAGGATCGACCGGAGCGCGGTCGCGAACGTCACGCCGCCGCGCGCGTTGACCTGAATCTGGCTGACGCCGGGAAGCCGATACTCGACCGGATCCTCGACCGTGACCACGTTGATCTCGGGCCGGCTCAGCTGGCTCAGCGCCGCGAACAGCGTCGTCGTCTTACCGCTACCGGTCGGCCCCGTCACGAGCAGCGCCCCCGTCGGGCGCTCGATGATCGTGCGGAGCTGCGCCTCCATCTCCTCCGCCAGGCCGAGCTCCTTCATCGTCGGCGGCCGGTGCGACTGGTCGAGGAGCCGCATGACGACCGACTCGCCCTCGACCGTCGGCAGCGTCACGACACGGACGTCAAGCTTGCGCCCCGCGGCGGCGGCATTGACCGAGATCCGGCCGTCCTGCGGCTTGCGGCGCTCGGCGATGTCGAGCTTCGCGAGCACCTTCAGGCGCGTGACGACGCCGGCGCTGAGCCGCTTCGGGATGCGCTGAATCTCCTGCATGACGCCGTCGATGCGGAACCGGACGAGCAGCGCGTCCTCCTTCGGCTCGAAGTGGACGTCGGAGGCGCCGTCCTCGGCGGCCTGGAAAAGGATCGAGTTGACGAGGCGCACGAGCGGCGCCTCGGAGACGCCGTCCTCGGCCTCGAGATCGGCTTCGGGCGCGAAGTCCTCTTCGGGCTCGGGCTCGTCGAGGAGCATCGGCGCCGCAGCGTTCGAGACACGGGCGCGGCGCTGGATCTCGCCGAGGATGTCGTCGCGCGAGGCGACGGCGAGCTCGAGCTGATGTGGCGTCGCGAGCCGCAGCTCGTCGATTCCGTGCACGTTCGCGGGATCGGCGACAGCCACGCGCAGGACGTCGCCGTCGAGCTCGTATGGGATCGCGACGATGCGCTCGAGGACGCGGAGTGGCATCGTCTCCGCCGCCGTCTCCTCCACGCCACTGGTCGCGAGATCGACGAGGGGCAGCCGGAACTGGGCGGCGTGATGCCGCGCGATTCCCTCGCTCGTGGCGATGCCCTCGTCCAGGAGGGCGCGCGCGAGGGAGCCGGTCTGGCGCGCGCGGCCGCGGGCGAGCGCGAGCTGGTCTTCGGCGACGAGCTTGGTCGCGCCGAGGAGATCGACGAGGAGCTCGACCGACTCTGCGACGCCGAACGGCACCAGCCCGCCAATGCCGCCGCTCTCGACGAGCGGCGTCGTCCGCAGGCGCGGGAGATTCGTCTGACGTTCAGCCATGGGTCGTCGATTTCACGGGTTCGATCCCTCGAACGAGGTATCGGCATTTCGGCCGCAGACCGTTAGCCCGCACGGGTGGAGGGATCCCGGCCGCCGAGGACGAACTGGACCGGGTGAGCGAGACCGTGCAACCGTCAGGTGGCAGGACGCGGCGGGCGCTGCTGGCGCTCGAATATCCGGGTCTGCTCGACTTCGACGACCCGGCGCTCGAATGGCGGCGCCTGTTCGCGGAGCTCTTCGGGACATTTCTCCTCGTGCTCGTCGGAGCGGGAGGAGCCGTCGTCGCGGCGCTGAGCCATGGCGCGATCAGCCGGTCGGCCGCTGTCGCGGCACCGGGCCTGATGGTGATGGCGATCATCCTCTTCATGGGCGCCGTCTCGGGCGCTCACCTCAACCCGGCCGTCACGCTCGCCTTCTCCCTCCGCGGCGACTTCCCCTGGCGCCGCGTGCCCGGCTATGTGCTGATGCAGCTCGCCGGTGGGCTGCTCGCCTGCCTCTTCCTCTGGGGCGTGTACGGGAAGGCAGGCGCGCTCGGCGCGACCGAGCCGGGAGCGGGTCTCGCCGCGTGGCAGGCGATGCTCACCGAGCTCGTCCTCACGGTCGGCCTCGTGAGCACGATCCTCGGGACAGCCTCGCGCGCGCAGAACGTCGGCGCGCTCTCCGCGGTCGCCGTCGGCGGCTACATCATCCTCGCCGGCCTCTGGTCGAGCCCGCTCAGCGGCGCATCGATGAACCCCGCGCGCTCGTTCGGGCCTGAGGTCGTCCTCGGCAACTTCGCGAACCTCTGGATCTATTGGATCGGCCCACTCGCGGGTACGGTGATCGCCGTCGGGATCGCGTGGATCCTGCGCGGCGCCGGAGGAGACTCCGGCGGCGTCGCCGCCGCGCGCGGCACCCTCGGGGCCTAGCCGACCCTCCGACCTAGCGACAGCCGATGGTGGCAGCCTGCTGCGCCATCACGGCGCCGACGTAGTCGACGGTCTCGAGAGGCACCGTTCCCTGCGAAACGCGGTTCGGGCCGGAGTTGTAGGCCGCGAGCGCGAGCTCGGTGTTGCCGCGGTAGCGCGAGAGGAGCTGGCGGAGGAAGCGCGCCGCACCGACGACGTTCTGCCGCCAGATGTACGGATTGACGTGGAAGGTCGCCGCGGTCGACGGCTCGATCTGCAGCAGTCCGACGGCTCCCCCCGCCGACACCGCGCCGGGGCGCCAGTGCGACTCGACCGAGGCGACCGCGGTGAGCAGGCTCAGCGGCACCTGCTCGCGCTGCGAAGCGGCGACAAACGCGCTCCGGAACCGCGACGGGATCGGACAGAGTCCGGTGGGGCCGGTCTTCGCCACCGGCGGATCGGAAAGCAGCGCCTTCGGGCTGCCGTGGGTGAACGCCCACGTTCCGGTCGCGGCGAGCGCGGCGACGCCGACGAGCGCGATCGCCATGGGAACACGCCCGGACGGCCGCCTCCGCCGCAGCCGGTCGGAGGCGAGGGTGCCGGCTTCCTTGACGCGCGCGACGCGCGCCTCGAGCGCGCGAACAGCCTCGTTCCGCTCCACGACGAGCTTCTGGAGCTCTTTCTCGCTCGCTGCGCGGCCGCGCCGGGTCCTCGCCTCGATCGCAGTAGCCTCCTTCTCCGCCGCGCGCAGCGCCTGCGCGGCACGCGCAGACGCTTTCCCGAGGATCTCCGCGCACCGCGCCGCTGCCTCCACCAGCACGCGCGCAGCACCCACGCCGGGCTCCGGCGGCAGCGGGATCTTTCCCAGCTCCGCCCGCGTGGCGGCGATCAGCTCGGCAGCGCGTGCCGCGGCCTCGTCGCGCGCGGCCGCGAGGACGCGGTCCGCTTCCTCCCGGGCGTTGAAGACGATCTCGCGCGCGAGCCTCTCCGCGCGCACGGACGCGGCAGCGACCTTGGGAGGGCTGGAGTCTTCAGTGGGCGGTGAGGCGGCCGCCGCGTGGCGCATCACGTGCCGGTGCTACCTGGAAGGAAGCGGCATCACTCGCCGTTCCGCCTCAAGAGCCGCAACCCCGCCTTGCCCGCTTCCGGGTGCTCGCCGGACTCGCTGTCCGGCACGGTCTCGAGCCGCCGCGAAATGTCCGTCGCCGTCTGCTGGAGGACGGTCACGACCTCCTGCACCGAGGTGCCGGCGTGCTCGCGAAGCTGCGACAGCGCCGAGAGCTCCTCCTTGAGCGCGTGCTGGCGCCGCTCCATCTCGGCCTCCATCTCCGCGTGCGCCCGCTCGGCTTCGCGCTTGCGCTGCGCCGCCTGCTGCTCGGCCTCCTTCGTCAGCGCCGCCGCCTGCCGCTCCGCCTGGGAAACCTGCTCGGTCGCGTCCGCATGGGCCTTCGCGAGCAACTCGTTCGCCTCGCGCTCCGCCTCGGCCCGCAGCCGCTCCGGCTCGCGAGTCAGCGCGTCGATCCGCTCCGCCGCCTGCGCGTGCGCGGTACGGATGATCGCTGCCGCCTCGGCGTGGGAACGCTCGCGGATCTTCTCCGCCTCTGCCTCGGCACTGTCGAGAATCGCAGAGATACGCGCCGAGATCTCACCGGCCGGATGCGCAGCTTCGGTCGCTGCTGCGGTGAGAACGTCGTCGAGCGCGGGTCCGATTTCGGTGACGCGGTTTCTTGAAGCGCTCATCGACTGCCTCCGTGGGTTTCCAAGCGGGGTGTCGATCCTACCAGCGCGCCGCTCCGAAAACCCGCGGAAGCAGGGAAATTAGTGGTGAACGAGTGACCAGTACGCGTTCAGCAGGTCGTGGCCCGCGAAGAGCGCCACGATCGCGCCGATCGCGAGGAACGGTCCGAACGGCAGCTTCACCTTCCGCGCGCCGACCCCGAGCCGGGCGAAGAGGACGAGCGCCGGAACCATTGCGGTGAGAAGTCCGAGGAACATCGCGATGGAGACGTACTTCCCGAGCATCGCGCCGAGCAGGAGGGCGAGCTTGACGTCCCCCATCCCCATCCCCTTCGGCGCCATGAGCGCGGCGGCGAAGAGGAAACCGCTCGCGGCTACCGCGCCGATCGCCCACTGCGGGCTGGGATGGATCGCCGACTGCGCGGCAAGGACAACGGCCGCGGCGGGAAGGACGATGCGGTTGGGGATGATCCCGTGCTCGACGTCCGTCGCCGAGACGGCGACGAGCGCGAGGCAGAAGAACGCGGCGACGAGCGCCTCGGGGTGCAGTCCGAACTTCCAGACGCAGCCGGCGACGAGCAGCGCCGACGCGAGCTCCACGGCGGGATAGCGCGCCGGAATCGCCGCCTGGCAGTGGCGGCAGCGGCCGCGCAGGAGGAGCCACGAGAGGACGGGGACGTTGTCGCGCCAGCCGATCTCGTGGCCGCAGCTCATGCACGCCGAGCCCGGCGAGACGAGCGAGCGGTGGAGCGGCACGCGGGCCGCGACGACGTTGAGGAAGCTCCCGAGCGCGAGGCCGGGGGCGAGCGCGAATGCTGCGACTGCGAGATCCATCAGTCGGCCACCCTCAGGCCGGGAAGCGCCTCGGGCTCCTCCACCGGCTCCGCCTTGGGGAGCGCCGCGGTCGCGTCGACCTCCGCCTGCTTCTCCGCCCGCTCGAGCATGACGAGGAAGTCGTGGCGGTTCGTGGCCGCGTTCGCCGCGACGTCCCGCTCGACCGCGCCGGAGAGAACGAGACCGATCAAAGCCTGCGAGAAGGTCTGCATGTCGAAGTATTCGCCGTCGGCGACCGCATCCGTGATCTCGTCGGGACGGCCGTCGCGGATCAGATCGGCGATGCGCGCGTTCGTGACCATGACTTCGACGGCGACGATGCGCCCACCGCCGACACGCGGCAGCAGCCGCTGGCTGACGACACCGCGCAGCACGCCGGCGAGGATCGAGCGGATCACCTGCTGCTTCTCCGGCGGGAAGAACTCGATCATCCGGCCGCACGACTCCGCGGCGTCCACCGTGTGCAGCGTCGAGAGGACGAGGTGGCCCGACTCCGCGGCCTGGAGCGCGATCTGCGCCGTCTCGGCGTCGCGCAGCTCGCCGATGAGGATGACGTCCGGGTCCTGCCGGAGCGCGCGCCGCATCGCCTCGCCGAACGAGGCGGTGTCGAGACCCACCTCGCGCTGGTCGATCACGCAGCCCTTTTCCTCGTGGACGATCTCGATCGGATCCTCGATCGTCACGATGTGGTCGCGGCGGGTTTGGTTGATGTGGCCGACCATCGCGGCGAGCGTCGTCGTCTTGCCCGAGCCGGTTGCGCCGGTGACGAGGATCAGACCGCGCGGCTCGCTCGCGAGGCGCTCGACGCCCTGCGGCAGCGAGAGCTCCTGGAACGACGGGATCAGCGCCGGAATGATGCGAATCGCGAGCGACGTCTGCTCGCGCTGGCGAAAAGCGTTGACGCGGAAGCGCGGGAGCCCTTCCACCTGGTAGGCGATGTCGAGATCACCGCTCGCGTGGAAGGCGCCGACCTGCTCGGGACGCGCGACAACCTCGAGGATCTCGTCCATCTCGGCGGCAGTGACGGGCTGCACGTCCTCGAGCTCGGCGAGCGCGCCGTCGCGGCGCAGCACGGGCGGGCGCCCGGGCTTGAGGTGGATGTCGCTGGCGCCGAGCTCGACAGCGCGCCGAAGGAGAGAGTTGAGCTCCACTCCCCAGGAATCGGCCGATGAGGCCTTTCTCTTTAGGCGGCGCGTTTCGCGACTCGGTAGATCGCGCGGATCGCGACGCGTTCGACGCCGCGCGCGGCCGCCGGCTCCGGCAGGTCTCCGGTCAGCAGCTTCTCGAGTGCACGGAACGTGACGGGCAGCCGCGCGAGTGCGTACGTCGTGCGCGGGAAGCGCTCGAACGCGCGCTTCGCTCCCCAGCCGGCGCGCGTGAGCGGCGCGATCCGGCGCTCGACCGCAGTCTGGTACGCGCTGAGATCCTCCGCCCGTCCCGCGAGCACCTCGAGCGCCGCCTCGGCGACGAGCTTTGCGGAGTAGAACGCCTCGTACATCCCGTCGCCGGAGAAGGGATCGACGAGACCCGCGGCGTCGCCGATCACCGCGGTGCAGCCGCGCGCGAGCGTCGCCCCCGACAGACGCATCGGCAGCCGGTAGCCGCGCGTGCCGGTCGCGGCGTCGGGATCGACCCCGTACGCCTCGCACATCCCCCGCAGCTCGGCGCGCAAGCGGGGGCCTTCCGCCTCGTTGCCGCCAACGCCGACATTCACGTGGTCGCCCTTCGGGAAGATCCAGCCGTAGCCGCCGCGGATCACCGCGACCTCGAGCACCATCGCGCCCGCGAACCGCGCCTCCCACGGGTAGTTCGCCTCGAGCGCGACGCCGTGGACGACCTCCTCCGCCAACCCGAGCTGCTTCGCCGAGGCGCCGTTGCAGCCGTCCGCGCCTATGACAACTCTCGCGTCGAGCTCGCGCGCGTCGACGGTCGTCCCCTCCCGCACCTCGGCGCCGGCGTCAGCGGCCTGCTGGAGGAGGAAGTGGTCGAGCCGCGCGCGCTGCGTCATGTACGCGAGCGGCTTGCGCGCCTCGCGCGAGATGTGGTGGCGATAGCGGAGGCCGCAGTCCATCCGGCTGACCGTGTCCTCCACGACCGGCGCGATCGAGAACGGGAGGAGACGCGCTGCGCGTCCGGTCACTCCTCCCCCGCACGGCTTGTCGCGCGGGAAGGTCGCCTTGTCGACGAGCAGGACGCGCGCGCCGCCGGTCGCCAACCGGTACGCGGCGACCGATCCTGCCGGCCCGGCGCCGACGATCGCGACGTCGTGGCCGCTCACGAGACAACCCGCCGGAAGAACGTCCAGAGCGAGAGGAGCGTCAGCGCGGCCGAACCGCCGGCGAGCGCGAGCATCCAGGCCCAGACCGGCATGTGCGGCAACTCGGGCGTGAGCGACGTCCGCAGCCCCTCGCTCATGTAGACCATCGGATTGAAGAGGACGACGATCTTGAGCCAGAGGATCGGGCTCAGCCGCGCCCACGGGTAGTAGATGCAGCCGAGGAACGTGAGCGGCAGGACGACGACCGCGAAGAGCAGCGTCACCTTGCGCGGATCGAGCACCGTCCCGATGAAGAGGCCCATCGCGGCGGCGAGGAACGAGGCGAAGATCAGTGCAAACGCGAAGAGCGGCACGTCGGAGATGTGCACGACCGGCGCCGCGCCGTGCGCATGTACGAGGTAGACGATCGGGAAGACGACGCCGGCCGCGATGAGCGACTGGATCGCGCCGGCGACGATCTTCTCCAGGCCAACCACCCACACCGGCACCGGCGCGAGCACGCGATCCTCGATCTCCTTGCTCACGCTGAACTCCTGCACGAGCGGCAGCGCGACGGCCTGGATCCCCTGGAAGTTGATCGCCACCGCGATCAGGCCCGGCACGAGGATGGTCGAGAAGGAGACGCCTGTCTGGCCGCCGTGGAAGCCCTGGCCGATCTTCGGGAAGACGTACGCGAACACGAAGACGAAGAGGAGCGGCTGCATGATCGTCCGCACGAGGAACTGGCCGAAGTTGCGGCGGAGGACGCGGACATCGCGCGCGAGCAGCGCGCCGAACGTCTGGAGGTACGGCGTCACTCCCGGTACTCCCGGCCAGTGAGGTTGAGGAAGACGGTCTCGAGGCTCGGCGGCAGGCTCGTCGCGTCGGTCACGTGAAGGCCGAGGTCGCCGGCTTCCTGCACGAGCCGCGCGAGCACGCCCTCCGAGCGCGCGGCGTGGACGCGCACGACGGCGCCGTCCCGCTCGACCGACTTCACGCCCTCCAGCCGCTCGGCCCACTCGGCGAGCGGAGCGGGATCGCCCTCGACGGTGACGGTGATCAGCGTCTCGGCGCCGTGCGTCCGCTTCAGCGCCGCGGGAGATTCGATCGCGAGCGCCTTGCCGTGGTCGATGATCGCGATCCTCTCGCACAGCACGTCGGCCTCCTCCATGTTGTGCGTCGTAAGAAGCGTCGTCTGCCCTGCGCGATGAAGATCCTCGAGGATCCGCCAAAGATTGATGCGCGTCTGCGGGTCGATGCCGGAGGTCGGCTCGTCGAGGAAGAGCACCTGCGGCTCGTGGACGAGCGCGCGCGCGATCATCAGCCGCTGCGCGAGGCCGCCGGAGAGCTGGAAGACCATCGAGCCGGCGCGCTCGGTGAGGGAGAACTGCGCGAGCAACTCGTCGGCGCGGGCGCGGGCCTGCACGCGCGGGACGCCGAAGAAGCGGCCGTGGTAGTAGAGGTTCTCCCAGACCGTGAGCGCGCGATCGAGCGTGTTCGCCTGCGAGACGACGCCGATCTGGCGCTTGACCTCGGCGGAGTGGCGGCGGGCGTCGAGGCCGGAGACGAGCGCGCGCCCGCTGGTCGGGATCACGGTCGTCGTGAGCATCCCGATCGTCGTCGACTTGCCGGCGCCGTTCGGGCCGAGAAGACCGAAGAACTCGCCGCGCCGGATCTCGAGATCCAGGCCGTCGACGGCGACGAGGTCTCCGAAGACTTTGCGGAGCTGCTCGGTGCGGATCGGAGCGTCGTCCACCGCAGAGAACGCTAGCCGTCCTCAGGTACTTCTCACCGGTTGCTCATCGAGGACTTAGCCGACGGTGCTTGACTCTCAGTGGTGTTCTACCTCCGGTACATGCGCAGCGAGCTCCTGCGTCGAAGGACGCGGACGCTGCTCACCGTGCTCGGGCTCGGCCTCGGCGTCGCGCTCGTGATCATCATCTCCGGCCTCTCGAACGGCCTCAGCCATGCCCAGAAGACCGCGCTGAACCCGCTCTCGAGCATCGGCACCGACCTGACCGTGACGCGTACGGCGCAGACGAGCAACTCCGGCTTCGGCGGCGGCGGGTTCGGTGGCGGCGGCGAGGTCCTGCAGGCCAACCAGTCGGTGCTCACCGACCTCTCCAAGCTCGGCAAGCCCGGCACGCACTTCGTCCACGACTTCTTCCTGCCGGGCACGCAACTCACGTTCCCGACGTCACAGGGCACGCGCCTGAAGTCGCTGGCCGGCGTCGCGGCCGTCGCGCAGGGTCTGCTCCTGATCGCCGAGCACCAGTCGGGGACGGTGCCGAAGATCGTCGCGAAGCTGAAGACCGGCGGCCAGACCTTCAATATCCGCCGCCACATCACGCCGCTGACACCCGCCGAGCAGCAGCAGATCCAGGCTTGCCTCAAGAAGAACGGCGTTACGTTCGGCGGCGGCGGCGGCTCAGGCGGCGGCGGCTCGGGCGGCGGCGGCTTCGGCGGTGGCGGCGGCAGCGGCAGCGGGCACTTCGTCGGCCCGGGCGGGGGCGTCTTCGGCAAGTGCCTGCCCAAGCGGTTCCAGCAGTTCCGCACGAGGTTCACGACCCCGACCCAGACGCTCAAGCAAATCCTCAACCCGCCGCAGACGAACATTAAGACGACGCCGTACACGATCGGCGGCGTCGACCAGACGCAGCCCGAGATCGGGCTCGTCACCCCGAGCCAGGTCACGAAAGGCCGCTACTTCTCCCCGGCGGGCGGCCGCGAGGCGCTCGTCGCCGGCACGTACGCGGCGAAGGAGAAGCTCACGGTCGGCTCCAAGCTCGTCCTCAACGGAGAGGCGTTCACGGTCGTCGGCCTCGTCTCGCCGCCGCTCGGCGGCCAGACCGCCGACGTCTACCTGCCGCTGAAGCAGCTCCAGACTCTCGCCGGCGAGAAGAACCTCGCGAACGTCGCCCTCGTCCGCGCCGACAAGAGCAGCTCGGTTGCGAGCGTCCAGAAGGAGATCAAGGACCAGCTCGGACAGGGCGCCCAGGTGGCGAGCTCGAGCCAGGTCGCGGACAAGATCACGGGCTCGCTCGTCAACGCGTCGAACCTCTCCCACAACCTCGGTCTGGCACTCGAGATCCTCGCCGCCGCGGCCGCCTTCCTCCTCGCCGCCCTAGTGACCCTCTCCTCCGTAGGGAAGCGCGTGCGCGAGCTCGGGACGTTGAAGGCGATCGGCTGGACGCAGCGGCTCGTCGTGCGCCAGATCGTCGGAGAGTCGCTCGTACAGGGGATCGTGGGCGGCCTCGCCGGGCTCGCGCTCGGAGTCGCCGCCGCCGAGATCTTCGACGCCGTCGGCTGGCAGCTGACCGCAAGCTCGACCTCCGGTGGCAGCGGCGCGAATCTCCTCGGCCTCGGCAGCGCGACCCTGCGGACAGCGAAGGAGACGATCACACTCCACGCGCCACTCACGGTAGGACTGATCTTGCTCGGCGTCGCCCTGGCGATCCTCGGCGGCCTGCTCGCCGGCGCTGTCGGCGGCCTCCGCGCCGCGAGGCTGCGCCCGGCCGAGGCGCTGCGGAGGGTGGAATGAGCGCGGCGCCGACGCTGTTCGAGCTGCGGGGAGTCGCGAAGCGCTTTCGCCGTGGCGACGCGACGGTGTCCGCCGTCGACGGCGTCGACCTCGACATCGGCGCGGGCGAGTTCGTCGCGATCGAAGGTCCGAGCGGCTCCGGCAAGACAACGCTGCTCCAGCTACTCGGCGCGCTCGACCGCCCGGACGAGGGCAGCATCCTCTTCGAGGGCCGCGACCTCGCGGAGCTCAGCGACGGAGATCTCGCCCACCTTCGCCTCCACGCCTTCGGCTTCGTGTTCCAGCAGTTCAACCTGATCCCGACCCTGTCGGCGCTCGAGAACGTCGAGGCGGTGCTCGCCCCGGCCGGTGTCAGCGGGGACGCGTTGCGGGAGCGCTCGCAGGCGCTGCTGGAGGAGGTGGGTCTCGCACCGCGCGCGGAGCATCTGCCGTCGCACCTCTCCGGTGGCGAGCAGCAGCGCGTGGCGATCGCCCGCGCGCTCGCGAACGAGCCCCGCGTGATCCTCGCCGACGAGCCGACGGGCAACCTCGACTCCACGACGGGTGCGGAAGTGATCGATCTCCTCGCAGGCCTGGCCGGCCGGCGCGGCACGACGGTCGTCGTGGCGACCCACGACGTGACGCTCGCCTCGCGAGCGCCGCGCCGGGTCGCGATGCGCGACGGAAGGATCGTCGAGGCGACCAGGGGCAGCGCGCCTACCGCGACCGGCACGCCCGAGCCCGTCGTGTCGGGCACCTAGGCCGCCGCGGCCCGGACTACAATGGCGCCCCCCGGGGGTGTGCCCGAGCGGCCAAAGGGAACGGGCTGTAAACCCGTCGGCTCAGCCTACGGAGGTTCGAATCCTCCCGCCCCCACTGAATCTCGGCTGGATCGCACCGCGGGCGGCAGGGCTACACTGCCGCCGCCAGCCCTCTTAGCTCAGTTGGTAGAGCACCTCCATGGTAAGGAGGGGGTCGACGGTTCGAGTCCGTCAGAGGGCTCTTTTCTGAACGGGCAACAGTTCGCCCCCGTCCCGGACCGCCTATGGATGAGGCCTCGGGTCCACGACCGCCTACCCTCTCAGTAGGAGGGGTAGCCGGGCGCCCGCGAGCGGCGGTCTACTCCTCGGGAGCGAGTTCCGCTGCAAGGCGGCGGAACTTGTCGAGCGCTTGCGTCCGGTCGGCGGCGTTCGCGGCCGAGAGGCCGGCGAGGAAGGAGACGAGCGGAGCGCTCGTCCGGTCGCCGGTTCCGTGGGCGGCGACCGCTGCGAGCGCGAGGATCGCTTCGGATTCTCCGGCTGTCAGCGTCGGGACACCAGCCTTTTTGGCGAGCCCGTCGACCAGCTCAGCTCTCGTCTTCGCCATTGTCGGGCCTCTCTTCCTGTTACGGGTGGTGATTCAAGGCGGCGGCGCTCGCGCGTCTGGCGCAGGCGGCGCACGTGCTGAGTTCCGATTCTCTCACGTCGCCGAGCAGCTCACCGAGTCGCCGGCGCAGCGGGGCTGGAGGCAACGGCGTCCCGCACACGCTGCACGCCTCTTGCGGTGCGGCGAGGAGTGCCACGCTGCCGCGCTCGATGAGGGCGGGATCGAAGGCGCGCGTCACCGCGAGCGCGTCCTCGGGGCAGACGGCGACGCACCGCTTGCAGCCGGTGCAGGCGGAGTGGGCGAAAAAAAGCGTCGTCCCTTGTTCCCCTTCGTCGAGCTGGAGCGCGCTCGTGGGACAACTGGTCGCGCACGCGCCGCAGAGGGTGCACCGTTCGGTGGCGAGGGTCAGCAGCCCGAGCGGAGATTCCTCATCCGCGATGGCGGGCTGCGTCTCGACTCCAGCCAGGGCCTCGATCGTCGCCGCCGGCTCGCGCAGCTGCAGTGGGGTCATCGGCCTTTGCGGCTCAGCGAGGAGCCGTTGCGCGAACTGCTCGACGGCCGCGGCGCGAGAGCAGCACGGGCCGCCGCAGCCGGCGAGCCGAACCTCCCGCCCGCGGGTCCGGATTTGCAGGATCCAGCCCGGGGTGACGAGGGCGAGGCTCGGCAGCGTGACGAGCGCCCAGCCGGGCGGCGCAACGGTTGCCTCGGCGCGTGCGCAGGCAAGCACGACGCCGTCCGCGAACTCGAGCAGCCGCTCGAGCTGTGCCGTCACCTGCGACGGAGCGGCGCCTGAGAGATGGAGCGCCCCGGTCGGGCAGCTGCGGATGCACTCTGCGCACGCCCCGCACGCGGAGGCGTTGACCTGCGGGTAGCCGCCGCACCGGCCGATCGCGTCCGTCGGACAGGCGTCGGCGCACACGCCGCAGCGGTCGTTGCCGAGACAGAGCGCCTTGTCGAGCACCGCGATGGGCTCGTAGTCGATGACGGTGCTCGGCCTGAAAAGCGACTGCCGGGTGAGCGGGTTCGCCGCAAGCATGGGCCGGCCGGGCTCGTCGGCTGAGAGCCCTTCGAGTCGCGCGGCTGCGGCTGCAAGCAGGGCGTCGGGCCGATCCGTCCCCGCGAGAGCGACCGTCTCGATCCCGAACCGCCCGGCGCCTGCTCGGTGTAGAGCGCCCCGAAGCGCACTGGGGACGGAAGTCTCGTCGCAAAGGCCGAGGACGACGCGGCTCGCGCCGAGCCCGCTCAGCGCCTGTGCCGCGCCGGCGGGCGAGTGGCACAGGTCGTCGACGACGACCGCGGGGAGCCCGTCGAGCGAAGTGTCGACGCCCGCGCCGTTGCAGACGAGGACGGCGGTCCGGTTCATACCGCCAGGGCGGCTGTCCAGGCGGGCGTGATCTGCGCGAGCGTTCGGTAGAAGGGATGCGTCGTCTCGGCCTCGACCGCAGCGCAGAAGGAGGGCATCCACTCGAGCAGGTGGTCGCGCAGAAGTTTGTCCGCCTCCTCCCCGGCTCCGCTGTCCATCGCATAGCCGAGTGCCTCCCACTCGACGGCGATGTGGTCCGGCAGCTCGTGGGCGCGGTCGCTGATCTGGAGGCTTAGATCGCCGTACACCTGTGTCACCTCTCCGGCCGCCTCGCCCATCAGCCGTCCCTGCTCCAGGCGCGGCTGCCCTGTTCGCCAGAGCGACTCGTACGGATTGCAGGCGACCTGGCCGGGGCCGACGAGAAGGCGCTCGTACTCCTCGAGCAGCGCGTCGCCGTCGGCTTCGGCGGCGCTGCGCAACTCGTCGACGAGGGAGGTTCCAAGCGCGTGATCGGTGGCCGCGGCGGCTTCCCATGTGCTCGCCCACCAGGCCTGCTCGTCGGCGACCGGCTGGCTCCACCAGTGGGACAGCAGCTGCGGCGCAGCGTTCATTCGCTGTCACCGAGAGCGCGCAGCCACCGGTAGCCGAGGCTGATCAGCAGCGCGAGGAAGGCGAACAGCCCGGTGATGATCGCGTACTCGACCCAGGTCGGGTGGTAGATCCCGTTGTACTGGAAGGACGCAGCGCCGAGCGTGTAGCTGCCGAGGGCGTTGCCGGGAGCGAAGTGGAGGAGCGGCCGAAGCATTCCTCCGACGACGAGCTCGATCCGGAACGCGTAGACGCCGACCATCACGAGCAGCGAGGCGGCGGCGACGAGCACCCGCCGCGCGCGGAAGCGCGGGACGACGAGCAGGACGAAGGGGATCAGGCCGCCGACGATCCACTCGAGCCAGAACAGTGCCTGCCACGAGCCGCCCGGGAGGATGATGTCGAGCGCTGCGCGCTCGCGCGGAACGTTCCCCCAAATGATCGTGATGTAGTCGGAGGCGACGAAGAAGAGGTCGACCGCGACTGCGACCGCCATCAGGCCACACAGCGCGTTCCGCGTCTGCACCTTGAGCTCGAAGCGGTCAAACCGCTGGGCGGCGAGCGCGACGAGCGTGATGAGGGCGGTGCCGGAGAGAATCGCGGAGGTGACGAACAGCGGGGCCATCAGGGCCGTGTTCCACCACGGCCGGGAGATCTGCAGGCCGAAGATCCAGGCTGTGATCGAGTGCAGCGTGACGGCGGCAGGCAAGCCGGCGTAGGCGAGCATGCGCAGACGCCGCGCCCGCACCGACGGCTCCGTTCCGCGCCGAACCATCACCCCGAGGTCGATCACGGCGAAGAGGAAGTAGACGACGATGATCAGCACGTCCCAGACAAGCGGCGAGGTCCAGTTCGGGTAGCGGAAGAGCTCCCAGATGCGCTGCGGGTTGCCGAGGTCGGGGATGATCGTCATCGCGGCGACGAGGACACAGGCGGCGGCGGTCATCACGCCGAGCCGCGACAGCGGCTTCAAGGCCTGGACGCCGAATACCTCGGCACCCGAGGCGACGATCAGCCCGCCGGCGGAGAGGCCGACGAAGAACGCGAAGGTGAAGATGTAGAGGCCCCAGGAGACGACGTCGCGCATCCCCGTCGCGATCAGGCCCTGGGTCAGCTGGTAGATCCACGCCGAAAGGCCCCAAAAGACGAGGATGCCGAGGAGGGCCAGCCAGGCGTCGCCGGGGTGCCGGATGCCGATCCGGCGCGGCGCGATCTGCTCGGCGCGGCTGGTCATTGGACGCTCCCTTCGTCGTGCTCGACTGGGATGTAGGAGACGCGGGGATCGGTGCCGAGGTCGGGCAGGAGCTGTGTGGCTCCGCCTTGCTCGACGTACCGGCTGACCTCACTCTCCGGGTCGTTGAGGTCGCCGAAGATGCGCGCACCGACCGGGCAGACCTGGACGCAAAACGGCTCTTCGCCCGTGTCGATCAGCTCGACGCACAACGTGCACTTCTCGACGACGCCGCGCGGCCGGTCCGGCGTGAACACCAGGCGGCCGTCGCTGCGGTAGTCCTTGCCGTAGCCGATCGTGAAGTCGACCGGCTGCTGCCGGTCGCCCCAGTTGAAGACGCGGATCCCGTACGGGCAGGCCGCAAGGCAGTAGCGGCAGCCGATGCAGCGGTCGTAGTCGACGAGTACGACGCCGTCGTCGCGGCGGAAGGTCGCGCCGACCGGGCAGACCTTGACGCAAGGCGCGTCCTCGCAGTGCTGGCAGGCGACCGGCAGGTAGGCCATCGAGACGTCCGGGAAGGTTCCGCTCGGGACGTCGATGTTCTCGCTCGCCGGCGCGCTCAGTGCATCGGAGGTCTCGCCGGTGGTGTCGCCGGGAGCGGCGGTGAGGATCCGGTTCCAGAAGAAGCCCAGCGGCTCGTTGTTGATCTCCTTGCAGCCGAGCGCGCAGGTCCAGCAGCCGATGCAGCGGTTCTGGTCGATGACCATCCCCCACTTTTTCGGCGTCTCAGTGGTGGCCATCGCCGATCACGCTCCTTCCCGTTGCACCTGCACAAGGCAGTCGTAGTAGGCCGCGTTGGAGCGGAAGTTCGGGATCACCGTCTGCACCGGGTTGGCGATCTGGTGGGTGAGGTTGTTCGGGTGCCCCTCGATGTAGTGCTTCACCTTGATCGTGTCCCAGCCGCCCTGGTAGCAGTTGACGACGCCGGGCTTGATGCCTTCGGTCAGCCGCGCCCGCACCTTCATGTAGCCGCGGTCGTTGAAGATCTTCACGACGTCGCCGTCGGCGATCTTGCGCGCTTTGGCGTCGATGGGGTTGATCTCGAGGAAGCCCTGGCCGCCGTTGTTGATCTCCTTAAGCCACGGCAGGTTCACGAACTGCGAGTGCGTCCGGAACCGCGTGTGCGTGGAGAGGAACGTGAGCGGATACTTCTTCGCGAGCGGGTTCTCCTTGTACGCCTCGAGCTGGGGCTTGTAGCCCGGCAGTTGCTGTTTGTACGGGATCAGCCGCTCGACGTAGAACTCGATCCGTCCCGACTGGGTCGGGAACTGCTTGTCGGAGAACGCGACGTAAGGCACCGTCGGCGTGTTCAGGTGCGGCGCCGAGGTCGTGAGCTGCTTCCAGGTCAGCCCGTTCACGTTCGCGTCGGCCTTCGGGTCGCCGATGTGGAGGATCTCGTGGAGATACTCGTCGGCGCTCTGGTCGAAGTAGCGGCCGTGGCCCATCTTCTGAGCGACGAGCGTGATCGCGTCGAGGTCGGACTTCGACTCCCACAGCGGCTCGATCACCTTGGGCATGTACTGGAGGTAGTAGTTGTTCGAGGAGAGCAGGTCCGTCTTCTCGAGGTAGGTGCAGGCCGGCAGGACGATGTCCGCGAGGTCGGCCGTGGCCGAGAGCACGTAGTCCGAGACGACGACGAAGTCGAGTGACTTCAGCGCCTTGACGACCTTGTTGCGGTCGGACATCTGCTGGCCGAAGTTGTCGACCATGAACCAGGCCGCCCGCACCGGATACGGCTTGCCTTCGAGCATCGCGCCGCACGCGTCCATCGGCTCGAGCACCGAGAACATCTCGGTTCCCTTCGGCGCCCACCAGTTACCGAGGTCGAACGCCGTGGTCGTCAGTCCGCCAGCGAAGGTCGTGATCCCGCCGCCGTGGACGCCGATGTTGCCCATCAACGCCTGCAGCGTCACGAGTGCCTGCATCGTGAGGTCGCCGCGGCCCCAGTGCGAGAGGGCGAAGCCCGCGCGCACGGCGACCGGCTTGTTGCGCGTCCAGAGCTCGGCGAGCTGCAGCACCTGCTGCGGCTCGAGGTCGGTCATCGACGCGACCTTCTCCGGCGTGTACTGCGCCATCTCGTCCCGCAGCAGCTTCAGCGCGGACGAGGCGCCGTCGTGCTCGCCCAGGAGGTCGGGATCCTTCGCCTTCTCGATGGGCTTCACTTGCCCATCGGCTGCGTCGACCACGAGGTACGACTTGCCCTGGCGCAGGAACTTCTTCGTCTTGGCATCGACGAGGAACGGCGCCACCGAGTACGCCTTGAGATAGACGGAGTCGTAGAGCTTGTGCTGGAGCACGTAGTTCATGACGCCGTCGATCAGCGCCGTGTCGGTGCCCGGGCGAATCGGCAGCCACACGTCCGATTTCGCCGAGGTCGGCGTGAAGCGCGGGTCGATCGAGACAATCTGTACGCCGTTCCGCTGTGCGTCGGCCATGATCCGCCAGTCGGGCAACGAGGTCTCGGCGACGTTGTTCGCCCAGAGGACGATCGCCTTCGCGTTCAGGAAGTCGGTCATCTCGTGACCGTCGAAGATCCCGCCCGCGGTCAGGTCCGGGTCGGCGAGCACGTAGTTCCAGCCGGCCGGGGTTGCGCTGTCCCCCTCGTTGTCGCCTTCGAAGTCGCCGGCGGAGGCGCCGATCACGCTCGCAAAGCGGAACCCCGCGCCGACCACGCCTTCGAGCAGTGCGAGCGAGCCGGTGTACGGCGCAATCCAGACCGACTTCTTGCCGTGCTTCGCCTGGATCTCGCGGAAGCGCTCCGCAATCGTGGAGGTCGCCTCCTCCCAGCTGATCCGCTCCCAGCGGCCGGAGCCGCGAGGGCCGACCCGCTTGTACGGGTACTTGATGCGATCGGGGCTGTAGGTGTTCTGGATCTGCGAGACGCCGCGCAGGCAGATGCGCGGGTCGAACTCCGGCGCGTCCTTGCCGGCGATCGTCTTCGGCGACCAGCTCGCCGCCGTGACCAGCCGGACGCGGCCGTCGACCACCCTTACCTGATGGCCGCAGGCGCCGTCGCAGTTGTTCGAGTGACCCGTGCGGAAGACGAACTCCTTCCCCGCCACCACTCCTGCTTGCGCGGGTGCGGCCCGCTCGAGGTAACGAAGACTTCCGGCGATCGAGAGCATCCCGACTCCGCCGGCCGCGCCCTGAACGAATCTCCGCCGCGTGATCTCGCTCACGACGTCGCCTCCTCCTCATCCGCGGTGGCCGCGGTTATGTAGATGCGGACGCGCGAGAGCGTGTCCCCCCGGTCGGCGGCCGAAGCAGCGAGACCCGCGAGGAAGCAGCAGAGCGGTGCCGCGGTGCGGTCGCCCGTTCCGTGTGCCGCGGCACCTGCGAGCTCGAGCACAGCATCGACCTCTTCTTTGCCCAGCGGAGTCACATCGAGATCGTGCGCCACCGCCTCGACCAGCTTCGATCTCGCATTGACCATCAGGAAACCTCCTCGCGCGCGAGCGGCAAGACGGTCCGATTGTCCGACCTGATCGGCTGACGCGACTGATGAAGACTGATCAACCGGCGCAAGTCGGCGGTCTCTCCGCTAGCCGCCTGCGGCCTCTCCGCAACGTCGCCCGTAGCTCGTGCTGATGGCGCATTCGACTGCGACGGCGAAGTTGTCGGGGTGCATCAGATCCGCTCCGGGACGGCGGTGTTCCGCACTGCCTCCGACGGCCTGATCGCCGAGTGGAACCCGGAAGCCGAACGGTTGACAGGGATCACCGCCGGCGAAGCCGTCGGCCGGCCGTGCTGGGACGTCATCGCGGCGCGGGACGCTGAGGGCGGGCTGCTCTGCCACCCCGGCTGCTCCACTGGCCGGCTTGCCCGCGAAGGTTGGCCGGTGCGCAGCCTCGAAGCGCATCTGCGCACACCGAGCGGCACAAAGAGGCTCCTCGTCTCGACCATCATCCTGGGCGGCGGAGACAGCCCGACGATCCTGCACACGATGCACGAGGCCGTCGACCGGGCGACGCCCGCCGCGGAAGCCGAAGGACACGGCCTGACCCCGCGGCAGCGCGAGATCCTCATCCTGCTCGCGCAGGGCGTACGCGCGCGCCAGATCGCCACGATTCTCACGCTCTCGGAGACGACCGTGAGGAACCACATCCAGGCGATCTTCACGGCACTCGGCGTCCACTCGCAGCTCGAGGCCGTCGCCCGAGCGCGCACGCTCGCCTTGGCCGCCGACGAGCCAGCCGCCTGACAGTCGTGAGCCCTTTGGAAGACGGGCTCGGACGGCCGCTCGAGACGCTTCGCGTCTCGATCACCGATCGCTGCAATTTCCGCTGCGTCTATTGCATGCCGAAGAAGGTCTTCGGTCGCGACCATCCGTTCCTCGAACGCAAGGAGATCCTGACCCTCGAAGAGATCGCGCAAGTCGTCGCCGTCTTCGCTTCCCTCGGCGTCCGCGCGGTCCGGATTACCGGAGGCGAGCCGCTCATCCGGCGGAACGTCGAGCACCTCGTAGAGCTCGTTGCCGCGATTCCCGATCTGGAACTCGCGCTGACGACCAACGGTGCGGCGCTCGCGGCGAAGGCAGAGTCGCTCGCACGCGCCGGACTCGACCGCGTCAACGTCAGCCTTGACTCCGTCGACGACGCGACCTTCCGCGCGCTGAACGATGTCGACTTCCCGGTTGCCCGCGTGCTCGAAGGGATCGACGCAGCCGCAGCTGCCGGGCTGCGCGTGAAGATCAACACCGTCGTCAAGCGCGGCGTCAACGAGAAGGGAATACTCGAGCTTGCGGCACAGTTCCGGGGCACCGGTCATGTGCTGCGCTTCATCGAGTACATGGATGTCGGCGGGACGAACGGCTGGCAGTTCGCCGACGTCGTCCCCGCCGCCGAGATCGTCACGCGTCTCGGCGCCGTCTGGCCACTCGAGAAGCTTCCTCCGACTCGGGCAGACGAGACCGCCCAGCGCTTCCGCTATCTGGACGGCGGCGGGGAGATCGGCCTCATCGCGTCCGTCACCGAACCCTTCTGCGGCGGCTGCTCACGCGCACGCCTGTCCGCCGAAGGGCGCCTGCACACCTGTTTGTTCGCCCCGCGAGGCCAGGATCTTCGTGCGCTGCTCCGCTCCGGCGCCTCCGACGAAGAACTCGCCCAAGTAGTCCGCACGATCTGGCAAGGGCGCGACGACCGCTACTCCCAACTACGGACAGCCCGAACGGCTGCGCAGCCGAGAGTCGAGATGTCCTACATCGGCGGCTGAGCGCCGACGAGTTCGACTACGGGCCGGTGCGCGGCTCGCTCGCGTCAGGCGGCGGGCTTAGCGCCGCCGGCGGTGCGGGCTCGGACTTCGTGGTGAGCGAGTCCTTGAACTCGCGCATCCCGGTGCCGAGCGAACGTCCGAGCTCCGGAAGCCGCTTGGCGCCGAAGAGCACCATCACCAGGACGAGCAGGATCAGGATGTGAAGGGGATTCTCGAGTCCAGCCATCAGAGTTTCGACAGTAGCCGCGTGACGTGCTCTGCGCATCCGTGCGATCTACTCGGAGCGTGGCGCGGACTGTCCGCACCGCGGCGCTGATCCAAGGTGCGCGTTTGGGTTCGAATCAGCGACCTCGTGCGACATCCCCGGTCCGGTATCTCTTCGGCGATGGGTGAACAGCCGCTGACGACCTCGGTGACGCTGCGTCCGCTCGCGTTGACCAATCGGCGAGCGGTCGGCGGGCCGGTGTCGCAGCAGCTACTCGCCAGCTATTTCGCGGTGGCGCTGATCGGCTGGTTGGCCGCAACGGTCGCCGCAGCCTTCGCTGCGAGTGACCTTGCCGCAGGCAGACCGCTGGCTGCGGCACCGGTGCTCGCGGTGCATCTCGTGGCGTTGGGAGTGCTGCCGTTCGCGGTCAGCGGAGCCTCCTTCCACCTGCTGCCCGTCATGCTGCGCAACGACCTGCCGTCGCAGGGTGCGCTCTGGCTCGCGCTGCCCCTGCTCGCCGGCGGATTCCTGATCGCGTCAGGACTCGGCCGGGAGACGCCGCCGATCGTCTGGGCCGGCGCCGCAATGGTTGCCTGCGGCCTTGCGATCGTGCTGACGGAGGTGCTGATGCTCGTCGTGCGCGCACCGCGGGGGCGAACACTGATCGCAAGCCGTCTCGGCGTCGCGCTCGCCTGCACGCACGTCGTCGTGGCGCTCTGTCTTGGCGCCGTGATCTTCGACCAGGACCGGCCCTTCGCCGGCCTCTCCTATCAGCGTTGGTTGCTGATCCACCTGCATGTCGCGCTGCTCGGCTGGATCGCCCTGCTTATTCTGACCGTCGGGCGCAACCTCGCTCCGATGCTCGCCCAAGCGCCTGCGGCACCACAGCGCCGATGGCCGATCGAGGAGCTGGCGTTGGCGGCGGGCCTGTGGCTGCTGCTGGCCGGGATCGGCACGCGCGAGCGCGCGCTGACGCTCGCCGGCAGTGTCGTCGTCGGGCTCGCGATCGGCCGCTTTGCCACACTAATGCTGCGTGTGATGTGGACTCGACGCGGCCCATTCGAGGCGCCGCTCGCGCATCTGCTTCTGGGCGGCTTCTTCCTCGCTCAGGCGGCCGGATGCGGGCTCGCTGCGGCCGCCGGCGCGGGTGGCACGCGCCTGGTAAGCGGCTACGTCGTCTTCCTGCTCGTCGGCTGGGCAGGAGGAGTCGTCCTCGGTCACCTCCCCAAGCTCCTCTCACTCTCGCTCTGGGTGTGGTGGCCGCCCGGCCCGCGCCCGAAGCAGGCGGAGCTCTATCGACGTTGGCTCGGGCTGCTCGAAGCCGCATTCTTCGCCGCAGGCGTGGAAGCGTTAGCGCTCGGCATCATCATCGGCACCGCACCGCTCGCCCGCGCCGGAGCCCTCCTCCTCGTCCTCTCGGCCGTCCTCACCGCCGCGGGTGTCGCACGCAGTTGGCGTCGACCTTCCTCGAGCGAGCGATGAGTTCCGTGCCGTTCACGCCGTCGCCGTCGCCGGTCGCCACGACATGAACACCTTCTAGGTGTCGCCGGGTGCGAGACGCAGTTCGCGAGCCAGCGTAAAGAAAGTCAAGGCGTGTTCCGTCAGTTCGTCCCCGGAAACGTTCGGGTCACGGGCGGACATGCTGTAGGTGTGACGCCGACCGCGAGACGCGAGCGCTTCGAGTTTCTCTATCGAGGGCTGTACGGACCGATCGCCGGCTACGTGCTCCGGCGGGTGGCGAGTCCCGAGGACGGGGCCGAGGTGATCGCGGAGACCTTCGCCACGCTCTGGCGCCGTCTCGACTCCTGTCCCCCCGACCACGAGGTTCGGCCCTGGCTCTTCGGCGTCGCGCGGCGGGTACTCGCAAACCAACGGCGCGGCGAACGGCGTCGAAGCGCGCTCGTCGAGCGTCTGACGGCGGGGCTCGCTCCCGCCGTCGGTGCGCCGGCGTTCGCCGACGGCTCGGATCAGCGGGTCGCCACGGCGTTCTCTACGCTGGGCGATCCCGATCGCGAGATTCTCGCGCTCCTCGCCTGGGAGGGCTTGACGCGGAATGAGTTGGCGGTCGCGCTCGGGGCGAGTCGCGCCGTCGTCCGCCTTCGGCTCCACCGCGCACGGCGCCGCTTCGAAGCGGCGCTCGAGCGTGAGACACGGGCGGAGTCCCTCGCCGCGCGAGCCCGGATCCGACTCTCCGAAGGAGGACAAGAACGTGAGTGCGCCTGACTCGATCGAGATGTTGTCGCAAGTCGCGCCGGTCTCCGACGAGGAGGCTGCGGAGGTTTTCGGAGCCGCCGGGAAGGAGCGCCTGCTCGCCGCCATCACGCGCACGGCGCCCGAGCGTCGGCGCCCGTCTCATCGCCTTCGGCGTCCGCTCGTGGTCGCCGTCGCGGTTGTGGCGGTCGCAGCGGCGACCGGTGCCGGCTGGGCCCTGACGCAGGGATCCGCGCAGGAGACGACCTCGGTCGACTGCCAGATCAACGGAGGGACGACCGTCATCAACGCGACTTCCGGTGATCCGGCGGCGGACTGCGCCGCCATCTGGCCCGCTCCGGTGCCGAAGCTGCAGGCCTACGACGACGGCATCGGCGGAGTGGTCGTGATTCCGGCGAGCGAGAAGCCGCAGGCGGACTGGACGTCGATTGCGTCGCAGGACGTCTCGCTGATCGAGCTGCAGGAGTCGCTCGACGACAACATCAACGGTCTCGACTCGGGGTGCTTCAGCGCGTCCTCAGCGACGACGTTCGCCCGGCAGCAGCTCGACCGGTTCGGCTTGATCGGCTGGTCGGTCCAGGTCAACTCGAGCTCGGAGACGGGGCAGCTCTGCTACGGCGCGTACGCGGATCCGCAGGCGACGACCGTGACGCTGATGTCCACCGGAGATCAGTCCGGGGCGGCGAACTGGCCTCCCCGCCGGCTCGCGGACAGCCTCCGTCCCCTCACGCAGGAATGCCTGTCGCTGGCCACGATGAAGAGCGAGGTTGAGCAGCGGGCGGCCGGCCTCGGGATGTCCCAGACCGTGGAGAACGACCACAACTACGTCCTGAACTCGACGGAGGACGACACGATGCGCTGCGCGACCGTCACCGAGGCGGTCACCGGCACGACGTACGTCGTAGTCCGCGGCCGGGCTGCGCCCTAGAATCGCCGCGAGCCTGGGACGTCCGCAGCACCGCAGCAGCAGCTGACAGTCACCGTCCTGACACCCCCGACCGTGACCAACGTCGACTGTCCTGGTCTTAGTGGACTGCTCCTGGGATGGCGACTGAGCTACCCCACGGTCCTGGCGACCATCTACTAGCGCAAAGGCGAGTCGGCGACCTACTCCCATGGCTGGCGGTCGGGCGTACGTCTTGACAGTGGCAGTTGAAGAGGAGACGGTCGTATCTCCACGGGGAGCGAGGCCGTGATCTCTCACCGTGGCCTTGCGGATTGCCAGTCGGATTAGTGCTCCCGAATGTCACCCGAGCCGGGCGGCTGGTGTAGGGCGGTCGGCTCAACCTGTGGGTTGAGGCGAAGATCAACCCGGGTTCAACCCTGGCGGCGACGACACGGGAGAGCCGCCGCCCGATCATTGCGGCATGACCACTAGCGAGTATCTCCTCAACGCGGCGTTCGTCCTCCTCGTCCTTCGCCAGGTGAAGGAGAGGGAGCTCGACCGTCGGAGCGTGACGGTTCCGCTCATCCTGATGCTCTTCGTCGGGGCCCAGTACCTGCACTCCGTTCCGACTGCCGGTAATGACCTTCTTCTGATCGTGGGCCTCGCCCTCGTCGGCTTGACGCTCGGTGTTGCCGGCGGCTTTGCCACCCAGGTTCGGGCTGGTGGTGGCGGTGTTGCCCTGGCTCGGGTGGGGTGGATCGCGGGTGGCCTGCTCGTGCTCGGGATCGGCGCTCGGATGGGGTTCGCGTTCGCGATCGGGCACGGGTTCGAGCCGACGGTGGCCAGTTTCAGCATCACGCATCAGATCGGCGTTGCCGCCTGGCCGGTCGCGCTTGTCTTGATGGCGCTGATCGAGGTCGGGGCGCGAATCGCGGTCGTGCAGGTTCGGGGCCGCCGGCTCGTCACCGCGTGACGGCAAACCTCGACGCGGATTCGTTCCGGCCCGTTTCGGCGGGCCGGAGCGCGTTCTATGGTCTCCCTGTGGACGCGCCCCAAAGCGCGCGCGAGACGGCGGCTCGCGCCCGCGCCGAGCAGCGGCTCCGCCGCCAGCGCGAGACGCTGCGCCCGCTCGGGCTGGTGGTGATCGCCGCCGTTGTGATCGGCGCGGTCAACGGCCACCCGGCACCCGCCGGCCACGGCGAGGGGCTCGGCGTCGTCCTCGCGCTCGCGGTCTTTGCTGTCTCCCTAGCGCTCGCCGTTCAAAACGGCTTCCTTGACCGCCGGGTGGCGACGCAGGCGGGTCTGATCGCCGCGATTGGGGCGGGCGGGATCACCCTCGTCGCGCTGCAGCCGCGCGGAGCGACCGAGCTCGCCGCCGGCGCCGCCGTCTGGATGGCTGTCGCCCGCCTGCCGCTGGGCTACGGAGTCGCGCTCGCGGCGGCGACAACGGCCGGCCTCGCGTTGGCGGAGGCGCTGACGGGCGGCTCGGCGGCGGTCGTTCTCGCCGGAGTGCTGCTCTGCGTGCTGCTCGGGCTCGTCGCCTACTTCCTCAAGCTGGGACGCGCCAGCCAAGAAACGACTGAGCTGCTGTTCGCCCGGCTCGAGGACGCACGCGAGGAGCAGCTGCAAGCAGCCGCTGTAGCGGAACGGAGCCGCATCGCCGCGGAGCTACACGATGTGCTGGCCCACTCGCTCTCCGGCGCAGCAATACAACTCCAAGGCGCCCGGAAGCTCGCCGAGCGAGAGCAGACAAGCTCGCACATGCAGGCCGCGATCGAGCGGGCCAGCGACCTCGTCCGCGACGGTCTGGTCAGCGCGCGGCAGGCGGTCGGCGCGCTCCGCGGCGACGACGTACCGGGTGTCAGCCACCTCGAGTCGCTGGTCGCCCGGTTCAAGAACGACATGCATACGGAAGTCAGCTACGCCGTCGAGGGTGACAGCCGGCCGCTGCCGGTCGAGGTAAGCCTCGCGCTCTACCGCGGCGCCCAGGAGGCACTCACGAACGTCGCACGCTACGCACCCGGCGCCACCACCACCGTCGTTCTCCGCTACGCAAGCGGGCTCGCATCGCTGACGGTGGAGGACCGGCTCGACGGGCCGCCACCCACCGCGGGCGGCCTCGGCGATGTCGGCGGTGGCAACGGCCTGAACGGCCTACGCGAACGACTCGAGCGCGTCGGGGGACGAATGCAGGCAGGACCGACCGCCAGCGGCTGGCGAGTGGAGCTGGAGGTGCCTGTGTGATCAGCGTCCTCGTCGCCGACGACCAGCGCGCCGTGCGCGAGGGGCTTGCGACGCTCGTTGGGCTGATCGACGACATCGAGGTCGTCGGTACCGCCGCGAACGGTGTCGAAGCAGTCAAGCTCGCGAGTGAGCTACGGCCGCAGGTCGTGCTCATGGACCTGCGCATGCCGGAGATGGAAGGCTCGGAGGCGACGCGCATTATCCGGACAACTCTGCCCGACACACACGTGCTCGTACTCACGACCTACGCCGACGACGACTCCCTCTTCCCAGCGCTACAGGCAGGAGCGCACGGCTACCTCACCAAAGACGCAAGCGCCGAAGAAATCGAGCGCGCCATCCGCGCGGTCGCCTCCGGAAACACACATCTCGATCCGGAGGTTCAGCAGCGCCTCGTGGCGGCAGTGATCAACACCTCGCCACGCGAGCCGTCACCCCCCGACGCCCTCACAGTGCGTGAGGTTGAAGTCCTCAGGCTGATAGCGGCCGGGCTTTCGAACGCGGAGATCGCCGCGGCCCTCGTCGTCAGCGCAGCCACCGTCAAGACACACGTGAACCACATCCTTCAGAAGACCGGCGCTCGCGACCGTGCCCAGGCAGTCGGCTATGCCTACCAGCACGGACTCGCGTAACCGGAAGCCCAACCCTCGCCTGGGCCAGTGCTCGGGAATGTCACCCGAGCGAGATTCGTGACGTCGCGGCGCCTGGCGACGTATAACAGAGGCAATGAAACGCCTCGCGTTGTGCGCCGCCGTGTTGGTTGTCGCCTTAGCCAGTGCGGCCGCGCTTGCGTTGCGTTCCAGCGGAAGTGTTGGAGGTCGGCTGCTGACGGCCCGGTTCCCGGCCTACGGTCTTTCGCTGCGCTATCCCGCGGCGTGGACGCGTGCCGACTGGTGCCAGACCGGATTGCACGTCATTCCGATCGCGCTCCTGACGACTACTCACCCCGGCCCCAAGTGCGATCCGAAGGCTGCAGACGTCGTATGGCCTCCCGAGGCACGGCTCGCTGCACACGGCGTAGCGATCGCTCTTTCAGCGGATGCCATATTCACCGGCTCGAAAATCACGTGGAACACACGCATTGGGGGGCGACTCGCCTATCTGGCGAAGCCCGCGTACGGACGCAAATACGACACGGCGCTCGCCTGCCCCGCAGGAACGAGGCGCGAGTACCGCTCCGCGCTCATTCGACGGCCCGCCGCGATGAATGAAATGTTCGCCGTAGCCGCCGTCATCTGCGGCCCAGATCTGGGCGCCGGCGATGCCACCCTGCGCCACCTGCTCGCCAGCATCCGGCTTTCGGGCAAGTAGCCGTTCCGTCTGCGCCAGTGCTCGGGAATGTCCCTTGACGCAGCGCAAACGGTGACGACTCGGCGAGTCGGCGGCGTATAGAGGGAGGAGATGAAAGCGATCCTCGGATCGGCATTGCTCGCAGGAACCCTTCTGGTCGCTGGGTGCGGCGCGTCAAGGGGGTTCGTATCGGACATCGGACGGGACATGCGGCGCGGGTTCACATCGATTCCGCACCTAACGAAGATCAGCGAGAGCCATGGATTCTCAATATGCGCCGCGTACAAGGGAACATCGGTGCCCGTTTACTGCCAGCCAGGCGGACGCCTTCGCTACGTCCGCGGGTTCGAGCAGGTCTGGGAGCCGAGACCGGCCACTCAACTGGGGCCTAGCCAAGTGGTTGTGGACGTGTTCGGGACGGCGAGCGATGGTTTGGCCAAGCGCTTCATGCGTATCTACGCTCACACCGAGGGCTATACAGCCCTGCCGGCCGCGGCGATCAACGGCGGGATCGCCGCCAAGATCGACAGTCTCGCCAACAACGGCCGCGCGGAGTTCCGCTTCGCATGGACCAGCAGTAGGTTGATGGTTGAGGTCAACATCATCGGGGCTAGATTGACACTCAGCCAGGCGCAGGACATCGCCCGCCGCGCTCTCCCCTCGTAGCCGCAACACGTCGTCGACTGCGCCAGTGCTCGGGAATGTCCCCTGAGCGGAGAGACAGCCTGCGCTCGCGCGTCGTACCTTTGTGCGTGATGAAGCGGATCGGCGTTTCAACGTTGATGGCCGGGATTTGTTTCGCGGTGGTGGCGTGTGGAGGCTCTCGCCTGGCCGGCGGTCTTCGTCCGCAGATGCACCTTCGCGATGTCGTTGCGCATGTGCAGCGCAGCTTCGGTGACAGACGGATCATTTCCGCCTCAGTGAGCGGACAGCTGCTCACCGTGAAAGTGGTGGCTCCCGACGAGCCATCGGCTGTTCGCGCAACCTTCGAGGCGCAAGTTCTTGCCTCCGCTTTCCACGATGTGGTTAGCGCTCGCGGTCAGACGCCGATCGATTCCGTGCAGTTCGAGGATCCCAGCGGCAAGGCGATACCGGGCTACGGCCGAGCCCGTGTGGGGACAGACACGAGCGGCCACCCGCTTCCCAAGATCGCCGCACTTGCCAAGATGGCATGCAGATCGGCGGCGCAGGCGGTCCAAACGTCATCTATGACCATACGATCGGCACTGACACTTCCGTATGCCGGAGGAGCCTGTGCGTTCAAGTTTCGAACGTCGGGCCCATCCAATTTCGCTGCGTCGATCTTCGTCGGGAAGCTACTCCAGCGAATCGGCGACCCGAATCAGCGGTCGTACCTTGTGGAGGTCGACGACGACGCCGGCGTGCCGCTGTTCGTCGACGATTACACGCCGGGTGGTGGCGGCGTGGCATACATCAAGCCCGGCTCCGACATCCTCTTCGGCCCGTAAAGAGTCTCCGTCCTGTGAACTTGCTCGCGCGACACGCGGGACGAGCGTCGCGTGGGCCAGTGCACCCTCTCACCCGAGCGGTGGACGCATGACCTTCGACCGGAGAAATGTCAAAGCCGCCATGCCGGCCAGAACCCCGACGGCGCCGAACTCATTCGACGCGCTCTAGATGAGACCCGATCCGCGACCACCCACGGATGAGACAGCGCGTCGGCCACCTCCTGCCTTCAGCGCCGCAGGTCGCGGTGCGCTCGCGACTCAATCCACTGCGAACTGGGACGACACCACCACGCTCAGGCCGCGCGGTCGGTCATCGGCGGCCAAGCTCCGGCTGCTCGCATCGGAACTCAGCCCGGAGATCTAGCGTCTTCCCCGTAGCCGGCCGGACAGCCGGGTCGAGAGGGGTGCCTTTCCGGGCGTCCATTTGGTCTCCGGCGGAGGAGCCTGAAACGGGTCCAACGTGTCGAGGTCGCTAGATCCCATTTTCAGGGTCACCCGCCCGGGGAAGATCTGCCCGACTCTCTCACCAGGGACGTAGCGAGTCTGGCTTCCAGACTCGACTGCGAGACCGTCGAAGATGTCGTCCTGCTTGTCGCCTTCGATCTGGGCGACCGTCCCGACATCGACGCCGTCGGAGGTGACGACGTTCCAGCCCTGCTCGATCTGAAGCCACGAGACTGGGTCTCCTGGGCCTCGGGCATTGCTATCTCCTGAAGATGAACCACTACCGGGCGGAGAAGAGAAGATCGAGTTCACAGCTCCTTACCCTACCCATCGAGCGTCTTTGGAATTTAGTGCCCAACCGGAATCGGCCGTACAGCGTCCGATCGAAGATCAGCCGCCGGGCAGCGGTGCGGCGGTGCTGTGCGGCCAGACATGCCAGCGTGAAGCTCTGCGTCGGATGTCGCGCTCGGGGCGGCCGATGGCGCGGGCGAGCGAGCGGCCGCCGTGTGGCTTGAAGAAGAGCGCGACCCCCATCTGGGCGAGCGCGAGGTAGGTGACGATCATGCCTCCAAGGACGGCAAGGAAGGAGAGCGGCAACGCCTGAAAGCCGAACAGGCGTGCGAAGGGGCCAACGTACGGCAGCGCGACCCCGACTCCCGCGCAGGTGAGGGTCGCGGTCAGGAGCGGCGTGCTGGGGCGGCTCTTGAAGAACGGAACCCGCCGGGTGCGGATGACGAAGATGACGAGCGTCTGAGTCGTGAGGGACTCGACGAACCAGCCGGAGCGGAACAGCGTCGGGCCAGCGTGGAAGACGCGCAGCATGACCACGAAGGTGAGGAAGTCGTAGACACTCGAGATGGGGCCGAAGAACGCCATGAAGCGGCGGATAAAGCTGATGTCCCACTGCGAGGGGCGGGCGAGCAGCTCCTCATCGACGTTGTCGGTCGGAATCGTCATCTCGCTGACGTCGTAGAGGAGGTTGTTGAGCAGGATCTGCGTCGGCAGCATCGGCAGGAACGACAGGAACAGGGAGGCGCCGGCGGCGGAGAACATGTTCCCGAAGTTGGAGGAGGTGCCCATCAGCACGTACTTGATGGTGTTGGCGAAGATGCGTCTGCCCTCGACGACGCCGTCGGCGATGATTCCGAGGTCCTTGTCGAGCAGGACGACGTCGGCGGCGTCCTTGGCGACGTCGGCGGCCGACTCGACAGAGATGCCGACGTCGGCGTCGTGGAGGGCGATCGCGTCGTTGACGCCGTCGCCTAGGAAGCCGACGTCCGCGCCGAGACTGCGCTCAGCACGGATGATCCGCGACTTCTGTTCCGGGGTGACGCGGGCGAAGATCGTCGTCTGCGGCAACAGCTTCAGGAGCGCTTCGTCGTCCAGCGCCTCGAGCGCGGCGCCGGTTATGACCTCGCCGGGGTCGAGGCCGACCTCGCGGCAGAGGTGCGCTGCCACTTGCCCGTTGTCGCCTGTGACGATCTTGACCGCTATCCCGAGTCGAGCGAGGCGGGCGAGCGAGTCCTGCACGTCTGCCTTGGCGGGGTCGCTGAAGCAGAGGAAACCATCCAACAAGAGATCGCATTCGTCGTCGTGAGCGAGCCGCTCGAGCGTGACCGGGCGGCTGGCGACGGCGACGACCCGCGTTCCGGAGGCGAACAGCCGATCGAGGGTCGCCTGGGCCTCGCCGGGAACACCCGCGCAGCGGGCGAGGACGCCCTCGGGAGCGCCCTTGGCAATCAGCAACCTCTGTTGCGGTGTGTCGACGAGGACCGAGGCGAGCTGGCGCTCGTGGTCGAACGGCAGCTCGTCAAGCGTTGGCCAGCCGGCAGTGTTCGGGGCTTCGTTCGGGGCTGCGTGGAGGGCGCGGTCGAGCTCATTCCCCGTCTTGTCGCTGCAGGCGAGGCCGAGCGCGAGGACGTGGTCGTTCGGCTTGCCGTGCCAGTCGAGCGGCTGCGTGAAGGAGATGCGCCCTTCGGTCAAGGTGCCGGTCTTGTCCGTGAACAGGATCTGGACGTTGCCGAGGTCCTCGATGCAGACGAGGCGTTTGACGATCACCTTCCGTTTCGCCAGTCGCCGTGCCCCGGTGGCCAGGCTGACGGTGACGATCGCCGGCAGCAACTGTGGGGTCAGGCCGACAGCGATGGCGAGTGCGAAGAGGACCGACTGCAGTATCGAGCGGCCGAGTGCGGCGTTGATGACGAAGATCGAGCCCGCCAGCAGCACGGTGACGGTGGCGAGCAGCCGCGAGAACTGCTGGAGCCCCTGCTGGAACGATGTCTGGCCCTGTCGCTCGCCCAACCGTAACGCGATCGCGCCGAAGGCGGTCCGCGCGCCGGTCTGGACGACGAGGCCGCGCCCGTCGCCGCTTCGTACGACCGTTCCCATGAGGGCGCAGGACGGGAGGTCGAGCGGCGACTCGCCGACCGGCTGCGCGTCGGCGGTCTTGGCCGCGGCTTGCGACTCGCCGGTCAACACCGACTCGTCGCACTCGAGCTCATGCACATCGATCAACCGCAGGTCGGCCGGCACGACGTCACCGACCCGTAGATGCACGAGGTCGCCGGGGACGATCTCGCTCACATTGACCTCTGTCGGCTGCCCGTCACGATCGACGAAGGCGAGATGGCGGATCTGCGAATGGAGCGCCTCGACCGCCTTCTCGGATCGAAACTCGTTCAGGAAGCTCAGCCCGACGCTCATCAGCATGATCCCACCGATGATCGCCGCCTCGGTCCCATCGCCGACAGCCGCCGAGACGACAGCCGCCACGAGCAACAGCAGCAGCAGATAGCTCCGGAGTTGCCGGGCGAGAACCGAAACCGCACTGACACCGTGCGAGAGCAGTGCGTTCGGCCCGTACACGCCTAGACGCCGGCTCGCCTCGACGCTCGACAGGCCTAACACCGACGAGCCGAGCTCGCTCAGCGCATCAGCCGCGGGTAACGCGGCAGCAGCGGCTAGCTCAAGCTGCTGCGGTTCGACGAGCGCCCGGTGAGGTCGATGCTCGGCCGAGCGCGCGCCGCCTATCACGGGCACTCAGGAACCTTGCCGCATCAAGGACGCTCGCATGCCACGAGCCTACGCCCGCGCCGCAGCGAGCGCGGGCCGCCATCCGTAAGCAAGGGCGAGGTCCGCGCCACCAACGGATGGATGAGCCGGAGGTCGCTGCGATCGCACACACCCTCTCGGCTCAGGGTCGCGGTCGGCCGCGTGGGCGTATCGCGTGAAGAAGACTTGAACGCTGGCCGGATTTGCCCCGATCAGAGCAGGCTCGCGCAGTCGAGGGCGATGGCTCTAGTCCCGCGGTACCCGGTGCGGCAGGAGGCTCCAGGACGCGCTGTCCCGCTTCGACGGAAAGAGGTCGCGCCAGTCCTTCCCGATGAGCCATGTGCCGAAGAGGGCCGCGACCTCGGTGCGGCGCGTCAGGTCCCAGAGTTCGGCGACACCGCCGACGGCGAGGACTGCGAGCACACCGAACCCCAGTGCGAACTCGTGGATGCGAAGGCCACAGACGTAGACGCGCGGACCAAGCCGATGCCGTTCCAGGCGAAGCACCAAGCGAGACTAGACCGCGACTGTTAACGCTCGATGAAGGGACGACCCCATCCCCCTCCGCCTCCAGGGGCCACTCCCGCACACTGGCCCAGGAGACTGCGGCCTCACCCGGCGTGGCCAATCCGCTTGCCCTCCACGAGCCGCCTTAACCAACCCTTGGCCTAGGCGACCACAACGCTTGCCAAGCCGTATCCCGGCGCTTACCCGCCCGGACGTACAACTGCTGGCACCCGGAGGCTCGCCGAGCCTCCATCGAAAAGGAGATCGAGATGTATCACTCCCGCCTCACCTTCCACTCGAACCAAGGGCTGGCTCGCCTGAGTGTCGGCGGCAATGCGTCGCGTTTCGCGGGAACTAGCCCAGGCCCCAGGCATCCGCCACTGTCGAGGAATATGCAACCGGCGACCTCATCCAACTCCTCGGCCGCGAACCAGAGGACCCCCCTCGAATTCGAGCTCTACCAACACGCGTACGCCACGACCCGCGAACTCGGCACGCGGTCCGGCCAGCCGGACCTCCGCGCAGCGTGACCAGATCCCCCCGACCCAAATTCGACCGAGCCAATACAACCTAAGGAGGCGAGTTCCACTATGAACAGTTGAAGATGCGAGCACCGCCGGCGCAAAGGCCCGACCCCTAGCCCCGCCCGGAAGACCGCTCACGTCAGTCATTGCCACCTGATACCACGAGGGCCCTCGATAGAGGGCCTTCGTCTTCCGTGGAAAGAGATAGAGGGCCTTCGTCTTTCCGTGGAAAGGGAGAAGCTAGCGCGACGCCTTACGACTTAGTAGCGGCTTGCCCGCACGCGGTGGACCTGCGCGTCGCCGAGTTCGGTGAGGTTGAGCAGGGAGACGTCGCCGCCGCGATCGGCGTGAAGGATCAGCATCCCGCCGCAGCGGAGCTCGAGGTCGTCCGGATGAGCCGCGATTCCGAGAACGCGAAGGCCACCATCGGTGTCACCGCGCCGATATTGGCAGCGATCCCTGGAACCTGAAGAGCCTGGCGCTGTCAGTCGTCGGCTCCGCCGTCGCGCGCGTGGCCGCGTGTCGGGCGGACTGTCCAGTGGGGAGCGGCCGGCAGATGGCGCGGGGTCAGCCGCCCGACCGGGTCGTTGCTCGCCGCGGCGTTGCCGAGGAGCAGGACGTTGACGGCGATCGCGGCGGCGGCGGCCACCGCCGCGATCGCTACGACGAGCAGCGTTCGGGTCATGCCGCCTCCACTCTGACGATCGAGATCGCCCCCATGGGGCAGTTGTCGCATGCCTCGCGGACGGCCTCGTCTTCGCTGACCCCGCTGCGGAGGGCGGCGAGCCCGTCGTCGTCGAGCGCGAAGACCTCGGGGGCGATCGCCTCACAGACGCCGTAGCCGTTGCAGAGCGAACGGTCGATCGAGATGCGGTACATCATGTGCTCCTTTCGGTTGCGGGACGGATGGGGCGGCCGAGCGTCCGCCAGGCCGTGGCGAAGGCGACGGCTCCGACCGCCCCGAGATAGAGGTCGTGCGCCCAGGGCTGCGCCGAGTCGGTTCCTGAGGCGAAGCCGTGAACGGTGGCCAGGAGGAAGACGAGATACGTCGCCCAATGGAGACGCCGCCAGTTGCGGGCGCCGATCCGGGGACGCAGCAGGAACGAGACGTAGATCAGCAGCATCAGCTCCGCGCCGACGACACCCACCGCGACCGCGGCGGGTCGGTACGGAGACCCGCCCGGGATGAGCAGCCCGGCGAGCGGCATGTGCACGGTCCGATCCAGCATCAGCGTCGCGCCGTGCATTCCGAGCATCCCGAGGCCGAGCAGGGCGAGAAAGCGGTGCAGGTCGGTGACCGAGGCTGGCTTCACCGCTTGCCCGAACGGTCTCGACTTGAGCACGAGCCCGGCGAGCACGGAGGCCGTGACGAGCACGTACGCCGTCAGGCCGCTCGCGCGGGCGAGGAGCCAGAAGGTCGGGTCGTGCGTCACGAAGTCCTCGTGACCACGTGCGCGGGGAGATTCACGACCTGCACCGGCGCGGCCGCCGCCTGTTGCGCAGAGGCTCTCGCGGCCGAGACGGTTGCGATCTGCGATTGGCGCAGCTTGAGCTGGACCCGGTAGTGAGCCCAGCGCGCCGCCACGACGCGGCGGACGACCTGGGCTTCGCGGCGGAGCTGCGCCTCTCGCACGCCGAGCGCACGGAGCCGTGGGTCGTTGGCCGCGGTCGCCCACGGATGCGAGGCCACGACTGCCCAGCCGAGGAAGAAGACGACGAGCGCCAGCGCGAGTCCGTAGAGGCGCGCGTGATGGCTAGTCATTCCCGCCGCCTCCCGCGCCGTCGGAGCCGTCGTCGCCGTGATGACCGTGGACGGTCACGACGACGGCCGGCGGCTGGTGGTAGACGATGCGCGGGGCAGCCGCGACGGCGCTGCCCGCCGCCGCGGCCGGTGCGGCCGGAAGAGCGGGCGGTTTCGCCTCGAGTTGTTGCCTCAACTTTGTCTCGTAGGTGGTGAGCTGCTGCTCCTGGGCCGCGACCGTGGCGTTCTCCGCGGCCCGGGACGCGGCGCCTAGGTGCGTCGTGCGGGTGACCGCGACCGCTCCGAGCACGGCCGCGCCGGCGAAGAGCAGCGCGAGGATGGTGACGTGGGATTTGTTCATGCCGCCGACGCTAGGCCGCTGCGGGTGAGGCGCGGGCGAGTCGTTGGCGAGGCTTCTCCCAAGGTGCAGTAAGGGTTCGGCTAAGTCCCGATGCCGCCCCGGCGTGTTGCGCCCACACTCGGAGCGTGCAGATCCTTGTGGTCGAAGACGAAGATGCGATTGCGGAGCCGCTCGTCAACGGGCTGCGGCGGGAGGGCTTCGACGTCACGCGCGTTGCAACCGGGACGGAGGCGCTGGAAGCGGCTGCCTCTGATCTCGTCCTGCTCGATCTCCGCCTCCCGGACATCGACGGCCTCGACGTCTGTCGGCGCCTCCGCGAGCGCAGCCGCGTGCCGATCATCGTCGTCACCGCTCGCGGCGAAGAGGCCGACCGCGTCGTCGGGCTCGAGCTCGGCGCCGACGACTACCTCGTCAAGCCCTACGGGCTGCGCGAGCTGATCGCCCGGATCCGGGCCGTCACTCGCCGCGCTGCGTCGGCCGGCACGACGGGCGAGCCGCTGCGTGTCGGCGGTCTCGAGATCGACGAGCGCTCACGCCAGGCGAGCCTCGACGGCAGGGATCTCGAGCTGACACCGAAGGAGTTCGACCTACTCGCCGCGCTCGCCCGCGACCCCGGCGCCGCCGTGACCCGCCAGCGGCTCCTTGCCGACGTCTGGCAGACGACCTGGTACGGGTCGACGAAGACGATTGACGTCCACGTCGGCGCCCTCCGCAAGAAGCTGGGAGATCCCCGCTGGATCGAAACGGTGCGCGGGATCGGCTTTCGGCTCCACGCGCCGTGACGCGGCGTCTCCTGCTCGGCTACCTCGGCGTCACCCTGTTCGTTCTCGTCAGCCTCGAGGTTCCGCTCGGTGTTCAGAACCAGCGCACCGAGCGACGCGACCTGACCGCAAACGTCTCGCACGACGCGATGGTGCTCGCCGCCGACGCCGAGGACACGGTTCAGGCGCCGACCGGCCGGCAACTCGACGCCCTGGCCGCGATCGCCTCCGCCTACACGAGCCGGACGGGCGGGCGGGTCGTGATAGTGAAGAAGAACGGCTACGCGCTCATCGACACGAGCGGGCGCGTGCGCGGCGCCGAGAGCTTCGGCTCTCGCCCGGAGATCGCAGCAGCGCTCGCCGGCCGCTATCCGCGCGGAGTCCGGACATCGCGGACACTGCACGAGCGTCTCCTCTATGTCGCCGTGCCGATCTCCTCGGGCGGCCAGGTGCACGGCGCCGTCCGCATCACCTATCCGCTCTCGGCCGTCGACGCGCGCATCGTCCGCTACTGGCTCATCCTCGGGCTGATCGGCGGCGTCGTCCTGATCGGAGCGGCACTTGTGGGGTTGGGGGCTGCCCGCTTCGTGACCCGGCCGTTGCACCGGCTGGAGGAGGCAGCGGCGGCCGTCGGCGAGGGACAGCTCGGGACACGCGCCGACCCGAGCGGCGGTCCGCCCGAGGTCCGTTCCCTCGCCGTCGTCTTCAACGAGACGGTCGGCAAGCTCGAGCGGCTCGTCCACGCGCAGGAGGAGTTTGTCGCCGACGCCTCGCACGAGCTGCGGACGCCGCTGACCGCGTTGCGGCTCCGGCTCGAGAGCCTCCCGGCGGGCGCCGACCGAGACGCAGCGCTGCGGGAGAGTCTCCGGCTCTCGGCGCTTGTCGACGGGCTTCTGGCGCTCGCGCGCGCGGATTCCGGCGGCGGAGGCGGCGAGCGGGTGGACGCAGCAGCGCTTGTACGCGAGCGGGTGGATGCCTGGTTGCCGGTCGCCGGGGAGCAGGGAGTGATGCTCGCCGCCGAGGTTCCCGAGCAGCTGCCGGTGTGCTCGCTGCCCGGCCGGCTCGCCCAGGTGCTCGACAATCTCGTGGCGAACGCGCTCGAGGTCTCCGCTTCGGGGTCGACTGTCACGATCTCCGGCCGCGCCGCTCCGCCGTGGGTCGAGCTCCATGTCACCGATCAAGGCCCCGGCCTCTCTCCGGAGCAGCGGGAGCGCGCCTTCGATCGCTTCTGGCGGGCCGGCTCGGGGGAGGGCGGCACCGGGCTGGGGCTGGCGATTGTCCGGCGCCTCGTCGTCGTCGACGACGGCGAAGTGGAGTTGTGCGAGGCGCCGGGCGGCGGGATCGACGCCGTCGTGCGGCTCAGAACCTCTAGCTGAACCCTTACCGAAGCTTGCCGGTCGCTTCGCCCGCCCTTTGCGAGTGGGGGCGTAGAACGGCGGCATGAACACGAACAGACACGCACTCGGTTTGGCCGCTGTGCTCGCCGCGACCGTCCTCACGGGCGGCGCGGCGATCCTCGGCCTCGTCCACCAGGCACCGGTGGCCGCACCGGCCGCTGTCGTCCAGCAGGTTCAGCCGGCACCGGCCTTCCATGACGGAGGCGGAGACTGATCGTGCATAGGGTTTGGATAGTCGTCCTGTCGGTCTGGGCGATGCTGGCGATCGTCGCCGTGCTCGCCTGGGCGTCGCACCCGATGACCACCGCGTCGGCGCAGCTCGCGCCGCAGCAGGTGCTCGTCAAGGGAGCGAACGGAAAGTCGCACCTCGTCGTCCTCAAGTCGTCGGCGCACGCGACGACCGCAACCTCCGCAGCCGCGGCACGCCCGTGAGCACGCTCTCGCGCTTCGAGTGGCGTGCCGTCGGGACGAACTGCTCGGCGGCCGCCACCACCGGCGCTGGCGAGGAGATCCGCGCCCGCGCCGCTCTGGCCGCCGCCCAGGAGGAGGTCGAGGCCGTCGAGGCCGAGCTCTCCCGCTTCCGTCCCGAGAGCGATCTGTCGCGGCTCAACGCAGGCGCCGGCTCGTGGGTCCCGGTCGGCCGGCGCCTGCTCGAGGCGCTGCGGCTGGCGATCCGCGCCCGGGAGGACACCGGCGGCCGCTTCGATCCCACCGTTCTCCCCGCCCTCGTCGCCGCCGGCTACGACCGCTCCTTCGAGTTGCTCGAGGAACGGCAGGCGGAGCACGCGCCAGGCTGGCGTGCGGGCGCGACGATCGAGCTCGACCCTCGCAGCGGCCAGGCCCGGCTCGAGCCCGGCACCGCCGTCGACCTCGGCGGGATCGGCAAGGGCTACGCCGCCGGGCGCGCACTCGACGCGATGCTCGCGCGGGCGCCGAGCCTGCCGGGCGGCCTCGTCGACCTCGGCGGCGACATCGCCGTGCGCGGCGAAGCCCCCGAAGGCGGGCCATGGCGGGTCGCCGTCAGCGATCCTCGCCGCCCGGGCGAGACGCTGACCGTTCTCGCGCTCGAGGAAGGCGGTGTTGCAACGTCCGGCCGCGACGCGCGCCGCTTCGGCCCGGCGCGATCGCTCCACCACCTCATCGACCCGGAGACGGGCGAATCTGCACTCGCCGGTCCGTTCACGGTCACCGTGATCGCTCCCAACGCCTCGGAGGCAGAATCGCACGCGACGACGCTCGCGATCGCCGGCCTCACCGAGGCCGAGGCACACGTCGCGGCGCGCCCGCACCTCTCGGCTCTGTACGTCCCGCACGCCGGGCCGTTCATCCCGCTCGGGAAGCCGCCCGTCGAGGCGCCGCGACTCGTGGTGTCGCTCGCATGAGCACCGGGCTCCCCATCGCGTGGTTGATCGCGCGCTCTGCCGGCCTTGTCGCGTTCGGGCTTCTGACGCTGTCCGTCTGGCTCGGACTCGCGATGAGCACCCGCCTGCTCCACGTGAAGAAGACCAAGACCCTGATGGCGTTACACCGGACACTCGCGTGGACGGGCCTCTCGGCGGTCGTCCTCCATGTCGGCGCGATCCTGTTCGACCCGTTCCTCCACTTCAATGTGCTCTCGGTGCTGATCCCCGGTGCCGCGAGCTGGAAGCCGGGCAGCATCGCGATGGGCGTCGTCGCGGCCTGGGTCAGCCTCACCCTCGCGCTCTCCTTCAACGCGCGGAAGTGGATCGGCCAGAAGGGCTGGCGCCGCCTCCACTTCGCAAGCTTCGTCGCGTTCTGGCTCGCGCTCGGCCACGCGCTCCTCACCGGCACCGACCTGCACGGATTCGGCGGAGCGACCACCGCGCTCCTCGCAGCCGGGCCGGTGCTGACGCTGAGCTTCTACCGCCTGCTCGTCCCGCGCGCGGCTCCGGCTCGGCGAACTCCGCCGGCGCTACCTGCCGCGGCTTGAGCCGGGACATATCGCCTCCGTTCTGTGCCGGCCACGCTCCAGCTGACGCGGTCGCAGACCCTCGCCTTCCGCCGCCGCGCCCGCGCGGCGGGTTGGAAGGAGCCGGGTTTGACTTCTCAAGCCGGATCCGGGGCAGCGGCCGCGGTGGCAGCGTGTGAGCGCGCCGGGCGCCGCAACGTGCGATTAGAGCGCAGAGTCCAGGAGCTCCGCGAGTTCGCTTTCGGCCGGGTAGCCGTACGCGTAAACGAGCAGGTCCTCCTCGCCGTGGTTCGCGGACTGGAGCGGCACACCGGGGTCGACGCGGACGAGCCCACCGGCCGGCACCTCGATCCGCTCTGGCGGCTCGCCGACGTATAACGAGAGCGCGCCAGCGAGGACGACAAAGGTCTCCTCCTGCATCGGATGACGGTGGCGGCGTCCCGTCGCCCCGGGCTCGTAGCGCCAGACATTCCCGCGCACGTGCACGAAGCCCGCGCGGTCGCTCAACTCGGCGACGTGCCGCGCCGGCTCGCCCGGCTCGTGGGGACGCGTGTGCCACTCGAACTCATCGGGACGGACCACGTCATAGGCCACCGTGCAAGTCTAGAACCGTCGCCTGTGCCAGTGCTCGGGAGTGTCCCCTGAACGTCGGACCGAGTGCCAGGGTGAACGTTTGGTGTCTTGGTCGCGGATACGAGTCGTCGCGTATACGGTCCCGTCTCGGTATCCACGGAAGAGAGGATCATCAATGGCTGTCCTGATTCGCCACCGTGCCCCAATGAGCACAGCGCAGTACGACGAGTCCGCGCCGCCCCTCGTCGAGCAGATCAAGAAGCAGCCGGGCTTCCTGCTCCACGTCTCCTATGAAGACGCCAGCGGCTTCGTCGTGGCCGAGGTGTGGGAGACGCAGGAGCAGCACGACACCTGGTTCAACGAGAACGTGAAGCCAAACGTCCCATTCGAGATCACGCAAGAGGTCATCAACCTGCACAGCGTCCACAAGCCGTAGTCCGTGCACGGTCGGAGTTGGGCGCGTCGCCGAGCGGCCAACTCCGACAGATCCCAGCACGGTCAACGTGCGACTTGTCGCGACAGACGCACTGTTCATTGCCAGCTGGTGGATCTAACCCGTAGCGTGGGCGAGTGCTCGGGAATGTCCCCTGAGCGGGCTCGCCGATGTGGGGTTCTCCTGAGTGCGCGCCTGGCCGTAACGTTCTCTGGACGAGTCGGGTCTAGGTTGACGGGATCGCTGTGAACGCGAATCCGAGCCTGCTCCCGGAGGCTGCGACCGGCCGATTCCGGCTGACGTTTCCGAGGGCGGCGATGGTTCTTGGCCTGCTGGGGTTGGCGTCCCTGCTGGCGGCGGTGCCGATGGCGGCCTGGGCGCACCAGTTGGCGTTCGGCAGCCTCGTGTTCTTCCTGATCATGCTGCCGTTCGCGATCGTCGGGTTTGTGCTGGCGCGACGGGTGCCAGGCAATCCGATCGGTTGGATCCTGCTCATCCTCGCCGTGACGATGATGTTGTCGACCGACGACGGCTTCTACGCAGTGCGAGCGTTCCGGCTCGGCCACCAAGGGCTGCCGTTGGCGCGGCTGGCGGTGTTCCTCGCGGCTGGTTGGGTCTTGATGATCGTGCTGATGCCACTGCCGATCGCGCTGTTCCCCGACGGGCAACGGCCTGCGGGGCGCTGGCGCTGGACGATGGCCGCCTATCTCGCGGTCGGCACGACCTTCGCCGTGATGGCCGGCTGGTCGCAGGCCAGCGGAGTCGTCGCCAGACACATCCAGGTCGACTCCTCGGGCAATCTCGTCACGCACTCTTCGGGCGCCGCGAACAGCGCAGCGAGCGTGTTGTTGCTTCTCTACTTGTGCCTCTCGCTCGCGTGGGTGGCCCGCCAAGTGCTGAGCTGGCGTGGCTCGACCGGCGAGCGCCGCCAGCAGCTGAAATGGCTGCTCAGCGGCGGCGCCATCTGTATCAGCGGACTCGCGTTGGGGCTTACGCTGAGCAGCAGCAGTTCGCCGGTCGTGGCTGGGTTGAGCCACGTCGGCTTCGTCTCCATCGCCGCGCTCCCCCTCAGCATCGGTGTCGGGATCTTGAAGTACCGGCTCTACGAGATCGACCGGCTGATCAGCCGCACGATCTCCTACGCGATCGTGACCGGGGTGCTGGTCGGAACGTTCTTGGGGATCGTGCTGCTGGCGACACGGGTGCTGCCGTTCTCCTCCCCGGTCGCCGTCGCGGCTTCCACGCTCGCCGCGGCCGCGCTGTTCAACCCGCTCCGCCGTCGCGTCCAGCGGGTCGTCGACCGCCGCTTCAACCGCGCCCGCTACGACACCGAAGCAATCGTCGCGGCCTTCGCGCTTCGACTCCGCGAGGCCGTGGACCTCGACACCGTCCACAGCGAACTGCTCGCCGCTGTCACCGGGGCCATACACCCCAGCCAGACATCCCTCTGGATCAAACCCCCAGCAAGATCAAGCTGAGACACACCCCCGATCAAGAGGCAGGACCGTCGGCTGGGCCAGTGCTCGGGAATGTCACCCGAAGAACGGTTTGCGCCAACTGACGGGTGAGCCGACAATGTGCCTCGTGACGTATCGCTCTGTGCGTGCTGGCCCAGTTCTCCTTCTTGCGGCTCTCGCGGTCGGGTCAGCCGCTGCGGCCGCGACTCGTTTCGCGGACGGTCGGACGTGCGGTCACGGCGAACTGATGGTCTCTCTTGTTCGATCAGGTGCGGTCATGGGCGAAGAGGGCGGGTTGCTGCGCTTCGAGAACACGCGGACTACGACGTGCGTGATTTCTGGCTGGCCGCAGGTCGTCGCCGTCCAGGCGAAGGGGACGAGAGCCAGCTCCCGTCACGCCGTCGGCGGGACCATGCTCTTCGGCTGGAACTGGTCGCCGCGACGAGCGGTGCCCAAGGTCTCGCTTCGGCCCGGCGCTGCCGGCTACGCCATCCTGGCCAGCGCCGACAACCCGACCGGAGCAAACCCCCCGCGACAGTGCCCGAAGGCTCACCGGCTCATCGTCACTGCCCCGAACAGCAAAGAAAGGGTGAAGCTGTCGGCGTGGCTCCCTCACGACGCAACCTACTTGCCTCTCTGCGGCAAGCACACTCTGGTCTCGCCGGTCCTCCCGCTTCGCTCCATCGTGGGCAAGTAATCGCCTAGGCCAGTGCTCGGGAATGTCCCCTGAGCGTGGGCAGCTTTGCCCCGCCCAGGGTGGTGCGATGATTCGGAACGTGGCTACTCCATCGAAACGGGTGATCGTTGGAGTCGCAGCTCTGTTGCTGCTTGGGTCGGTCAGCGCCGTGGCGCTCGCGGGGAGATCCGCAGTGTCGTCGCTTCCTCGCTCTGCACTCGTCCCGAACGCCGTCGCCTTCCTCGACCCGGCCAACGGAGTGCTCGGCACCGGCTGGACGAGTTGCGCCAACTCGGGCTTCCATTGCCGCCCCGAGGGGACGATCGCGCTCACCTCGGATGGCGGTAAGACCTGGCGCGTCGTGCGACGCACACCCCGGCCGGTCGTCTCCATCTTTCGCTACGGCTACGGCAACGTCGTGTACGCCGTCTTCGACGACGGCGAGACGCTGCGTAGCGGTAACGGCGGCCGAACCTGGCAACCCGGCCTTGCCCTGACTTACGGATTCTCCGACTGCCCGCAGGGTATGGGGACGGCGACGAACACGCAGCCGGTCGGAACCTACACCTGGGCTCTCTGCACGACTGAGGCGAGCGCGGGGAACCAGGGCAAAGAGGTCTTTCGCTTAGGGACTCACGGTTGGAAGCCGGTCGCCTGCACCGGGTTCGCGACGAGCAGATGCTCCTATGGCGGCATCAGCGGATATGGCTATCCGGAGGGCATTGCGGCTGTGACACGAGGCGGTTTCGCGCTGATCTGGGAAACGCGAGGCACGCTATACGCCACACGCGATGGCGGCCGCCACTGGATCTCCCTGCCCAAGGTCGCTCGACCCGAGATCGACTTCGGCTGGTGGGCCTCCGTTCTCCCGCACGGGGTCGGATTCGTCATCCTCGCCAACCAGGGGACGGAAAAGCGGCGACTGATCGAAACGACCGACACCGGACGCACCTGGCACGTCGTCCACCGCTGGGCAGGATCAACCCATCCCGGCTAGGCAACCTCGCGTGCGCGAGGGCACCCTCTCAGTTGAGCGTGGACGCGTGACCTGCTGCCGGAGAAATGTCAAAGCCCGCAAACCGCTTGCGCAGTCCACGGGCTTCGACTCGGCCACTCTCTCACACGGTGCTCCGTCCGTCAAGCCGAGCGCGCCACCCGGCGCCGGCCCTCTCGACACGCCTCAAACGCTCCGATCCGTGCGAATTCATCGCCCTCGCACGCGCCTCGCACCGCGCCCCGAAACCGCATGCCCAGCACCTCAAGGCGTGACCCCACGATGAGCTAAAGAGGCGAGTCGGCGACCCCCTACCTTCGGCATAGGTGGGCCCCTAGCGCTCAGAGGAGCGCGAGGACGTCGGAGCCGTAGCGCTCGAGCTTTGTAGGCCCGACGCCGGCGATTTGGGCTAGTTCGCCAAGGGACGTTGGTTGGGCGGCCGCGATTGCGTGAAGGACCGTGTCGTGGAAGACGACGTAGGGCGGGACTCCGTCTTCCCGCGCGCGCTCCAGGCGCCAGGCTCGGAGTCGCTCCGCGGTCGGCGTCCACTCCTGCGTGCTTCGCACGGCCGCCGTCGGCGCGTGCCCGAGCTCGGTGAGGAAGCGCGAGCGCTTGCCCGACCAGCTCAGCCAGAGGACGCGCTTCGCGCGTGTCATCCCGACGTACAAGAGCCTTCGCTCCTCGTCGATCTCCGCCTCCATGCGCGCCTGCCGGGATGGGAGTTCCTTCTCCTCCAGCCGAGGTAGGAAGACCATGTCGAACTCGATGCCTTTCGCCCGGTGGAGGGTCAGGAGGTTGACGCCGCGGACGTCCTCGCCGCCCGGGTCGAACCGGCGGCGCAGCTCGGCGACGAACGCGGCCGCGTCGCCGTCGAAGGCGGCCGCGAGAGTGACGAGCCGCGTCAGGTCGGTCTGGCGGACGAGTTCGCGCTCGCCGAGCTTGTCCGGCGGCTGCTCGAGCCAGCCGGCTTCGAGCGCCGCCGCGCGCACCGCGCCCGCCGCTTCGACCGAGCTCGATTGGAGCCGGCGGACGAGCCGGCGCGCCGCGTCGCGGGCGAGCAGCGACGAGCCCTGAAAGGGGATGCCGGCGTCGTGGAGCGCCTCCTCGAAGTCGGTGAGGCGGGCGTTCGTGCGGCAGAGGATCGCGATCTCGTCGAGCGGCGTCTTCTCCGCCGCGATCCGCTCGCAGATCGCCTTCGCCTCGTCGGCAGGCGACGCGAACGCGCTCACGACCGGCTCGGGCCCGTCGGGGCGAGTCGGGCGCAGCACCTTCTCGGCGCCGCCAAGCCGGGGGACGAGCTCGTTCGCGAGCGCGAGCACCTGCGGCGTGGAGCGGTAGTTCTCCTCGAGCCGCACGACGGTCGCGTGCGGGAAGCGGGTCGGGACGGCGAGGAGATGCTCCGGCCCCGCCCCGGTGAACGCGTAGATGGACTGGTAGTCGTCGCCGACGACGCAGAGGTCGTCGCGGTCGCCGAGCCAGTGCTCGAGCAGCGTCTGCTGCAGGAGGTTGACGTCCTGGTACTCGTCGACGGTGAATGCGAGGTACTGGGCGCGGAAGGTCGCGGCCGCGCGCGCGTCGCGCTCGAACAGGCGGACCGCGCCTTCGAGCAGATCCTCGAAGTCCATGAGCCCTTCGTCCGCCTTCCGCCGTTCGTAGTCGCGGTAGACCCCGGCCATCAGGTCGACGGGGATCGGCGGCTCGCGATCGGCGGCGGCGTCGAGGTAGCCGGCGGGGCCGATCCGTCGGTTCTTCGCCCACTCGATCTCGGTGGCGAGGTCTCCGGCGGGCCGGAACTTGTACGGCGCGCGGAGCCGGTTGCCGATCTGCCGGAGGATCAGCGCCTTCGACGGCAGGATCCGGCCGACCTCCTCGGGAGCGAAGTGGCGCAGCTGCCGCAGCGCGGCGGAGTGGAACGTCCCGGCGCGGATGCGCGTGACGCCGAGCGCCGCGAGGCGCGCGCGCAGCTCGCCGCCTGCCTTGTCGGTGAACGTCACCGCCATGATCTGGGACGGATCGAACGCGCCCGATGCAACCTGGTGCGCGATCCGCCGCGTGATCGTCGTCGTCTTCCCCGTCCCCGCGCCGGCGAGGATGCAGACCGGACCGCGCACGGCCTCGGCGGCGCGGCGCTGCTCGGGGTTCAGGCCGTCGAGGGGATCCATCCGGCCACGGTATTCATGCTCCCGGCCGGAAAGGGTGACCAGATCGCGGCGGGTCTGTTACCAGCGCGAGCGGCGTCCGCGGCGGCTCGTGTAGAGGAGCCGCGGGCGCGCCGTCGTCATGCCGCCCTCTTCGAACTGCTCGCGGTGGCCGAGCATGTTCGCGACGCGGCTGACGTCGGCCTGCTGATCCGGGAGGACGAGCGTGATCCCCTGGCCGGAGCGGCCGGCGCGACCGGTTCGGCCGACGCGGTGGACGTAGCCCTTCATGTCCTCCGGCGGGTCGTAGTTGATCACGTGGCTGATCGCCTCAAGATCGAGGCCGCGGGCGGCCACGTCGGTCGCGACGAGCGTCGTCACCTTCCCCGAGCGGAACCGCTCGAGCGCTCGCTCGCGGGCGCCCTGCGTCATGTCGCCGTGCATCGCGGAAGCGTCGACCCCGTGCCCGCGCAGCTTCTGCGCGAGCCGGTCGGCGCCGCGCTTCGTCCGGACGAAGACGAGGGCGAGACCGCGCTCGGCCTCGAGGAGGCCGACGAGGCGCTCGACCTTGTCCGCGGCGGTGACCGCGACGAAGGTGTGCTCCACGTCGCCGTCGGCGTGCTGCGACGGCAGTTCGGCCGCGAAGTGCGACGGGTTCGTCGTCCAGGCGCGGGCGAGTTCGCCGACTTCGCCGTCGAGAGTGGCGGAGAAGAGCATCGTCTGGCGCCGGCTCGGCAGCTTCCGAACGATCTTCTCCACCTGCGGCAGGAAGCCCATGTCGAGCATCCGATCGGCCTCGTCGAGGACGAGGATCCGGATCGCGTCGAGCGAAATCATGCGGCGCTGGATGAGGTCGTTCAGCCGGCCGGGCGTGGCGACGACGACGTGGGCGCCGTGCAGCTTCTTCGCCTGCGAAGAGACGGGTGCGCCGCCGTACGCCGCCGCGGCACGGAGCCCGCGCGGCTCGCCGAGCAGCGACAACTCCTCCGTCACCTGCAGCGCGAGCTCGCGGGTCGGGGTGAGGATGAGCGCCGCCGGGGCAGGCTCGTCCGCCGAGATCAGCTCGACGATCGGCAGCCCGAAGGCGAGCGTCTTGCCGGAGCCTGTCGGTGCCTGGCCGAGGATGTCGCGGCCGTCGAGCGCGGCGGGGACGACGAGCGTCTGGATGCGGAAAGGCTCGAGGATGCCGCGGCCGGTGAGCGCAAGCTCGACTTCCGCGCTCACACCGAGCGAGGTGAAGCTCTGGGACATGTGGTTGTTCGACTCCTTAATTCGGATTCGAGAAGCAAGAGCTCGAATCCATGGAGGAACGAGAACCTGAATCTCACGGGACGACCCGTTGCCGTCCGTGGAATCAGCGTAGCAGCGCGGACGGTCGAACATAGCGGTTTTGCTATCAGTGGTAGGTGACCGCCACCCGCAACGACCTGCGCAACGTCGCGATCATCGCCCACGTCGACCACGGCAAGACGACGCTGGTCGACGCGATGCTCTGGCAGTCCGGCTCCTTCCGCGAGAACCAGGACGTGGCGGAGCGGGTCATGGACTCGATGGACCTCGAGCGCGAGAAGGGGATCACGATCCTCGCCAAGAACACAGCGGTCCAGCACGGCGAGACGAAGATCAACATCGTCGACACGCCCGGTCACGCCGACTTCGGCGGCGAGGTCGAGCGCGCGCTGACGATGGTGGACGGGGTGCTGCTGCTCGTCGATGCCTCGGAGGGGCCGCTGCCGCAGACGCGGTTCGTGCTGCGCAAGGCGCTCGAGTTGAAGCTGCCGGTCGTCCTCGTGATCAACAAGGTCGACCGCCATGACGCGCGGCCTGCCGAGGTCGTGAACGAGGTGTACGAGCTGTTCCTCGACCTCGACGCCGACGGCACGCAGATCGAGTTTCCGATCGTCTACGCGAACGCGCGCGCCGGCCGGGCCGGGCTGGCTGCGGACGAGCTCGCGCCGGATCTCGGCCCGTTGTTCGCGACGCTGCTCGAGACGATCCCGGCCCCGAGCTACGACCCCGACCATCCGCTGCAGGCTCTCGTCACGAATCTCGACGCGAGTCCGTACGTCGGCCGGCTCGCGTTGCTGCGGATCCGGCACGGGACGTTGCGCAAGGGCGCGCAGATCGCGTGGTGTCGTTCCGACGGGACGATCGAGCAGGCGCGCGTGACCGAGCTGTACATCACGGAGGCGCTCGACCGCGTTCCCGCCGACGAGGCCGGGCCGGGCGAGATCGTGGCGCTCGCCGGCCTGCCCGACGTGACGATCGGCGAGACGATCGCCGATCCCGACGATCCGAGGCCGCTGCCCGTGACGACGGTCGACGAGCCGAGCCTCTCCGTGACCATCGGCATCAACACGAGCCCGCTCGCCGGCACCGAGGGGACGCGGCTGACCGCGAGCCAGGTGAAGGACCGGCTGGACGCGGAGCTCGTCGGCAACGTCTCGCTGCGCGTGCTGCCGACGGCGCGTCCCGATGCCTGGGAGGTGCAGGGCCGCGGCGAGTTGCAGCTGGCGATCCTCGTCGAACTGATGCGCCGCGAAGGGTTCGAGCTGACGGTCGGCAAGCCCGAGGTGCTGACGCGGGAGGTCGGAGGGAAGCGGCTCGAGCCGGTCGAGCGCGTCGCGATCGACATTCCCGAGGAGTTCATAGGCGTCGTCACGCAGCTGCTCGCGCTGCGCAAGGGCCGACTGCAGCAGATGGTGAACCATGGCAGCGGCTGGGCGCGCATGGAGTACCTCGTCCCCGCCCGCGCCCTGATCGGCTTCCGCACCGAGTTCCTCACCGAGACGCGCGGCACGGGGATCATCCACCACGTCTTCGAGGCGTGGGAGCCGTGGCACGGCGAGCTGCGCACGCGGCCGACGGGCAGCCTCGTCGCCGACCGGCGCGGCCAGGCGACCGCGTTTGCGATCACGAACCTGCAGGAGCGCGGCTCGCTCTTCATCGCGCCGGGCGCCGAGCTGTATGAGGGGATGGTCGTCGGCGAGAACGCGCGCGACAACGACCTCGACGTGAACGCCTCGAAGCCGAAGAAGCTGACGAACATGCGCGCCGCAGCGGCCGACGAGACCGTCCGCTTGATCCCGCCGCGGCCGCTCTCGCTCGAACAGGCGCTCGAGTTCATCCGCAACGACGAGGCGGTCGAAGTCACCCCGGAGTCGATCCGGCTCAGGAAGGCCGAGCTCTCGGCCTCCAAGCGGGCCTCGCTCGCCTCGCGCGCGAAGCGCGACCGGCAAAGCTGATCTTCGCCCCGACCGATAGAAGCCGCCGCCTCGCGCACGGCTAGGCGGAAGCCGCGTAGTCGACCTCGACCAGTCGTTCCAAGATCAGCGAACGCCCGGATACGGATCGAGCTCGCGTCTGGTCTCGTTCGCGCACGTGGCTTTCCGGACGATCATCGAGCCTTTCCGCATCCATTCGGTAGAGCCCCTGCGGCTAACGACCGTGGAGGAGCGACGGGCGGCGATTCGCGCGGCCGGCTTGAACCTCTTCGGTCTCCACGCGGCGGACGTACTGATCGACCTGCTCACCGACTCCGGAACAGGGGCGATGTCCCGCGACCAGTGGGCCGCAATCCAGCACGGGGACGAGAGCTACGCCGGCTCCCCGTCGTGGTTCATCTTCCTGGAAGCCGTGCGGGAGCTGTTCCCGTTCACGCACGTGATCCCGGTTCACCAGGGCCGGGCGGCGGAGAAGATCCTGTTCACGGCGATCGGCGGTCCGGGGAAAGTCGTCCCGAACAACACGCACTTCGACACCACGCGCGCGAACGTCGAGTTCACCGGCGCCGAGGCGATCGATCTGCCGATCCCCGAGGCGCTCGTGCCGTCGCTCGAGCATCCCTTCAAGGGGAACATGGACGTCGCCGCCCTCGAGCGGCTCCTGTCGGAACGCGGCCGCGAGGCTGTCCCGGCGGTGTTCGTGACCGTGACGAACAACTCAGGTGGCGGACAGCCAGTCTCTCTCGAGAACCTCCGTGCAGTGCGGGCGATCTGTGACGCCTTCGAGGTTCCGCTCTTCCTGGACGGATGCAGGTTCGCCGAGAACGCCTGGTTCATCCGGCAGCGCGAACCCGGCCAGAGCGAACGGCCGGTCGCCGAGATCGTGCGCGAGATGGCCTCACTGGCCGACGGGATGACGATGAGCGCCAAGAAGGACCCGATCGCCAACATCGGCGGCTGGCTCGCCGTCAACGACGACGCTCTCGCGGAGCGTTGCCGCAATCTGCTCGTCCTCACCGAAGGCTTCCCGACCTACGGAGGTCTCGCGGGCCGCGACCTGGAGGCGATCGCGCAAGGTTTGAAGGAGGCGGTCGACCACGACTACCTGCGCTACCGGACTCGGTCGACCGAATACCTCGGCGAGTCTCTCGTCCGGGCGGGCATCCCCATCGTTCGGCCGGTAGGCGGCCACGCCGTGTACCTCGACGCCCGCGAGCTCCTGCCGCACATCGCTCCTCTCGAGTATCCGGGCCAGGTCCTGGCCTTGGCGCTCTACGAGACGGGCGGCGTCCGGGGCTGCGAGATCGGCACGGTGATGTTCGGGCGGCGCCCCGACGGCACAGAGGAGCCGGCTGCGCTCGATCTCGTCCGCCTCGCGATCCCCCGCCGGACGTACACCCAGAGCCACATCGACTACGTCGCCGAGGTCTGCGCAGCGGTCGCCGAGCAGCGCGCCGAGCTGCGGGGCCTGCGGATCGTCCACGAGCCCGGCGCCCTGCGCCACTTCACTGCGCGCTTCGAGCAGCTCCCCCGCTAGTGGATTTCGAGCGCCGCCCGATACTCGCCTTCTGGGAGACGACGCGCGCGTGCGGGCTGGCCTGCATGCACTGCCGGGCATCGGCGATCCGAGAGCCACTGCCGGGGGAGCTCTCCACCGAGGAGGCGGAACAACTACTTCAGCAGTTGGCCGAGTTCGGAACACCTCCCCCGGTGCTGGTGGCGACCGGCGGTGACGTGCTCATGCGCGCCGACATCGACCATCTGGCCGCGCTGGCCCGGGAGCGGCGACTGCCACTCGCGCTCGCGCCGAGCGTGACGCCGCTGCTCACTTCAGCCCGGATCGCAGCGTTGCGCCGGCTGGGCGTACGGGTCGCCTCGATCAGTCTCGACGGCGCCTCCGCGGCTGTGCATGACCGGGTGCGCGGGATCGAGGGGCACTTCGAGGCGACGCTCGCCGCCATTCGGATGCTTCGCGCGCAGCGAATCGTCGTGCAGGTGAACACGCTCGTGATGCGCGACACGGTCCGCGATCTACCGCTGATCGCTCGGATCGTTCAGGAGACGGGGGCGTCGATCTGGGAAGTGTTCTTCCTCATTCAGGTCGGCCGCGGCGTCGGCCAGCAGGCGCTCGACGCGACGGAGAACGAACAGGTCTGCCACTTGCTCTTCGACGCCTCCCGCTACGGGATGGTCGTCCGTACCGTCGAGGCGCCGTTCTTCCGCCGTGTCGTCGCCGAGCGCATGGACGGCGCCCAGCCGCCCGGGGATCTCTACCACGAGCTGCACGGGCGACTCGTCGCGGAGCTCGGAGCTCCAGACGCCGCACCGCGGGCGCAGACGAAGGGCACCCGGGACGGCAACGGCGTCATCTTCGTCGCCCACGACGGCACGATCACCCCATCCGGCTTCCTTCCCCTCGAGCTCGGCAACGTGCGCGAGGACAACCTCAGCTCCGTCTACCGGCACCATCCCCTGCTGCGCGAGATACGTTCAGCCCGCTTCGGCGGCCGCTGCGGAAGCTGCGGGTACCGCCACATCTGCGGCGGTTCCCGCGCCCGCGCCTATGCCACTACAGGCGACCCGCTCGGCGAAGACCCAGGTTGCGCATATGTGCCGTCGGGCTAGCCCGCGGCGGGCGTGAGGATCACGACCGGAATCTCTCGGCTGGTCTTCGCCTGGTAGCCGTCGTAGCCCGGATACATCTGCGTCGCCCGCGGCCAGAGCCGCAGCCGCTCCTGCGGCGACGCCGTCGTCGCGGTCACCGCAAGCCTGCGACTCCCGATCTGGATCGTCGCTGCCGGGTTGCCGAGCAGGTTCAGGTACCAAGCCGGGTGTTTGGGAGCTCCGCCGACCGAGGCGACAACGACGTACTGCCCGGCTTCCTCTAGATAGAGCAGCGGCGTCGTGCGCTGCTTCCCGCTCTTGCGTCCGGTCGTGGTCAGAAGGAGAACCGGCGCGGTCTTGCGGAAGCGGCCGCCGAGGCGACCGCCGCTAACCCGGTAGAGGACGACGTGAAGCTTCGAAAGGAGCGTCAGGGCTCTCCTGCTCACCGGGCGAACGGTATCTCTACCCTGGGTGGGTGCTTGCCCTCGCTCGCTGGTCCGCCCACCATCGCCGCGCGGTCGTCGGGTTGTGGGTGGTCGTTCTCGTGGCGGCTCTGGGGGCCGCGCACGCGGTCGGCTCGCACTACGCCAACAACTTCACGCTGCCGGGGACGGGGGCGCAGCGGGCGGCGGACCTGCTCGCCCGCGGCTTCCCGGCGCAGGCCGGTGATGCCGACCAGATCGTCTTCCACACGCTCAGCGGCACCGTCACCGCGCCTGCGGTTCGCGCTCGGATCGAGCACGTACTCGCCGAGGTAGCGCAGCTGCCGCACGTCGCCTCCGTCGTCAGCCCCTATGCGACGCACGGGCAGGCGATCTCGCGCGACCGGACGATCGCCTTCGCCACGGTCAACTTCGACGAGAAGGCGAACGTCCTGCCAGTGGCGGCGACACGCCGCGTGATCTCCACCGCCCAGAGTGCGAGTACCCCGGCACTTCAGGTGGAGCTGGAGGGGCTGGCGATCGAGCAGGCGATCGGCTTCTCGATCGGCTACACGTTCCTCGTCGGGATCGGCTCCGCGATCGCCGTACTGCTGATCAGCTTCGGCTCGCTGCTCGCGATGGGTTTGCCGGTCGGCACCGCGCTACTCGGGCTCGGCACGGGCTTCGGCCTGATCGGCCTCTTCAGCCGGATCGTCTCGATGCCCGACTTCGCGACGCAGCTCGCGCTGATGATCGGCCTCGGCGTCGGCGTCGACTACTCGCTCTTCATCGTCACCCGCTACCGGGAGGCGTATCGGCGCAACGGCGGCGACGTCCATGGAGCAGTCGGCGAGGCGGTCAACACCGCCGGCCGCGCGGTGATCTTCGCCGGCGTCACCGTTGTGATCGCGCTGCTGGGGATGCTCGCGCTCGGGGTCTCGCTGCTGAATGGTGTCGCGATCTCCGCCGCGCTCGCCGTGCTCTGCGTGCTCGCGGCCTCGTTGACGCTGTTGCCGGCGCTCCTCACTCTCTTCGGCCACCGGATCGGTCGGCCGTCTCTGCTCGCGCGCCGCCGCGGGACGCCGGCGCCCGACCGCAGCACGTTCTGGACGCGCTGGATCGCCGTCATCCAGCACCGCCCCTGGACGGCGCTCGTCGCCTCCGCCGCGGTGCTGGTGGTACTGACGCTGCCGGTGCTCAGCATCCAGCTCGGCAACACGGACGCGGGAAACGACCCGCGTAACCAGACGACGCGCAAGGCGTACGACCTGATGGCGCAGGGATTCGGCCAGGGCTTCAGCGGCCCGCTGGTCGTGGCAGTCGAACTCCCGCACGCCGGCGATGCAGCTGCGCTGCAGCCCCTCGCCGCCACGCTTCGGCGGCTGCCGGGCGTCGCCGCCGTTTCGCCGCCGCGGCTCAGCCCAGGCGGCGATGTCGCGACCGTCGCCGCCTACCCGACCACGTCGCCGCAGAGCACCCAAACCGAGCAGCTCGTCCGGCACCTGCGCGAGGACGTGATCCCGCCGATCGAGCGGCGGACGGGGATCGTCGCCTGGGTAGGCGGCACGACCGCTGCGCAGATCGACTTCTCGAGCGTCCTCGCCGGCAGGCTGCCGTACTTCATCGGCGTCGTCGTCCTGCTCTCGGCGCTGCTGCTGCTCGTCGTGTTCCGGTCGCTGCTGATCCCGCTGCAGGCTGCGGTGATGAACCTGCTCTCGATCGGCGCGTCGATGGGGATCATCGTCGCGGTCTTCCAGTTCGGCTGGGCCGGCTCGGTGTTCGGGGTCTCGGGCGGGCCGATCATGGCCTTCTTGCCGGTGATGGTGTTCGCGATCGTGTTCGGGCTCTCGATGGACTACGAGGTGTTCCTCGTCAGCCGCATCCATGAGGAGTGGACGCACGGCGCCGATACGAGGGCAGCGGTGCGCGAGGGGCTGATCCGCACCGGTCGCGTGATCACCGCGGCCGCCGCCGTAATGGTCGTCGTCTTCGCGAGCTTCATCGGCGGCGGACAGCGCGTAATCGAGATGTTCGGGCTCGCGCTCGCCAGTGCGGTCTTCCTCGACGCGCTGGTCATCCGCATCCTCCTGCTGCCGGCGACGCTGCAACTGCTCGGCGAGTGGACGTGGTGGTTCCCCGCCTGGCTCGACCGGCGGCTTCCGCGCTTCGCGCTCGAGCCGCCCCAGGAGCCGGGGGGTGAGGCGCCGCGTCTGCCGGCTCTCACGGCTACCGGCAGCTAGGGCCGGCGGGGCGGGCGGCTCGGCCCGCGCCGCCTACCTCGCCTACCTCTTGGCCTTCTTGGCCTGCCGCTTCTCTTTCAGCGTCTTCTGGGCCGGCTTCTTCGCCATGCTCTTCTTTGTGCTCTGGTCCTTGTTCGCCATGACCTGACCTCCTTGGAAGTGCCGCTAAGACTGTCAGGCGCGGCCGCTGTCAGGCAAGCCCTACTAGGACGCCTTTGCGTCGAGGCCGGCCATCATCATGCCGAGCGCTTCGCGGGTGCTCTTGCGCGGGTCGGCCTCGGCGACGATCCGGCCCTCGTACATCACGAGGACGCGGTCGGCGATGGAGAGGACCTCGTCGAGATCCTCGGAGATGACGAGGATCGCCGTGCCGCTGTCGCGCTGCTGCTGCAGGCGCTCGTGGATGTAGCGGGCGGCGCCGATGTCGACGCCGCGGATCGGCTGTGCTGCGAGCAGGACGCGTGGCTCGCTCGAGAGCTCGCGGGCGAGGATGAGCTTTTGGATGTTCCCGCCGGACAAGTTGGAGACCTGCGTGTCGAGGCTCGGCGTCTTGACATCGAACTTCTCGACGAGCTCCTCGCAGTGGTCTCGGATGGCGCGGTTGCGCAGGAAGCCGAAGCGTGAGAAGGCCTTCGCCGCGTTGTCGACGAGGACGAGGTTCTCAGCGACGCTGAACGCAGTGACGACGCCGTCGCGCATCCGCTCCTCCGGCACAAAGCCGAGTCCTGCCGCTCGCGTCTTGGCCGGCCCATGACCGCGAACCTCGGCCTCGCCGAGCCGGATCGAGCCGCTGGCGGAGGCGCGCAGTCCCGCGATCGCCTCGGCGAGCTCTCTCTGCCCGTTCCCCGAGACGCCGGCGATTGCAACGATCTCGCCGGAGTGGACCTCGAGGCTCACGCCGCGCACCGCTTCGCCGCCGCGGTCTCCTCGCACGTGAAGGTCGTTCACGGCGAGTCGCACTTCGTTGACGGCGGCGGCTGCGGGCAGCTCCTCCTCCCGCAGCTCGTGCCCGACCATCAGCTCGGCCAGGGTCTGCGGCGTCACGTCGGCGGGCCGCACCGTCGCGACGTTGCGCCCGTTCCGGAGGACGGTGATCCGGTCGGACAACTCGAGCACCTCGCGGATCTTGTGGGAGATGAAAACGAGACCGCGCCCGTCGGCCGCCATCTGCCGGAGCACGTCGAAGAAGGTGTTCACCTCGACCGGGGTCAGCACGGCAGTCGGCTCGTCGAGGATCAGCAGCGAGACGTCGCGGTAGAGGGCCTTGATGATCTCGACGCGCTGCCGCTCGCCGACCGAGAGCTGCCAGATGAGCGCGTCCGGATCGACCTCGAGCTTGTAGCGCTCCGACAGCTCGCGGATGCGGTCGGACACCTTGCGGAGGTCGGTGAGCGGCCCGCGCGAGGAGCGCAGGCCGAGGGCGACGTTCTCGGCCACCGTGACGGTGTTCACGAGCATGAAGTGCTGGTGGATCATTCCGATCCCGAGGCGAATCGCCTCGGCCGGCGAGTGGATGCGAACGGGCTTCCCGTTGAGGAGGATTTCGCCGCCGTCCGGCGCGTAGAGCCCGTAGAGGACCCGCATCAGGGTGCTCTTGCCGGCTCCGTTCTCACCGAACAGCGTGTGCACCTCGCCGATGCGGACGTCGAAGTCGACGCGATCGTCGGCGAGGACGCCCGGGAACCGCTTCGTGACGGCGCGCATCTCCAGCAACGGAGCCGCTCCGGGCGATGCCGCTGGGGTATCGCCCGGAGTGGTCGCGCTGGAAGTGGTGTTCTCAGCGTCCGTCATCGATCTGATCAGGTCAGCGCGGCGCCTTGATGGTGCCGTTCTCGATGCCCTTGATCTCCTTCTGCTCGGCCTTCGTGATCGACGCCGCCAGATGGAATTTCGGGTTGAGGGCGATCTTCTCGCCGCCGTTCTTGAGGTTGATGGTGAAGTACTGGCCACCCAGAATCCCGTTCTGGACGTTCTTCAAGATCGGGTTGAGGACGACCTTCCAGTTGTAGACCTGGGACGCGACGACCTGACTCGGTGCGAGCGAGGCCTGCGTCCATTGCGTGCCGAACCACGGGATGTTGTTCGCCTTGCAGACGGTGATCGCGCCGACGACCGACTGTGAGCTGCCGGTCATGACGTCGACGTTCTCGCTCAGGTACTCCGTTGCCTGCGCCGACATCAGACTCGTGTCGCTGAACGATCCCGTATAGCTGACGTGGACTGTCGCCGTCTTGTCCGCGGCCAGAGCGCCGGCCTTGAACCCGTCGACGTAGAGCTTCGCGTCGCCGGTTGCGATCGGCCCGATTTCGCCGAGCGTCTTGTCCTTCGACAGGAGCGCGGCCATGTAGCCCTGTACGTAGCCGCCCTGGTTCGAGGCGGCCTGATACGCGTAGATGTTCTTCTTGCCGAACGTGGAGCTCGCCGTTCCCCACGCGAACGAGACCTTGGGGAACTTCGGCGCCAGCTGCTGGATCGTGCTGCCGTACTGCGAGCCGTGCGCGATGATCAGGTTGTAGCCCTCCGCCGCGTACTGGCGGATGATGTTCGCGGCGTCCGCGACGACGAACTGGTTCTCGGACACCGAGAGCTTGAAGTGGTACTTCGCCTGCAGTGACTTCAAGGCGCTGTACATCGACTGCGTGAACGCGAGGTCGTTGTGGGCGCTCGGAGCCACCAGAGCCACCTTCAGGTGGGCCATCTGCGTCTGGGGCTTCGCTACGGCCCCTGCGGTGAGGGTGAAGGCGGCGATGAGCGCCGCCACGGAGGCAATGATGGTCAGCCTGAGCCCCCGGTGTAGAAGCGTTTGCATGGGTGGTCCTCCCTTGCTGCGACTGCCCGGATTGGCAGAGGCGATTCCGTCCATCTTCATCGCATTTCTCGGGGCCGCAATCGGGGGTTTCTGCCCTGATGCGCCGAGAAAAGCCGCAAGTTTGCGGGGGGTAATCAAGCGCCACGTTCGTAGGGTTTGCCGAGCGCGGCCGGCTGGCGGAAGCGCCGCGCCACCGTCAGCAGCGCCAGCACCGTCAGCACCGCGGGCGCGGTCGTGGCGAGATCGGAAATGCTGACGGGAATGATTCCCAGGCCCTTCCAGGAGAGAATCACGGCTTCGGTGAGCCCATAGAGGAGCGCCCCGGCCATCACGCCGGCCGGCCGCCAGGCGCCGAAGTAGACGAGGGCGACCGCGATAAACCCGGCGCTCTGCGTGATGTTCTCCTCGAAGATTCCCGTCCCGATCAGGAGTGTCGCGCCGGCGAGCCCCGCGAGCGTGCTGCCGATGATCACGGTCGAGTAGCGGATGCGCGCGACGCTGACACCGACGGTGTCAAGGGCAGCCGGGTTTTCACCCGCCGCGCGGATGTTGAGGCCGTAAGTCGTCCGCTTGAGCACCAGCCCGATCACCGGCACGAGCAGGAAGGCGATGTAGACGAGCACGTTGTGCTCGAAGAACATCGGGCCGATGGTCGGGATCCGGTCGAGCAGCGGGACCTTCACCACTCTGAGCGGCGCGATCGGCAGCGGCGTGCCCACGAGCTTCAGAAAGAGCAGGTCGCTGAAGCCGAGCGCGAACAGGTAGATGCCGATCCCGCTGATCCCCTGCTCCGCCTTGAGCGTGACGCTGAGAACGGCGGTGACGAGACCGAGCATCGCTCCGATCCCCATCCCGACGAGCACGGCGTAGAGGAGGTCGCCCGTGCGCAGCGCCGTGTAGTACGCGCCGAAGGCGCCGAGGAGCATGATCCCGTCGACGCCAAGGTTGATGACGCCGCTGCGCTGGCCGAGCGTCTCGCCGAGCGCGGCGAGGAGGAACGGCGCCGCGAGCGAGACGCCCGCGACGACGGTCGCGGTCAGGATCGTGGACGTGAAGAACTGGCTCATCCTGCTCCCTCGCCCGCGGGTCTCGGGACCTCACCGGCGACGTTCGCGGGCTGCGTCTGGCGGGCAGCGGCGTCTGCTGCGCGAGCGCGGCGGCGCACGTACTCGAGCGAGACGACGAACACGACGACGAGTCCGTTCAGGGCGACGATCAGGTCGGACGGGACGTTGGTTACTACCTGCATCGCGGTGCCGCCGACCAGCAGGCCGGCGAAGATGAAGGCGGAGAGGATCGTCCAGAGGGGGTTGAGGCCGCCGAAGAGGGCGACGACGATCCCGTTGAACCCCGCAGATCCCGTGAATCCGGTCAGGCTTCCGTCGGTGACCATCCGGTGCGAGATGCTGCCGAAAACGAGCATTGCGCCAGCAAGGCCGCACATCGCTCCGCTCAGGGTCATAGCAGCGGTGATCGTCCGCTTCACCGGCATGCCTGCGTAGGTCGCCGCGTCGCGCGAGAGACCGACGGCACGGATGCGGAAGCCGAAGCTCGTCCGCCAAAGCAGGAAGTAGGCGGCGACGGCGACGAGGACGGCGATGAGGACGCCGAGGTGGAGCTGTGTGCCGGGGACGAGGATCGGGAGCCAGGAGTGCTTCGAGAGCAGCCGCGTCTGCGGGATCAGGCCGCCGATCACGGTGCCGGCCGTGTGGTCGACCATCGGCCCGGCCAGCAGGTAGTTCATGAGCTGGACCGCGACGAGGTTGAGCATGATCGTGCTCAGGATCTCGTTGACGTTGAAGTACGCCTTGAAGACTCCGGGGATAGAGCCCCAGAATGCGCCTCCGACGGCGCCGGCGAGCAGGACGAGCGGAATCAGGAGCACACTCGGCAGGTTGGGCACGAGCAGCGCAGTCGCAGTGGCGGCGAGGCCGCCCATGGCGATCTGGCCCTCCCCACCGATGTTGAAGACGTTGGCGCGAAAGGCGATGCAGATCCCGACGCCGACGAGCAGCAGCGGGATGGCCTTGACCGCGGTGCTACCCAAGGCATAGCGGCTGCCGAACGCTCCCGCGACGAGCGCGTGATAGCCGGTGAGCGGGTTGGCGCCGAGCGCGGCGATCATCACGGCGCCGACGAGCAGCGCCGCAATCGCCGAGCCGGGGAGCGCGAACCAGCCCAAGAAGAACCGACGGTTCAACCACGTCGGCCGGTTCACGGTCGCGATTCCCGGCGTCATCTGCACCACAGTCCGCGCAGCATCACTGAGCCCGCGTCCCGGTTCATCCGTGCTTATCCGGATCCGCTGTCCGGGATCCCCCAAGCCTCACCGCGACGAGCCCGCAGCGGCCGGACCCCGAGGCCAGGCCGAGCCGGAGCATCAGCCGCGCAGCCCGTGCATCGCACGAACCGCCCAACCGTCGAACCGGAAGAGGTCGGCAAGGTCGGAGAGCGAGAAACTCGGCACGGCGTGATGGAGCGTCGAGGTCACCGTCAGCTGTACGTGCGCGTGGCGGGCCGCGCGGACGAGCGTCTTGGTCTCAGCGAGCGGGAAGTACTTGTCGTGGGGAGCGGAGGCGATCTCGACTGGAGCGCGCAGCCTGTCCGCGCGCGCGAGCGGCGAGAGGCGGGTGATCGTGGCGCGGAAGGCGGGCGCTAGGGCGGCGTAGAGCCGGTCGAACGCCTGCGGGTCGCGGTTCGCTAGCAGCGCGACGAGCGGACGCACAGAGGGCTCGACGTCCTTGAGCTGCAGCCGGCGGAAGAGGGCCAACGGGTCCGGCGAGCCCTCGTGGAGGCGCAGCAGGTCGGCGAGCAGTCGCGTGCGGTCGCGGCTCGAAGGCAGGTTGGCGACGAGGGAGCGTGCGATCACGAGCGGCAGGAAACTCTCCGCCGCGTAGGGGACGAGATGTCCTCCCTCGAGCGCGTCGCCGGTGGTCGCGAGACGGGCGACGTTGACAAGATCGGTGTACGGCGCGATCCCCGCCACCAGCGTGACGCGATCGGCGAGCTCCGGCTGCTCAGCGGCGAGGAGGCCGAGGGAGGCGCCCACCGACACGCCGATGAGCCCCACCCGGCCACCGGCGGCGCCGCGGTCGTCGGCGGCGGCGCGGACGACGGCGAGCGTGTCGGCGAGCGTCCGCTCAGTGATCTCCCCCTCGCGGAGGCCGGTTGGGTCGGGGACGAAGACGAGGAAGCCGACGCGGGCGAGGCCGGCGGCGAGCCGCTCGACGTCGGGGTGGTGCCGGCCGCGAGCGGTGACGCCGTTGAGGAAGACGAGCGCAGGCCAGCGGCTGCCGCCGCCCGGCGTGTAGACCGTCGTCGGGACGCCCGCGACGCGCACCTCCCGGATCTGCGGCTGGTCAGTCAGCTCCCGCGTCATCCATGCGAGCACCGGCACCCTCCCCACGAGCACGAGAACGCCGGCGGTGCGGGCCTGCGCGTCGATCCAGGAGCGGTACACGATGCCGCAAATCAGAGCAGCTACGACGAGCACGACGAGGAAAACGCGCGCCGGGCCGGGGCGCCTGAACCTAACCGGCACGATCGAGCTCCACCACTGCCTCGGGCGGCACGCGCTCGAGCACGTCGTCGGGGAGGTCGTAGGCGCGGAAGACGACGTAGGCGGCGGCGAGGATCAGACCGGCGAGCGGGCCGACGAGCCGGACGCCGAGCGTGTGCCCGCGGGTGTCGCCGAACAGCCGCAGGAGGACGACGAGCAGAGGAGCGAGTGCGATCGCCGTCCGCTGCACGAAGCTCGCCGTGCCGAGATAGGTCGCCTCGCGCCGCAGTCCCGTCGTGCCGCTGTCGTCGTCGATCACGTCCGCCGTCAGCGGAACGGGGAAAAGGAAGTTCGCGCCGATCGGAGCCCCCACGAGGGCGGCGGCGACGAGAAGCTGCGCGGACGGAGGAATCCCTGGCACGAGCCCGGCGACACCGAGCAGCGGGAAGGTGATCGCCCCGACGAGTAGCGACAGGCCGTAGGCGCGACGCTTCGACGTCCTCCGCCCGAGACGCCCGAAGAGAGGGACGCAGACCACGGCCGCGGCTATGGCGACCGCGAGCAGCGCCGTCGCGCTCAGCCAGCTGTGCTTGCCGACGATCGCGTGCACGTAGAACGGGATGTCCGTCTGCAGGAGCTGGAAGGCGAGCGCGAAGAGGACGACGGTCGGCAGCAGGACCCGGAAGGCGCGATTGCGAACCGTCTCCCTCAGTGCGGTGCGGAAGCCGATCCGGGCGGGGACGTTCGACCGCTTGGCCCTCTCCCAGACTCCGCCGATCGCCACGTACTGGCAGACGAGGGCGAGCGCCCCGATCGCGAGCGCCATCGCCCGGAAGCTCACCCGGTGCACGAGAACGGTGCTGAGCAGGAGCCCGACCGCCGTGCCGGCGATGCCGAGGTAGACCTTGATCGCCTCGAGGCCGACCCGCTCTCCGCTCGTCGCCGCCAGCTCGGGCAGCAGCGCCTCGTACGGGCTGAGCACGAGCGAGCCGAAGAACGAGAACGCGACGAAGACGAGGAGGAGGTAGACGGCGGTCGCCCCCTCCCCCGAGCCGTGCGGCGGCACAAAGAGGAGAACGAAGAAGAGCGACCACAGCGGCGCGCCGAGCACGATGTACGGGATGCGGCGGCCGAGCCGCGACTGCGTACGGTCGCTCCACCAGCCGACGATCGCGTCGTCGAGGGCGGAGACGATGCCGGCGACGGTGAGCAGCGCGCCGACCACGAGGGACGGCAAGAGCGTCGGCAGGTGCGCGTCGCTCGGCGGCGCGTAGTAGTAGAGGAGCCAGAGGCCACTCGCTCTCCCGAGCGCCTCGCTCCCGATCCTGCTCGTCCCGTAGAGAAACCTCGTCCGCTGCGGAATCGCGGGCGATCCAATCGTCGCCACCGCGACAACCTACTGCAGCGGCTGCTGTCGCCTACGGCGTGCCGAGGACTTCGCGGATCGCCGGCGCCCAGTCCTGCTCGGGGAACCTCTGGCGCAGCTCCGCGGCAGCGAGCTCGGCGCAGTACTCGATGCTCACGCAGTCGCCGCACGGCCTCTCCCCGAGATAGCCGCTCTCGCACGGAGTGACCTCTTCGAGCACCTTCCGGACCGCCCAGGGCGGGTCGGCAACCGCGGCGGCCGGCGTGATCTCGTCGAGCGCCGCCTTCGAGCCCGTCTCGAACCAGCGATGGCTCATTCCCGATACCTCCTACTCACAGGGTCTCGATCCTCGCCGCGCAGACCTTGTACTCGGCCGTACGCGTGACGTTGTCGAACGCGTCGTTCGTCAGCAGGTTCGTCGAGGCCTCGGCATGGTGGAACGGCATCCAGATCACGCCCGGGCGGACCTTGTCCGCCACGCGGGCGCGCGCCGCCACCTCTCCGCGCCGGGTCGCGACCCGCACCTCGTCACCGTCGCCGATGCCGAGCCGGGCAGCGTCGCTCGGGTGGATCTCGACGAAGTTCTCCGGCTGCCGCTGCTCGATCGCCGGCGTCTTCCTCGTCATGTTGCCGACGTTGTAGTTGTAGAGCGTCCTGCCGGTGGACAGGATCAGCGGGTAGTCCGCGTCCGGCTCCTCGGCGGGCGGGCGGAAGTCGATCTCGTGGAAAAGCCCGCGGCCGCGCGTGAAGCCGTCCTCGTGGAGGAACGGCGTGCCGGGATGGTCGGGCGTCGGACACGGCCATTGCAGGCCGCGCTCCTCGATCCGCTCGTACGAGATGCCCGCGAAGATCGGCGCGCCGGCCGCGAGCTCGTCCCAGATCTCGCTCGGATGCTCGTAGTGCATCGGCCAGCCCATTGCGGTGGAGACGTCGCACATAACCTGCCAGTCGGCGCGGGCGCCGCCGGGCGGCTCGACCGCTTTCCGGACCCGCTGCACGCGCCGCTCGGTGTTCGTGAAGGTGCCGTCCTTCTCGGCGAAGCAGGCGGCAGGAAGGATCACGTCGGCGAGCTTCGCCGTCTCGGTCATGAAGATGTCCTGGCAGACGATGAAGTCGAGGTTCTCGAGGTCGGCGATCACCTTCGTCGTGTTCGGCTCGCTGCGGACGGGGTCCTCGCCGACGCAGTAGAGAGCCTTGAGGACGCCGGCGCCGGCGCGCTCGACGAAGTCGGTCACCGTGCCGCCGTCGTTCGTCGGCAGCGGCGCGCCCCAGAGCGCCTCGAACTTCTCCCGCACAGCGGGGTCGGCGACGCGCTGGTAGCCGGGGAGCGCGTAGGCCATCGCTCCCATGTCGCAAGCGCCCTGGACGTTGTTCTGGCCGCGGATCGGGTTGATCCCCGACGACTCCTTGCCGATCTGGCCGCAGAGCATTGCGAGATTGGCGAGGTTCTGGACGTTCTCGGTGCCGCACGTGTGCTCGGTGATCCCGAGCGTGTAGAAGATCGCCGCCGGGGAGCCTTCGGCGTACATCTCCGCCGCGCGACGGATGAGATCCGGGTCGACCTCGCAGATCTCCGCGGCCGCCTCGACGGTGCAGGCGGCGATGTTCGCGGCGAACGCGTCGAAGTTCTCGCAGCGCGCCTCGACGAACTCCCGGTCGTAGAGGCCGTTGGCGAGGATGTGGCTCATCATCGCGTTGACGAGGCTGTTGTCGGTGCCCGGCTTGTGCTTGATGTGGATGTCCGCCCTCTTCGCCAGCCATGTCTCGCGCGGGTCGCAGACGAGCAGGCGAGCGCCCTTGCGCAGCGCCTTCTTCATCTCCAGCCCGACGATCGGGTGCGCCTCGGTCGGGTTGGCGCCGATCACGAACAGCGTCTGGACGTTCTCTATCTCCCCGATCGCGTTCGTCATCGCGCCGGAGCCGAAGGCGGAGGCCAAGCCGGCGACGGTCGGGGCGTGGCAGGTCGTCGCGCACTGGTCGACGTTGTTCGTCCGGCCTGCCAGGCGCGCGATCTTCTGCATCAGGTAGTTCTCCTCGTTCGTGCAGCGGGCCGAGCTGAGGAAGGCGACCGCCTCGGGGCCGTGCTCGTCGCGCGCGGCGGCGAGGCCGGCGGCGGCGACGCGGATCGCTTCCTCCCACGTCGCGTCGCGCAGTTCGCCGTTCTCCCGGATCTGCGGTGTCGTCAGCCGTTCGGGCGAGCGGACGAAGTCGAAGGCGTACTTGCCCTTGACGCAGAGGTTGCCGTCGTTCGGGAGGCGGCCGGGCTCGGCGGTGACGCGGACGATCCGGTTCAGGCGGCGGTTGACGTTGAGGTCGATCTGGCAGCCGACGCCGCAGTAGGCGCAAGTGGTGCGGACCTTCTCGAGATCCTTCGTGCGTCCGAGACCCGTGGCGCTGCGGTCGTAGAGCGCCCCGGTCGGGCAGATGTTGACGCAGCCGCCGCAGAGCTCGCACGTCGAGGAGTCGAGCTCGACGTCGAAGCCGGTCGTGACCTCCACCCCGCCGCCGCGCCCGCGCAGAGTGAGCGCCTCGGCCATCTGGATCTCCTCGCAGAAGCGGATGCAGAGCTGGCAGCGGACGCACTTCGACGGGTCGTAGGCGATCGCGCTGCTGAGCGAGGCGTAGTTGTCGCAGCCGGCGGGCGGTGCGATGTTCGGGAGAGCCGCCTCGTCGGCCTGATACTCGTAGGCGTAGTCCTGCAAGAGGCAGGCGCCGTCCATGTCGCAGGTGGGGCAGGCGACACGGTGCTCGCTCAGCAGCAGCTCGAGCGTCGCCTTGCGGGACGCGCGGGTGGCGTCGGAGTTGGCGTGGACGACCATGCCGGGAGCGACCCGGCGGGTGCAGGCGGACTGGAGGCCGCGCTCGCCGTCGATCTCGACGACGCAGAGCCGGCAGGCGCCGGTCGGCGCGAGGCGCGGGTCGGAGCAGAGATGCGGGATGCGCACACCCGCCTTCTCGGCCGCATCGAGGATCGACGCGTCGGCGGGGACGGTGAACTCCCGGTCGTCGATCGTGAGCGTGATTGGGGGCGCGATCGTCTCCAGCATCTCCGTCACTCCAGGTCGCAGCGCAGGCAGCGCTCGGCTTCGAGGCAGGCGATCCGGCGCGGGTAGCCCTCCGCTGGCTGTTGTTGGCGGGCGATCGCCATGACCGCCTCGCCGGGCCGGACGGCGGCGGCGAGGACGCGTTCGGGCGGCAGTTCGCCGGCGCCGCCCAGGAACCGATCGATCGCCACGGCAGCGCGCTGCCCGGCTCCGATCGCGCTGATGATCGTGGACGGCCCGGTGACAACGTCGCCGCCGACGAACACCGGGCTCTCGCCGGAGCGTTGCGTGACGGGATCGGCCCGGAACAGGCGGCCATCGACCTCGAGACCGTCGTAGCCGGCCGCGAGCCCGAGATCCGGCTGCTGGCCGATCGCAACGATGACGCGGTCGGCGGCAATCGACGTCTCGGTTCCCGGCACCGGCAGCGGGCGGCGGCGGCCCTGCTCGTCGGCGTCGCCGAGCTCCATCCGCACGCAGCGGACGTGATCGACGTGACCGTTGCCCTCGATCGCGACCGGCGCGGCGAGGAAGTGCATCTCCACACCTTCCTCGATCGCGTCCTCGACCTCCTCGTCGAGCGCGGGCATCTCCTCGCGGCCGCGGCGGTAGAGGACGGTGACCGACTCGGCGCCGAGTCGCTGGGCGACGCGCGCCGCGTCGATCGCGGCATTGCCGCCGCCGATCACGACGACGCGGCCGTCAACCTCCGCGAGCCGACCCGAGTTGGCCTGCCGGAGGAAGGCGAGGGTGTCCTCCACGCCGTCCTTGTCCTCGCCGGGGACGGCGAGCTCGGCGCTCTCCTGCGCCCCGATCGCGACGAGCACCGCGTCGTAGCCGGCATCGAGGAGCTCCGGGATGGAGTCGACGGAGCGACCCGTCTCGATCCTCACGCCGGCGCGGCGGATGTACTCGACGTCGCGCGCGAGCACGTCGCGCGGCAGGCGGAAAGCGGGGATGCCGGTGATCAGCGCGCCGCCGATCTCGTCGTCCTTCTCGAGGACGGTGACTTCGCGGCCAAGCAGAGCGAGGAAGTACGCGGCGGTCAGGCCGCACGGGCCGGCGCCGATCACCGCGACCCTCCCCTTTCGCTCGCCCGTCCAGACAGGCGGAGTGCCGACCTCCGTCACCTCGTCGCTCGCAAAGCGCTTGAGGTTGCGGATCGCAACCGCCTCATCGAGGTCGGCGCGCCGGCAGAACGTCTCGCACGGGTGGTCGCAGGCGCGGCCGCAGACCGACGGGAACGGATTGCGGCGCCGGATCGTCTCCAGGGCCTCCGCCGGCCGGTCCTCCTTGATCAGGGCGAGGTACTCGGGCACGTTGACGTGGGCCGGGCAGGCGGCGACGCAGCTCGTCCCCACCATCGTCTTGCAGGAGTTCGCGGCACAGCGCTTCTCGACGATGTGCGCGACGTACTCGTCGCGGAAGTGGCGGATCGTCGAGAGGACGGGGTTCGCGGCGGTCTGGCCGAGCCCGCACAGCGATCCCTCGGTGCACGCCTCGCCGAGCTGCTCGAGCCGGTCGATGTCCGCGAGCTCGCCGCGGCCTTCGGTGATCCGGACGAGGATGTCGTGCATCTGCCGCGTGCCGATCCGGCACGGTGCGCACTTGCCGCACGACTCGTTCATGACGAACTCGGTGAAGAAGCGGGCGATGTCCACCATGCAGGTGGACTCGTCCATCACGACCATGCCGCCGGAGCCCATGATCGCGCCGGCTCCCTTCACGGAGTCGTAGTCGATCGGCAGGTCGAGATAGCGGGCGGGGACGCACCCGCCCGACGGGCCGCCCATCTGCGCGGCCTTGAAGTGGCGGCCGAACGGGATCCCGCCGCCGATCCCGAACACGATCTCGCGCAGCGTGGTTCCCATCGGAACCTCGACGAGACCGGTGTTGTTGACCTTGCCGGCGAGCGCGAAGATCTTCGTCCCCTTCGAGCCGTCGGTGCCGATCCCGCGGTACCAGTCGCTGCCCTTCAGGACGATGAGCGGGACGTTGGCGAGCGTCTCGACGTTGTTGATGTTGGTCGGCTTCCCCCAGAGGCCGTGCACTGCGGGGAAGGGCGGCCGCGGCCGCGGCATCCCGCGCCGGCCCTCGAGCGAGGCGATCAGCGCGGTCTCCTCGCCACAGACGAAGGCGCCGCTGCCCTGGTGGATCGAGATGTCGAAGTCGAAGCCGGAGCCGAGGATGTTCTCGCCGAGGAGTCCCGCCTCGCGCGCCTGGGCGACTGCGATCTGGGCATGCCGAACGGCCATCGGGTACTCGGCGCGGACGTAGACGATCCCCTGCGAGGCGCCGATCGCGTAGGCGGCGACGATCATCCCTTCGACGATTGCGTGCGGCGTCCCCTCGAGCAGGCTGCGGTCCATGAAAGCGCCGGGGTCGCCCTCGTCGGCGTTGCAGATCAGGTACTTCGGCGAGCCCTCGGCGCGGCGGCAGAACTCCCACTTCACGCCGGCCGGGAAGCCGGCGCCGCCGCGGCCGCGTAGCCCCGCGTCGCGCACTTCGGCGACGACCTCCTCCGGCGTCATCTCGGTGAGCGCCTTGGCGGCCGCTGCGTAGCCGCCGCGCGCGACGTAGTCCTCGAGGTCGATCGGGTCGAGGACGCCGTTGAGCCGGAACACCTGCCGCTGCTGCCGCGCATAGAAGGACAGGTCGTGGTCGTGCGCGACCTTCTCGCCCGTGACCGGATCCTCGTAGAGCAGCCGCTCGATCGGCTCGCCTTCGAGCACCGTCCGCTCGAGAATCTCGGGGACGTCGGCCGCCTCGACGCTCGGGCAGAAGATCTGCTCGGGCAGCGTCACCACGACCGGGCCTTTCTCGCAGAAGCCGTGGCAGCCGGTCGTCTTCAACGCCACCTGCCCGCTCAGGCCGCGCCGTTCGATCTCCTCCTTGAAGCATGTACGGATCCCCTGGGCGCCGAAGGCGCTGCAGCCGGTGCCGCCGCAGACGGTGACGACCTTCGCGTCGGGATCGAGGCGGGCGGCGCACTCCTCCTGCCAGTGGCGGAACGACTCGACCGAGGTGATCATCCCGCCGCCTCGAGGGACGAGAGGAGATGGTCGACCCGTTCCGGCGTGACCTTGCCGGTGTAGGCACCGTCGACGACCACGACCGGCGCGAGCGCGCACGCGCCGAGACAGGCGACCGTCTCGAAGGAGAACTGCATGTCCCGACTCGTCTCGCCGTCGCCGATCCCGAGGTGGTCTTCCGCAGACTGGATCACGCGGCCGGCCCCGCGGACGTGGCACGCCGTCCCCCGGCAGGCGCGAACCGTGTGGCGTCCACGAGGCTCGAGATGGAACTGGGAGTAGAAGGTGATCACCCCGTACATCCGGCTCGTCGGGATGCCGGTGCGCCCGCTGACCTCCTGCAGCACCTCGGGCGGCAGGTACCCGTAGGCGTCCTGGATCCGCTGCAAGAGCGGGATGAGGTCGCCGGCCCGAGCGGGCTGGAACGACTCGAGAACCTCCTCTACACGAGGATCCGGCACAGCCCAAGGCTGCATCCCTCCCACCGCCCCGGCATCGGCGGCGACGCGCACTCGATACGGGGTAACTACGCACGCGAGAAGATGGCCCCGACAACGGAGGGAGACCCCATGCCAGTACCACGGTCGGATCTGGTCGAGGCGCTCGCGGCACACGTCGGCGTGCCGCCGCTCACCGAGGCCGAGATCGACGCCTGCCTCGCCCTCGCCGGCGACGCGGCCCACAGCACCGGCGACCGGACGAGTGCGCCGCTCGCCGTGTTCCTCGCGGGAATCAGCGCCGCCCGGACGGACGATCGCGGCGCGACGCTCGCCGAGATGCGACGGCAGATCGCAGCACTCGCTTCACCTGCCGGTTAGGGAGCCGCGCTCTAGCCGAACTCCTCCGCAGCCTCCGCAAGCGTCGCGACGGGGCCGACGCAGACGTCCTCTCCGTCGAACAGCTCGAGCCACGCGGTCAGTGGACGTTGCGCGAAGACCGCGGAGAGCTCAGCGGCGAGTTCCTCCTGCTCGGTGGCGTACTGGCGTGCCGCGAGCTCCGGCCGGCCAAGCAGCTCCACGAGGCGCTCCCAGAAGACCAGCTCGAGCGCCGCAACCGTCAGCCAACGGCCGTCGGCCGTGGCGTAGATCCGGTAACACGCCAGCCCGCCGGTGAGCATCGGCCGTGAGGCGAGCCGGTGCGCGCCATGCGTCATCGAGACCACGACGTGCGCGCCGCGGCCCGTCTTCTCCCGCTCCAACAACGCAGCGAGGATCCGGTTCACCGCCCCCATCGCTCCCGCCGCGAGATCGGCGATCTGGACGGGCGGCAGCGCCGGTGCCGTGTCCTCCAGCACGCCCCCCCAGCCGAGGTAGTTGAGGTCGTGGCCGGCGCGCTGCGCCTGCGGCCCCTCCACCCCGAAGCCGGTGATCGAGCAGTAGACGGCTGTCTGCGGCGCGTGCTCGGGGCCGATCCCAAGCCGCGAGGCGACGCCGGGACGGAACGACTCCAGCACGACGTCGGCCTGCTCCAGCAAGGCCAGCGCGACGGACGGATCCTCCTTGAGGTCGACGACAACGGACTCCTTGCCGGCCGCGAGCGTCGCGTGCCACTCCGGGTCGCTCTCGCGCAGCGGGTCACCGCCGGGCGGCTCGACGCAGACGACCCGCGCGCCGAGCTCGAGCAGCTCCCGCGACGCGAACGGGCCGGGAAGGTACCGCGTGAAGTCCACGACGAGGAGCCCGCGCAGCGGTTCCATCGGCAGAACCTACGCCGTGCCCGTGCGCCGCACGTCGATCAGCTTCTTCACCAGCGGCTTCGGCAGCGGCTGATCGACCGGAAAGTGCAGCGCGCTCTTCGTCATCTCGTAGCCCTCGAGCTCGGCGGCGAGCTGTGGGAGGACGGAGCCGCTGAACGGCAGGTAGCTCAGGTGGTTCTGGAAAGCGGCGAAGCCGGCGACGATCGTGCCGTCGACCCGGAAGGCGGGGACGCGATAGGAGATCACCTGCTCGGCCTCGGGGACGATCTCGAGGATCGTCCGGCGGAGCGCCTTGAGGGTGCCGCGCTTCGGCTCCTCGAGCTCCTGCAGATAGGCGTCGACGTCCTCGACCGACATGCCGCGAACCTACACAGGAGTACGCTCCCGCGGTGTCCGCCCGCTTCAGTCCGCAGCTCTCGGCCTCGCAGCTCGAGACGCTCGCCGCTGTCGGCGAGGAGAAGACCGCGGCGGTCGGCGACGCGCTCTTCCGGCTCGGCGACGCGACGTATCCCTTCATCGCGATTCTCGAGGGCGAGGTCACAATCCTCGACGGCACCGGGAACGAGATCGTCCGCGAGGGCGCCGGCGAGTTCGTCGGCGAGATGAGCCTGCTGTCGGGGCAGACGGTCTTCGTCACCGCCGTCGTGACCGAGCCGCTCCGCTACATCGAGATCGAGCGAGAGGCGCTGCGCGCGGTGCTATTCGAGGACGGACAGCTGAGCGATCTCGTCCTCTCGGCGTTCATCGCGCGGCGGGAGCGCCTCCAAACCCTGCAGGGGATCGGGATCGAGATCGTCGGCCCGCACTCCTCGGAGGAGACGATGCGGCTCCTCGACTTCGCGCGCGCCAACCGGCTTCCGTTCACGTGGGAGCAGGCAGAGCCGGCGGACGGCAGCGCGCCGCCCCTCGTGCGACTGCCGGGCGGAATCGAGCTGCAGCATCCCTCGAACGGCGAGCTGCTGCGGACGCTCGGCGTCGGGCGCGAGCTCAAGCCGCGCGAGGAGGTCGACTTGCTCGTCGTCGGTGGCGGTCCCGCGGGCCTGGCGGCCGCGGTCTACGGCGCGAGCGAGGGCCTCGACACGCTCATCGTCGAGGCGACCGCGCTCGGCGGCCAGGCGGCGTCGTCACGAAGCATCGAGAACTATCTCGGCTTCCCGGCGGGAATCACCGGGACGGAGCTGACGAGCCGCGCGATCGTGCAGGCGCGGAAGTTCGGCGCCCGTTCCGCCACTCCCTATCGCGCGCTTGCGCTCGAGCCGGGAGATGGCCGGCACGCCGTCCGGCTCGAGGAGGATCACACGATCGCCGCGCGCGCCGTCATCCTCGCGACAGGCGCGGACTACCGCCGCTTGCCGCTCGCCGATCTCGCGGACTACGAAGGCGTCAGCGTCTTCTACGCGGCCGGCCCGCCCGAGGCACAGCTCTGCGGGGCGGCCCGCGCCGCGGTCGTCGGCGGCGGGAACTCCGCGGGGCAGGCGGCCGTCTGGCTCTCGCGCGGCGGCGCTCTCGTCACGCTCCTCCATCGCCGCGGCGACCTGCGCGAGACGATGTCCGACTATCTCGTGCAGGAGCTCGACCGCTTCGGCGTGGCCGTCCGCGACCGGAGCGAGATCGCCGAGCTGCATGGCGCCGAGGGCCGGCTCGAAGCCGTGACGCTCACCGACGGCGACCGGATCCCGTTCTCGTTCCTCTTCTGCTTCCTCGGCGCAAAGCCGTGCACCGACTGGCTCGGCGATTCGGTCGCCCGCGACGAGGACGGCTTCATCCTCACCGGGGACGCGGTTGGCGCGACGCGGGTGCTTGGGACGAGCGTGCCGGGGATCTTCGCCGCGGGCGACGCCCGTTCAGGCTCGACGAAGCGCGCCGCGACGGCGGTCGGTGAGGGCTCCATGGCTGTGTCGTTCGTGCACGAGCACCTGGCGAACTAGGAGGGATTGACGGAACGGTGCTCGCCGCGGGGACGTGCTGGGCGCCGCGAGGCAAGGACGCAGGGAGCCCCGATAGCAGAGCTATCGGGGCGACTGAGGACGCCGCCTCGCCATGCCCAGCGCGTCAACCGCGGCATAGCCGCTGTTTCGTCAATCCCTCCTAGTAGACGAGAGGGCTCACGCGTCGAACCCGTGGGTCAGCGCGAGCAGGAGCGCAGCCTCGGTCGGCATCCGGTTCGCCGACTGTTGCCAGACCGCCGACTGCGGACCGTCGATGACGCCGGCGGTGACCTCCTCGCCACGCTTCGCGGGCAGACAGTGGAGGAAGATCGCGGCGGGCTTTGCGAGCGCCATCAGCTCCTCCGTCACCTCGAACGGCCGGAGGATGCGGGCACGGCGGTCGTGCTCTCCCTCTTCGCCCATCGACGCCCAGACATCCGCGTAGACGGCGTCGGCGCGCTCGGCGGCCTCCCGGGGATCTTCCACGACGGTGAGCGTCGCGCCGGTCGATCGCGCATCGCGCTGTGCGGCCTCGAGGATCCTTGGCGCCGGCGCGTACTCGGGAGGGCAGGCGATCGTCACGTCGAGGCCGGCGAGGGCCGCGGCCTCGAGGAGCGAGTGGGCCACGTTGTCACCGCCGTCGCCGATAAAGGCGAGCTTGCGGCCGTCGAGGCCACCACACAACTCGCGGATCGTCAGCAGGTCGGCCAGCGCCTGACAGGGGTGGTGCTCGTCGGAGAGGGCGTTGATGACCGGGACGGTGGCCCAGGCGGCGAGATCGTTCACCGTGCGCTGGAAGAAGCTGCGGATGACGATCGCAGCGCAGTAGCCGGAGAGCGAGCGGGCCGTGTCGGCGAGCGACTCGCCGCGGCCCAGCTGCAGCTCCTGGGGAGAGAGCGTCACCGGCGTTGCACCGAGCTCGGCGGCAGCGGCGGCGAACGAGACGCGCGTCCGGGTTGAGGGCTTCTCGAAGATGCAGGCGATCGTCCGGCCGTGCAGCGCACCGTCGTAGCGCACCGGCTCGTGCTTGAGCCGCGCCGCAAGCTCCAGCAGGCTCTCGAGCTCGGCGGGCGCCAGATCCGAGCAGCGGGTGAAGTGCCGTAGACGCGTCGCGACGGGGGTCATGCCGGTATCTCCTCTCGGGCTGCCGAGGCAAGGATCGGTGCCAGGACGTCGGCGATCGTGGGATGTCCGAGCTCCTCGAGCTCGTAACGGACATGCCGGATCGGATGGCGGGACTCGATCAGGCGGCCGAGGTCGATCGGCGTTCCCGTGACGACGATGTCGCAGTCGACCGCGTTGATCGTCTGCTCGAGCTCGCGGAGCTGCTCGTCGGAGTACCCCATCGCGGGCAGCGAAGTCGTCAGCTGCGGCCAGCTTGCGAAGACGTCCCGCAGGGAGCCGACGGCGTGCGGCCGCGGATCCGCAATCACGGCCGCTCCTGCCTTCCTCGCCGCGACAAGCCCCGCTCCGAACGGCATCCCGCCGTGGGTCAGAGTCGGCCCGTCGTCAACGACGAGCACGGTACGGCCGCGCAGATCGGGACCTGCCTCGAGGACGGGCGGCGACTCGGCGAAGACGACGGTCGCGAGGGGATTGACCTCGCGAATGTTCGCGACGACGGTCTCCACGTCGTTTGCTGCCGCCGAGTCCACCTTGTTGATCACGACGACGTCCGCGAGGCGGAGGTTCGTCTCGCCCGGGTGGTAGCGCAGTTCGTGGCCGGGCCTGAGCGGGTCGACGACGACGATCAGGAGATCGGGCTTGTAGAAGGGGAAGTCGTTGTTGCCGCCGTCCCAGATGACGACGTCGGCTTCCTCCTCGGCCTGCCGGAGGATCGCCTCGTAGTCGACGCCGGCCCAGACCGTCATGCCGAGCCGGACGGGCTCCTCGTACTCCTCGCGCTCCTCGATGGTCGGGTGCGCCGCGTCGATCTCCTCGAGCGTGGCGAACCGCTGCACGCGCATCGCGAGGAGATCGCCGTACGGCATCGGATGCCGCACGAGCGCGACGCGGAAACCGGCGTCGAGGAGCGTGCGGCCGACCTTGCGGCTCGTCTGGCTCTTGCCGCAGCCGGTGCGCACCGCGCAGACGGCGACGACCGGCTTCGAGGAACCGAGCATCGTCGCGTCCGGGCCGAGCAGCCGGAAGTCCGCGCCCGTCGCGAGCACGAGCGAGGCCTTGTGCATCACGGTCTCGTGCGCGAGGTCGGAGTAAGCGAGGATCACCTCGTCGACGCCGTTCGCACGGACGAGTTCCGCGAGCTCCTCCTCCGGCCGGATCGGGACTCCGTTCGGGTAGAGCGGGCCGGCCAGCTCGGCGGGATAGATCCGGTCGGCGATGCCGGGGATCTGGGTCGCGGTGAAAGCGACGACCTCGGTTTCGGGATCGTCGCGGAAGACGACGTTGAAGTCGTGGAAGTCGCGGCCACCCGCGCCCATCACGATCACCTTGCGCACGGCCTAATCGTCGGCGCCGCCGGGCCGCGCGGCATCAGGTGATCCGCGGATGCCGCTTGCTATGAGACCCCGAGCCGGCGCAGTGCAGCCCGGGCCGCGTGCGCGCCGCACATGCCGTGGACGCCGCCGCCGGGCGGCGTCGAGGCCGAGCAGATGAACACGCCCGGGAGCGGCGTCGTGTACGGCGACCGGCGCGCGACCGGACGGGCGAAGAGCTGCCGCAGATCGGCGGCTCCGCCGTTGATGTCGCCGCCGACGAGGTTCGCGTTGTGCGCCTCCAGCTCCGTCGGGCCGAGGGCGGAGCGGCCGATGATCCGGTCACGGAATCCGGGGGCGAAGCGCTCGACCTGCAGTTCGATCCGGTCTGTCATGTCCGCCGTCCAGCCGTTCGGGACGTGGCAGTACGCCCAGGCGGTGTGCTTTCCCTCGGGCGCGCGGCTCGGATCGAAGAGGCTCGGCTGCGCGAGGAGGACGTACGGCTGCTCGGAGACGGCGCCGCGCCAGGGCTCGCGCTCGGAGGCGGCGATCTCCTCCAGCGTGCCGCCGAGATGGACGGTCGCGGCACGCGTGCACTCCTCGGCGCGCCACGGGATCGGACCGTCGAGTGCCCAGTCGAGCTTGAAGACGCCGGGGCCGTAGCGGAAGCGCTCGAGACGCCGGCGGTAGCCGGCGGGCAGGCTGTCGCCGGCCATCGCTATCAGCTGGCGGGGCGTGACATCGAGCAGCACGGCCTGCGCATCGCCGAGCTCCGCGAGCGACTCGACGCGTATGCCGGTCTCGATCTCCCCGCCGAGCGAGCGAAGCTGGGCCGCGAGCGCGTCGGCGAGCTGTTGCGAGCCGCCGCGGGGGAACGGCCAGCCGACGGCGTGGCCGAGCATCCCGAGCGTCAGCCCGAACGCGGCGGTCGCGGGCTTCGTGAGCGGCACGAGCGAGTGCGCGCTGAGGCCGGCGAAGAAGCCGCGCGCCCGCGGGCCGCGAAACGCGAGCCGCGCCAGCGCCGCGGCGGGCAAGCCCGCTCCGAGACCGAACCGCGCGTAGGCGAGCGGATGGGACGGGATTCCGAGCGGCCCGAGCAGGTCGGGGAGGATCGCGTCGGCGTTCCGCGCCAGCGGCCCGAACAGCCGCGCGTACCGGCGGGCGTCGGGGCCGAGCGTCTCGCCGGTCGCCTCGACGGACCGCTCGAGCAGCGCCGCCGTGCCGTCGTCGAACGGATGCGCGAGCGCGGCCGGGGATTCGATCCACTCCACGCCGAGCTCGGCAAGAGGAACCGACCGGAAGAACGGCGACGCGACCGCGAGCGGATGGATCGCCGAGCAGACGTCGTGGCGGAAGCCGGGCAGGGTCAGCTCCTCCGTCCGCATGCCGCCGCCGACCGCGTCCGCGGCCTCGAGCACGCGCACGGCAACTCCCTCCCGCGCCAGAGCGATCGCCGCGGCTAAGCCGTTGGGGCCGGAGCCGACGACGATCGCCTCGACGTCAGGCATGCGGTGAGGCTAACGCTTGCGAAGCGGTGCGGTGGCCGTATGGATCGTGGACCGGAACGCGCTCGAGAAGCGGACGTTGCCGGCGCGGCTCCACTGACGCTTCTTGTCGACGCAGACGACGGTCGTCTCCGTCTGCGTGTCGACGCCGAACCTCGCGGCGAGCGACTGCAGCGTCGCCTCCCAGAACTTGTCCTCCTTCTTGTGACCGCCGAGCGTGAGACCGACCTCGGTGAGCGGGTCCTGGGCGCGCATCAGCACCTGGCACTGCGCCACCGTGACGCCGTCCTCCTCGGCCGCCGAGAACGTGATCCACCCGGCGAACATGTGGCCCTGCGGGGTCATGAAGGTGAACGACTCCGCGTCGGCGTAGAGGACGAGAATGCCCGTGGAGAGCTTCATCCCGCCGCCGATCGAAGCCTGCAGCAGCGCCACCTCGCCCGGTGCGATACCGGTCAGCGGCGTGTGGAACTGGCTGCCCTTCGGCCAGAAGGTCGGGAACTCCGCCTTCCACGTCTCGATCAGCTGTTCCGGCGTGACGTCGGAGCCCGCGAGCGAGACGCGGTACGTCTTCTGCCACATCTTCCCGAAGCCCTGGATCGGGGAGAGAACCTGCTTGCCGCCGACGGTGTCGAGGGCGCCAGCAGGGACGTTCCCGACCGCGAGGCGGTCGACCGGCTGCGCCCAGTTCTCGGCGTCACGTGGAGTTGTCTGCTCGGTCATCGCTCCTCCTCAGCTCCCGACCGCGGCGAGCGCTTCGGCCTCGTCGTCGAAGATCGAGATCGCCTCGTCGAGCCGGGTCAGCTCGAAGATCTGGCGGTAGTGGTCGTTGAGGCCGCATGCGAGGAGCCGCTGCTTCGCGCGGTTGGCGCGCACGAGCAGTGTCACGAGCAGGCCGATCCCACCCGAGTTCATGTACTCGAGTTGGGAGAAGTCGAGGAGGACGGCGCGTGTCTCGCCGTCTCCGGCGCGGCCGTAGGCGTCCATGAGCGCGTCCTCCGAACCCGCGGTGATGTCGCCGCGGATCTCGATCACGCCGGTGTCGTCGCCGGCGCGCCGTACTTCGAGCAGGGTTTCCTGCGTCATGTCTCTTCTCCCTCGTCGTCGAGGATGGTCATGAAGTCGGAGAGCCGGGTGATCCGGAAGATCTCCCGGTAGTGCTCGGCGAGACCGCGCGCCTGCACCTCTTGCCCGGCAGCGCGCGCCTGGGCGAGGAGGCCGACGATGAGTGCGATCCCCGTCGAGTTGATGTAGTCGACGGCGGAGAAGTCGAGCAGCACTACGGGCTCTCCCCCGGTCTTCGCGTACGCCTCGAGGAGCATCTGCTCCGCCGGGCCGCTGACCTCGCCGGTCAAGTCGATAACCGCGACGCCGTCCTCCTTGCGCACGTTCGCCGCGAACTCAGTCGCCGCCATCGTTCCCTCCTTCCAGCCGCATCACGAGCTCGACGGTGTGATGGATCCCGTCGGTCGTCACGCGGAGGTCGTCCACCATGTTCTTGATCAGGAAGAGGCCCCAGCCGCGGGGCTTCTGCAGTCCTTCGAGCTTCGCCTCGAGATCCGGAGTCTCGGCCTCGGCGATCTCGCGCTCGCCGCCCTCGTCGGTGATCCGGACGAGGAGGTCTCCCGCCTCGAGGCGGATGCCGATCTCGACCGGCAGCTCGGGGTTCGACTGGTTGCCGTGCTCGATCGCGTTCATCGCGGCTTCCGAGACCGCCGTCTTGAGGCGTTCGAGCCGCGCGGGCTCGAGACCGAGCGAGGCGACGGCCGCGGCCACGCGCTCGCTCGCTGCGCGCTCGTTGCCCTGTTCGCTCGGGATCGTGAACGAGACGTCGAGGACGACGTCGTCGTCGCCGCCGCCGCCGCCGCCGGGCGCCGCTGCCGCGCCGCCGACGCGCGTCAGCGCGACGAGCGTGATGTCGTCCTCCTGCTCCCAGGCCGGCGGCGTGAAGCGGTCGAGCTCGGTCAGGACGCGGTCGATCACGTCGCCCTTCTCCTGCCGCGAGCCGACCACGTCGAGGAGGCGCGGGAAGCCGAACATCTCCGACTCGGCCGAGTGCGCCTCGGCGACGCCGTCGGAGTGCAGCAGCATCACCTGGCCGGGCTCGAGGAACGCTTCCGTCTCCTCGTACTTGATGCCCGGGAGAAGGCCGAGCGGCATTCCCGTCGCGCGCAGCTCGGTGGTGCCTTCGGCCGTGCGGACGTACGGCAGGTTGTGGCCGGCGTTCGCGAAGCGGAAGCGCCCGGTCGTCGGCTTGAGCACGCCGTAGAGGCAGGTGACGAACATCTTCGCCGGCATGTCCGGGCACATCAGCTCGTTGACGCGCTCGAGCACCTCGCCGGGCGAGACGACGCGAGCCGCCGACGCACGCAGCACGCTCCTCGTCGCCGCCATCACCATCGCGGCGGGGACGCCCTTGTCGGTGACGTCGCCGATCACGAAGCCGATCTGCCCCTCGGGCAGCTCGATGAAGTCGTAGAAGTCGCCGCCGACCTCGCGCGCCGGCCGGTAGTAGGCGGACACGTGCCACCCGGGCAGGTCGGGAAGCTGCTTCGGGAGGAAGTTCTGCTGGATCAGCGTCGCGACGCGCAGCTCCTGCTCGATCCGCTCCCGCGAGCGCGCCTCGGCCTCCTGGCGACGCACGAGCTGCGCGACCTGGAGCGCCGGCGCCGCCTGCGCGGCGAGCGAGTTGAGGAGCTTGCGGTCGTCGGTCGAGTAGTCCTGGTCGGAGAGCCGCGGGCCGAGGTTGAGCAGGCCGACGAGCTCTCCCTGGCTCACGAGCGGGACGGCGAGCCTGACGCCCGCGGCGCGGAGCTCCTCCAGCGCGGGCGAGTCGAGCTCGAGGCCGTCGAGGTCGACCGCGCCGGGCGCGCTCTGGAAGTACGCGACGATCGGGTCGTTCGGCGGGATCTGGACGACCGGGGCGGCGGCCGGCGAGAGCGCCTCCACCTCGATGGCGGGCACGGGCTTGTCGGCGAGGGCTGCGGGCCGCTCACTGCGGCGGATCACTCTCGCTATCGACTGCGGCCAGGTGCTCATCTCGCCTCCATTTCTAGCGGGTGACCGTTTCGGGATCGTTACGAAGCCAGATCGAGGCGTGGGCCGGGGCGGTCGCCTGGCTAACCGCGGCGAGCAGTCCGGTCTGGACGGACTCCAGATCGACCGCTCCACGGAGCCGGTCGCCGAAGGCGGCGATCACCGTCTCGGCGTCGTAGCGGGTGCGATTGAAGCGGCGATCGACCAAGCCCTGGACGCGGCGGCGAAGCGGATTGAAGAGCGCCGCCGCGGCAAGCGTCGAGGCCGCGACGCCGACCGGCGAGGAGAACGGCAGCACCCGCGTCGCCAGCAAGACGATTCCGGCGAAGACTCCGACCAGCACGCCTGTGACGAGCACGTAGGAGATCGTGCGGCTGATCAGCCGGTCGATCTCGTAGAGCCGGTACTTGAGGATGCCGACCCCGATGCAGAACGGGAGCACGGGGAGTCCGGCCGTCGCGACGTCGCTGATCACGCCCCAGAACCCCTTCTGGCCGCTGAGAGCGATGGAGAGGACAAAGCCGGCCACGAGGACGACCCCTCCTCCCATCAGCCACTTGAGCTGCTGCCGCTTGTCCCCGCTGGCGCGCCGATAGGCGCCGACCTGCATCCAGACCCAGGCGAGCGCGATCGCGACGTAGGGAACGAGAAGCAGGTTCGAAAGGCCGTAGACCGTGTGCCAGACACCCGTTTTCGGCCCGCTCGCGAAGACGAGAGCCTCACCGGTGCCGTCCACCCGGATCGGTCGGAAGGCGAGCGCGTCCACCTGAACCGCCGTGAGCACGCCGAGCCAGGCGGTGGCCCACACCAGGTACGCCCAGAGCGTCAAGCGCCAGCGGCGCGACGGCATCCGTCCCTCCGGGAAGAGCGCGAGCGGCAGCGGCAGCAGCACGATCAACGGAATCCACTCCGGCGCGAGAAAGACGGCCAGCGGGCCGAGCGGTAGAGGCCCGTGGCCGAGGCGATAACCTAGTAGCGCATAGAACCCGGCGTCGGAGCAGAGGGCACCGCTGAATCCCGTGGCGAGCAGCAGCCAACCCACGGGATTCCCAGGCAGACGGCGGGCAAGCAGCGTCCCCACGACCGCGAACGGCACACCGAGCACCAGCCCGATGAACAGGTTCGAGAAGGTCAGCGCGTGCGCTAAGACAGCCAGCGGCGGAGCGGCCGCAAACAAGACCAACGTCGCGGTTCCGAACAGGAGCGCCGTCCGCGCCGTCGCGAGAGAGCGCACGGCGGACGCCCCCCGTCCCAGGCTCGGATTCACGTTCGCGACGATTCGGTCAATCTAGGCCCGGCGCGTTCCGAGACCGTTACGGAGGCAGGCCAGGAGCAAGGCGTTACGGCAGCGCGATATGGGGCCTGCCCGTTGCGTTTAGCATCGCGGTGAGTGGCCGCTCCATCCCTTGCGATCGATCTCCTCGGGCCGCCGGTGATGCTGGCGGACGGCGTGCCTTTGGCGGTCGACACGCGCAAGGCGACGGCGCTGCTGGCGTACCTCGCGGTCGAAGGCGGCGTCCACAATCGCGACTCGCTTGCGGAGCTTCTCTGGCCGGATTACGCGACCGACCGCGGGCGCGCTGCCCTGCGCCGGACGCTCTCGACCTTGCGCTCGGCGCTCGGCGGCCGCTGGGTTACGGTTGCGCGGGACTCCGTCTCGCTCGACGGCGCGGAAGTGAGTCTCGACGTCGAGGACTTCCACCGGCTCGCGGCGAGCGAGTCCCTCGAGGATCTCGAGCAGGCGGCCGCGCTCCACCGCGGCCCGTTCCTCTCCGGCTTCGGGCTGCGGGACAGCGGCGCGTTCGACGACTGGCAGTCGTTTCGGGCCGCCACGCTCGCGCGCGAGCTCGGCGCCGTCCTCGACCGGCTCGCGGACGGGTGCGCGGCGAGCGGGGAGACGGTCCGAGCGATGGAGCACGCCCGCCGGCGCCTGACGCTCGATCCGCTCAACGAAGCGGCGCACCGCCGCCTGATCGGCTTCTACGGAGAGAGCGGCGAGCGCGCGGCGGCGCTTGCGCAGTACCGCGACTGCGTCCGCACTCTGCACCGGGAGCTCGGCGTCGCGCCGACGGAGGAGACCACCGCGGTCTACCGCGCGATCCGCGAGGGCGGCGGAGCCCCGGCCGAGCCAGCCGAGCGAGGCGGCAGCCCCGGCCCGCGCCCCTATCCGCTTGTCGGCCGCGAGCGCGAGCTCGCCACGTTGCTCGAGGCGTACGCGAAAGTCGGCGCGGAAGGGCGCCTCGTCGTGCTCGACGGCGAGACGGGGATCGGCAAGACGCGGCTCACGGACGAGCTCGTGGCGCGCGTGCGGGCGGACGGCGGCGTCGCGGCGACGGTTCGCTGCATCGAGGGCGAGTCGGAGCTGGCGTTCGGTTCCGCGATCGAGCTGGTACGGAGCGCCCTGCGGGAGGGCAGCGCGGCGGCGGTGAGCCCGGCGCCGGCGGCCGAGGCGGCGCGACTCGTTCCCGAGCTCGGCACACCGCCGACGCGGACGCTCGACGGGCCGGGCGCGCAGGCGCGCTTCCTCGACGGCGTCGCGCGCGTCCTCGTCGAGTCGACCGGAGGCGAGCGACCCGGACTGCTCGTCGTCGACGATGTGCAGTGGGCCGACGCATCGTCGCTCGAGGTGCTCGCGTTCCTCGTTCGCCGGCTGTGCGACCGGCCCGTGTTCGTGGTCGCGACGTGGCGGACGGAGGAGACGCCTCCCGACCATCCGGCGCGCCGCATCCTCGCCGACGCGCTGCGCGAGGGGCTTGGCGACGTCGTCGTCCCGGCCCGCCTCGACCGGGAGGACGTCGCCGAGCTCGCGGCGGCGGCCGGCGCATCCGCCGACCTCTCGGAGCGGCTGTTCGAGGAGACGCAGGGACTGCCGTTCTTCGTCGTCGAGTACCTCGACTCGCAGGCGGAGGCGGCCGCCGACTGGTCTCTGCCGCCGGGCGTCCGCGGCCTGCTCGAGGCGCGCGTGACGGGGACGAGCGAGGTCGCCGGGCAAGTCGTCGCGGCGGCCGCCGTCCTCGGCCGGCAGTTCGACCTCGATCTGATCCGCGAGACGAGCGGGCGAAGCGACGAGGAGACGGTCACCGCTCTCGAGGAGCTGACCCGGCGCGGGCTCCTGGCCGAGAGCGGCGGCGGCGAGCTCGCGTTCCGCCACGAGCAGGCGCGGCGCGTCGCATACGAGCTGACGAGCGCGGGCCGGCGGAGGCTGCTGCATGGGCGCGCCGCCGAGGCGCTCGACGCACGCGACGCCGGTGGAGCCCTCGCAGGCGCGGTCGCGCAGCACTTACGGCTCGCGGGGCGTGACACGGAGGCGGCCGCCGCGTACCGCCGGGCCGGCGAGCATGCCCGCGACCTCTACGCGAACGCGGAGGCTCTCGCGGCGTTTCGCGAGGCGCTCGCACTCGGCGACGGGAATCCGGCCGCACTCCACGAGGCGATCGGCGACCTCGAGACGCTCGCCGGCGAGTACGGCGCGGCGCTCGACAGCTACGAGGCGGCGGCGGCGCTCGCCGCGCCCGAAGCGGATCGCCGCCGTGGAGCACCGGATCGGGCTCCTCCACGAGCGGCGCGGTGAGTGGGAACTCGCGGAGCGCTCGTTCGAGGACGCGCTCCAGTCCGAACCGGCCCCGGCGCTCGCGGCGCGCATCGTCGCCGATCGAAGCCTGAACGCGCACCGCCGGCGCCGCGACGACGAAGCCGAAACGCTTGCGCAGGAGGCGCTGTCCCTCGCGGAGCAGGCCGCCGACCGTCGCGCGCTCGCGCAGGCGCACAACATCCTCGGCGTCCTGGCCACGAACCGGGGCGAGCACGACGAGGCGCGAAGTCAGCTCGAGCAGAGCCTCGCGCTCGCGACGGAGGAGGACGATCCGGGCGCGCGCGCAGCCGCGCTCAACAACCTCGCGCTCGCCTTCCGCGCCGAAGGCGAGCTCGACCGGGCCCGCGAGCTGACCGAGGAGGCGCTCGCGCTTTGCGCCGCGGTCGGCGACCGGCACCGCGAGGCTGCGCTCGAGAACAACGCGGCGGACCTCCTCCAGGCGCTCGGCCGGCCCGAGGAGGCGATGGAGAGGCTGAAGTCGGCCGTCGCGATCTTCGCCGAGATCGGCGAGGACGCTGCGACCGAGCCCGAGATCTGGAAGCTCGTCGAGTGGTGAGCTAGGAGGGAACCCAGACGGACACGTGCACCGGCTCGACCGCGTTCGCAGCCGCGCCGGCAAGTTCGGCGAGAACCGTCTCCGAGTCGACGGCGTCGCGGAGCTTCGCCCCGAACGCGGCGACGAGCGTGTCGCGGTCGTAGCGCGCCCGGTTGAAGCGGCGGTCGACGAGCCGCTGCACGCGAGTGCGTAACGGGTTGAAGAGCGCCGCCGCCGCGAGCGTCGAGGCCGCGACCGCCACCGGCGAGGAGAACGGCAGCACGCGCGTCGCCAGCAACACGATCCCGGCGAACGTCCCCACGAGCAGGGCAGTCAGTAGCGCGTAGGCGAGCGTCCGGCTGACGAGGCGGTCGATCTCGTAGAGGCGGTAGCGGAGGATCGCCACGCCGATCGCCACGGGCAGGACGCCGATCCCCATGATCGCAACGTCGGCCGTGACTCGATCGCCGGTGGAGGTACCGTCGCCGACCATCAGGACCAGGACGGCGGAGACGACGCAGATCGCGCTGCCCGTGGCCAGCCACTTGAGCTGCGCCCGGCGAACGCCCGACGCCGACCGCCACGCGGCGATCTGGTGCCAGACGAAGCCGACCCAAGCTGCGAGGAACAGCGGCGCGAGGAAGAAGCCGACGGCAGCCACCACCCCTCCGCCGGTGTTGATCAGGACGCCCCGGATGTCGACGTTCCGGAGGCCGGAGACGGGTTCCACCACCTGGCCGGCGCACTGCAGCACAACGAAGACAGACGCCGTGATGACGTAGAGGCGGAGGACCTTCCGCCAGCGCGGCGTGAGGTGCCCGTCCGGGAAGAGCACGATCGCCGGGAAGGTGAGCAGGAACGGGAAGATCGTCCAACTGACCCGCCAGAAGATCACCGCCGAGCCGAGCGGCAGGCTCCCGCCGTGCTGCCGGTAGTCGATGACGAGGTACAGCCGGGCCACGTAGTCGAAGCAGGCCGTGAGTGCGAGCGCGAGGAAGATCCAGCCGATCGGGTTCCGCGGCTCCGTCCGCGCGATGACGTAGCCGACGACGGCGTACGCAGCGATCAGGACGAGGACAAGCCCGTCGTCCGTCGGCCACGGATCGCGCGCGACGACGCTGAGCGCGATGTCAGCGGCGAGCAGCCCGAGGACGACCACGCCGGCGGTCCTGCGCACGCGTTCGTGGCTGACGACCACGAGTGCGATCTTCGCCGTCCGGCGGTACGGGATCGTTACGCGCCGTAACGATCCCGGGACGACGCCGGTCTAGATTCCCGCGCATGGGACGGAGGCTGGCGACGCCGCGGACCGCTCGCGTGCTCGGCGTGGTGATCATCCTGCTGACGCTGGCCGCGGTCGCGTTCACGGTCGCCGATCACCGCTTCAGCGCCGGCGACGGCGGTTCGGTCGTCCTCGTCCCCGGGTTCGGAATCGTCGGCCTCATCGTGGCCAGCCGGCAGCCTCGGAACCCGATGGGCTGGGTGCTGCTCGGCTGCGCGCTCTGCCTCGCCGTCGACGACGTTACGTCGACCTATGCGGTGTTCGACTACCGCGATCATCATGGGAACCTGCCGCTCGGGCACCTCGCAGTCCTCCTGCAACCCTCATGGGCGCCGGGGATCGCGCTCCTCGCGCTGTCGATCCTGCTCTTCCCGGACGGCGAGATGCCGCCCGGGCGCTGGCGATTCGCGCTCGCCGGCTTCGGCGCGGGTTGCGCGGTCTGGCTCGTGGCCGCGTACGGCATCGCCGTCGACGCGATCACCACGGGCAGGGTGCACGTCGACTCGACCGGCAACCTTCTGCTCGAGGATCACGCGACGGGAGCATGGTCGTGGTGGGGCGTCTACCAGAACGTGTTCTTCTTCGGCATCGTCGGGCTTGGGGTCGCGTGGATCGCCGCCCAGATCCCCGGCTATCGCCGCGCGACCGGGGTCCGCCGCGCGCAGCTGAAGTGGTTGATGGCAGGAGCGGCGGTCGCTCTCGCGGGCGCGCTCATCACGACGACCGCACAGAACAGCTCCGGCGCCTTCGCGATCGTGGGGTACTTCGGCACGGCGGCGCTGCTCGGCCTTCCGATCGGGATCGGGATCGGGATCCTCCGCTACCGGCTGTACGACATCGACCGGCTGATCTCGCGCACGCTCTCGTATGCGCTGCTGACCGGGCTGCTCGTCGGTGTCTTCGTCGGGCTCGTTCTGCTCACGACGCGCGTGCTGCCGTTCTCGTCGCCCGGTCGGCGTCGCCGCCTCGACGCTCGCTCGCCGCAGCCCTCTTCAGCCCGCTCCGCAACCGCCTCCAGCGGCTCGTCGACCGCCGCTTCAACCGCGCCCGCTACGACGCCGAAGCCACCGTCGCCGCGTTCGGCATCGCGCCTGCGGGACGCCGTCGACCCCGAGACGGTGCTCAGACGAGCTCGCAGCCGCAGCCGGCGGCTCGCTCCAGCCCGCCCACGTCAGCGTCTGGGTCAAGCAGTGAGCCGCGGCGCTCCCGCCCGCCCGGCTCGCTCCCCTCGGTCCTGTGCGCGCTCGCGCTCGTCGCCTCGGGCGCAAGTGTCCTGCTGGATGTGCTCGACCGAGCGCACATCCATTCGCGTCTCCGACGCTCAGTCGGCGGGGCCAGTGCTCGGCATCTCGTTCTCCCTCCTCGGCTGCTGATCGTCGTCGGCGCCGGCCCGCGCAACCCGATCGGCTGGATCTACCTGCTGATCGGCGTCGTGATGTCGGTGCAAGGCTTCGCGGGGCTCTACGACGAGCTAAGCCTGTTTGCGTCCGGATGACCACGGCGGACGCTGGGCTGCTCGGGTGTCGAACTGCGGCCGCCCTGGCCGGTCTTTCCGACCGGGCTGGCGCTGTTCGCATCTCCTCCTGTCCCCGAGCGGGCGCTCCCGTCGCGCGCGCTGGCGCCGGGTGCTCGAGCGGCCGTCGCGCTCGGCGTGCTGCTGTTCGTGGCCACGCTGCTCGATGCCGGCACGCATCGGGACGGGCAGTCGGCCTTCCGGCGACTCAGGCGATCGCTACCGGCGTCAGCGGCTTGCGGTGGCTCGGTGCGACCTCCAGACGTTCTCGTTCCTGCTCGGTCCTCGGTCTGATCGCCGTCGTCGACTCGCCAGGCTCGCGCTCCGTGCTCACCGCGCTCCGACCGGCGAGCGGCGCCAGCAGCTGAAGTGGCTGCTCGCCTATGCGGCTGCGCTGACGATCGGCTCGCTCGGCGTGGCTCACGATCGTCTCCGTAGCCGGCGTTCCCGGTCGGCAACGGCGCCTGGGACATACCCATCGTCCTCGGCTTCGGGATCGCCGCGCTCCGATCGGCGTCGGCTTCGCGATCCTGCGGTACCGGCTCTACGACATCGACCGGCTGATCTCGCGGACGCTCTCCTACGCGCTGCTGACCGGGCTGCTCGTCGGCGTCTTCGTCGGGCTCGTGCTGCTGACGACGCGCGTGCTGCCGTTCTCCTCCCCCGTCGGCGTCGCCGCGTCGACGCTCGCTCGCCGCCGCGCTGTTCAGCCCGCTGCGCAGCCGCCTGCAGCGGCTCGTCGACCGCCGCTTCAACCGCGCCCGCTACGACGCCGAGGCGACCGTCGCAGCGTTCGGCGCACGGCTGCGAGACGCCGTCGACCCCGAGACCGTGCTCAGCGAGCTCGCAGCGGCCGCCGGCGGCTCCCTCCAGCCCGCGCACGTCTCGGTCTGGGTGAAGACGGCGTGACCGGCTCGCGGCTCGCGCTTCTGCTCGGCGCCGTTGCGGCGCTGCTGTTCGTGGCGAGCTTCCCGCTGTCGGCTCTCGCGCACCAGCTCACCTTCGGCGCGATCGGACAGCCGTTGCTGATGATCCCGTTCGCGGCCGTCGGCACGCTCGTCGCGAGCCGGCAGCCGCGGAACCCGATCGGCTGGCTTCTGCTCGCGATCGCCGTCACTGCGACCGTGCGGCGCCGACGCCGGCTTCTACGCCGTCCGCGCCTACCACATCGACCACCACGGCCTTCCTCTCTCGCGGCTCGCCGTCTTCCTGACCCAGGGGTGGGCGTCGATGCTCGTGCTCCTGCCTCTGCCGATCCTCTTCTTCCCCGACGGGCAAGATCTCGCGACGGTGGCGTTGGACGCTCTGGGTGTACATCGCGCTCATGGCCGTGCTGGTCGTCCACCTCACGATCACGGACCTCGGCGCCTTCACCGACAGCACGATCAGGATCGACTCCTCCGGCGAGCTCAAGCAGCTCGGCGGCAACAGCGGCGGCAACGCCGCCTTCGCCGTCGTCGTGCTCCTCTTCTTGGCGATCTCGCTCTCGTGGGTCATCCGCCAGGTCGTCCTCTATCGCCGCTCGCGCGGCGACCTGCGCCAGCAGCTGAAGTGGCTGCTGGCAGGCGGCTCATTCGCGGTGGTCGGCTTCTTCCTCGCGATCACGATTGGCTCGGGCAACCACGGAGTTCTCGCGGCGATCGGGAAAGTGGGCTTCCTCGGACTGATCGCGCTGCCGATCGCGATCGGGATCGGGATCCTGCGCTACCGGCTGTACGACATCGACCGGCTGATCTCGCGCACGCTCTCCTACGCGCTGCTCACCGGGCTGCTCGTCGGGGTCTTCGTCGGACTCGTGCTGCTCACGACGCGCGTGCTGCCGTTCTCGTCCCCGGTCGGCGTCGCCGCCTCGACGCTCGCTCGCCGCAGCCCTGTTCAGCCCCCTCCGCAACCGCCTGCAGCGGCTCGTCGATCGCCGCTTCAACCGCGCCCGCTACGACGCCGAAGCAACCGTTGCGGCCTTCGGCGCACGGCTGCGAGACGCCGTCGACCCCGAGACCGTACTCAGCGAGCTCGCAGCCGCCGCCGGCGGATCCCTCCAGCCCGCCCACGTCTCGGTCTGGGTCAGGCCGTGAGCACCGGTCGTGTCCGGCGGCCGCTGCCGCAGCGGACCGCGATTGTGCTGGGAGCCGCACTCGTCTTGTCGCTGCTTGCGTCCGTCGTCTTGCTTCTGGAGGGGCGCGGAGGAGGCGGGGACATCTTTGTCTCCATCATCCTGCTGCCTTGGGCGATGGTCGGGGTGATCGTCGCGCGGCACCAGCCGAGCAATCCGATCGGCCCGATCCTGCTCTTGCTGCCGTTCCTGGCCGTGCTCTCGAACGACGCCGGGGCGTACGCGGTGCTGCGCTATCGGCTCGGCCACCACGGGCTGCCGCTCGGCCATGTCGCAGTCTTCCTCTCGACACCCGGAGCCTGGATGTGGCTTGTGGTCCTCTTGCCGCTGCCGGTCGCGCTCTTCCCCGACGGCCGCCTCTCGCGCGGGTGGCGCACCGTTCTGTGGGCCTACCTCGTCTTCTGCGTCGTCTTCGTCGCATTGCAGGAGTGGGCGGACGCAAGCGGCATCACCAAGCACATCTCCGTCGATAAGAACGGGAGCCTGACGAGTACCGGCAATCCGGGCGGTACGTGGCTAACCGTTCTCGTCGTCTCCTTCTACCTTGGGTTGTGCTTGGCCTTTGTGCTCCGGCTCGTGCTCAGCTACCGGCGCTCGACAGCCGACTATCGCCAGCAGCTCAAGTGGCTGAGCGGCGGCGGCGCGCTCGGGATCACCGGCCTCATGCTCATAACGGGCTTGAGCGCTACGTCGTCGACGGTCCTGCATGTCATCGGAGGGGTCGGCTTGATCGTCGGCGTGATCGCGCTTCCGCTCAGCTTCGGAGTCGGGATCTTGAAGTACCGGCTGTACGAGGTCGACCGACTGATCAGCCGCACGCTCTCGTACCTGATCATCACCGGGCTACTGGCGGGGGTGTTCGTCGGAATCGTCGTCTTCGCCACCCGGGTGTTGCCGTTCTCCTCGCCTGTCGGGGTGGCCGCGTCCACCCTCGCGGCCGCGGCACTCTTCAACCCGCTCCGTCTCAGAGTGCAACGCCTCGTCGACCGGCGCTTCAACCGAGGCCGCTACGACGCGGAAGCGACCGTCGCAGCGTTCGGCGCCCGCCTCCGCGACGCGATCGACGTCGACACCGTCCTCGCCGAGCTCTCCTCGGTCGCCGCCCGCTCCCTCGAGCCGGCCCACGTCACGGTCTGGGTTCGTAACGATCCCGGAACGGCGCCGCTCTAGCCTCTTCTCCCGCTGGCGTAAACGAGAGAGGAGTCGGACGATGGCTGCAGTGCGGAACGGAGCGTGGGTGGCGTTGCGGTACGTGACGTCGCTCTTCGTGGTCGGCGTGATCGTGCAGTTCTTCCTGGTCGGCTACGGCCTGTTCGACATGAAGCACGGCGCGACGATCGACAACGCCAAGAGCCTCGACGCGCATCGCGGGCTCGGGTTCATCCTCTCGGACTTCGGCGCCGGACTGATTCTCATCCTCGTGCTCCTCGCCTGGCCGAAGCGGCGGCTGCTCGTGAGCTGGATCGTCCTCGCGGTGCTCGCGTTCGTCCAGGGGATCCTCGCGACCGTGGGCTTCAACCACTGGGTCGTCGGGATGTTCCACCCCGTGAACGCCCTGATCCTGCTCGGGCTTGGAGCGCATCTCACCCGCTACGCGTGGCGGAGACAGCGGACGGGTGAGGCAGCGTCCGCCTAGCGCGGCTTCACGTAGCGATAGCCGAAGCGACCCTTGATGCAGAGGTTGCCGCGCGTCACGTCGTGGTCATCGGGGGAGCTGACCTTGACGATCTCGCCGTCCTGCGTGTGGAGGGTGAGGTTGCAGCCGACGCCGCAGTAGGGGCAGATCGTGTCGGTTTCGGTTTGCTCCTCCTCCCGCCACTCGCCCGCGGCGCGCAGCTCATGCTCGCTCGTGGCCATGAGCGCGCCGGTCGGGCAGACGGCGATGCAGTTCCCGCAGTAGACGCACGCCGACTCAGGCAGCGACACGTCGAACTCGGTGGAGATTCGCGCCTCGAAGCCGCGTCCGGCGACCGCGATCGCGAACGTGTTCTGGTGGTCGACCCCGCAGGCCTCGACGCACTTGTAACAGAGGATGCACTTGGAGTAGTCGCGCACGTAGAGGTCGTTGTCCACCTTGACCGGCTGCGCGACGGTCTGCGTGTCGGTGCCGAACCGCGCAGGCTGCGCGGCGTAGCGCTCGCTGTACGCGAGTGCCTCGGGCGCGGTGGAGAGGTCGGTCGCCGAGCCGAGCAGCTCCAGCACAAGGCGGCGGCTCGTGCGCACACGCTCGGAGTCGGTGTGGACGACCATCCCGTCCTCGACCTTGCGCGAGCAAGCGGGCACGAGCGTTCGCGCGCCCTCGAGCTCCACGACGCACACCCGGCAGACGTTGACCGGGGTCAGCGTGTCGCCGTAACAGAGCGTCGGCGTGTCGACTCCCATCGCGCGCGCCGCGTCGAGGATCGTCGAGCCCTCCGCGACCTCGACCGCCACTCCGTCGATCGTGATCTTCACGCGAAGACTCCGAGGTTGCGGATTGCGGAGTCGACGGCGCTGGCCGCGGTCTGGCCGAGTCCGCAGATCGACGCGTCGCGCATCACCTGCGTCAGGTCGGCGAGGACAACGAGCTCGTCTCCGTCCGCCCTGCCCGACGCGAGCCGGTGCAGCGCTTCCTCCTGGCGGACGGTGCCGATCCGGCACGGGACGCACTGGCCGCACGACTCGTCGCGGAAGAACTCGGCGATCCGCAGGACCGCGGCGACGAGATCGGCGCTCCCGCCGAAGACCATCACGACGCCCGAGCCGAGCGTCGCGCCCGCGTCGCGCGTCCCTTCGAAGGAGAGCGGCACGTCGAGCTGGTCGGGCCGGAGGAACGTGCCCGCGGCGCCGCCGAGCAGGACCGCCTTGGGCGGCTCGGCACCGGCGAGCTCCAACAGAGCGCTCAGCGGTGTGCCGAGCTCGAGCTCGTAGAGGCCCGGCCGCGCGACGTGGCCCGAGACGCAGAAGAGCCGCGTTTCGCGCGTGTCCCCGAGGACGATGTGCGGGACGTTGACGAGCGTCTCGACGTTGTTGACAACGGTCGGCTTGCCGTAGAGACCGACCTCGACCGGGAACGGCGGCTTGTTGCGCGGCTCGCCGCGGTAGCCCTCGATCGACTGGAAGAGCGCGGTCTCCTCGCCGCAGACATACGCGCCGGCGCCGATCCGCAGCTCGATCTCGACGCCGCTCGCATCGATTGCCTCCTGCATCCGCGCGTGCGCGAGCGGGTATTCGGCGCGAATGTAGAGGTAGCCCTTCGCACAGCCGGTCGCGAACATCGCGATCGCCATCCCTTCGACGAGCGCGAACGGATCCTGCTCCATGATCACGCGATCCTTGAAGGTGCCGGGCTCGGACTCGTCGCCGTTGCAGACGAGGTAATGCGGCAGCTCGGGCTGGCGCGCGACGGCCTCCCACTTCGCGCCGGTCGGGAAGGCGGCGCCGCCGCGGCCGAGCAGCTTCGAGTCCTTGACGAGCTCGATCACCGCCTCCGGCCCGATTGCGCGGGCTCGTGCGAGCGCGACGAACTCGCCGTACGGCTCTCCGGCCACGATCCGCTTCAGGAGCCGGTCGCCGTGAACGGGGACGCGGGTCTCGGGGAGCTGGATCTCGCGCGGCTCCTCGCCCGCGACCGTGCGGAGCGACGCAGGCGCGAGCTCGCAAAGGCCGAGGCACGGCGAGGCGATCGCGCCCTCGGGGACCTCGGCGCCGGCGAGCGCACAGGCGAGATCGGTGCAGACGTGGAGAACCTCCGGCGGACGCTCCTCGAGCGAGAGCAACGCGTAGAAGGTCGCGACGCCGTACGCCTCGGCGGGTGGCACGTCGAGGCGGCGTGACGCGTAGCCGAGCGCGCCCGGCGTCACCCACCCGACCCGGCGCTGCGCGGCCCGCAGCGCCGGCAAGAGCAGATGACGGCGGTTGCGGTCGCGGCGCGCCATCCGGTTCCCGGCGACCGGCTCCGCGCCGACGACGGCGTCGATCGCCTCCTGCTCGGCCTCCGTCGGCTCGGCGTCGAGGAGCTTCAGATCCACTAGAGCGCCTCCAGCCGGATCGCCGTCGCCTTGAACTCGGCCGTACCCGACTGCGGATCGGTCGCGTCGATCGTCAGGACGTTCGTCGCCACAAGGTCGGGGAAGTGGAGGTTCATGAACGCGAGGCCGGGCCGCAGCGCCGCGTCATAGCGCGCGGGCGCCTCGACCGAGCCGCGCCGCGAGACGATCCGAACCCACGCGCCGTCGGCAACGCCATAACGCTCGCCGTCCTCGGGCGCGAGCAGGATCGCCTCGCCGCCGACGTGGAGCGGCGAGTCGTAGCCGCCCGACTGAACGCCGGTGTTGAACGATTCGAGCCTCCGCCCGGTCGTCAGCCGGAGCGGGAAGTCGTCGTCGAGCCGGTCGACAGGCGGATCGTGCTCGACCGGCATGAACGGCGCGCCCTCCTCGACGACGTCGTCCCAGAGCCGGCCGTGGAGGAAGAGCGCGCCGGGGTCGCCCTCGTCCAGGCAGGGCCACTGGATCCCGCCCAGCTCCTCGAGCCGCGCGTAGCTCATTCCCCGCATGCATCGGCGAGAGCGAGCGCACCTCCTCCCAGATGTCCTCGGCGCGCGGCGAGCCGAGGTCGTGGCCCAGCCTGCGCGCGAGCTCGTAGACGATCTCGACGTCGTCGCGGGCGCCCTCCGGAGGCTCGACCGCCTTGCGGACGCGCTGCACGCGCCGCTCGCTCGAGGTGACCGTCCCCTCCGCCTCGCCGAGCGTCGCAGCGGCGGGAAGCACGACGTCGGCGAGCTCGGCGGTCCGGGTGAGGAAGAGGTCCTGGACGACGAGATGGTCGAGGCCGGAGAGGAGCCGCTCGGCGCGCTGCTGGTCCGCCTCGCCCTGCGCGGGGTTCTCGCCGACGACGTAGACCGCGCGCAGATCGCCGTGCTCCATCGCCTCGAACATCTCGGTCAGATGAAGGCCCGGCTGCGGCGAGATCGTCGTACCCCACGCGGTCTCGAACTTCGCGCGGGACGCGTCGTCACCGAGATCCTGGAAGCCCGGCAGCTTGTTGGGGATCGCGCCCATGTCTCCGCCACCCTGCACGTTGTTCTGGCCGCGCAGCGGCTGGAGGCCCGAGCCCCACTTGCCGACCTTGCCGGTCAGCAGCGCGAGATTGATCAATGCAAAGACGTTGTCGACGGCGTTGTGGTGCTCCGTGATCCCGAGCGTCCAGCAGAGCTGCACACGCTCGGCCTCTCCGTAGGCGTGCGCGAGCTCGCGGATCGCCTCGGCCGGGACGCCGGTGACGCGCTCCGCCTCCTCGAGCGTCCACGGCTCGACCGAGGCGCGATAGGCGTCGAAGCCGGACGTCGCGCGGGCGATGAACTCCTCGTCGTGATAGCCGGCCGCGATGATCTCCCGTCCGACGGCGTTCGCGAGCGGAATGTCGGTGCCGACGTCGAGCCCCAGCCAGAGATCGGCCCACTGCGCCGACGGCGTGCGGCGCGGGTCGACGACGATCAGCTGCGCGCCTCTGTGCACGGCCTTGAGGACGTGGTGGAAGAAAATCGGATGCGCCTCGCGCGCGTTCGATCCCCAGAGGACGATCAGGTCCGCGGCTCGAGTCTCCTCGTAGGAGCTCGTTCCTCCACCCGCTCCGAACACCGTCGCCAGACCGACGACGCTAGGGGCGTGTCAGGTTCGGTTGCAGCTGTCGACGTTGTTCGTGCCGAGGGCGACGCGCGCGAACTTCTGCGTTGCGAAGTTCAGCTCGTTCGTCGCCTTCGAGCAGGAGAAGACGCCGGTCAGGGCGCCTTCGTCGAGGGCGCTGCGGAACCCGGCGGCGGCGCGGTCGAGCGCCTCGTCCCAGCTAGCCGGCCGCAGCTCTCCGCCATCCCGCACGAGCGGTGTCGTCAGCCTTGCGTGTTTCATGGCCATCCGTGAAATCTATGGTTCAGCGGGTGACGAAGAAAGAACTGCGTCGCACGTTCGAGGCTCGCCGCAGCGCGCTGAGCGCGGAGGAGGTCGCCGCCGCGAGCCGTGTGGTGGCGGAGGAGCTGCGCCGCAGCGTCGACTGGGCGTCGATCCGCTCCCTCCACGTCTACCGCTCGATCGCCGAGTGGGGCGAGCTCGACACGAGCGAGCTCGTCGCCTGGATCGAGGCCAAGTGGCCGGCGATCGAGATCGCACAGCCTTCGCTGCGGAAAGACCAGCCGTTCCCGGAGACGACGTTCGACCTGATCGTCGTCCCGATGCTCGGCTTCGACCGCGACAACAACCGGCTCGGACTCGGCGGCGGCTGGTACGACCGGTTCCTCGCGCGGCAGCCGCAGGCGCAGAAGATCGGCATCGCATACGCGTGGTCGCTCGTCGAGGACGGCCTCCCCGTCGAGCCGTGGGACGTGCGGCTCGACCGGATCGTCAGCGGCTGACCCGCGAGGCCGACTCTAGCTAGTGCCCGCGGCCGGAAATCGTGCCGGCGACCCGGGCGAACACCGACGGCCGGCCGGTGCGTGACTCGCGCCGATCCGCCGCCCCGAGCAGCTTGTGCACCGCGTGGATGCCGAGGTAGCGGAGCGGCTCCGGCTCCCACGAGCGCTCGAGCGGGCCGACCCAGGGAAGCGACGTGAGCTCTGTGTCGCGTTGGAGGATCAGGTCGCGGAGGGTTCGCGCCGCGAGGTTAGAGGCGGCAACGCCGTCACCCGCATAGCCGCCCGCCCAGGCAAAACCGCGCAACCGGTCGACGCCGACCGCCGGCCGCCACGTACGGCTGACGCCGAGCACTCCCTGCCAGGCCGCCGCGACACGGGCGTCGATCCCGAAGAGATCGCGCACACGCTCGCGCAAATGCACGACGACGGACGCGGGCGGCGGCTCCTCACGCGCCGTCCCCGAGCCAAAGACGTACGGAACACCGCGGCCGCCAAGCGCGATCCGGCCGTCCGCCGTCCGCTGCAGATACGTGTAGAGGTTGCGGCCGTCGAGCATCGTCTCGCAGCCGTCCCAGCCCAGCTCGGCCCAGACCGAATCGGGGAGCGGCTCCGTCGCGATCATCGCGCTCGTCACCGGCGCGAGCAGGCGGCGCAGGCCGGGAAGGTCGGCGGTGTACGCCTCCGTCGCGCACACGATCCAGCGGGCGTGCACCTCTCCCGACGGCGTACGGACGCGGCCGGGCTCGAGCGCCACCACCGGCGATCGCTCGTAGATCTTCGCGCCTGCGCGCTCGGCCGCCGCCGCGAGGCCGCGCACGAGCTTCGCCGGCTGTACGCGCGCGCAGTACGGGCTGAAGAGCGCGCCGAGGGCGCCTTTCACCCGGACGCGCGCGGCGAGTTCGCCGGCGTCGAGGAGGAGCTCCTCGCCTCGCTGGGCGCGGAGCCGCTCGAGCTCGACGGTGCTCTGTGCCACCGTCAGCGTCCCTCCTCGGACGTAGTCGCATTCGATCCCCTCCTCGGCGACGCGCCGGCCGATCTCGTCGACGGTCGCCTGGATCGCCCGCTCCAACGCCGCGGCACCCTCCACTCCGCCGCGTGCAATCCAGCCTGCGCGTGAGCCGACGAGCGCGCCGAGCACCCAGCCGCCGTTGCGGCCCGACGCGCCGAACCCGACTGTCTCTTTCTCGACGACCACGACCCGCAGGGAGGGGTCGGCGCGCCGCAACTCGAGCGCAGTCCACAAGCCGGTGTAGCCGGCGCCGACGATGCAGACATCCGCCTCGACAGAGCCTTCGAGCGCCGGCCGCTCGGGCTCCGGCCCGAGTTGCTCCATCCAGAAGGAGACCGGCATGTGGCGCACGCTATCCCGGCGCGAGATGATGCACGGGATGGACAGTTCCTTGCCTCGCGGCGCCCAGCAACCCCCCGCAGCAAGCAGGGTGCCGCCAATCCCTCGTAGCTACTTCATGGCCTGCTTCACGAGCTTCGTGACCTTCGCCTCGTCGGCCTTCGACAGCTTCGTGAGCGCGTAGACGATCGGCCACATCGCTCCGGCGTCGAGTTTCGCGCTCTCGTTGAAGCCGAGCTCCGAGTAGCGCATCTTGAACTTCCCGGCGTTCTTGAAGTAGCAGACTGCCTTGCCGTCCTTGTTCGCGTAGGCCGGCATCCCGTACCACGTCTTCGGCGTCAGGTCGGGCGCCGCCTTCCGGACGAGCTCGTCGATCTTCTTGCCGAGCGCGCGGTCGGCAGGCGTCATCTTGGCGAAGGCGGCCTTGATGGCCTTCTCGCCGTCTTCGGTCTCCTTCAGCTCCTTCGCGCGCGCGCGCATCGCAGCTCTCTCCTCGGCCGAGAACTTCTCGCTCATCGATTCCTCTCGTTTGGGGCTTGACATGGCTCGGCGAAGTATGAAAGAGTCGTCGAGTCGAAGCCTGTGGACTGCGCAAGCGGTTTGCGGGCTTCGGCATTTCTACGGTCCGTTCGCTACGCGGAGTCCGGCGAAGCCCACTCGGGAGTGTCAAGGCCTTGCTCGTCGAGCATGCGGTGCACTCCCGGGAGCTCGAGCGCGGCGAGGAAGTGGAGCCGCAGGTTCGGGCGATCCCAGGCGGGATGCTCGAGCCGGCGCGCCCACCGTGTGACCATGAAGAGGAACAGGTCGGCGCCCGTGCGGTGCTCGGCGGCGAGCCACGTCCTCCCCTCGAGAGCGCTGTCGAGCACGTCGAACGCCTCGCCGGCATCGCGCGCAGCGGCGGCCGTCACGGCGTCGCCCTCCCCGTAGCGCTCGGGATAGAACCAGCGCAGCATCGCGGTCTGCACCGTGTTCGTGAGGAAGACGAGCCAGCGGTAGTAGTCGGCGCGGTCGGCCGGCACGAGCTGCGCCTCGGGGAAGCGGTCGCCGAGGTAGAGGAGGATCGCGGCGGACTCGGTGAGCACGAGGCCGCTCTCCTCGTCGACGAGCGTCGGGACGACGCCGAGCGGGTTCAGCGCGCGGTAGCTCTCATCCCCCTGCGCCTCGTTGCGCCCGATCTCGACGAGGCGGTAGTCGACACCGATCTCGGCAAGCGCGGCGTGCGGCGCCATCGACGCGGTGCCCGACCGCCAGTAGAGGACGAGACTCACCCGCCGACCCTATCCCGTGAGCCAGCGTACGGCGACGGGCGCGGCGAGCCCGGGCAGCGGGAGCGACGCCGCCTCGGCTTCGACCGTGGCGCGCTCGGCCTTCGAGAGGCGGCGCCACGGCTCTATCGACAGGTTGCCCTGCGCACGCCGCCACGTCCCGGCGAGCTCGCCGGCGACGAGGAGAGCGCCCGGCCAGACGCGCGGCGTCCAGAGCGCCGCGCGTTCCCGCGGATCGGGCACCAGCAGCTCGCGGTGCGCGGCGTCGTGGAGCAGCCAGTACGCGTCGCCGCTCGGGAGGAACCGCACCGCAGTCGGCGGTGCGGCCGGCGCGCGCATCAGGCGCTCGTCGCTGCTGAGGATCCAAGAGTCCCCGATCGGCGTCCCGACCGGCGTCAAGTCGAGATCGTCGAAGACCTTGCGCCCTCCGGGCCCGCGGATTCCGGCCCACGTGGCGAACGATGCCGGCGTCCCGGGGCCGAACACGTGGAGGTAACGGCGAGCGAGCTCACGGCGGGCGTCGAGCGGGTCGGTTCCGGGCGTCGGCACCGTCCACACGGTTGGCGCTCGCGCGCCCTCCCAGCGGATCAGGACACGGCCCGTCGTCGTCGCGGATCGCAACGCGTTGCCGATCCCAAGCCCGCGCTGCACCTCGCTGTCGGCGAGCCGGCGGCCGGCCAGGAACGCGTCGACGCGCGCCGCGAGCGACTCCGCCCGCTCCCGCCGCCCCGGCTCGTCCGGGTGGCGACCGAGCGTGAAGATCGCGTGATCCTGCGCGGGCACGGCGTACGTGCTGAAGCGCGGCCCCCAGACCTGGACAAGCGCCGGATCCTCCCAGCTGAGCGGGTGCGCCCCCTCGACGCGCGCATGAATGGAGAGCAGCGCCGCGCGCGGCATGCTGTCCTGGAGTCCCGCCCAGGCTGCCTGCCGGAGCGAGGCGGCGCCGGCCGGCAGCCGCTCCTCGAGCGCCCCGACCCGGCGGCGAAAGGCGAGGATCTGCGACCGCGAGAGCTCCAGCCGGGGCGGCAACATCCTGCGAGCCTAGCCCGCCGATACCGCCAGAACGTTGCCTCTAAAGATCCCTCGATCGAGTGCCGATATCCGGCGGGTGACCTCTGCGGCGGACACCGACGATGGCATGAAAGTTCTCGCGATCGGCGCCCACCCAGACGATGTCGAGCTCGGCTGCGGCGGCTCGCTGATCGTTCATGCGGCTCGTGGCGACGACGTCTCCCTGCTCATCCTCACCGACGGCAGCGGGCGGCCCCATGCGGCCGGCCTGCGGGTCGACGAGGCCGAGGTGGGAGCAAACCTCCTCGGCGCGTCGCGGGTGTTCTGGGGCGACTTCGAAGACGGCCGGATTCCCGACGGCAAGGACACGGTCGAGCTCATCGACTCGGTCATCGAGCAGATCCAGCCCGACGTCGTCTACACGCACTGGGGAACTGACTCGCACCAGGACCACCGTGCAGTTCACCTCGCGACGCTCGCGGCGGCGCGGCGCGTGAGCCGGATCCTGCTGTACGAAGCGCCGTCCTCTCTCGAGTTCCGCCCGTCCCTCTACGTCGACATCGGCGAGACGCTCGACCGGAAGATCGCCGCGCTCGAGGCGCACGCCACCCAAGTTCAGGCGAACCAGCTCGTCGACGTCGAGGCACAGCTCGCCGAGGCCCGCTATCGCGGCTTCGAGGCCCGGCTCCCGCACGGCAACGCCGAGGCGTTCGCAGTCGTTCGGCTCGTGTGGGACATCCCGCAGCGGCCCGTCGGACCCGTCCGGGTCACGCCGCTCCGGCGACAGCTCGCCGTCGACTAGCGCCCAACGCATCCCTCGAACGAGGACGGGGGGATCTCGACCTTTAGTCCCTCGAACGAAGGCCGTAGTTCGTTATCGGCCGCTCCGCAGGTGCCGAGGAAACCTGCATGGCACGGACCTTCAAAAGGATCCTCGTCCTCGGGATCATCACGCTCGCAGCACTCAGCGCTGTCGCGCTCGCCACGGCCGATCCGTCGAACGCGGTCAACACCAACGGCCAGCAGGGCGTCAAGATGCACACCGGCAGTGCGCCCGCCGCGGCCACGAAGCGGACGGCTCCGAGCCGGACCCCGACCGCCGAGGTCTTGACGGTTCGCACCGACGCGAACTGGATCCTCCAGGCGCAGCTCTCCAACGGCGCCATCGCCAACTACATCGACCAGGCGCAGGGTTCACCGTACGGAGCCGGCTACGCGGTGCTAGGCCTCGCCCGCGCCGCGGCCGTCACCGGCGACGGAACGTATCTCACCGCCGCCTGGCGCTGGCTCAACTGGTATGCGACGCAGGAGCGCTCCAACGAGTACGTCACGGACTTCTCGATCACCAACGGCGTCGCCACCTCCACCGGCACCGAGGACTCCACCGACGCCTACGCCGGCATGTTCCTCGTCGCCGCGCAGGCCACCTGGCAGGTCAACCAGGATCGCGACAAGCTCGCCGCGATCGCTCCAGGTATCGCCGATGCCGTCCACGCGATCGAGTCCACGCAGGACACCGACGGCCTCACGTGGGCCAAGCCGGACTGGCACGTCAAGTACGCGATGGACGAGGCAGAGACCTACGCCGGGCTCCGCGCCGCAGCCACGCTCGCCACCGCGCTCGGCGAGACGAGCCTAAGCGATGAGGCTCAGGGCGACGCGGATCGCCTGCAGCAGGGCTTCGAAGAGCTCTGGGATCCGTCGACCGGTGCCTACGACTGGGCGCTCCACGGTGACGGCTACCGGCAGCCCACCACTTGGACCACCCTCTACCCCGACGCCCTGGAACAGCTTTGGCCCGTCGCCTTCGGCCTCGTGACCGGAAGCAAGGCCCGCACCATCGTCAGCCGCTTCGCCTCCGTCCAGACCTCCACCTGGGCTACCGGGGACGACAACTACTGGGCCGTCGCCGGCTGGGCCTTCCAGCGGGTCGGACAGACCAGCACCGCCAACACCGCCGCGAGCTCGATCGGCGGCGCCGCCCAGAAGGCCAACTTCGCCTGGCCCTTCACCACTGGGGACGCCGGACAGTTGATCGTCCTCGAGTCCGGCGGGTTCAGCGCCGCGCTGAGCTAGCACCGGCCGCGCAGGCGCGGCATCGACCGCCGAAAGCAGGCGGCACGCGCCGAGCCGGAGCTCGCCCGGATGATCGAGCACCTGCGCGAGCCGCAGCTTCCCGATTCGCTGCGCCGCGGGCTTGAGAGTGATCGCCTCGGGCGGCGGATCGAGGGCGCCGACGAACGCGAGGAAGACGTCGAGGGCCGGGTCGTCCCGGCCGTAGTTGACGGCAATCCCGGCCACGCGATCGAGCGCCGACTGCATGATCCAGCTCATGCGTCGACCTCGACCGGCGCCTCGAGCCTGGTGCGGCGAATAGAGATCATCGGACGTACTAATTCGATTGCCTCGACCACATCCCTCGCGCGGCGCCAGGAGGGAAGATGGTCCGGCACGTTCGCGTATTCGCCGGTGACCACGCGCACGACGGCCATTCCCGCCGCCATCGCTCCCATCACATCCTTGTGCGGGTTGTCCCCGACGTACACGGCATGGCGCGGCTCGACGTGCAAAGCGGCGAGCGCCAGCCGGAACGGCTCCGGGCTCGGCTTGCGGGCGAGCGGCCCGAGCTCGTCGGAGAAGACCACCGTGTCGAATGCGTCCTGGAGCCCGAGCGCGAGGAGCTTGGACTCCTGCAACTGCGGGTCGCCGTCGGTGACGAGCCCGATCGGAACTATGCGCCGCAGCTCCTCCAGCGCCTCACGGACGCCGGGATACGGGTCGAGCTTCGACGGCTTGAAGGCTCGGAACGTCGCGATCCGCCATGAGGACGGGACGTCCACGGCGCCGATCTCTGCCAAGGCCCGGTCGATGATCCCGCCCTGCGCCGATCCGTCGGCGGCCGCGCGCGAGAGCGCGTCATGGAATGCATCGCGGTCGATCGACCAGATCGACGCGACGACTTCCGCGACGGCCTCCCACGCGTCTTCGAGCCACGCCTCCTGCGAATAGAGCGTGTCGTCGAGATCGAAGAGGACGGCCTCGAGACCGCCGGGCGGGGTGTGGCCGACGTAGTCGTGCTCCTGCACGCGCAGGAGCGGCGCAACTTCGGGGTCGAGGATCGCCTCGGCGATCTTCTCGCCGGCGTAACCGTCGCCGAACGGGCAGGGCAGCGCCGCGATGCGCTCCTGTTCCTCCGGCGAGGAGAGCTGGCGCGCCGCCTCCATCGCATGCTCGACGTCGAGCCCGACGAGTCGCGCGGCGCCCGAGAGGACGGCTTCCCAGCGCGGGGTCGAGTGCCGCAGGACGACGCTCGGGACACCGAACCACGACGCCTCCTCCTGCAAGCCGCCGGAGTCGGTGACGACGAGGCGGCTCGAGGCGAGGCGCTCGAGAAGCTGCAGGTACAGGAGCGGCTCGGTGAGCTCGATCCCCTCGACGGCGAGGCGCTCCACCGCGCCAGCGTCGATGAGTCGCGCGCGTGTGCGCGGGTGGACGGGGAAGACGACGGGGCCGGCCGCGGCGGCGAGCGCGAGCAGCAGCTCCACGATGCGCTCGAGCCGCTCGGGGTCGTCGACGTTCGTGGCCCGGTGCGCGGTGAAGAGGACGCCCTCGCGGTTCGCGGGCGGCACCGCCTCGATGCCGGTCGCGACGATCGCGTCGATGACGGGGTTCCCGACGACGCGGATCCGCTCCGGCGCGACTCCCTCCGCGAGGAGATAGTCCGCGGCGAGGGCGGTCGGGACGAGGTGGAACGACGCGGTCGCGGCGGCGACCCGGCGGTTCACTTCCTCCAGCGAGGTCTCGTTGAAGGAGCGGAGGCCGGCCTCGATGTGGGCGACCGGGATCCGGTGCGTGCGGGCGGCGAGGCAGAAGGCGGGGACGGTCTGGGTGTCGCCGAGCACGAGGACGAGATCGGGCGGCGACTCGAGCTCGCCGAGCGCGTGCGTGAGGATCGCGCCGGCCCGCTCCGCCGCGCCCGCCGGGAGGTCCCAGCCGTCGTCGACCCGCAAACCGACCTCCTCCCAGATCGACGCCGCCATGTTCGGGTCGAAGTGCTGCCCGGTCGCGACCGTGCGCACCTCGATGCCGCGCGCCTCGAGCGCGCGCACGACCGGTGCGAGCTTGATCGCCTCCGGACGCGTGCCGAAGGGGACGAGCACTTTCACCGGAGGATCACCTCGTCGTAGAAGCGCTTCATCGTCACGCCGGCCTGGTACGTGAGCCGCTCGCGGCGAACCGGCTGTCCGAGGATCCCGCGGAGGTACTCGCCAACGAGATCCGCGCCGGCCGCGAGCGAGAGCGAGAGACCGCCCGAGAAGCGCGGGTTGATCTCGGTGAAGCAATAGAGCCCGCTCGACGAGAGCATGAAGCCCTGCACGTTGAGCGGGCCGTCGAGCCCGAGCGCGGAGACGAGCGTCTGCGTCTGCGTGATGAGCTGCGGATCCTCGAACGTCCGTCCCTTCGTCGAGATCCCCGCCTTCGTCTCGAGGCGCCACCGCGGCACGGCTCCCGCCAGCGAGCCGCCGCGATCGACGAGCGCGTCGATCGTGAACTCCAACCCTTCGAGCCTGGTCTGAACGACGGGGAGCGGCGTGTGGCCGATCGCCCAGGCGAGATCGGCGGGATCGTTGATCGGATAGACGTCGCGCGAGCCGCGCCCGAAGCGCGGCTTGACGATCCACGGGCCGGGAACACCGTCGGCGCGCCCCTCGTTGGTGGGCGGATGCGGGATCCCGGCGCCGGCCACGGCCTTCGCGAACGCCCACTTGTCGAGACACGTCCGCACCGCATTCGGATTCGGGAGCCAGGCGGCGAGGCCGACGGCGGCGAGCGCGGAGGATCCCTCCGCGAGCACGGGAAGCTCCTCGGCGACGGTGCTGATCAGCGCTCGTGCCCCGTGCGCGTACGCGAGCTCGCAGACGGCTGTGATGAAGTTGCCGTCGTCCGCGAGCGGGATGAGCCCGGCTGCGTCCGCGAGTTGGAGCCCGACGGCCGTGTCGTCCGGGTCGGCGGCGACGACGCGCACTCCCTGCGCCTTGAGCGCGCGGATGACGCAAACGCCGGCCGCTCCTCCCGCTCCGGTCACGAGGACGGTCGGGAAGCCGCCGAGCTCCGGCGGCGTGGGCAGCTGCGGCACGAACTGCGGCGGCTGCGGCGGCAGCGCCCCGACCGGATGCTGCGGCCCGCCCACCAGCGGGGGAGCCATCATCGGCGGGGTCACCATTGGCGGAGCGAGCGGAGTCGTCAGCGGCGGCAGCGGCGGCGCGACGGAAGGAACGAACGGCGCGAGTGGCGAAGCGGCCCGAGCGAGCAGCTCGGCGGGCTCGGCGGGGGTCGACGGCCTAGCCGGAGTCTGCGAAGGCGGCGGCTCCTCGACGACCGGCGCGGGCGGTTCGGGCTGCGGTTCCAATTGGGGCTCGGGCGGGGCCAGGGCAGACCACTCCGACGAGACGGCAGGCGGAGCCGACGCCGCTACGCGGCCGCCGGCGAGATACTCCCGCGCCCAGAGCCGCAGCTCGATCGCCTCGGGCCGGGTCGCCGGCTCCCACTGGTGCTGGGCGACGATGCGCGCGAGCGCATCGAGAACGGTCGGATCGTCGTCACTGCGGGCGACGGTGAGGAGCCACGGCGCGTTCTTGCTGATCCCGTCGGACGCGGCCAGCATCAGGCCGGCGATCCGCTCATTCGCCTCGGGAGCGTGGAGGGCCGCCCTCAGGCCCTCGGCGGAGGTGCGGCGGCGCGCCGAGTACCGCGCCCAGGCCAGCCCGAGCACCAGGAGAATGGCGCCCGCGACGATGATGGAGAGCTCAGACCGCGACACGGCTCGGGGGGAGAGGCGCCGGCCGCTCGTGCGGCAGGAGCATGAACAGGAAGAGAATGTACGCGCCGAGGATGTAGATGAACGTGAAGATCCCGCCGACCCAGTCGTGGAAGAGCACGAGGCTGGCGCGGCCGTCGACGAGGCCGACCGCCAGCGCGGACGCGATCCGGAGGATATTCCCGATCACGACGATGCACGAGGCGATGAGCAGCGCCGTGTACTTCCGCGCCCGGCGGGGGTGCGGCGCGACGGCGCCGAGTGTGAGGACGGCGAGCATCGCCGCGAGCGACGAGCACGACGGCGTGACGATGGCGATGAACGCCTGCTGGTGCGCCGGGAAGACGGCGATCTCGCTGCTCCCGATCAGCTGGCTGACCTCGTTGTGTGCGCCGAGGTGTTCCAGCAGCACGACCGACATGTGCGCCTCGAATTTGCGGAACGGCGCCTCGAGCACCACGAAGCCGCCGATCACGAGCCCGATGATCGCGGCAACGCGAAGGTAGACCGTGGCGCGGTAGCTCATGGCGTCGCCACCGAGACGGCGCGCGCCGTCTTCCGCCAGGTGTAGCTCCGGCCAAGCAGCGCGTCGAGCCACGCCTTGGTGCAGAGCGCGGACGAGACGAGATAGAGCGGCAGGAAGAGCGCGATCGCGAAGGCCGACCACCGGTCCGACTGGGAGATGAGCAAGCCACTCCCGAGCTCCGAGAGCGGCCCGAGGAAGAGCAGCGCCCAGAGAACGTAGACGTCGAGCGGGTCGATTGGGTGGACGAGACCGGCGAGCCACAGGACGAGAACGACGATGCCGGCCGCGGCGACGATCGGTACGTGGAAGACGAGCAGGAACAGGATCGACTCGATCTTCTGCCCCACCGTGAGGACGCGCGACTTGACCACGTCCTTCCGGTAGTCGCGCCAGACCTGCTGATGCCCGCGCGCCCAGCGGTAGCGCTGCCGCCAGTAGCGGGGGAGCGTCTGCACCGCTTCTTCCTCGTCGACGGCGGTCGGGTCGTAGCGGACGCGCTCCCCGCGCAGGATCAACCGGAGGGTGAGATCGGTGTCCTCGGTGACGCTGTCCTCGTTCCAGCCACCAATCTTGCGGAGGCTCGACGCCCGCACGGCGCAGTTCGCACCGCCGTAGGCGGGAAGCTCGTAGAGGGCCTGGCGGCCGTACTCATTCGCGAGGTAGCCGGCGAAGTAGTCGATTGCGATGAGCTCGGTGATCGCGGTGTCGTGGGCATTCCGAATCTCGCAGCGTCCCTGCACGGCGCCGACGGCGGGATTCTCGAAGTGGCGCATGAGACGCCAGACGACGTCGGGGCGCGGCCGGTGGTCGCCGTCGAAGGTGAGGATGATCTCGCCGCGCGCGAACGCGAGCCCTTCGTTGAGCGCGGCCGACTTCCCGCCCGGAGCGCCCTCCGCCCGGTGGAGCGCGCGTAGCCTTGGGTCCGCCGCGGCGGCCCGGTCGAGCATCTCTCCCGTCCTGTCCGTCGAGCCGTCGTCGATGACGATGAACTCGATCCGGTCGTCCGGATAGTCGAACGAGAACAGGCTCGAGATGAGGGCGTCGAGGACGAGCTCCTCGTTCTTGCACGGCACCATCACCGTCACGGTCGGACGGAAACCCGTGTCGGCGTCCGACGCGCCGAGAACGGTCGGCGCGGTCCGCAACGCGGAGATCGCGAAGGCGAAATGCCGGACGAAATAGACGACGAACACGCCCTGGATCCCGATCGAGATGGCGTTCACGAACGGCGAGAAGCCGAACAGCGGCACCGCGATGAGAGCCGCGCCAATGAGGAAGAGGAACGTCCACGGCGCCGCCCGACGCGCCTCGAGGGAGCGCACGTGACCGTTCTCGCGATCGCGATCGTCAGTCTCAGCCGTCATCTGAGCGTACTCCGTCCCGGCAGGGTTCCGTCACCACTAGGGATACCGGACGAGAGCCGGCTCTCCTGCGTCGAACGGCACTCGCGAAACGTGCCGTCCGAGGCGGAGTACGGCTCAGTTGCGGCTCTGCGAAGCAAGCCGGCGACGCCGGCGGAACTGCCAGAAGAAGAGCCCGCCACCCAGAAGGACGGCCAAGCTCCCGCCGCCGATCGCGGCCTCGGGCACGATCGTCGTGTCGCAGTAGACGAACGTCACCTGCACCGTCTGGTTCCAGGAGCTCCCCCAGGTCGGCCGCGGTGTACGTGATCGGCCCTTCGGGGGTCGCGTCAGAGACCTGGAAAGTGGCGACGCCGCTGAAGTTGGTGGGCGTCGACCCCCCCGGATTAATGGTCGAGAAGCCGCCCGACTGCAGGAGGACCATAGCGCGACCCGGGATCGGGTTCCCCAGGCTGTCCACGCACGTCGCCGTCAGCGTCGCGTCCCAGGACCCGTCCGCCGGCACCGAGGAGTGATCGACGGTGAGCGTCGACAGGCTCGGGCTGCAAACGGGGCCATCAGCAAGCGCGAGAGGGGTGCCGGAGATCTGAAATGCGGCGATGGCGGCACCCGTGGCGAGCAGCAACAGCAAAATCGTGCGCCTCGCCACTCTCATGACAAGACCTCCTCCTTGACAAGCGCCAACGACCGCGCAGCAGCCTCCGGCGAATCGAGATCCCAGACAAACCGCGCCACCGCAAACCCCTCAGCCATCCCATGCGGCAACCGCGCCTCAAACCCGCGATACCGAGCCCCAGCCTCAACCGCCTCGATATCCACCAACTGATTCGCCCTCACCTGCGAAACATGAGCCCGCAACGCCTCAACCTTCCGCTCCAAATACCCACCCTCACCCACATCAACAAACAACGACGGAGCAAACCCCAACGACGTCGGCGACTCATACAACAACACCCGACTCACACGCCGAGCCGCAGCAAGCGTCGCCAGATGCGTCGCCCGATGATCCTGATGCGTATCCGAACCCCACAACGTGTACACCACGTCCGGCTCAACACGCTCAATCACCGCATCGATCAACTCCACCGTCTCCTTACCCTCCGAAATCCCACCATCCGCCAAACCACCCCAAAACACCTCAACCGCACCCAACAACTCCGCCCCCGCCTCAGCCTCATCCACCCGCAAACCATGCGGCGTCTTCCGACCCATCCCATCCGTCAAAATCAACAACGACACCCGATCCCCACGATCCGCATGCCTAGCAAGCGTCCCACCACACCCCAACTCCAAATCATCAGGATGCGCACCAACAGCAAGAACCCTCAGAGGCCGGCGTCCAGCGTCATTCATTGCTGCCATCTGCTCAGCGCTCCACTTTCTGCTTAAGGAACCGGCGGCGCCGGCGAACCTGCCAGAAGACGAGCGCGCCCGTGGCGACGACGGTGAGGCCGACGCCTCCGATTGCCTCGGTCGGCAGCGGCGGGCCGCCGCAGCTGCAGTAGTAGAAGCCGAGCGTGACCGACTGGTTGAAGTAGATGTCCGGGAAGCTGGTCGTGTCGACCGCCGTGTACGTGATCGGATAACCCTGGCCCGGCGGCGGCACATTGTTGTCGCTCACCGAGAACGTGGCGACGCCGTTCGCGTCCGTCACCGCCGAAGGCGGAACGATGTTCGAGCCGCCGGTCGACGGCTGCAGGATGATCGTGCGACCCGAGATCCGGTTCCCCAGGCTGTCCAGGCACGTCGCCGTCAGCGTCGCCGCGAAATTGCCTCCGGCCGGCACGAGAGTGTGGTCCGTCACGAGCGTCGACATGCTCGCATCGCACATACCCGAGCTAGCGCGAGCGACGGGCGTGCCCGATCCGATCAGGCCCTGCCACGTGGCGAAAGCGGCACCCGTGGCGAGCAGCAACAGCAAAATCGTGCGCCTCGCCACTCTCATGACAAGACCTCCTCCTTGACAAGCGCCAACGACCGCGCAGCAGCCTCCGGCGAATCGAGATCCCAGACAAACCGCGCCACCGCAAACCCCTCAGCCATCCCATGCGGCAACCGCGCCTCAAACCCGCGATACCGAGCCCCAGCCTCAACCGCCTCGATATCCACCAACTGATTCGCCCTCACCTGCGAAACATGAGCCCGCAACGCCTCAACCTTCCGCTCCAAATACCCACCCTCACCCACATCAACAAACAACGACGGAGCAAACCCCAACGACGTCGGCGACTCATACAACAACACCCGACTCACACGCCGAGCCGCAGCAAGCGTCGCCAGATGCGTCGCCCGATGATCCTGATGCGTATCCGAACCCCACAACGTGTACACCACGTCCGGCTCAACACGCTCAATCACCGCATCGATCAACTCCACCGTCTCCTTACCCTCCGAAATCCCACCATCCGCCAAACCACCCCAAAACACCTCAACCGCACCCAACAACTCCGCCCCCGCCTCAGCCTCATCCACCCGCAAACCATGCGGCGTCTTCCGACCCATCCCATCCGTCAAAATCAACAACGACACCCGATCCCCACGATCCGCATGCCTAGCAAGCGTCCCACCACACCCCAACTCCAAATCATCAGGATGCGCACCAACAGCAAGAACCCTCAAGGGCTTCGGATTCGTCTTGGGAGTAGTCGTCATAGTCAACCTCTTGCGCGGATTGGGGTGAGCCGGCGCCGCAACCGCAGCTGCCGGACGACAAGCGTGCCGCCTAGGAGGGCGGACACGAGCAGGCCACCGATCATGGCGACCGGCAGCATGAGATCCGGGGAGAAGGCATCCGTCGAGCTCCACGAGGCACCGCACGTCGCAGCATCCCACTGCGCCTGGGTCAGCGCATAGCAGTCTACGTTGCCCTTGCCCTTGGCGTTCGGGTCGCGGTAGTGGAACCGGACGTGGATCTGATTCGTGGTGACGGACGACTGCAGGTCGGCGCTGAAGACCGCACCCGACGAGGCGTTGAGCTGGCCTGCGCCGCCGCACAGGTTCGCCGGAGCCTGCACCGCACCCTCGAGGCTCAACGGCGAGTTCTCGTCCCCGGACGGGTACCAATTGCCGTCGTTCACGCCGAGGCTGTACGGCCCGGCGGTTAGCGGGATGACGACGGTGGCGTTGCCGCCGTTCGTGCACGGGCCGCTCATCGTCACCGTCGCGCTCACGAACTGGATGGTCTGGGCCGGATGGCTGCCCGGAATCGTGAAGTCATAGCCGGCGGAAACCCAATCGCCAGGCGAGATCTTGATCGCTCCCTCCATGCTGCCGGAGATCCCGATCACGTTCGCAAAGGCCACAGGAACGAAGACGCCCGCTAGGGCGACGACAAGAAGAACGAGACCGGGCCGCAGCGTTTTTTTCATGGGATCGGATAGGTCGAGACGCTGGTTCCCCAGCGCCTCCGCCCGTTACGCAATGTGCCGTAAGACTAGTCGCCCCGTATCACTCGAACGAGTAGGGGGATGCGGAATCACTCGGTCGAGGGATCAGGCCCGGACGAGGGACGCTCGCCGGGCCTCATGCGATGCTTCAACGGTTGGCCGCCCTCCCCCCCGACCTCCAGAACCGGCCCACTGAGCCGATTGCGCCCGAGCGTGGGCGCCGTTCCGACCTGCTCGGCAGGCTCTTCGCGCTCTTAGACGTCGTCGCTCTCGGCGCGCTGACGCTTGCGGTCGGCTACTGGTGCGGCGCGCTGCGCGGCTTCCCCAAGGGAACGGACGCGCTGCTCCACATCACGAAGCTGAAGCTGCTGCAGGAGGCGTGGCCGCACATCAACTGGAACGACCAGTGGCATGGCGGCCTGCCGAACTTCACGGGCTCCTACCCGCCGGGCTACCACCTCCTGCTCGTCGCCGTGACCCACGTCCACCACACGAGCGACCCGACCGCGCTCCTCGTCGTGGCCGGGCTCTCGCTCGTCCTCGTCATCGCGGGAAGCTACGGCTTCGTCCGGGTCGCGACCGGCAGCCGCACGCTCGCATGGCTCGCCGCCCTCGTGATACTCGGCCAGCCGACGCTGTGGTCCCAGGTCCTCGAGTTCGGCCTCTACCCCCGGCTCTTATCCATGGGCTGCGGCGCGGCGGCTCTGCCGTTCGCCGTGCTCTTCGGCCGCAAGCCCACGCAGCTCAGGGGAGCGACCATGGTGTTCTTTCTCGCAGCCGCCCTCTCGGCGCATCCGTTCATCGGCGTCGTGATGACCGTGTTCGCAGCGGGAGCCGTGATCCTCGTCTCGGAGGGGCGCATGTATCTCGCGCGGGCGCGGAATCTCGTGCTCCCGATGATCCTGCTCTTCCTGCTCGTCGCCTACTTCTACGTGCCCGAGTTCCTGATCCACCAGGGGCAGACGGCGGCCCAGTTCGTCAACACCGTCCCGTTCCCGGTTCCGTGGATTGACCTAGTCTGGGCGCGCGCCACCCAGTTCGACGGACCGCTCATCTCATGGTCACCTGTGACCCTGCCGCTGCTGGTGGGAGCGGTCGGCGCGGCCCTCCTCGGCCTGCGACGGCCGTCCGCGCGGGTGGACCCGGTCGGGCTGCGGCGACACCCGGATGCCACCGCCGAGGCGCTCGACCGCTTCCTCGTCGAGCTCGAGGCAGCGGCCGAGCGGCGGCGACGCTACAAGCCGACGCTGGGGCTCGCGCTCTGGTCGGGGTTGATCGCGTTCCTCTTCTTCGCCTATTGCATGCTCGCGCACTTCGTCTCGACGTTCCCGTACTACGTCAACGGCCTCTACCCGAACGCCCTGACGCTCTACACCGCGTACTTCCTCGTGCTCGGAAGCGCGCTCGCCCTCGCACCAGCGGCCCGGCGGCTCGGCCCGCTCCTCCTCCTCGTCGGCGCCGGGGCGGCGGCGCTGCTCCTCATGTTCCTCCCGAATAGGGCGCAGGACGCCAACAACGTCGACCAGCACTTGATCCAGTCGATGGTCACCGCGCACATTCCCCAGCAGCACCTGTACCGGATCGCGGACGCCAGCACGGACGTCGCAAACTTCCTCAACTACTACACGCGCACGCCGCAGACGTTCGGCTACCAGCCGGAGGGCGACCTCCACCCGGCATGGCAGATCTGGCTGCAGGACGCGATCCTCGACATCAACCAGCAGACGGAGGCCGACCGGAAGTTCCTCTTCGACTGGTACGCGGTGAAGTGGGTGATCGTCCACGACAACTCGGAGTTCCAGCCGTTCCCCCACGACTATCGGCTCGTCGCGCAGAAGACCCAGATCCTCCCCACGACGATCTGGGCGGTTCGCAACCCGACGCCGATGTTCACGGCGACGAACACGCCGCCGCTTCTGTTCATCGGCGACGCGCCCCACTACGACATCTTCCTCCACACGCTCGGCGCCGCCGACATCGACAGCCGGAAGCTGCTCGTCGTGGACGGCGGCCCCTCGCTGGACAAGTACTCGTCGGCCGAGCTCGCGACGTACGGCGAGGTCATCCTCTGGGACTCGGCCCAGTCGGGCAGCGGCGCCGCGCTCCTCGACGCCTATGTCAAGGCAGGCGGCCGGGCGTTCGTCGACGAGGGCGAGACGAAGCCGCTCCTGCCGTTCCCCGACGATCCGGTGGGTACGTTCCTGAAAGGGACGCTGACCGGCGCCTGGGGTTTCAAGGACGATGACCCGAGCTATCTCGCGCCGTCACTGCTGCACCGTCTGCCGCCTCCGGACTATGCGGGAACCGGGAGTTGGCAGATCACGTATCCGCGGCAGCTGCCGACGCAGATGCACGTCCTCGCGCGGACGACCGGCGGCCGCGTCGTTCTCGCGGAGAAGAACGACGGCTCGGGCACGATCATCTGGTCGGGTCTCAACCTCCCGTACCTAGCGAGCGCCACCCACTCACGCGACGCGATCCGACTCCTTCTCGAACTCATGACCGGAACGACCTCACCGCTCGTCGCGAGCATCGGGAGCACGGCGGAGTGGGTCAATCCGGAGCACTGGGAGTTCATCGTCCCGGCGGGGACCACGAGCGTGCTCCTGCGGGAGTACACGAACCTCGACTGGCACGCGACGAATGCGACGACGGGCGCGGCTCTGCCGATCAACGTCGCGGGGCCAGGCATGACGCTCATCTCGGTGCCGGCGAGCAGCGGGAACACGACGATCGAGCTGACGTATCAGCTGTCGAGCATCGAGAAGGTCTCGATCTGGATCAGCGCGGCCGGGCTGCTCCTGCTCCTGCTCTACGCCCTCGGCGTGCCGTTCCCCTTCCTGCTCTGAAGAGCGAGAGGCGGCTCCTCCGCGCGCCTCGCCGGCTAGGCCCTCCTAGGCGAGAACGCGCTCGTAGCAGTCCTGCAGGCGCAGCGCGAGGCGTGGCCACGCGAACTCGGTCGCCGCGCGCGCCCGCGCCGCGCGACCTCGTTCCTCGCGCGCCGGCTCGTCGGCGAGCATCGCCTCGATCGCGTCGGCGAGCGCGTCGGAGTCGCCGGGCGGCGCGAGCGTCCCGAGCTCCGGCCGCACGAGCTCGCGGTAGGCCGGGATGTCGGAGGCGACGACGGGAGTGCCGCACGCGAACGCCCGCGTGATGACCATCCCGAAGCTCTCGTTGCCCAGCGACGGCGCGACCATCAACTTCGCCGACGACAGCTCCTCGGTGAGGTCCACATCGTCGACGTAGCCGAGCACGTCGACTCCGTCGTCCGGCACGCGCAGCCGGGTGATGAGAAGGCGCACGGCAAGCGGATCCGCGCCGATGATCCGCAGGCGGAGGCCGTTGCGCCGCAGCCTCGGCCACGCGCGCAGCACGACATGCAGTCCCTTGCGCGGGTCGTGGCGGCCGAGGAAGACGATCCGGTTCTCGCGATTCGCGATGTCGACCGTCTCCGGCATCTCGACGCCGTTCGGGATCACCTCATACTCGCCGCCGGAGTACCTCGTCGCCGTGCGCCGCGCCATCTCCGAGACCGCGATGCGCAGGTCGATGCGCTCGACGAGGAAGCCGAAGAGACCGTTCGCGAGCGGCCGCCACGACGAATCCCCCGAGGCGTGGAACGTCCCGACAATCGGCCCTTCCCACATCGCGAGCGCCGCGGGGCTGACGATGGGGGCGAGCGGCTCATGGACGTGGAGCAGGTCGAACCCCTCGGTCGCGAGCGTGCGCCGCAGGCGTGGCAGCGTCGCCGGGCTGAGGACGAGATTCGAGAGCGCGCCGTTGCCGGGGACGACGACCGACCGGCCGAGCGGGATGACGCCCGCGGGCGGCGGGCCGGGCCGGCCCGTGCGCGGGTGCAGGATGCGGCTGAACGAGCCGGGCGGGTCGTGCCCGATCAGCAGCCGCGTCTCGATCCCGAGTCCCTCGAGAGCGCGCCGCTGCGCCTCGGCGTGGTCGACGACGCCGCCGCCGAACGACCATGAGTACGGAACGACGATTCCGACCTTCACTCGGCTTCCCGGCGCCGTCCGAGGAGGAAGCCGATCGCCGCGCCGGCGAGCAGAAGCTGTGCGCTCGTCGAGATCCCGCCGCCGTCGGGCTCGCCGGCGTGGAAGAGCTTGCGGCCGCGCGGTCGCAACCACGGCACGATGTGCTCGAGGTCTGGAGCCGCGGCGGCCGCCCCGCCGAGCACGGCAGGGTCGAGCACACCGCGCCGCGCGGCGAGGAGCGCGAGCGTCGCCACGCCGCTCCCGATCTCGAAGCCGAGGTCGGGGATGTCGTCGTGCGGGACGCGGTCGGCAGCGAGGTGGATGACCGGGCCGAGCAGCAGCGCGATCGGGCGCGAGCGCGTCAGGGCGCCTGCGGCGGCTCCGGTGGCGACGTGCAGCGAGACGATCACGAGCCCATCTTCGCCCAGACCCGCGTCCCGGCACTACTGTCAACCGTATGACCGACGTCTGCACGCACCTCGACACGATCGTCGTGACGGAGCTTCCGGACGTGATTCCCGGCTGTGAGGACTGTCTCCCGATCGGCGGCCGCTGGGTTCATCTGCGGATGTGCCAGGCCTGCGGCCACATCGCGTGCTGCGACGACTCGCCGAACCGGCATGCCGCGGCCCACGCCCGCACGACCGGCCACCCGATCATCCGATCGGCCCAGCCGGGCGAGGACTGGAGCTGGTGCTACGTCGACGAGGTCGCGTTCGTCCTCGGGCCGTGACGCTGTACCGGCGGTCGCGCTGATCGTCAGGTGAGGAGGCCGCTCTCGCGGCCGACCTCGACGAACGCCTCGAGCGCCCGCTCCAGATGGGCGGGCTCGTGCGCCGCGGACATCTGGACGCGAATCCGCGCCGTCCCCTCCGGAACGACCGGGAACCCGAAGCCGGTTACAAAGACGCCGCGGTCGAGCAGCTTCGCGGAGAGCTCGATCGCCCTCGCCGTCTCGCCGACGATGATCGGGATGATCGCGGCCTCGCCCGCGAGCGGCGCAAAGCCGGCCTCGCGCAGCGCGCTTCGGAACCAGCGCGTGTTCTCGTGCAGCTTCGCGACGAGATCGGGTCGCGTCCGCAGGACGTGCACGGCAGCGCGAGCCGAGCACGCAACCGTCGGCGGTAGCGCGTTGGAGAAGAGCTGCGGCCGCGAGCGCTGCGCGAGCAGGTCGCAGACCTCCTCCGTCGAAGCGACGTACCCGCCGGCCGCGCCGCCGAGCGCCTTGCCGAGCGTCCCCGTCATCACGTCGATCTCGCCGAGGACGCCGAAGTGCTCGGCGACACCGCGTCCCGTCGTGCCGACGACCCCGACACCATGCGAGTCGTCGACCACGACGACTGCGTCGTGCGCGCGCGCGAGCTCAAGGATGTCGGGGAGCTTCGCGAGGTCGCCCTCCATCGAGAAGACCCCGTCGGTGAGGACCAGCTTCCGCTGATCCTTCTCGCACGAGGCCAGCGCCTCGCGCAGCTCGTCCATGTCGGAGTGCTTGTAGACAAGCTTCCGCTCGGGCTTCGAGAGCCGGACGGCGTCGATGATCGAGGCGTGGTTGAGCTCGTCCGAGACGATCACCGTCCGCGGATCGGCGAGCGTCGGGATCACGGCCTCGTTCGCGTTCCAGCAGGAGACGTACGTGAGTGCCGCGTCCGTCTCCGACAGTTCGGCAAGCTCGCGCTCGAGCTCGAGGTGCGGCGCGAACGTCCCGCAGATGAAGCGCACCGAGCCCGTGCCGGCGCCGTAGCGCTGGAGCCCGTCTATCCCGGCCTGGACGACGTCGGGATGCTCGGCGAGCCCGAGGTAGTTGTTCGACGACAGAACGATCACGTCGCCGCGGCCGACCATCTCCACAACCGGCCCCTGCGGCGACTCGAGGACGTTGAAGTGCTTGTACGTGCCGGCCGCGCGGAGCCCGTCGAGCTCGCCGCGAATGTCCTCCACGAGCTTGTTCACGCGGCCACTGCCTCGTCCGCCACCGCGTTCGGGCGGAGGATGATCTTGCAGGCGTCGCCGCTTGCGAGCAGCTCGAACGCGTCCTCGTAGGCGTCGAGGCCGACCTCCGCCGTGATGAGCGGCCGGAGATCGACGACACCGTGCTCGAGCAGGTAGCGCGTCCGGTACCACGTGTCCCAGACTTGCCGGCCGCTGACCGCCGAGACGTCGAGGTTCTTGAAAATCAGCGCCTCGGCGACGTCGATCTCGACCGGCTTCGCCGGGATTCCGAAGAGGATCACGCGGCCGCCGTTGCGGACGATTCGGAAGGAGTCGGCGATCGCCTCGACCGAGCCGGACATCTCGAAAACGACGTCGGGGTGCTGACCTTCGTTCTCCGCCGCGAACGCCGCCGGTGCGTCGCCGGCCGCCGCGATGTCGATCGCGACGTCGGCGCCCATCCGCCGGGCGAGGTCGAGCCGGAAGGGGCGCGTGTCGGACGCGAGGATCCGCCCGGCGCCGGAGGCGCGCGCGATCCCGACGCTGAACAGGCCAACCGGCCCGCAACCGGAAATCGCGACGCTCTTGCCGGCGAGGTCGGCGTGCGCGAGCGCGAAGACGGCGTTCCCGAACGGCTCCTGCAGCGTCGCGATCTCGGGGGGAAGCTTCGTCCGGTCGTTCTGCCAGACGACCGACTCCGGGATCGCCACGTACTCGGCGAAGGCGCCGTCGCGCTCGACGCCGAGGATCTGCGTCTGCTCGCACATGTGCGCGTGCCCGGTGCGGCAATGCACGCACACCCCGCATGTCACGTGGCTCTCGGCCGAGACGTAGTCGCCCACTTTCGTCTGCCGGACGAACGCGCCGGTCTCGACCACCGTCCCGGCGAACTCGTGGCCGAGCGTGAGCGGCGGCTCGATCCGGCGCTGCGCCCACTCGTCCCACTTGTAGATGTGGAGATCGGTGCCGCAGACGCTGGCCGCCTCGACGCGCACGAGCACCTCGTCGTCGCCGATCGACGGCACGGGAACTTCGACCAGGTCGAGCCCCGGCGCCGAGCGTTGCTTCCGCACGGCCCACATCGACTCCATGGCCACAGCCTACGCGGCGTTCGCGCGCGCCGGGATCCGAGCTGTCCCGCAGACGGTTTGTGGGCTTTCCCTGTCCCATTCACGCGAGCGCGTGCAAAGATCGGTGTGTGAGCAATCTCTCCAGCCTCGAGATCGCGCAGGCTGCGCAGCTGCTGCCGATCGCGGAAGTAGCCGAAGCAGCAGGGATCGAGGAGGACGAGCTCGAGCCGTACGGCCGCTACAAGGCCAAGGTCTCGCACGCCGTCCTCGACCGTCTCGAGGACACGCCCGACGGCAAGCTCGTCTGCGTCACCGCGATCACGCCGACGCCCGCCGGCGAAGGAAAGACGACGACCGCGATCTCGCTCGTCGAAGGCCTCGGAGTGCTCGGACAGCATCCGTTCGTCTGCCTGCGCGAGCCCTCGCTCGGCCCGGTGTTCGGGATCAAGGGCGGCGCGGCAGGTGGCGGCTACGCGCAGGTCGTGCCGATGGAGGACCTCAACCTCCACTTCACGGGCGACCTCCACGCGGTCACCGCCGCGAACAACCTCCTCGCCGCGATGCTCGACGCGCACGTCCTGCAGGGGAACGCGCTCGGCATCGACCCGCTCACGATCACCTGGCGCCGGTGCCTCGACATGAACGACCGCTCGCTCCGCCAGATCGTGACCGGCCTCGGCGGCAAGACGAACGGATTGCCGCGCGAGACCGGCTTCGACATCACGGCCGCCTCCGAGGTGATGGCCATCCTTGCGATGGCGCGCGACCTCGCCGACCTCCGCGCCCGCCTCGGCGCGATCACCGTCGGCACGACGTACGAGGGCGAGCCCGTCACGGCCGAGCAGTTGCACGCCGCCGGCGCGATGACGGTGCTGCTGAAGGAGGCGATCAAGCCCAACCTCATCCAGACGCTCGAGGGAGGCCCCGCCTTCGTCCACGCCGGCCCGTTCGCGAACATTGCGCACGGCAACAGCTCTCTCGTCGCGACGCGAATGGGCCTCAAGCTCGCCGACATGGTCGTCACGGAGAGCGGCTTCGCCTTCGACCTCGGCCTCGAGAAGTTCCTCGACATCGTCGCCCGCGGCGCCGGCCTCACGCCGAGCGCGGTCGTCCTCGTCACGACGGTCCGCGCCCTCGAGCACCACGGCGACGGCGACCTCGAACGTGGGGCGGACAACCTCGAGCGCCATCTCGGCATCGCCCGCGCGTTCGGGCTGAACGCGGTCGTCGCCGTCAACGCCTTCCCCGATGAGTCGTCGAAGCAGCTCGACCGGGTGCGGAAGATCGCGCTCGAGCGCGGCGCCTGGGCGGCAGAGATCAACCACGGCTTCGAGAAGGGCGGCGCAGGCGCGACGAAACTCGCCGAGACCGTCTCCGAGGCGGCAAGCCAGCCCTCGACCTTCGTGCCGATCTACCCGCTCGACGCGCCGATCACCGAGAAGATCTCTGCGATTGCAACCCGCGTCTACGGCGCGGATGGAATCGAGCTCCTGCCGGCGGCGAAGAGGGCGGCCGAACGATACGAGAAGCAGGGGCTCGGGGGCCTGCCGATTTGCATGGCCAAGACGCACCTCTCCCTTTCGCACGATCCGAAGCTGAAGAACGCGCCGACCGGCTTCACGGTGCCGGTCCGCGACATCCGCGCGTACACGGGCGCGGGCTGGCTCGTCGCCCTCTGCGGCGACATGCAGACGATGCCGGGCCTCGGGAAGAGTCCGGCGGCCTTCGAGATCGATCTTGGCCCTGACGGCCGCACCGTCGGGCTCTTCTAGTACGGGCCAGCTTCGGCAAATCCCCCACGCCGCGGCGCGATTCCCTGATGCCCGGGAAGGCGGCCGGAACGAGGATCGATGCGTGCAGGAAATGCTGATTACCGGCCGCGGCGGCGAGGGTGTCGTCCTCGCGTCGCAGCTCCTCGCAGACACGTTCGCGCGCGCCGGCTTCTGGGTGCAGAGCTTCCCCGAGTTCAAGGCCGAGCGCCGCGGCGCGCCGATCTCCGCCTTCCTCCGCTGGGACACCGAGCCCGTCCGGCGCCGCTACAAGGTGCGCGAGTGTGACTCGCTCGTCGCAATCTCGCCGTCGCCGCCGGCAGCGCGGACGGTCGCGACTCTGCGGCCGGGCGGACAGCTCCTCGTCAACCGCGAGACGCGCTTCCCGCACCGCGGCGACTGGCACGTCGCCCACGTCCCGGGCGCGAAGATCGCGCGCGACAACGGGATCCTCTCCGCCGAAGGACGCCCGATGGGGAACGTCGCCGTTCTCGGCGCCGCGGTGAAGCTGCTGCTGCCGGACGGCTTGGAGTTCCTGGAGCAGGCGATCCGCGCCCGCATGGGCAGCGCGCTCGCCGAGCCGAACATCGTCGCGGCCCGCAAGGGCTTCGAGCAGTGCGCCCGCCAGCACACCGTCGACACCGACACGCTCTACGAGCCCGAACCGGCCGCCCCACGGCCGCCATTGCCGCCATTCGCAGCCAGCGTCACCGACTCGCGCGGCAACCACACCGGCTCGTGGTCCGTCGAGCGCCCCTTGCTCCTCGAGGCCTGCAACGTCTGCGGGCTCTGTGCGCTCTTCTGCCCGGAAGGGGCGATGCGGCGCGTCGACGGCGTCATGGAGATCGACTTCGACTACTGCAAGGGATGCGGGATCTGCGAGGACATCTGCCCCGTCCGCAACGCGATCGAGATGGAGGAGGTGCCGGTATGAGCGCCGAGCTGCCCGTCGGCCGGACGGTTCTGACCGGCAATGAGGCCGCCGCGGTCGCCGCCGTCCTCGCGCGCATCCAGCAGGTCGCGTGCTACCCGATCACGCCGCAGACACTGATCGTGGAGAAACTCGCCGACCTCGTGGCCGAGCGCGACGACATCGTCTTCGCCAATCTCGAGAGCGAGCACTCCATGTTCGGCTATGCGCTTGCCGCCGAGCGCGCCGGCTCTCGCTGCTTCACGGCGACCTCGTCGCAGGGGCTCCTCTACTCCCACGAGCAGCTCCACCGCACCTCGCGCGAGCGCGTCCCCGTCGTCGCGGTCAACGTCAACCGCTCGATCGTCGCGCCGTGGAGCCTCGAGCCCGACCTCGCCGACAGCATGAGCGAGCGCGACACGGGTTGGATCCAGCTGTACTGCTCGTCCGCGCAGGAGCTTCTGGACAGCGTCATCTGTGCCTATCGGATCGCTGAAGAGGTGATGCTGCCGGTGCTCGTCTGCGCCGAAGGGTTCCTCGTCTCGCACACGGCCGAGGTGGTCGACGTGCCGAGCCAGGAAGCGGTGGATGCGTTCCTGCCGCCCTTCCGGCCGCCCGAGGAGTGGCTGTTCGACCCGCTCCAGCCCCGCGTGTTCAGCGGAGTGCCGGAGCCGACCGAATACGCGACGTTCCAGCGCCGCGTCGCCGAAGCGCACAACCGCACGCGCGCGCTGCTGGCCGAGGTCGCCGCCGAATTCGCCACGGCCTTCGGACGGGAGAAGGTCGCGTCGGTCGAGCTGACCGGCGACCCGGACGCCGAGACGGCGATCGTCGCTATCGGGACGATCGGCGAGACGGCGCGCGAGCTGCTCCACGACGACGAGCCTCTGCTCGTGGCACGCGTCCACGCCTACCGCCCCTTCCCCGGCGAAGAGCTCGCCGCCGCCTTGGGTCACGCCAAACACGTCTGCGTCATCGACCGCGCGCCTGCCTTCGGGACAATCGGCCCGCTCGGCGAGGACGTCCGCGCCTACGGAATCCCCGCCACCGATGTCCTCTGCGGCCTCGGCGGCAGCGACGTGACGCCGGACACGCTGCGGAGCGCGCTCGCAGCCTCCGGGCGCGAAGCGATCTATCTCGGAGTGGAGGCATAACCATGTCGGTCTGGCTCGACGAGGTCATCAACGAGGAGCCGCTCCTCTACCCCGGCCACGCCGCCTGCGCCGGCTGCGGCCCGGCGATCAACATGCGCCACTTCCTCGGCGCGCTCACCGCCGCGACGCCCGACCGCAAGATCGTGCTCGTCGTTCCCGCCTCGTGCTGGTCGATCATCGCCGGCGCCTGGCCCGTCAGCACGTTCGGCATCTCCGTCTCCCTCGCGCCCTTCGCTTCCGCTGCAGCGGAGGCTTCGGGGATCAAGTCGGCGCTGCGCCAGCGCGGGCTCGGGGACACGCACGTCGTCGTCTGGGGCGGGGACGGCTCGACGAACGACATCGGCCTCTCGACCGTCTCGGCCGCGGCCGAGCGGAACGAGGACCTGATCTACGTCCTCAACGACAACGAGGCGTACATGAACACCGGCGTCCAGAAGTCCGGCGGCACGCCGGAGGGAGCCTGGACGACGACCACGCCGGCCGCCGCGCCGCGCAAGGGCCGCAAGAAGGACATCGACCGGATCATGGCCGCGCACGGGATCCCGTACGTCGCGACGCTGGCCGCCGGCTCGCTGCCGCTGCTCAAGGACTTCCGCGCCAAGGTCGAGCGCGCCGCCGAGATCGAGGGCTTCCGCTTCCTCCACGCGCTCGGCGCGTGCCCACCCGGCTGGCGCTACCCGACCGGTGACTCGGTCGAGATCGTCCACCGCGCGGTCGACTCGCACTACTTCCCGCTGCTCGAGGTCGATCACGGCGTCTGGCAGATCACGAACAAGCCGAAGCGTGTCCTGCCGGTCGGCGAGTTCCTCTCCACCCAGGGCCGCTTCGCGCACCTCGACGAGGACGAGGTCGCCCTCATCCAGCAGCACGTCGACGAGCGCTGGAAGCTGCTCGAGCGCCTCGAGCAGAGCTCAGCGGTCGCCGTCTAGTCGACGACTTGCTGCTCGATCGCGTGCTCCTCGGGAGCGACTACGCGTCCGCCGCGCGACCACGAGGCGATCGCCGCGATTAGACAGGCGCCGATCGCGAACGCGAACGCCTCGCGCAGGCCGCTGTGGAACGGCGCCGCGATGAGGTGCGGGAAGAAGGCGCGCCCGTTGATCGCCGCTGCGTCATGCGCGGGCAGATGCGCAAGGACGTGCGGCCCGAGCAGCTCTTTCGCGGGGTTGTAGCCGAGGAACGCCGCGAAGAGCACCGACACGGGCGGGAGGGCGCTCACCTTCGTCGCGACGGCGCCAGAGACGCCGTGCGCGCGCAGCCCCGCCGCGAGCGCGTGCGGAAGCGTCGCCGACAAGCCGACGATCATCAGCGTGAAGAAGATCCCGATCGACAGCACCTGCGCGGAGTTCTGGAACGTCTGGTTCATCCCGCCGCCCGCGCCCCGGTCGCGCGCCGGCAGGCTGTTCATCACCCCCGCGCGGTTCGGCGACGCGAACGCGCCCATCGAGATCCCCATCAGCAGCAGGATCGCGGCGAAGACCGGGTAGGAGAAGTCCACGGGCAGCTGCGCGAGGAGGACGAACGCGACCGCCGACACGAGCATCCCGCCGGTCGCGAAGGGCCGCGCGCCGTAGCGGTCCGAGAGCACGCCGGCGAGCGGTCCGGCGATGAGGAAGCCGACCGTCAGCGGCAGCATCCGGATCCCCGCCCACAGCGGCGTCGACGCGAAGTCGAGGCCGTGCTCCGGCAGCCAGATCCCTTGCAGCCAGATGATCAGCATGAACATCAGGCCACCGCGCGAGACCGCCGAGAGGAAGCTCGAGAGCACCCCGAACGTGAACGCGCGGATCTTGAAGAGCTGAAGCCGGAACATCGGCGCTTTCGCGCGCAGCTCGAGCCGGACGAAGAGGGCCAGAAGCGCCAGGCCGACACCGAGGCACGTATCGACGAACGGCGATTCCCAGCCCATCGGGCTGCTGCCGTACGGCCGGATCCCGTACGTGATCCCGATCATCACGAGGACCAGGCCGGCGGCGAAGGTGAGGTTGCCAGGCCAGTCGACCGGCTCGCGGTTGCGGACGCCGAGTCTCGCGGAGACTCCGATACGACCAGACCGTCCCGAACAGGCCGAACGGGACCGAGACGAGGAAGATCAGCCGCCATGAGACCGGCGCGAGCAGCCCGCCGAGGACGAGGCCGATGAACATCCCGCTGATCCCGACGACGTTGTTGATCCCGAGCGCCAGACCGCGCTGGTTCGCCGGGAAGGCGTCGGTGAGGATGGCGACGGAGTTGGCGACGAGGAACGCCGCTCCGATCCCCTGCACGATCCGAAAGCCGATCAGCCAGTCGGCCCCCGCACGCCCGTGCATCCAGTCGATCGTCAGCAGCAGCGACGAGAGCGTGTAGACGACGAAGCCGACGTTGTACATCCGCACGCGCCCGTACTGGTCGCCGAGCCGGCCGAGGCTGACGACGAGCACGCTCGAGACGACGAGGAAGCCGAGGATCATCCACAGCAGGTAGAAGCTGTTGCCCGGTTGGAGCGGGTCGAGGCGGATCCCGCGGAAGATGTCCGGCATCGCGATCAGCACGATCGAGCCGTCGATCGTCGCGAGGAGGACGGCGAGCGTCGTGTTCGAGAGCGCGACCCACTTGTAGTTCGAATCCACCGACACCTAGTGTGCCGGGCCGAGCTCAGCTCATCGGCACCTGCGGCAGGAGGATCGGCTCGAGCCTGTCGAGGATCTCGGTGAGGCTGTCGCCCGTCGCCGTGATCCCGTGGTTCTTGAGGCCGACGACGGCATGCGCCGGGTCGGGCGCCGCGGCGACGAGCCTGGCGACGGCCGACGCGAGCTCCTCCGTCCCGCACGGGAAGTTGACTTCCGTCGCCTCGATTCCCTCCACCCAGGCGTGGACGTGGAGGATCGCGCCGACGGACGGGTTCTCGCCGTAGACCATCCAGTGCTCGATCGCGTCGACCGAGACACGACGGGGCTCGAGGTCCGGCCGCACGCTGAGGACGATCTTCCGCGCGCCGGCGTCGTAGCCGGAGACGAGGAGGATGTCGCGCGCCGGTTCGCGGAGGTTCGACTTGTCGACGCCGCTCGCGCTCATCCAGAAGCGGTCGGCGTCCTTGCGCTGGGAGAGGTTCCCGTACGAGAGGCCGCCGATCGCGTAGAGGCGCTTGATCGCGCGGAGATCGCGCTCGCTGACGAGCTCGTCGACCGGGAACGGCGCCGGCAGCAATCCCAGGCCGTCGAGGCGCTTGCCGACCTCGGCGATCTCCCGCGTGTGCTCGTCCCCCTCCCACAGCTCCGGCTCGAGATCCGTCCGGAAGTCGTTGTCGATCACGAGATGCGAGGTCGCGAGCGGCTCGAGGCGCTCGACCACCTGCGCGGCGAGCTCCGGCCCTTCGGGCACGAGGTAGTTCCCGCGCTCCATGGTCGTGAAGAGGACGCCGTGGCCGGGCACGTGGCAGAGGCTGATGTTGGCGAGCGCGCGCACGAGCATCGGGTAGGTCTGCTGGAGCGGATCGGCCGGCATCTCCGGCAGGCTCCACAGCGCGGCGACGAACGTGCCGCGCGCGCGGCGGCGAAACGGGCGCGGCCGCTCGACGTCGACGCGATTGAGGACGATCGCCGCGTCGCGCGGGGAGTCCGTCGCGACGAAGCCGCGGGCGCCGAGGGCTTCGACGAGGGAGTCGGAGAGGCCGCCAACGACGGGAGCATCCCCGAACAGGGCGAAGGTCCGAGTTGCGCTCGGCGTGGTGACGGCCATGCACGTTTGATACCGACCCTGGCGGTGGCCGGAATCGGGACTTTCCCGCAGGCAGTCGCTATTTGGTCTTGATGACCTTGCCCGAGGGCGAGATCACGTACCAGTAGCCGCCGTTCAGCTTGATGTCTTGCCCGGAAGCCTCCCCAGGCTTCGTGTCGGCGACGTACGTGTAGAGCGGCCAGCCGGCGTAGGTGACGACCTTCTTGCCGCTCGGGCTCGTGTCCGCGCCGAGCAGCGAGGCCTTGGCGGAGGCGGTCTCCTTCCCGGAGACCTTCAGCGGCGGCCACGAGGCGGCGCAGCGCCCCTTACACGTGACCTTCTTGGCCTTGTCCGGCGCGAAGACATAGAGGACGAAGCCCTTCGAGTTCACGAGAACCGTGCCGAGATGCTTGACGCTCGCGGTCTTCACGGTCGTGGTGCCGGTCACGCCGCCGCTCGCCGCCGAGGCGACGCCGAGAAGCACGGCCGCGGTGAGGAGTGCGGCGAATGCGAGGGGCTTGCGCATCCAGTCCCAGCGTAACCGGTGGCGCCGAGCCTGGGTCGCGGCCACCAGATCGACATATCCCTCTTTTGGGGGAGGCCCGCCGTCCGGCGCCCGCGAGATGATCAGAGAGATTCCGCTCGGGGCTGACGGCAATCACTCTGCGGCGGAGACTCTGAAGCGGCGGCTTGCAGCCGCCGCTTCTGTCTAAGGTCACACGATTCCCGTGGCCGAGCCTTCCTCCGTTCTCGCCGATCCTCCGCCGCGCTACAGCGTGGCCGACGCCGCCCGCATGGCCGCGGAGACGTTCGGCCTCGAAGGCACGGCGACCGAGCTCGGGAGCGAGCGCGACCAGGCGTTCCTGATCGAGAACGGCTCGGCCGCAGCTGTGCTCAAGATCTCGAACAGCGGCGAGGATGCGGCGCTGCTCGACTTCGAAGAAGCCGCGATCGCACACGTTGCGGCGGTCGCTCCGGAGCTGCCCGTCGCGCGGCCGCTCGCCGGACGCGCCAGCGTCGACGGCCATCACGTCCGCCTTTTCGAGCGCCTCGCCGGCCGCAAGGGAGGGCCCGAGCTCGACAAGGTCGCAGTGCGCGAGATCGCCGCCGTGCAGGCGCGCCTCTGCCTCGCGCTCCGCTCCTTCTTCCATCCCGCGGCTGGCCGGCGCCTCCTCTGGAATCTGCGCGAGGCGCCGCAGCTGCGGCCGCTGCTCGACGAGATCCCGGATGCCGGGCGCCGCAAGCTCGCGACGCACGCGCTCGACCGCTTCGAGGAGCGGGTGCTGCCGGCGTGGCCGGGACTCCGCGCGCAGGTCGTGCACGGGGACTTCAACCTCGACAACCTCCTGCTCGACGGAAACGACCGCATCAGCGGGATCCTCGACTTCGGCGACTGCTGCTGCAGCGCGCTCGCCGCCGACCTCGCCATCGCGCTCGCCTCGCTCCTGCGCGGCCGGCCGGAGGAGGAAGTCTTCCCGACGGCCCGCATCGCGCTCGACGGCTTCCAGTCGGTGGTTCCGCTCGAGGAGCTCGAGCTCGAGCTGCTCGGCGACCTGGTGGCGACGCGGCTCGCCGCGATCGTCGCGATCAGCGCCTGGCGCTCGCGCCGCTATCCCGAGAACGCCGCGTACATCGAGTCGTGGGACGACGACTCGTGGCGGCTGCTCGCGTATCTCGACGATGTCGGGACCGCTCCGATCTCCGCCTCAACCGCAGATCTCGCGCGGCGGCGGACGGAAGTCGCCGGCGCGCTCCTCACGCCGCTGAGCTACGCGCGACCGGTGCATGCCGTCCGCGCGGAGGGAGTCTGGATCCACGAAGCCGACGGCGGCCGGCTCCTCGACGCGTACAACAACGTCCCCGTCGTCGGCCACTGCCACCCGCGCGTCACGGAGGCGGTCGTGCGCCAGACGCGCCGGCTCGCGACGAACGCCCGGTACCTCTACGAGCCGCTCGTCGAGCTCTCCGAGCGGCTACTGGCGACACTTCCGGTCGAGGCCGGCCTCGACACGGTGATCCTCCTCAACTCGGCGAGCGAGGCGAACGACCTCGCGTGGAGGCTCGCCACCGCGGTCACAGGGAACGCGCGCGCCGTCGTCACCGAGCACGCATACCACGGCGTGACGGAAGCGACCGTCGCGCTGTCGCCCGAGGCGTGGCCGGAAGACGTCCGGCCGCCGCACATCCTCCGGATTCCACCGCCGGGGAGCGGCGCCGGGCCGGAGGTGGAGCTGGACGGAGTCGCCGCGACATTCCTCGATGGCACGCTCATGAGCGACGGCGTCTACACGCCGAGCGGCGAGGATCTCCGGCGGCTCGTCGAACGAACGCACGCCGCCGGCGGGCTCTATGTCGCCGACGAGGTGCAGGCGGGCCACGGCCGCACGGGGCCGCTCTGGTCGTTCACGCCGCACGCGATCCGGCCGGACATCGTCACGCTTGGCAAGCCGATGGGGAACGGCTATCCAGTCGCCGCGCTCGTCACGCGGAGCGAGCTCACGGCGCGCTTTCCGTACGCCGGCCGCACCTTCAGCACCTTCGGCGGCAACCCGGTGGCCGCAAGCGCGGCTCTGGCCGTGCTCGAGGTGCTCGACGACGAGCAGCTCCCCGACCGCGCCGCCGCGGTCGGCGAGCGCCTGCGCGCCGCGATTGCCGCACTCGGCAAGGCGGACGTCGTCGAGGTGCGCGGCAACGGACTGCTCGCCGGCGTCCAGCTGACGAGCGCCGACCTCGCCGCGCGCACGGCCGACGGGCTCCGCGAGAAGGGAGTTCTCGTCGGTCGCACGGGACCGCGCGACGACGTCCTGAAGATCCGCCCACCGCTCGTCTTCACCGACGAGCACGCCGAGGTGCTCGTCGCGGCGCTCGACGCCGTTCTCTAGACGCCGGCGGGCGTCTCGACGAGGTCGAGCGGCTTGACGATCTCGGCGAAGTGGCACGCCGTCGGGTGGCCGGTGCCGCGATCGACGAGCTCCGGCTCCTCCTGCGCGCAGATCTCCTTCGCCTTCCAGCAGCGGGTGCGGAAGCGGCAACCGGACGGCGGGTTCGCCGGGCTCGGCACGTCGCCCTCGAGCACGATCCTCGTGCGCTTGCCGCGCTGGCCCGGCTCCTCGATCGGCACGGCCGACAGCAGCGCCTGCGTGTACGGGTGCGAGGGGCGATCGTAGATGTCGTGCCTCTCGCCGATCTCGACGATCTTCCCGAGGTACATCACCGCCACGCGGTCCGAGACGTGCCGGACGACCGAGAGATCGTGCGCGACGAAGATGTAGGTGAGACCGAGGTCACGCTGAAGCGACTCGAGCAGGTTGACGACCTGCGCGCGGATGGAGACGTCGAGCGCCGAGACGGGCTCGTCGAGAATGATCAGCTGCGGATTGAGGGCGAGCGCACGGGCGACGCCGATGCGCTGGCGCTGGCCGCCGGAGAACTCGTGCGGGAAGCGGTTCGCGTGCTCCGGGGAGAGACCCACCGTCCGTAGCACCTCGTCGATCCGCCCGCGCACTTGCGACCCGCGATGCAGACCGCGGATTCGCAACGGCTCGGTGATGATGTCGCGCACCGTCATCCGCGGGTTGAGCGACGCGTACGGATCCTGGAACACGATCTGCATCTCGGCGCGCACCTCGCGCATCTGGCGCCGGCTGAAGCGCGTGATATCGCGGCCGTTGAAGACGATCTTCCCGCTGGTGGGGTCAGTAAGCCTGATGAGCGTGCGGGAGAGGGTCGTCTTGCCGCAGCCCGACTCGCCGACGAGCCCGAGCGTCTCGCCCGCCTTCACCGTCAGGTTGACGCCGTCCACTGCGTGGATCTGGCCCGACGGTCCGCTTGAAGAGACCAGCGCGAATCGGGAAGTACTTGACGAGATCCTCGACCCGCAAGATCTCCTCGCCGAGAGCGGTGCGCTTGTGGACGTCCGCGTCGGCGACCGCCGGAACGGTCTCGCCCTGTTGCTGCTGCCCCGTCCCCAGGTCGCTCACGCCGACAACTCCTCGGAGTACTTGGACTTGTAGCCGATGAGCTCCTCCGTGAAGTGACAGGCCGCTTCGTGGGTCGAGCCCTCGACGTGGGCGAGGGACGGCAGCTCGGTCCGGCAACGCTCACGCCCGTTCGAGAGGAAGCACCGCGGATGGAACGGGCAGCCGGTCGGAACAGTCGATGAGCGACGGCGGCGCGCCCGGAATCGGCTCGAGCCACTCCTCGTCCTCGGTGAGCTTCGGCAGGCTGTTCATGAGGCCGATCGTGTACGGGTGCCGCGGCGCCCGGAAGATCGTCGTCGACATCGCCGCTCTCGACGATATGGCCGGCGTACATGACGAGCACGCGGTCGCACATCTCGGCGACGATGCCGAGGTCGTGCGTGATGAGAATGGTCGCCGCGTGCGTCTCGGCCTGCACCCTCTTCATCACCTCGAGCACCTGCGCCTGGATCGTGACGTCGAGCGCCGTCGTCGGCTCGTCCGCGATCAGCAGCGACGGCGAGTTCGCGATCGACATCGCGATCATCGCCCGCTGCCGCATCCCGCCCGAGAACTCGTGCGGATATTGGTCGAAGCGCGTCTCCGGGTTCGGGACGCCGACCAGCCGCAGCAGCTCGGTGACGCGCTCCCGCACGACGTCTTTCTTCACGTCCGAGAAGTGCGTCGTGATCGCCTCCCCGAGCTGGTCGCCGATCGTCAGCACCGGGTTGAGCGACGTCATCGGATCCTGGAAGATCATCGCGACTTCCTTGCCGCGGAAGTCCCGCTGCTCCTTCTTCTTCATCTTGAGAAGGTCCTTGTCCTTGAACATCGCCGTGCCGCTCACGATCCGGCCAGGCGGCTGCGGGATCAGCCCGAGCAGCGCGAGCGTGCTGACGCTCTTGCCGGAGCCGGACTCGCCGACGATGCCGAGGTCTCGCCCGGATAGACGTCGTACGAGATGCCGTCGACGGCGTGGACGACGCCGTCCTCGGTGCCGAACTCGACTGCCAGGTCGCGGATGGACAGCAGCGGCTCAGGCACGGACTCTCCGCTGCTGCGGGTCGAGCGCGTCCCTGAGGCCGTCCCCGACGAAGTTCACGCAGAGGACGATCAGGACGATCGTCAGCCCCGGGAAGATCGTCAGCCACCACTGCTGGGGGTTCGCCTGCGCGTCGGAGACGAGCCCGCCGAGCGACGGCGTCGGCGGCTTGATCCCGAAGCCGAGGAAAGACAGCGCCGCCTCGGTCAGAATCGCGCTGCCGACGGCGAGCGTCCCGTTCACCACGATCGGCCCGAGCGTGTTCGGAAGGATGTGGCGGAACATCAGGCGCATATCCCCGGCGCCGGAGGCCTTCGCCGCCTCCACGTACTCCTTCTCGCGAAGCGAGAGGAAGATACCTCGGACGACACGGGCGATCCCCGTCCAGAAGAAGAAGACGAGGATGAGCGAGACGCGCCACTGGTTTCCCTGCCCGAGCAGAGCAGACGCCGTCAGCAGGATCGCCAACGCCGGCAGGGTGAGCACGAGGTCGGTGATGCGCATGAGGAGGTTGTCGATCAGGCCGCCGTAGAAGCCGGCAAACGCCCCGATCAGCAACCCGACGATCGTCGAGACAACGGCGACGAAAACGCCGATCTCGAGCGACGTGCGAATCCCCCAGATCACGCGGCTGAGCTCGTCGCGGCCGAGGGCGTCCGTGCCCAGGAAGTGGTGGCCGACGTCGTCGGGCCTCTGAGGAAGTAGGCCAGGTTGATCACGGAGTACGAGTACGGCGCGATGAAGTTGGCGAAGATGCCGGCGCCGAAGATGATGCACGAGGCCGACCCAGGCCGATCAGTCGCGAGGCGGTGGCGAAAGAAGCGGCTGCGCGCGTACGACCACTGGCTCCGCGCCTGAAGCTGCATGCCCTCCGTCTCGTCGGCCGTCCCGACCGGGGCGATGACCTCGCCGTCGATCGTCTGGGTGCGGGGCGCTACCTCTTCGGCCTCCGGCGTGCGGGATCGTCGGCTCAGTCATAGCGGATGCGCGGGTCGAGGAAGCCGTAGAGGATGTCGGCGATGAGGTTGAAGAGGATGATGAGGACCGACGTGACGACGAGGTAAGCCATCACCGCGTACAAGTCGAGGTTCTGGAGACTCTGGATGAAGTAGTAGCCCATGCCGTCGAGCGAGAAGACGGACTCGGTGATGATCGCGCCGCCGAGCAGCCCGCCGAAGTTCAGCGCGGCGACCGTGACGATCGGGATCAGCGCGTTGCGGAAGACGTGCCGCATGATCACCTTCCACTCGGGCACACCCTTCGCGCGCGCAGTCCGAACGTAGTCGCTGTTGATCACGTCGAGCATCGAGGCGCGCATGTAGCGGCTGTAGAGCGCGAAGCTGATGATGCAGAGCGTCGCGATCGGCAGCGCAAGATGCTGCAGGCGATCCCACGACCACGCGGCGCCGGTCGGGAGGCTGTTCAGGCCCGACGTGTAGAAGATCCGGATGTTCCACTTGTTGTAGATGTCGGTGAACAGGGTCTGGAGCAACAGCGCCAGCCAGAAGGTCGGCATCGCGAAGCCGAGGAAGCTCACCGACGTGAACATGTAGTCGAAGCCCGAGTACTGGCGGATCGCCGAGTAGATGCCGACCGCGATGCCGAGGAGGATCGCCAGGGCCTCGGAGATGACGATGAACTGCAGCGTGTGGCCCATCACGCGCTCCATGTTGGGCCAGATGGGCTCCAGCGTCAGCGTCGACGTGCCCAGCTTGTGGACGACGAGGTCGTGGAGCCAGTAGAAGTAGCGAATCAGCACCGGCTTGTTGAGGTGCAGCTGGATGATCATGTGGTGGATCGTCGCCTTCGGGATGCGCGGGTTCTGCACGAGCGCTGCCAACGGGTTGCCGGCGTACGAGACGAAGATGAAGCTCAGGAAGGACGAGAGGATCAGCACCGGGATGCTGTAGAGGACTCGTCTGACGATGTAGGTGAGCATGAAGTCGCTGGGATCCTAAGCCAAGGTAGGTAGAGAGGGAGCCGTCCCCGCCTTTCGGCGGAGACGGCTCCCGGTTCGTTCGTTCACTCAGTCGACGAACGTTCCTTCTTCGAGGTCAGCGGCTTACCAGTGCCACTGCTGGATATCCCAGGTGGGACCTTCGCTCGTCGGGTTGTTCGTAGCGCCCATGAGCGCCCTCTTGTGGACGAAGATCTGCGGCGGTGCGTACAGCGGGATGATGCCGATGTCGTTGGCGATCTTGCTTGCGGCATCCTCGTACTCAGCTGTCCGCGTCGTCGCGTTGAAGTTGACGTCGCCCTTGTTGATGTCCGAGTCGACGGTGGCGTTCGAGTAGTTCTTGTAGTTCGAGCCGCCGCCGGTCTTGTAGATGGAGTCGAAGCCCGACGGATCCGGGCCGCCGATCCAGGCGTACTCCGCGAGATCCCAATCGCCGTTGTGGCCGTTGGTGCCCGGCAGGAGGTCGGCGAAGAAGTTCGGGTTCGCCGGGAGGTAGGTCGGGTCGATCTCGATCCCGACCGCCGCCAGCTGCGCCTGGAAGATCGCACCGCTCGCCTCACGAGACGCACGCGTCGTCGTGTCGAAGCGGAAGTCGGCCTTGTGCCCATTGCACGTGAAGTAGTGCGTGTTCCCGTTGGTCGGCGTGGAGGGACCACCGGTGCACCCGTGGCTCTTCAGGAGGGTGATCGCACCCGCCGCGTTGAAGTTGAACTTCGAGAAGTACGCGTACTTGCCATTGGCGAGCGTGCCAATCTCGTACTCCGCGTTGTTCAACGGCTTCAGGCCCGGTGCGATGCCCGGATACAGCGCGTCGATCAGCGACTGCCGGTTCATCGCCTCCATGATCGCCTGCCGCATCCACGACGTTGCCGAGGAGCACGTTGGCGTTGTTGTTGCTCTGGATGTCCCAGTGCTCCTGCGTGAAGCTCGGAACCGCGCTGTAGGTGAGGTTCTTCTGCTTCACGAGAGGCGCCAAGGCCTCTTCCGGGGACGGCGAGATCGCGTCGACCTCTCCGCCCTTCATCGCCTGGATCTCGGAGTTGGTGTCCGTGATCATCCGGAAGTACGACCGTGCCCAGCTTCGCCTTCCCGCCGTACCAGTTCGGGTTCGGCGTTCAGCTGCATGCCCGAGCCCGGGATGTAGTGCGACATGTAGTACGGGCCGTCCGAGATCGGATTGCCGTCATAGCCGCACACGCAGTGGGTCCAGAAGCTGTTGAAAGCCTTGCCCTTGAGCGCGAAGCTCGGATAGATGTAGCCGAACAGGTCGCGGTAGTCGGCGAACGCACCGCACGGCAACGGGTCCGTGCAGCCCGACGTCCGCCAGTAGAACGTAACTTCCTTCTTGTTGTTGATCTTGTACCGGCTCATGTTGATGAGGCCGGTGTTGCCCGCGACGTTGTTGTGCGGGTTGACGGTCTGCTTCCAGGTGTAGACGTAGTCCTGGGCAGTGACCGGAGTCGGCTTGTGGCCGACCCAGTACCAGTTCGCGTCCTTGCGGATGTAGATCCGAATGAAGTTCTTGTTCGCAACGACCTTCGACGCGAGGTCGAGCTTGTAGTTGCCGTTGTTGTCGATCACGTAGTCGCCGCGAATGATCGGCTCACCGGCGACGATGGCTGCGTAGTACGCGTTCTCGTTCAGATCGCCGAGGTTGAAGCCCGCGACTTCCTGTTCGAGGGCGAAGATCGCAGTGCTCTTCGCCGCGCGCGCAGCCGGCGTGCGCGGGAGCGTTCGGGAACGCCCGCTGGAACGCGGCCGTCGACCTGGCGAGCGTGCTCGCCGAGCTCGAGGCCACGGTCGTCCGCATCGCGGCAGCAGAGCCCGCCAGCACAAGCACGGCGGCGGCCGCTGCCGCGAGGAACCAGACCCGTCTGTGCATTTCTTCCCTCCGTTTGGTGTGCGCTGGGAGTCCTCAGACGGCAGCGCGAACTCACTCCGACGCTCGAACAAGCGTCCGTCAAGTGCTAAGACGATGGGCCCGGGAGTTTAGTTAGCGCCTGGCGAAAAAGCCAGCATTCGGCGCTAGATCGCGCGGAAGGTGCCGGGCCGGACCAACGGCACGTAGCTACCGGCGAAAAGGCTGTCGAGCCCCAGCTGGTGCTCCTCGAATGTCCGCGGCGTCGTGGTGGTCGTGAAGCGAGAGGTGCTCGTCGACTTCGCGCCACCCAGGAACCCGTGCTGGGTACCGAGGGAAACCACGACGCTGGCGACAAGAGCGGCCGCCGACGCCACGGCGACGACCGGGCTCACCCGCCAGGTGCGACTGCGCCGCGGCAGGGCGAAACCGGCTGCCGGCGCCTCGAGCGGCGCCTCGCGGAGCTGGATCGTCGCAGCCTTGACGATCTCGGCCCACGCGGAGCAGTCCGCGCAAACGCGAAGGTGCGCACGCAGGCGCTGGAGCTCGAGCTCCGGCAGCTCGTGGTCGAGGTCGGCCGAGACCGACTCCCGGGCGCGAGCGCAGTCTGTCCCTGAAGAACCCATCACGTCTCTAAGGCTTTTGACGCCGCGTCGTCAGGGAAGTTAGCGGTTGCAAATCGGGCGAACCAGTCGAGAGCCTCGGGATTCGCCAAGGAGTCGCGGCTGGCGATCTCCGCAGCGGCCGCGCCCGTCAGCAGCCGCTTGACCGGCACCTCGAGGATCTTCCCCGACAGCGTGCGGGGAATCCCGGGCGCGGCAACGATTTCGTCCGGAAGGTGGCGCGGCGAGCACTCCTCCCGGATTCGCCGCTTGATCTCGGCCACGAGCACCTCGTCGAGCGCGGTTCCGTCCCGGAGGACGACGAAGAGCGACATGCGGCTCCCGTCGTCGTGCGGGACGTCGACGACGAGTGCGTCGAGCACTTCGTCGAGCGACAACACCGACCGGTAGATCTCGCTCGTCCCCATCCGCACGCCGCCGCGGTTGATCGTCGCGTCGGAGCGACCGGTGATGATCGCCGTGCCGCGCTCGGTGATCTCGATCCAGTCGCCGTGCCGCCAGACGCCAGGGAAGGTCGCGAAGTAGCTCTCGCGGTAGCGGGAGCCGTCCTCGTCGCCCCACAGATAGAGAGGCATCGACGGCATCGGCTCGGTGATCACGAGCTCCCCGACCTCGCCGACGAGGGAGCGGCCGTCGTCGCTCCACGCCTCGACCTTCGCGCCGAGCGCGCGCGCCTGGAGCTCGCCGCGATAGACCGGCAGCGTCGGCACGCCGCCGACGAACGCGGTGCAGACGTCGGTGCCGCCGGACGTGGAGAAGAGCCAAATGTCCTCCCCGAGCTCGTCGCGCACCCAGTCGAAGCCCTCCGGCGAGAGCGGCGAACCGGTCGAGCCGACGCTGTCGAGGCGGGAGAGATCGCGGCCGGCGGCCGGCGTCACTCCGTCCTTCTGGCAGGAGGCGAGATAGCCCGCGCTCGTCCCGAAGCACGTGATCCCGGCAGCGTCGGCGAGATCCCAAAGCGTGCCGAGGTTCGGGTAGGCGGGATTGCCGTCGAAGAGGACGATCGACGCATCGGAAAGCAGGCCGCCGACGAGGAAGTTCCACATCATCCAGCCGGTCGTCGTGAACCAGAAGACGCGGTCGCCGGCGCGCGCGTCGAGGTGGAGGCGGAGCTTCTTGAGGTGCTCGAGCAGGATCCCACCCTGGCCGTGGACGATCGCCTTCGGCAGCCCGGTCGTGCCCGAGCTGTAGAGCACCCAGAGCGGGTGGTCGAACGGGAGCTGCGCGAATTCCAGCTCTGCGGCCGGGAGCTCCCACTCGCCGCCTTCGAGGTACGGGACGACGAGCGTCCGCTCGACCGTCGGTAGCTCGCGCTCGAGCGCCGCGATGGCCTCCGTGCGGTCGAAGTCCCTGCCGCCGTAGCGGTAACCGTCGACCGCGAGCAGCACCTTCGGCTCGATCTGGGCGAAGCGGTCGACGACGCTGCGGACGCCGAACTCGGGCGCGCAGCTCGACCACGTCGCGCCGATGCTCGCGCAGCCGAGAAATGCGGCGATGGTCTCGGGGATGTTCGGGAGATAGGCGGCGACGCGATCGCCGGGGACGACGCCCGACTCGCGCAGCGCCGCTGCGACCGCGCCCGCCCGCGCGCGGAGCTCTCCCCAGGTCCACTCGCCGAGCGGCCGCAGCTCGGAGGCGTGGCTGATCGCGAGCGCCGAGTCGTCGCGGTTCCGGAAGACGTGCTCGGCGTAGCTCAGCCGTGCGCCGGGGAACCACTCCGTCGCCCGGCATGTCCCGGCTCGTGAGGACGCGCTCGTACGGCTCGCCGGCCTCGAACGTCGAAGAACTCCCAGATCGACTCCCAGAACGTCCTCGAGCTCGTCGACCGACCACTGCCAGAGGTCGTGGTAGCCCTCGAGCTGCAGCCCGCGCGTCTCGTTCAGCCACTCGCGGTAACGCGTGATCGTGGCGGCTGTGATGCGCTCGGGGTTCGGTTCCCAGACGATCGGGGGATTCACCGAAGCGATGCTAGATCAGGGCGGTAAGGTGCCGGCCAATGGCTGATGAGACCCTGAGCGTCCGGGACAACCGCACCGGCGAGGAGGTCGAGATCCCGATCGTCGACGGGACGATTCACGCGACGGAGCTCAAGAAGCTCGGGCTGATGTCGTACGACCCCGCCTTCCTCAACACCGCCTCGACCCGCAGCTCGATCACCTACATCGACGGCGACGCGGGGATCCTCCGCTACCGCGGCTACCCGATCGAGCAGCTCGCCGAGCAGGCGAGCTTCCTCGAGACCGTGTGGCTCCTCTTCGAGGGCGAATTGCCGACGCAACCGCAGCTCGACGCGTGGCAGGAGGAGGTTCGCCGCCACACGTACGTCCATACGAACGTCGAGCAGTTCCTCGACGGCTTCCGCCACGACGCGCATCCGATGGGGATGCTGCTCGGCGCGACCGCCGCGCTCTCGACCTTCTATCCGGACGCGAAGGAGATCGGCGACGAGGAGAGCCGCCGCCTCCAGCGCCTCCGTCTCATCGCGAAGTTCCCGACGATCGCCGCGTGGGTCTTCCGCCACAGCCGCGGCCTGCCATACGTCTTCCCGCGCAACGACCTCGACTACATCGGGAACTTCGTCAACATGACGTTCGAGATCGGCGGGCGCCACGAGCCGAACCCGGTGCTGCAGCGGGCGCTCGAGATCCTCCTCATTCTCCACGCTGACCATGAGCAGAACGCCTCGACGAACGCGGTGCGCGGCGTCGGCTCGACGCAGGTGGATCCGTTCTCTGCGGTCTCGGCCGGCATCGCGGCTCTCTACGGACCGTTACACGGCGGCGCGAACGAGCAAGTGCTGCGGATGCTCGACGAGATCGGCGACGTGCAGAACGTCCCCGCCTTCATCGAGGGAGTGAAGAAGCACGAGCGCCTGCTCATGGGCTTCGGCCACCGCGTCTACAAGAACTACGACCCGCGCGCGAAGCTCATCAAGCAGGTCGCCGACGACGTGTTCGCCCAGACGGGAATCGACCCGAAGCTCGAGATTGCGCTGGAGCTCGAGCGGATCGCGCTCGAGGACGACTACTTCATCGAGCGCAAGCTCTACCCGAACGTCGACTTCTACTCCGGATTGATCTACCGGGCGATGGGCTATCCCACCGACTACTTCACGGTGCTGTTCGCGCTCGGCCGGCTCCCCGGCTGGCTAGCGCAATGGGAGGAGATGCTCAGCGACTCCGAGCAGAAGATCGCGCGCCCGCGCCAGGTCTACACCGGGTACGACGAGCGCGCCTTCGTCCCGATCGCGAAGCGCGGCTAGCTCGCATTCGGATCCGTGGTCGCCCCGGATGCGGCGGCCGTTGCCCACGGCGACGCTCGGGTCATGCACGAGCACCCGCTCGCGCGGCGAGCCGCGGCCGAGGTCGTCGGCACCGCACTCCTGGTCTTCGTCGGCGCGGGCTCCATCCCGGCGCTGCTGCTGCTCTCTCCCGGCAAGCCGTTCAGCGGCCCGGACCTGGGCTTCGTCGCGCTCGCCTTCGGCTTCGTCGTCGCGGCGCTCGTCTACGTGCTCGGGCCGATCTCCGGCTCGCACATCAACCCGGCGGTGACGATCGCCTTCGCGGCAACGCGGCGCTTCCCGTGGCGCGACGTGCCCGCGTACGTCGCGGCGCAACTCGCCGGAGGCGCCGTCGGCGCGTTCCTGATCTGGGGCATCTTCGGCGCACGGGCAACACGTCTCGGAACCGGCTTCGGGATGGCGTTCTTCGACGAGTCGAAGACGAACTGGGGCTCGGCGTTCCTCGCCGAAGCCCTCGCGGCCGGGATCCTCGTCTTCGTCGTCCTCGGAGCGATCGGACGCCACGCGCCGAAGGCAGTCGCGGGGATCGTGATCGGCTTAGCTCTCGCGGGGATCGTCCTCGTAGTCGGCCCGGTCACCTGCGCGGCGACGAACCCGGCGCGCGTCTTCGGGCCGCTTCTCGTCCAGACGATCGACGGCTCGGGCGCGCACAACTGGCTCCAACTGCTCGGCGCCTACGCCCCCGCCGAGCTTCTCGGCGGCGTGCTCGCAGCGCTTGGGTACGACGCGCTGAGCGCCTAGGGAACAAGGCTAATCCCGCAGTCGAATCCGTGGTCGCTCCGGATGCGGAGCTCGCGTGGTGCAGCGACGGTGGGTGCATGGATGAGCATCCGCTCGCGCGGCGCGCGGCGGCCGAGGCCGTCGGCACCGCGCTCCTCGTCTTCGTCGGCGGAGGCTCGATAGTCGGTCTACTTCTTCTCAACGGCGGGCAAGGTGCGGCGTTCAGCGGTCCCGACCTCGGCCTCGTCGCGCTCGCATTCGGCGTGGTCATCGTGGTCTCCGTCTCTGTGCTCGGGCCGATCTCCGGCTCCCACATCAACCCCGCCGTCACGGTTGCCTTCGCCGCGTCCGGACGCTTCCCCTGGCGCAATGTTCCTGCATACGTCCTGGCGCAGCTCGGGGGCGGCACCGCCGGCGCGATGCTCATGTGGGGCGCCTTCGGCTCGCGCGGCACCCGCCTCGGCACCGGCTTCGGCGTCGCGTCCTTCGACCAGTCGACCATGAGCTGGGGCTCGGCCTTCCTCGCGGAGACACTCGCAACGGCGATCTTCGTCTTCGTCGTCCTCGGTGCGATCGACCGCCACACGCCGCAGGCGTTCGCCGGGGTCCTGATTGGCATCGCCCTCACGGCGATCGTTCTCGCGATCGGGCCGCTCACGTGCGCGGCGATGAACCCAGCCCGCGTGTTCGGGCCGCTGTTCGTGCAGACGGTCGACGGCTCCGGCACGCACAACTGGCTCCAGCTCCTCGGCGTCTACGGGCCGGCCGAGCTGCTGGGCGGCGTGGCCGCCGCCTTCGGCTACGACGCTCTCAAGGGAAGAGCGCGCTCAACGCATCCCGCTCCTGCGAAGAGAGCGGATGCGCAAGTGCGGCGACCGCCGGCCGCAGCTGTTCCGGCCGGCGAGGCCCAGTGACGACCGAGACGCGGTCGTCGGCAAGCAGCCAGGCGAGCGCGAGCGTGGCCGGATCCCCTCGCCGCTCGAGCTCCTCGATCGCGTCGTAGACGCGGTCGTTCTGGAGGTGCTCGTACCCCTCGGGCCGCTTCGTCATCCGCGAGCCCTCCGGCACCGCCGAGCCGCGGCGGTACTTGCCGGTCAGCCAGCCGCCGGCGAGCGGGCTGAACGCCTGGAACCAGATGCCGTGCTCGGCGCAGAGCGGTAGGACCTCGTCCTCCACGTCACGGTCGAGGAGCGAGTGGGAGTTCTGGACGGCGGCGACGGATCCCGCGGCGAGCGCCTCCCGCAGCTGGGCGCCGCCGACGTTGCTCACGCCCCAGGCGCCGACCTTCCCCGCGGCGACGAGCTCCTCGAAGACGCCGGCGATCTCGGCGGCGGGGACGTCGGGATCCCAGGCGTGCGCGAGGTAGAGGTCGACGCGTTCGACACCCAGGCGCTCCAGGCTCGAGTCGATCTGCCGGCGGACGCGGGGAGCCGCCAAGCCGTGGTCCTCCCCCTCGGCCATCGGTGCGAACGTCTTCGTCGTGAGGCGCAGCCCGTCGGGACGGCGCGCGCGGATCCACTCGCCGATGTACGTCTCGCTGCGGCCGCCGCCGTATGCGTCCGCGGTGTCGAACCACGTCAGGCCCGCCTCCCAGGCGGCGTCCATGAGCTCGAACGCCTGCTCCTGGTTCTCGCCCTGGCCGAAGAACGCAGGCGCGGATCCGACGCCGCCGAAGTTGCCACAGCCGAGCACGACCCGCGGGTAATCTCGCTCCATGGCGGCGACCCTATTGGACGTGGATGCCGTCCGTGCGCGCTACTCCTCGCTGCGGGACAACGGCTTCGCGTTCCTCGACGCGCCCGGCGGCTCCCAGGTGCCGGACGAGGTCGGAGACGCGATCGCCCGCACGCTGCGCGAGGCGAGCGCGAACAACGGCGCGCCGTACGAGACGAGCCGCCGCGTCGAGGCGATCTACGACCAGGCCCGCATCGATGCCGGCCGCTTCCTCAACTGCGCTGCCGACGACGTGATCTTCGGCGCGAACATGACGACGCTCGACTTCATGCTCACACGCACGGCCTCCCGTGACTGGAAGGAAGGCGACCGGATCCTTGTCTCACGGCTCGACCACGACGGCGGCGTCGCGCCGTGGGTCGAGGTCGCCGCCGACCGCGGCTTCGAGATCGACTGGATCGACGTGACACCCGAGCTGCGGCTCGACCTCGCCGATCTCGAGCGGAAGCTCGACGACCGCGTCCGGGTCATAGCGTGCGTCGCCGCCTCCAATGCCGTGGGAACGATCACCGACGTAGCCCACGTCGCCGAGCTCGCTCACGCGGCCGGCGCTCTCTGCTGGGTCGACGCCGTCCATTACGCCGCACACGAGCCGATCGACGTCCAGGCTCTCGACTGCGACGTCCTCCTCTGCTCGCCGTACAAGTACTGCGGCCCGCATCTCGGCCTCGCCTACGGCCGCCACGAGCTGATGGAGTCGTGGCGCCCGTACAAGGCGCGCCCCGCCCCGGTGACGCCGCTCGGCCACAAGTTCGAGACGGGCACGCCGCCGTACGAGCTGCTCGCGGGCTTCTCGGCGACGATCGCGTACCTCGAGTCGCTCGGCGGGATGGAAGTGCTCCGCGAGTACGAGCGCGCGCTCGGCGCCCGCTTCCTCGAGACGCGGCCCGACTCGGTGACGGTCTACGGCCTCCAGACGATGGACGGACGTGTCCCGACCTTCCTGCTCAACGTCGACGGTGTCGATGCCGCGACGGTCGCGACGACGCTCGCCGACCGCGGCTACGGCGTCTGGGCTCACGACAGCTGGTACTCGGTCGGCATGCCGTTCCCGTATCCGGGAGCCGCGATTCGCGTCGGCTTCATCCACTACAACACGGTGGAGGAAGTCGACGGGTTCGTGCGCGAGCTCGCGTCCTTCGCTTGACGATTCGGCTCGCAGCGGCAGCTGCTCTCGCCTGTGTCGCCCTGCTCGCCGCAGGCTCCTCGGCGGACGCGGCTCACGGCTGCCCGGGCCGCGGCGGCGCCACGCCGGCCTGGTCGCCGACCGGCCAGGAGATCGCCTGGCTCTCCTTCGACGCCGACGGGATCTGCTTCGCGCAGGCGGACGGGAGCGGCCGCCAGTTCCTCCGGCTCTCAGCCGCGCACCAGCCGCCGTACGAGCTGCTCTGGCCGAGCTCCGACCTCCTGGTCGCGCTTAGCAGCTCGAAGATCTACAGCATCGCGGTCTGGCCGAAGCCGCACATCCTCCCGGCAGGTGAGGAGTACTTCGGGGAGGGCGGCGACTCGTTCTCGCTCGACTCCGGCGGCGGCCTGCTGGCGACCGAGAGCTGCAGCGGCTTCGGCCGCTGCAACAGCCAGCTCGTCCTCGTCCGGCCCGGAGGCCGTCGCTCGACGATGGGCGCAAAGGCGATCAACGGCTATCCCTCGCTATCCCCGAGCGGGCGAGCCGTCGTCTGGCAGGAGAAGCACGCGATCGTGACCGAATCCACGAGCACGAAGGGGATACACCCAAAGGTGATCGGTCACGGGAGCTGTCCGCTCTGGTCGCCGGCTGCCGGGAAGATCGCGTATCTCACGCGCGGAGTCACGCTCGTCTCACCGTCCGGCAGGACCACCCACACCATCGGCGACGACGTCGGCCCCGCCAGCTGTGCGTTCCCGCAGACGCTCATCGCCTGGTCGCCGAGCGGCAGGTACATCGCCTTCGTCAATGCGGCGAACCGGCTTTCGATCATCGACGTCCAGACGCGCCGCGAGCGGCACATCGTCCGATTCCACTTCGTGAACAGCCTCGCGTGGTCGCCCGACTCCGCGCAGCTTCTCCTCGGTGTCGGCCAGGAGACGCCGACCGGCTGCTCCACCCTCTGGCGGATGCGCGTCGACGGCACCGCGCCGTCGCGCGTCTCACGCTGCTAAGAGCCTCTAACCGCTGAGGATCCGCGCCAGGACGGCGGCGTCGATGTTGCCGCCCGACACGACGCAGACGCAGCGATCGTCCCGCTTCAGCGCCGCCGCGAGCGCGAGCGCGCCCGCTCCCTCGGCGACGACGTGAGCGCGGGTGGCGAGGAGCCGCACCGCTTCCGCCGCCTCCTCGAGCGACACGGCGACCGCCTCGTCGACGAGCTCCTTCGCACGCTCCCACATCGCGGAGAGAACGGCGCGGCCACCGGCGCCGTCGATCCACGAGGCCTGAAACTCGATCTCGCGCGGCTTCCGATGTCCGAGAGACGCGGCGAGCGGCGCGGCGGTGTCGGGCTCGACGGCGACGACGCGAACCTCGGGCCGCAGCGCCTTGAGCGCGCTCGCTATCCCCGAGGTTAGGCCGCCCCCGCCCCACGGGATGAGAACCGTGTCGAACTCCGGCGCGTCCTCGGCGAGCTCGAGGCCGATCGTCCCGTTCCCCGCCATCACCGCCTCGTCGTCGACCGGATGGACGAAGAAGCCCGGGACGCCCTCGCGGCCGCGGTCGACCATCGCCTGCCACCACTCCTCGTGCGAGACGAGGATCACCTCGGCCCCGAGTGCCTCGACTCGGTCGAGTTTGGCGCGGGGCGCGTCGGCGGGAGCGATCGCGCGGGCCGGGATGCCTGCCTCACGCGCCGCCCACGCGACTCCCTGCGCCATGTTCCCGGCGCTCGCCGTGATGACTCCGTCCGCGAGCTCGGCTGCGGAAGCGGCGCGCACCGCCGACAGCGCGCCGCGGAGCTTGAAGCAGCCGATGGGCTGCAGGCACTCGAGCTTGAGGAGGATCCGCGGCTCGGGCGCAAACGGCACCAGCGGCGTGCGGAGGACGTCGCCGCCGATCCGCTCGCGCGCCCGGCGAATCTCCTCGAGCGGGATCAATCCGACTGCTTCGCCAGCTCGGTGAGCTGCGTCCGGACGGTCCAGAGCTCGGGATAGAGCTTGTTCTTGATCAGTCCGGCGAGCAGCTCGACCGGCGTCCCCTGCGTGCCGACGACGTCCTCCCCGATCACGCGGCCGACCATCTTCACGTGGCGGAACCGCCACACGCCGACCTGCTCGTCCCAGTCGGTGAGCGCCTCGGCCAGCTGGTAGAGGTCTTCGTGCTCGCGCCCGAGCGTGTAGACCTCGAGCAGGGACAGGCCGCGCTCCTTGCGCAGCCCATCGAACGCGTCCCAGAGCCCGGGCGAGACGCGGCGGATCTCGCGGAAGCCGGGCGAGTCGAAGCCGGAGCCGTGCCCGAGCACGCGCCGCACTTCCTGGTACTCCCACGGCGACATCAGCTCGAGGTGCTCGAGGAACGAGTAGAGGTAGCGCATCGCGTGGTTCGCGCGGAAGAGCAGCCGCAGCGCCGCCGCCGACGTCGCGCGCCTCGATCAGCCGCGTCGCCTCCTCCACCTCTGCACACGCATGCTTGAGCCAGAGCTCCGACGACTGGTGGACGGTCTGGAAGAGGAGCTCGTCGCGGTGCACCCACTCGTCCGGCCCCTTCTGCAGCGCGAGGAGCTCGTCGGTGCGGAGGTAGCGCTCGTAGTCCGATTCGCCCGGCCCGGCGAGGATCGGAACGAACTCGTCGGCGTTCGGCGCGCCGCTTTCCCCGCTCACCAGATCCGCATCTCCAGCCCGGCGAGGGGGACGCCTCCGGCCGCGGTGACCAGCCATGTGTCCTGCATGTAGAGGCATTCTCGTCCATCTGCCGAGATCGCGTGCGGGTGCATGGAGAAGACCATGTTCTCCTCGAGGACGGTCTCGATCCCCTCGCCGAGCCGCGGGTGCTCGATCATCGTCATCCCGATCGAGTGCCCGGTCACATGCCCGAGGTGGTAGCCGCGCTCGGTGAAGCCCTTCGACACGGCGCGATGGACGTCGTGCGCGGTCGCGCCGGCGCGGAGGGCAGTCTGCGCGACGTCGTAGTACTCCTCGTACGCCTCGAGCATCGTCTGCACCTCGGCGCTCGGCGTGCCGAGCGCGCGCGAGACCTCGACCCAGTGGCCGCCCGGGCCGGCGATCTCGAGGGACGGGACGGTGAACTCCTCGAAGACGGTGTCGCCGCGTGCGATCGCGAACTCGGGGCCGACGAGCACCATGTTCATCGTCAGCCGCCCGCAGCCCCGCTCGACGAAGACCTCCTCCGCCGGCGCGAGCACCTCTGCTGCGGTCTTGCCTGGCACCCACGCCTCGCGGAACGCGTGGAAGCCGGCGACGTTGATCGCGACGCTCTCCTTCACCGACTCGAGCTCGGCCTCCGACTTCACCGCGCGCGCGAGGTCGTAGCCCGTGTCCCAGTTGACGAGCTCGGCCGCGGCCGCGAGCGGCGCGTAGTCGCGCACGGTCATCACGTAGTCGAGGCCGTAGACACCGACGCGCTCGCCGCGGAGGGTGTCGGCAAGCCAGTCGCCGGGGCGGTCGGCGAAGACCTGCTCCGCGATCTGCGAGTCGCCGTGCTCGCCGACGTACCGCGCCTCGGTGGGGAACACGATCGCGGGATCGCCGTCCACCGGCAGGACGACGTACGCGTAGCGGTGGACGATCTGGAAGCCGGAGAGATAGGTGACCGCGCCCTCGAAGCCCGTGTACTCGGAGCCGCAGACGAGCGCGGCGTCGAGGCCGTCCCGCGCGAGTGCCTCGCGCACGCGCGCGTGGCGCCGGGTCAGTTCTGCGTCCACGATCCCTCCACTCCCTTCATCAGCGCCCAGATCGCCTCGTTGAGCGGCGTCGGGACGCCATGCTCGCGGCCGAAGCGGACGATGCCGCCGTTGAGGAAGTCCACCTCGGTCGGCCGTCGCGCCTCGACGTCCTGCAGCATCGACGCCTTGTGGTCGTAGGCGACGTCCGGCTTCGCGGCGTGATCGATCAGTTCCTCGGGATCGGCGTCGAGCTCGATTCCCTGCGCCGCGGCGACGGCCTTCCCCTCGGCGACGAGGCCGGAGACGAGCGCGCGGAGGTCGGACCGCTCGCAAACGCGGCCGTGCGTCAGCCCGGTCAGCGCACCGATCGGATTCGTCGAGGCGTTGAAGATCACCTTCCGCCACTGCGGGCCGCGCGCATCCTGAACCGCCTTGGCCGGCATCCCCGCGCGCGTACACGCGTCGGCGAGGCGCTCGACCGCCGCGAGCGGGACGCGCTCGTCGTACGGGCCGAATGTCGTGTCGCCCTGCACGTCCCATTGCACGTGGCCGGGCTCGAGGAGCTTCCCCGCTGGAAACGTCGTACCGCGGATGACGCGCTGGACATGGCCCGCGAGCGTCTCCTCGTTGCCGAGACCGTTTTGAACGGTCGCGACGCAGCCGTCGGCGAAGGCGTGCGCGGTCGCTGCGATCGCCGACTCGGTGTGCATCGCTTTCGTCGCCACGATGCCGAAGTCGCACGCTGGGAGAGCCGACGCCTCGGCGGTCGCCCGCGGATAGCCGACGACGTCTCCCGTTCCCGTGAGCCGCAGCCCGTCGCGGTTGATCGCCGCGACATGGAGCTCGTTGAGGTCGAAGGCCCAGACCTCCACATCGTCGAGCAGCGCGAGATGGGCCGCGAAGAGCGACCCGACCGCGCCCGTCCCGATCACCGCGATCCTCACGCCGAGTAGCTCGCCTCCCTCGCCTTCACGAGCCTATAGAGCGCCTCGTGAAGCGGAACCTGGATGCCGCGCCGCCTCGCCTCACGCACGAGCGCGCCGTTGATCGACTCGAGCTCGGTCGGTCGCCGCGCCTCGACGTCCTCGAGCATCGACGGGAAGTGGCGGTCGCCGCGCTCGGTCGCGAGGACGTTCATCTCCCACGGGTCGTCGTGCATCTGGACCCCGGCGGCGGTCGCAACCTCGCGCCCTTCGTCGACGAGGTCGCGGACGAGGTGCCCGAGATCGGAGAGCCGCTCGGTCTCGGCGAAGTGGAAGTCGTGCGGGAGGCCTGTGAGCGCGGCGACGCCGTTCACCGTCGCGTTGAAGACGAGCTTCGACCACTGCGCCGGGCGCAGGTCGTGGAACGCCTCCGCCTTCAGTCCCGCCGCCTCGATCAGCTCGGCGACGCGGCGCGCGTCCGCCTCGGTCGTGCCGCGGTACGGCCCGATCCACGTCGCGGTGTCGAGGACGTACTCGATGTGGTCGTCCGCGTGGCGCGTCCCGCTCATGAACGTGACGGCGGAGAGGAGCGGCCAGTCGCCGTGGGCGGCAACGATCTCCTCCGCGCCGAGGCCGTTCTGGATCGTCATCACCGTCGCGTTCGGCAGCCGCCCTTCGAGCGTCGCGGCGAGCGGCTCGAGGTCGGTGCCCTTGCACGCGAGGATGGCGAGCTCCGTGTCCTCCGGCAGCCGGAACGGGTCGGCGGTCGCCTCGAGCTCCGCCGTGAAGTCCGAGCGGCCGGAGACGCGGAGGCCGTTCTCCCGAAGCGCGGCCGCATGCTCCTCGCGCCGCGCGAGCACGGTCACGTCGGCGACCTGCGCGAGGTGGGCGGCGAGGAGCGAGCCGATCGAGCCGGCTCCGGCGACGACGACGTTCTTCACGATGCGGCCACCATCTCGCGGCCGGCCGCTGCGCGAGGCACTACTCGGGCTCTTCGGGCTCTTCGTGCTCTTCCGGGACGAGCAGGCTGCCCTCGCGGGAGAATCCGGCGGCGCCGGGCGTCAGCTCGACGTCCCCGCCACCGCCGGCGGACTGCGCTTCCAACGTCTCCTCCGCGAGCTTCTTGTCGTGACCGCGCCACATCCCTTTGAGCCGTGCGATGAGATCCATGGCGGCGACGTTACCACCCTCCGGCGAGCTCGCGGAACTCGTCGTCGGTGACGAGGCCCCGCTTGCGCGTCCCGAGCTCCTTTACGCGCGCAAGCACTTCGCCGCGGCGTTCCGCCGGGATCGTCGAGGCCGAGCTCCTCCGCCTTGATCCGGATCGAGTCGAGCCCGCTCTTCTTGCCGAGAACGATCGCACGGCCGGTGGCGACGAGCTCGGAGGAGTACGGCTCGATCGACGGCGGATCGTGGAACTGGGAGGCGACCGCACCCGACTCGCGGCGGAAGAGCGTCTCGCCGGTCACCGGCTTCCACGGCGCGAGGCCGTAGCCCGACAGCTCCTGCACGCGCGCGGCGACCTTACGGATCCGGTCGAGCCGCAGGCCGGTCTCGACGCCGTAGAGGGCGCGGAGCGCGATCGCGATCTCGCCGAGGTCGGCGTTGCCCGCGCGCTCGCCCATCCCGTTGATCGTCCCATGAATCCATGTCGCGCCTGCCCGCACGGCGGCGACAGCGGACGCGGTCGCGACGCCGAAGTCGTTGTGGCCGTGGAAGTGGACGGGGACGTCACCGCCGACCGCCTCGACCGTCCGGCCGACGAGCTCCGCGACCGCCTCGGGCGAGGCGATGCCGAGCGTGTCGACGACGACGACCTCGCGCGCGCCGGCCTCGACCGCGCTCGCGTAGACGCGCTCGTAGAAGTCCGGCTCGGCCCGGGTCGAGTCGACGCCGAAGAAGGCGGCGCGGATTCCGTGCTCGGCAGCGAACCGCATTGCCGCCGTGATCCGGCCGAGCATCGTCTCGCGGTCGACTCCGATCGCCTCGAGCTTGAGATCGGAGATCGGCGACTCGATCACGCTCGCCTCGACGCCGAGCTCGACGAGGAGCTCGAGATCCGCCGGGACGGCGCGCGAGAAGCCCCAGACCTCGGCCGTCAGACCGGCGCCGGCGATCGAGCTCGACCGCGCGCCGGTCGTCCTCCGACACGCGCGGGAAGCCGGCCTCGATTCGCTCGATCCCGAGGCCGTCGAGCAGCCGTGCGATCTCGAGCTTGTCCTCCGGCGAGAGGACGACGCCGACCGTCTGCTCGCCGTCGCGCAGCGTCGTGTCGTAGAGGCCGACGCGCCCGCCGATCCGGTGGCCGTCGTTGAGCGAGCCGGTCCAGATCAGGTCGGACATGCGACGACTCCATCCGGAAACGAGGAGAGCTTCTCGACGCCGTCGGCGGTGACGAGGAAGTTGTCCTCGACGCGCAACCCGCCGCCGCCCGGCCAGTAGACGCCGGGCTCGACCGCCAGCACCATCCCTTGCTCGAACTCGCCGCCGCCGGCCTGATGGGGATACGGCGGCTCGTGCGCGCGCGCGCCTACGCCGTGACAGATCGGATGCGTCGGCTGGCATCCGTCGGCTCGCGGACTTGCCGGTCGAGCTCCGCCATCGGCGCGCCCGGCCGGATCGAGGCGAGCGCCGCGTCGTACACGCCCATGAGCATCTCCTCCAGCTCCGCGTACTCGGGCTTGAGCTCGCCGATCACGAGGTTCTTCGTGTGGTCGGCCCAGTAGCCGTCGGCGCAGACCCAGATCTCGAACAGGACGGGCTCGCCTTCGACCACCGGGCGAGCGCCGGTCGCGGTGAACGTCTTGATCCCGCGCCCGGCCCAGACGAGCGAGAACGGCAACGCCAGCTCGACCTTCCCCTGCCAGCCCGTCCCCTCGCCGTGGACGAAGCCCTGCCAGAGCGCGGCCGCCTCCGCACTCCTTCATCCCCGGCCGGAGCAGCCCGCGGACGTGTTCCATCGCGGCCGCGGCGATCTCGTTCGCGAGGCGCATCCGCTCGACCTCCTGCGCCGTCTTGAGCGCGCGCGCGCGGGCAAGGAGCGGAGCCGCGTCCGCCGCGACCGGGAACGCGTCGAACCACGCCGCGGTGAACGTCGTCGGCTCGCCGACCATGCGGTCGGAGGCCTGTGTCCCGAGCGAGAGCTCGAGGCCGACGCGCTCGTACCAGCCCGCCGCCTCGACCACGGCGTCGAGCGTGCGGGCGATCGGCGGCCGCGGATCCTCGGGGTCGTAGCCCTTGATGAAGCGGACGTCGTCCGTCCAGGCCATCCGCGCCGCGTCTTCCTCCGAGGCCTCGATCGTGATCAGCACCGGCTCGCCCTCGCGCGGGAAGACGCACGCGTCGTAGCCCTTCATCCCCCAGAAGTTCGTGAGGTAGAGGACGTTGTCGGGCGCGCGGACGACGAGCGCGTCGAGCTCCTCCTCCGCCATGAGCTCGCGGACGCGCGCGAGCTTCGCGTCGTCGCGCTCCCAGGCCATCATTCGCCCCAGGGGCGAATGCGCGGCGGCGCGGGCTCGCCGTGGCCCTCCTGCCAGGAGATGACAGGATTGCGGAGGACGCCGATCCCTTCGATCTCCGCCTCGACCACGTCGCCGGGCTTGAGGTAGAGCAGCTTCCGCTCCTCCTCCGACTTGAAGCCGGCCACACCCGCGACCGTGCCGGTCGAGAGGACGTCGCCCGCGCGAATAGCCGAGCGCCGAGAAGTTGCTGAGGATCTCGGGGATCGTCACGCTCATCCGGCTCGAGTTCGACTCCTGCCGCGTCTCGCCGTTGACCCGCAGCTCCATCCGCGAGGTTGTGCGGATCGGGGATCTCGTCGGGCGTCACGATCCACGGGCCGAGCGGGCAGAACGTGTCGATCGCCTTGCAGAAGCTGAACACCCCGGAGCGCATCTCGCCGCGCTGGATGTCGCGCGCGGTGATGTCGTTGAAGATCACGTAGCCGCCGATGTAGTCGGCCGCCTCGTCCGGGCGCGAACCACTTGCCCGACTTCGCCAGGACGACCGCGAGCTCGAGCTCGTAGTCGAGCTCCTCGGTCAGGTGCTCGGGATAGATGATCGGCTGGTCGGGGCCGATGATCGCGTCGACGTTCTGGAAGAAGTTGATCCAGGGCGCGATCCGGTGCGACCAGTCGACGTTCTTCGACTCCTCCTCGTGCTCGCGGAAGTTGCCGGCGGTGTGGAAGAACTTCTTCGGGACGATCGGCGCCTCGAGCGTCGCCTCGGCGAGCGGCGTGCGCCGGGTGCTCTCGTGCGCGCCGCCGAGCTGGAAGTACTCGCGCATCGAGCGGACGTCGAACTCGACGATCTCCTCCCCGTCGATCCGCCCGACCTTGCCCCCGTCGAAGCTCACGAGCTTCATGCGACCCCGCAGACGGCCATCGCGACCCGCGCGTAGACCTCCGCCGTCTTGACGAGGCCGTCGATCTCGAGGTTCTCGCCGAGCTCGACGTCCATCAGCCCGGTCGAGGTGCCGTAGTTGACGGTCGGGACGCCGTAGCGCGTCAGCGCCGACGCGTCACTGAACCAGCGCGTCACGTCGCGGCCGGGCGGCTCACCCCAGACCTCCGCGTGCGCGGCGTCGATGGCGCCGACGAGCTCGTGTCCCTCCTCGATCTCGGCGCCGGGCGCTGTGACGTAAACCTCGCCCTCGATGCCGTAGTCCGGGAACCGCTCGGCGAGGCCCCGCACGAAGTCGAGCACCTCGCTGCGCGCGACCGCCATCTCCTTCGTCGGCGGGACACGGACGTCGAGGAAGAGATCCGCATGGTGCGGCGTGCGCGAGACGCGCCAGCCGAAGCCGCCCTCGATCGCGCCGACGTTGACGATCGCCTTCGCGCCGCGGTACGCGTTCGCCGGATCGTCCTCCCAGGTCGGGATCCACTCGAGCACCGCGGCGAGCACTTCGTGCATGCGAAGGATCGAGTTCTGGCCGCGCTTCCCTTCGCTGAACGCCGTGTGGATGAAGTTGCCCTGGACGCGGATCCGGAGCCAGAGCGCACCGAAATGGCCGAGCACGACCTTCCCTTCGGTCGGCTCGCCGAGCAGGCACATGTCGGCGACGCCGCCATGCGAGACGAGGTAGCGCGTGCCTGCCGCGTACCCGCGGAACTCGCCGCCGGTCGCGTCGCGGTACTGCGTCTTCTCGATCTCGCCGCAGACGGCGGCGATGAGGACGTCGCCGCGGAGCCGCGTGCCCGCGTCCTGCAGCGCGCGGACTGCCTCGACGTAACACGCGAGCGCGCCCTTCATGTTCGAGATCCCCAAGCCCGTAGAGCCGGCCGTCACGCTCGAACGCCGCGGGCTGGAAGCCGGGCACGCCCGGTAGCCACGGCTCGCGGCCCGAGTACGACGTGTCCATGTGGCCGTTGAACATAAGCGACTTGCCGCCGCCCGCGCCCGGCCACGTGCCGAGCGCGTTCGCGCGACCGTCCTCCACCTGCTGCCACTGCACCTGTAGGCCGAGCTCGTCGTACAGCTCGGTCATCAGCCGGGCCATCCCCTCCTCGTCGCCAGTGAACGACTGGACGTTGATGAGCCGCGACGCGGTCTCGACGAGCCTGTCCCGATTTACCCTCATCCGCGGACGTGCGGGAGGACTTGCTCGCCGAACAGCCGGATCTGCTCGGCGCGGTCGGCGCCCCACAGCTCGAGCATCACGTGCGAGCAACCCGCGTCCTTGTACTCCTCGATCGCCGCGATGCAGTCGGCCGGCGTGCCGGCGATCGGGCTGCACTTGTCGAGGAGCGCGTCGGAGACCTCCGCCTTCGCCGCGAGCCGCCCGCCCTGCTCCATCGCCTCGGCCACAGGACGGATCTCGTCCTGCTCGATCCCCGCGAGATCGAGCAGCGTGTCGGCGGCGCCCTGGATGTTCTGCACCTTGTTCGCGAGGTACATCCCCGCGATCTCGCGCGCGCCGTCGCGGCCGGCGTCGCGGTCGGTGGCGTGGATCGAGGCGACGACCGTGCAGCCGAGATCGATCTCCTCGCCGACGTTGCCGCGCGAGTAGCGGACGAAAGCCGGCGTCGTGATCGACGGAGTCAGGCAGCCGTCCGCGATCTCTCCGGCGAGCTGCTGCATCTTCGGCGCCGTCGCCGCGACGTAGACGGGCGGAACCTCCCGCGTCGAGTGCGCCTCGGCGGCAAGCGCTGGAACGTCGGCGCTCCACGTGTCGCCGTCGTAGTCGAACCGCTCGCCGGAGAGGACGCCGCGCACGATCGTCACCGCGTCGCGCATCGGGCCGAGCGTCTTCTTCGTCTGCGTCTTCGTGTTGTTGAGGAAGATCTTCGACGTCCCGAAGCCGAGGATGAACCGCCCCGGCCCGGCCGCCTCCTGCACGACCCGCGCGTCCATCGCCGCCTGCACGGGATGGCGCGTCGAGGCGGCGATGATCCCCCAGCCGATCGTCAGCCGCTTCGTCTCACGCCCCATCAGCGCGGCGACGCCGGTGGAGGAACGCGCCTCCATCCCGTGCTTGCGCCACCACGGATACGCCTCCGCGAGCCAGATCGTGTCCATGCCCGCCTCGTCCATGGCGCGCGCCGACGCGAGCATCTCGTCGAGCGGCTCCATCGTGAGCTGCATGACGCCGATCCGGAACGGCGGCGCCACTAGTGGCTCGTCTGGCGGGCACGGTGCTGCACGGGCAGGCGAAAACCGAGCAGCGCTAGGACGCAGGGTGCGTCGATAGGTGTTCCTATCGACGCACCCGAGGACGCCGCGATGCGACGTGTTTGCAGCCGTCCGGGCAGTGCCGTGTTCGACAGACGGGCCACTACGACGGCTTGGCGGCCTGGATCTGCGCGTCGAGCGCGCGCGAGAACGTGCTGCACCTGCTGGTTGACGATCGGCTGGAGGACGCGCTGGCCCATCGAGCCGACCGGTCCGGCGATCTTCACGTCGGCCGACCACGCCATGGACGTTCCGCCGTCGGGAGCGTCACCGAGCGTGAACGACGTCTCCATATTCATCATCGCGCCGACCCCGTGGCCCTTCACCGCGAGCTTCGCGAACTCCGGCTCGCGCTCCTCGATCTTCTCCATGTCGACCTTCATCTTCAGCCCGCCGAGACCGAGCGGGATCTTCACGTTCGCCGTCCAGCGCCTGTCGTCGTGGATGTCGAAGCTCTCGACGCCGGGCATCGTCTTCGCCATCGCGCTGGGATCGTTGAGCACCTCCCAGACCGTCGTGCGCGGCGCGTCGAAGGTGCGCTCGCCGCTGACGTTCACGCGGCCAGCCCGACGCCGCAGCTCGCTCGAGTCGCAGCAGCCGCCAGACGCGCTGGTACGGGTTGTGGCTCTCGTTTGACGCTGCACGCCGGTCGCGTCCTGGATCGCGGCGCAGACGGCGTGGATCCCCGCGCCGCCGCCCTCGCCCATCCCCTTCGTGCCGAGCGGCGTGAACGGCGACGGGCTCTCGATCGCGCCGGTCGCGAGCGGCGGCATGTCGAGCGAATGGGGGACGTGGTAGTCGTAGAAGTTGGGCGTCAGGAGGTTCCCGTCCTCGTCGTACTCGAAGACCTCGTGGATCGCGGCGCCGATCGCCTGCGCGGTCGCGCCCATCACCTGGCCCTCGACGATCTGCGGGTTGATCCGCTTGCCGCAGTCGTCCACCGCCGCGTAGTCGACGATCTCGTAGTACGCCCGTCTCCGGGTCGACCTCGACGACGGCGACATGGATCTGCGCCGCGTACGTGAGCGTGAGGTTGCCGAACTTCGTCTCGACGTCCGGCACCTGGAACGGCGGCCGGTAGACGTAGCGGCAGTTCAGCGTGACGTCGAGATCCTCCGGCAAGCCGGCGTTGTTCGCGTTGATGATCGCGCCGCACGCCATGAAGGGGAGGAACGCATCGGGGCTCTCCTTGATCCGGATCCCGCCGTCGGCAAGCTCGAGCGCCTCCGCCGGCACGCCGCCGAAGACGGCTCCGGCGAGCTTGAAGATCTCGTCCCGCAGCATCTCGGTCGCGCCCTTCACGGCGCTCAGGCCGGTGACGGCGAACTGGCTCGCGTACGTGCCGGAGAAGCCGGCGTGGGAGTTCCAGTAGCTGTCATGCCCGGCGCGGACGTGGACGTCGTCGGGGGAGCAGTTGAGGATGTCGGCGACGACCTGCGCCGCCGTCGTCTCGTGTCCCTGACCCTGCGGCGTCGTCCCGAGCGTCACGACGATCTCGCCGAAGATGTCGAGCTTGACCGTCGCGACCTCGTTGTTGCCGGAGAACTGCAGCTCCGGGTTGATCAGCCGCGACTGGCCGAAGTTGTTCGTGCCGGAGTCGAGAGTGGAGCCGATCCCGACCCCGAGGAGCTTCCCGCGTTCCTTCGCCGCCGCCTTCCGACCGGGCATCGCGTCGTAGTCGATGAGCTCGAGCGCGAGATCGAGCATTCGCGCGTAGTCGCCGGAGTCGTAGACGCAGCCGTTCGGCGTCTCGTACGGCATGTCCTCGGCGCGGATGTAGTTCGTCTTCCGCACCTCGACGGGGTCGAGGCCGAGCTCGTGGGCGACGATGTCGATCACGCGCTCGGTGAACCAGAGGTGCTGCATCCGGGAGTAGCCGCGGTTCGGGGAGACGGGCGCCTTGTTCGTGGCGACCTGCGTGAACTCGAGCTCGATGTGGCGCCAGCGGTACATCCCCGGCGTCACCTGCGCCCAGATCACGCCGCCGAGCGGCTCGTAGCGGAGCCACGCGCCGGCGTCGTCGAGCGCCTTCGTCCGGAAGCCGAGCAGCGTCCCGTCGTTCTTGACGGCGACCTTCGTGTCGTGGAACCAGCGCTCGTTGCCGTGCGACATCGAGAGGTGGAAGTCGGTCCGCCACTCCGTCCACTGGATCGGTCGGTTGAGCTTCCGCGCGAGGAGGCAGCAGACGACGAGCTGCGGATGCGACGTGATCTTGTTGCCGAAGCCGCCGCCGATGTCCTGCGTGACGAAGCGGAGCTTGTCGAGCCCCACCTTCATCGCCGGCCCCATCATGATCGCGGCGAAGCCGGGGAACTGGTTGTTCGTGTGGATCGTCCACTGCTCGACGCCGCGGTTGAACTCGACGAGCGCGCCGTCGCACTCGAGCGGGGTCGAGTTGAAGCGGTGGAAGTGGAGCTCGTCGATCTCGATCACGCGGTCCGCCTCCGCGAACGCCGCGTCGAGGTCGCCCCACGAGTAGAGGCCCGACCACATGAGGTTCCCGCCCGCGTCGTCATGGAGGACGGGTGCGTCCTTCTCCTGCGCGCGCCGCGCATCGACGAGCGCCGGCAGTGGCTCGTACTCCACCTCGACGAGCTCGGAGGCGTCGCGCGCGAGCTCGCGCGTCTCGGCAACCACGGCGACGACGGCCTCGCCGACGTACCGCACCTTCCCGAGCGCGAGGGCGTAGTCCTTGATGTTGCCGCCCGGCACGCTCGAGATCTGGAAGAACGGATCGGTGAGCGCGGCCACCTCCTCGCCGGTGAGCGTCCCGTAGACGCCCTCCACCGCCTCGGCCGCGGAGACGTCGATGCTCGTGATGTGCGCGTGCGCGTAGGGCGAGCGGACGAAGTGGAGGTAGCCCATCCCGTGCCGCTTGATGTCGTCGACGAAGACGCCCTCGCCCTGCAGAAGCCGCTTGTCCTCGCGCCGCTTGACGCTCTGGCCTCCCCAGCCCTTCTGCACCTCGACCTTCTCCGGGGCAACGGTCGTCGTCGAACTCTCCGTCATTGCGCCACCGCCTTGACTGCCTCGACGATGTTCCAGTAGCCGGTGCAGCGGCAGATGTTGCCCTGGAGCGCCTTCTTGATCTCCTCGTCGGACGGGCTCGGGTTGTCGCGCAGCAGCGCCGTCGCCGACATGAGCATCCCCGGCGTGCAGTAGCCGCACTGGAGCGCGTGGTGCTCGTTGAACGACTGCTGCAGCGGCGTCAGCTCACCGTTCTCCGCGATCCCCTCCACCGTCTCGATGCTCGCTGACGTGCGCCTGAACCGCGAGGAGCATGCAGCTCTTCACGAGCACGCCGTCGACGATGACGGAGCACGCGCCGCAATTGCCGGTGTCGCAGCCGACGTGGCTGCCGGTGAGATCGAGGTCGTCGCGGAGGAAGTGGATGAGCAGCTTGCGCGGTTCGACGTCGCGTGCGTAGGTCGTGCCGTTGACGGTGACCGAGACGTCCATCAGCGTGAAGCCGCCTCCTGCGCAGCGCGGGTCGCGAGGACCACTGCGAGGTGCGACCGGTATTCGGCGGTCGCGTGGACGTCGGACGGCGGATCCAGCCCGGCGCCGCGCACCGCGTCGGCGACACCGTCCGGCGAGTCGGCGGTGACGACGACCGGCACCGCGTCGACGCAGCCGAGCGCGACGCGCACGGAGCCGTTCACAGTCGCCGCCGCGTTGCAGATGCACGTTCCCTCGGCGCCGAGCGTCACGGCCGCGAAGCCGTCCTTCTTGCCGGCAGGGATGGAGATCTTCGTGAGCAGCTCGCCCAGCCCGACCGCGGTCATGTAGACGCCGAGGAAGAACTCCTCCGCCGGAACCTCTCGTTCACCGCCGGCGCCGGCGATCGTCATCGTCGCACCGACCGCGACCATCAGCGGCGGCAGGTGGTTCGTCGGATCGTTCGAGCAGACGTTGCCGCCGATCGTGCCGCGGTTCCGCACCTGGACGTCGGCGATCGTCGCGCACACCTCGCCGAGGATCGGCCGCGCCTTCGCCTCGGCGGAGCGCATCAGCTCCGTGTAGGTGGTCATCGCGCCGATCGTCAGCGTTCCGTCGGCGGCGAGGTCGATCCCGCGCAGCTCGGCCAATCCATTGAGATCGACCAACATGTCGGGCGACGCCGCGCGGGCCTTCATCACGTTGATCAGCGTCTGGCCGCCGGCGAGCGCGCGGGCGCCGTCGTTGGCGGCGAGCAGCTCGAGAGCCTCCGCAACCGACCCCGCCTTCGCATACTCGACCTCGCGCAAAAGCATGCGGGCGATCCTACAGAGAGGAATGAATCCGGCTGTCGCGGTCCCGCAAACGCCCGCCTTCGCGTCCCGCGCGCGTCGCGATGATCTCGGCGAGGATCGAGACCGCCGTCTCGGCCGGAGTGTCGGCGCCGATGTCGAGACCGGACGGCCCGGAGATCCGGTCGAGCTCCTCGTCGGCGAGTCCCGCCTCGCGGAGAAGGCCGCGACGCCGCTCCTGATTGCGCCGCGAGCCGATCCACCCGACGTAGAAGGCGTCGCTCGCAAGCGCGCCGTGGATCAGCGGGAGGTCGAACTTGTCGTCGTGGGTGAGGACGACGACCGCAGTGCCGAGATCGGGCTGCACATGCGTGAGCGCCTCGTCAGGCCACTCGAGGATGAGCTCGTCGGCGCTCGGAATCCGCTCGGCCGTCGCGAAGCTCGCGCGCGCATCCGCGACGACGGCCGTCCAGCCGAGCAGCTTCGCCATGCGGCAGAGCGCTTCGGCGGTGTCGGTCGCGCCGTACACGAAGAGCCGAGTCGGCGGTGCGGTGACGTCCGCGAGAACAGTGCGGTCGCCGAGCTCGAGGACGTGACTGCGGCCGCGGCGGCGCGCGGCTTCCAGAAGCTCCGGATCGTCGAGCCGCTCCCCGACACCCTCGCCCGCGACAACCGTGAGCGTCACATCCGGCCGCGCCGCATCGGTCAGCTCCTCGACGAAGACGTCGATCTCGCCGCCGCACGGCAGGCCGATCCCGAACGCCATCTCGTCGGTGATCCCGTAGGTGAGGAGCCGCGGCGGGCCGCCCGCGAGCACCTCCTGCGCTGCGAGGACGACGTCGTTCTCGACGCAGCCGCCGGAGACGGAGCCGGCGAGCGCCCCTGTCTCGCTCACGGCGAGCTTCGAGCCGACCGGCCGCGGCGCCGAGCGGCGCGTGGCGACGACAGTCGCGACAGCGACCCTCCGCCCGAGCTCGCGCCAGCGTCCGGCCTGCGACAGCACGCTCTCCATCTGTTCAATGTATCCATGTCGGAGCACCCCGACCGCGAGCGACGGCGAACGACCTTCGGCTCCGTCGCCGAGCTCTACGACCGCGCCCGGCCCGAGTACCCCGCCTACGTCTTCGATGACATCGCAGAGCTCGCGGAGCTCGAGCCGGAAGCGCGCATCCTCGAGATCGGGCCGGGAACCGGGAAGGCGACGGTGGAGCTCGTCGCGCGCGACTACGACGTGACGGCCGTCGAGCTGTCGCCCGAGCTCGCCGCGCTCGCTCGCCGCAACGCGCCGGCAGCGGCGATCGAGGTCGCCGACTTCGACGAGTGGGAGCCGGGCACGGCGGAGTTCGCTGCGGTCATGGCGTTCACGTCCTTCCACTGGATCGCGCCCGAGGCGCGCTGCGCGAAGCCGGCCCGCCTCGTCCGGCCGGGCGGGTCACTTTGCGTCGTCGCGGCGCCTCACGTTCTCCCCGCCGGTGGCGATGCATTCTGGACGGAGGTACAGGAGGACTACGACGCCGTCGTCCCCGAGCCCGGCAACCGGCCGCCGCTCTCCCCGGCAGAGGTGGAGGGACGCGAGCCCGAGCTGCGCGCGTCGGGCCTCTTCCGGAAGATCGTCGAGCGCCGCCACCTCCAGGCGCTCGAGTACACGGCGGACTCGTACGTCGCAGTCCTCGGCACCTTCTCCAACAACCTCTCGCTGCGGCCCGGCCAGCGCGAGGAGCTCTTCCGCCGCATCCACCGCCGCATCGAGAACGCGGGCGGCCAGATCACGAAGCACCAGCTCGTGACGGTGACGGTCGGGACGACTTAGCGCCCGAGATAGGCCTTGCGGAGGTCTTCGTTCTCGATCAGCTCGGCTGCAGGCCCTTCGAGGACGAGGCGACCGGTCGAGAGCACGTAGCCGCGGTCGGCGATCGAGAGGGAGACGTTCGCGTTCTGCTCGACGACGAGCATCGCCACGCCCGACTCGTGCACCTGCGCGATGATCTCGAAGCTCCGCTCGACGAGGATCGGCGCGAGGCCCATCGACGGCTCGTCCATCAGCAGCAGCTTCGGCTTCGACATGAGCGCCCGGCCCATCGCGACCATCTGCTGCTCGCCGCCCGACATCGTTCCCGCGAGCTGGGAGCGGCGGTCGTAGAGAAGCGGGAAGAGCGTGTAGACGCGGTCGAAATCGTCCTTCTTCCCCGCGCCTTGGAGGTACGCGCCCATCTCGAGGTTCTCGAGCACGGTCATCGGGCCGAACAGCCGCCGGTTCTCGGGGACGATTGCGATCCCCTTTCCGATTCGGTAGCTCGTCGAGCGCCCGGTCACGTCTTCGCCCTGGAAGCGGACGGTGCCGTTGCGCGGCTTGACGATCCCGAGCACCGTCTTCAGCGTCGTCGACTTCCCCGAGGCGTTGCCGCCGAGCAGGCACACGAGCTCGCCCGGCTGCACGTGGAGGTTGACCGCCTGGAGGATGTGGATCGGCCCGTAATACGTGTCCACTCCGTCGAGCTGGAGGAGCGGCTCGGGCGCCGGAGTGACCGCCGTCTCGGTCGTCGTTTCGCTCACTTCGTCGCCGCCGCCTTCGTCCCGAGGTACGCCTCGACGACACGCGGGTCGGTCGCCACCTGCTCGAACGTCCCCTCGGCGATCTTCACGCCGTGATCGAGTGCGACGACGCGGTCGGAGATCGTCTCGACCACGTGCATGTCGTGCTCGATGAGGAGGATCGTGTAGCCCTCGTCGCGGAGCTTCCCGATCAGCTCGGCGATCTCGTGCGTCTCGACGGGGTTCATCCCGGCGGCGGGCTCGTCGAGGAGCAGGACGCGCGCGCGGGTCGCGGTCGCGCGGGCGATTTCGAGGCGGCGGCGGTTCGCGTACGAGAGCGAATACGCCGGCTGGTTCCACCGGTACCCCATCAGCCGCTCCCCGAAGAAGGCGAGCTTCTCCTCGGCGTAGGCGTTGATCTCGCGCTCCTCGCGGCGCGCGCGCGGCAGCTGGAGCATCTGCTCGACGATCGTCGCCTTCGTCTGGCCGTACTGCGCGGCCATGACGTTCTCCTTCACCGTCATGTTCAGGAAGAGCCGCAGCGACTGGAACGTGCGCGCGATGCCCCTCTGCGTGATCGTGTGCGGCGCGAGGCCGACGACGCTCTTCCCGTCGAGGAGGATGTCGCCGCTGTCGGGCTTCGCGACGCCGGTGATGAGGTTGAGGACGGTCGTCTTCCCCGCCCCGTTCGGCCCGATCAGGCTAACGATCTCGTGCTCGTTGACATGCAGGTCGAGGCCGTCGACGGCCTTGAGCCCGCCGAAGGCGATGTTCAACCCACGCAGCTCGAGCATCGGAGTTGCCATTACACGATCTCCACTCGGGTTTGGCCGAACAGGCCCGCAGGCCGCATGGCCATGAGGACGATGAGGATCACGCCGAGGAACAGCGGCCGAACCGTCGCCGACTGGTTGATCAGATCCGTCTCCCACGCGAAGGCGGCGATCCAGAGCGTCGGGACGAGCAGCGCCCAGCGCTTCCAGCCCTTGAGGATCGTCAATGCGAGCACGAGCGCGATCGTCACGATGAAGGCGTAGTTGCCCGCCTTGTAGTCCGCGTTCGTGTACGTGTTCGCGGGCAGGATCATCCAGTGCCGGATTAACGTCGCGAAGAAGCCGTGCTTCGTGTAGGCGGTCGGCCCCATCGCGATCGGCCCTGCGACCAATCGCGCCGATATCGCCCCGGCTATCGCGTGCACGACGAGGCCGAACGCGACGAGACCGCCGAGAACAGCGCCTAGCACGCGCCACGGCCGTAGCTTGGCAAGCAGGCCGAGGAGCACCGCTGCGTAGAAGATCCAGCGCGCGTGATCGGGTTCCCGGAGCACCTCGAGCAGGACATTGACCACGACGGCTCCGAACATGACGCCGCCGAGACTTCCCGCACCGCCGAGGATGACCATCGCGTAGACCGTGATCAGGAGCGGGAACGTGTACGTCTCGGGGAAGACGCCCTGGTAGTAGGCGGCGTTCACGGTGCCCGCGAAGCCGGCGACGCCGGCCCCGACGGCCATCGCGAGGAGCATCAGCCACTTGACCGGGATCCCCATCGCCTCGGCGGCGAGCGAATCCTCCCGCAGCGCGCGCCACGCGCGACCGGTGCGCGACCTGTTCACGAACCCGAACAGGATCGCGATGACGGTGATGCCCGCCGCCCCCACCCAGACGTAGTCGGTCGGGCTATTCGTCAGCTTGTGCCCGAAGACCCGCCACGGATCGACGTTCGAGATGCCGGTCGGGCCACCGGTGAGGCCGCTCAGCTTCGGCGCGCCGAACCAGTCCAGCGAATAGCCGTTCGTCGTGAAGTTGTTGAACATCTGGAGGAAGAAGAGCGTGACGATGGCGAGGTAGTCCCCACTCAGCCGGCGTGACGGGAGCGCGAGCACGAAGCCGAGCAGGACGGTCGAGGCGATGACGAGCGGAACGCTCTGCCATGTCGGCCAATGGAGGTTGTAATGCCCGGACGAGAGCTCGGCAAAGAGGTACGCCGCGAACCCGTAGAAGACGAGGTAGCCGAGATCGAGCAGTCCGGCCCAGCCGACCGCGACGTTGAGGCCGATGGCGAGCAGCACGTAGAGCAGCGTGTCCGCGTCGACGCCGATCACATAGCCGTTCGACGTCAGCTCGGGGATCGCGGAGGCGAATCCGACGAATGCGAGAAGGAGGAGGATCTGCGGCGTCCGGCCGGCGAGCCGCACGGCGCCGCCGAACAATCCGCCGGGGCCGCCGATCCGCTCGCCCGAGCGCTTCACCCACTCGTCGACGCCGATCTGCGGCGAGGTGCTGCCCGACTGGCCCGGTGCCGGAGTGTCGGCGCTCATCTCAAACCTTCTGAATCACGGCCACGCCGCGGATCCCCGTCGAACGGAAGAGCATGAAGGCGACGAGGATGGAGTAGAGAATCAGGTCGGAGAAGCCCGAGGAGAGATAGCCGACGGTGAAGGTCTCCACGAGGCCGATCAGCAGCCCACCGAGCACGGCGCCGCCGATGTTGCCGATCCCGCCGACGACGGCCGCGGTGAAGGCCTTGAGTCCCGCGCCGAAGCCCATGTACGGGTCGAGCGACCCGAAGGCAAGCCCGGTCATCACTCCCGCCGCGCCCGCGAGCGCCGAGCCGAGCAGGAACGTGACCATGATCACCCGGTCGACGTCGATGCCCATCATCGATGCCGCCTCGCGATCGACCGAGACAGCGCGCATCGCCTTCCCCGTGCGGGTTCTCCAGACGAAGAACGAGAGTGCCAGCATGAGCGCGCCGGTGGAGAGGATGACGAGGAGCTGCACGTACTGGATCCGGAAGTTGTTGCCGAAGCCGACGAAATGGAAGAGCTCGGCGTTGTGCAGCTCGAACATGTCGTATTGGCGCGGGTTCGCCTGCCAGAGCAGCACGGCCGTCTGCTGGAGGAAGAACGAGACGCCGAGCGCGCTGATCAGCGGTGCGATTCGCGGCGCGTTACGCAGCGGCCGGTACGCGAACCGCTCGATCGTCACGCCGAGGATCGCGCAGCCGAGCATGGCGGCGCAAAACGCGAGCAGCAGCAGCGGGACGAGCGGCACGATCGGATGGAGCGGTGAGCCGAGCGCGGTCAGCACGAAGTAGCCGATGTACGCGCCGACCATGTAGACGTCGCCGTGGGCGAAGTTGAGGAGCTTGAGGACGCCGTACACCATCGTGTAACCGAGCGCGATGAGCGCATAGAGGCTCCCAGCCGTGAGCCCGGCGACCAGCGTCCCGAAGAAGAAGTGCCAGTTCGAAAAGTTGATGGCGAGGACGCCGCTCATGCGCTCCTTCTTCTTGAACGAGCGGCCCGCCGGGAGGCGGGCCGCTCGCTGTCCTACATAGACCTGCGGACGCTACTACGGATAGACCTGCTTGTAGGAGCCGTCCGACTGGATCTTGAACACGGTCACACCCGCGATCGGCCCGTGATAGGCGTCCTTCGGGTTATTGAAGGCCATGCTGTAGCCGAGGATCGTCGTCGAGAGCTTGACGTCCTTCAGCTTGTTGACGACCGCCGCCCGTGCACTCGGGAGGCTCGACGGCAGGCCGGCCTTGCAGGCCTCGGAGATCGCAATGGCCTGCATCTCGGCCGCCACGAAGCTCGGGGCTCCGAACGGGTCGTTCGCCGACGTCGTGCCGTACTTCGCCTTGTAGGCCAGGCGGAACGACTTCGTGATCTTCGTGATGCTCGGCCCGAAGAACGAGATGTACGCTCCCGGCTCGTTGAACTGCGACGGGCTGACGCTGCCGTCCGTGGCCATGAAGCCGCCGGTGTACCCGTCGGTCTTCAGGTCCTGGATGAACGTCTGCGAGTCGCCTGCATCCTGGGTCGGCGCGTATACGAGCTTCACGCCGTCGGCAACCGCGGCCAGCGCAACCGGTGCGATGTCCGTGGCGAAGCCGGCGGAACCGCCCGGGTTGTTGTCGGTCTCCTTGACGGACTTCCGGATCACCGTCAACTTGTCGGCCTTGAAGAGGCTCGAGGCATCCCCGGAGAGGCCGATGCCGTACGCCTCACCGTCGTCGACGATCATGACCTTCTGGCCCTTCTTCAGCTTGAGGGTCTTGACGATGTAGGGAACGCCCGTCCGCGCCTGCTGTGCGTTCTGCGGGACGACGCGGTAGAAGTACTTCAGCGGCTTCTGACCCTTCGCCCCGGTGGCCAGCGTGTCGAGCGTGGCGGAACCGGAGACGTAGCCGAGGTGCGCCTTGTCGTAGATCGGGCCCGCGGCGAGAGTCTCATTCGAGCCGGAGTTGCCGATCACGGCGAGGACGGTCTTGTTCGCCACGATCTGGCGAGCGATCGTCGGGGCGACCGTCGCACTGATCATCGTGTCACCCAGAACCGCGAGATTGAGCTTGACGCGCTTCACGCTGCTCGGGACGCCCGGAATCGCCTTGCCGGCGTTCCAGTCGGTGATCAACAGCTTGACCCACTGGCTCTGGTCGGTGCCGAGGAATCCCGCACCACCGGTCAACGGACCGGCGAAGCCGAGTCCAGCCTTCGTGCACAGCGGCGAGTTCTGAGCGCTAGCCGACGCCGTGCCACCAAGCATCGCGGCAACGACGACGGCGATGACGCCGCCCGTCACAGCGAGTGCTCCGATTCTCTTCAACATCCAGTGTCCTCCTTTTGGAACGTCAGAGCTTTAGACGTCCGGGTGATTGCAAGGTTTGAAAACACTCTGTAACTAGTGGCGGTGGACTCTATAGGCTCGCTGGCGTATGGACTACTGCATCCAGGCACCCGCCGAAACCGGCGCCGTAACCGAATTGGTCGCGTGCCCGGAGTTCCGGCAGCGGATCCTCTCGCTCTCGGCCGGTGCGGACGAGCGGTGCGACGACGAGCGGGACGAGGTGCTCTACGTCCTCGCCGGGACCGGGCGCTTGACGGTCGGCGGCGAGAGCCACGACATCGCGCAGGGGTACGCCGTCTTCGTCGCGCGGGGCACCGCGTGGAGCGTTGAGGCGGCGGAAGGCCTCCGCATCCTGTCGGTGCTCGTCGAGGAGCCGCTCGCGACGGAGGAGAGCCACGCAATGATCGGCGGCGGCGAGCGCGGCATCGCCACGGCCGGGCGCGAGTTCGACCTCCTCGCGCGGCCGGAGAACGGCTGCGCGTCCGTTACCCAGTTCGTGGGCCATATCCCGCCGGGCCGCGCGCCCGACCACTTCCACAAGTACGACGAGGTCATCTACATCCTCAGCGGCGAGGGCGCGTTCCATGTCGGCGACGAGAGCGCCAAGCTGCGGCCGGGCTCGTGCATCCACCTGCCCGCGCGCCTCGTCCACTGCCTCGAGAACTTCGGGCCCGGCGAGATGCAGGTGCTGGGCGTCTTCCGCCCGGCCGGCTCGCCCGCCGAGGCCTACTACCCCGACGGCACCGCGGCGGCCGTTCCGGCGGCGTACTGATGCCGAGGATCGAACGCACCGCACATGTCGGCTGGGAGGGGAACCTCGCCCGCGGCGGCGGCACGATCGACGCCGCGACCGGCGCGTTCGCGCACCTGCCGTACTCGCTGCCGGCGCGCGTCGGCGATCCCGGCGGCAAGACGAGCCCGGAGGAACTGCTTGCGGCGGCGCACGGCGGCTGCCTCACGATGTCGCTCGCCGGGGAGCTCACCGCCGCCGAGACTCCGCCCGGCCACCTGAGCACATCCGTCACGATCGTGATGAACGAGGTCGAGGGCCAGGGCCACCAGATCGTCGGCTCGGTCGTCGAGATCGTCGCGCGTGTCGACGGCATCGACGACGCGGCACTTCAGGCGGCGACGGCGAGGGCCGACGAGGGCTGCCCGTTCTCCGCGCTGCTCAGGCGCGCCGGCGCGGACGTCCAGGTCAGCGCCCGGCTGGGCTAGGAAGCAGCCCGAGCCGTCAGCGGCCGAGATCGAAGCGGTCGAGGTTCATGACCTTCGCCCAAGCGGCGACGAAGTCGCGCACGAACATCGCCTCTGCGTCGTCGCACGCGTAGACCTCTGTGATCGCGCGCAGCTGCGAGTTCGAGCCGAAGACGAGGTCGACCCGGCTGGCGGTCCACCTCGTCTCGCCCGTCTCGCCGTCGCGTCCCTCGAACGTCTCCTCGTCGGCCGACCTTGCCTCCCATTCGAGGCCCGAGCCGAGCAGATTGCGGAAGAAGTCGTTGGTCAGCGAGCCGGGACGCCCGGTGAGCACCCCGACCTTCGAGCCGCCGTGGTTGGCGTCGAGTACGCGAAGGCCGCCGACGAGGACGGCCGTCTCGGGCGCGGTCAACGACAGCAGGCTCGCCCGGTGGACGAAGAGGTGCTCCGTCGGTTGGGAACTGCTGACCCCGCGGTAGTTGCGGAACCCGTCGGCCTTTGGCTCGAGGACGGCGAACGACTCCGCGTCCGTCCACTCCTGTGTCGCGTCCGTACGGCCCGGCGCGAAGGGCACCTCGATTTCGTGACCTGCGTGCCTCGCGGCTTCCTCGACGGCTGCGCAACCGCTGAGCACGATCAGGTCGGCGAGCGAGATCTCTCCGTCGAACTCCTCCCTGATGCGCTCGAGCGCTTCGAGCACCGAGGCGAGCTCGGCCGGCTCGTTCACCTCCCAGTCCTTCTGCGGCTCGAGACGGATCCGCGCGCCGTTGGCGCCGCCGCGCTTGTCGCTGCCCCGGAAGGTCGAGGCCGACGCCCAGGCGGTCTTGACCAGCTGCGCGACCGTCAGCCCCGAGTCGAGGATCGTGCGCTTGAGCTGCGCGATCTCCTCCGGTCCGGCAAGCTCGTGGTCGACCGGCGGAAGCGGGTCCTGCCAGATCTGCGGCTCCGCGGGAACGAGCGGCCCGAGGTAGCGCGTGACCGGCCCCATGTCGCGGTGCGTCAGCTTGAACCACGCTTTGGCGAACGCGTCGGCGAGCTCCTGCGGGTTCTCGCGGAAGCGCCGCGCGATCGGCTCGTAGACAGAGTCGACCCGTAGCGCGAGGTCCGTGGTGAGCATGACCGGCGGGCGCGTCTTCTGCGGGTCGTGCGGATCGGGGACGATCTTCCTCGCCTCGGAATCGGCCGGCTCCCACTGCCACGCACCGGCAGGGCTCTTCGTCAGCTCCCACTCGTAGCCGAACAGGGTCTCGAGGAAGCTGTTGTCCCACGTCGTCGGGGTGGGCGTCCACGCGCCCTCGAGCCCGCTCGTGATCGTGTCGTTGCCCTTGCCGGTGCCGTAGTCGTTGCGCCACCCGAGGCCCATCTCCTGGAGCGGCGCAGCCTCCGGCTCGGGACCGAGGTGATCGGGAGTCGACGCGCCGTGCGTCTTGCCGAACGTGTGCCCCCCGACGATCAGCGCGACGGTCTCCTCGTCGTTCATCGCCATCCGGCTGAAGGTCTCGCGCACGTCGTGAGCGGCCTTAGCCGGGTCGGGCTCTCCGTTCGGCCCCTCCGGGTTCACGTAGATGAGGCCCATCTGCACGGCGGCGAGGGGATTGGCGAGAACCCGATCGCCCCTGTAGCGCTCGTCGCCGAGCCACTCCGCCTCGACGCCCCAGTCGACGTTGTCGGGTTCCCACGTGTCCTCGCGCCCGCCGGCGAATCCGAACGTCTTGAAGCCCATCGACTCGAGGGCGCAGTTGCCGGCGAAGATCAGGAGATCGGCCCAGGAGATCTTCCGGCCGTAGCGCTGCTTCACCGGCCAGAGGAGCCGCCGCGCCTTGTCGAGGTTGACGTTGTCAGGCCAGCTGTTGAGGGGCGCAAAGCGCTGCTGGCCCGAGCCAGCGCCGCCGCGGCCGTCGCTGATGCGGTACGTGCCGGCGGAGTGCCAGGCCATGCGGATGATGAGCGGCCCGTAGTGCCCCCAGTCGGCCGGCCACCAGTCCTGCGAGGTGGTCAGAACCTCGATCACGTCCTTCTTCAGGGCGTCTAGATCGAGGGTCGCGAACTCTGCGGCGTAGTCGAAGTCCACGCCCATCGGATCACCGAGCGGGTTCGGTGGCTGGAGCAGCTTCAGGTCGAGGGCGTTCGGCCACCAGTCCCGGTTCGTCCGTCCCGGCAGATGCCCGTCGCCGCCCGTGGCGGCATGCGGCTTCGTCTCGTCCATGCTTCCCTCTCAGCTGTTCGTGCCGCTCGAGCTTACGACACGGCGTCTCTGAGCGCCTGCGCCTCGGGCAGGTGCTCGAGCTTCTTCAGCGTGTTGTTCTCGATCTGCCGGATCCGCTCGCGCGTGACGCCGAAGGCGCGGCCGACCTCCTCGAGCGTCCTCGGCTCGCCGCCGAGCAGCCCGTAGCGGAGCTCGATCACCTGGCGCTCGCGCTTCGGGAGCGCCATGAGCGCGTTCTCGACGTCCTCGCGGCGGAGCATGAGCTGCGCGGTATCGAAGGGCGACTCGGCGGAGTCGTCCTCGACGAAGTCGCCGAGCGAGGAGTCCTCCTCCTCGCCGATCGGCTTCTCGAGCGAGACCGGCAGCTGCGACATGCGCAGGATCTCGCGTACCTCGTCCGTCGTAATCTCGAGCTCCTCGGCGATCTCCTCCGGGTTCGGCTCTCGGCCGAGACGCTGTACGAGCTGGCGCTCGATGTGCACAACCTTGTTGAGCTTCTCGACCATGTGGACGGGGATCCGGATCGTGCGCGCCTTGTCGGCGATCGCGCGCGTCACAGCCTGGCGGATCCACCAGGTCGCGTACGTCGAGAACTTGTAGCCCTTGCGGTAATCGAACTTCTCCACCGCGCGGATCAGGCCGAGCGAGCCTTCCTGGATCAGGTCGAGGAAGGAGAGGCCGCGGCCGAGATAGCCCTTCGCGATCGAGACGACGAGGCGGAGGTTCGCCTCGATCATCGCCGCCTTCGCGGACATGTCCCCGCGCTCGATCCGCTTCGCGAGCGTCACTTCCTGGTCGGCCGTGAGGAGCGGCACCTTGCCGATCTCGCGGAGGTAGAGGCGGAGCGAGTCGAGCGACGGCTCGACGGTGAGGTCGAGCTTGGGAACCGCGGCGGCCTTCTCGTCGTCGGGCGGCGGCTCCTGGTGCGGCGGCGTCTTGTGCAGCTCGCCCTCGACGAGGTCGATGCCGTGCTCGACGAGGTAGGCGTAGAAGTCCTCGACCTGCTCCTTCGTGAGCTCGACGTCCTCGAGCCCGTTGACGATCTCGTCGTAGTTGAGAAAGCCTTTTTCCTTGCCCTCGGCGACGAGCTTCTGCAGCTCCTCGACCTCGGGTAGCGAGATGTCGACGGTGAGCACGTCCTCCGAACCTCCCCGGCCTCGTGGTTGTCCCTACCGCCCCCCGACGTTTCCGGCTCTTGCCGGCACCCCGGTCACTCCCGCAATCGCGGTGCGGATACTAGTCACGCGTCACCGTTTCGTAAAGAAGCTGTGAAGAGCAAGCGTCTCGGCTAACCGCCAACCTGAACCCCTACCGACGTTGTGGCGGACTACCGATGTCGGCGGGGCACCGAGCACGCACCGTGCGGGGATGTCGTCGATCCTCATCGGAGAATGGTGTCCTGGCGGCCGCGGGCCGGCGGCCATCGATTCGACCGACGACGACGTAGGCACCTGCCCGGTCTGCGGCGTCACTCTGCCGCTCGGGTACGCCATGCTCCTACCTTCGCATCGGCCCGGCGGAGGGTTGCCACGGCCGTTCGAGCATCCGTCCTCCCCGCCCGCACCTCGGCGGCGAGCCTCGTGAGCTAGCGCGCGGCGATCTCGCCGACGCGCTCGCCGCGGCTGTTCAGCACCGGCACCTCCGCGAGGCTCTCGACCGGAGCGCCGAGCGGGCCGAGGAAAGCCGCGAGCGCGGCGGTGTGGGAACGCGAGGCGCCGTCCTCGGACTTGATCGCGACGCCACATCCGTCCGGGCCGGCCGCGCAGAGAAGTCCTTCCGCACCGACCTTCGCGAGCCAGCCGGGCGCGGCGCGCATCAGGAGGAAGTCCGCGCCGTCGGGGCCACCGACGAGATCCGGCCGCGCACGCATCGCCGCCGCGATTCGGTCGCCGCCGGGCAACGTCTCGAGGCGCGAGTAGGCGTGCGCCATCCGCCAGAGCGGTAGCGCGAAGGTCACGACCCCGCAGCCGTCGCTCGCTGCATCCTCCGGCTCTACCTCGGCCGCCTCCGCATGCGCTTCGTGGCAGCCGCGCTGCACGGGGTGTTCCGGGAGGTGGTAGCCCTTCGTCTCCCAGCCGCGCGCCGCGCACAGGGCGAGCATCCCGGCGTGCTTGCCCGAGCAGTTGTGGTGGATCTTCTGCGGCGGGCGTCCCTCCTGGAGCCCGAGCTCGAGGTCGTCCTCGGTGGCGCCGGCGTGTGCGAGCAGCTTCCGGGCGGCTTCGACCTGGTCGAGCGTGTCGTGGTGCGATGCGCACGCGATCGCGATCTCGTCCTCCGCGAGGTCGTCTCGCGCGCGGACGAGAGGCAGCGCCTGCAGCGGCTTGGAGGAGGAACGCATGAAGCACGTCAGCTCCGGATCGCCGGCCGCCGCGACGATCTCGCCTCCTCGCACGGCGACGGCATGGACGCGGTGCCGCGCCTCGACGACTCCGTTGCGGCGCACCTCGACGAGGATCGGCTCACCCACGTCGTGAACCATACGCGGACTTGCGAATGGTCGGTGGTTGTCGTATGGTCGGGAAATGCCGACCGTAGATGGACACGACTACGAAGCCGCCGACACGCTCGTCGTCTCGGCCCCCGCGCAGCTGCACGCCATCGCGGATCCCTTCCGCACCCACCTGATCCAGCTGCTGCGCGACCACGCGCGCTCGACCCAGGAGCTCTCCGGAGAGCTCGGCGTCCCCAAGGGAACCGTCGGCCACCACCTCAAGGTGCTCGAGGCGGCCGGGCTGATCCGCGTCGTCCGCACCCGGAAGGTGCGCGCCCTGACCGAGAAGTTCTACGGCCGCACCGCGCGCCTGTTCCTCTACGACGCGGAGGATCCCGCCGACGAGCGGGCGATCGGCGCGGTCACGCTGCGCCAGGCCGCGCGCGAGGTAGAGCGTGCGCCCAGTGGCTCGGGGTTCGGCTTGGTCCGCGCGCGGCTCACGAAGGCTGATCGCGCGCGCCTCGAGCGGCGCGCCCAGAAGCTGATGGACGACTTCCGCGGCGCCGACACCGCGGGCGGTGACCCGACCTCGCTGACTATGGGCATCTGGAACTCGGAGAAGCCGAGTGCGTAGGCCGAGCGGGCCCCTCTGGGGTCACCGCGACTTCCTGAAGCTGTGGACTGGCCAGTCGATCAGCGAGTTCGGATCGCAGATCTCTGGCTTGGCGATCCCGCTGCTCGCCCTCTACGACCTCCATGCGACCACCTTCGAGTTCGCCGTGCTCGGCGTGCTCGGCTTCCTGCCGTTCATCCTCGTGACGCTCCCCGCCGGGGTCTGGGTCGACCGGCTGCGCCGCCGCCCGATCCTGATCGTCGGCGACGCGTCCCGCGCGGTCCTCCTCGCGCTGATCCCGATCCTCTGGGCGCTCGGCGTCCTGCAGATCTGGCACCTGCTCGTCCTGCAGTTCGTGATCGGGATCTTCACCGTCTTCTTCGCCGTCGCGTACCAGTCGTACCTCCCGGCGCTGATCGAGCGCGAGCATCTTGTCGACGGGAACGCGAAGCTCCAGCTCACGGTCTCGGTCGCGCAGGTGGCTGGGCCGGGAACGGCAGGCGTCCTGGTCCAGGCGATCACGGCGCCGTACGCGATCCTCTTCGACGCCGCCAGTTTTGTGATCTCGAGCGTCTTCATGGTCACGATGCGGCACCGGGAGAACGTCCCGGAGAGGCCGGCGGACGGTCATCCGAAGATGTGGCCGCAGGTCAAAGAGGGACTGCAGTGGGTCGTCGGCCATCGCTGGCTGCGCTGGATCGCCGCATGCACCGGCACTTCGAACTTCTTCGGCTCGATCTACTTCGCCGTCCTGCTCGTCTACGCCGTCCGCACGCTCCACTTCTCGGCGTTCGAGGTCGGGGCGATGTTCGCGGTCGGCAGCGCCGGCGCGATCGTCGGCGCGCTCGTCGCGAACCGCCTGCAGCTGAGGATCGGCGTCGGGCGTGCGACCGTCCTCGGCTCGGTGATGTTCTGCGCGCCGGGCTTCATCTATCCAGCCGCGCCGCACGCGATCGCGTTGCCGCTCTTCATGCTTGCGCAGGCAGTCATCCAGTTCGGCGGCATCGTCTACAACATCACGCAGGTCAGCCTGCGCCAGGCGATCACCCCCGAGCGCCTGCAGGGTCGCATGAACGCCGCGATGCGCTGGATCGTCTGGGGGACGATCCCCCTGGGCGGGCTGCTCGGCGGCGCGATCGGCGAGTGGGCCAGCGTCCCGACTGCTCTCTGGGTCGGCGCGATCGGCAGCCTCACTGCCTTCCTCCCGGTAGCGCTCTCCTCCGTGCGCTCGATTCGGGAGATGCCTGCGCCGGTGGTGGAACCCACGCCGGCGCAGGCGGAGCTCGAAGGCGGCCTCGTCGAAGGCGGGCCGTTGCCGGCGCCGTCCGCCGCCGACGCGTAGCGAGCTAACGTCCGGCCATGCCGGAACTGCCGGAGATGGAGGCGTGGCGGCGCCAGCTGAACGACCCCGTCTCGGCGTTCCCGGTCGCGAAGGCCGGGCCTGCGCACATCGCGACGCTCAAGACGTTCGACCCGCCGCCGGCGGCGCTCGAGGGACGGCGGTTCACCGGCGCCGAGCGGCGCGCCAAGCGACTCCTCTTCCCGACCGACGACGGCGAGCTCGTCCTCCTCGTCCACTTGATGACTGCGGGACGGCTCAAGTTCATCGAGGCGGGAGGGAAAGGCCCGAAGACGCCCGCCTTCGCGCTCGAGTTCTCCGGAGGCGCGAAGCTCGTCATGACGGAGAACGCGAAGAAGAAGCGCGCCGGCGTCTGGCTGCTCACGCCGGAAGGCGCGACTGCGGAGCTCGCGCATCTCGGCCCGGAGGCCGACGCGCTCGACGCGAAGCAGCTCGGCGAGATCCTCCACCGCGAGTCGCGCCGGCTTCATGCGCTGCTCCGCGACCAGCGGCTGATCGCCGGGATCGGGCGTGCGTGGGCGAACGAGATCCTCCACGCCGCGAAGCTCTCCCCCTACGCGCTCTCGGGCGACCTCGACGACGAGGAGACCGCGCGCCTCGCCGCCGCGATCCACTCGGAGCTCAAGCGCGGCCTCGCGCTACGCGAGACGGGCGCGTCTGACGAGAAGACGTATCGCGTCCACCGCAAGCTCGGCGAACCGTGCCACGTCTGCGGAACGCCGCTCGCGCAGGTCGACTTCGAGGAGCACACGATCTTCTACTGCCCGGCCTGCCAGACCGGCGGCCGCGTCCTCAAGGACAGGCGTATGTCGCGGCTCCTTCGTTAGGCTCCGGCCATGGCCCCGGTCACCGAATGCATGAACACGAGCGTCCTCACGGTCGAACCGAGTGCGTCGATCGGCGAGGCGGCCGAGAAGATGATCGAGGCCGGCGTCGGTGCGGTCGTCGTCATGGAGGACATGGTCCGGATCGTCGGCATCGTCACCGAGCGCGATCTGATGCGCGCGGTCGCGCAGCGCGCGCGAGCGGCCGAGGCGCGCGTGCGCCAGTGGATGACTGAGGGCGTCGTCACGATCGAGCCGGAGACGGAGATCAAGGACGCTGCGAAGATGATGTTCGAGAAGAACTTCCGCCACCTTCCCGTCGTGAAGGACGGACGGCTGCTCGGGATCGCGAGCCTCCGCCGCCTGTCCCAGTGGGAGTTCGAGCAGAAGAAGTAGAGGAGGGCTTGGCGGGACCAGTGGCTGTGTCGCAGACGACGCGCTGGATCGCCGCGATGCGGCGTCCTCGGTCGCGCCGATAGGAACCGCTATCGGCGCTCCCTGCGTCCTTGCCTCGCGACGCCCAGCGCGCCCCCACGACGAGCACCGTCCCCGCCAAGCCCTCGTCCGTCAGGTCCGGTTCTTAGGCTGGGCCTCATGATCAGGTTGTTCCCGAACGTCGGCGGCTGGCTCGAGGTCGTGTGCGGCCCGATGTTCAGCGGCAAGAGCGAGGAGCTCATCCGTCGCCTCCGCCGCGCCGAGATCGCCGGCCAGCGCGTCCTGATCGTCAAGCCGCAGATCGACAACCGCTACGACATCGGCCACGTCGTCAGCCACGCGGGCGCCAAGATGCGCGCCGTCGCGGTCGAGTCACCCGCCGACATCCCGGGGCTCGTCGAGGGCTACGACGTCGTCGGCGTCGACGAGGTGCAGTTCTTCGCGCCGGAGATCGTGCTCGTCCTCGACGGGCTCGTCGAGAAAGGGATGCGGATCGTCGCGAGCGGGCTCGACCAGGACTTCCGCGGCTTCCCGTTCGGCGTGATGCCCGAGCTGCTCTGCCGCGCGGAGCTGGTCGACAAGCTGCAGGCGGTCTGCCACCGCTGCGGCGGACCGGCAACGATGACGCAGCGGCTCGTCGACGGCGCGCCCGCGCCGGCCGACGGAGCGACGATCGTCGTCGGCGCGCTCGAACAGTACGAGGCGCGCTGCCGCAGCTGCCACGAGCTCGCGGCTCCCGTTCGCCTGACGGGCTAGCTCCAGAGACCTCGGTCGCCCGGGAGAACGACGTCGACGTGCTCGGCCGGACGCTCCGACGCGACGTACTGATCCTCCCCCGCCATCCACCGCTCCCAGAGTCCGCGCGCGTCTAGGCCGTCACGCTCAAGGCCTCGTGCGAGCCGTACCTCGCGATCGGTCTCAACCCAGATCGAGAACGCAAGATAGGGCCGGAACGCCCGCCGGGAGGCCGAGACGCCTTCGACCAAGACGATTCCACCCGGCTCAACGACGACGGGGGCGCGTTCCCCGCCTCCCCAGCTCGTCGGCCGGTAGGAAGCCAGCTTTCCCTCCCTAAGCGGTTCGAACACCCGCTCGATGAGCTCCGGCCACCAGTCGAGCGGGTTCTCCCAGCTCGCGAAGTCGTCGGTCTGCACGACCTGAGCGCCGAGCGGCTCGGCGAGCGCCAGCGCCAAGCTGCTTTTGCCGGCCCCGCCCGGCCCGTCGATCGCAACAATCCGGGTTTCGCAACCCGGCGGCGCGCTCGCTGCCGCGATCTTGAGCACCAGCGACTCGAGCGAGGGCTCAGACAAGGCGGACGACGAGCGTCTCGCCGTCGACGGCGAGGGAGCCGCCGAGGCGGGAGACCAGCCGGGCCGCAACCGCCGCACCGAGATCACGGAGGTCCTCTCCCAGGACGACCGGAGCGGACGCCGGCGTAACCGGCGAGATCCGCAGCTCCGTCCCCGCCACGTCGATCGCGACCTCGTCGAAGCCGCCGTGGCGCAACGCAGACTGGGCAAGGGCGGCGATCCCACGCTCTACCGACGCCGGATCGGTCTGGATCGCGGCTCCTGCGCCGGAGACCGTCACCCGCTCCTCCCCGAGCCGGGCCGCAGCGGCCTGCGCTAGCTCGAGCGTGTCCGCGTCGCGCAGCGTCGGGTCGTAACGGCCGTCGGCGATCCGCGCCGCGAGCGAGAGCTCGTCGAGCAGCTCCGCGAGCTGCGCCGACGCGGCGTCGATCATCTCGACGTAGCGGTCGTTCGGGGGTTCTAGCCCTCCGCTCTTCACGAGCGTCTTCGCGAAGCCATGCACCGTCGCGAGCGGCGTGCGGAGGTCGTGACACGCGAGCGAGACGAGGCGGGCGAAGTCCCTGTCCTCGGCCATCAGACGGCAGACTTGGCGCCGACCCAGCGGCGCCAGAGAGTCGAGCGGGCCTCCTCGCCACGCCAGAGGCGGACGAGATTCGCCTTGTGGAGGAAGGCGACGCCGATTCCCGCCGCGCCGCCGAAGGCGATCACCGGCCACGGGTAGCCGAACAGCCACGCCCAGAACGCGAGCGATCCGGCCGCGGTCATCGAGGCGACCGACGCGTACCGCGTCACCCCGAACACGAGGAGCCAGACCCCGGCAGCGCTGAAGCCGACGAGCGGCGATACGCCGAGGAAGGCTCCGCCGGCGGTCGCGACCATCTTCCCGCCGCGCTGGAAGCGGAGGAAGATCGGGCGCCAGTGGCCGAGCATCGCCGCCGCGCCCGCGAGCACGCCGGTGCCGTGGCCGACGACCTGCACGCCGATGAAAGCCGGCGCAAATCCCTTCGCCGTGTCGAGCAGCATCGCCGGCAGGCCGAGCTTCGACCCGTAGAGCCGCCAGACGTTCGACGCGCCGATGTTGCCGCTGCCCTTCGTCCGCACGTCCTCGTGGCGAAAGATGCGGACGAGCCAGTAGCCCCACGTCAGCGAGCCGGACAGGTACCCGGCGACGACGAGAGCTGCAGTGACCACAAGCGTCCCCTACGCGGGGAGGCCGTACTGCTCGATCCAGCCGTTCACGACGCCCCAGTCGAGGTTCCGGAAGAACGCCTCGATGTACGACGCGCGATCGGTCTGGTAGTCGAGGAAGTAGGCGTGCTCGTAGACGTCGAGCGCGACGAGCGGCGTCGCGTTCCAGACGGGGAACGTGTTCTGCGCGTCGCCGATGTAGTTGAACAACCGGCCCTCGTCCCAGTCGTACGCCGTCCAGGCCCAGCCGCGGCCTGCCAATCCGGTCGCCTTGAGGTCGGCGCGCCACGCGTCGACGGAGCCGAAGTCGCGCTTGACGAGCGTCCCAAACGCGCCGTCGGGCTCGCCTCCGCCGCCGCCGAGGTGGCCGAAGTAGAGCTCGTGGTTCTTGATCCCGCCGATCGCGAAGGTGAGGTCGACCTTCAGCGCACGGAGCTCCGAGTACGTCTGGTTCGCGGTGGAGAGATCGACACCGTCGAGCTTGCCGAGGATTTCGTTCCGCTTCGCGACGTAGCCCTCGTAGAGCTTGTAGTGCGCCTCGACCGCGGCGCGCGAGATGCCGTCGAGCTCGAGCATCTCCGGCCGCAGCGGCCGCGGCGCGACCTCCTCGAATTTGAAGGCGAGCGTAGACACGAGCGCGGAGCATATCCTCCGAGCAGAAAACGACGCCCACAAAAGGAGCAGAGCAATGGCCTTCGAGCTGCCGGATCTCCCGTACGCCTACGACGCGCTCGAGCCGCACATCGACGCGGAGACGATGCGGATCCACCACGACCTGCATCACGGCGCGTACGTCACGAACGCGAACGCCGCGCTCGAGGGGACGGAATGGGCGGACGCGTCCGTCGAAAGCGTCCTCACGAACCTCGACGCGATCCCCGACGACAAGCAGGCGGCCGTCCGCAACAACGTCGGCGGCCACGCGAACCACTCCCTCTTCTGGCAGATCATGAGCCCCGACGGAGGCGGCGAGCCCGGCGGCGCGCTGCGCTCGGCGATCGAGGAGACGTTCGGCTCGTTCGACGAGCTCCGCACGGCGGTCAACGACGGCGGGGTGAAGCGCTTCGGCAGCGGCTGGACCTGGCTCGTCTGGGACGGCACGGGCCTTTCGGTCTACTCCACGCCGAACCAGGACTCGCCGATCATGCAGGGCGACGCCCCGCTGCTCGGAATCGACGTCTGGGAGCACGCCTACTACCTCTCCTACCAGAACAAGCGGCCCGCCTATCTCGAAGCCTGGTGGAACCTCGTGAACTGGCCGGAGATCGAGCGGCGCTTCGCCGAGGCTCAAAGCTCGTAGGACTCCTCCTACAATCCGAGCGGCGGTCGGATGCGTAAGTCAGGACCAGACATGGAGGCCGCGATCGACGTACCCCGCCTGCGGGCCGTGCCCCCGGCCGAGCCGTTGCCGGAGGACGAGGCGTCCGACGCCGACCTTCTCGCGCGCGTCGCGGACTCCGACCGCTACGCCTTCGAGCTCCTCTACCGGCGCTACATCCGCTCGGTCTATGGACTGGCGCTGCGCCGGCTGCGCGACCGCGGTCACGCAGAGGACGCCGTCCAGGACGCGTTTGCGGCCATCTGGCGGTCGGCAGCGAGCTACCGCCCCGAGCGCGGCTCGGCGGGCGGCTGGCTCTACACCGTGGCGCGCAATGCGATCGTCGATCGGAACCGGCGGACCGGCCGCGTCACGATCTCCGAGCTGCCGGAGCTGCCGTCCCCGGACAACGGGCCGGACGAGCACGCGGAGCAGGCCTACACGGCGTGGCGCGTTCACCGGGCGCTCGAGGATCTGCAGCAGCACGAGCGCGAGGTGATCGAGCTCGCGTACTGGAGCGGGCTGTCGCAGAGCGAGATCGCGAACTACCTCGGCCAGCCGCTCGGCACCGTGAAGACGCGAACGCGGGCTGCGCTCGCCCGGCTCGCGACCGCATTGGAAGGAGAGCTGCAGTGACCGGCTTCGACGAGTTGATCGGCAACGAGCCGACGGGCGGCGACCGCGAGCGCCTGCGAGGCGTGCACGAGCTCCTCCTGGTCGCCGGGCCGCCGCCGGAGCTGGACCCCAAGCTCGAGGCGGGGCCGACGCTCGGCATGACGCTCACGCGGGCTCGCCGACGGTCCAGGCCGCGCATCGGAAGGCTCGTCCCCGCCATCGCAGTCGCGGCGCTCGTCGCCCTCATCATTGGCATCAGCACGGGCGGGCACACCCCTCGACTCGTCTCGATCCCCATGCGCGGGACCAGCTTCGCGCCACGGGCGTCGGGGACGCTCGACGTCCTGCCGGCAAAGGCGGGGAAACAACCGATGAAGCTCATCGTGCACGGCCTTCCGCGCTCGGGCCGCACGGCGTACGTGGTCTATCTCGTTCGCGACGGGCACCCGGTCGCACCGTGCGGGAGATTCATCGTCACGGATCCGGCTCGCGCGCAGACAGTCCACCTGAACTCGCCCTATCGGCTGGAGAGCGCCGACAGCTGGGTCGTCCTGCAAGAAGGTGTCGGCGCGCACGGCGTGACCGTGCTGCAGCCGTCTACCGCCTAGCTTCGTTCCGCATCTCGGAGAGCAGCCGCTCGAGCCGCGGCTCGGCCGACTCGTCCACGAAGCTCATCGTGGCGGCGACGCTCGGATGGACTGCCGCGACCGCGTCGCGCATCTGGAGCGCGACCGCGCGGTACGACGGATGCCCCTCCCGGCCGGAGCGCAGCTCGATCAGATGCAGCGCCTCGCGCGCGTCGAGCTCGAGGACGTAGCGGATGCGATACGCGAGGCAGAGCGCGTAGGGCGCCTCCTCGACGAGACCCTCGCCGCGCAGCCGCTCGTACTCCGTGCGTGACACGTCGAGCGCGCGCTCGTACTCGCCGCCGAGGCCCGACTCCTCGACCTCGTGCGGCACGTCGGCGCCAAGATCCGGCGAGAGTCGCTGCCACTGGCAGGTGAGGAGCCGGTGCCGCTGCAGATCGCGAAAGGCGCCGTAGTCGGAGACGATCTCGAAGCGGTACGTGAGCGTCTCGAAGCCGCGGCCCGGGCGGTGGCGGCGGTTCTCGCGGGTGCCGACGAGCTCCGTCACCAGCGCGGCGCGCGCGTCCGGCGAGAGCCCGCCGACGGCTTCCAACGCTGCCGCCTCCCCAACCGCGGCGCTCTCGTAGAGGAGCGCGGCGAGCAGCTCTTCCTCGCTCCCGTGCGTGCGGAGGAGACGAACGGACGGAGCCGCGGCGTCCTCTGACGCCGCATCGTCCAGGCCGAGCCGCGCCGCGATCGACGCCGACGCCTCGCCTCGCTCGCGGAGGTATTCGACCCAGCGGCCGCCGCGGTCGGGCCGCGGTATGCGCGCGACGAAGCTCGGCATCACGGCCTGCAACTCCACGAGCAGCATCTCGCCATATTCGCGCGCCTCGGCGAGCGGATGCGCGAGCAGGTGGAGGACGAGCTGCTCGTACGTCTGGCCGCTCGCGTAGATCCCGACGTGCGAGAGCGATGCGGCCGGGAGAATGCCGCGGACGAGGTCGAGCGCCTTCGCCCGCACCGCGCGCCGGTGCGCCGCCGGCGATTCTCCCTCCGCGGCCGGGAACGTCTCCGCCACCCACTCCGACACTCCCTCGAGGAGGCCCGAGTAAGTCGCGAAGAGGCCGTCCATCGCCGCCTCGTACGCCGGCCCGAAGCGCGGGTCGCGGTGGTAGCGGTAGCCGTAACCTTCGAGCTCGGCGTCGTACGCGATGTAGCGCGTCGACTGCTCGAGATACGCGGCGAGCCGCGGCCGCTGGAGGATCTTCGTAAGGAGGTTCGACGTCCACTCGCAGGCGATGTGCGCGCCGCCGAGCTGCGCGACGGAGTCGTCGCCGTAGCCGAGGAAGATCGTCTCGTAGAGCTTCGCGGCGCGGTCGCCCTCGGCGAGCTCCACGACGGGGACGTCCGGCAGCGAGTCCGCGAACTCCTCGAGGAAGAGGCGGCGCAACGTCCCGACGTAGCGCGAGTAGCGGGCGAAGAGGGCGCCTTTGACGGTCTCGGGAAGGTTGACGAGCGCGAAGACGGGCCGGTCGAGATTGGTGAAATGGGGCGCGAGCCGCGCCTGCTCCTCCTCCGTGAACCGCTCGACCGGTGTGTTCACGTCTCGACCACGAGGCTCGCGCGGCGGTTCCGGCGCAGGCCGCCATAGCGGGTGACGAGGACGATGAGCCCGACGATCGTCACCGGCACGAAGACGATCGCCCGGACGAGGAGGAGGAACCCGACCGCCGTGCCGCCGTTCACCTTCGCAGCGTGGAGGCCGAGCAAGATGCCGGCGTCGTAGGAGCCCGCGTACCCGGGACCGGCGGGCAGCGCGGAGAAGAGCGAGGCGATCACGTTCGTGAGGAGCGCCGCGAGCAGGGAGAGGTGGATCCCGAGTGAGCGTCCGACGAGCATTACCGTCGTTCCCTCGAGAAGCCAGATGAGCCCCGACATGCCTGCGAGCGTGATGCCCTCCGGGTGCGCGAACAGCTTCGAGGCGTGCGCGTACGGGCGGATCCTCGCCGCGAAGGTGTCGAAGCGGCCGCGGCGACGGAGCGCGAGGTAGCCGAGGAGGCCGCCGGCAGCGAGGACGACCGCGCCTGCCGCGGCGTACGCGGCGATCTTCCCCGTCGGCGCGCCGTCGACGCCGCTCCAGGTCAGCACCGCGAAGATCACCGCGAGCGTCGCGACGTCGAGGATGCGCTCGGCGATCACGGTGCCGATGACCTCCCGCACTCGCGCCGTCGTCCGCGAGCCGAGCAGCGAGATCCTCAAGACCTCGCCGCCGCGCAAGGGCAGGACGGTGTTCCCCATGTACGCAACGAGCATCAGCCAGAACGCGTCAGGGCGTTTGTGCGGGATCCGGGCGAGCTTGAGGATCCGGTGCCAGCGCCAGCCGCGCAGCCAGAGCGCGAGCGCGTACGCGCCGAGCGACGCCGCGAGCCAGGCTGCTCCGGTCGCGTTCGTCGGCATCTTCGGCGCGTGCTGGTGGCTCGCCCACCAGACGACGGCGCCGAGCGAGAGCAGGGAGACGACGATCCAGATGGCGCGCTTCATCGCCGGGTTAGCCGGCAGCGCAGCAGCGTCCAGAGCACGCGGAAACCGTCCACCGCGGTGAGCTTCTTCCCCTCCTCCGAAGCGCGCGCCCGGTAGTGGACGGGCACCTCGTAGATCCGCTCGCCGCGCTGCAGCAGGCGCGCCGTGATCTCCGGCTCGATGCTGAAACCCGTCGAGCGGAGCGGCAACTCCCGGAAGGTCTGCGTGTACAGCGCCTTGTGGCACGTCATGAGGTCGTGGATGTAGACGTTGAAGAGGATGTTCGCGGCGAGCGTCACCGATTTGTTCCCCATCACGTAGAGGAACGAGTGGCTCGTGTAGCCGTCGAAAGTCCGGACGCCGTAGACGACGCTCACGTCCTGGCCGCTGCGCAGCGGCTCGAGCAGGACGCTGAGGTCGTTCGGGTCGTACTCGAGGTCGGCATCAAAGATCGCGGAGAAACGCAGCCGCGCGTCGGCCAGCGCGGTGCGCACGGCGGCGCCCTTCCCCTTGTTCTTCTCGTGGAAGAGGATCCGGACGTTGTCGGGCCACGTCCGGCTGCGAAGAAACTCGACCGTTCCGTCCGTCGAGCCGTCGTCGACTACCACGACCTCGAACGGGCACGGGAGGTCGATCGCGAGCGTCTCGGTGAGCGCCTGCTCGACCCGCTCGATCTCGTTGTAGACCGGCATCAGGATCGAGAGGCCGTCCGGGAGCTGCGCCGCCATGGCGGCCATTGTAGGGAGGAGTCTCGGTCGGACTAGGAGGCCGCCGCGAGCACCTTCACGCGCATCTGCTCGATCTTCGTCGCGGTCGTCACGTCCTTCGACCAGAGCGGCCACGAGTTGGGCTTCGAGTTCTTGATCGGGCAGCCGACGACGCACGCGAGCTTCGCGCCGGTCGATGTCGTGGAGAGGAGGCCGGACAAGGGCATCAGAACCGGGCAGCCGCGTCCGTATGCCGCTCGAACGCGCCGGTCGCGACGATGTCCGCGAGTTCGGAGACCGCCAGCCCAACTTCGTCGTCAGTGTTGAAGAAGTGCGGGCCGAGCCGGATCCCGCCCTCTGGATCCGGGCGGAAATCGCAGATCACGCCGCGCTCGGTCAGCTCCTTGTGCACCGCAGCGTGGTTCGGCGTCGAGACCGTGACCGTGCCGCCGCGGCGGGCGGGCTCGCGGGGGGAGACGATCGCCAGGCCGGCGGCGTCGCAGTGCTCGATGAGGAGCTGCGTGAGCGCGAGCGAGCGCTCGCGGATCGGCGCGATCCCCACCTCCTCGATAATGTCGTAGCCGGCCGTCGCGGCGAAGAGGGCAGGGACGTTCGGCGTGCCCGTGAGGAAGCGGCGTGCGCCGGCGGCATACTCGAGCTCCGGCTCGAAGGCGAACGGCCGCGCGTGGCCCTGCCAGCCGACGAGCGTCGGCTCGAGCCGCTCGGCGAGATCCGGACGGACGTACAACCACCCCGCACCCGGCCCTCCGCACAGCCACTTCACGCTTCCGCCGACCGCGAAGTCGACGCCGAGCCCGGTGAGGTCAACCGGGACGACTCCCGCGGACTGGTAGCAGTCGAGGATCACGTGCGCGCCCACCTCGTGTGCGCGCCGGACGATCGGCTCGACGTCCTGGATCTCCGCGTTCTTGAAGAGGACGTGGCTGATCGGGACGAGGAGGGTTCGCTCGTCAATCGCGTCGACGATCGCAGCGTCGTCCTCGACGGCGACGACCTCCAGCCCCGGCTGCGCCTGGTAGAGGTACCGAACCGACGGGAAGTTCGCCTCCTCGTAGACGATCCGGTTCCGCTGAGGCTGGAAGCGCCGGCGGCCAAGCCGCCGGCGCCCGGCCGAAGACCCGGGGCCCGGTTGCGTGAAGCAGGAGAGGACGACGGCCTCGGCGACGGTCACGTTCTGGTGCATGACGATCGAGTCGGCGGGGGCGCCGAGGATCCGGCCGAGCTGGTCGCCGACCGTCCAGGCCATGTCCCACCAGCCCTCCCCCCAGCTGCGGATCCCACGCTCGCGCCACATCCGCGCGTAGTCGAGGAGCCGCTCCTCGGCCGCGGCGGGCATGGCCGCGAGGGAGTGGTTGATGAGGTACGTGCAGGTGGAAAGGATCGGGAAGCGGTGGCGGTACTCGGCCGGATCGATCACGCCGCGGAGGCTATCGCCGCGTCTTCGGCCGCGTAGTCGAGCACCTCTTCGAGATACGTCCCCTCCCAGCTCCGGCCGCGCTCGAGCTCGCCGACGAGCCACGCGCACGTCTCCTTCACCGCTTCGGGATACGTCGTCAGGGGCCGGTAGCCGAGCTCGCGTTCGGCCGCTTCCATCGACACGACGAGCGGTAGCCGCACGGCCCACGGGTTGGCGTACTCCTCGCCCGGCAGGAGGACAGGCTCGAACTCGTGGCCGAGCGCCGCGCCGGTCGCCCGGCAGATCTCGAGGGTCGTCGGCGGCTCCGGGTCGCCGGCGTTGAGGATGCGCGTCGCCGGGGTCGCGGCCGCAAGCCGGATCAGCTCCGCGAGGTTCGCGACGGACGTCGTATGGAAACGGCTCTCACCGCGCCACGCGAGCGCGACCCGGCGGCGGCCGTCGACCGCGCGCTTCACGAAGAAGAGCTCGCGCGGCAGCTGCGCGCCCGGACCGTGGATCGCGCACGGCCGCAGCACCGTCGCCGGCACCGGACCGCCGAGGATGGTCTGCTCGAGTGCAGCCTTGTTCGTCGAGTACGTCTCCTCGCCCGGCTCCGCCGTTCGCTGGCTCTCGAGCACCGGCAGAGGCAGGTGCGGCTGCTCGCCGACTCCGTCGAGCGCGCGTCCCTCGTCGTCGGCGTAGACGGAGGCGGTCGAGATGACGACGAGCGAGCCGGCGGGGAGGCCGTTCAACTGCTCGCCGTGCTCGCGTCCGTAGGCGACCATGTCGACGACGACGTCGGCGCCGTCCCCGATTGCCGCGCGCAGCTGCGCGTCGTCCGCCCTGTCCGCCTGAGTCGCCTGAACGCCGAGCTCGGCGAGGCCGTCGGGCAGCGTGCCGGCCCGCGAGATCGCGACGACGTCCCAGCCGTCGAGCGCGAGCGCGCGGGCGGCGGCGCGCCCGATCTGTCCCGTGCCGCCGATGAGGACGGCGCGGCGGGTCAAAGCTCCGTCTCGAACTCTCCCGAGTGCCGCCGCACAGCGAAAAGCGCGATCACGGCGGCGAGCAGCACGATCGCCGCTCCGATCTCCAGCGAGAGATGGATGCCGTGGCCGGCCGATCCTGCCGCGGCGTTGAACACCTCCTGAACCTGTCTCTGATGGCCTTTCGCGATCGGGTAGTCCGAGGCGTTCGTGCTGCCGCCCGTCGTCACGATCGTGATCACGAGCTGGCGGAACTGCGCCGGGACGCCGAGCTTCACGAGCTTCGCCGTCAGCCCGCCGGTCAGCTGGGCATTGACGACAGCGCCGAGCACCGCGACGCCGAACACGCCGCCGAGCTCTCGGCTCGTGTTCACGGTGGAGGCGGCCATCCCCGACTCCTCCGGGGGGACGACCGTCAGCACGGCGGCCGTCACGGAGACGAGCGCGATCCCGAAGCCAAGTCCCGCGATAGCAAGGGTCCAGGAGAGCGCGGCGACGTCGGTGTAGGTCGTGAGCTTCCAGTCGACGAGAAGGAGCCCGAGGCCGGAGAGCGCGCAGCCGAGCACCATCGGAACGCGCGGCCCCACGCGTGCCGTCCACCGCCCGGCAAACGGCCCGGCCACGATCATCGCGACGGCAAGCGAGGCGAAGGAGAGCGCGATCCGGAAGCCCGAGAAGTGCGAGATCAGCTGCAGGAACAGCGCGGTGAAGAAGAAGACGGAGAAGATCGAGAGGTTGGCCGCGAACGCGACGATGTTGGCCGCCGTGAACGTCGGCTCGCGGAGGAAGCGGAGCTTGAGGACCGGGTCGGCGACGCGCTGCTCGACGAGGACGAACGCGACGAGCAGCACGATCGCTGCTGCGAAGAGGCCGCCGACCCACCAGTCGGCGTAGCCCCGGTTCTCGCCTTCGATCACGGCGAACGTCGCGGCCATGATCGCGGACGCACCGGTGGCGAGTCCGGGGATGTCGACCTTTCTCCCCTCCGGATTCTTGCTCTCGGTGAGCGTGACGGCCGCCACCGCGAACGCCGCGGTGCCGAGCGCGAGGCCGAACCAGAAGACCGCGCGCCAGCCCTGCCAGCCGACGAGGACGCCGCCGATCACCGGCCCGAGCGCGAGCGCGAGACCCGAGACGGCCGTCCAGACGCCGAGCGCGACCGCGCGCTCCTGCCGCTCGGGATAGATGTGGCGAATCAGCGAGAGCGTCCCCGGCTCCGACGCCGCGGCGCCGAGGCCCATGACGACACGTCCCGCGATGAGGACTTTCGAGTCGGGCGCGAGGGCCGCCATGACCGAGCCGGCGCAGAAGATCGCGACCCCGGTGAGCATCACCTTCTTGCGCCCGAGGATGTCGCCGAGCGTCCCACCCGTGAGCATCAGCGCGGCGAACGCAAGCATGTAGCCGTCGACGATCCACTGCAGGCCGCTGACGCTGACGCTCAGCGACGTCTGGATCCCAGCCAGCGCGACGCTGACGATCGTGTTGTCGACGAAGGTGAGGAAGAGGATTGCGCAGATAGCGGCGAGTGCCGCTTCGCGGGCGTGGCCCTCCCGGAGCCGCAGCGCGAAGGAGCTCATCGTGCGGAAGCTACTTCTTGCAGACGGACGGCGTGCTTCCCGCGAGCGAGACCAGCTGGCAGAGCGTCGCGTCTGCGACCTTCCACTTGCCGCCCTGCAGCACCGCGTAGCCGGTCTGGTTGCCGAGCGAGGCGCCCGCGATCTTCACGGAGTAGACGACCTTTGCCTTGTCAGCGCCTTGGAGGGTCACCTTCGACACCGTCGCCGAGACACCGCTCGCGAGCGGGTTGGCGAGGAAGCCCTGGATGACCGACTTGAACTGCGGCCCGTTCTGGAGAAGCGCCACGTGCGCGGCGAGCGAGCTCTTCGTCGTGAAGAAGGACGTGTAGGCCGCCTTGGCCTGATCGGCCGCGGAGCTCCCGCCACCGCCACCGCCGCAGGCGGCGAGGATAAGCACCGAAACACCGAGAAGAGCGAGCCGCTTCATGGGGGAAGACCCTAAACCTCCTGCAGGTTCCGCGCACCGGGGCCGACGTACTGCGCCGACGGCCGGACAAGGACGCCGAGCCGCTTCTGTTCGAGGATGTGCGCCGACCACCCCGCCGTCCGCGAGCACGCGAACATCGCGGGCGCGAGCAGAGGCGGTACTTCCGCGACATCGAGCACGACCGCCGACCAGTACTCGACGTTCGTCCACGAGTGGCTCTCGCTCTTCTTGGCGATCGCCTCGTGCGCAACCTGCTCGAGCTCCTCGGCGACCTCGACGCGCGCCGAGCCGAGCTCCTTCGCGACGCGCTTGAGGACGCGCGAGCGCGGATCCTCGGCGCGATAGACGCGGTGCCCGAAGCCCATGATCCGCTCGCCGCGGCCGAGAGCCTCCGCGACCCACTTCTCGGCATCGCCCGTCTCGGCGACCGCGTCGAGCATCGGGAGGACGCGCGCGGGCGCGCCGCCGTGCAGCGGGCCGGAGAGCGCGCCGACGGCAGACGAGAGCGCCGCGCCGGCGTCGGCGCCGGTCGAGGCGACGATCCGGGCGGTGAACGTCGATGCGTTGAGCCCGTGCTCGGCGGTGCAGATCCAGTACGTGTCGATCGCGCGTGCGAGCTTTGAGTTCACCTCGCCGCGCCACTCGAGGAGGAAGCGCTCGGCGGCGGTCTGCCCGGTGAGGATCGTCTCCTGGTCGACCGGCGGCAGGTCGGCGCCGCGCGCCGACTGCGCGACGATCGAGAGGGCGCTGGCCGAAAGGCGGCGGAGATCCTCCTTCGCCTGCTCGTCGTCGATGTCGATGAACTGGCCGAGCTTCCACTCGCCGCTCAGCGCGGCGAGGCTCGACTGGAGGTCGGCGATGTAGCCGCCGGTACGGCGCTCGAGGTCGACATGCTCGTACGGGAGGCCAGGCTCGAGCGACTCGTCGACGAGCAGCCCCCAGACCTGCTCGAACGGAACCTTGCCGACGAGGTCTTCGATGTTGACGCCCCGGTAGCGGAGCACTCCGCCGTCCTTGTCGGGCTCGGCGATCTCCGTCTCGAACGCGACGACGCCGGCGAGGCCGGGCGAGAAGTCGCTGCTGCTCATGCGTGGATCTCCTCCAGCTCGATCTCGGAACCGGCGCCGCGCGCACGGGCGGCGTCGAGTACGAGCGCCGCCGCGGCGAGGTCCTGGATGGCGAGGCCGACCGACTTGTAGAGCGTGATCTGTTCCCCGGAAGAGCGGCCGTCACGCGTGCCGGCGAGGATCTCGCCGAGCTCGACGACGCCGTCCCGGCCGCGCGGGTCGAGCTCGGGCGCGCCCGCGGGCAGGGGTGCGAAGGCGGAGTCGCGCTGCTCTACGGCCACCAGGTCGGCGCGGGACACGAGCTCGGGATCGAGCTCCGAGCCGCCGTGCCCGTAGCCGACCGAGCTGACGTGCGTTCCGGGCTGGAGCCAGTCCCAGCGCACGATCGGCTCCGGCGATCCCGTCGTGCAGTGGACGACGTCGGCGCCGCGCACGGCCTCCTCGAACTCGCCGCGACCGGCGACGCGCACCTCGGTGAAGTCGCGCACGCGCGGAAACATCTCCTGCGCCGAGCGCGACTGCACGCCGGTGCCGAGGATCGCGAGCACGCTCGACTCGGGGCGCGAGAGAAGCTTCGTCGCGAGCGCGGCTGCCGCGGCGGTGCGCATCGCGGTGATGTACGTCCCGTCCATGAGTGCGGCCGGCGTGCCCGTCTCGGGCTCGAAGAGTGCGATGAGCGCCTGGTGCGTCGGCCGGTCGCGGTTCCCCTCGAAGAGCGTCACGAGCTTGCAGCCGAGTCCTGCGGACGGCGCGTAGCCCGGCATCGCGCCAAGGACGCCGCTGCCGGAGAAGACACCGACACGCGGCACGAGCTTGGCGCTGTCGGCCGCGAGCTCCGTGTGCGCGGCCGCGAGTGCGTCGACGAGCTTGTCGAGGTCGAGCAGCTCCTCGACGTCGGTGCGGGTCAGGACGAGCATCCTGCGCCTGACGCTAGCCCAAGAGGGTGAGCGTCCACTCGGGACGGTGCTGCGCGTCGAGCGAGAAGAGGAGGATCCGCTGCCACTGGCCGAGGCACAGGGCACCGTCCGCGAACGGCACCTGTTCCGAGCGCGGGCCGAGCAGGAACGCGAGGAGGCGCTCGCGCGAGCCGTGACTCGAAGGCACAACCCGCTCGAGCAGCGACTCGAGATCCTCGAAGAAGCCCGTCTCCCGCTCCTGCACGCGGATGAGAGACAACTGGTTCTCGGCGTGGAGGAACGCGATGCCGGCGGTGACCTCCGCCGCTGCAACCTCGCGCGAGACGTCGTTCGTGATGTCCATCACCGACAGCGACGGGAGGGCCGCCGCGATCGAAACCGGGATCTCGATGCTCGTCATGCGCGCGCGACCTCCTTCGGCAGTCTGAAGTGGACGTCTTCCTTCGCAACTTCGATCTCCTCCGGCAGGGCGTAGCCGACCTCGGCGAGCCGCTCGGCGGTCGCCCGGACTAGCTCCTCCGGCGTCGAGGCACCCGCGGTGAGGCCGACGATCTCGTGGCCGTCGAGGAGCTTCGGATCGAGCTCGCTCTCGCCGTCGACCATCGTCGCCTGCGCGCCGGCAGCCTGCGCAACCTCGACGAGGCGCTGCGCGTTCGAGCTCGTCTCCGAGCCGATCACGAGGACGAGCGTCGCGCCCTGCGAGACCATCGCCTTGACGGCGTCCTGGCGGTTCTGCGTCGCGTAACAGATGTCGTCGGCGCCGGGCCGCCGCAGCGTGCCGAGGTGATCCTCCAGCGCGTTGACGATCGGCGCGACGTCGTCGAGGGAGAGAGTCGTCTGCGTGATCACCGCGACCGGCTTGTCGGTCACGAGTTCGCGCGCCTGCTCGGGCGATTCGATCACGACGGTCGAGCCCGGCCGCTCGCCGAGCGTCCCGATCACCTCGACGTGGTTCTCGTGCCCGACGAGCGCGACGAGGTGGCCGCTGTCGGCGTAGCGCCGCGCCTCGGCGTGCACCTTGTTCACGAGCGGGCACGTCGCATCGACGACCCGGAGGCCGCGCGCCTGCGCGTTCTCCTTCACCGCCGGCGCGACGCCGTGCGCGGAGAGAACGCAGATCGCGCCGGACGGGATCTCGTCCTCGGACTCGACGAAGACCGCGCCGAGCTTCTCCAGGCGCCTCAGGACGTGGTCGTTGTGAACGATCGCGTGCCGGACGTAGACCGGCGGCCCGTGCTCCTCGAGCAGGCGCTCCACGATCTCGATCGCGCGATCGACGCCCGCGCAGAACGAGCGCGGCGCCGCGAGGAGGACGCGGCCCCTGCTCACGCGATCGCCTCTTCAAGAGCTTTCAGCGCGCGCAGAGCGCCGCGGATCGAGCGGATGGCGTCGGCGCGCTGCGCGGCGATCCAGCGGAGGAGGCCCACGACGTTCGTGCGGCCGTCCGGATGCACCGTCGTGTCGAGCCCCTCGACGACGCTCGAGGCGTCGTCGGAAATCGCGCGGACGACACCGGCGAGCCGGCCGCTGCGCGCGAGCGTGCCGCTCTCCATGTCCACCGCATCGGCGCCGCTCGCCGCGCGCAGGCGGTCGCGCTCGGCCACATCGTGGACGAGGACGCTGCCGCCGAGCAGGACGCCCGGACGCGCTCCGCGCACGCCGAGCCCCGCTCCCTCCCACAACGTCGCGCCGGTCTCGTCGACCACGCGCGTCGCGTCGACGACGTCGCCGACCTGCAGCGCACCGAGCGAGCCGGCCACGCCGAAGGAGACAAGCTGCCCCGCGGGGACGCCGTTGGCGACGCCGATCCCGACGCGGACCGCGTCGAAGCCGAGCCGCTTCGCAACGCGCTCCTCCGCCGAGGTCGCGCAGGCGAACGTCAGCCCGTCAGCGTCCACGCCAGGCTCCGAACGGTTTCCTTCAGGCTCGACGACGCCTCGTAGGCCGCCGACGGCTCGAAGCCGCAGTGGATCGCGCAGTGCTCGCAGCGCGGGTCGTTGCCCGGGCCGTACGCGTCCCACTCCATCCCTTCGAGCAGCGCCTCGTACGTCGGGAAGATGCCGTCGGTGAGGAGGTAGCACGGGCCTTTCCAGCCGTACGGGTTGCGCGTGATCGAGCCCCACGGCGCGCACGTCAGGTCGCGCGAGCCCGTGAGGAAGTCCTGGTAGATCGGCGACGCGATCCAGCGATAGCCGCCCTGCTTCGCGGCCGCGCGGATCACGCGGAACTTCTCCTCGTGCTCGGCGCGCGTCATCGTCAGCGCCGGATCGATCTGGGAGTACTGGTAGCCGGGCGCGATCATCATCCCGTCGATCCCGACCTCGTCGGTTAGGTAGCGCATCATCTCGACGACGTCGCCGACTTCCGTCTCCTTGAAGATCGTCGTGTTCGTCGTGACACGGAAACCGCGCGCGCGCGCCGTCTTGATCGCGTCGACCGCGATCTCCCAGAGGCCCGGGTAGTCGCAGACGTAGTCGTGGATCTCGCGCATCCCGTCGAGATGGACGACGAAGGTGAGGTGGTTGGACGGCTCGAACCAGTCGAGGCACTGCTCGAGGCGCAGCGCGTTCGTGCAGAGCTCGATCGTCTTGCCGAGCTCGAGAACGCCGGCGACCACCTCGTCGATCCCCTTGTAGACGAGCGGCTCGCCGCCGCAGATCGAGACAACGGGAGCCGGGCACTGGACGGCGGCGTCGATGCATTCCTCGACCGAGAGCCGGGCGCGATTCGACTCGTACTCGCGGATCTTCCCGCAGCCGATGCAGGCGATGTTGCACGCGAGGGTCGGCTCCATCATCAGCACGAGCGGATAGCGCTCGCCCTTGCGCTGCTGGGCGGCGACGTACTTGCCGATCGAGACCGTCGATGCGAGCGGGAACTTCATCCAGCCAACCTCTCTCTCATTCGTCCGAGTGCCAACAGCGGGAACGTGATGCGGTACAGGTGATAGCGGATCATGAAATCGAGCGGGAATCCCGTGCCGGTGAAGTGCTGTTCGTCCCAGTCTCCGTCGGGACGCTGTGCGGCACATAGGTAGTCTGCCGCCCGCCGCGCCCCGGAAGCCTCAGCGTTTCCTGCGGCCACATAGCCGAGTAGCGCCCACGCCGTCTGCGATGCGGTAGTGAATTCCGCCCGGCCGCGCCAGGCGGGATCGGCGTACGAACGGATGTCCTCGCCGAAGCCGCCGTTGTCCTGCTGGACGGAGTCGAGCCACGCGACGGCGCGGCGCATCGACGGATGGTCGGAGGGGATGCCCATCGCCTCGAGCCCGGGTAGGACGGCGCCGGTCCCGTAGATGTGGTTGACGCCCCAGCGGCCGAACCACGAGCCGTCCTCCTCCTGCTCGGAAAGGAGCCACTCGAGGCCGCGCTCGGCGGCGTCGCCGTGGGAACCGCGCGCGCCGAGCGCCTCGAGCGAGTGCGCGGTGACGTCGGCGGTCGGCTCGTCGGTCACCTTGCCGAAGTCGCAGAACGGCACCTTGTAGAGCCACATCGCGTTGTTGTCGACGTCGAACGCGCCCCAGCCGCCGCCCCGCGACTGCATGCCGACGAGCCAGTCGAGCCCGCGGCCGATCGCGTCCTCCCCTAGCCCGAGCTCGTGGAGGGTCAGCGCGACGACGGCGGTGTCGTCGACGTCGGGATAGAGGTTGTTCTCGTACTCGAACGCCCAGCCGCCGGGCGCGAGGTCCGGCTTCCGGATCGCCCAGTCGCCCTTCACGGTGACTTCCTCCCGGAGGAGGTAGTTCCCGGCTTTCACGAGCGCGGGATGGCCGGCCGAGACGCCGCAGGCGCGGAGCGCGAGCGCGGCGAGTGCCGTGTCCCAGACCGGCGACTGGCACGCCTCGGGCCGGACGCGGTCGCCCTCCTCGACGATGAATCCCTGCCAACCCGCGACCGCCTTGGCGACCGTCGGGTCGTCGAGTCCGTTGCCGAGCGCGGCGAGCGCGATGATCGACCAGACCCACGGCGGCTGGATCCCGCCCCACGAGCCGTCCGCCTCCTGGCGCTCGCGGATCCACTGCTCGGCCGCGCTCTGCGCCTTGCGGCGCAGCGGGTCCCGGCGGAGCGGGCGGCGGGTCCTCCCGGGGATCGCGCCGATCGCGCGCAGGTCGACGTCGCTCGGCCGGACGGGGCGCAGCGACTGGGAGAGCGCGAGCGCGACGAACGTCTGGCGCGCCCAGCAGGAGAAGTCGTAGACGGAGAACGGCCCGCGCGGCGGGAGGAGCGCGAGCTCGGGCGGGATCGGCACCATCCTCTGCCACGGCCACTGGCCGATCAGGGCCATGAAGCACTTCGTGAAGATCCGCGCCTTCGGGATCCCGCCCTCCCGCTGGATGAAGGCGAGCGCCTGCGGCCCGGGGTCGACGCCCGCGAGCCGGCACGCGACGTAGGCCTCGATCGAGGTGGAGAGGTCCGGCGGCCCCTCGAACCAGATCGACCACGTGCCGTCGTCGCGCATCCGCGCCATGAGCTCGTTCGCGATGCGGCGGTCGAGCTCGGGCGTGCGCAGGCCGAGGTAGTGGTGCCAGAAGAGGTGCTGCGCGGTCATCGTCGCGTTCGACTCGAGCTCGCCGACCCAGACGCCGTCGGGCCGCTGCAGCTCGAGGAGCCGCTTCGTGCCGCGGTCGATTGCCTGGTCGAGCGCCGTCACATCCAGCGTGGTCACGGCGAGAAGCTATCGAGGAGACGACGTGCGGCCGTACGGCCACTGCGCACGGCGCTCTCCATCGTCGCCGGCCAGCCGGTGTCCGTCCACGTCCCGGCGCGGACGACGTTCGGGCGGGAGGTCTCCACACCGGGCCGCTCGACGCCGGGCCGCAGCGCGATCGTCGCGTACGGCTCGCGGCTGACGCGCGACCAGAGGAGCTCCGCGTCGCCGAGCCGCTCGGTCAGCTGGCCCGCGATGGCGTCGACCAGAGCCCGGCCGCGCACTTCCAGCAACTCCGGCACGCCGCTCGAGACGACGGTGAGGTACTGGCCGCGCTCCGGCCTGTGGCCGGTGAGCGCGCCGCGGTCGAAGACCCAGTGCGCGTCGGAGCCGAGCAACGCCGCGAGCGGCTGCGCGAGCAGCTGGCGGTCGAACCAGAGGTGGACGCTCACGATCGGCGAGTCCTCGAGCTGCGGCGCCTCTTCGCACAGCAGGCGCGCGCTCTCGGCCGAAGGAGTCGCGACGACGATCGCGTCGGCGTCGAGATCCTCGAGCGACTCCACCTTCGCGTCGAGCCGGACGCGATCGCCGAGCGCGCGCCCGGCCGCGTCGCCGTGCATCGCGCCGAGCGGGCGCGTCGGGAGGATCAGATCGCTGTTCGCGCGCGGTCCGAGCAGCGCCGTGCGGACGGTGAAGAGACCTGCGTCCGCGTCCACCTCGTCCGCCGGAAGGTTCAGCGCCGGCCGCATGAACACGTCCCAGAAACGCGTGATCGACCGCGTGCTCTCGCCATGCCGTCTGAAGCAGCTGCTCCGAAGGACTCTCCCGGCTCGGGCTTGCGACCTCGCGGCAGCGCAGTCGCATGACGTGCGGGACGCGCACCCTCTCGCGGATCGACAGATGCCCGTACCCGAGCAGCGCCAGCAAGCTCGGCCTGATCTCCGCAACGTTCCCGCGCTCGTCGATCACCGGCAGCCCGAGCCGCGTGCGGAGGTACGAGCCTCCCTCCCCGACCCGGTCGAGGAAGCGGAGGTACTCGGTGAAGCAGCCGAGCGCGATGTGCTGGCCGTTGTCCGGCGGCGGCTCGGGATCGCCGTCGCGCGCGGGCAGCGTCTGGACGGCCCCGCCGAGCGTCGGCCGCGCCTCGTAGAGGACGACCTCCTCCCCCGCGTCGACGAGCTCGAGCGCTGCAGCGAGCCCCGCCAGCCCGCCGCCCACGACCGCGACTCTCACCGCAGCAGTCCCTTCGCGACGACGGCGAGCTTCTGCGGCGCCGAGAGCCGCGTCTTGCCGGAGAAGACGTCGAACGAGTTCGCCTCGATCCGGTCGAGCGTCGCGCGGTAGAGGCCCGCGAACGTCCCGACGCACAGGGCGCTGCGGCGGTCGAGCGTCTCGAGCAGGAGCAGCCCCTCGGCGAGCTGGGCGCGCGCCCGCTGCGCCTGGAACGCCATCAGCTCCCGAAACTCGGGCGACGGCTCGAGCCGGTTCACCCCGAACCGCGCGAGCTCGTCCTGCGGGAGATAGACGCGGCCGAGCTGCCTGTCCTCAGCGACGTCGCGGATGATGTTGATGAGCTGGAGCGCGATGCCGAGCGTCTGCGCGTGGGCGGTGTCGTCAGAGCCGTACACCGGCAGGCAGGCGAGCCCGACCGCGCCGGCGACCTTCTCGCAGTAGCCGCGCAGGGCGGCGTAGTTCGCGTACGTCTGCTGCTCGAGATCCTGGAGGCCGCCGTCGACGAGCGCGGCGAGCGGCTCGCGCGGAATCCCGAAGCGCGAGCGCGCGTCGGCGAGCGCGACGAAGACAGGATCCGCAGGCGCGCTGTCGAGCGCGGCGCGCAGCTCCTCGAGCGCGACACGCTTGTCGTCCGGCGGCTCCGGCCCGTCGGCGATGTCATCGACCCGCCGGGCGAAGGCGTAGATTGCGGCGATCGCCTGCCGCTTCGGCCGCGGCAGCACCATGATCCCGTAGGCGAAGTTCTTCGCCTCGCGCCGCGTGATCCGCAGCACCTCGTCGTACGCGGCGGCCGTGCTCACTTGACGAGAACGAGCGCCGCCTCGCGGGCGAGCCGGGAGCGCGACGGCTTCGGCCGCTGCGAGAACACGTCCCAGCCGGCCGTCTCGAGCGCGTCGAGCGCGGCCAGCCCGCCGCGGGAGAAGAGCGCTACGGCGCGGCCGAGGCGGCCGCCGATCCGCGCGCGCAGGACCTCGCCGGCTGCGAGCAGCTCCGCCGCGCGCACCGACTCGAACCGCAGCAGCTCGCGCAGCTCGGGGCTCGGCCGGTCGAGCGGCGGCTCGCCGAAGCGCCGCCGGTCCTCCGCCGGCAGATAGACACGCCCGAGCGCGAGATCGCGCGGCACGTCCTGGAGGAAGTTCACGAGCTGGAGCCCCGTGCACACGGAGTCGCTCGCCGCGACGAGCTCCGGCTCGCCGAGCCGCCGCAGCACGCCGAGGACGAGCCGGCCGCACGGATCGGCGGAGTGCACGCAGTAGTTCCTGAGCTCGTCCCACGTCTCGTACTCCGTCACGCGCTGGTCCATCCGGTTCGCCTCGATCAGGCGAAGAAACGGCTCGCGCGGCAGGTCGAACTCGCGGATCGTCGGCTCGACGTTGCGGAGGACCGGCCACGTCGCCGCCCCGGCGAACGCCGCGTCCACCTCCTGCTCGAGCTCGTCGAGCGCAGCGAGCCGGTCGCCTTCGTAGCTGTCGCCGAGCTCGTCGACGAACCGCGCGTAGCAATAGAGCGCACGGATGTGCGGCCGCAGCGGACGGGGGAAGAGCACCGACCCCACGGGAAAGTTCTCGCCGGCCGCCCGGGCCGCCACCTCCGAGAGCTCCATGCGCCCATTCTGCTTGAATCGAGCCGTGACGGAGGTGGGGGGAACGGTGCTCGGGACGAGGCGCTAGATACCGACCGAAGGCATCCTCCCGGCCGCCGGGCTCGCGCTCGCCGCGGCGGTGCTCGCGGCAGGCTGCGGCGGCGGCCACAAGGCTGCCGCGGGACAACCCCTGTGCTCTCTCTCGGCTGCGCAGCGCCGCGACGTCCGCGCCGCACGGCGCGAGATCGTCCGGATGCACCGGCTCGAGCAGCCGCTCAAGACGATGCACAACACGGGCTCGCCGGCGCTCGAGCAGGCGGTGAACCGCTTCCTCTTGGACGTCGACCCGCTCCCGCCGAACGTCAAGGGCCGGTTGCTGGACAAGGGCAAGGGCGCGACTGGCCTGTGCCGCGACTGCTTCAACGCGCTCGAGTCGGAGGAGCCGGTCGACTCGATGCGCTTCAGCGGCCGTCCCTGCCGCTCGCACTAGGAGGGATTGGCGTGGTCAGTGCCCCTTGCCGTGCGGCGGGGGCAGGTTCGTCGTCGTCGTCGTCGCCGAGGTGGTCGTCGGCCCGAAGCCCGGCGCGTACTGGAAGACGCCAGTGCCGTTGATGATCGTGCCGCCGAGCGTCGGCGTCGCGAAGTTCTTGACGGGGAGCGGCGAAACGGCGGGATACATGAAGTTGTGCCAGATCTCCGCCGGGAGCGTGCCGCCGAAGACCTCGCCGACGCCCTCGACGTTGACGAGCGGGATCTCCCCGCTCGGATACCCGACCCAGACGCAGGTCGCGAGCTGGGGCACGAAGCCGCAGAACCAGGCGTCCTGGTAGTTCTCCGCCGTCCCGGTCTTGCCCGCCGCCGGCCGGCCGATATTCGCCGCGGTGCCGGTGCCGTACTCGATCACGCCCTGCAACGCATAGGTGAGCTCGGCGTCGAGGTTGTCGCTGAGGACGCGCTGGCCGGAGTTGGAGAGAGAGCCGAGGAGGCGGGCGTGCGGGCCGCGAACGCTCTCGAATGCCTGCGGCGCGTGATGGGTCCCGCCCGAGGCGATCGTCGCGTAGACGTCGGTGAGCTCGAGCGGCGTGAACCCGACCGAGCCGAGCGTGATCGCACACACCGGCAGGAAGTTGCGGCCGGTGCTCGTGATCCCCATGTAGTGCGCCATCTTCACGACGTTCGGCACGCCGACCTTGGCGATGAGCTGGGCGAAGATCGTGTTGATGGAACCCGCCGTGGCACCGAGAAGGGTCGTCGTCCCCGCCGACTCGTCGCCGGAGTTGTGGACGTCCCACGGGCCGTTGTTCGTCCTACACGCCGGAGCGGTGATGTAGATCTCCGGCGGGCCGAAGAAGGTGGAGTAGAGCGAGTCGCCCTCCGCGAGCGCGGTCGCGAGCGTGATCGGCTTGAAGGCGCTGCCCGTCGAGCGATGCGCCTGCGTCGCGAGGTTGAACTGGAGCTGCCGGCCGTCCGGAAGGTAGTCGACCATCGCCTTCACGGCGCCCGTGCTCGGGTCGATGGCGACGATCGCGGCCGCCGGGTCGGTCGGGGAGCGGAGGACGCCTGCGACCGCGTGGAGCGCGAGCGCCTGCAGCCGCGGGTCGAGCGTCGTCGTCACGTTCAGCCCACCCCGCTCCACCTGGCGCTGCCCGAAGCGGTCGACCAGCTCCTGCGTCGCCCAGCCGAAGAAGTTCGGCTGGTGCTGCTGGGTGTAGAGGTTCCCCGGCTTCAACCCCAGCGGCGCGACGTGCGCAGCCCGGAACTCCCCGCGTGTGATGTAGCCGTTCTTCAGCATCGCCCGGAGCACCTCGGTACGCCGCTCGCGCGCGAGCTGCGGATTGAGCAGCGGGTCGTAGGTCGTCGGAGCCTGGGGCAGCCCGGCGACGAGCGCCGCCTCGCTCAGGGAGAGATCCGACGCGTTCTTGGAGAAGTAGGTCTCCGAGGCGGCTTCCACTCCGTACGCGTGGCGGCCGTAGAAGACTTCGTTGAGGTACGCGGCGAGGATCTGCCTGCGCGCGTTGTCTCCGTACTGGCTCTGCATCCGCTGGAAGAGCTTGTCGGCGAGGCATGCCTCGCGAAGCTTCCGCGACAAGGTCCGCTGCGGATCGCCGATGTAGAGGTTGCGGACGAGCTGCTGGGTGAGCGTCGAGCCACCCTGCACGATCTGGCCGCTCGTCATGTCGTCGTAGAACGCGCGGAGGATCCCCTGGTAGTCGAGCGCACCGTGCTGCCAGAAGCGCGCGTCTTCGATCGCGACCGTCGCCTCAGGCAGCCAGGGCGACATCTGCGAGAGCGGCAGCGGCTGGCGGTTCGTCGCCGACGGGACGACGCCGAGCAGGCGACCGTTGTCGGCGTAGAGGAACGAGTTCGAGCCGAGCGAGAGCGGGCGGAGGTCGTTGAGGCTGCAGAACGCGGAGAGGACCGTCGGGCCGGTGAACGCCACCGTCGCGAGCACGAGTGCGACGATCGCTGCGACCACGAGCGCGAGGAGTGACATGACGCCACGACGCCGGCGGCGCTTGCGGCGCGTTCGCGCATGCCGCGCCACGAGAAGCTGCTCGAGCCGGCGATCCCCGCGCGACCGCTTCCGATCTGCCGTCACGCCGCCATTGTGGCTGATGCCGGCGCGGTGGAGCCGCCGCCGGTCACGTCCGGGTCTCTACGAGAGCCGACGGGGAGACTCGAACTCCCGACCCCATCATTACGAGTGATGTGCTCTACCAGCTGAGCTACGTCGGCGGGGAGGCCAGTCTAGCCCTGGTCACGGCACAATCGTGACCAGCGTCCCGATCGGCGTGTAGGGCCAGAGCTTCGCCGCCGCCGCGGCCGGCAGCTCGACGCAACCGAGACTCTGCGGCGTCCCGTACGAGGCGCGCGGGAACTCGTGGAGCGCGTCGCCACCGTGGAAGTAGCTGATCCACTGGATCCCCGGATCGTGGTAGTGCGAGCCGTCGGGATTCGTTCCGCTCATCGTCCCGACCGGGATGTGCTCGAAGACGGGCCACGTTCCCGGCGCAGTCGGCGACTGCGGAATGCCGGTGTTACCCGGCGAGGTGAGGATGACCTTGCCGTCGTGCCAGAGGTTCATCGACTCCGGGATCGTCTCGTGGACGAAGACGTAGTCGTACCCGCCCCGATGGCGGCGGCCGGAGAGGTCGTCGCTGAAGAGAAGACGCCAGACGGCCGGCCCGGCGACGACGTCCGTCGGAAGGCCATGCGCGTTCTCGAACGCCATGACCGCACCCTGCGTGACGACATTCCACGCTCCCGGCTTCCAGAGGCGGCGGAGCGGCTCGGGCGTGTGCGGGAATCGCCAGTAGAAGGTGCCGGTCGGCGGCGCGACGGCGGCGGCCAGCTCTGCCGCGGACGTACCGGCGGCGGGGCCGCGCCACTGCACGGGGAGATAGCCGAGCCGTGCGAGGAGCTCCTGCAGGCGGAGCGTGGAGCCGGGCTCGACCTTCCACGTGAACGAGGCGCCGGGGATGCTCACGCGCACGGTCCCGCCGAGCGGCAGGCCGTTCGCCGGACGGAACTCGAGGACATTCGCGCCGGCACGGCTCCAGGAGCCTGCCACGGCGGGGTCGAGCGTCGGAAGGCGCGCGCCGAGCACCGACGCGACCGGCTTCGCGAAGGTCAGGGTCAGAGAGCTCGTCGGAGCGACCGCCGTTCCCGGCGCCGGCCCAGCGACCACGTCGACCCGGGCGCCGGGCGCGAACCACGACACGCGCATCGGCTGCGAAAGCGACTCCCACGGGCGTGCGGCGACCGCGACCGTCGCGGCGCCCGAGCTCGTCGCGCCCGAAGCGACAAATCCGAGCGGGACGACGCGGCGGCTCTGCGAGAGGAAGCGCACGTGACCGCCGACTGCGATGCGGCTCACCGGCGAGTCGAAGCGGACGGTCACCGCGCCGCCCGCAGCCGGATGGAGAAGGGTCTCCTTCGGGCGCGGCAGCGGCGCTATGACCGTGTATGTCCGACGCACTTCGCGGCCGACGAGCCAGCCGACCCAGCTCGGCCTCTGAAAGTCGACCGTGACCGTGAGCCGCTCGCCCGGCGCAAGCTGCTCGAGCGGCCAGACCGTTCCGTGCCGGAGGGAGACCGCGAGCGGCTTCCCGGCCGGATCCGTGACCGAGACGCCCTCGACGTGTCCGGCGAAGTCCGGCAGCGATACCGCGGCCAGGCCTGTCCCCGACGCGCCGATCGCGCCTCGCGGCCAGGCAAGCACCGCAGCGGCGGCCGCACCGGCCACGAGTACGGCGACAAGCCCCATCCCGAGCCAGACGCGACGCGCAGCCACGAAAGGCAGCGTAGCCTCCGACGCATGAGAGAGCTCACCCGCGACGAGATCGACGACTTCCTCCGCAACCAGCGGATCGCGCGGCTCGGCTGCCACGCGGGCGGCGAGACGTACGTCGTCCCGGTCATCTACGCGTACGAGGACGGCGCGATCGTCACAGTCACGCAGGAGGGCCGCAAGACGGCGATGCTCCGCGAGAACCCGAGCGTCTGCGTGGAGGTGGACGAGTACGACGCGGACGGCAAGGGCAGCTGGCGCAGCGTGATCGCGCAGGGAACGGCTGAGGAGCTCGCCGGCGACGAGATCGAGGCCGCGCTCGAGCTGCTCCGTCTGCGATTCGCCCGGACGGCGGGCCGCGAGGCCGAACCACGGCCGCTCGGCCCCGGCGTCGTCGTCCTCCGGATCCGGCTCGAAGACGTGTCTGGAAGGGCCGTCGAACGCTGAGCGGGGTCTAAGAGTTTGTTCGGAAAGGGCAAATCCCTGGGTTAGGGAATGGACTTTGGGGCTGCAGCGTTCTATAACTCGTACCGGGGATAACAAAGATCGCGGGCAACCGCGTCGAATCCCGCCCGGGCGCCACAAACCGGCTGCCCACTTAGACCGAAAGGAATCACAACTGAGCGAAACCATTCACCTGCACGACCTTTCGCCCGTCGAGCGCCTGCTCGAGGAGTCCGCCGAGCGCGGATTCGTCGAGGAGAAGGAGATTCAGGCCCTCGCCGACGAGCACGAGCTGACCGAGGACGACCTCACGGCTCTGCGCGCCGCGCTCGAAGAGCGCGACGTGATCGTGCGCGAGCCGCACGAGGAGGCGGCCCGCCCGGCCGCGAGTCCCGTGATCGGCACGCTCGACCCGCTCCAGCTCTTCATGGATGCCGCAGGCCGGCACAAGCTGCTCACCGCCGCCGACGAGGTCTCGCTCGCCAAGCGCATCGAGAAGGGCGACCTGGCTGCGAAGGAGCGGATGATCAACTCCAACCTCCGCCTCGTCGTCTCGATCGCGAAGCGCTACCAGGGCCACGACGTGCCGCTCCTCGACCTGATCCAGGAGGGCGTCATCGGCCTCAACCGCGCCGCGGAGAAGTTCGACTGGCGCAAGGGCTACAAGTTCTCGACCTACGCGACCTGGTGGATCCGCCAGGCCTGCCAGCGTGCGGTCGCGAACCAGTCGAAGACGATCCGCATCCCGGTGCACGTCCAGGAGCGCCGGATCAAGCTCAACCGTGCGTCGGCGGAGCTCCAGGCGAAGCTAGGCCGCGAGGCCACGCCCGAGGAGCTCGCGCACGCGACGCGGCTGAAGCTCGAGCACGTCATCGAGGCTCTCGACGCCGTCGATTCCGTCTCCCTGAACCAGGGTCTCGGCTCAGACGGCGATTCGGAGCTCGGCGACCTGTTCGCCGACGAGTCGTCGGTCGATCCCGCCGAGGAAGCGGTCGAGTCGGTGCGCCGCCAGCGTGTCCAGCGCGCCGTCGCGGATCTGCCCGAGCGGCAGCGCCGCATCGTCGAGCTGCGCTTCGGCTTCGAGTCGGAGCCGGCGTCGCTCGAGACGATCGGCAAGGAGCTCGGCCTGACGCGGGAGCGCGTCCGGCAGCTCGAGAGCGACGCTCTCGCGCGGCTCCAGCTCGCGCTCGGCGACGAGCTCGTCTACTCCGCGTAGACTCGCACCCTCTGAGAGACACTGAAGGGCCGGAGCACATCCGGCCCTTCGCCTTACAAGGAGGGGAGTCGATGCAGCTCTACGCGATCATTCGCCGCGACGGCTGGACGGGCGGTCCGGAGCTCGAGGCGGCAGCAGCACGCTCGACGACCGTCGGCGACGACGAGATGTCCGAGGACATCCGCTGGATCCGGAGCTACGTGCTCTCGGAGGACGCCGGCGGGCTGGGCACCGTCTGCATCTACGAAGCGTCGAGCCCGGAGAAGATCCGGGAGCACGCCGAGCGCGCCGACCTGCCTGTGACGGAGATCATCCCGATCGCCGACACGGTCGTCGTCCGGCCGGATCCTGCCGCCTAGTAGTTACACCGGGTAGTTACACCGGGGCCGCGGCGGGCGCGAGCTCGCCGCGGAGCCGGATCAAGAGCGCCTCGAGCGCGAGCGAGGTCGAGACCTGCAGCTCCTCCGCCTCCCGCCACGCCGCGCGGACGAGCTCGCACGCCGTTTCTGCTCCGCGCAGGCGCTCCGCGGTCGCGTCCTCGCGCAGCTCCGCGAGCCGGTCGACGTGGACGGCCGCGCCCTCCGCGCCCGCGGCCACGACGACGAGGTCGCGGTACCACCACTCGAGCTCCTCGAGCGAAGCGAGCAGCTCCTCGCGCTCGGCGCCCCGCTGCGCACGGCGCACGTACTGCTCGGACTCACGGCCCGTCATCTCCAGCGTCTCCAGACGCGCTTCGGCCGCCTCCTTCGCCTCCGCGCCGCGCTCGTCGATCCCCGCGAGAAGCGCCTCGGTCGCGTCCCCGGTGTCGAAGCGCGGCTCGGTGTAGACGGCCCGAGCGACGCGGATCAGCTTGTCGCGACGACGCGTCGCGGCCGGGTCGAGGAGCTGCAAGGCGCGACCGAGCCTGCCGCCGGCTGTACGGGCGAGAGTGGCCAGTTCCACCTCGCCGAGCTCCGGCGCCTGCGTCGCGATCGCCTCGCGCAGAGCAGGCTCCGAGAGACGCCGGAACGGGACGAGCTGGCAGCGCGAGCGGATCGTCTCCGGCAGCGGTCCGAGCCGCTCGGCGACGAGGACGACGACCGCGTAGGGCGGCGGCTCCTCGAGATCCTTGAGCAGTGCGTCCGCGGCATCCTCGTTGAGGGAGTCGGCGCCGAAGATCAGATAGACGCGCCGGTCCGCCTCGAACGGACGCATGTGGAGGTCGCGGCGCAACTCCCGGACGTCGTCGATGCGGATCTGCTCGCCGAGCGGCTCAAGGACGTAGAGATCGGGATGGCTGCCGCGCTCGACGCGAGCGTGATCGCCGAGCAGCTCGCCGGCGAAGAGCCGCGCAAGCGCGCGCTTGCCGACGCCGGCGGGGCCGTGGAAGAGGTACGCGTGAACCGGCCCCTCCTGCAACGCGGCAGCGAGGAGGCGCTTCGCCTCGTGCTGCTCAGAAACGCTGTCGAAGCTGCTCACGAATCTCGTCCCTGATCACGTCCGAAGGCCGGTCGCCATCCACGCACACGATTCTCTCCGGGAACCGCTCCGCGAGCGACCGGTACGCGGCATCGACCCGCCGCTGGAAGTCCAGACCCTCGCTCTCCAGGCGATCCGCGCGCGACCACCGCGCGGCCGCCACCTCCGGAGCGACGAGGAGCAGAAAGGTCACGTCGGGCAGCAGGCCGCGCGTCACCGCGAGGTTCAGCTGGAGGACGTCGTCGAGGCCGAGCCCGCGCGCGATTCCCTGGTATGCGAGCGAGGAGTCGATGTAGCGGTCGCAGAGCACGATGTCGCCACGGTCGAGCGCGGGCTGGATCACTTCCTCGACGTGCTCCGCGCGTGACGCCGCGAACAACGCGGCCTCCGCGAGCAGCGCCATCCCGCCACCCTCGAGGAGCAGCTCGCGGATCCGCTCGCCGAGCTCGGTCCCGCCCGGCTCGCGGGTCAGGACAACCTCGCGTCCCTCTGCGACCAGCACGTCGCGCAGGAGCTCGGCCTGCGTCGACTTCCCCGAGCCGTCCGCTCCCTCGAAGGTGACGAACATCCTTCGACTCTACGGGAGGGATTGGCGGAACGGTGCTCGTCGCGGTGTCGCGCTGGGCGCCGCGAGGCAAGGACGCGGCCGTCTGCCGGGTGCGGATGCGGGCTACCCGCTCGTCCTCGTTCTCGGCCGGTAGTTCCGTCCGACAGGGGGTCTAGCCTGCGGTCCCCCGTCGGAGGACCGTGTGCCGGCGGCCGGCCCTAGACGGGCACGAGGCCACTACAGTTGCAGGAGGGGAAATGGCGAGCGTCGAGCAGGTTCCGGGCACCGAAGAAACGGCCACAGAAGTGGTGAATACCGTTGTGGAGGAAGGCGCTCGGCTCGGCGTAAAGCGCTTCTTCACCATCCCGGGACGTGACCCGTTCGACGAGATCGAGTGGGAGACGCGCGACGCGATCATCCCAGGCCGTGACGGCCCGGCGTTCGAGCAGCGCGGCGTCGAGTTCCCGAAGTTCTGGTCGCAGACGGCGACGAACATCGTCGCCCAGAAGTACTTCCGCGGCCGCCTCTCCTCGCCCGAGCGCGAGTCGAGCGTCAAGCAGATGATCGGCCGCGTCGTCGAGACGGTCGTCGGCTGGGGCAAGGACGGCGGCTACTTCGCCGATGCCGACGAGGCCGAGACGTTCGAGGCCGAGCTGAAGACGATCCTCGTCAACCAGTACGCCTCGTTCAACTCGCCGGTCTGGTTCAACGTCGGCTTCGAGGCGGCGCCGCAGTGCTCCGCCTGCTTCATCCTCTCCATCGAAGACTCGATGGAGTCGATCCTCGACTGGATTCGCCGGGAGGGCGTCATCTTCCGCGGCGGCTCGGGCTCGGGCGTCAACCTCTCCCGCCTGCGCTCGTCGAAGGAGCAGTTGTCGAAGGGCGGCCACGCGTCCGGGCCGGTCTCCTTCATGCGCGGCGCCGATGCGTCCGCCGGCACGATCAAGTCGGGCGGCAAGACGCGGCGCGCGGCGAAGATGGTCGTCCTCGATGTCGACCACCCCGACGTCGTGGAGTTCATCTGGTGCAAGGCCAAGGAGGAGAAGAAGGCGCGCGTCCTCGAGTCGGCCGGCTACGACATGTCGCTCGACTCGCCCGACTGGGCGTCGATCCAGTACCAGAACGCCAACAACTCCGTCCGCGTCAGCGACGGCTTCATGGAGGCGGCGACGAAGGGCGAGGAGTTCAACCTCACCGCCCGCACCGACGGCACCGTCCTCGAGACGCTCGACGCGCGCGACCTGCTCCGCCAGATCGCCGCAGCGGCGTGGGAGTGCGCGGATCCGGGCGTCCAGTACGACACCACGATCAACTCGTGGCACACGCTCCCTAACACGGGCCGGATCAACGCCTCGAACCCGTGCTCCGAGTACATGTCGATCGACGACTCGGCGTGCAACCTCGCGTCGCTGAACCTCATGAAGTTCCGGCGGGAGGACGGCGAGCTCGACGTCGAGGCGTTCGAGCACGCCTGCGATGTCGTCTTCCTCGCACAGGAGATCCTCGTCGGCTACTCGTCCTATCCGACGCCCGAGATCGGCCGGAACGCGAAGCGGTTCCGCCAGCTCGGCCTCGGCTACGCGAACCTCGGCGCACTGCTCATGGCGCGGGGTCTGCCCTACGACTCCGACGAGGGACGCGCATACGCGGCGGCGATCACCGGCCTGATGACGGGCCGCGCCTACCGCAAGTCGGCGGAGATCGCCTCGCGGATGGGCGCGTTCGACGGCTACGCGGTGAACCGCGCGCCGATGATCGGCGTGATCGCCAAGCACCGCGCGGCGGTCGGGAACATCGAGCACTCCGACTCCGTCCCGGCCGACCTGCTCGGCCACTGCCGCAAGGCATGGGACGACGCGCTCGATCTCGGCGAGATCCACGGCTACCGGAATGCGCAGGCGACCGTGCTCGCTCCCACCGGGACGATCAGCTTCATGATGGATTGCGACACGACCGGCGTCGAGCCCGACTTCTCTCTCGTGAAGTCGAAGAAGCTCGTCGGCGGCGGCGAGATCACGATCGTCAACAAGACGGTGCCGATGGCGTTCGAGCGACTCGGCTATGCGCCGGGCGAGGTCGAGGAGATCGTCGCCTACGTCGACGAGCGGAACAGCGTGATCGGCGCGCCGTACGTCAAGGCCGAGCACTTCCCTATCTTCGACTGCGCTGTCGGCGAGCGGGCGATCCACTACGGCGGCCATGTCCGGATGATGGGGGCCGTCCAGCCGTTCATCTCGGGCGCTATCTCCAAGACGGTGAACCTGCCGGAGGAGGCGACGGTCGAGGACGTGATGAGCCTCTACGTCGACGCCTGGAAGCTCGGCGTGAAGGCGATCGCGATCTACCGCGACAACTGCAAGGTCGCGCAGCCACTGTCGAGCTCCGGCAGCCAGCAGACGGTCGCGACGCCGCCGATCCAGGTGCACGAGCGGAAGCGCCTGCCGCTCGACCGCACCGAGGTCGGCCGCAAGTTCCAGGTCGGCGACCACGAGGGCTACATCCACGTCGGCCTCTACGACGACGGCAGCCCGGGCGACATCTTCGTCGACATCGCCAAAGACGGGACGACGATGGCCGGCCTGATGAACTCGCTCTGCCTCGCAGTCTCGATGGGCCTCCAGTACGGCGTGCCGCCGGAGGTCTACGTCTCGAAGCTCAGCCACATGCGCTTCGAGCCGAGCGGCATGACGAACGACGCGGACATCCGCGCGGCGAAGTCGATCGTCGACTACATCTTCCGCTGGTTCGGTAAGCGGTTCCTCACGCCCGAGCAGCAGGAGGAGGCGGGGATCCTCTCGCCCGAGGTGAAGCAGCGGATGGCCGAGCGCTATGCAGCTGGTGGGGGGGCAAACGGAGGCGATGCTGCGGCTCCGGCCGATCCGTCCGAGGCTCCGCCGCCGGGCCAGACCGCGCTCTTCAACTCGTGGGAGGACGCGGTCGAGTGCGCCCGCTGCGGCGGCCGGATGGTGCGGACGGGCAGTTGCTACACATGCCGCGACTGCGGCACGAACACCGGCTGCAGCTAGCTAGACGAAACCGAAAGCTAGGCCCCGCGACGCCGTTAGTTGTCCGGGTCGGGGAGCGGAACGCCCCGGCCCTGGAGCCAACCGATCTCGAAGCGGTTCACGTAGCCCAGTCGATCGCCTTCGAGGGCTCGTCGACGGGCGGCAGGCTGTCGAGCTCCTCGTGTGTGATGTCCAGCCTCACGACACGCTGCGCATGGTCGACCGACGACACGGCTCCGGCGGGAACGACGTGGCTCTTGCCGCCGAGATGCGGGTGGCGCGTCACCACGAGATAGCTCTCACCGGGTGCGTAGTCGCACCACGAGACCTCACCCGCGTCGCCGTCGTTCACCTCGGCGCGGTAGCCCTTCAGAGACTGATCGTGGCCGACAGACCCGGCCGGAAAATCCCATTGCGAGTCGTTCATGCCGGCAATCCTACGAGCGCCGGTCGGCGTCGATCAGCGCGCGGAGCTTTGCCCGGTAGATCTCCATGTCGGCGTGCTTCCAGTCCTGATGGGTCTGGTGCGCCCACGGCCTATACAGCTCGCGGTGGTACGGGCTCGAGAGGCTCTCGTTGTGGCCGATCACGTTGCGGATCTTGATGTGGAAGCGGCCGACGAGCCATGCCGTCAGCTCGAGCGAGGCGCGGATCTGGGCCGGGTCGTGGAGGATCTCCGCGTCGCTCGTTCCCACGTGCTCGATCCCAATCGCCACGTAGTTGAGTCCGACCGTGTGCCGGCACATGACGTTCAGCGGGACGAGCTGGTAGATCGTCCCATCCTTGTCAACGATGAAGTGCGCGCACGGGCCTGGGAGCTCGCCGAGCTCGGGGTCGGGCGAGTTGGCGGCGAACGTGCTCCACGCTGCGGAGAAGCTCTCGCCGCCGGTGTAGTGCTCGACGATCACCTTCGGATGGAGCACCCAGGAGTCCAATCCGTAGTGCTTCTCCGAGTACGCGGCCATTTCGGCCTTCCGTTGAGCGCCGAACGGGATCGGCTTCCAGACGATGTGCGGTCTTGGGGGCGCGAACGCCATGAGAACCGCGGCCGCGAGAGCAGCAAACACGACTCAGCACGCTAGCCGGTAGACGCGCTCGGCGACAGCCTCCATGCGGAATCGCCGAAGGAAGTCCTTCGCATACGGGCGTCCCGGCTCGGCGAGGAGAAGCTCTCCGCCGAGCCGCGGGAGGAGCTCGGCGAGCTGGTCGGCGTTTCGCGCCTCGTAGAGGAGGTCGGCGCCGAGGACGAGATCCCACGGGGCGGCACGGAGCAGGGCGGCGGGCTCGCTCCAGCGGACGCGCGCGACGCGAAGCAGCGCGCCGTTCCGCTCGGCGTTTCGGCGCAGCAGTTCGATCGCGTCCTGCGCCCAATCCGTCGCGAACACGTCCGCCCCGCGGAGCGCCGCCGCGAGAGACGGGAGGCCGAGTCCGCAGCCGAGCTCGAGCACCTTGCGGCCGGCGAGCTCGAGTCCCGCGACGTGGCGCGCGAGCGCGAAGCCGCTCGGCCAGAGCTCCGCCCAGTACGGCAGGAACTCGTCCGAGTCGAACGCCGCCTCGTCGATCAACTCCTCCGCGTCCGGTGGCCGGAGGATCGACAGGTTCAGCCCGTCGAGGTCGAGCGTCTCCTCGATCAGAGCGCGGCGAAGAGGTCTACCGGCACGCCGTCGGGATCCTGGAGCTGCGCGTAGCGGTGACCCCAGAAGGCGTCCCACGGTTCCTTCTCGCCGTGGAAGCCGGCGGCGACCGCACCGGCGTAGAGCTCGTCGACCTCGGCCGGAGTCGCGCACGCGAAGGCAAGCGCGAGCTGGTTGCCCGTCGAGCGAGCCCAGTCGGGCCGGAAGCTCCGCATGACCTCCTCGGTGTCGACCATCAGGCGGAGGCCGTTTGGCAGCGTCGCCTCGACGTGGTCGTCTCCCTCCGCAAACTCGATCCCGAGCAGCCGGTAGAAAACACGCGTCCGCTCCAGATTGGACGAGACGATCCCGATTGCGTCGAGCTGGGGCACGAGAGGGACTCTAGGGAAAGAGACGCTCGGTACGCCAGCCGCCGCCGGGCTCGCACTCGTAGCGGAAGCGGTCATGGAGGCGGTTGTCGCGGTGCTGCCAGAACTCCCAGGCGCCCGGGACGACGAGGTAGCCGCCCCAGGTGGACGGCCGCGGCACCGGCGCGCTTCCGTGCTCGCCCTCGAGCTTCGCAAGCCGCTCCTCGAGCACCGCGCGCGACGCGAGCGGCTCGCTCTGGCTCGACGCGAGCGCGCCGAGCTGAGCGTCGCGCGGCCGCGTCGCGAAGTACGCGTCCGAGTCCGCCTCCGGCAGCCGCTCGATTGCGCCCTCGACCCGCACCTGCCGGCCGAGCGACGACCAATGGAACAGGAGCGCGGCGCGCGGGTTCGCCTCGAGCTCCCGCCCCTTGCGCGAGGTGTAGTGCGTGTGAAAGACGAGGCCTCGCTCGTCGAACCGCTTCAGCAGAACCATCCGCAGTGACGGCAACCCGTCCGGCGCGGCGGTCGCCAACGCCATCGCCTCGGGAACTTCGACGACGCCGCTCGCCTCCTCGAACCAGCGGCGGAACTGCTCCATCGGCTCGGCGGCGAGGTCGTCGCGCCACAGCTCACTCTCCCGCATCGCCCTCCGTGAGCAGACCGCGATCGATGGCCACGCGGACGAGCTCGGCGCGAGTGGTGAGCCCGAGCTTCTGCATGATCCGCGCGCGGTGCGTCTCGGCCGTGCGCACCGAGATGAAGAGCTGCTTCGAGATCTCTTGGTTCGTGTAGCCGAGGGCGAGGAGTTTCAGCACTTCGCGCTCGCGGTCCGACAACGGATCGGCCTCCTGCTGGGCCTCCGCTCTTGCGTCGTGCGCGGCTAGCCGCGAGCCGAGCTGGTGGTCGACGTAGTTGCCGCCCTTCGCGACCTCCCGGATTGCCGCGAGGAGCTCGTCGTCGGCCGCCTCCTTCAGCACGTAGCCCTTCGCGCCCACGGCGAACGCCTGGCGGACGTAGCTCGGATCGTCCTGCATGGAGAGCGCGAGCACGTTGGTCTTCGGCGCTGCCTCGAGGATGTCGGGGATCGCGTCGAGGCCACTCCCGCCGGGCATCACGACGTCGAGGAGGATCACGTCCGGCTTGTGGAGACGGGCGAGGCGAACCGCGTCGTACGCGGTGCCGCCCTCGTCCTCCACCTGGATGTCGTCCTCGGCCTCGAGCAGCCTCCGCAGACCCGAGCGAACGAGCTGGTGGTCGTCCACGATGAGGAGGCGGATCACAACGGCACCTCGGCGACGACGGTCGTGCCCGCTCCCCGGCGCGACTCGAGGACGACGCGGCCGCCGAACAGCCCGACCCGCTCGCGCATCCCGAGCAGCCCGATCCCGTCGCCGGTCTCCCGGCCCGGCTCGAAGCCGACGCCGTCGTCTTCCACGATCACCGACACCGACTCGGGCCTGCGCGTGAGGACGATGCTGACCTCCTTCGCGCGGGCGTGCTTGACGATGTTCGTGAGCGACTCCTGCACGAGCCGGTAGAGCGCGGTCTCGACCTCGGGCGGGAAGCGGTCGCCGCCCGGGAGATTCGGGACGAACTCGACAGCGATGCCCGTCTGCTCGGCGAAGTTCTCGGTCAGCCGCTCGAGCGCAGCGACGAGGCCGAAGTCGTCGAGCGCCTGCGGGCGAAGCTCGACCGCGAGGCGGCGGACGTCCAGCAGCGTCGAGCGCACGAGCTCGCGCACCTCGGCCACGGTCGTCCGAAGCGACTCCTCGTCCTTGACGTCCTCGAGCCCGCGAAGGCCGAGGAGGATCGAGGTGAGCGCCTGCCCCGTCTCGTCGTGGAGCTCGCGAGCGAGCCGCCGCCGCTCGAGCTCCTGCGCGGTAACGACCCGCTGCAACGCGTCGCGCGCGACCCGCTGCCGCAGCTCGACGGCGACTGCCGCGCGCGCCGCGAAGATCTCGGCGAGCCGCAGATCCTCGTCCGTGAAGCGCAGATCCGGCCCTTGCTTATCGTGCGCGACGACCACGCCAATCGCCCTGTCCCGGACGAGCAGTGGCACGTAGAGAGCGCTGCGGGCACCGAGCCGGCGCGCTGCCTCCTGCTCGACCTCGGGATCGTCGAGGACGGAGTCGACGCGCTCGCTGCGCCTTCGTCCGAGCACGCGCATCGTCTTCGACCGCGCCGAGAGCTCCAAGCCGGCGTACTCCTCCGCCCCGCCGCCGGCGACCGCCGCCATTCGCAGTCCCTCGCCCTGCGGCAGCGAAATCGCGACGAGCCGGGCGCCGATCAGCTCCCGCAGGCGCTCCGCAACGAGTTGCAGAAGCGTGTCGAGATCGAACTCTGTGACGAGGATGTTCATCACCTCGTTCAACGACTCGAGCTGTGCCGCCCAGTGCGTCGCCGTCTCGTAGAGGCGCGCGTTCTCAATCGCGACCGCGGCCTGCGCGGCGAGCAGCTCGACGGTTGCCTCGTCGTCCTCGTCGAAGTCGCCGCCGCCGGACTTCTCCGTGAGATAGAGGTTCCCGTAGACGACCCCCCGGAGGCGGACGGGCACGCCGAGGAACGTCTGCATCGGCGGATGGTTCGGCGGGAAACCGACCGAGCGCGGGTCGGCGTGAAGGTCGTGCAGGCGCAGCGCCTGCGGATCGCGGATGAGGACGCCGAGGATCCCGCGGCCGTGCGGGAGATCGCCGATCGCCGCGCGCGTCTCCTCGGCGATGCCGGTCGTCACGAAGCGCTCGAGGTGCGCGCCCGACGGATCGAGGACGCCGAGCGCCGCGTACTGCGCTCCGGTCAGGCCCGCGGCGGTCTCGACGAGCTTCTGCAGGACCGCGTCGAGCGACAGCTCCGAAGTGAGCGCGATTCCGGCTTCGACGAGCGCCCGCGTACGGTCGATCGATGCTTCCACCGGCCTACAGCCTCGCCCGAAGCTCCGCCGGGCGCAAGACCTTCGAGCCGAGTTCCACATCGGGCGGCACGAGCTCCTTGACGACGCGCAGGACGACGTCGGCACCGTCGCTCAGCGGGCTAAGGATCTTGTTCCCCTTCAGCAACACCTTCCCGAACGGCCCCGCGTGAACGCAGAGATCGCGCTCGGCGTAGCCCTTCTCCCGCAGCAGCGCATTCGCCTGCTCTATCGCATCCACACGCGCGTTCTACCGGAACAGATCCGTCTCCGGCGGGATCACGAGCGCGAAAGCCGTTTCGTCGCCGGCGACGTCGAGACCGCGAACGATCGCGACCGGGACGCGGTCCAGCTTGCCGAAGACGAGCTGCGCCGCCCCGGCGATCTCGTCTGCCACGGCGATCCGCGTCGCGTGGAGCTCATAGCCCGCCGGATCCTTCTCGCCGTCGAGGATGAGGAGAGCCTGGACGCCGGCTGCGCCGATCGCGACGTCCGTCGTTCCCGCCCGCCACGGACGGCCGAACGAGTCGGTGACGATCACGCCGACGGTCGCTCCCGTCTTGTCGTGAAGAGCGGCGCGCAGGCGAGCGGCCGACGCGTCGGGATCGAGCGGGAGCAGGACGAGCGTATCCGCCTCCGGCGCGTTCGAGGAGTCGACCCCGGCGGAGCCGCAGACGAAGCCGTGCTTCGTTCGCGCGATGAGAAGCGGCGGCCGGGTGCGCACGAGCTCGACGGCCTCGTCGAGGATCACCTGGATGCGGCGCGGGTCCGTGTCCGCCGCAAGTTCGCGCGCCCGCTCCGACGCCTCGACGTCCGCGAGCGCGACGACGCGCCCTTCGATCTTCGAGATCGCCTTCTGCGCGACGACGACCACGTCGCCGTCCGTGAGATCGCTCCGCTCGGCGATCATCGCGGCGAGGTCGTCTCCTTCGCGGAGCTCAGGCAACCCCTCGACCGGCGTGACGGAGAATCCGGTCACTCGTCGGGAAGCCCGGTGACGCGGATCCCGGCGTGGCCTTTGTAACGCTTGTTGAGACTGACGATCAGGCCGGTGAGCCCTTCGAGCACACGGGCGCGGGCGAGCGGGCCGGCATCGAGGGCGCGGCCGGCGACGACCTTTGCGGCGAGCTCGAGAGCCAGCGCCTTCGCCTCGGCATCGTCGCCGCAGATGAAGGCGTCCTCGTCCGGGCGTCCGTGGGCGAGCTTGCCCGCCGCGAGCGACTGCAGACCCGCGAGGACGGGGCCGGCAACGAGCTCTTGCGTCCGTTCGGCGAGCGAGACGGACTCGGTCGAGCGAAGGTCGCTCGCCACGCTGAGCACCGGCGTCGTCCCGAGCGCCGCCGCTATCGCCGCCGCAGTCTCGAGCGTCGCCGAGGCGTTCGTCGCGAGGACGACGAGCTCCGCTCCTGCGACGGCAACGTCGTTCGTCGCGCCGGCGACTGCGCCGGCCTCGTCCGCCTTCTCCTGCGCGCGCTCGGCGTCGCGGGACCCGATCACCACCTCGTCCCCGGCCTCGACGAGCCGCCGCGCGAGCGCGAGTCCGAAGTCCCCGGTCCCTCCGACGATCGCGACCTTCATGCCGGCACCGCTCCCAACGCGACCTCGGCGAGGCGGCGCCGCGCGTCGTCGTCGCTCATCAGCGTCCGCGTCACGAGCGGCCGTACGTCGCCGAGACCGTCGAGGTCGTCCGCGTCCGCCTCGTCGACGACGAGCGCATCGATCAGTCCCGGGTAACACGCCGCGACATGCCGTGGAGACGTGCCGCCCGCAAGCCGTTGCAGCATCCGGTCGGCCGGCCCCTTCACCGCGCGGCCACCGATCAGCGGACTGACGGCGACGCACGGCACGCGCCGCGCCGCGAGCGCATCGCGGAGCGCGGCGACCGCAAGGATCGGCTGGATCGAGACGTAGGGATTGCTCGGCGCGAGGAGGATGAGATCGGCCGCGGCGAGCGCCTCCAGCGTCCCCGGCGCCGGTTGCGCCGCGCCGCCGCCCTCGAACCGGAGGGCGTCGACCTCGTCGCGGTGACCGCGCGCCACGAACCACTCCTGGAAAGGGAACGCTCCCGCAGGCGTCTCGAGCCACGTCCGCAGCCTGTCGTCGGTCGCGGGGATGAAGCGCGTCTCGACGCCGAGCGCCTGCGCGAGCCGTGCCGTGACTGCCGACAGCGGCTCCCCGTTCCGCAGCGCCTGCGTACGAACGAGGTGCAAGCCGAGGTCGAGATCCCCGAGCGCGAACCACTGCTCGCCGCCGAGCTCGCGAACAGTCTCGAGCGCGCGCCAGGTCTCGCCACCGCGACCCCAACCGCGCTGCTCGTCGGCGAGGCCGGCGAGCGCGTAGAGGATCGAGTCGAGATCCGGCGAGACGTGGAGCCCGAGCACCTCGACGTCGTCGCCGACGTTCCCGATCACGGTCGTCGCGTCCGCGCCGGCCACCGCGACCACGCCGCGGACGAACCGCGCGCCGCCGACTCCTCCCGAGAGGACGACGACGTTCACACGAGACTCCGCTGGAGTTGCGCGAGCGCGGCCTGCGTGTGCGGCCCGACGCGGAGCTGGAGGTGCGCAAGATCGGCCAGCGTGTCCACGTCCTCCGCGAGATTCGGCAGCGCCATCGGCGTCGCAGCGGCGTGCGCCGCGAAACGCTCAGCGCTCCCCGCTCCATACAGCGGCGCGAACAGCTCGGCCGACGGAAGGCTCAGCGCGTTCGTCGTGCCGTCGGCTGCGGCGACGAGCGCAGGCGCCGCTGCCGCGAGCGCCCGGATGTCCGCCGGCACGACGCACGGGAGATCGGCGTTGACGACCACGACCGGGCCGTCCACGCCGGAGAGCGCCGCAGCGACCGCGGCTCCCTGACCGCCGCCGGGATCCATGACGACCTCGACGTCCCCAAACTCGCCCACGTCCTCAGCCGGCGTCACGACCCGCGTCGGGCCGACCGCGACGCACGCCGCGAGCACGTCGCGCAGCATTGCCGCAGCCAATGCGCTGCGCACTTCCGGTGATGCGTCGAGGCGTGTCTTCCCCTCTGGCCCCGCGAAAGGGATCACGACCGTCGGCATGTGGGCAACTATGCACTCCCGGGATACTGCGCCGGTGAGGATCGCTGCGACAACCACGCTGCCCGGCCCGGCGTGGGCCGAGTTGGCCGGCGTGCAACTCGTCGAGCGGTGGCCGCCGGCCGAACCACTGCCCGGATTCGACGTCCTCGTCGCGGTCGTTGCGCGCGTCGGCGCGGCGGAGCTCGAGCTCCTCCCCGACCTCCGCCTCGTCGCGAACTACGGCGTCGGCTTCGACCTCGTCGACGTGGCCGCGTGCCGCGAACGCGGGATCGCCGTCGCGAACACGCCGGGCGTCCTCGACGCCGCCGTCGCCGACCTGACGCTCGCGCTGATCCTCGCGTGCCGCCGGAAGCTCCTCCCGGCCGACCGCTTCGTCCGCGACGGCCGCTGGCGGCGGGGCTGGGCGCAACCGGAGATCCTCGGGCGGGATCTCGCCGGGTCGACGCTCGGTCTTGTCGGGTTCGGGCGGATCGCACAGCAGGTCGCCCGCCGGGCCGAGGCCTTCGGGATGGAGGTCGAGCACCACACCCGCAACAGCGGCGTCCCCCTCGACGAACTTCTCGCCTCGTCCGACGTCGTCTCGCTCCACGTGCCGCTGACCGAGGAGACGCGCGGGCTCATCACGCGCGAGCGCCTGGCGCTCATCCCCGACAGCGCGACGTTGATCAACACGGCGCGCGGAGCCGTCGTGAACGAGCAGGCACTCGTCGAGGAGCTCGTCTCCGGGCGGATCTCGGCGGGACTCGACGTCTACGCCGACGAGCCGCGCGTCCCCGAGCCGCTCCTCGAGCTGCCGAACGTCGTCCTGACCCCGCACGTGGCGAGCGCAACGTCGGAGACACGCGCGGCGATGACGCGCGTGCTCGTCGACAACGTGCTCGCCTACGGCCGCGGCCAACCCCTCCTCACTCCGGTGTAGCTCCACCGCACTCTCCGGTCGGCGCAGTTCTTGATTGACGGCGAGCGAGTCCGCAGGACTCGCGAGCTACCCCCGGGTGACCCAGTCGCGAACGTCGAACCAGTGGCTCGCGCGCAGCGCGTCGGCGAGCTTCTCGTCCGTGTGGCCGGCGTTGAAGACGTGCCGCTCGAGGTCGCAGCAGATCTCGACGTCCGAGAGAGACACGTCGGAAATCACCATGACCACCTCGGCTGGCAGCCTCGCCTCGGCAACGGAGTAGTGCTTGAACTGGAGCTCCGGCGCGATCTCCATGAGATCGGGCCAGTCTGGGCAGGAGCGGGTCGTCGTCACGCTTCTGACGGTACCGACAAGGCCCTCTTCACAATCGTGGCAAGCGTCCGTACAAACTCCGGATCTGCGTTCGGCATCGCGATCCGCTCGAGCCGCAGCCCGAGCTCCGCGGCCTTCTCCTTCGCCTCGACGTCGAGGTCCCAGCGGATCTCGAGATGGTCGGATACGAACCCGACCGGGCAGACGAGGACGCTCTGTACGCCCTGGCGGTGCAGCGCGTCTAGGTGGTCGAGGATGTCGGGGCCGAGCCACGGCTCGCCCGTCGGCGACTCGCTCTGGAAGGAGAAGCTCCACTCGGCGAGGCCCCCTTCCTCCGCGACGAGCCGCGCCGTCTCGAGCAGCTGGTCGCGATAGGGATCGCCGGTTTTGAGGATCCGGGCCGGCAGCGAGTGCGCCGTGAAGACGACGTGCGCATCCGTGCCGCGAACGCGGTCGGCGAGCAGCTCGACTAAGCCCGGCTCGTCGTACCAGCTCTCGACGAAGTGGAGCTGCGCGCGGCCGGCGAGCGCCACCTCGACCTGCGCGCGATAGCCCGCAATCGACAGCGCCGAGTAGTGCGGCGCGAGGACGAGAGCCACGATTTCGTCCGCGCCTCCGTCCACCGCCGACTCGACGGCGTCGGCGATCCGCGGCGTCCAGTGCTTCATCCCCGCGTAGACCGGCAGCCCGAGCTCCTGCTCGAGTGCAGCCCGTGCCTCCTCGGTGATCGCGTTGAGCGGCGACGAGTCCTCGATCCCCAGCCGCCGGTAGCGCTCGACGAGGTCGGCGAGGTGCTCGGGCGCGATCGGCCGCCCGCCGCGGATGTCGGCGTAGTACGCCGGCACGTCGGCAAGCCGCTCGGGCGAGCCGTATGCCATGAGGACGACCGCGGCGTTCACTCCGCGGGACGGTAGTCGCGGACGAGTGCGGCGAGGCGCGTGAGGACGTCGGGATCCGTCCGCGGCAGGACGCCGTGACCGAGGTTGAAGACGTGCCCGGGCTGCCCGCCGGCGCGCGCGAGGACGTCCCGCGCCGCAGCCTCGACCTGCTCCCACGGTGCGAAGAGCGCCGCCGGCTCCAGATTCCCCTGCACTGCGCGAGCACCGACGATCTCCCGTGCGCGGTCGAGCGGGATCCGCGAGTCGACGCCGATCGCGTCGCCGCCGGCGCCGGCCATCTCGCCCAGCAGTTGCTCGGTCGCCCCGGTGCCGAAGTGGATCGTCGGCACGCCGGCCGCGTCGAGCACGCGCTTCGAGTACGGCGCGACGAACTCGACGTAGTCAGCCGGGGAGAGGACGCCGACCCACGAATCGAAGAGCTGGATCGCGTCTGCGCCGGCTCCCGTGACCGCCGCGACGTACCGCGAGAACTGATCCGAGAGCCGCTCCATGAGCGCGTGCCAGACCGCGGGCTCGCCGTACATGAGCGCCTTCGTGCGCGCAAAGTCACGGCTCGGCTTCCCCTCGACGAGATAGCCGGCGACCGTGAACGGCCCGCCGCAGAAGCCTACGAGCGCGCGCTCGGGCTCGAGCTCGGCGCGCACGATCCGCACCGCGTCAAGGATCGCCGCGCCCCACTCCTCCGCCTCCCCGACGCGCAGCTTCTCGACGTCGGCCGCCGACCGTACGGGCTCGTCGGCGACCGGCCCGACCCCCTCGACGAGCTTGACGCCGGCGCCCATCCCGAGGACGGGCGACACGATGTCCGCGAAGAGGATGGCCGCGTCGACGCCGTGCCGGCGAACCGGCTGCAGCGTCACCTCGGCGCACAGCTCCGGCGTCTCCGCGAGCTCGAAGAAGGAGTGCTTCTCGCGCAGCGCGCGATATTCGGGAAGCGATCGGCCCGCCTGCCGCATGAACCAGACCGGCGTGCGCTCGGTCGGCTCGCGGCGGAGTGCACGGACGAGAAGGGGGGACTCGCTCAGACGCCGACGGGCTCGCGGCCCTCGGCGCGAAGCAGCCGCGAGAGCCCTTCCTCCAACGAGATCTCCGGCTCCCAGCCGAGCAGTTGCTGGGCGCGCGTGATGTCCGGCTTCCGCTGCATCGGATCGTCGACCCGCAGCGCCTCGAAGACGATCTCGCTCGACGAGCCGGTCACCTTCTTCACGACCTCGGCGAGCTCGAGCAGCGTCCGCTCGTCGGGATTGCCGATGTTGACCGGCAGATGCTCGCGGCTCTCGGCGAGGAGGACGATGCCGCGGATCAGGTCGTCGACGTAACAGAAGCTCCGCGTCTGCCGACCGTCGCCGATAGACGGTCAACGGCTCTTCGGCAAGCGCCTGCCGGATGAAGTTCGACACCGCCCGGCCGTCGTTCGGCCGCATCCTCGGCCCGTAGGTGTTGAAGATCCGGACGATCGCGGTGTCGACGCCCTGCTGCAGGTGATACGCCATCGTCAGCGCCTCGGCATACCGCTTCGCCTCGTCGTAGACACCACGCGGCCCGATCGGATTGACATGGCCCCAATAGGTCTCCGGCTGCGGGTGGATCTGCGGGTCGCCGTACACCTCGCTCGTCGAAGCGGTGAGGAAGCGGGCGCGCTTGAACTTGGCAAGACCGAGCGAGTGATGCGTCCCGTAGGAGCCCACCTTGAGGCTGGCGAGCGGCATCCGGAGGTAGTCCTCGGGGCTCGCGAGCGCGGCGAAGTGGTAGACGAAGTCGACCGGCTCGTCGATGAAGAGCGGCTCGGAGACGTCGTGCGGGATGAACCGGAACTCGTCCCCCCGGAGGTGCTCGATGTTGGCGAGCGAGCCGCTGACGAGGTTGTCGATGCAGACCACCTTGTGGCCGCGCTCAAGCAGGTACTCGCAGAGGTGGGAGCCGAGGAAGCCGGCGCCGCCGGTCACAACCGTCGTTGGCACGGGCAGAAGGCTAGCTGGTGCTCGGTGAGCCGTCGCGTGTGGCGAGGCGCGGGACGACACGATCCCAGAGGAGCGCGGCAAGGATGCCGAGGATGAGGCCGATTAGAGCGGCAACGAGGACCGTGTTGCGGCGGCTACGCGCCGTGACCTTGTGAGCGGCGGCGGGAGTGAGCACCTGCGGCAACTCCACCTGCTTCGCCTCGAGCAGAAGGCCCGAGTACGTCGCGAGGTCGAGCTGGTCGCTGCGGAGCGTCGTCTGGAGGATGAGCTTGTCGGTCGTCGAGATGCTCGGGCTCGCGATCGCCGCGTCGATGGTCTTGATGTCGCTGTTGTCGAAAGCGATGTGCGTCTCGAAGTTGGCGATCTTCGCGGCGGGATAGGTGCCGAGCGTCGTCACGACCTCGCGCGCGAGCCAGTTGGCGGTACAGGTGGCGACCTTGCCCTTCTTCGTCTGAACGCTGACGGTGACGAGCGGGTTCACCGTCGACGTCGTGCCCTTCGTCGACGCGTTGCTCGCGATGGTCTGCGTCGAGATCCCCTTCCGGAACTCCGCGACGGTCGTCTTGCAGTGCGTCGCGACGATGTCGTCGATCGACTGGGCCTTGACGACCTGCCCGACGGCGGACGGATTCGTCTGCGGCGTGTTCACCGCCTGCGTGCCGGCCTGGTTGTACGGCTGGCCGAGATAGATCGTCGCCTGGGCCGAATAGACCTGCGCGCCCCCGAGCGAGACGAGGTAGCCGATTACGGCGCCGGCGACGAGGCCGGCGGCGAGGAGCCACCAACGGGTGGCGAGCATGCGGCCGTAGCGCGCGAAGTCGACCTCCTGCTCGGCCTCGGGATCAAAGCCGGTAGTCACGACGGGCGACGATAGCCGACGCGCCTAAGCAGGCTCTCATGAACCGTGCTCAACAACCTGACCGAACGCGGTGTTGCCGGTGGCGATGAGGCTCTCCGCGCGCGTGTGGATGCTGCTTCGAGCGCGGCTCGACGGCGTAGAGGCGCGAGAAGCCGTCGAGGAGGAGCCGTGCTCCGTTAGCCGAGACGGGAACGAACTCGCCGTGCGGGAAGCGCAGCACGACGCGCCCGGTGCGGACATCCACCCCGATGATCCGGTGCGCGAAGCTGCCGGCGTACGCCACTCCGTCCACGGCCACGGCCGCGCCCGAGATCGGCTTCCCGACCGAGACGCGCCAGAGGATGCGCCCTGTCGCGGCCGAGACGCCGTAGAAGCGGCCGTCGTACGAGCCGAAGAAGACGCGCCCGCCCCAGACCGCCGGGGAGGAGTAGACGTAGTTGCCCGTCGTCACCCGCCACAGAGAGCGGCCCGTCGTCGTGAACGCGGAGAGCGAGTTCCCGGTGGAGGACGGGACGAAGACGCGGCCGTGCGACACCGCCGGCGTCCCGTAGATCCTCCCGTTGACCTGCCCTGTCCAGCGCGTCGCGCCGTTCCGCGGGTTCAGCGCCCAGAGCCGGCCCGCGTAGTCGCCGATGAAGAGCCGGCCGCCGGCGAGCGCAGCGCCCGACGTGACCTTCGCGCCGAGCGAGCGGCGCCAGCGGAGCGTGTGCGTGTGGAGATCGAGCGCCTCGACGCTGCCGCCGACGGTGCCGAAGTAGTCGATCCCGCGCTCGATGACCGGCGACGACTCGATCCCCGCGCCGGCGTTCCAGCTCCACACGACCGAGCCGTCGCTCCGCCGCAGGACGTAGATCCAGCCGGAGATCGTGTGGTAGACGAGGTCGGCGCCGTAGATAGCCGGCGAGGACGCCATCCGCTCGCCGCCGGGAGTCCGGTGTAGCCATGAGACCTTCCCCGACCGCATCGAGATCGCGCGAATGGTCGAGTGGAAGTTGCCGATGTACGCGGCGCCGTCCCAGACGACGGCCGGGAACTCGATCAGCCCGCCGATGCTGCGGCTCCAGACGATCCGGAACGGCGGGCGGAGCTTGATGGCCGACTGGGACTGCGTGCGCTGCGCGTTCGCGCCGTAGAGCGGCCACTGCAGGCGCTTCTGGTAGACGCGGATCGTCTGCCGGCGCCGCCGGAAGTTCAGCCGAACGTGGACGGCGGAGTAGTGGCGCGCCGCGACCGCGACCTCTAGCCGCCGCTCGGGGCCGCGGAACTCGGCGACGCCTTGCGGGTTCGTCACTTCCTTCCGGTGCAGGAGCCGGACGCGCACGCCACGGACGCGCTGCAGCGTGTCGCCGTCGAGGACGGTCACCACGAGGTTGGCGACCACTGCCCGGCAGTACCGGTGGAGGGGCTTCGCCGTCGTGGTCGTCGTCGGAGGGGCCGCAGTCTGCGCGCCGCCGCAGCCTGCGAGCAGCGCGACGAGCGCGATGACGACTGCCCCGCGCCGCACAGTCCTACGACAATGGCGCGGCAGGAGGATCCGGTGCGTGCTCGCCCACGGCGAGATCGCGGTACCCGGTCAGCCAGAGCGGCTCGCCGTCGATGTCACGCAGGATTGCGTTGTCCTCCGGGAACCGCGGCACCGGCTCTCCGACCTCGTCCAGCCGCCCGAGCGTCACGAGAAGCTGCGCCTCGGCGAGGTTCGCGCCGCCGGCTGCGAGCGCCGACGTCGCCGCGACGTGACGGACGTTGATCTCCGTCACCTTGAGCGACCCGGTGCTGTCCTCCCGCAGGTCGACGGTCAGGAGCCCGTGCGGCGTTTCGCCGGCTAGCTCGGCCACGAGCCGCACGGCCTGCTCGCCGGCGGCCCGCGCGCGCTCGTCGTTGACGAGGCGGCCGCGATTGATGTTGCCGGTGATGCCGGAGACGGCGAGGTGGCCCATGAAGTACTCCAGCCGCTCGTAGCAGCCGGCCTTGAGCAGCTCGCCCTCGTGAAAGAGCAGCACGCTTGCAAGGTTCCGGCCGGGCAGGTGCTCGGCAACCATGTAGCTCGCGATCTCGGCATTGAGGTACGCCCATGCGTAGGCCTGCTCCACGTCGGTGACCTTGAGGGAGCCGATCCCGCTCGAGGAGGCGTCGGCGTAGTCGCGGAGCCAGACTGGCGTGCCGTCGAGCTCGAGCCCCCGCCGTTCGAGCAGCTCGTCGCGCTCGACGATGGTGTACCGCGGCACGAGCCCGCTCTCGCGGAGCGCGTCGTAGAGCTTCCGCTTGCTGATCGCGATCTCGACGAGACCGGGCGGCGGGAGGAGCGCCGGGACGGGGAAGTCGCGTCCGCTCCAGAACCGCACCTCAGCCTCCGGCGCGACGATCGCCGCGTCGATCTTCTCCCCCGCGCAGATCTCCGCGACGAGCTCCTCGTAGCCGGGCTCCCCGGGCTGCGAGACGCGATAGACGCGGTCGTAGAGCCCTTCGTAGAAGCCGTACCAGTTGCCGCCGCGGTCGACGCCGACGAGGCGGGCGCCGGCGAACGCGCCGCCCATCCGCAAGGAGCGCGCGATCGCTCGCGGCGTTACGCCGCACGCCCCGGTGATGAGGACGTTCACGCGCCTAGGGTACGGGCGGTTTCCAGCCGCCCGTGTCGCCTTTGTACGTGCCGCTGAAGAGGGCCTCCGGCGTGCGGGCGAGGATCCGGAGGTCGACGAGCGGCGACCGGTGCTCGACGTACCAGACGTCCAACTCGATCCTGTCTGCCCACGGCAGCGTCGCCCGACCGTGGATCTGGGCCCAGCCCGTGATCCCCGGGCGAACCTCGAGCCGGCGCGCCTGGCGCGGCGTGTATTCCTCGACCTGGTAGCGGAGCGTCGGCCGCGGCCCGATCACGCTCATCTCCCCGCGAACGACATTCCACAGCTGCGGGAGCTCGTCGAGAGAGAGCCTCCGGAGGATGCGGCCGGCGCGCGTGATCCGCGAGTCGCCCTCGCTGACCGAGATGCCGGCGCCCATCGTCTCCGCGCCGACGACCATCGTGCGCAGCTTGAGGAGGTCGAAGTCCACGCCATCCTTCCCGACGCGCGTCTGCCGGTAGAGGACGGGACCGCGGTCCTCGAGCTTGATCGCGAGCGCGGCGAGCGCAAGCAGCGGCGAGGCGACGAGGAGCGCGGCACCGGCCACTGCGACGTCGGCGGCGCGGTTCACGTGTGCGCTCCGTGGTTCCATCGCCGGATGCCCGGGCCGGGAGCACCAAACGATGCAAGGACGCAGGGAGCCTCGATAGCCAGGGCTATCGAGGCGACCGAGGACGCCGCAGCGCGCCGCGTGATCGCGGGCCGGGCGCCGGAGGATGGGGCCACGGAGCGCACTACTCCTCCCTCTGCGGCGCCCATGTCGCGGGGACGCCGCGCCGCAGGTAGTTCCAGAGCGAGACGACGGTGGCCCACGTGATGAGCACGTAGTAGCGGGCTAATCCGACGCCGGCGAGAGCGGCGGCGAGCAGCCCGAGCTGGAGGCCAAGCGCAACCGTGTAGATCACGCCGTGCCCGAACAGCGCGATCGACGTCCCGAGCCAGACGAGATGGAGCAGGCCGCTCGCGTAGCGAAGGTGGCGGTGCGAGATCAGCGCGACGAGATAGCCCGGCGGCTGGCGGCGCAGCATCTTGCCGCGGAGGACGATCAGCCACGTGTGCTCGAACATCCGCACTTTGCGCCGGTACTCCGACTCGTTCGTAGGCGTCGGCCGCTCGGACGCGCGCGCCTCGGGCTCGTAGACGGCGCGGCGGCCGCGCTGCGGCATGAGGTACGGGAGCGAGAGGTCGTGGCCGAAGCGCGGATCGACCTCCACGTAGTCGGCGCGGCGCAGCGCGTAGATCGAGCCGTTGCCGGCCGTGACCGAGCCGAGCCGCGACTCGGACGCGCGCGTCGCGAGCTCGTATCGCCAGTACACGCCCTCCTGGTTCGAGCCGCCGGCGGCCTCGAGCTGGAGCCGCCCGCAGACGTACGCGACCTTCGGATCGGCGAGGTTGCGGACGAGCTTGCGGAGCGCGTCCGGAGCCCACGTTGCGTTGGCATCGGAGAACGCGACAACCTCGACCTCGGTCGAGCGAACGGCTGCGTCCTGCGCGGCGACCTTTCCACCGCGCGGGTTGCGGATCACGCGGGCGCCCGCCGCCTCGGCGAGCTCCTCCGTGCGATCGGTGGAGGCGTCGGACGTGACGACGATCTCGAGCAGCTCCTGCGGATAGTCGAGCTCGCGGAGATTTGCGAGGCGCCGCTCGATCGCGTCCTCCTCGTTGTACGCCGCGACGATCACAGCGACGGTCGGGAGGTACGAGTCCTCCTTCGCCACCGAACGCGTATGGAGACGGGCGGCGACGGCCGCGGCCGCGGGGTAGAGGAAGTGCGTCCACGCGAGCGCGGCGAGGGAGCTCCAGAAGAGGACGACGGCCGCCGTCATCGCCCGGCGAAGGCTAGCGGCGGCTCAGAACGGGTTGATGACGGCGTTCTCGTTCTTCGGCACCTTGAGCGAGAACGCGAGCGATTTGCCCGAGCCCGGTGCAGAGGCCTCGCAGCCAGTACGTGAGCTTCGCCCCTATGGGCATGGTCGCGCTGAAGATCCCGGAGCCGTTCGACCTGATGCGTGCGACGGTGCGCCACTTGCCGTGCAGGCCCGCTCGCTGCTCGATCGTCACGACCTGCTGGTCGCTCGTCGCGTCGCGGCCCCAGACTTGCACCTTTCCGCCCGCCTTTAGATAGGCGACGAACGGGAAGCGGAACGCCGTGCGCAGCGGCTTCACCGTCGCCTTGTCAACGGGGTACGAGTAGAAGTAGAGACCGCTCACGAACGAGCTGGGGCTCGGTTGGTCCTGGAGCAGGAACCAGGTGGCGAGGGAAACGCCCGAGAGCCACATCTGGTGGAGCGACTCGGACATCCAGCGGGCCTCGAGGGCCATCGGAACCGCCTTCGCCTTCGGCGGGTTGGATGACCAGCCGAACTCCGTGACCCAGAACTGCACGGGCTTCGCCGAGACGATGGCGTGGAGCTTCTCGCCTGCCTGCAGCAGGGCCCGCATCCTCGGCAGGTCACCGATCTCGACGCCGTCAGCGGTCTGCGCATGAGCGAACGGACTGCCGACCGAGTATGGATGGTGCGACCAGACGTCGAAGTCCACTGTCGCCTTGCAGGTGCGGTGCGGGTGCTCACCTTTCGACAAGCAGAGCAGAGAGCGCATGAATGCGAGCGGCGGGGTCACCAAGTCCTTGTCAGCGGCAGTCGGCTTGCGCTTGAACGGAGCGAGTTCGCCGGCGACCACGAGGTTCGCCGGGTTGACCGCGTGCACCGAGTCAGCGACCGCATTCACCATCGCGCCGTACGTTGCCGGGTTCTGCGGCGAGAGGTTCTTGTTGAAGTTCGGCTCGCTCCACACCCTGAAGACGTGAGCGGTGGGAGCGGTGCCGGAGCCGTCGTAATGGGCGGCGAGCGCTGTCGCGAACGCGCCGAGCGCGCCGATCTGCGGCGTTCCTCCGCCCGTCGCCGTCGGCTCGACGGCGTAGGCCCAGCTCGGTGGCCCTGTGATCAGGAGCATCGGCGTGAGGCCGGCGTTTTCCGCGCCCGCAACGGCCACGTCCGTGGCGCTCCAGCGGTAATAGGGCGATTTGGGATCGGTGGGATCGAATCCGCTCACGGGTAACGACGTCGGCGCGATCGCAGCCCAAGTCACGGTGATGCTGACGTACGTGGCACCGGCTCGACTGGCCATCGCGAACGCAGCCGCCTGCTGAGGCCCTTGGAAGATCGGATCGACCAACGCCGTCCGGATCGGAGCTGTGGAAGGAGTCTTGTAGGCCCGAATCGCATGGGCGCCCTTGGCGCCGCTTGCCGGACTCGCAGCAGCCGCGACCAGTAGAGCGGAAGCCAAGACGACTACCCCCGCACCGACGACACCCACCCGTAAGGCCCCCGACCGCATCGCGGCGCAGCGTAGCCGACACTCTCGCTGACCGGCTTCACGTACCGCATTGTCGCCGAGCCGGGAGGAACGACTCGGGCCGTACGGCTTCCAGGTGTGGGTCTACGGGAGCCCGGATCTCATCGGCGTGCCGGTGGAAGTCCCGCTCATCGCCGTCTCGAGCAAGCAGAAGGGGGGTTCCGCTGGCAACGAGGTCGGCGCGCCTGGCGCGGCTCCTGAAGGCCCCTTTCCCGGGCGGCGGTACACTGGCCCGCGTCTTGGAACCTGCGACGGGTACCTGCTCGGCCCCGCGCCTCGGACAGCGGCTGACGAGCAACGGCGTCCGAGGGGTGCCGGTGCTCGAGCATTGAGTACGGAGGACCGGGACGTGGCGGGATTCGCCGCACATGCAAAGCGCTGGCGAGTCGGCTGGAGCTTCCTGGGCGACAGGTGGGGAACGGCGATCGTCTGGGTCGCCGGCTCCGCAATCGTGGCTGCCGCGCAGCCCAGCCTCGACCGGCGGGTGGCAGCGGCCGGGGCGGCGGCGGCCGGCATCGCGGTGCTCCTCGTCGTCGCGCGGCTCACGGAGGACGGTGGCCGGCGCTACATCCGCTCGCTGCTCGGAGCGATCGTCGCCGTCTCCGTCACCGCAATGTGGCTACTACGAGGACTGTTGGGCGTTCAGCCCACCTTCCTGGTCAACGGCCTCGAGCAACGCATCGCGATCCCGCTCATCTTCGTGCTCGCCGCCCCACTCGTCCTGCGCGCCCTGCCACCTCGGCTGCGTGGTCGCTCGGCGTGGTCGGAGCTCCGAGCGCTCGCGCCACGAGCCAGACCGCTCGACTGGATCCTGGCTGTCTACGTCGCCCTGAGCCTGCCCGCGCTCGTCCTCGGCGTCGCCCATCACGCGCCAAAGACGTACATCGCTCAGGACCTCGGCCTCGTCGTGTTCTTCGCGCTCATGTACGTCGCCGGGCGGGCGGTCGAGGTGCGAGCAGCACGCGCCTCCGCGATGGAGATGGCGGACGTGCTCCTCCTGCTCACGGTTGCGCAGTTCGTCATGTTCGGCTGGACACCGGCGCCCCTCTATTCGTATAGCGAGGCCGCGTGCGTGGGCGCCGTCGCGTTCGCGCTGCTTCGCCCGCGCTCCGGCGGCTTCCGCTTCCTGTCGGTCGGAATCGGCGTGACGGTGCTCGTCAGCGACGCCGCGGCCGTGGCGAACGGCACGAACTCGAGCACAGCCATCGCGCTCGCCGGCGCGCTAGCCGTGCTCGGCTTCCTCGTGGTGCGCATGCGACGGCTCGTGCCTCTCTGGCTCGTCGGCGCGGCGGCTATCGCCGCCCTCGTGGTATTCGTCGGCTTCACCTCCGACGGAGCGACGGTGCGCGGTCAGTACCACGGCGCTAACAACTCCAACGCGGGCCGCACATACGAGGCGCAGCAGGTACGGACAGAAGTAGGCCGCTCACCCGTGTCGCTCATCCTCGGCCGGGGGTTCGGAGGGACGATCGACGAGTCCCACGCACCCCTCCACTTCAGGAATTCGCTCCTCAGCGCCGGACGCGACCTCTCGCAGGTCCCGGAAGTACATCTGCTGGACTACGAGTTCCTGCTCAAGTACGGCTTCGCCGGCATAGCCTGGCTCGCCGCGTTCGCGGTCGCGCTCGCCTGGGCGGTGTTCCGTGGCCTCGAGCGCTCTGCCGTGGCGCGCGACGGCTCGCTCGTGATCTACGCCGCCCTCCCGCTGCTCGGCCTCGCCGAGGCGCTCGCAGCCGCCAGCCACCTCCAGGACAACCCTCTCAACGCGTTCGCGCTGGGCGTGGTCGTAACGTGCCTCAGCGCTCAGCCCCGCACGTGAGCGAGCTCGTGATCCTCAACCTCGGGTGCGGCACCCGGACGAGTCACGCGTGCGTGAACATCGACTGGTCGATCCATCTCCGCCTCCGGCGATGGCATCTCGGCCGCCTCGCGGGTCGCCGACGGCGGGCGGCGATGGATGCGATCGGCGGCCGTGTCGTCGTTCACGACCTCCGCAAGGGGATTCCCGCGGCCGATGGCAGCGTTGACGCCGTGTACCACTCGCACATGCTCGAGCACATCCAGCGCGCCGCGGCTCCGAGCTTCATGCGCGAGATCCTCCGCGTCCTCAAACCGGGTGGGATCCAACGTATCGTCGTTCCGGATTTCGAGCTGCTCGCGCGCCGCTACCTCGACGAGTTCGGCAAGCCCGGCCACGAGCGGCGTATCGCGGCGATGATCGAGCAGATCGCGCGGGAAGAGGCGCACGGCACGAGCACGCAGCGACCGCTTCGGAGGCGCATCGAGCGCCTCCTGCTCGGGGACGCCCGCAAGCGGGGAGAGACACACCGGTGGATGTACGACCGAGTCAACCTCGCGAAGCTTCTGCGCGAGAGCGGCTTCGTCGACATCAAGGTCGTCTCGCACGAGACGAGCGGCATCCAGGGCTGGAATCCCGCCGAGCTCGACGTGGCCCCCGACGGGCTTCCCTACAAGCCTGGCAGCCTCTACATGGAGGCACGCGCCGGTGGTCGCGGGTAGAGATCCAGCCGACAGGGCACTGCTCGTCTTCGTCCACGTGCCAAAGGCCGCCGGCACGACGTTGAGCCGCCTGATAGCCGACCGTTACCCACCACGCCGTCTGGCGCACTTCAACAACCCCGAGTTGGCGGAGGCGACGCTCGCAGCGATGCCACCGGAGGCTCTCGACGAGATCGAGGCCGTCACCGGCCATGTCACCTACGGGATCCATCGCCACTTCAACCGTCCGGCGCAGTACGTGACGATGCTGCGCCACCCCGTCGCCCGAATCGCCTCGCACTACCGGTACGTCCGCTCGACGCCAATCCACTACCTCCACGCCGCCGTTGTGGAGCGAGATCTCGACCTCGTCGCATACGCGCAGAGCGGCCTCTCACCAGAGCTGAGCGACGGTCAAGTGCGGATGTTCTCCGCACACGCCCGCGAGCTGGAGGAATGCGACCAGGCGTCCCTCGATGAGGCGAAGCGGGTGCTCGCGGAGGAGTTCGAAGTGGTCGGGCTCGCGGAACGGTTCGACGAGAGCCTGCTTCTCATGCAGACTGCACTGGGATGGTCAGCGCCGTACTACATACGCGAGAACCGAAGCGCACGCGTGCCGGTCGCGCTGGCTGAAGAGGCCGTCGACGCGATTGAGGCAGCGAACCGCCGCGACCTCGAACTCTACGAGTTTGCCGAGGAACTCCTCGCCCGGAGGATCGACGCCGACGAAGGACTCACTGCTCGGGTCGTGCACTTCCGCAGGCGGAACGGTGCCTTTGGCCCGGCCTCAAAGCTGATGCGCTTGAGGCGAAGGCTCGGGTGAACGACAAACCCCTCGTATCGGTCGTCACCCCCTCGCTGAACCAGGCGGCGACGATCCAGGCAACGCTGCGCTCGGTGCGGAGGCAGACCTACCCGCGGATCGAGCACATCGTCGTCGACGGCGGGTCGTCGGACGGAACGCTGGACATCCTGCGCGAGGCCAGTGAGCTGGAGGACACGCTGCGCTGGACCTCCGAGCCAGACTCGGGGATGTACAACGCGCTCAACAAGGGGTTCTCGTCTGCCTCGGGCGAGATCCTCGCGTACCTCAACACCGACGACTCGTGGTTCCCCTGGACCGTCAACACGGCGGTGTCTGCCCTGCAGCGCCACCCGGGGGCCGGCTTCGTCTTCGGAGACATGCTCGTGCTCGAAATCTCGGGCGAGCTTCTCCTCCATCTCCACACGCCCTTTCGCCTCGGCTACGTGCGGCGACACGGGTTTCTCGCCCAGCCGACCGTCTTCCTGCGTCGCGCGGTCTGGGAGCAGGCCGGACCATTCGACGAGTCCCTCCAACTCGTCGGAGACTGCGAATACTGGATGCGGATCGGCGACTGTTTCCCGGGCCGCAAGGTCAACGAGGTCCTCGCCTTCCAGAGGAACCATCCCCAGGCAAAGCGGTTCGCCCAGGCAGATGTCCTAGCAGCGGAGATCGCAGAAGTCCGCACCCGCTACCCGAGGCCGGGGAAGATCGTCGGAGACCTCGAGCGGCTCGAGGCCGGCCTCTGGCGGCGCCTCTTCACGCTCGTCTTTCTCGCCAAGACTCTCAGCGGCCGGACGGGCAAGGGCTCCTGGTCGCACTTCCTCGCGCAACCGGAAGTACGCCACTCGGTTGTGCCGATGCGTTTCGCAGCGACGATGCTGCCTCTCATCGGCAACCGGTTCTTACGCGGTGCGATCGGGCACGTGCCGTCCTGAGGTGTGGGACCGCGCATGTGCGAGCGCAGCCTCGTACGTCAAAACCTGCCGATCGGCGGCCGCCTCGAGCCCGAATCGTCCGACGGCGGCCTCGCGCCCGGCGGCACCCATCCGCGAGCGCAGGGAATCGTCGTCGAGCAGCTTCAGCACGGCGGCCGCGATCAGATCTGGGCGCTCCGGCTCGACGAGGATCCCCGTGACGGCGTCATCGACGACCTCGGGGATGGCGCAAACACGAGTAGCGACGACGGGCACACCACACGCCTCGGCCTCCATCGCGGTCGTCGTCGTGCCCTCCGACCTGGGCAGCGAGGTGATCACGTGGACGTCGAAGGCGGGGTACCACCTTTCGACATCGGCACGCTCCCCGGCGAAAACGACCGGATGCGGCAGGCCGAGCTCCTCGGCCTGCCGTCGAAGACGCTCGGCGTAGTCGCCGTGGGAAACGGGCGCCGATCCGACCACGACGAAATGCGCGTCAGGGCGTTGCAACGCAATGAGCCGTGCGGCTGCGAGAAAGTGCTCGAGACCCTTCATCGGGCTGAACGTCGCGACGGTGCCCACCACCGGCGCTCGGGCTGGGACTCCGAGCTGCGCGCGGGTCTCCAGACCTCGTTCGGGAGACGGAACGAAGCGAGCGGTGTCCACCGGCGGAATCGAGACGAACAGCGGCATCGACAGCCGCTCCCGCCCGCCGTGCAGCCCGACCAGTGCACTGCCGGCGAACGTGACTGCGTCGGCCAGACGCCCGACGAAGAGCATGGCGAGTCGGCGGAGAACCGACGGCGACCTCGAGTCGACGATCAGCCACAGGACTGCAGCGCCGCTGCGGCGGGCGGCGAACGCTGCGTGAGGATTCACGAGCCCCCCGATCACGACGACGTCTGCTCCGGTCTCATCGATCGTCTTCTCGATCGCTTCCACGCTCTGGCGGAACTCACGGAGATAGCGCATGAGCAGCCGCGGGTTGCGAGACGCACGCAGGCGCCCGAGCTGGATCTGCAGCGTCGCCACTCCGCCCTCGCGAAGTCGGTCCGCCGCGGTACCCGGCACCTCCGGAATCGCCACCGAAGTCGCCCAGCCTCGCCGGGCAAGCGGCTCCCTGAGTCGGAGTGCCCAGTTGTGCGGCCCGCCGAAATGGGGGTAGTGGATGACCCAGAGTGCGTGCCCTCGGCTAATGACCCCACCTCCGCGCCGAGCCAGCGCCGATCTTGCGCTCGCGCTTGCTGAGCTGGATCGAATGGGTCATCGCGAGCTGCCTGCGCGCCCGCCGAACCCGTTCGTCCACATGCCAGGGAAACGCCGGCGTCTGACGCTCCAACGCGAGCACGGCACCCAGACCCTCGACGCGCCGGGCGAAGCTGCCGATCCGCCGCAAGCGCCTGTACCGGAGGATCGGTCCGTACTCGCGGAGCAGCTGCTCGGTCTCCTCGATAAACAACTGCTCGGGCCCGCGCACCTTCCGGTGCGGATGGTCGCGGTCGACGGCCACGACCACACCCAGGTGGACGAAGCCGGCGCCACGACCGCGCAAGCGGAGCCAGAACTCGTAATCGAGTAGCCGCTGCAGGTCGGTGCGAAGCAGAGACTCACCCGGCCGCAGTGCCGAGCGTCGGAAGAACGCCGCCGGTTGCGAGATCGGACTCAGCAAGGGAAGCGGCCCGTGGACAGGCAGGTACGAGCGGTAGTGCCTGACGACGAGCCCGGTCTCGTCGACAAACGCGGCATCGCCGAAGACGACGTCGGCTTCAGGGTGGCGTTCGAACGCAGCCACGACCCGCTCGACGGTGTCGACCGCGAACAGGCCGTCGTCGCTGTTGATCCAGCCGACGATCTCGCCCGTGCTGCGCGCGAACGCCTTGTTGACGGCATCCGCCTGCCCCGAGTCGGGCTCACTCGTCCAGTCGACGGTCTCCCCGGCTGCTGTGAGCACCCCGTGCGTTTCGTCCGTGGAGCCGCCATCGAACACAACGTGCTCGATCGGCGAGTAGGTCTGGCGCGCCACCGAGAGGAGGCAGTCCGGCAGGAACCGGCCCTGCTGGAACGAGGGCGTGAGAATGGACACGAGCGGCGTCCCGGCCGCGCCACCGTGCTCGGCGTTGCTCCCCACGCGGCCACTGTAACTGCGTCATTCTGAGAGCCTCAGAACCTGGACGCCGGAATCTCCTTCGAAGCTCGTGCGCCGCGTCCGCAGCCATAGCGCAGAGGCGCGGGGCACGCCGGGGGGGTCGAGGCGCGGATCGCGCGGGCCGTCTTGGGTAACAAATCCGCTGAGCTACGCTGCCCCCGGCGTGGATGGCGTGAACGCAATGACGGAGCGGAGTGCCCGCCGGTGACCGATCGGCATACCGCTATCAGCGCTCCCGCCGAAGCGCCGGAGGGCACGGCTGCCGACACGGCGCAGAACGCCGAGCCAGACGCGAACGTGCCGTCCGTTCGGCGCAAGGGAGTCCTGTTTCAAAACCTCCTCGGAACCAGCAAGTGGCGAGTGTCGCTGCTCGTCGGATGCTCGACCCTCACGGGACTGACCGAAGCCGGCATCCTCGCAGCCGTCGCGCAAGCGGCCGCAGCCCTGGCGAGCCGGAACCACGAGGTACACGCCCACGCCGGCCCGCTGAGCTTCCATATCTCTCTCGCACACCTGCTCCTTGCAGGCGGGGCGCTTGCCATCGCCAGGCTGCTGCTGATCGTCCCGACGATGTGGCTCGCCGCCTGGATCACGGCGGGCGTTCGAACCTCGATGCTCAACCGCCTGTTCGACTCGTATTTGTGGGCGGACTGGCCCGTGAAGGCCGCCGATCGAGAGGGGCACCTCCAAGAACTAATGACAAATCAGGTGAATCAGGCCGGCCAGGGAGCGATCCAGGCGACGCTCCTCATGACCAACCTGTTCACCTTTCTCGTACTCGTTGCCTCCGCCCTCGTCATCAGCCCGGAGGCGGCCGCGATCGTCGTCGCCGCTTCGAGCCTTCTGTTCATCGGGATCCGACCGCTCAGTCGTGCGGGAAGCAAGAGCTCGCGCGAGCTGTCGCGCGCGCAACTCGACCAAGCGACCGGGATCAACGAGGCGGCGCGTCTCGCAGAGGAGGCGCAGGTATTCGGCGTCACCGAAGCGCAACGCGCGGTGGTCGGTCGCCTCGTCGAGCAGACTCACGGGCTCTTCTTGCGTGCGCAGCTCGCGATCCGACTCGTCCCGAGCGTCTACCAGAGCGCCGTCTATCTCCTCCTCATCGGGGGAATCACCTTGATCTATGTCTTCGACAAAGGGGGCCTCGCCTCGCTCGGAGCCATCGTGCTGCTGCTCGTCCGGGCCGGCACGTACGGCAATCTGGCGCAGAACTCATATCAGGTCATTAGGCAGGCGCTGCCCTTCGTCGATCGCGTCCAGGCAGCCGACGAGCGGTATGCGCAAGCGGCAAGACCCGACGGCAGCGACCGATTGGAGTCGCTGGACACCCTCTCGTTTCGGGACGTGTCTTTCGGGTACGAGAAACGCCGCCCTGTGCTGAAGGATCTCACCTTCGATGTAGCCGGTGGGGAGACGATCGGCATCATCGGCCCGTCGGGAGCCGGCAAGTCGACCTTGGCTCAGCTCCTCCTTAGGCTTCGCGACCCGGACGATGGCGATTACCTCGTCAATGGCCGGCCGGCGCGCGCAGTCCGGTCGGCCGACTGGACCTCGCTGGTCGCGTACGTCCCACAGACGCCGCAGCTGATCCAGGCTTCGGTCGCGGACAACATCCGCTTCTTCCGCGAGGTCTCCGACGAAACTGTCGAACGAGCCGCCCGCCTCACCCACATCCACGACGACATCATGAGTTGGAGCGAGGGCTATGACACCCTCGTGGGCTCGCATGGCCCAACGGTATCCGTCGGACAGGCACAGCGGCTTTGCCTCGCGCGAGCGCTTGCCCTAGAGCCGCAGATGCTGCTCCTCGACGAGCCGACGAGCGCGCTCGATCCACTATCCGAAAGGCTCGTCCACGAGTCGCTCGCCGCGTTGAGCGGGGAGGTCACGCTTTTCATCATCGCCCACCGAATGTCAATGCTCGACATCTGCGACCGCGTCATGGTGGTCATCGGCGGCCGGATCGACACGTTCGAGCCGCTCGCCTTCTTGGAGGTAAGCAGCGACTACTACAGAGGGGCGACGCAAGAGCTCGAGTGAGCCGCCGGCGCGTGGCGGGAGTCGCGGCCCACAGACCAGGCTCCCGGCTCCCCCGCTGGCTATCGTAACCGGCGATGCGAGCCATCCCCGTAGCAGCTCCCGACCTCACTGGAAACGAGCTCGCATACGTGACGCAAGCGGTGCAGAGTTCGTGGATTTCGTCGACCGGACCATTCGTGGACCGCTTCGAGTCCGAGTTCGCCGAGATGTGCGACGCGCGCTCCTCGGTCTCGGTCTGCAACGGGACGGCTGCCCTGCACCTCTCTCTGCTTGCGTTGGGGCTGGAGCCCGGCGACGAAGTCGTCGTGCCCTCGTTGACGTACATCGCAACGGCGAACGCTGTCCGCTATGTCGGCGCAGAGCCGATTTTCGCCGACATCGATCCGTCGACGTGGTGCCTCGATCCGGCCGCCGTAGAGGCCGCGATCGGCCCACGCACGAAGGGGATCGTGGCCGTCCATCTCTACGGCCATCCCGCCGACATGGACGCGCTGTCGGAGATCGCGTCGCGGCACGGGCTCTGGCTCGTCGAGGACGCGGCGGAGGCTCACTTCTCGCGCTACAAAGGGCGCCTCGCAGGATCGCTCGCCGATCTCGCCACCTTCTCCTTCTACGGCAACAAGCCCTTCACCTCGGGCGAGGGGGGAGCCATCACGCTGAACGACCCGGAGCTCGAAGCCCGGATTCGTCTTCTCCGCGGCCAGGGGATGGACCCGAAGCGCCGGTACTACTTTCCCGTCACCGGCTTCAACTACCGGCTCACTAACGTCGCTTGCGCCATTCTGTGCGCGCAACTCGAGCGCCGAGACGAGATTCTCGCAGAGCGTCACCGCGTCTTCGCCCGCTATCGAGAGCTGCTCGGGCAGACTCCGGGACTCGGGTACCAACCAGTCGCAGACTGGGCGGAACCAACGCCGTGGCTCTTCTCGGTTCTCGTCGAGCAGGATGAGTTCGGCATGAGCCGCGACGAACTCGGAGACCAACTCGCGGTGCGCGGGATCGAAACGAGGCCTTTGTTCGTCCCTCTGCACACCCTGCCACCGTTCAGCGAGGCTTCACGCGCCCGTGGAGAGAACCTGCCGCACACAGAACGGCTCGCCGCCTCTGGCCTGAACCTACCGACGTACAACGGCCTCACTCATGCCGAGCAAGATTGGATCGTTGAGGCAATCGCCGCGGTTGCCCGCTCCGCCAGACCCGCACCCGCGTAGGTCGCGAGCGGTTGCTCAGACGTGGTGGTGCGAGCCGACCGCTAGCCTTGACCAGGGGATGTGGACGACGGGATCTCGATGACGCCGGCACTCGAGTGCATACGGGCGACGCCCGGTTGGGAAGAGCCGCTCGCCGACTTTCTCACCACCCTTGCTGAAAACGGCGACGCCAAGGATTTCCACCCACATCCGCTCGATGCCGAGGGAGCGTCTGCCGTGTGCCGCTACGCGGGGGTTGACCTGTACTACCTCTTGGTAGAGGCGCGCCGGGTGCTCGCCTACGGAATGCTGCGCGGTTGGGACGAGGGTTTCGAGGTGCCGAGCGTCGGCGTGGCAGTGCGCCCAGACGCGCGCGGATCCGGCCTGGGACTCCTTCTCATGCGTTTCCTGCATGCCGCTGCGGCCCGGCGCGGCGCAACGGCGGTGCGCCTACGCGTGCGCCACGACAACGAGCCCGCCGTTCAGCTCTACCGCTCCCTCGGTTACGTCTTCGTCGGCGAGGAGCGCGAACAGCTGGTCGGCAGGCTCGACCTGCAGCCACTGTCCCAACCCTCTTGACCAACCGTCCCCTTCGCGTGGCCGTCGAGGCACGCCTGCTCTCCGGCAGGTCGGGCGGCGTCGAGTCGGTCGTGATCGGCTTGGCCCACTCTTTGTCGCAACTGACCGACGGGGACGAGGAGTACCTCTTCTGCGTCTGGACAGACAACCAGGAATGGCTCCGACCCTACGTCTCCGGTAACGCGCGGATCCTCGAACTCGGACCTCGACCGGTTCGACGTCAGAAGCTGTCACCGAAGGACGCACTCAAGCGCATTCCGGGCGCACGGACGGCCCGAAACGAGTTCGCCTACCCCCTGGGAAAGCGAAGCGTCCAACTGCAGCGCGGCGACCCCGGCGTGGAGAGAGCCGGCGCAGATCTCGTGCACTTCCCCTTCCAGGCCGCCTTTCTGACGGAACTGCCCTCGATCTATCACCCACACGACCTCCAGCACCTTCACCTGCCGGGGAACTTCACGCGGCGCGAGCGAATCGAGCGCGCAGTGCGCTACCGCGCCTTTTGCGAGCAGGCGTCCCTCGTCGCGGTCGCATCCACCTGGACGAAGAACGACATCCTCGAACAGTTCCGCCTGCCCGCCGAGAAGATCGCGGTAGTGCCGCTCGCTCCGATCCTGGGCGCGTACGACGAGCCCGCGCCCGAATACTGCGACCGGCTGCGCGCCATATACGGATTGCCGACGGAGTTCGTGCTGTACCCCGCACAGACCTGGCCCCACAAGAACCACTTGAGCCTCCTCGATGCACTCTCTCTTCTGCGCACCAAACGAGGTCTCGTCGTCCCGCTCGTGTGCACCGGCGGCACGACCGACTTCTTCCCGACGATCGAACGGCACATCCGGCGACTAGGTCTGGGCGATCAAGTGCGATTTCTCGGATTCGTCCCGACAGTAGACCTCAAATGTCTCTATCGGCTCGCACGGGCGACCGTGATTCCGACGAAGTTTGAAGCCGCCAGCGGTCCACTCTGGGATTCATTCATCGCGGGAACCCCCGCGGCCTGCTCGACCGTGACCTCCCTTCCGGAGCAGGCCGGCGATGCGGCACTTCTCTTCGATCCCGAGCGCCCTGACGAAATCGCCGGGGCCATAGCAGCCCTTTGGACGGACACCGAACTGAGGGCGGAGCTTCGGCGTCGCGGCGCCGTCAACGTGCAGCGCTTCTCCTGGAATCGGACGGCGCGAATCTTCCGAGCGCACTACCGACGAATCGCAAGCAGGCAGCTCGCCGAAGCCGACCTCGAGCTACTGCGCGCGCCGCCCCCGTTCTAGGGGTCCGCAAGACGCGTGCGTAGTTTCCCGGCGACGCCCAAGCGTGCACCCTGCCACGCTCCGCAGCATCTTCGCAGCACCTTGTCGCCGTCCGAACGAGACGACTGGCCCCCCGATGTCAGAACGCCCCGCGGCGGCCGATGACCGCAGGGAGCGTCATGAGACACGATGCGGAGGTCGCGCGCGAGGGAGAGGTTCTCCACGTACTCGCGCTCGACGGCCAGCCGTTCGGCGAAGGTCAGCTCGCCGCGGCCGTACACCTGCATCGGCCCCGTCAATCCGGGCTTCACGGCGATTCGGAACTGGTGCTCGGGCAGGTAGCGCTCGACGAGCTCGAGCTGCTCGGGCCGCGGCCCGACGATCGACATCTCGCCGCGCAGGACGTTCACGAGCTGCGGCAGCTCGTCGATGCTCGTCCGGCGCAGGAGCCGCCCGACCCGGGTCACACGCGGGTCGTCCTCGACCTTGAACATCGGGTCGTCGAGCTCCTCCAGCCGGACGACCTCGTGTAGGCGCGCCTCCGCGTCGCGGACCATTGTCCGGAACTTGATCATCTGGAACGGCCGGCCGTCCTGGCCGCCCCGGGTCTGGCGGAAGAAGACCGGCAGACCGTCGTCGACCACGACCGCTACCGCGGCAAGGGCGAGCAGGGGGAGCCCCACGATCAGGCCGAGCAGCGCGGCAATCACGTCGAGGAGACGCTTCATGGCCATCGTGACGCGCGAGATGTCCCAGGTGTTGTAATCGAGCAGCGGCAGGTCGGCGATGTGCCCGAGATGAGTCGCGGTGCCGAACATGCCCCGCGCCGGTGGGACGACCGTGAGCTTGACGCCGCGCAGGCGGCAGGTGGGCAACAGCTCTTCGAGCATGTCTTCGCTGAGCTCGGTGCAGGCGACGACGATGCGATCGACGCCGTCGAGCTCGGCGAACGTGCCGCCCAGCTCGGCGCAGTTCGAAATCTGGGCCCTAACCTCCGCGTGAATGTCGGGGAACAGCTCGAGCTTGCGAACGACTGCCTCCGCGAGCGGCCCGTCACCCACGATCAGGACCCGCTCCGGCGGGGTCGCCCGCCGCCAGAGCACGCGTACCGTTGCGCGGAAGAGAAAGCAGAGCGCGATCGCGGACACCCAGATGCGCAGGCGATTGTCGGAGCTGAACGTGAGCGACGGGAACGGCGTCATGAGCAGGGTGAGGAAGGCCGTGCTACTGAAGGCCCAGACGACGATCCACGGCAACTCGTCGACGGTGAGGTGGCGCAGCGTCCGGTGATCACGGTCGTAGAGGCCGACAACCTTCGCGGTCACGATCCACGCCGGAACGGAGAGGAGGAGAAGTAGCGCCGCGTCGAGCGTCCCGCCTGAGAGCACTACGACGAGCGAGACGGCTGCGACGGTCGCGATGTCGGCGATCGCTAGCGCACGGCGGAGACGGGCGTCGCGGCGGTAGCGCGTCTCGGTCCGTTCGCCGGCAACACCCGCACTAATCGAACCGATCTGCTTCGAACCGACGCTAACCTCGAATCCGCTCAAACGCACTCCTTCGTTGAGACCCATGCCGCGAATCCGCGTGGAGTCGGCCGAGTCATGATATCGCCGTCGCCCGACGTCCCTGTCTATTGTCATGAGGAGCCCACCTGCAGGAGCGGGTCGAGCGTGCGTGCGACGCCAAGCTCCCTCCTCCCCGCGAGGATCGCACCGCGCTGGACGTCGATCTGGGCCGCGCGCAGCCAGAGGGTCCAGTCTTGGGGTGAGCGCTTGATCGCGGACCCGATCAACGCGCGTCCCTCCGCGAGGTCTCCCTTCTGCACGGCGATGAGCCCCAGCTGCAGATATGGGCGCGACGCCCAGGGTTCGACCTCCTTCGCGGCGAGCGCCTCCGACGTGGCACGGCTGAGATTGCCCGCGGCATCGGCCGCCTGGCTGTTCTGCAAATGCACCGCAGCGCCAAGAGCGACGACCTGCGGAACGATCGCCGCGACTGCGAGCAGAGGGAGCCCGAGCCTCACAAGCCAGGGGCGCACCCTCGGCGTAGCCCGCCTCGACGGCAAGGCGCCGAGCGCCAGCCCGAGCGCGCCGACGCCGACTATCCCTATGCCGGTGAGCTGCCAGACCCAGTCGTAGGCGGCCGCGAAGAAGAAGGCGACTCCGCAGGCGGCGGCTCCCGCTACCTCGGGGCTGCGGAGGAGGACCGCCGCTCGTACGGCGCCGGCGACCGCCACGAGCACGGCACCTGCGAGGAGGAGGAGGCCGACGACGCCGAGTTCGCCGAGGGCCTCGAGGTAGAACGAATGGGCGAACTGGGAGAAGAGCGCGATCGGCCGGTGGCGCAACCACCAGAACTCCCAGGACCCCGCACCGCCGCCGTTCAGCGGATGCGCGCGGAACTCGGAGATGGCGGCTGACCAGAACTGCCAGCGTCCGTTGCCCGAGGTGGAGAGCAGGTGCGACGTGACGTATTCGCTCGAGCCCGAGGAGGCGTTCCCAATGGACTTGAATTCCTGGAAATGCCGCACCGGATGCGCGAGCACCACTCCGACGATCGCCGCCACGACGAGCCCGATGGTCATCCCCAGGCCGACGCCGCGCGGCGGCGCCGGCAGTCGTCGCCCGAGCTCGCAGGCGGCGGACCAGGCGAGCGCCGTCGCGATGGCGATCAGCGCGATGGCGAGCGCCACGACGTGGCCCTGGTGGATGCCCGTCGCGTTCAGCTGTCCGTTGACGAGCTCCCGCCGCCCGTGGACCACGTAGATCGTGAGCACGCCGGAGGCACCGGCGACGACTGCTGCGGCGAGAGCCGCCCAGCGACCCGAGGTCAGAATGAGGTATGCGACGACCCCGACCGCCGCAGCAGCGAACGCTCCGCGCGACGACGTGAGGTACATGTCCGCGGCGATCACCGGCAGCGGCAGCGCGGCAAGCGCGCTCGCGAGCCGATTCCGGCGGGAGACCATGATCGAGAGCAGGAGCGGAAGGGCAAGGGCGAGCTCGATCCCCAGGCCGTTCCAGTAGCCGAGCGGGAAGCTCAAGCGGTAGCCGAGCGGGTGCAGGATCGCCGAGGAGCGCACAGAGCCGGGGAAGGAACTCGGGAACACGCGACTGACGAGGGCGACAACGCCTATGCCGGTGAGAGCCAGCGAGATGCCGCCGACGAGCACCGAGGCGGGCACGAGCCGCGCCACGACGATCGAGAGGACGAAGGCTGCGACATAGAGCGAGATCTGGTTGAACTGCTCGAAGGCCCGCTCGCCGTCCGGCGCCCAGCTCAGCGAGATCAGGCTCCAGAGTGCGAACAGGGCGAGGAGCGCAGGCGCCGCGAGCGCGAGGCGGCTGACGCGAGCGCGAGTTGTCGCAAGGCCGAGCGCCGCGCCGACACCGATTAGCCACCACGCCGCGATCGCACCGTAGGCACGGGTGGCGCCGTCAAAGCCGCCGTTCGTATAGGAGAGCAGGAAGACCGAGAATGCGGCCGCGAAAGCAAGCAGCGTAGGGCGCAGCAGCGCGATCCGACCCCCGGTCATGCTCGCCCCCACAACTTGGGCTACGATATCGATTGGCGTGATCCGTCGCCTCCCGCACTTCGTAATCGCGCTGATCCTGGGTTCGGCGATGCTCTCGCCTGCCGCGCTCGCGGCCGGCGCATCGAAACCGAAGAAGCATCACCGGCCGCCTGCGAACTGCGTCAGTGCGGTCTGCGTTTACACCGAGCAACTTACGGGCGCAAACGGGGGCGGCGGCAAGAACGTCCCGCTCTCGTCCGCGGCTGCGAACCAACTCGGGCACGCGGCGATCGGCGTCGGAGAACGGCACGTGCTCAAGAAGGTCGCGACGTCCGCCGCGTTCGGAGTCATACAGCAGTTCCCCAACGCGAGCCAGGCCAAGGTCGCCCCCCCGGGGATGCTGCTCGCGGCCTTCGACCTCGGGTCGGGACCGATCGCGCTGTTCGGGATCCTGCTCGGCGGTGCGGCCGCCGTCGCGGCCGGTCGCGTGCTGCGCCGCCACTCGGCGGACTAACGCCCCTCCAACACGTCCTCGAAGCGCGAGGCGATCGCGTCCACGTCGAACGCCGTCTCCGCGTAGGCGCGCGCGCGACGGCCGAGCGCGTCACGCCGATCGAGATGGGCAAGCAGCTCCTCCGCCGCCGCGACGAGCACGCCCGAGTCCCCGGGTGGAACGACGAGCCCGCCGCCGCTGCGCTCGACGACCCGTGCCGCCAGGTTCTCCGCAGGGACGGCAACGAGCAGCGACCGCCCCGCGCAGAGGTACGTGAGCACCTTCGACGGCACCGAGAACGCGCTGGCGGCCGGCTCGAGCACAGCGAGAAGGACGTCGGCGGACGCGAGCACCTCCGGCAGGCGCTCGTACGGCTGGTACGGCAGCAGGCGCAACGCCGGCTCAGAGGCGCCGTGCTCGGCGAGCCACGCCGCTCCGGGCCCCTCGGAGACGACGACGACGAGTGCGTCCCGGCCCGCCGCCCACTGAGCGAGCTCGAGCAGCAGCGACGGGTCGTGCTTGAACCCGAGCGTTCCGGAGTAGAGGAAGACCGTTCGCCCGACGAGACCGTGCTCGTGCGCCCAGTCATTGGCGCGCGGCAGCGACGGAAGCTCGTCGAGCGGAGCCCAGTTCTCGATCACGGCGATCCGCTGCTCGTCGACGCCCCAGCGGCGCAGCAGCGGCAGGAAGTCCTCCGAGATGATCACGACGGCGTCGCTGCGCCGCAGCAGGCGGCCCTCGAGCGCCCCTGTCGCTCTCTCGGCGGCGAGACCCAAGAGCCGGAAGCGCCGGCCAAGCACACGCCGCGCGGCGGCGCTGATCACATCCTGCTGCCAGAAGACGAACGCTGCGCCGTGCGCGTGGGCCGTACGCTGGAGAACGTACTGAACGACGAGCGGCGAGTTGGAGGACAGCACGACGTCCGGGCGAAAGGCGGCGACGCGCCGGGCGAGCGCGCGCCCGGTGGCGCGCTCGTGGGCCAGCCGCCGTCCAACGTCGTACTTTGCGAACGCCCCGGCGACAGTTACCGAATCGAAGGCGAGGGTCTCGGGGTCGCCTTCGTGTCGCTCGACGAGCCCCTTCCCCGCGGTGAACGACGCGCATTGGAGGTGGAGGACGTCATGGCCACGCCCGGCGAGCGCTCGCGCAAGCTGCGCCGGAAACGCGTACCCGACGTAGTCGTGGACGACGATGCGCACGTCGGTCCCGCACTAAACGTAGTGCTCTTCGGTTTGGCGGCGCTCCCGGTCGTGATCGACCATCATCCGGACGAGCTCGCGGAACCTGACGCTCGGCTCCCAGCCGAGCGTTTCCTTCGCCTTTGAAGCGTCGCCGAGCAGGACGTCGACCTCCGCCGGGCGCAGGTAGCGCTCGTCGACCTGCACGTAGTCGTGCCAGTCGAGCCCCGCGTAGCCGAACGCCTCGTCGAGGAAATCGCGCACGGAATGCGTCTCACCGGTGGCGAGGACGTAGTCGTCGGGCTCCTCGGCCTGGAGCATCCGCCAGGCGCCTTCCATGTAGTCGCGCGCGTAGCCCCAGTCGCGCTTCGCGTCGAGGTTGCCGAGCCGCAGCTCCTTCTGCTCGCCGCGGAGGATCGAGCCGATCGCACGCGTGATCTTGCGCGTGACGAACGTCGGGCCGCGCCGCGGTGACTCGTGGTTGAAGAGGATCCCGTTGACGGCGTACATCCCGTACGCCTCGCGGTAGTTGCGCGTGATCCAGTAGCCGAAGACCTTGCCGACGCCGTACGGGCTGCGCGGGTGGAACGGCGTCGTCTCGGTCTGCGGTGTCTCGGCGACCTGGCCGAACATCTCGCTCGACCCCGCCTCGTAGAAACGGCAGCGCACACCCTCCTCGCGGATCGCGTCGAGCAACCGCAACGTCCCCAGCCCGCCGATGTCGGCCGTGTACTCGGGGATGTCGAAGCTCACACGGACGTGGCTCTGCGCGCCGAGGTTGTAGACCTCGTCCGGCCCGATCGTCCGGATCAACCGGTTGAGCGATGACCCGTCGCCGAGGTCGCCGAAGACGAGCTCGATCTCGGCGAAGATGTGGTCGATCCGAGCCGTGTTGAACGAGCTCGAGCGCCGGACCATCCCGTAGACGTCGTAGTCCTTCTCGAGCAGGATCTCGGCGAGGTAGGAGCCGTCCTGACCGGTGATGCCCGTGATGAACGCCTTGCGCTTCGACACAGCGCCCTACCGTACCGGGCGCACCATCTACGCTTGCGGGGTGCGTGTCGCGGTAACAGGTGGCGGCGGCTTCGTCGGCTCCCATCTCGTTGGGCGGCTGTCCGCCGACGGATGTGAGCCGTTCGTCGCCCGGCGCCGCGACTACGACTTGACGCTCGCCGCCGACGCCGCGCGAATGTTCGAGGACGCACGGCCCGAGCTCGTCTTCCACCTCGCGGCCGAGGTCGGAGGAATCGGCGCGAACCGGGCCAATCCCGGCCGCTACTGGTACGCGAACCTGATGATGGGCGCGCATGTGCTCGAGCAGGCACGGCTCCGCAAGACGGGAAAGGTCGTGCTCGCCGGTACGGTCTGCGCATATCCGAAGTTCGCGCCGGTGCCGTTCCGGGAGGACGACCTCTGGGACGGCTATCCGGAGGAGACGAACGCCCCGTACGGCGTCGCGAAGAAGGCGCTCCTCGTGGGCGCGCAGGCGTACCGCGAGCAGTACGGCACCAACGCGATCTTCCTCCTCCCCGCGAACCTCTACGGGCCGGGCGACACTTTCCACGAGACGAACGCGCACGTGATCGCCGACCTGATCCGGAAGATGCACGCCTCGCCCGACGAGGTTGTGCTCTGGGGTGACGGATCGCCGACCCGCGAGTTCCTCTACGTCGAGGACTGCGTCGACGGGCTGCTGCTCGCCGCGGAGCACTACGACGGCCCGGAGCCGGTCAACCTCGGCACCGGCAAGGAGATCTCGATCCGCGCGCTCGCCGAGCTCGTCGCCGAGCTGAGCGGCTTCGAGGGCGAGATCCGCTGGGACACGTCGATGCCGAACGGTCAGCCTCGCCGCAGCCTCGATGCGTCGCGCGCAAAGGAGCTGTTCGGCTTCGAGGCGAAGACGCCGCTGCGCGAGGGGTTGGAGCGGACGATCGCCTGGTACCGCACCGCCGCCGCGCAGACCGTTCAGCAGTAACGAGCTCCGAGCTAGTCGTCGTGCGCGCGGCGCCCGAAGACGACCGGGAGCGCGAGCGCGAGGGCCACGAAGGCGTAGAAGTAATAGAACTGCATCGTCAGGTAGAAGAAGTTCGCAGCGATCGTCCCGACGAGCGCGGCCGTCATCCCGTACGCGAGCGGCCTCACGCGCGGGCCCTCCGCATCGCCGATCCGGTCGAGGAGCCTCCCCAGCCGCCGCGCCGCATGCAGGCGCATGAATGCGTAGCGGAGGAAGACGATCCAGACGAGCAGGCCGAGCAGGCCCGACTCCACGATCACCGACACCCAGTAGGAGTGCGCTCCGAAGTTCGCCTTCCCCGTGATGAATTCGTAGTAGACGGCAAAGTTGTTCTCACCGAGGCCGAGCAGCGGGTGGATGCTCAGCACCGAGCCGATGAACGAGTAGACGGCGAAGTGCGCCTGGGTCGAGCTGCCGCTCGTCGAGAAGCGCTGGCCGAGCAGCGTCGAGTAGAAGTGCTGGTGCGTGACGAGGACGGCGAGCAGCAGGAGCACGAGCGCCCCGAGGGGATAGAGCAGCTGCTTCGACAGGATGAAGCGGCGGTATGGGATCGCGAGGATGAGCGCGCCGACTCCGAGCCCGAGCCAGCCGCTGCGCGAGAGCGTCGCGATCTCGACGAGGAGGAGGAACGCGAGCGTGCCGGCGAGCGGCCACTTCAGCCTGTCCCCGCGCCGCATCCGGAGATAGACCGGCGTCAGCGCGAGCAGCGGGATGTCGAGCATCACGCCAAGGTGGTTCGGGTCGAGCGTGAGCGCGTTGACGCGGTAGATGCTCGAGCCGCCGATCTGGCCGAAGACGTCGATCGAGCTCGCGCCTCCGGTCAGCGGCGCGAGGACGAGGTGGTCGAGATTGTGGCCGGCGAGCTGGGCGCCGAGCTGGAGGATTCCGTAGATCGAGTTGGCGACGAAGCCGAGCGTGAACCAGCCGATCGCGCGCCAGTAGAACCTCTCGCCGCGCCGGACGAGGTAGGCGATCGCCGCGACGATGAACGACCAGTGGATGACGAACTTGACCATCCCCTTGACGAACTGCGTCAGCCCCTGCTGCGTCTGGAGATCCCAGAATCCGGCGAGGTAGACGAGCGTGAATGCCGCGAAGAAGCCGAGCACCATCGCGCTCGTGCGCGGGAACGGCGCTTCACGCTCGCGCTCGCTCGCGAGGAAGGCGAGCACGAAGAGGATCGTGACGATGTCGTTGAGGCCGATCTGGCCGGCGACGTTCCAGTGCACCTTCTCGAAGGTCGAGACGAAGAGCGAGCCGAAGAAGAGGCCCGCCGTGACGCGCGCGAGGGTGCGCGGGCGCGCGCGGATCGCGGGCAGGGCGACGGCGGTCACGCCACGGTCCTTAGCACTTCGGCGAGCTCCTCGACGCGTCGTGCGCGGGAGAGACGTTCGCGCCACTCGTCCGAGAGCGGCGTTCCGTTGAGGCTCCCTTCGCGCCAGCGGCGATGGAGATCGACGAGCGCGGCGCGGATCGCCTCCTCGTCATCGGGCGCGGCAACAACACCGGTACCCGTCTCGCGGACGAGATCTGCAGCGGCGCCGTCCGTTGGGACGACCGCGAAGATCGGCCGCTCAGCGGCGAGGTACTCGAAGATCTTCCCCGTCAGGACGCCTTTGCCGCGGCCTCCGGACTCGGGAATCAGCAGCAGGAGCACCTCGGAATCGCGCTGCAGCTCGAGCGACCGGCGCCGCGAGACGTAGCCGAGCAGCTCGATCCGATCGCGCAGGCCGAGCGCCTCCGCGTACTCGCGGTCCTCGGCCCGGAAGTCGCCGGCGAAGCGCACAACGACGTCCTCGAGCCCCGAAGCGGCGAGCGCGCGCAGGAACGGCCGCGGGTCGCGCTTGCCGAAGAAATTGCCGGAGTGGGTGATCCGGAGGCGGTCGCTCGGGTGATGTTCCAGGCGCGCGAAGTCGTCGAAGTCGCACCCGTTGGCGATCGTCACGACCTGGCCCTTCGGATTGAGCGCGCGCGCCTCCTCGGCGATGGTGTCGGAGGCAGCGACTATGGCGTCCGCCTGCGACGCGACGAGCCGCGCGACGCCGCCGACGGTCTTCTCCTTCAGCTGCGCGAGCCGTGACTCGTAGCCGCGCCGGTGCGGGTTCGCGCCGAGCGGATCGCGGAGATCGGCGACCCAGGCGGCGCCCGTCGCGCGCTTCACGGCCGCGCCGAGGAGATGGAGCGACGGCGGCGGAGAGGTCGTCAGCACGACGTCGATCCCCTCGCGCTTCACGAGCCGGATGGCCATGGGCGTCGCGATCGTGCTCCACGGCAGGTTCTCGTCGGGCACGAGGAGCCGTCGCCCGAGCAGCGCCGCCTGCGTGCCGGCGCGCGCGAGCCCCTGCGTGCCGGCGAGTCGCTCCGACGCGCGGCCGGCACGAGGCCCGACGTAGCGGACGCGATGGACCCACGCCTGCGTTGGCAGCTCGAGCTCCGCGTCGGCGGGGACGGCGCCGGGCACGTCGGGCGCGAGCACATGCGTCTCGATCCCGAGCGCCGGCAGGTGCGTCGCGAACTTGAGCGGGCGGTGCACGCCGCCGCCGCCGCCGGGCGGGAAGTGAAGCGTCACGAGGAGGACCTTCAAGACCGCAACGGTAATCTCGCAGCGTGGCGGACGCGCGGACACAGCTCGTCGCGGACGGCTACGACGCGATCGGTGAGACGTTCGCGGAGTGGCGGATGCGGATCGTCGGCGACCCTCGAGACGAATGGGAAGCCGCACTCGTCGAACGGCTCGACGATGGCGGGCGGCTGCTCGAGCTCGGCTGCGGCGCAGGTGCTTCCGAAACGCAGCGCCTCGCGCGGCGGTTCCGCCTAACCGGCGTGGACATCTCTCCCCGGCAGGTGGAGCGCGCCCGCGCGGCCGTCCCCGAGGCGGAGTTCCTGTGCGCCGACTTCACCGACCTCGACCTTCCCGCTGCCTCGTTCGACGGGGTCGTCTCCTTCTACGTTTTCAACCACGTGCCTCGCGAGCTCCTCGCTCCGCTGCTCGGCCGGATCCACGACTGGCTCGTGCCGGGCGGCTGGCTGATGGTTGCGTTCGGGGAATCGGACAACCCGGGCTGGACGGGAGACTGGCTCGGCGCGCCGACGTTCTTTGCCAGCTTCCCGCCCGAGACCAACTCGCGTCTGGTGCGTGCCGCGGGCTTCGCGATCGAACGGGACGAGGTTGTCCAGTTCGAGGAGCCCGAACCAGGCGCCGGAACGGGAAGGTTCCAATGGGTACTCGCACACACATGACCTCCATCCTCGTCACTGCGTGCGGAGCACCCGGCGCGGCGCGGCTCCTGCGCGCGTTGCGGGAGAACGGCGAGCGCGACGTGCGCCTCGTCGGGGTCGACATGAACGAGCGCGCGATCGGCCGCCACCTCTGCGACTCGTTCCACATCGTCCCGCCCGGCAAGGATCCGGCCTACGCCGACACGCTCCTCGAGATCGTCGAACGGGACGGCGTCGACGTCGTCCTCCCGCAGTCGTCGCACGATCTTCCCCACCTGGCGGCGCGGCGCGACGAATTCCCGGTTCCGGTCCTCGTCTCCGGCCCCGAGACCGTACGCCGCTCGAACGACAAGGCCGAGTTCTACGAGGTGCTGCACCGGATCGGCGTATCCGTACCGGCGTTCCGCCGCGTCACGGGAGCCGCGGGCGTGGAGGCCGCCGCGCGCGAGCTCGGCTACCCGGACAGGCCCGTTTGCTTCAAGCCCGTTTACTCGTCCGGCTCACGCGGCTTCCGGATCCTCGATCCGAACGTCGACCGCGCGCATCAACTCCTCTACGAACGTCCCGGTGCGCTTGCGATGCGACTCGACGAGGCGGTCGAGCTGCTGCCGGAGGACGGCGTCGACCTGCTCGTGATGGAGCTCGCGACCGGCGGTGAGCGGACGATCGACGGCATCGCCGACGGCAAGCGCGTCGTCCTCGGCCATCCGAAGACGCGGGAGGGAATGCGCGCCGGCCTGGCGATGTACTTCGTCACCCTTGACGCGCCGGAGCTCGACGAGATCGCGGACCGCGTAGTCGCGGAGCTCGAGATCGAGTGGTTCTTCAACATCCAGCTCGTCGGCGACTACGTGATCGAGGTGAACCCGCGGATCTCGACGATCGTCTACCAGGAGGACCTCAACCTCCCATGGCTCGCGGTCAAGCGCGCGCTCGGCGAGATCTCCGACGACGAGCTCACCGCGCTGCGCGCGCGCCTGCGGCCAGGACGTACCGTGCTCCGATTCTTCGACCAGGTGGAATTCGACGCGTGAGCGCTAGAGCTTCAACTCGAAAAAGAGGACGCCCGGGATCGGATTGTCGACGAACGCCTCGCACGGCACGAAGCCGAGTGACTGGTAGATGCCCCGCGCAGTCTCCATGCGGGGCAGCGTGTCGAGCCGGATCACGCTGAAGCCGAGCTCGCGTGCACGCTCGACAGCGGCCGTCGCGAGAGCCCTCCCGAGCCCGGTGCCGCGAGCCGGCGGCCGGACGTAGAGGCGCTTCAGCTCGGCTGCGCCGTCGGGGAGGCGCTTCACGGCGGCCGAGCCGATGAGCTCACCGCTGTCGTCCCTCGCCACGAGCAGCGCCTCGTACCAGCCCGGGAGCGCGGCGAGCTCGGCCTCGAAATCGTTGACCCAGAACTCGTCGCCGATCCAGGCCGCGTACTCGCGGAACATCACGCGCAGCTCGGCGACGTCGTCCGGCCTTGCGTCCGAGATCAGCGGAGTGCCCGCAGCTCCTCCAGGTCGTCGGCGCTCGGCTCCCAGCTCGCCGGCGGCGACGTTCGCGCGCACCTGCTCCGGCTTCGTCGCCCCGGCGATGACCGACGTAACTGCCGGCTGGGCGAGGAGCCCGCCGATCGCGACGTCGAGCAGTGCGATGCCGCGCTCGTCGGCGAATCGCTGCAGCGCCTCCGCGCGCTCCCAGCGCTCGTCGGCGATCTCCTGCCCGGCGAGCCGCCCTTCCATCGCCTCCTCGCCGCGGCGGTACTTGCCGGTGAGCAGGCCGCTCGCGAGCGGGAAGTACGGGAGGAAGCCGATTCCGAGCCGCTCACACGCCGGCAGCACGTCATCCTCGACGTCGCGCTCGACGAGCGAATACTGGTTCTGCACCGAGACGAAGCGATGGAATCCGGCGCCGCGCGCGACCTCCTCCGCCGCCTCGAGCTGCTCGACGGTGAAGTTCGAGCAGCCGATCCAGCGCACCTTCCCCTCGACAACGAGGTCGTTGAGCGCGCCGAGTGTCTCGACGATCGGCGTCGAAGGATCGGGCTGGTGCATCTGGTACAGGTCGATCGCGTCGGTGCGGAGCCGGCGGAGCGAGCCCTCGACCGCCCACTGGATGTAGTCCGGGCCGCCGCGCCGTTCAGAGGGGTTCTCCTCCATAGCGCTGCCGAACTTCGTCGCGAGGACGACCTGGTCGCGGCGTCCCTCGAGCGCGCGGCCGATGAACTCCTCGCTCATCCCCTGGCCGTAGATGTCGGCCGTGTCGAAGAGCGTCACGCCGGCGTCGAGCGCCTCGTCGATCACAGCGAGCGTCTGCTCGTAGTCGCAGCGCCGTCCGAAGTTGTTGGTGCCGAGGCCGACGACCGGTACTTCCGGCCCACCGGCTCCGAGAGTTCGCATCTGCACGCACCTGACGCTAGTGGATGGGCGGCTTACGATGTCGCAGCGTGCACGACCATCGCTTCGTCTTCCTCGCGGGCCTGCACCGCAGCGGTACTACCCTCCTCGCCCGTCTGCTGGCCGCTCATCCGGCGATCAGCGGTTTCTCCGACACGGGCGCGCCCGCCGACGAGGGGCAGCACCTCCAGACCGTGTATCCGAGCGACCACGCCCACGGCCGGCCGGGGCGGTTCGGGTTCGCACCGGAGGCGCACCTCACCGAGGACTCGCCGCTCGCGACGCCGGAGAACGCCCGCAAGCTCTTCGACGAGTGGGCGCCGTACTGGGACCTCTCCCGTCCCGTCCTGCTCGAGAAGTCGCCGCCGAACCTCCTGAAAACCCGCTTTTTGCAGGCGCTCTATCCGAACTCGTCGTTCGTCGTGCTCGTCCGCCACCCCATCCCCGTCTCGATCCCGACGGCGCGATGGCGCGGCACGCGGCGCTACCACCGGATGCTCGAGCACTGGTTCCACTGCCACGACCTGTTCGAGGCCGACCGCCCGCATCTCGGGCGTGTGCATCTCCTCCACTACGAGCAGCTCGTGCGCGAGCCGGGACCGGCGCTGCGCGGAATCTTCGAGTTCCTCGAGCTCGAGCCGATTCCGCCGAGCGAGCCGGTGGAGGCGGGAGCGAACGAGCGCTACTTCGCGCAGTGGCAGAGGATGAAGCGCGATCCGCGCATGCGCGCCTACCTCGACATCGCCTCGCTCCGCTTCGAGCGCCGCGCGCGGCGGTGGGGCTACAGCCTCTTGCGGCCTAGGTGAGCGCGTCCGGCAGCGGCCGCGCATGCACGACGACGAGCGTCTTGGTCGGCCGCGTCAGCGCGACGTAGAGCTCGCGCAGGCCGCGGTCTCCGTCATCCGCGATCGCCGCCGGCTCGACGACCACCACGTGGTCGAACTCGAGGCCCTTCGCCTGGCGCGGCGTGAGAATCGGGAACGGAAAGGAGTCGTCGATGGGCAGCGTGCGCGGGACGATCACCGCGAGCATGCCGTCGAGATCCTCCAGCGCCACCGCCTCGCGGAGCGCCGACTCCAGCAGCTCGTCCTCGACGACGCGCACGAGCCGCGGCGCCGCGCCGCCGTTGCGGTACGCGACCGGCGGCTCCACCTCCGGCGCGATGAGATCGAGCAGCGGGAGCGCGAAGTCCATGATCTCGCCTGGAACGCGGTATGCGTGCCGCAGCTCCTCGATCGTGATCTCGGCCTCGTCCGGCAGGAACGGCTCGAGCTCCTCCCAACGGCGGTAGACGACAGGCCCGGTCGCCTGCGCAACGTCGCCGAGGATCGTCAGCGAGCCGTCGACCGCACGGCGAGAGATCGCGAGGAGCTGCATCGGCGAGAGATCCTGCGCCTCGTCGACGATCACGTGGCCGTACGAGCGCGGCGCGCCGTCGAGCAGCGCGCGCGCCTCGTCGAGCAGCGCCACGTCGTGGTCGCTCCAGCGAAGCTCGGCCACACGTCGCGGCCGGTCGCGAAGGAGAAGCTTCCGCTCGACATCGTCCAGAACTCCCTCCGACGCCGCCGCGAGCGCCGCCGGCGAGGTGAGCAGCCGCGCGACGAGCTTGTCCGGCTGCGGCAGCGGGAGGACGCGGTCGAGCCAGCGCGTGAGGAAACCGCCCTGACGCAAGCCACGCTCGAGGTCGTCGAAGCTGCGGAAGGCCTGCGGGCCGAGCAGCTCGCCGTAGCGCTCGTAGAAGCGGCGGAGAACCGCCATCCGGAAGCGGTCGCGCGCCAGGCCGAGCGGCGCTCCGGCTTCGAGCGCCTCGTCGAGCACCGCGGCGACGTCCCGCTCGCGCACGCGGATGTAGACGCCGTCGACGCGGGTGTACAGCTCCTCCGGCGCCGGGACGACAGCGAGTTCGACGGCACGCGCGACGACCTCGCGCAGGCGCGGGTCGCCTTTGAGCCGCGCGACGTCGGGCACCTCCTCACGCACGACCTCGACGCCGTCGACGAGCTCCGTCACCGCCCGCTGCTCGACCGCCTCCTCGCCGAGCGTGGGCAGCACCTGCGAGACGTACTCCATGAAGGTCGGGTTCGGGCCGACGACGAGGACGCGGCGCAGCCGCTCGCGATGCGTGTACAGGAGCCACGACGCGCGGTGGAGGCCGACCGCGGTCTTGCCGGTGCCCGGGCCGCCCTGGATGACGAGCGCGCCGTCCGGCTCGGCGGTGATCAGGCGGTACTGGTCGGACTGGATCGTGGCGACGATGTCGCGCATCCGCGCGTCGCGCCGGCGCTCGAGCTCCTCGAGGAGGAAGTCCGAGACAGCGGCGCCCTCGACTGCGCTGCCGTCGAGCGACTCGTCGGAGATGTCGAGGAGCTTCCGCCCGCTCGCGCGGAAGCGGCGCCGTTGCGTGACGCCGTGCGGCTCCTGCGGCGTCGCGGTGTAGAACGGCCGCGCGGCCGGCGCCTGCCAGTTGACGACGAGTGACTCCTGCTTGTCGTCGGTGACCCAGCGGCGGCCGACGTAGAGCGGCCGCGGGTTCGAGTCGAGCGTGAGGCGACCGAAGACGAGCCCGCGCTCGGCGTCCTCGAACGTCTGCAGCCGGCGCTTCGCCCACGCCTCCATGTTGAGTGCCGCCCACTCGGTCGCCATCGCCTCCTGCGTGCGCGCGACCGTCGAGCGCATCCGGTCGAGCTGCTCGTACGCGTTGTCGACGTAGGCCTGCTCGGCGGCTAGTTCCGGGTGAGCCACGGGACGACGAGGCTAGCTGACGTGGATCGTGACGCCAAAGCGGCGGGCCGGCTTGTTCTTCTCCCAGGAACGGACGTACGAGAGCCGGAGCTGGACTCTTCCGGCGCCGACGGTGACGAAGCGCCACCGCTCCTTGCCCGGGGCGCCGGGCAGGGTCTTCTTCGGCTGGAGGTAGCGGTGGGAGACGAGCCGAAGGACGCTCTTGTCCACCGCCTTCAGCTGCCAGCGATAGCCCGTGCTCGCATTCGACGGCAGCGTGAGCACGATCGCGGTCTTCGGGGGCAAGGTGAAGCTCTTGCCGTTGTCCGCCTGGGTGAGCGAGAGCGTCGCGACGAGCGCGAGCAACGCGACCATGCTCACCAGCCTACGCCCGTAGGATCGACTCCGTGAAGCTCGGCTTGAACCTCGGCTACGCCCCGCCCGGAACGAATCCCGCCGATCTCGTCCCGCTCGTCCAGGAGGCGGAGCGGCTCGGCTTCGACTCGGTCTGGACGGCGGAGGCGTGGGGCACCGACGCGGTCAGCGTCCTCGCCTATCTGGCGGCCGTCACCGAGAGGATCAAGCTCGGCTCGGCGATCATGCAGATCCCCGGGCGGACGCCGACGAACACCGCGATGACGGCAGCGACGCTCGACCTCCTCTCCGGCGGACGCTTCCTGCTCGGGCTCGGCACGTCGGGGCCGCAGGTCGTCGAGGGCTGGCACGGCCAGCCGTGGGGGAAGCCGCTCGGCAAGACGCGCGAGTACGTCGAGATCGTCCGCGCGGCCCTACGACGCGACGTCGTCGAGCACGCGGGAGAGCACTACCGCATCCCGTGGGATGGCCCGGGCGCGACCGGTCTCGGGAAACCGCTGAAGCTGATGCTGCGGCCGCTCCGCGCCGACATCCCCATCTACCTCGCCGCGCTCGGGCCGAAGAACGTCGCGCTCGCCGCGGAGATCGCCGACGGCTGGCTGCCACTCTTCGTCGATCCCGAGCACTTCGCCGACGCGTTCGGAGAGAGCCTCGCCGCCGCCCCGCCCGGCTTCGAGATCGCCGCGACGGTCAGCTGCTTCGTCGGTGACGACGTCCAGGCGCTCCGCGACGCGCTCAAGCCGTACCTCGCGCTCTACATCGGCGGCATGGGCGCGAAGGGGAAGAACTTCTACAACGCGCTCGTCCGCCGCTACGGCTGGGACGACGCCGCCGAGCAGATCCAGCAGCTCTACCTTGCCGGCAAGCAGCGGGAGGCGATCGCCGCCGTCCCGGACGAGCTGGTCGACGCGCTCACGCTCGTCGGACCGAAGGAGCGGATCGCGGAGCGGCTCGATGCGTGGCGCGAGACTCCGGTGACCACGCTCGTCCTCGGAACGCCGCAGCCCGAGGCACTGCAGACGCTCGCCGAGCTCGCGGTCTGAGGGCGATATGGTCGTCCGATCTCATCCCCCAAGGGAGGAACTATGAGTTCACATCAGGTGATTCACACGAGCGACGTCGAGGCGAAGCACGGCGTGTTCCGGCCGTTGACCGATTCGCTCGGCGTGGCCGGCTTCAAGATCAACCAGCTCGAGCTGTCGGCGGGCAAGGAAGGACCCGAGCACGATCACTCGGCGAACGGCGAGGAAGAGGTCTACGCCGTTATCGGCGGCAGCGGCGTCCTACGCGTCGACGGCGAGGAGATTCCGCTGCAGCCGGGGCACTTCGTCTATTGCGCGGCGAACGCGCGCCGGCAGATGGTGGCCGGCGACGACGGCCTCACCTGGATCGGGATCGGCTCGGCCGACGCGACGTGAGCGATGCGAAGGGGCGCATCGTCGTCGGGAGCCAGGAGCCGCTCTGGTTTCTCGGCACGCTCGCGCGACTGAAGCTCGACGGCGCGCAGACGGGTGGCCGCTTCGCGCTGTGGGAGGGTGTGCTCCCGCACGGCGCGGCGCCGCCACTCCACTCGCATCCGCAGGACGAGACGTTCTACGTCCTCGCGGGAGACGTCACCGCCTGGATCGTGGAGCCCGAGCTGGCCGCCGACGAAGGCGAGCCGCCCGGCTGGGTGGCGTCCTGCGCACAGCGCGGCGGAGCCGGAATGGTGGCGTTCGCGCCCGGCGGGACGCCGCACACGTTCCGCATCGAGTCGGACACCGCGACGATGCTCTTCCTGAGCACGCCCGCGGGCGTCGAGGACTACGTCAAGGGACTGGCCGAGCCGGCGCTCTGGCCGTGGCTCCAACCGCCGCCCGACGGCCCGCGCGTTCCGCCGGAGAAGATCAAAGCGGTCGAAGCCGAGCTCGGGATGATCCGCCACGGCCCCCCACCGCCGCCCGCCGGCTGCTAGGCCGTTCTTTGGATAAGCCGGGCCGGGCCGTGCTCGTTGCCGCACTGGCGGTGGCGGCGATTGCTGCCGTCGCGGTGCTCGCGGTCACCCGCTCCAGCGGTGGCGGACAGGGGCCGCTTATGCCGCTGCTCGACGGCGAGGTCGGAGCGGGAGTCGTACTCCACCTCGGCCAGTCGGCCTCGATCAGCGGGCCGCTGATCATCCGGAACACGAGCGGTCAGACGCTCACGCTCGACCGCGTGGAGCCGGTCGGGCTGCAGGATGGCCTCAACCTTCTTGGGGCCTACATCCTCGCCCGAACGCCATCGGCGAGGTGCAGGGCTACACGGTGCCCGCGAACGGCCGCGCCCTACCCGGTGCGACCATCCTGGCGCACGCGCAAGTCGAGCTCGTGATCGGAGTCAGAGCGGCGAAGCTGGGCCGACATCTCTTCACGAGCCTAGACATCCTGTACCACGCCGGAGGCGCCACGTACCGCCGCCACGTCGCGATGGGCATAGCGGTCTGTGCGCCGTACTCGCTCAAGACCTGCGAGGCACCGCCCGTCGATCGGACGGGCTAGTGGCAGACGCCTCGCCCTGCGCCCCCCCGCCCCTACCGAAAATCAACGGCGCCGGCAAGGACCGCCCGCCTGGGCCGGTGCTCGGGAATGTCACCCGAACGCGGTCTGGAGAGTCGCCTAGGCGCGGGACTGATCGCGCCGGGCGTGAGCCATCATCTGCAGTTCGGCCTCGGCTTCGTCGCTCGACATACGCCGTGGGTTCACCTCGCCCGTAATCGGCCAAGCAAGGATCCTGAGGGCTACCCGAACGTAGTAGGCCAACCGACGCATACCACCACGATATCGAGTCATGTCGTGGGAGCTCAGGGCTGCGCCAGTACCTCCTCTCGCTCGAGCGGCCTCCCGAACCGAGGAGGTGGTGGTGGTCAGGCGACCACGCGGTACACCTGGAAGACCTCGGCGTACTCGCGGTTCACGTTGACGCCGTGCATCCGCGCGAGGTTGCGGACGTACTCGGCGTTCGCGTAGCGGCGATGCTGCTGTGAGGCGTACTTCTCGAGCGCGGCGACCTTCAGGTCGATGTGCTTCTCCTCGAGCGCGACGTACCACTGGTACTCGAAGTCGAAGTTGTTCCAGGGAATCTCGTAGCCGAGGATCGTCGTGCGCTTGAAGGCGCGAAGCCCCTCCTCGGCGACCGTGCGGTGATCCTGGTGGACGTCGTGGAGGCTCGGCTGGAAGACGACGTCGGGCTGCCACTCCTCCCAGAGCGCGACGAGCAGCTCGAGGATGTCCTGCCGCCGGTCGGGGAAGGTGCGGACGTCGAAGTCGTGGACGGTGAGCGACTCCGGCGGGATCCCGAGCTCGCCGGTCGCCTCCTTCACCTCGCGCGCGAGCGTGTCGGGCGGGAAACCAGGCGGCAGCGACCGCGTCGCGATCGAGAACGCGATGTAGCGGACGTCGCAGCCCGCCTCGACGAGGCGTGCCATCGTGCCGCCGCAGCCGAACTCGCCGTCGTCGGTGTGCGGCGCGAGGACAAGCGCCTTCTGCCAGCTCTCGATCACGCGTCAATCATCGCTGATGGCGAGCGAGCGCCTGTCAATCCGATCAGCCCGAAGACCAGCCACGTGGTCGGATCCTCGAAGAAGTCGTTGTAGGCGAGAGAGTGGACGAAGATCGCGACGAGGATGAGTCCCGCCGCGAGCGCGACGTCGCCGGCGCGGCTGCTGTCGATCCGTCGGAAGGCGGACCGTCCAAACGACACGATGAGCCAGAAGAAGAGGAGCAGCCCGATCGCGCCTCCCTCCGCCGCAACCGTGACCGGCGTGTCGTGCGACGCGCTCTGCCGAATGTGGCGATGGGTCAGCTTCGAGTAGGCCTGCGAGAAGCCTCCCACGCCGACGCCGACCTCCGGATGCCGCTTTGCGATCCTGAGTCCGTTGTAGATCAGGCTGCCGCGCCCGCTCGTGAGCTTGTTGATCTCGTGGACGCCATGGTGGCGGAGCTCGTGCATGAGCTTCGGCTCGGCGACCGCGGCGCCTGCGAGAAGGACGATCGCCGCGACGACCACCGCGAGCGCGCGCCAGCGCCACATGAACGCGCAGAGGCAGACGATCGCGACGAACAGCGCCGAGAAGCTCGACTGCGAGAAGGAGACGAGCAGTCCCGACCCACGCGACGACGGCGAAGGCGGCCGCGGCGAGGCCGGCCCGCACCGAGCGCCCCCGGACGATGAGCACCACGGTCGGGACGAGCGCAACGATGAGGAACCGTCCGTAGATCGACGGGTCGTAGAAGACGGAGTTGACGCGGAACAGCGACGCGTACGAGTTCGCCGTGATCAGCTTGGGGTTCTCCGTGATCTGGCGCGTCTCGTACTGGTAGAGGCCGACGCCGGCGAAGACGAGCGCCATCGCAGCGAGCTCGCCGTAGAGGAGCCTCAGCCGCGACTCCTGCCACGGGAGCCGCGCGACCGAGAGCGCGATGATCGTGAGCGGGATGTAGAACGCGATGACGTCGATCGCGCCGGTGCGGATGTCGACCGTCCACAGCATCGAGAGCCCGATCCAGCCGAGGTAGAAGGCGAGCGGCTTCGTCGCGATCCGCAGCTCCCGCGACCGGTCGTCCCCGTTCACCAGCTCCCACAGCAGGTTGAAGCCCGCGCCGGCCGCGACGACGTAGAGCGGCACGAGCAGCTGGTGGTGGAGGAAGTGGACGCGGACCGGGACCAGCGCGAGCGCGAGGAATGCAACGAGCCACGGCTCGCGGCGGAAGACCCACGCAAGCGCCAAGCCGAGCACGAGGAGCCCGGCGATCGCCGCCGCGAGCTCCGCGGCGCTCGGCGGCGCGAGCGAGGCGACGAGCAGCGCCGTCCCCACGGCGGCGTAGCCGAGCCCGGCGATGCGGTTCTTGCGGGTGCGCGCCATGAGCAGCACGGCGAGGCCGAGGCATGCGATCGGCGCAGCGAGACGCGCGAGGCCGATCATTTCTTCGGGCCCACGATCACCGGCGCGCTCGTCGAGTGCCCGTCCTCCGAGACGACCAGCCGGTATCTGCCCGCGGACGAGGGTGCGCGGAGGTGCAGGAGCTCCTTGTGTCCCGTCCCGTGCCGGCCGGCGAGCCGCCACGAGTACTTCGCCGCGCCCGTGTGGACGTCGACCGTGAAGCGCGCGCCCGCAGGGACGTGGATCAAGGTCTCGCCGAGTGCGATGGACCGGATCCGGACGACGACGTGCTTGCGGTCGGCCGGCGGAGTCTCGTTTCCGGCATCGTCGACCGCCCCGATCTCGAGGACGTAGCGGCCCGGAGGCAGCGTCTTCCCGCCGCGCGTACCGTCCCACTTCACCTGGCCGCGCGGCCGGCTCGGATGGCCGACGATCACGCGCCGCCCGCCGACGAAGACGTAGGCGTGCGCCGGCTCGTTGAAGTCGTAGTGGATCACGATCGTGTGGTGGCCGCCGGTCGTGAGGATGCCGGCGCCGTCGCTCGCGGCGAGCACCTGCGGCGTCGTCGTGTCGACCGCGATCTTGTTCGGCATGAGGATCGTCCGGCGCGCGTTCGCGAGGTGGACCTGCGGCTGGTACTCGGCGTCAGGCGCGAACGCGCCGGCGTCCGTCCGGCCGTTCCAGGGGAACGTGACGCGCCCCTTCTGCTCGCTCACGGCGGAGGCGAGGGTCGCGACCGTGCGCCGTCCGGTGGTCACGATCGTGACCGTCACCGCGTCGGCGCGGCGGAGCTTGAAGCTGATCTCCGCCTTCCGCAGTTGCGCAGTGGCAGACCGGCGAGAACGCCTTGGTCACGCGCGTCGCGTAGATCGGGCTGCGGATCAGCTTCAGGTGCTCGGTGATCGCGAAAGCGGCAGCCGTGGCCAGGAGCAGGCCCACCAGGACGACCGTCGAGAGAACCCGCTGCAAAGCGGGACGATTCTACGGCGCCAGGATTAAGGAAGAAGTTAGGCCTGTTCGGGCGCGGCGCGCGGGCCGCGCAACTCTACGGCCGTGTAGATCGCGAGAACGACCGCGAGAACGCCGATGCCGATGCCGAGAACCCAGTTCGCGGCGGGCACGTTGAGGAGCTTGAGGCCGCTGAGGATGAGGATCCCGCCGAGCCCGCCGCGGATCGTGAGGTCGGGGACGCTGACCGTCCACCGGCTCGAGATGAGGATGCCGGGCACCGAGCCGAGCAGCAGCCAGGCGGTCGCGTGAAGGTCGACGTCGCCGATGATCAGGTGCCCGACTCCGGCGACCCAGAGGAGCGCGGCGGCGTGGAAGATGTCGGTGCCGACGATCCGCGACATCGTCAGCGGGTAGACGAGCACCATCACGAGGCCGAAGTACGTCCCGCTGCCGACCGACGTCAGGCCGACGATGAAGCCGAACGTCGCGCCCGTGGCGAGCGCGACGAGCCTGTCGCGGCGGCTCATGATGAACGGCGCGTCGCTCGGCTGGACCCCCCGCTTCACGAACGACTTCGCGAGGAAGCCGAGGCCGCCGCCGATCAGCGCGACGCCGATCGCGTAGCCGAGGACCGTCTGCGCATTCGAGATCTCGTTCCGGAGCCACCACGAGATCGCCACGCCGGCGATCGCCATCGGGCCGGAGCCGGCGAACAGCCAGAGCGCGAGGTGCCCGTGCACCGTTCCGAGCCGGCGGTGCCGAAGCGCGCCGAACGACTTGAAGATCGCGCCGTGGAAGATGTCGGTGCCGACGGCATAGGTCGGCTTGAAGCCGAAGACGATGATCAGGATCGGCGTCATCAGCGAGCCGCCGCCGACGCCGGTGAGGCCGACGATCAGCCCGAGCCCCAGGCCGGTGAGGGTGAACTGCCAGGTCACGGATTACGGCGTTGCGGAGATGACGATCCCGGCGCCGACCGTCTCGTTCGTCGCCTCGTCGATGAGGACGAAGGCGCCGGTCGAGCGGTTCACGGCGTACGGATCGACGCAGAGCGGCTCGGAGAGCCGTAGCCGGACGACGCCGATGTCGTTCAGCTCGAGCCGCTCGGGAGCAGGCGCGTCCTCGAGCGTGTGCACTTCGAGCCGCGAGACGAGCTCGTCGGCGATCGCCCGCACCGAGCGCGTCGTCTGCTTGATCGCGAGCCGGGCGCGCGGCTCGAGCGGGCGTTCGCTCATCCAGCAGACGCGCCCCTCGAGCTCTCGCGCGACGACGGGCGGATCGGCGGGGTCGGCGAACATGTCGCCGCGCGAGACGTCGATGTCGTCCGCGAGCCGGATCGTCACCGACATCGGCGGCACCGCGCTCTCGAGCGAGCCGTCGAGCAGTCTCCACCGTCTCGACCCGCGTCCGCAGTCCGGCCGGGAGGACGACGACCTCGTCGCCGGCGCTCCAGATTCCGCCGGCGACCTGGCCGGCGTAGCCGCGGTAGTCGTGGTGCTCCTCCGACATGCGGCCGGATCACCCACTGCACGGGGAAGCGGCGGCTCTCGAGATCGCGGTCGGAGGAGATCTCCACCGTCTCGAGGTGCTCGAGCAGCACCGGGCCGTCGTACCAGTCGGTGTGCTCGGAGCGGTCGACGACGTTGTCGCCGTGCAGGGCCGAGACCGGGATCGTGACGAGATCCGGCAGGTCGAGCGTCTCGAGGTCGGCCTCGATCTCGTCGAAGCGCTCCTTCGACCAGTCGACGAGATCCATCTTGTTGACCGCGGCCACGACGTGCGGGACGCGGAGCATCTTGAGGATGTAGGCGTGGCGCCGCGTCTGCTCGAGGACGCCCTGCCGCGCGTCGACGAGGACGATCCCGAGCTCGGCGGTCGAGGCGCCCGTGACCATGTTCCGCGTGTACTGGACGTGGCCCGGCGCGTCGGCGAGCTGGAAGCGGCGCCGCGGCGTGACGAACGAGCGGTACGCGACGTCGATCGTGATCCCCTGCTCGCGCTCGGCGCGCAGGCCGTCGGTGAGCAGCGCGAGGTCGACGTACTCGTTGCCGCGCCGGCGCGAGACGTCCTCGATGTGCTCGAGCTGGTCGACGAAGATCTGCTTCGTGTCGTAGAGCAGCCGGCCGATCAGCGTCGACTTGCCGTCGTCGACCGAGCCGCAGGTGACGAGACGCAGGAGCTCGGCGCCGAGCGCTTGCTCAGAAATAGCCAACGCGCTTCCTGTCCTCCATCGCGGCTTCGGTGAAGCGATCGTCCGCACGGGTCTCGCCGCGCTCGGTGACGCGCGTCGCTGCGATCTCCTCCACGACCTCGTCGATCGTGCTCGCGCGCGACTCGACGCCGCCGGTGCACGTCATGTCGCCGACGGTGCGGAAGCGAACCGAGGTCGTGAACGGATCCTCGCCCTCCATCCGCTCGACGTACGGCGACGCGGCGTAGAGCATCCCGTCGCGGCGGAACACCTCGCGCTCGTGGGCGAAGTAGATCGACGGCAGCTCGAGCCCCTCACGCGCGACGTACTGCCACACGTCGAGCTCCGTCCAGTTCGAGATCGGGAAGACGCGGACGTGCTCGCCCTTGCGGACGCGAGCGTTGTAGAGGTTCCAGAGCTCGGGCCGCTGCGCGCGCGGATTCCACTGCCCGAAGTCGTCGCGGAAGGAGAAGATCCGCTCCTTCGCGCGGCTCCGCTCCTCGTCGCGGCGCGCGCCGCCGATCGCGGCGTCGAACTGATGCTCCTCGATCGCGTCGAGCAGCGTCGTCGTCTGGAGCCGGTTGCGCGACGCGCGCGGGCCGGTCTCCTCGACGACGCGCCCCTTGTCGATCGACTCCTGCACCGACGCGACGATCAGCCGCTCGCCGAGCTCGGCGCACGCGGCGGTCGCGGTACTCGATCACCTCGGGGAAGTTGTGGCCCGTGTCGACGTGCATGATCGGGAACGGGAACTTGCCGGGCCGGAACGCCTTCTCGGCGAGCCGCAGCAGCACGATCGAGTCCTTGCCGCCGGAGAAGAGCAGCACCGGGCGCTCGAGCTCCGCCGCGACCTCGCGGAAGATGTGGATCGCCTCGGACTCGAGCTCGTCGAGGTGCGTCAGCTTTGGGATGGTGGGGGCGCTCACTCCGCTTCGACCTCCGCGGGCACGAGGTTGAGCTCCTCGAGCCGCGCCATCACGACTGCGGCCGACTCGGGCGGCGTGCGGCCGATGGTCTCGAGCCGAAGCTCCGGATGGAGCGGCTCCTCGTATGGCGCCGAGACGCCGGTGAACTCCTCGATCTCGCCGGCGAACGCCGCTGCGTAGAGGCCCTTCGGATCGCGGCGCGCGCACTCCTCGAGCGACGTGGCGACGTGGATCTCGACGAACGGCGCGTGCTGCTCGACGAGCGAGCGCGCGTGCCGCCGCATCTCCTCGTACGGCGAGATCGCGGAGACGACCACGACGGCGCCGGCCCGCGCGAGCCGCGAGGCGACCCAGCCGATCCGCGCGATGTTCGTGTCGCGGTCCTCCTTCGAGAAGCCGAGGCCCTTCGAGAGATGGGTGCGGACGATGTCGCCGTCGAGATGCTCGACGACGAAGCCGCGCCGCTCGAGCTCCGGCTCGACGATGTTCGCGATCGTCGTCTTGCCCGCGCCCGAGAGTCCGGTGAACCAGAGGACGAAACCGCTCATGTGTGCAACCCACACTCGGTCCGCTCCGTTCCGGCCCAGCGTCCCTCGCGTCCCTTGCCGGGAAGCGTCGAGTGGACGTCGCCGATCGAGTCGTAGCCGCGGTCGTGGAGCGGGTTGTACGGCAGGCCGCGCTCGCGGATGTACGCCCAGCAGTCGTCGTCGCTCCAGTCGGCGAGCGGGATTCGCCTTCCAGAGCTCGTGCTGCTCGTCCCAGCCGAGCTTCGCCGCGTCGGCGCGCGTCGGCGACTGGTCGCGGCGGATCCCGGTGATCCAGCAGTCGAGATCGAGGAGCGCGCGGTTGAGCGGCTCGACCTTGGCGATCGCGAGGTAGAGATCCGGGTTCTTCTCCCAGAGCCCGTCCTCGACCGGCTCGCCGGCGAACGTCTCGATCGTCGTGTCGTAGCGCGCCTCGATCGCATGCCACAACTCGTACGTCTCGGGGAAGAGGTGGTGCGTGTCGATCGCGAAGACGCGCGCCTTCGGCTCGACCGCGAAGAGCATGTCGAGCAGGACGGTCTCCTCCTTCTGGAAGGAGCACGCGAGCGCGACGCGGCCTGGGAACTGCTCGAGCGCGAAACCGACGACGCGCTCGGCCGGCCACGTCTCGACGTCAGGCGGGAGTTGCAGCGTCTGCGTCACGGAGCAGCACCTCCTTGAGCGTGTCGCCGCGCAGGCCGAGCCGCAGCGTCTCGAGCGGGATGACCTCGTCGGGCGGGATGTTGCCGAGGTTGACCTCCGGCCCGAACTGCCGGATGAACCACGCCTGCGACGCCTTCGTCGGCGCCTCCCAGACGAGGTCGTGGAAGTCGACCTCGTGCGCGATCTCGTCGATCAGCCCCGTCCGCATGTCGCCGTCGGCGCGGAAGATCCCGGCCGTGCCGCCCTCGCGCGCCTCGGTGATCACCTTCCACGCGCCGGCCGCCTTCTCTTCCTTGATCCACTCGACCCACTGGTACGGCGCGAACACGACGTCGGAGTCCTTCGAGCCGACCTCGGAGAGGACGGTGAAGTCGCGCGCGAAGTCGGCGATCAACGCCAACTTCTCCTCGCGGGGGATCTCGACGGTGCCGTCGGAGATCTCGACGTGCGTCAGGCCGAGCTCCCCTAGCCAGCGCTTGTACTCGTCGAGCTTCCCCTTCGCCCAGACCGCCTCGAAGAACGTGCCGCCGATCACGACGGGCCTGTCCTTGAGGACATCGAGCTTACGACGGAGGTTCTTCGTGACGTACGCCGTGCCCCAGCCGAGCTTGACGATGTCGATGAAGTCGCCCGACGTCTCGAGGACGTCCTTCCAGCCGCGCGGGCCGAGACCCTTGTCGAGGACGTGCGTCAGGCCGCCTTCACGCTTCAGGCCTAAGTCAAAGCCGGGCATAGAGCTCCTCCAGCTTCTTCTTCGCCGCGGCCTGGACGTCGTGGTAGAGCGAGTTGCCGTGCGCGTCAATGCCGACGGTGAGCGGCCCGAAGTCCTTGACGCGGAACTTCCAGAGGCACTCGGGCATCAGCTCCTCCCACGCGACTTCCTCGATCTCCTCGATCTGCGTGGTCTCGAGCGCAGCCGCGCCGCCGACGATCGCGAAGTAGACCATCCCGAGCTTCCGCATCGGCTCGATCGCCTCGTCGGGGAAGCCGCCCTTGCCGCAGATTGCGCGGACGCCGTACTGCTCGCCGAGTGGCTCGGTGAAGCGCACCATACGAGCGCTCGTCGTCGTCCCGATGCAGACCTTCTCGTACTTCCCACGCCCTTCTGAATCGGTGGCGATCTTGCGGACGCCGGGCGCCGTGTGGAGGAGGAACGCGCCGCTGAGATCCATCGGCGGATCGATGCCCTGGTCGAAGATCCGGATCTGCGTGCGGTCGCGGATCCCGATGATGTGCCCTTGCACGACGACCTCGTCGCCCGCGCGGAGCTTGAGGATCTCCTGCGGGTCGGTGATCGGGAAAGTCACCTCGTGAGCGGCCATCACGCCTCCCGGTCGAAGTCGGTCGTGCCGTCGGCGGCGATGTGCGCGGTCGCCCGTCGTGCCGCCCAGCACTGGTAGTTCACCGCTACGGGGTTGAGCGTCATGTGCGTGTCCGCGTGCTCGATGTGGCAGTTGAGGACGGTGACGTCGCCGCCGAGGCCCATCGGGCCGATGCCCGTCTCGTTGAGGAGGGCGAACAGCTCCTCCTCGAGTTGCGCGACAAGCGGATCGGAGTTACGCGTGCCGATCGGCCGCGCGATCGCCTCCTTCGCGAGGTACATCGCGTAGTCGGCCGAGCCGCCTAATCCGACGCCGACGATCCCGGGCGGGCACGGCTTGCCGCCGGCGCCGACGATCGACTCGAGCACGAACTGCTTGATCCCCTTCACGCCGTCGGCGGGAGTGCACATCTTGAGGAAGCTCATGTTCTCGGAGCCGGAGCCCTTCGGCACGCACTTGACGTCCAAGCCGTCCCAGTCCGGGATGAACTCCCAGTGGACGATCGGCAGCCGGTACCCGACGTTCGGGCCGGTGTTCTCGCGCGTTAGGGTGTGGACGGCGTTCGAGCGGAGCGGATGATCGAGGGTGGCGCGTGCGGTGCCGTCGTACAGCGCCTGGTAGATGCGCGCCGGGTGGAGCGGGAAGTGCTCGCCGACGCGGCACGTGTAGACGGCCAATCCGGTGTCCTGGCAGACGAGGTTGTTCTCAGTGTCGGCGACCGCGACGTTGCGGAGGATCGTTGAGAGGACGCGCCGGCCTGGCACCGACGTCTCGCGCTCGGCGGCCGCCGCGAGCGCGTCGCGCAGGTCCTGCGGGATGTCCTTGAGCGACCAGACGTAGAGATGCGCGGCGGCATCCTCGACCGAGCGCTGGAGATCAGTGTCGAGCAGCTGCGGCACGTCCCGCCCTCCTTCCGAACACGATGCATTCGAGCAAGCTGTTGCCCATCATCCGGTTCCGCCCATGCGTCCCGCCGGCGATCTCGCCGCAGGCGTAGAGGCCTTCGAGAGTCGTCTCGGCGTTCGTATCGATCACGAGCCCGCCGTTCTGGTAGTGGAGAACAGGGTACGTGAGGATCGGCTCGCGCAGCGGGTCGACGCCGGCAGCGCGGTAGCGGCGGAGCATGTACGGGAGGGAGAGCTCGGCGTCGCGCTCCGGGATCCGCGTCGTGTCGAGCCAGACGGCGTCGTGGCCGGACGGCGTCTGCACGCCCTTTCCCTTCGCGACCTCGTCGAAGATCGCCTGGCTCACCTCGTCGCGCGGACCGAGCGAGTCGCAGAACTCCTCGCCGTCCACATTGAGGAGGACGGCGCCGTAGGCCCGCGTCGTCTCCGGGATCGAGTAGCCCTGCATCGATTCCGGCCAGAGACCGCCGTTCGGGTGGTACTGGAGCGCGTCGAGGTCCCGCGACTCCGCCCCCAGTTCGAGCGCGAGCTTCGTGACCTCACCGGTCGCGTAGGGATGGTTCGTCGAGAACTCGCCCCGCTGCTCGGCCTCGGCGTAGCAGCGCCCGCCGGCGGCGAGGATGACCGTCGACGCGGCGAGCTCATGGGAGTTGCACGAAGCGCGCCAGCCGTTCTCCGTCCGCTCGAGCTGCCGCAGGGGCGCCTTCGGGACGACCTCGATGCCGTCTGCGGTCACGGCGTTGCGCAGCGCGCCGGTGATCGCATTCCCCGTGCGGTCTCCGACCTGGAGGAGACGCCGCGCCGACGCGCCGCCGCAGCGCGCGAGCCGGTAGCTCCCGTCGTCGTCGCGCGAGAACTCGACGCCGAGCTCCTCGAGCCACCCGATCGCGCCGGGGGCCTCGGAAGTGAGGACGCCGACGAGCTCCGCGTTCGCCGTCTCGTGCGAGCTCTTCCAGACGTCCGCCGCGTGCTGCGCGGGAGAGTCGTCCGGGCCGATCGCGGCCTGGATCCCGCCCTGCGCCTTCGCGGAGTTGCATGCCTGGATGGATCCCTTCGTGGCGAGGCCGACGCGCGCGCCGGCACGGTGCGCGGCCACGGCGGCAGCGAGCCCCGAGGCTCCGCTGCCGATCACGAGCACGTCGAAACGGGCGTCTTCCGGCACGGCGGCTGAGTATAGCCACTCCGGCCGCCGTAGCTAATCCGTTGTATAGCGATTACTTATCTCTGAGAGAGACTATCCTCACCCGCATGCGGTGGCTCGCAAAGGCGGCTCTCCAGCGCGCCCTCGGCGCGATGCCGCAAGGCGAGCGGCTGAACTACGTCTTCCAGCGCCGCGTCCTACGGAGCCTTCCGGTCGGCGAGAAGACGCTGCGGCAGAAGTTCACGCGCACGCTGGCCCATCTCCGCGCCTACGAGGAGAACGGCCCCGGCGTGGCGATCGCCGACGCGACGTTCTACGAGTTCGGCGCCGGCTGGGACCTCGCGATCCCGCTCTCCTTCGCGCTGCTCGGAGTCGGCGCACAGGTGCTCGTCGACATCCGGCCGAGCGCCCGCGTCGAGCTCGTCAACGACGCGATCGCGACGTACGAGCGCCTCCGGCCGGAGCTCGAGGCGGAGGCCGGCCGGAGCCTCCGGGAGCTCGGCGGGCCGATCGCGTCCGTTACCGAGCTCGAGCCGCGCTTCGGGATCCGTTACCTCGCACCGTGCGACGCGCGCGACACCGGCCTGCCCGCCGGCTCGGTCGAGCTCGTCCACAGCACGGACACGTGCGAGCACATCCCGCACGACGATCTCGCCGCGATCTTCGCCGAGAGCCGTCGCCTCCTGCGGCCGGGCGGCGTCTTCAGCTGCCGGATCGACCTGCAGGATCACTACAGCTACTTCGATCCGAGCCTCTCCCCTTACCACTTCCTTCGCTTCTCCGACCGGGCCTGGGCGCTCGCCAACTCCCCGCTCCACTTCCAGAACCGGCTGCGCTCGCCGGAGTACCTCCAACTCGTGCGCGACGCCGGCTTCGAGCTCGTCGTCGAGCGGCCCTCCGGCCCGAACGAGAAGGGGCGCGCGGAGCTGGTGGAGATGCCCCTTGCCGAGCGCTTCCGGAGCTTCCCGCTGGACGAGCTCGGCGTCACGATCCTCTCGTTCGTCGCGCGCCCCGCGTAGCCCAAGCCGGCCACGGCCACGCTGGAGAAGGCCGAAAGAGCCATCTTGATTGTCAAATCGGACAACGCTAGCGTGGCCCGTTCGCATAGCCCACGAACAGGAGGTCACGATGTCCAAACGGCTCGCAGTGGTCGTCGCAGCGGCGGTCGCTGCGCTCGGCTGCATCGCTACGGCGTCTGCCGATACCGCGCCGGCGCCGCTCTCGCCCGACGCCGCGTCCGCCCTGGTCGCCGGCCCCGGCACCGCCGGGGTCTCGGATACGACCAGCGTCGACGCGAGCACCGCGCTCGCGGCGGCCGCCTCTCCCGATGCGGTCACGTCCTATGAGTCCGATCTGACGCTCGACCAGGCTGTCGGCCTCACTTCCTCCGACCCGCTCGCGGCGAGCCGCGCTTCGGCCACGAGCGCAGCCGCAACGGTTTCGGCCAAAATCGTCTGCTGGACGAACGCGGTCTGGGGCCGCTGGGGGATCTGGCCGTACGACCAGAAGGTCACCGACACCACGTACTGGTGCGGACACTTCGGCGGGAAAGTCACGTACCGAACGACGACCGCCACAGCCGGCGGCACCTTCTGCGGTGTGAGCTGGCGCGCGAGCGGCCTGATCAGCGGCGGTATCGGCTACCCGAATTTCACGGTCCAGTCGTCGGCGGGCTTCGCCTGCCCGACGGACATCCCCTGGATCACGATCCACACCTCTCATCACATCGACGTGATGCGCGATACGCGCGGCGTCGCGACCATCGTCGGACAGGGCTGACGCTAGTACGCGGCGCGAAGAAGCTGCTCGATCTCCTCCGGGCTCGCCGGCCGCGGATTGGCGAGGTTGCCGCCGCGCTGGGCCGCGGAAGCGGCGAGCTCCGGGAGATCCGCCTCCGGCACGCCGAGCTCGCGGAGGCGGGTCGGGCCTGCGAGAGCGGCGAGCTCCTCTACGCGGGCGGCGGGGTCGTCCGGCGCTCCGATCGCCTCGCCGAAGCGACGGATCGCGTCCGGCACGAGCGGCGCGTTGAAGCGGAGGACGGGCGCGAGGCAGATCCCGTTCAGCGTCCCGTGCGGGAGCCCGTACGCGCCTCCGACCGCCTGCGCCATCGCGTGCGCGAGCGCAAGCATCGACCCGGCAAGCGCCGCGCCGCCGCGGCCGGCGCCACGGAGCAGTTCCGTCCGGGCTTCGAGATCGGCCGGCGTCGCGACGACGCGCGGCAGCCACTCCGCGATGAGCGCGGCGCCGGCGAGCGCCTCCTCGTCCGCGGCGGGATTGTGCCCGCGGGCGTAGAGCGCCTCCGCGCAATGGGCGAGCGCGTTCATAGCGGTGCCGACGGTCGTCTCCGCCGGCAGCTCGAGCGTCAGCTGCGGCTCGTAGACGATCGCCGTCGGATGCGCCCCGCCGCCGCCGCCGAGCATCCGCCGCTGCGAATCACGGACGCCGAAGTACGTCGTCCACTCGGCGCCGGAGTACGTCGTCGGGACAGAGACGAGCGGGAGCCCCACGGCAGCCGAGATCGCCTTCCCGAGATCGATCGCGCTCCCACCGCCGAGCGCGAGGACCCCGTCCGCCTCGCCCGCGGCAGCCGCCGCCTCGCCGATCCGGTCCGACGGAATCTCCGACCAGCGGGCAGCCGGCTCGACCGGAAGCTCGAGGGAGTCCCAGCGCGGGCTCGCGATGAGGAGCGGAGCCGAGACACCGGCGGCGGCGCACGCCTCGGGCAGCGACTCGAGCCCCCAGCGGACGATCACGCGAGACGTTCGCGCGCGTACGCGACGAACGCCTGCGCGGCACGCGTCTCCGCGCGGCCCGTCGCACGGGCCAGCTGAATCTCGCGCGCGGGCTCGAGACCTTCGACACGGGCGATCGCCAGCGTCCCGGCCGCGAGATCACCTTCGATCGCGATGCGGGAGATGAACGTGGCGCCGAAGCCGCCGAGGACCGCGGCCCGCGCCGACTCCTGCAGGCCAAGCTCGAGCCGAACGTTGAGGTCGCGCAGCCGCACGCCGAGCTCGCGCAACTCGTCATCGATCATCTGCCGGACGCCGGCGCCTTCCTGCATCAGCACGAGCGGCTCCGCCTTGAGCTCGCCAAGGGACATCGTCTTGCCGGCACGCTTGTGATCCGCGGGGACGGCGAGGACGACTTCGTCCCGGTAGAACGGCTCGAACGTGATGCCGCGATGCCGGCCGCCCACGCCGACCACGCCGAGCTCGAGCTCGCGCCGCGCCACCTGCTCGACAACGGTATGGGTGTCGGAGACGGTCAGCGCTACGTGGACCTGCGGATGGAGCCGGTGGAACTCCCCGAGGACGACTGGCAGCACGGTGCCGCCGGGACCGGTGGAGCCGCCGATCTCGAGCCGGCCGGTGAGCTCGCCTTCAGCCTCATCGCCGAGCTCCTGGAGGATCTGCTCCTCGAGCGCAAGCAGCCGCTGCGCGCCGCGATAGAGCCGCAACCCCGCCTCGGTCGCCTCGACGCGCCGGCCGGACCGGTCGAGGAGTTGCTGCCCGAGCCGCTGCTCGAGAGAGCGGATCTGAAGGCTCACCGCAGGCTGGGTGACGCCGAGCTGATCCGCCGCCTGGGAGAAGCTCCTCCGCTCGACGACGGCGCAGAACGCCGCAAGCTGCCGCGTGTCCATAACGACTACTTATAGCCGAGGCGGAGCCCCCACCCTTTACGATCGGCGCGTGCCAGAGACGACGCGGCTCGAGGACACGCTCGTTCGCGGGTACCGACAGCTCGCCCTCGAGACGCCGGATCGCCCCCGCGACGTGCTCCTGCGCGCGCTCGACATCGGCCTCGCCGCGCTCTTCCTCGCGCTCTCGCTCCCGGCCGTGCTGCTCATCGCCCTCATCGTCGTCGTCACGAGCGGCCCGCCGGTGCTGTACCGCGGCGAGCGCGTCGGCCGCGGCGGGCACGTCTTCACGATGTTCAAGTTCCGGACGCTGCGCCGAGGCGCCGAACGCCGGCTCGGCACGCATCTCGGCGAGGATCTCGTCCAGGCGACGCAGGCCGAGTTCACGCCGATCGGACGGTGGCTGAAGGCGACGCAGCTCGACGAGATCCCGCAATTCGTGAACGTCATCCGCGGTGACATGAGCCTCGTCGGACCGCGGCCGATCCGGCCCGTCTTCTTCGAGGAGCTCGCCCACGAGCTGCCGTCGTACTGGCAGCGGCTCGTCGTCCGGCCCGGCCTGACCGGCTTTGCGCAGGTGCGGCGCGGCTACGAGACGCCGATGGCGGAGAAGCTCGCGCACGACCTCGAGTGGATCGCCGACCGCTCGGTCCGGCTCTACCTCCGCACCGTCGTCGCGACCGGCTGGCGTGTGGTCAAGCAGTCGCTCGGCGGGATTCTCCCCCGCCGCGCCTAAGGTAGAGCCGTGTGCGGGATTTGCGGGATCGCGACGGCGGACGGGCACGCCGACGTCGAGGCGCTGCGCTCGATGAGCGAGCAGCTCGTCCACCGCGGCCCCGACAGTTCCGGCCAGCACGTCGACGGGCCGGTCGCGCTCGCTGCGCGGCGGCTCGCGATCATCGACCTCGAGGGCGGCGACCAACCGATCGCGAACGAGGACGGCAGCGTCGTCGTCGTCCAGAACGGCGAGATCTACAACTACCCCGAGCTTCGCCGCGAGCTCGAAGGCGCCGGCCACGTTTTCCGCACCCGTTCCGACACCGAGTCGCTCGTCCACCTCTACGAAGAGCACGGAACGGCGTTCGCCGAACGGCTGCGCGGGATGTTCGCGATTGCGATCTGGGACGCGAGCCGGCGCCGGCTGGTGCTCGCCCGCGATCGCTACGGGATCAAGCCGCTCTACTACCGGCACGTCGGCGGCGAGCTCCGGTTCGCGTCGGAGCTACGCGCGCTCCCGCGCGGCGAGATCGATCTCGACGCGCTCGAGGCGTTCCTCGCCTTCAACTCGATCCCGGCGCCGTACTCGATCTTCCGCGAGATCCGGAAGCTGCCGGCGGGGCACGTCCTCGTCTGGGAGAACGGCTCGGTCTCGCTCGAGCGCTACGCGCGCCCAGCTCCCGCGCCCGCCGACGCCCTGCGCGACGGCGACGAGGCCGAGCTCGTCGAGGAGCTGCGGGCGCGACTCCGCGACTCTGTTCGCGCGCATCTCCTGTCCGACGTCCCGGTCGGCGTCCTGCTTTCGGGCGGCGTCGACTCCGCCGCGCTCGCCGCGCTCGCCGCACAGGAGACGCCGGAGCCGGTGCACACGTTCACGATCGGCTTCGCGGAGAAGAGCTTCGACGAGCGAGACGACGCACGACTCGTCGCCGAGCAGTACGGGACGGAGCATCACGAGCTGCTCGTGCGGCCCGATCCGGAACTCCTCCTCGGCGCGCTCGCCGACGCGTTCGACGAGCCGTTCGCCGACTCGTCCGCCCTGCCTACGTACCTCGTCTCGCAGCTTGCGGCCGAGCACGTGAAAGTCGCGCTCTCGGGCGAGGGCGGAGACGAGCTGTTCGGCGGCTACTACACGTACGCGGCGGATCTCATGGCCGACCGGCTCGCTCCCCTGGCGCGCGTCGCGCGTCCGCTCGTGGAGGCACTGCCGTCGTCGTCGCGGAAGGCGAGCCTCGACTACCGGGCGAAGCGGTTCGTCCGGGCCGCGCACCTACCGCCGCTCGAGCGGCATCACGGCTGGAAGGAGATCTTCTCCCCCGACGCGCGCCGCGAGCTGCGCGGCGGCGCGAACGGATTCGATCCCGTCGACGTCTATCGCGGGCGCTACGCCGAGACCGCGGGCGCGCCCGAGCTCGCCCGCCTCCAGGATGTCGACTTCGGCGTCTACCTCGTGGACGATCTCCTCGTGAAGACCGATCGCGCCTCGATGGCGCACTCGCTCGAGGTGCGCGTCCCGTTCCTCGATCCGCTCGTGACAAACCTCGCGTTCGCGCTGCCGACGCGGCTGAAGGTGCGCGCGCTCGCGAAGAAGGTGCTGTTGCGGAAGGCGGTCGAACCGCTCCTGCCGCGCGAAGTCGTGCACGGGCGCAAGCGGGGCTTCTCGATCCCCGCCGCGGCATGGCTGCGCAGCGAGCTACTGCCATTCGCACGCGAGACGCTGTCGGCGGAAACGCTCGGCCGCCAGGGTTTCTTCCAGCCCGGCCCGGTCGCGCGGCTGCTCGACGAGCACGTCGCCGGCCGTGAGGACTGGAGCCGCCAGCTGTGGGGGCTGCTCGCCTTCACGCTCTGGTACGAGCGCCACGTGGAGCAGGAGCCGCCGCTGCTGCGCTCGGCTCGGATGGAGGCGCTCGCCGCATGAGGTTTCCTCACGTTCCTGGGGCGGCGCTGGCAAAGGAGCCAAGCGCGCGCCGCGAAGGGCAGTACACGAAGTACGGCCAAGCGGCGCGCGCGCAGGATCCTGCCGCCAGCGTCGTCAGCCTTTCGCGGAGCCCGGCTCCGCCGGGCGGGCGCGAAAGGCGGCCAGGGACGTGAGGGTCTGGATCGACATGACCGCTCCCGCTCATGTGCTGGTGTTCCGGCCGCTGATCGAGATCATGCGCGAGCGCGGCGACGAGGTGGAGATCACCGCCCGCGACTACGCGCAGACGCTCGAGCTGCTCGACCTCCACGGGCTCGAGGCAGATGCGGTGATCGGCCGCCACGGCGGGCGCTCCCGCTGGCAGAAGGCGCGGCAGATGACCTCGCGCCTCCACACGCTCCACCGCTGGGCTCGCGGGCGAGATTTCGACGTCGCGCTCGCCCACGGCTCGCACGAGCTGACGATCAGCGCACGACGGCTCGGCATCCCGAGTTCGACGACGTTCGACTACGAGTTCGCCACGATCCAGCATCAGCTCGGCTGCCGCGCCGCGACGCGGGTCGTCGTGCCGGCGGCGATCCCGCCCGAGCGGCTGCAGCCCTACGGCGTCCGTCCGCCGAAGCTCGTCCAGTACCCGGGCCTGAAGGAGGAGTACTACCTCGCGAATTTCGAGCCCGACCGGTCGCTGCTGGAGCAGTACGGCGTCGATCCCGCGCGGATCCTCGTCGTCCTGCGCCCGCCGCCCGACGTGTCGCTCTACCACCGTCACTCGAACCCGCTCTTCCCCCAGACGCTCGAGCACCTCGGGCGTTCGGAGGACGTGCAGGCGTTCGTGCTGCCGCGGACGGACGAGCAGCGGGAGTACGTCCGCGGGCTCGCGTTGCCGTCCATCGTCCTCCCCGACGGCGCCGTCGACGCGCAGAGCCTCATCGCCATCGCCGATCTCGTCGTCTCGGCCGGCGGGACGATGAACCGCGAGGCGGCGGCGCTCGGCGTTCCCGTCTACACGACGTACGGCGGCCGGCTCGGGGGCGTCGACGAGGAGCTGATTCGCGAAGGACGCCTCAAGCCGCTTACCGATCCGCGGGCGCTCGAGCTGCGAAAGCGGGACGACTCGGAGTCGGCGCGGGTGCGGCGGGATCCGGCGGAGATGCTCCGGCTGCTCCTCTCCGCGCTCGACGCCTGAGACTCAGCCGGTCGGCGGCTTCACGGCCGCTTCGCCGACTGTCCGGTAACTGCCCGTATCGGACAGGTTCGGGAGGTCGACGCGCTGCGGCTCGCGCACCATCGTGCCGAGCTTCCCGACCACCTCGAGCGTGTCGCCGTCGTTCGCGAGTCCCTCCAGCTCGGCGAGCTGCGTTGCAAGCCAGTCGGGATCGACGGGCAGGCGGCTCAGCCGCCGGATCTTCGGGTGCACCGTCTCGCCGAGCGACTCCTGCTCGCTCCAGAGCTCCTCGTGGATCTTCTCGCCGGGGCGGGAACCGATGAACTTGATCGGGATGTCGCGCGGCGACGCGACCTCCTCGTCCGGCATCCGCGGCTCCTTGCCCGACAGCCGGATCATGTTCTGCGCGAGGTCGACGATCTTGACCGGCTCACCCATGTCGAGCACGAACACCTGCCCGCGCCCGCCGATCGCGCCGGCCTGCACGACGAGCGAGACCGCCTCGGGAATCGTCATGAAATAGCGCGTCATCTCCGGGTGCGTCACCGTCACCGGACCGCCGCGCTCGATCTGCTTTGCGAAGATCGGGATGACGCTGCCCGAGGAGTTGAGGACGTTGCCGAAGCGCACCGCGACGAAGCGCGTCGGGACGTCGCGTCGATGGCCGAGCGACTCGACGATCCACTCGCAGAGCGCCTTCGACTGCCCCATCACCGTCTTCGGGTTGACCGCCTTGTCGGTCGAGATAAGGACGAAGCGCTCGACGCCGAACTCCGTCGCCAGCTCGGCCGTGACGCGCGTGCCGCCGACGTTGTTGCGGACCGACGCGAGCGGGTGCGTCTCGAGCATCGCGACGTGCTTGTACGCCGCGGCGTGGAAGACGACCGTCGGCCGGTACTTCTCGAAGACCTCGCGCCGCATCGCCGCGTGGTCCTTCACGTCGACGAGCTGGGGCACCGCGGCGGTGAAGTCCCGCTCCTTGAGCTCCTGCTCGATCTCGAACAGCGGCCCTTCGGCGTTGTCGACGAGGATCAGGCGGGTCGATCCCACGCGCGCGATCTGACGGCAGAGCTCCGAGCCGATCGAGCCGCCCGCGCCGGTGACGAGCACAGTCTGGCCCTCGAGGTAGGACGCGACCTCCTGGAAGTCGACCTCCACCTGCTCGCGACCGAGCACGTCCTGCACCTGCACGGGACGGATCTGGCCGGCGAGGCCGAGGTCTCCGGAGATGAGCTCGTACAGGCCCGGAAGCGTCTTGACCGGCTTCCTCGCCTCCTGAGCGGTCTCGACGATGCGGCGGCGGACCTCGCCCGAGACGGACGGCATCGCGATCAGCACCTCGTCTGGCCGGTACTCGCGCAGCACGCGCGGCAGCTCGTCGATCCTGCCGAGGACGCGCACGCCCATGATCCGCGTGTGGCGCTTCCGCTCGTCGTCGTCGACGAAGCCGATCGGCGTGTAGTTGAGCATCCGCGAGCGCTGCATCTCCTGGACGATCAGGCGGCCGGCGTCTCCCGCTCCGACGACGATGACCTCCTTGCCGCGCGCGACAACTCCCACGCCGGGGCGCTCGATCAGCGTCCGGGCGAGCAGCCGCGAGCCGGCCACGAACGCCATCGTGAGGAGAAGATCCGTGGCCGCGATCGAGCGCGGCAGACGCACGCCGTTCACGGGATTGACGAGGTAGACGGTCACATCCGCAACCAGGCACGCGACGACGACGCCGCGCACGGCCGACCACATGTCCCGGATCGAGACGTAGCGCCACCAGCGGTTGTAGAAGCCGAAGCCGATGAAGACGACGAGCTTGATCCCGAGGACGACGAGGATCGTCCGCTCGAGCAGGTGCGTGTACGGGACGTTCAGCCCGTGGTCGAAGCGGAGCTCGAACGCGAGCCACCACGACGCGGCGACGATCGCAGCGTCCCCGAGCAACTGCCACAGCCGGTGCCGTGACAGCAGGTGGCGCATCAGACGCGACCTGCGACGCCGACGGCGGCGCGCACCGTCTCGACGACGCGCTCCTGCGCCTCGGCCGGGATCCCGGGCCAGAGCGGCAGCGAGAAGTTCTCGGCACCCGCCAGCTCGGTCGCCGGCAGGGAGCCGGGCTCGTACCCGAGATAGCGCAGCGAGGGCTGCAGGTGGAGCGGCGTCGCGTAGTACGCCGCAGAGGCAATCCCCGCCTCCGTGAGCGCCTCGCGGATCCGGTCGCGCTCGGGCGAGCGGCAGACGAAGAGGTGGTAGACGTGCCCCGGCTCGTCCAGGGGGACTTCCACGAGCTCGCTCAGGCCAAGCTCGGCGTACCGCGCTGCGGCGGCGCGCCGGCCCGCGTTCCAGCCGTCGAGCTCCTGCAGGAAGATCCGCAGGAACGCCGCCTGGAGCTCGTCCAGCCGCGAGTTGTAGCCCACGAGCTCGAAGTCGGTCTTGTCGCGCGAGCCGTGGAAGGAGAGGAGCTTGACGCGCTCGGCGAGATCCTCGTCGCTCGTCGCGATCAGGCCGCCGTCGCCGAGGCAGAAGAGATTCTTCGTCGGATAGAAGCTGAAGGTCGAGGCCGTCCCATGCTGTGCGACTTCCTCTGCGCCGAAGGCTTGGGCCGCGTCCTCGAGCACGAGCGGCCCGAGCTCGAGCAGCGGCCGGACGTCCATCGCGCGCCCGAAGAGGTGGACGGGGATGATCGCCTTCGTCCGGTCGGTGATCTTCGCCGCGGCGTCCTCGAGCTCGAGGTTGAGCGTCACGGGGTCGATCTCCGCGAAGACGGGAGTCGCGCCGCGCCGGACGACCGCTTCGGCCGTCGCGTAGAAGGTGAACGCCGGGCAGATGACCTCGTCGCCGGGGCCGACGCCCATCGCGTCCAGCGCGAGGACGAGCGCGTCGGTGCCGTTCGCGACGCCGATCGTGCGCCTCACGCCGAGGTACGCGGCAGCCTCCTCCTGGAACGCCCAGTAGTGCGGACCGCGGATGAAGCGACCGTCCTCGAGAACCTCGCGGAACGCGGCCTCGAGCTTTGGGATCAGCGGCCCGTACTCGGCGCTTACGTCAACGAGCGGGATCGTCTGCATTCGGGCTCACCTTAGCGGCCGTTCTCCATCGGTAGACCAGATACGCCGCGCAGAGGACGAGACCTGCGGCGATCGCGTACTCCGCGTAGCGGAAGTCGTGCTCGAAGTGCTTGTAGCTCGCGCCGAGCGCATACCCGATGCCGACGAACGCGAATGACCAGACGGCGGCCCCGATCAGAGCGAGCCCGAGGAAGGGAGCCAGCTCCATCTCGAAAATGCCGGCTGGTATGGCGACGAATGAACGGACGACGGGCGTGATCGTCCCGATGAGCACGCCGGGCTTGTCCCAGCGCCGGAACCACGCGTCGGCACGGTCGAGCCGCTCCGGCGTGACGTGGAGCCAGCGTCCTCGCCGCTCGAGCAGTTCCCGGCCGCCGTAGCGCCCGACCATCCAGCCGACGAAAGCGCCGCCGAGATAGCCGATGGTCGCCGCAAGCGCGATCGCGACCAACGCGCCGGCCCCGAGACCGATATGCGTGCCGAAGACCGAGACGCCGTTCGTGCTCGAGAAGACACCGGCGGCCACGGCTCCTCCCACGAGTGCGACCAGCTCGCTCCCGACGGGAAGAACGGCGCCGAGCGCGAGCAGGCCGAATACCGCGTAGACGCCGTGGTTCGCAACGGCAGTCGTGAAGCTCGAGGAGACGCTCGCGAGGAGCACGAGCGCGAGTCTAGTGACGCGTGTGAGGCGCGAATGAGAACGGCGCGACGAGCGCGCTCGTCCCGATCGTGCTCGTGGCTTCGACGCGCATCAGGTACCGGCCGGCCGGCGCGCGGCGTGAGCCGATCCTCCCCTTCCACCTCACGCTGCGCGTCCCCGGTGCGACGTGGGCCAGACGGAAGGTCGCCACCGCTATCCCGTTGCTGGGCTCGACCGTCACGACGACGTTTGCCTGCCGCGTGAGGACGAAATCCGCGGTCGCGCCGTTCCGATCCGAGCCGACCGTGAGTGAGCCGAGCGTTACGTCGAGCGAGAAGGTGCGCTGCGCCGTCGTTGTGACCGTGCGGTCGTCCGTAGCGGTGACGCTGAACGTCCATGCTCCTTCCGGCGCGAGGTTTCCGGCGATGCTGCCGTCCCAGCTGAGCGTGTGGACGCCGACGCTCTCGGCGTCGCTCGCGAGCTGCACGGTCACGCCGTGCGGCCCCGTGAGCGTCGCGGTGACGGTCGCCGGGCGCACGAGCCGGTAGGAGAACGTCTCGGTTTCGCCGGCGCCGTCGCCGTTCGGCGAGAGGACCGCCGCGACGGGCGAGGCGTAGACGCCCGTATAGGAGAGGACGAGGGCGTCGGAGATGCTCCGCTCCGACCCGCCGGTCGGGCGCGTCAGGAGCGTGCCGTTGAACGCCATCCCCGCCTGCGGCCCGGAACCGAGGCCGGCCGCCGTGACGGCACCGAGCCGGACGAGTTCGAGCGCGAGGTCGTAGTTCGAGACGCCGATGCTGTAGGCCGACGTCGTCGCCTCCGCCGTGACGAGAACGATCCGCCCGTCGGCGAGCTGCCCGATCGCACCGCGCGCCGCCCGCCCGGCGAGGGAGCCGGGCGGGAACGCCTCGCCGTCAGAGAAGATCGCCTTTCCGTTCTGGACGAGCAGCGGCCCGCCGCCGATCGCGCTGACGAGACCGCTCCAGTCGGGCGTCAGCGTGAGGCGGACGTCGACCTCCTGCCCGACCGGCGCCTCCGTCTCGAGCTGGGTCGCGTCGGCCGCGCCGCGCGCGACGAGCACCGCGCCGCCGTGCGGGATCGGCGTGCCCCCGCTGAGCGTGACCTGCGAGACGGTTCCGGTGAGCGGCTGGCCGGCAGCGGACGGAGGGAAGGACGGGAGAACCGCCTCCGCCACGGCGCCCGACTCGGCCGGAGTCGTACCGCCGTACGCCGGAGTGAAGAGCGTGAACTTCCCGCTGCGGGAGTTGAGCGTGAGCTGGCGGAGCCCGGCGCTCGCCTGCCACGTCCCGTAGAACGCGACCTGCGCCGCGCGCAGCGTGCCGCCGGCAGCGAGGCCGACGCTCGCGCGGCCCGGAGCCGGCTCGTTGTCGAGAGCGCCGCCCCGCATGAGGATGCTCTGCGGCAGCCCGGAGCTCGCGTTGAAGTAGTCGCCGTCGATCGCGACCGTCGTCGCGCCGGTATCGAGGCTCTGCACCATCCGCGTGAGCTTCGCCGTGTGCGTGAGCGAGGAGTTGGAGAGGACGGGCGCGAGCGAGTAGACCGTCCCATCCGGCTGTGGCGCGATCACGACGTCGAGGACGACGGGGCCGCTCGGCGTCAGGTCGACCTCCCGCGTGTACGTCACGCCGGGCATGAGCTGGGTCGTCGAGACGGAGAGCACCACGCGCCCACCGCGCTGCGCGCCGCTCGCCGCTGATACCGCGGACGTCGCGATCAGTGCTGCCAGCGCAGCGGCAATGAAAAGCTTCCGAGCCACCCCGCCGGTCAGCGTAGCCCGGGCTAGTTCCAGACGTTGACCGGGCGGTAGAGCGTGTCGCGCTGCACCGGTGTCTTGCCGATCGAGCGGATCAGGTGGACGAGCTCCTCCGCGCTCGTCCGGTGTGTCGTCCCCGCGGCCGAGACGACGTTCTCCTCGATCATCACGGAGCCGAGGTCGTCGGCGCCGAAGCCGAGCGCGACCTGCCCGATCTTCTTTCCCTGCGTCACCCACGACGAGCCGATGTGCGAGACGTTGTCGAGGTAGAGCCGGGAGACGGCCTGCGTGAGGAGGTAGTCGAACGAAGTCGGCCGCGTCTCGGCCGGGACGAGGGAGACGAGCCGGTTCCCGTCGTCCTGGAACGTCCACGAGAAGAACGCGCGGAAGCCGCCGGTCTCGTCCTGCAGGTCGCGGATGCGGCGGAAGTGCTCGACCCGCTCCTCGAGCGTCTCGACATGCCCGTACATCATCGTCGCCGTAGTCGAGATGCCGAGCCGGTGCGCCTCGCGCATCACGCCGAGCCACTCCTTCGTCTTGAGCTTCTTCGGCGCGATCACCTTGCGCACGCGGTCGACGAGGATCTCGGCGCCGCCACCCGGGATGGAGTCGAGGCCGGCGTCGCGCATCCGGACGAGCGTCTCGGGGACGGTCAGCTTCGAGTGGCGCGCAGCGTGGACGATCTCCGACGGAGACAACGCGTGGAGGTGGACCGCGTAACGCGCCTTGATGCTGCGGAACAGATCCTCGTAGTAGTCGACGCCGAGGTCCGGATGGTGGCCGCCCTGCATGAGCAGCCCCGTGCCGCCGAGCGCGAGCGTCTCCTCGATCTTCTTGAAGATGACGGACTTCGGCAGGAGGTAGCCCTCGCGCGTGTCGCCGGGGCTCCGGTAGAAGGCGCAGAAGTCGCAGTCGGTGACGCAGACGTTCGTGTAGTTGAGGTTCCGGTCGATGATGAACGTGACCTGATCCGGGTCGTGGAGCCGGTTGCGCGCCTCGTTGGCGGCGCGGCCGACGGCGACGAGATCGCGGGAGCGGAGGAGCTCGACGGCGTCGTCGTCGGTGAGCCGCTCGCCGCTCGAGACGCGCTCGAGGATCTCGGAGGTCTGCGTTTGCTCGGCGACGCTCATGCGACCGCCGCTCCTGTCGTCTGGACGAAGCGCAGCTCCGGCACCGTCTCGAGGAGGCCCGCGTCGCGCGCGAGCTCGAGGAACGTGTAGAGCCCGGCGCGCTCGCGTGGCCCGAAGCGGTAGCGGAGCTTCTCGAAGTAGCGCGCGAGGAAGCCGGCGGGATAGCCGTAGCGCAGCGACGCCTCATGGGCGAGCTGCTCCGGCTCGGCGCGCGCGAGCCGCAGTGAGGCGACGAGCGCGTCCTCGAGCTCGGCAAGCCCCTCGGCGAGCGGCTCGGGGCAGGCCCAGACCGCGAACACCATCGGCAGCCCGGTCCGCTCCAGCCAGAGCTTGCCGAGGTCGTAGTGCGGCGTCGGATCCTCGAACGCCGAGCGCAGCGCGGCGTCGCCGATCAGGAGCTTCGCCTCTGACTCGCCGCTCTCGTACGCCTCGAGCGGCGCCTGGGCGGCTCCCGGCAGCAGGATCTTCGTCAACGCGACCGACGTCGCGGACTCCGGCGTCACTGCGACCGTCCGCACCTGCTCGAGCGGCACGCGCGTGACGAGCTGGATCGAGTCGACGGCGCCCTCCGACGCGACGCAGAGCCGCGGCAGGAGGCGCAGCTGGTCCGCGTTGCGCGCGTACGCGATCGACGAGATCGGCGCCGTGTCGAGCTCGCCGGCGACGAGCATCCGGTTCAACTCGGTCGGGACGCCCTGCACTTCCTCGACCTCTGCGTCGACCCGGTAGAAGACCGGCGCCATGTTGACGTAGCTGATGCGGCCCAGCTTCACCATCGGTGCAGCTCGTTGTAGAGCGTGTCGCGCTGGACGGGAACGCGACCGGCCTCCTGGATCGTCCGCACGAGCTCGGGGATCTTCTGCTCGGTACCGCTCGTCGCGCCCGCGGCCTGGAAGATCTTCTCGCGCACAACCGTCCCCTGGACGTCGTTTGCGCCGAAGTGGAGCGCGATCTGCGCCATCGGCAGGCCCATCATGATCCAGTAGGCCTTGATGTTCGGGATGTTGTCGAGCAGCAGGCGCGAGACGGCGATCATCTTCAGGTCGTCGGCTCCGGTGGTGAATTTGAAGCCGCGCCGCTCGAAGACGGTGTTCTCCGGATGGAACGCGAGCGGGATGAAGGCGAGGAAACCGCCCGTCTCGTCCTGCTGGTCGCGCAGGCGGAGCATGTGGTCGACGCGCTCCTCGTATGTCTCGACATGGCCGTAGAGGAGGGTGCAGTGCGTCGGGATCCCCATCCGGTGCGCCTTGTTGTGGACGTCGAACCACTCGTCGGGATGCTCCTTGCCCGGCGCGATGAGCGCGCGGACGCGGTCGGCGAAGATCTCCGCTCCGCCGCCGGGCATCGAGTCGAGGCCGGCGTCCTTGAGCACGCGGAGGACTTCCTCGTGCGAGCAGCCCTCGAGCTTCGCCATGTGATGAATTTCAGAAGCGGTATAGAACTTGAGATGGACGTCCGGCAGCGCCTCTTTCAGCTTGCGGAGGACGTCGGCGTAGAACTCGAGGTCGACGTGCGGGTTCTCGCCGTTGACGCAATGGATCTCGGTGAAGTACGCGAGCTCGCGCTGCGCGACCGCGTCCTCGACGAGCTCGTCGGCGGTCTGCGTGTACGCGTCCTCCTGCTTCCGCGTCTTCGCGAACGCGCAGAACTTGCACTTCACGCGGCAGACGTTCGTCTGGTTCAAGTAGAGGTTCTGGACGAAGAAGACCTCGTCGCCGCCGCCGCGCTGCCGGCGCGCGAGATCGGCGAGATCGCCGAGTGCGAGCAGGTCGTCGGCCTCCATAAGGGCGACGCCGTCGTCGAAGTCGAGCCGCTCGCCGGCGAGCACCTTCTCCCGGATCGGGGCAAGCGTGTCGAGCGTGTCCAGAACTGCCATGCGGCGCTTATCTCTCCCGGTCGACGACTGCGTGCGTCAGGGCCCCGAGCTCGTCGCGGTGGAGCTCTCCGTCGAGGCTCGCCCTGGCGCGCCTAGCGTAGTCGAGGGCCACCTGCCTGGACTCGTCGAGCGCGCCCGTCGCCGCGACCCGCACGAGCGCGCCGTCCAGCGGGCCGCCTGCGAGCGCGTCGCGCACCACCGGTGTCGCGCTGTGCGGCGAGGAGGAGCGGCAGAGTCGGCGTGCCGTCGCGCAGGTCGGTGCCGGCGATCTTCCCCGTCTCGATCGTCGCGCCGGAGCAGTCGAGGACGTCGTCGGCGATCTGGAACGCGATCCCGAGCGCCAGCCCGTACTCGCCCGAGCCGCCGCCGAGCCGGCACGACGCCTCGAAGAGCTTCCCCGTCTTGAGCGCGCACCGCTCGAGATACGCCTCGATCGTGGTGGACGGGTCGCGGGTCTGCGTCCGCTGCAGCGCCTCGCCCCGGGCGAGGCAGAGGGTCGCGTCGGCGAGGATCTCCACAGCCTGCGCATCGCCGGTCCCGCTCAGCTCCGCGAACGCGCGGGCGAAGAGGTAGTCGCCCGTCGCGCGCGCTGCAGCGGGGCCGTACATCGACCACGCAGCGGCTTTGCCGCGGCGGAAGTGGGCGCGGTCGATGAGGTCGTCGTGGACGAGCGTCGCCATGTGGACGAGCTCGACCGCCATCCCGGCCGCGAGCGACGGCTCCTCGCCCGGTGGTGTCGCGAGGAAGACGAGCGCCGGGCGCAGGCGCTTCCCGCCGGCCGCGAGCGCTTCGTTCCCGACCGCCGCGACGAGCCCGGGATGCGTGGCGACGGTCCGCGCGAGCCGCTCCTCGAGCGCGTCGAGGTAGCCGTCCAGCCCCGGCACCGCCCGGATATCCGTAAGGCTCGTCGTGCTCATGCCGCCTCTCCGACGTGGAGGGCGACGATACCGCCGGCGAAGAGCCTGAACCGGACGCTCGCGAAGCCGCACTCCGCGAGCAGTGCAGCGAGCTCTTCCGGCGGCGGAAAGCGGCGGACGCTGGCCGGGAGGTACGTGTACGCCTCTCCGCCGGGCAGGACGCGGCCGAGCAGCGGGACGATCCGGTCGAACCAGAGCCGGTAGAACGGCGCGAGCACGCCGCGCGGGGTCGTGATCTCGAGGATTCCGAGCCGGCCGCCCGGCCGTAGCGCGCGCCGCAACTCGCGGAGCCCCGCCTCGAGGTCGGCGACGTTGCGGATCCCGAAGCCGACAACGGCCGCGTCGAAGCTCGCGTCCTCGAACGGCAGCGCGAGGACGTCGCCCTGTACGAACTCGAGCTCCGGCGCCTTGCGGCGCGCGCGCGCGAGCATCGGCTCGGAGAAGTCGAGCCCGACAACCGAGCCCGCGCCCGCAGCGCTCGCCGCGACGGCGAGATCGCCGGTGCCGCAGCAGGCGTCGAGGACGCGATCGCCCGGCCGCACTGTCTCGCGCACGGTTTCCGCCCGCCAACGCTGGTCGAGTCCCGCCGTCATGACGCGGTTCATCGCGTCGTAGACAGGCGCGATCCGGTCGAACATCCGCCGGACGCCGTCCGCCGGCAGACGCCCTGTCTCCACCGTCACTCCTGGCCCCAGCGCGGCGCGAGCTCCTGCTCGAGGCCGAGCTGGTCGAGCGCCCGCGCGACGACGAAGTCGACGAGGTCGGCCACGGTCTCGGCGGCGTGGTAGAAGCCCGGCGCGAGGAAGAGGATCGTCGCTCCCGCCTCGCGCAGCGTGAGCATGTTGCGGAGGTGGATCGCCGAGAGCGGCGTCTCGCGCGGCATGAGCACGAGCCGGCGCTCCTCCTTGAGCGCGACCGAGCACGCGCGGTGGATGAGGTTCTGCATCGCACCGGAGGCCACCGTCCCGAGCGTTCCCATCGAGCACGGGCAGACGACGTACGCATCGACCTTCGCGGAGCCGGAGGCGTACGGCGCCTTCCAGTCGTTCGGGTCGTAGAGCGTCGCGTTCGGCGCGGGCTCGACGAGCCGGGCGAGCGTCTCGTCGCGGGAGAGCTTCGCGTTGCCGTACAGCTCGGTGGCGACGACCTCGACACCGGCCGAGGAGGCGCAGACGCCGATCTCGCAGTCGGCGGCGGAGAGCGCTTCGAGCAGCCGCGCGGCATACGGGGCGCCCGACGCGCCGGTGATCCCGAGGAAGACGTGCATTCCTCCGGATTGTCGCTGCTACGCGCTAGTGAGTGCCCTTCGAGGCTTCGAGGAAGACCGCGAGCTCGTGGAGCCGCGCCGTCCCGAGCGAGGCGAATTTCGGCATCGGCGAGCCCGGAGTGACGCACGACGGGCACATGAGGTGCCGGATCTGGAAGGGCACGCCTTGGTTCCGCGAGCCGATCGCGGTCAAATCGGGCGCGCCAAGGTTCGAGCCTCCGGCCCCGTCATACGTGTGGCAGGCCGTACAGCCCGCGACGGCGAAGAGGTTGGCGCCCGGCACGGCCGCCGGCGGGAGGTTCTCCGCCTTGATCCAGGTCGGCACGTCGGCCTTCACCTCCGACGCGAGCGCTTCCTGCGCCGTCGCGCCCTTCCACGTCAGCACGGCCATCGAGATCACGACGAGGACGGCGGCGACCATCGCGACGGGCCGCTGCGAGATCTTCCGCGTCCGCCGGCGATCGAGGAACGGCAGCGCGAGCAGGAGGATGAGGCAGATCGTCGGGACGCCGACCGTCCCGAGGAAGACCGTCTCCGGCCACTTGAAGATCCGGAGGAGATAGAAGAGGAAGTAGAAGTACCAGTCCGGCCGCGGCACGAAGCTGGTCGTGCCCGGGTCCGCCGGCGGGTCGATGATCGGTCCGAGCAGTCCCTTCTCGGTCGGGCTGTGATGCGGCCCGAACGCCGTCCACTTCCAGATCACCGCGAGCCCGACGATCGTGGCCACGACGACAAGACTCATGATCGTGTCGTGGAACATCGCGTACGGGTAGAACGGCTTCCCGCGCTTCTTGACGTCCGCCTTGTAGCGCGCGAAGCCCGCGTGGTTCTCGTCGGTGCGGGACGGCTTTTCCGCGGCCATCTAGCGCTGCCCTCCCGCGCCGCGCGCCACGGGCTGCGTCAGACCGACGCGCGCCGTGGACTCGTCGTCCACCGACTCTTCACCGGCGGCCTCCTTCGACCACGGCGGCGAGGTGACGCCGAGCCGGATGACGAGGTAGAGGTGGAGCGCGATCAGGCCGCCGATGGCGGCCGGGAGCACGAGCATGTGCAGGGAGTAGAAGCGCGTCAGCGTCTCGCCGCTGATGTCCTGGCCGCCTCGTAAGAACTGGGCCAGCCACGGGCCTAAGAACGGCGCCGTCCCGTTGAGGTTGATCCCGACGACGCTCGCCCAGTACGCGGTCTGATCCCAGGGCAGGAGGTAGCCCGTGAACCCCTCCATCATCCCCATCACGAGGATGAGCACGCCGATGATCCAGTTCAGCTCGCGCGGGTACTTGTAGGCGCCGAACAGGAAGACGCGCCCCATGTGCAGGAACATGAGGATGATGAAGACGCTCGCGCCCCACTTGTGCATGCCGCGCACGAGCCAGCCCAACGTCATGTGGTCGCTGATGTTGACGATCGACTCCCACGCGACCGGCTTCCCTGTCGCCGGGTCGGTCGCGGCCGACGGCACGTAGTACATCGCGAGGATCACGCCGGTGATCGCCTGCACGAGGAAGGCGGTCAGCGCGGCGGAGCCGAGCGTCTGCATCCAGTTGATGTCGCTCGGGACGTTGCGGAAGAGGAAGTACTTGACGCCGCCGACGAGCCCCGACCGCTCCTCGAGCCAGTCGAGCGGATACAGGGCGAGCTCCTCCATCTTCTGGCGCCGGAGCTCGGCCTTCGTCGGTGGTCTGCGCAGGGCCATCTAGTGATGCGGCGGCTGGAGGGGATAGAACCACTGCTCGGGGCCGTCGATGTGCTCGCCCGGGCCGGCCTCCTTGTACTTGTAGATCTTCGCCGTGGCGCCGGTGCCGACCACGTGCGAGACCGAGTACGTGCCCAGGAGGACGAGGCGGCCGTTGTCGATCTCGAAGTCGTAGCGGTCGAGCGCGCGCACCGGCGGGCCGGCGGTGCGATTCCCCTCGGGGTCGTACTGGCCGCCGTGGCACGGGCAGCCGTAGCCGGCCGGAATGACCGGCTCGAGCCGGACCCGGCCGTTCGCGGTGTGCTCGTGCTCGATCGACTTGCCGATGTAGCTCGCCGTCGGGCCGTTTGCCTGGACGGGGCAGCCGAGGTGGACGCAGTGGTTGGAGATGATCGTGAAGCTCGGCTCCTGCTTGCTCGCCGACTGCGACCGTCCCGTTGTTGCGGACGAAGGCGGTGCGCCGCGATACCTCGCCCTCCAGCGGATCGCTGACGAACGTGGTGATGAACCACTCGCCGACCGGGAACTTCTCGAGCGGGCCGAGGTCGACCTTGTTTCCGGCTGGCCGAGGAAGGACGGCAGCAGCGCGAAGCCTGCGACGGGGACGGTGATCAGGCCGCCGATCACGCCGCCGAGGCCGAGCGTCGCGCCTTCGAGGAAGCGGCTGCGCGTTACTCCGGCAGGCTCGACGGTGACGACCGGTACTTCGGCCGGGCCGCCGCTCGCCGCTCCGGCTCCACGTGAACCGGCTCGCCGCGCAGCTCGGCAGTCGCCTCGCGCGCCCAGAGGAAGCCGAAGACGATGGCGATCAGCGCCGCCGAGCGACGAGACAAGCACCGGATCGATGATCAGGCCGACGAGCGCGACGACGATGCCGATCGCAAAGCCGACAGGCCAGATCGTCGGCGCCGGCAGGTGCGGCTCCTCGTGGAGCGGCTCGTGCTCCTCGACGGGACTCGGCTGTTCCGGCTCCACCAGAGCGGATTCTTATCGGAAACGTCGGCTCTGGGGGCGGGGAACTAACCGATCCCGTACTCGGACCAGCGGCTCGTGACGAGTTCCTTGATCCCCTCGCTCATCTCGATCTCCTCCGGCCACGGCCGCGCGCCCTCCTCCGGCCACTTCGCGGTCGCGTCGATCCCGAGCTTCCCGCCGAAGAACTGGCGCTCGGGAGCGTGGTCGAGATGGTCGAGCGGGCCTTCGGAGAGGATCACGTCGCGCTTCGGATCGACGTTCGCGCCGGCGTAGAAGAGCACCTGCTCGTAGTCGTGGACGTCGACGTGCTCGTCGACGACGACGACGCACTTCGTAAGGCTGAGCATCCCGAGCCCCCAGAGCGCGTGCATCACCTTCGCCGCGTGGCCGGGGAACTGCTTGCGGATCGAGACGATCGCCATGTTGTGGAACGCGCCGGCGACCGGCAGGTCGTAGTCGACGACCTCCGGCAGCGTCGCGCGGACGGCCGGCAGGAAGATCCGCTCCGTCGCCTTGCCGAGCCAGGCGTCCTCCTGCGGCGGCTTGCCGACGACGATCGAGGGATAGATCGCGTCCTTCCGCATCGTCAGCGCGGTGACGTGGAAGACCGGGAACGGCTCGGCCGCGGTGTAGTAGCCGGTGTGGTCGCCGAACGGCCCTTCCTCGCCGACCTCGTCCTTCTCGATGTAGCCCTCGAGCACGATCTCGGCGCGCGCAGGAACCTCGACGCCGACGGTCACTCCTTTGACGAGCTCGACCGGCTCGCCACGGAGGAAGCCGGCCATCATGAACTCGTCGATGTGCTTCGGCAGCGGCGCGCTCGCGGAGTACGCGGTTATCGGGTCGAGGCCGAGCGCGACGGCGACCTCGATGCGGCCGTCGGTGGCGAGGTAGTCGGCGCGGCCGTCCTTGTGGATCTGCCAGTGCATGAAGGTCGTGTTCCGGTCGATGACCTGCATCCGGTACATCCCGACGTTGCGCCCGCCCGTCTGCGGGTCGTGGGTGATCACGGCCGGGAGGGTGATGAACGGCGCCGGGTCGCCGGGCCAGCAGCGCTGGATCGGGAGGAGCGTCAGGTCGACCTCGTCGCCGCGCAGGACGATCTCCTGGCAGAGGCCCTTCCCCACCGTCTTCGGCCGCGAGTCGGCGACCGACTTGAGCTTTTGGAGGCCGCGCACCTTCTGGATCAGGCCCTCCGGCGGCTGCATCTCGAGGACGTCGGCGACCTTCGCCGCGATGTCGTCGAGCCGCTTGACGCCGAACGCGAGGCACATCCTGCCGCTCCGTGCCGAACTGGTTGATCAGGAGCGGGTGCTCGGACCCCTTCGGATTCTCGAAGAGCAACGCTGGCCCGCCGGAGCTGGACCGTGCGGTCGACGATCTCCGTGATCTCGAGATCGGGGTCTACCTCGGCCGAGACGCGGACGAGTTGGCCCTCGCGCTCGAGCAGCGCGATCCAGTCGCGGAGATCCTTCAGCACGCGCCGAGTGTACGGCGGGGCTACGGCCGCGCGAGTGGGCGACTGACGTCGATCCAGCCGCCCGGCTTGCCGCAGTTGGGCATCGGCAAGCCCGTCGCGGTTGCGGCAAGGGTCAGGCCATGAGCGAAGCGCAGGACAAACCGAGGATCAAAGCTCGCGTTGTCGATCCCCCCGCCCGGGATGTACTCGGCGCAGAACCACTTGTCCCACCACTGGAGCCAGATTAGGGCCTTGGTGCCGGGCGCGAGAGTCCGCGCGACCTTGCCGGAAGCGGTCGATCGTGCCATTCCGCGAGCCGTGACGGAGAGCTTCTTCCCGTGCCAGCTCACCGAGATCCGCGGCACGCCGGTCGGCAGTGAGCACGCCACACCGCCCGTGTTGGTGATGGTTATTCCGCCGAGCTCGGTCTGGGTCGCGCCTTGGAAGAACGCGACAGCCGAGAGCGAGGACGCGTTGCAGCGGACCGCCGTGACCTGAGCGCCATTCGCGCCGGAGGAAGCAGAGTTCCCTTCACCGCCGAAGATCGCGTACGTGCTCGTGACCACTGCCGCGGACAAGAGAAGTAGTGCCGCGAGGAGTAGCCGGCGTCTCCGCGCGCGCTGCTTCGCCTCTGCGATGAGCGGGTCGAGTTCGATGGGCAGCGCGGCGGAAGCCATCAGCCTGCCTGCACCCGCATTCGCTCGAGAATCGTCAACAGTTGCTGACGCTCGGACGCCGGCGCGTTGCGGCCGATCCACACGAAGGCATAGAAGTGGCGCCCGCCCAGCCGGAAGAGGAGCTCGCCCCAGCGATCGCCGCCGAAGAGCTTCATCAGACCGAGGCTCCCGATCCGAAGTGGCGCCGGGCGGGGCCGCCAGTGCTCGCCGCTGAGCGGCGGCGCCTCCTCGACGATCTGTGCGAGCACCCCGGTCTGCGGCGGTAGGTAGTAGCCGCTCGTCTGCGCCGCGTCGAAGTGCTCGGGGAAGGACGAGAGGACGAAGCGCTGCACCGGCCACGAGACGTTGTTGAGCGGCCGGTTCGTGACGTACCAGCCACGCGGCAGGCGGAGGCTGATGCCGTCGCTCCGCACGACGCGCGCGGGCGGAGCCCCGGACGGCCGTAGGCCGAGCGTCGTCCCGATCGCCGCGGCCGCGATTGCCGCGAGCGCTCCGAGGGCAAGAAGACGCCGCCGGCGCGCGCGGTCCTTCGCCTCCGCGATGAGCGGGTCGATCCCGAGTGGCAGCGCCGGAACCCCAGCGGACATAGTGCTAAGATTACTAGCACGATGCTTAGTGTCAAGATCGACCGCGAGGAACCGACCGAGCTGTTCGAGCAGGTCGCGGCAGAGATCCGCCGCGCGATCGCAGACGGCGAGGCGAAGCCCGGCGAGCGGCTCCCTCCGGCCCGCGACCTCGCGGCCGTCCTTGGCGTAAACACGAACACCGTCTTCCGCTCGCTCCGCCTTCTCCGCGACGAAGGGCTGCTCGAGTTCAGGCGCGGGCGCGGCATCCACGTGGCCGGGACGCCCGAGCAGGGCGCGGTCGTCGTCCGCGCGCGCGAACTCGTCCGCTTCGCGCGGACGCAGGGCTACCGGCCCGACGAGCTCGCCAAGCTGATCGAGACGCTCGGCTAGTCCTGGCGCTGGCGCCGCTGCTTCGCGACGTGGTGCGTCAGCTCGCCGAGCGCGATCACGAGGATGAACACGCCGCCGACGGCGAGCATCATGAGGATGACCTTCTTACCCTCCTCGGCAGCCGTTTCGACGCCGAGCAGCGGATGGAGGATGGCACCGAGCACGGCGAGAAGTTACCGCACCCGCCGTCCGGCGTGCGCCGCGAGTGCCGTGTCGACAGCCTCGTCGCCCGCCGCCTGACGAGCCGCCGAGTCGAGCGCGACCGCGTCGGAGTGCAGCCGCAACGCCGCGCGCGGCTCGTCGAGGCTGCCGCGCCCGAGCAGCGCGGCGGTCGCGGCCCACAGCGGCCCGTCCCCGTCCGCCTCCTCAGCCCGCAGCTGGCTGCAGAGGGAGATCAGCTCCGAGAGGTCGGCGACCGCGGCCACCTCGTGGCCGGCGGCGATGCGGACGAGGCCGTGCGCATAGAGATAGTCGCCAAGGAGAAGCGCCGTGTCGTCGTCGGCCGGCTCGAAGAGACGCGGCCGTCCGTAGTGGACGAGATAGCCCTCGTAGATCGTCTCGAGCCCGAGCGCGTAGCGCGGCTCGCCGAGCGGGGAGAAGACCGCGACGCGATCCGGCTCGGCGACGAGGCAGTCGGCCCACAGGGTGCTCTCCTCCGCCGCGCCGGCCGCGATCTCCGCCCAGACGTCAGCCATGAAAGCTCGCCACCGCCGCAACCGTCCGCTCGATCTCGTCCGCCCCGTGAACGGTGGACGGGAAGAGCGCCTCGAACTGCGACGGCGGGAAGTAGACGCCCTGCTCGAGCAAGTGCCGGAAGAGCGCGCCGAACCGTTCGGCGCTGCACGACTGCGCGTCGGAGAAGTTGCGGACTGGCCGGTCGGTCATGAACAGCGTGAGGAGCGCTCCCACCCGCTGGACGCGGCCGAACGGAGCGAGCCCCTCCTCGAGCTGTGCTGCCCGGCGTTCGAGCTCCTCGTACACGGACGGGTCGCGCAGCCGCCGGAGGACGGAGAGCCCCGCCGCGGTCGCGAGCGGATTCCCGGAGAGCGTCCCCGCCTGGTAGACCGGGCCGGAGGGAGCGAGCAGATTCATGATCTCCGCGCGTCCCCCGAACGCCGCCAGCGGCAGGCCGCCGCCGACGATCTTTCCGAGCACCGTCAGATCCGGCACGACGCCGAACCGTTCCTGCGCGCCACCGCGGGCGACGCGGAATCCGGTGATCACCTCGTCGAAGATCAGCAGCGCGCCGCTCGCGTCGCAGAGGCGGCGCAACGTCTCGAGGTAGCTCGGCTCGGGCGGGACGACACCCATGTTCGCGGCGACCGGCTCGACGATCACCGCGGCAAGCCCTTCTCCGTACTTGACGAATGCCTCCGCCGCCGCGGCGGGGTCGTTGTACGGGATGACGACCGTGTCCGCCGTCGCGCCGCTCGGCACGCCGGGCGAGGCCGGAATCCCGAGCGTCGCGAGCCCCGAGCCGGCGCTCGCGAGAAGCGCGTCGGAGTGGCCGTGGTAGCCGCCCGCCGTCTTGAGGATCCGGTCGCGCTTCGTGAACCCGCGCGCCAGGCGCAGCGCGCTCATCGCCGCCTCCGTCCCCGAGGAGACGAGCCGGACCTTCTCCACCGACGGCAACGCGTCGACGATCTCCTCCGCGAGCTCGACCTCCGCCTCGGTCGCTGCGCCATAGCTCGTGCCGCGCAGCGCAGCCTCGCGCACGGCCTCCACCGTCTCGGGATCGGCGTGGCCGAAGACGAGCGGCCCCCAGGACATGACCCAGTCGAGGAGGCGCCGGCCGTCCTCCGTCTCGACGTACGCACCCTCGCCCCGCCGCACGAACAGCGGCTCGTCGAGGCCGACACCGCGCATGGCGCGGACGGGCGAGTTGACGCCGCCGGGGATCAGCTCGAGCGCGCGCCGGTAGAGGGCAGAACGTGTGGTCAGAGCCAAGCCGGGAGGTCGCGCGTCCAGTAGCTGACGATCAGATCGGCGCCCGCGCGCTTGATCGCCGTGAGCGACTCGAGCGCGGCAGCCCGCTCGTCAAGCCAGCCGGACTGCGCAGCCGCCTTGACCATCGCGTACTCGCCCGAGACGTTGTACGCCGCGAGCGGCACATCGAACCGCTCGCGTGCCGCGCGGATCACGTCCAGGTACGGCAGCGCCGGCTTGATCATGATCGCGTCGGCTCCTTCCGCGATGTCGAGCTTGCACTCGCGCAGCGCCTCGCGAACGTTGGCGGGATCCATCTGGTAGCCGCGCCTGTCGCCGAACGACGGAGCGCTGTCGGCCGCCTCGCGGAACGGCCCGTAGAAGGCGGAGGCGTACTTCGCGGAGTAGGCGAGGATCGGCGTCTGCTCATAAGCGTGGTCGTCGAGCGACTCCCGGATCGCGGCGACGCGGCCGTCCATCATGTCGCTCGGCGCAACGATGTCCGCACCCGCCTCGGCGTGGCTGAGTGCGGTGCGCGCGAGCAGCTCGACGCTGCGGTCGTTGTGGATCTCCCCGTCGACGACGACGCCGCAGTGGCCGTGCGACGTGTACTCGCACAGGCAGACATCGGTGAGCAGGACGAGCTCGGGGAAGCGGGGCCGCAGCTCGCGCAGCGCCTGCTGGACGATTCCGTCGTCCTCCCAGGCGCCGGTCGCCTCCTCGTCCTTCTCCGCCGGGACGCCGAACAGCATCACGGCCTTCACGCCGGCGGTCGCCAGGCTCTCGACTTCGCGGAGAAGACCCGCGATGTCGTAGCGCGCCATCCCCGGCAGCGCCTCGTTCGCGAGCGGCTCCGGGGCGACGAAGAGTGGCATGACAAAACCGTCGAGGTGGAGGCGCGTCTCGCGCACGAGCCCGCGCAACGGAGCCGTGCGGCGGAACCGCCGCAGCCGGGTGACAGGAAACGCGCTCACGCGCGGAAGGGTACGCCTAGCTAGCGGCGCGTAGCTATTCGAGTTCCAGGCCGACGTCCGTGAGCGGACGGCCGTCCGTCCATTGCTCGAGCTCCAGCCGGTCGCCGAAGAACTCCCACACGGCCTTCCCGGCCGCGAGCAGCGGCAGCGCGACGAGGATCCCCGGGAAGCCGTAGATCTCGGCGCCCGCGAGCAGTCCAAAGATGACGAGCAGCGGGTGGAGCCGCAGCGACCGGCCCATGATGTTCGGGACAATCACGTGCCCTTCGAGCTGCTGGATCCCGAGGAAGAGGATCATCACCCAGAGCGCCGAGAGGGGATGCTGGACGAGCGCGTAGAGCACCGGCGGGATCGCGCCGAGCCATGGCCCGATGTACGGGATGAGCTCCGTGATGCCGGCCCACGCGCCGAACGCCGCCGCGTAGCGCCCGCCGTGCGGCATGAGGCCGACCATCCCGAGGATCCAGAGCCCCAAGCCGACGCTGAGACCGATGATCAGCGAGAGGAGGAGCTGGCCGCGCACGTAGCTCGCGATCGCGTGCTCCATCCGCACGATCAACCCGGTGCCGCCGCGCCGCGGCGGGAAGCGCCGGTCGATCGCTTCCGTCCATCTCTGCATGTCGAGGAGCATGTAGATCGACACGACGACCACCAGGAAGACGTCGAAGAGGAGCGTCACCACCGCGACGCCGGCGGCCCCTGCCCAGTTCAGCGCCTTCGACGTGTACTTCTGGACGTCCTTCAGCCCGACCTGGTGGAGGAACTTGTCGCCCTGCCTCTGGACGTGGATCCCGCTCAGGTGGTTGTGGTCGAGCCACACCTGCAGGCGGGCGAGGTCGTGCTGCGCGCCGGTCTGGCGGGGGTGTCCGGCTGGGATCGTAAAGTAGGCGTCCACCCGGTGACTCGCCGTGCGGGTCTGCTGGACGACCACCGTGGCGAGAGCGAGGATCGTGAGTGCGACGACCGCAGCGAATGCGAGGTAGACGAGCGCAACCGCGGGTCCACGCGGAATCCAGGCCTTTCCCAGACCGCGCACGATCGGGTTGAGGAGTAGGGCGATGAGCAGCGCCACGAGGAACAGGAAGAGCACGTGACGCACCGCCCCCGCCACCGCCCACAGGAGCAGCAGCACGAGCGGCAGCGAGACCAGTTGAACCCAGCGCGGTACCTGGATCCGGATGGTGCGAGCGCGTCCCATTCAGCCGATGGTCCCCGCGGCGTCGGACGGACTCGGATCTGGGAACAGCCGCAAAAGTCCTATAGGCTGGCCGCAGACATGCCGTCCTCGCGCCCCCACGGGAGGCGGCGGATCGAACACCGGCAGGCGCGCTCGGCACGCAGGGCACGCCGGTTCGCCCTCCTCGTGCTCCTCGCCGCAGTGTTCGTCGTCGCGCTCGCCCTCACTGCCTTCGGCGGTGGAAGCACCCGTCCGCTCCCGCTGTCGGGGACGGCTCTCACGTCGGCGCAGACGCGGCCGTTCCCGGAGATCGTCGCGCTGCGCGGGCCGGTCCGCCTCCAGCTTCCGGTCGCGCAAGCGCACGTCACCGCGATCGGCTACAGCGCCGCGACCGACGCCCTGCCGCTCTCCCCCGTCGGCCAGCAGGCGAACGAGGGACTCCTCGCGCGGATCGCCCACGGGATCTTCGGCGGCGGCGGAGGCAGCCCGCGGTGGTACCAGCTCGGCGGCGGCGGCACCAATTCGCTCGACGTCGGCGCCGCGGCCGGGACCGACGTCTACGCACCGGTGGACGGGATCGTCGCGGCGATCCGGCCGTTCATCGTCGTGGGGAAGCGGTACGGCTCGGAGATCGACATCCAGCCGCAGAACTCTCCCTCGCTCGTCGTCGTCGTCACGCAGATCACCGCCGACCCGGCGCTCACCGTCGGCAGCGCGGTCGTGAGCGGTGCGACGAAGCTCGGCACGGTCGTCGATCTCGCGGCGGTCGAGAGCCAGGCACTCGCGCAGTTCACGAACGACGGTGGCAACCATGTCGCGGTCGAGGTTCGCTCCGCTCCGGTCATCACGACCGGCTAGAAGGGCTCCGCCATGAAGATCCTTTTCCTCGCCGACGTCGTCGGCGCCCCCGGCCGCCGGGCCGTGGAGGAGAACCTACCGGCGCTCCGCGAGCGCTACGACGCCGACCTCGCGATCGTCAACGGCGAGAACATCGCCGACGGCGTCGGGATCACGCCGAAGCTCGCCGACAAGCTCCTCGCCTCCGGCGCCGACGTCGTGACGCTCGGCAACCACACGTACCGCCGCAGCGGCATCGCCGCCTATCTCGCCGCGAGCGAGCGCGTCATCCGGCCGGCGAACCAGGGCTCGCAGACGCCCGGCAACGGGATGGCGGTTGTCGAGGCCCGAAACGGCGTCAAGGTCGCCGTCCTCAACCTCCTCGGCCAGCTCTTCCTCGACACGCCCGTCTCCCCGTGGGAGATGGTCGACGGCTTGGTCGAGGCGGCGCGCGCGGCGGCTCCGGTCGTCTTCGTCGACTTCCACGCCGAGGCGACGAGCGAGAAGGTCGCGATCGCGTCCTGGCTCGACGGTCGCGTCACCGCGGTGGTCGGCACGCACACGCACGTCCAGACGAGCGACGCGCGCGTCCTGCCGGGCGGCACGGCGGCGATCACGGACGCCGGGATGACCGGCCCGCACGACTCGGTAATCGGGGTCAAAGCCGAGCTCGCCATCGCGCGGATGCGGTCGCGGCTACCCGTCCGGTTCGAGCCTGCCGAAGGAGGAGTGCGACTCGAAGGCGTCGTCGTCACGTGCACCGACGAAGGGCGCGCGCGAGCCATCGAGACGATCCGCATCGACGCCTGAGACCGACACGAGCTTCCGCAAAGGCGTCGCCGGCGCAAGGAGGGCGATCGCCGCGAACGGGTAGAACCACGGGATGTACGTGTAGAGCCAGTACGTCTGCACCATCTCGAAGCCCGCCAGCAGCACCGCGGTGAACGCGACGAGCTGAAGCGGCGACTTCCGCCGCGGCACGACCGCGACGGCGAGCGCTCCGAGCACGAGCAGCGCCTGCAGGACGCGCTGGACGAGGTGGAGATCGGGAAGTCCGCGGGCGTGGTACTGCGCCCAGTCCCAGAGCGACCACGGCGCGTCACGGCCGAACTGGTAGCCGACCGTCCGGTGCCAGAAGACGGCGATCTCGTGGAGCGGGTGCGGGTCGAGCAGGAGGATCGAGAAGACGACGAGCGTCCCGGCCGCGAATCCCGCCGCGAAGCGGCGGCTCGGCCAACCCGTCGGATACGTCAGCCAGAGCGGCGCGACGATGAGCGACGCGAACTTCGTCCAGCCGGAGACGGCGCCGAGAGCCCCGCGAGCGAAAGGCGACGAGACCAGCCAGAAGGCGAAGACGAGGAAGCACGGCATGATCGCGTCGTTCGTGTTCGAGTTCGAGACGTACTGCGTGAACGGGTACGCGGCCCACGCGAAGGCGAGCACGGCACCGAGACGTCGCCCGCCGAAGCGGTTCCCGACGAGCCAGAGCCCGACGATTGTCAGCACGTCGAAGAGCAGCGACGTGAGGTGCGCGGTCGGCAGGTTGTCCCACTTGCCGCTCCAGCCGAGGATGAGGTAGGCGGGGATATACGCCTCGTAGGCGGCCGGGCCATACGTGTCGCCGAGCGGGTTCGCGCTCTCGCACCGGCCGTTCGTCTGAATGTGGTCGCGGATCTCGCCCGATGCGTCGGCCGGCCCGCACGGCTTCAGCGCCTTGCCGTTCGGCAGCTGCTCGACGGGGAAGTTCCCCCACGGCGCCTGCCCGTTGACGATCCGCTGCGCGCCGATCACGCCCGAGTATCCGACGTCGATCACGTTCGAGCGCTCGACGTTGAGCCCGACGCGGAAGCCGACGAGAAAGATCGTCCCCACGACGAGCACCCACACGGGCCAGCGCGGCGCGCCCGGCGTGCCGCGGTTCTTCGTCCCGATCCAGGCCCCGCGCGACACGACCCAGATAAGGCACGGATAGAACAGCGGCACCGCCGCGAACACCTGGCCATGGTTGAAGTACCAGAGCGACGCGCTCGGCGACAGGAGGAAGAGGAGGTCGAGGTTCCGGAGCGAGAGCGGCCGCTTCCAGTCGCCGAGCCCGAGCAGGAACACGAGGCAGAACGCGCCCCAGATCCACGGGTCGTTGATCGCCGTGCCGCCGAACGCGCCGGGCGAGCCGCGCGCCATTCCCCACGCGACCTGCGGCCCTGTCCACGCCTCGGTGACCGCGCCGGTCGGGTCGAAGACGACCCCTTGCGCGATCTCGCCGGCAGCTCCCCACCAGATCTTGATCGTCCATTGCTGGACCGCGGGCGCGTACGTCTCGTCGTACGTCCGCCCCTTGACGGGATAGCGGCCGAGCCAGGAGGCGACCTGCGGGTAGTCCTCGAAGATCCGGAGCGCGTCCTGCCGCGTCCGCTGCGCCTGGCCGACCGGCACCGGGACGAGCGGTGTCTCGACGAGATGGCCCTTCGAGTCGAAAACCGGCGCCAGCGGCGACGTCCGCCCCGCAGCGGCGGCGGGAGGCGCGACGACGAGAGCGAGCAGGGCGACGGCGAGGAAGAGACGGCGCCTCACCTCGCGAACGCTACGTCCTGCGCCTCCGGAACGACCAGAGCTTGTTGCCGACGAAGTTGAGCGGCATCACGAGGACGATCGCGATCGCGTTCGCCCCGAACTTGCCCACGCCGGCGACTCTCACGAGAAGGTCGAGGATGACGAGGTTCGCGCCGAGCGCCGCGAGGGCGACGAGGAAGAAGCGCAACCCTTGAACACCGATGTGACCGCGCTGCTCGCGGAACGTCCAGATCCGGTTCCACGTGTAGTTGCTCGTCACTGCGACGAGGAACGAAACAGTCGCAGCGGCGAGGAAATGTAGACCGGAGTGGAGGAGCGTGTGGTAAACGGCGAGGTTGATCGCGTAGCCGAGAGCGCCGACCACACCGAACTTGCCCAGCTGCTGCCAGTTGCGGCCGGAGCGGATCGAGCGAGCGAACCGCGACCGGGGCCGAGTTCCGGCAGGTTCCACTAGGCGGTCACTCCGCCGCGAGGGTAGCCCAGCCGCCTGCGACGAGCGGCACGAATCTGCACGGAACGCTGCGTCGGACGGCCGGGCCTTCCGGCGTCCGGACGACGACCTCGAGCCACTGCCCGACGGAGCCACCGACCGGAACGACGAGGCGTCCGCGCGGCTCGAGCTGCTCGTAGAGCGCGGGTGGAGGCTCGAGCGCAGCCGCCGCGACGGCGATCGCCGCGTAGGGCGCGTGCTCCTGCAGGCCCCGAGTTCCGTCGCCGACGTGGAGCTGAACGCGGTCCGCGTACCCGGCCGCAGCGAGGTTGGCGCGGGCGCGTTCCGCGAGTTCCGGAATCCGTTCGATCGTGTGCACCTCGGCGGCGAGATCGGCGAGGACGGCGGCCTGGTAGCCGGAGCCGGTGCCGACGTCGAGCACGCGCTCCGTCCCGTGGAGCCCGAGCTGCTCGCAGATGAGCGCGACCATGTACGGCTGGGAGATCGTCTGGCCGCCGCCGATCGGGAGCGCGGCGTCGGCGTATGCCTCGTCTCGCAGCTCCTCCGGCACGAACAGCTCGCGCGGCACGCGGCCCATCGCCTCGAGCACCGCCTCGTCCTCGATCCCGCGGCCGCGCAGCTGCCGCTCGACCATCCACTCTCTCGCCTCAGTCGCCACGCGCGACTCCGAAGTGGGCGAGCACCGCGGGCACGACGTCCGTGATGCGGGCGGGAGCGGCGTCGATGCCGATCGTGAGCAGCGGGACGTACGAGTCGCCGGCGACGAGCGAGCCGTGGCTCCCTCCGCCCGCGTGGTGCCGGCCGCCGAGATCGGCGAGCTCCCAGCCCTCCGCCGCCGAGACGAGCAGCTCGCCGGCGTTCGGATTCGCGAGCGCGGAGCGCACGCGCCACGAAGCGTCCGGATGCTCGAGCTCGTCCACCGGGAAGTCCTCGCCGTCGCGGCGCGCGATCGCCTCGTCGCCCTCACGCCGCAGCGTGACGTCGACCGCCGGCTCCTTGTCGAGACGCCGGGCGAGCTCGGCGGCGTCGACGCGCGCCCCCGGCAGGAGATAGACCTGGCCGGCGCGGTTCGTGGCCGTGACGACGACCTGATCGGCGAGATCCGCGTACGCCGGCTCCAGCCGCGCGGCCTTCTCGACCGCCGTCTGACCGTGATCGGAGAGCAGGATCACGGCGTAGCGGGCGAGGAACTCATCCGGCCCGCCCGCCGCGTCGAGCAGCGCGCCGATCGCAGCGTCAGTGCGCTCGAGCGCCACGTCCGCCGCTCCCTCCGGCCCGTGCGCGTGCGATGCGAAGTCGTAATCGGAGAGGTAGTAGACGAGGAAGTCGAAGCCGTCGCGCGTCACGAGCCAGCGCCCGGCGCCCGCCGCGTACGCATCGGTGGAGCCGGCGCGGCGGCTGCGGCCGGCGAACGGCGCGCCCGTCCGGTCCGACTCGTAGAGCCCGTAGAAGAAGAAGCGGCTCGGCCCGTAAACGGCGCGGGTCAGACCGGGAAACGTCGGGACGTGGCGATGCCTACCGCGGTAGCACGTGATGTTGACGGCGGCCGCGACGAAGCCGGCGTCCTCGAGCGCCTCGTACACCGTGACCGCCTCGCGCGCGAGGTGGCGCGAGTTCATGTACACGATCGTGTCGATCACCGACTGCGAGAACCCGGCTTTCCGAAGCGCCGAGAAGGAGGAGCCGTACTCGACGATCCGCTTCTCCTCCCGGTTCCACCATGCCAGCGACGGGATGTGGTGGACGTCGGGGCCGGCGCCGGTCGCGATCGAGGTGAGGCAGACCGGCGTGAGCGAGGGGAAGACGGACGTCGCGCGGCGGTACTCGCCGTGCGCGGCGAGGAAGGAGAGCGCGGGCGCCCGGCCGCCGTCGACCGCGCGCTCAAACGCGTCCGGCGTCATCCCGTCCACCACGATCAGGACGAGCTTCTTCGGCATCGCGCCTCAGCCGTTCTGCAGGCGTTCGATTACAGCGAGGCCGAAGTCGGCTGCGCGCTTGCCGTCGATGACGCGGTGGTCGAACGTCACGGAGACGTTCCCGATCGGACGCGCGACGACCTCGCCGTCGCGAACGACGGCGCGCTCGTCGATCCGGTGGATGCCGAGGATCGCGACCTCCGGATGATTGATGAGCGGGGTGACGAAGAGCCCCGCGGCCTTGCCCGCGCTCGTGATCGTGAACGTGCCGCCCCGCAGCTCCTCCGGCTTCAGCGTCCCCGCGTGTGCTGCCTCGGCGAGGCGCCGCACTTCCGCGTCGAGCTCGTCGAGTGAGAGCGTGTCGGCGCCGTGGACGACTGGGACGACGAGGCCCTGCTCGGTCTGGACGGCTATGCCGAGGTCGTAACGGTCGAGCAGCACGAGCTCGCCGTTCTCGACGCGCGCGTTGAGCTCCGGGAACTCCTGCAGAGACTCGACGACTGCCTGGAGGACGAGCGCGAGCAGCTTCTTGAGCTCGACGCCGGAGAAGTCGCATTCCTCGACCCAGGTCACGGCAGGGATCTCGTGCGCGCGCGTCAGGTGCTCGAACATCACGCGCCGGACGCCGTGCAGCTGGATACGTGTCCCTTCGAGACCAGTCCCGGTACCTGGTACCGGGACGTGTCCTGAAGAGACGGCAGCGCGCACGTCCTCCTCCGTGATCCGTCCCTGCGGGCCGCTCCCGGTCACGTTCGCGAGGTCGACGCTGAGCTCAGCCGCGACCTTGCGGATGAGCGGCGTCGCGCGGACCTTCTCGCCGGCGGCTTTCGCCGGAGCCGACTCCTTCGGCGCAGGCGCCAGCGCCGGCGCGCTGCCGCCGCCGATCACGACGAGCACCGTCCCGACCGGAACAACGGCGCCTTCCTCGACGAGGATCCGCGAGACCTTCCCGGCGGCGGGCGACGGGATCTCGACCGTCGTCTTGTCGGTCGCGATCTCGACGAGCGGCGCGTCCTCGGTGATCTCCTGGCCCTCCTCGACGAGCCAGCGGGCGATCTCGCCCTCGGTCAGGCCCTCGCCGAGATCCGGCAGCTTGAACTCGTAGCTCACGCGCGGAGTATTGCGTGGACGCCTTTGACCTCGTTGACCACCTGCGTCACATGGAGGTCGACGGAGACGCTCGCGAGCGCCCGCGCTTCCGGCCGCGAGACCCCGAGCTCCTGCTCCATCAGCTCGAGCATCGTCTCGATCGCCTGGTCGGCGGCGAGGTCGAGATCCGCGTCGAAGCCGAACGCGAGCCAGGAGTCGGCGGTGCGGGCGATCGGCGAGCGGAGCTCGCGGTCGTCGACGTCGAGCGTGAGCGTCGCGCGCTCGAGCGGGCACTCGATCGCGGTGCCGGAGACCTCGCCGTCGCCCTGGGCGCCGTGGCCGTCCCCGGCCATCAGCCACGCGCCGTCGACGGGAATCGGGAGGTAGAGAGTGGTGCCGGCGACGAGCTCCTTGCAGTCGATGTTCCCGCCCCAGCGGCGGGGCGGCGTAGTCGAGTGCTCGCCCGGTTCCGGCGGCGGCATCCCGATTACGCCGAGGAATGGCGCCGACCGGACGCTGTGTTGCCCGAGCCTCCACCAATCGCCCTCGAGCGCCCACGTGAACGTCTCGCCGAGCGCCCACGTCCTTCCCCAGTCGCGCGGGACGACCTCGTCGATCCGGACGGCGAGCGTCTGCCCGGCGCGTGCGCCGCGGACCTCGATGGGGCCATAGAGCGCGTGACCGGCGCCCTCGGGCCGGTCGGGCTCGACGTCCGCGTCCCAGGACCAGCCGGCGTTGAGCGCCGGGAAAGTGACCGGCTCGCCGGGATCGACAGAGGCGACCGGCGCGTAGTCGCGGGAGAACCAGCCGCGCGCGTTCAGAACCCGAGCAGCTTTCGCGCCGCGGCCGTGACGCGCTCGACCGACGGCATGTAGTGATCCTCGAGCTTCCAGTACGGATACGGGACGTCGAAGCCCGTCACGCGGAGAACCGGGCCCTGAAGATCGAGGATCGCCTTCTCCGCGAGAATCGCCGCGATCTCGGCGCCGAAGCCGGCGGTGCGCGGCGCCTCCTGCACGATGACGACACGGCCCGTCTTCGCAGCCGACGCGAGCAGCGCGTCCTCGTCTAGCGGGCGGAGCGAGCGGAGGTCGAGCACCTCCACCGACGCCTCGCCGGCGAGCGCGTCCGCAGCCTTCTCGCAGAGGGGAACCATCGCGCCGTACGCGACCAGCGTGACGTCCGTCCCCTCGCGCGCGAGGCGCGCCTGACCGAGCGGGACGACGTACTCGCCCTCGGGCACCTCCTGCTTCTCGGCGCGGTAGATGAGCTTCGGCTCGAGGATGACGACGGGATCGGGGTCGCGGATCGCGGCGGCGAGCAGCCCCTTCGCGTCGGCGGGCGTCGACGGGATCGCGACCTTCACGCCCGGCGTGTGGACGTAGTACGCCTCGGGCGAGTCGTCGTGGAGCTCAGGCGCGCGCACGCCGCCGCCGTACGGCATCCGCACAACGAGCGGGAACTCCATCTTCCCGCCCGTGCGCCAGCGGTAGCGGCCGACGTGGGTGATCAGCTGGTCGAGGCAGGGATAGGAGAACGCGTCGTACTGCATCTCGCAGACCGGCTTCCAGCCGGCCATGCAGAGACCGATCGCGCTGCCGAGGATTCCCGCCTCGGCGAGCGGCGTGTCGACGCAGCGGTTCTCGCCGAAGCGGTCGCGCAACCCGGCGGTCGCGCGGAAGACGCCGCCCGCACGGCCGACGTCCTCGCCCATGACCATCACCGAATCGTCGCGCGCGAGCTCGACGTGGAGCGCGTCATTCACGGCCTCGACGAGGAAGAGCTCAGCCATCCCAACCCTCGCGCAGACCGGGCGGCGGCAAGACGTACGCGTTGTCGAAGACGAGCTCCGGATCGGCGTTCGGCTCGGCCTCGGCTTCGGTGATCCCCGCGCGCATCCGCTCGAGTGCCTCGCCGCGGATCTCCTCCTCCGTCTGCGCGTTGAGGACGCCGAGCTTGCGGAGGTAGCGCTCGTAGCGGCCGACGCATTCGTTCGCGCGCTCCTGCTCGACGCGCTCCATGTCGATGTAGGCGCGCGGATCGTCGGCGGTTGCGTGCGGCGCGGCGCGGTAGGAGACCGCCTCGATCAGGGTCGGCCCGCCGCCCGAGCGGGCGCGTTCGACCGCCTCGCGTGTCGCCTCGTACACGGCGAGCACGTCGCCTCCGTCCACCCGCACACCCGGCATCCCGTAGCCGGCCGCCTTGGCGGCGAGCGTGTCGGCGCGGGTCTGCGCGGAGAGCGGCGTGGAGATCGCCCACTGGTTGTTGTTGCAGAAGAGGATCGCCGGCGCCTGCATCACACCCGCAAAGTTGGCTCCCTCGTGGAAGGCGCCCTCGCTCGTCGCGCCGTCGCCGAAGTACGCGATGGAGACGGTCGAGTTCCCCTTTAGCTTCTCGCCCCAGGCGAGACCGACGGCGTGCGGCACGTGCGTCGCGATCGGAACGGAGATCGACGCGACGCGGTAGTCGGCGGGGTTCCACCAGCCGGCGGGATGGCCGCGCCACCACTGGAGAACGGTGCTCACCGGCACCCCGCGCAAGAGCCCGATCGCCGACTCGCGGTAGCTCGGGAAGATCCAGTCGCCGGCGTCGAGCGCGTGCACCGAACCGGCCTGCATCGCCTCGTGGTTCCAGAAGATCGCGTACGTCCCGATGCGGCCCTGGCGGTGGAAGACGACCGACCGCTCGTCGTACGTCCGGAGCAGGATCAGCGAGCGGTAAATCGCGAGGAGATCCTCTCCCGCGAGACCGTCGACCTCGCGCTCCTCGTCAAGCACGCGACGGAGCTCGAACTCGTCTGACGCGACCTTGGCCACGGCGGAACGTTACTCAGACCAGGACGGAGACGGCCGCGCGCTCCGCCTCGAAGACGGCCGACTCGACGTCGCCGAGATCCTCGCCGTCGGCGTGCAACGGCAGCGGCGCGTCGCAGCGCACCTCGATCCGGTCGAGGTCGTGACCGTAGAGGTAGGGGCCGCTGCGCACCCGACCGGTGAGGACGCGGAGGGCGTTGGCCGGAAGCGTGCGGCGGCGGATCCGGATGGGAGCAACGATGTCGAGACCGAGCTCGAAGTCCGCCTCCGGTGCAATCGGCAGCGGCAGCCGCTTTGCATACGTGTACGGGTTGGCGTTCGCGACGAAGATGGTCGCCGCGCGCCCGAGGCCGCCGACGTCGAGCTGCGGCTCGACGTGACCGCGCTGGGCGGCAAGCGCCCGCACGATGGCCAGTGCGAAGGCGAAGTCGCCGGGACGCTTCCCGTCCGCGCGGCGTCCGAGTGCATCGACGCGGCGAACCGCGTCCGCGTCGAGCCCGACCCCGGCACCGAAAGCAAAACGGCGACCGTTGACGCGGCCGACGGAGATCCGGCGCGTCCGCTGCGCGGCGAGCGCCTCTACGAGCCGCCGCGCCGACTCGACCGGATCGGTGGGCAATCCGAGCGCGCGCGCGAGCACGCTCGTCCCGCCGCCCGGCAGGAACCCGACCGGCACGTCCCGCTCGAGCCCGTTCAGCGCCTCGTTGAAGCCGCCGTCGCCGGAGAAGACGACGATCGCGTCGGCGCCGTCCCGGCACGCGGCGCTGACGAGCTCCGTCGCGTGTCCCGGCTGCTCTGTGAGGAGGACATCGAGCTCGCCCGCGCGCGCCAGTTCCGCGCGAACGTTCTTGAGCCGCTCCTCGCTGACGCGCGTCGCGAACGGGTTGACGACGAGCGAAATCCTCACCGGCTGGCGTAGCCCCGCATGCCGTCGAGCAGCAAGGCAGTGAAGCGGTCGGCCAGCTCGTCCGTCTCCCGAGGGCGGCCGGGGGCCGCCCGGTCTTCCCGCCGCGCGCCCGCGGCTTCGCCGGGGGCGCTTGCAGCACGGCCCGGGCGGAGCCACGTATACGCCCAGTTCACGGCCGAGAGCGCGAGGAGCGCGGCGGTCGCGTCGTCGAGGTCGGTGCGCAGCTCGCCGAGCTCGCGACCCTCGCGGAAGAGGGCGCGGAACCGCTCCTCGTAGCGGCGGCGCTCGGCAAGGAACTCCTGCCGCCGCTCGCCCTCGAGATAGCGCCACTCGCGCACGAAGACAGTCGCGATGTCGAGCTGCTCCGCGACGACCCGCAGATGCGCACGGAGCGCGGCGCGGATCCGGTCGAGCACCGGTCCCTCGTCCGGAACGGAGTCGAGCGCAGCGTGAAACGCCTCGGATCCTTCGCGCGCGACTTCCCAGAGCAGATCCGCCTTCGACTCGATGTGCGCGTACACCGATCCCTTCTGCACGCCCATCGCCTCGGCGAGGTCGCCGATCGACGTGCCGTGGTAGCCCTTCTCCGCGAAGAGACGGGCCGCGGCGCGCGTCAGCTCGGAACGGCGGGCGGACATTTACACTGCGGAGGCTAACGATCGTTCGGAAGGTGGTGCGCGTGGCCGCAGTCGAAGTTCCCCACGACGAGCAGGCATTTCTCGAGTACGTCCAGTCCGGCGGACAGGTCGAGACGACCGACTGGATGCCCGACGACTACCGGGCAAAGCTCATCAAGTTCATCGAGATGCATGGCAACTCCGAGCTCATGGGCGTCCTGCCCGAGCGCGAGTGGATCCTCCGTGCCCCGACGCTGCAGCGCAAGCTCGCGCTGACGGCGAAGGTGCAAGACGAGGTTGGCCACGCGCAGCTCATCTACCGCGTGGCGGAGGATCTCGGCAAGCCGCGCGACCAGATGCTCGGCGACCTGATCTCGGGCAAGGCGAAGTTCCACAACGTCTTCCATTACCCGACGTACACGTGGGGAGACGTCGGGGTCATCGCCTGGCTCGTCGATGCTGCGGCGATCATCAGCCAGAAGGCGCTGCTGAAGTGCTCGTACGCGCCGTACGCGCGGATCATGAAGAAGATCTGCTGGGAGGAGTCGTTCCACATCCTCCACGGCCGCGACGTGATCCTCGCGATGGTCACGGGGACGCCGGAGCAGTTCGGGCTCGTGCAGGAGGCGCTCGACCGCTGGTGGGGGCCGCTCATGCAGTTCCACGGGAACCCGATCCCGAAGGACGAGGACCCCATGTACCTGTGGCGGATCAAGTCGCAGGGCAACGAGGAGGCGCGCCAGCAGTTCCTCGACGGCTACGTGCCCCAGATCCTCGAGCTCGGGCTAAAGCTCCACGACCCGAAGCTCCGCAAGCGCGACGACGGCGTCTGGGAGTACACCGAGCCAGACTGGGACGAGCTCAAGCACGTCGTCACCGGCCATGGCCCGAAGACTCAGGAGCGACTCGCCTTCCGCCGCCACTTCCTCGAGCAGGAGCAGTGGGTGCGCGACGCCGTCCTGGCTGCATGAACGAGTGGGAGGTCTTCAGGCGCGAACGGAAGGGGCAGCCGTTCGAGCACGCCGGCTCGGTCGTCGCTCCCGACGCGGACTTCGCGGAGGCGTGGGCCCGCGAGCAGTACGGCCGCCGCGGCGAGTCGGTCGCGCTGTGGCTCGTCCCGCGCGACGCGATCCGCGACGTAGAGGACTGGGCCGACGAGTTCGACCTCAAGTACCGCCGCGTCGACGGCTACTCCATCAAGGCCCGGCTGAAGGAGGCTCGTGAACGAGCAGGCACTGCTTGAGCTCGCCGACGACGAGCTCTTCCTCGGCTGGCACGAGTCGGAGTGGACGGGCATCGCGCCGATGCTCGAGGAGGACGTCGCCTTCTCCTCCATCGCCCAGAACGAGATCGGCCACGCGCGCGCCGTGTACCAACTGCTTGTGGGCGAGGACGGCGACGCCGACGCGCTCGCCTTCGACCGCGCGCTCGAGGACTACCGCTGCGCGCCGCTCGTCGAGCTCCACCTCCTCGACTGGGCGCACACGATCGCCCGCCGCTGGCTCTACGAAACGGCGGACGAGATCCGGATCGCGGCGCTGAAGGACGATCCCGATCCCCAGGTCGCCGGCCTCGCGGCGAAGATCGACCGCGAGGAGGCGTACCACCGCATGCACGCCGAGATGTGGCACGACCGGCTGCGCGGCGAGGTTCGTTTCCAGGAAGCAGTGGCGGAGCTCTGGCCGTACGCGCTCGGGGTTCTCCCGCCCGAGCTGCGCGGCGAACTCGTCGAGCGCGTCGGGCTCGCGGAGGTCGAGCCGGTCGACCGCGGCACCCACACCGAGGACCTCGCCCCGATGTGGGAGGAGATGACGATGGTGCGCCGCTCCGCTCCGGCCGGGACGCAGTGGTAGCGGAAGCCGAGGTCTGGGAGCTCCTCGAGGAGATCCCCGATCCCGAGATTCCCGTCATCTCGCTCGTCGACCTCGGAGTAATCCGCTCGGTCGACGTCCAGGCCGGACACGTCCGGATCGAGTTCACGCCGACCTTCCTCGGCTGTCCCGCGCTCGAGGCGATGAAGCGCGCGATCGAGGAGAAGGTGCCCGGCGCCGAGGTGGACGTCATCCAGGACGACTCGTGGTCGACGGACAAGATCACGCCGGCCGGCCGCGAAAAGCTCCGCGAGGCGGGGTTCGCGCCGCCACCGCCGCGGGAGGCGGGGCCGCCGAAGCTCGTCCAGCTCCAGGCGAGCGTCCATCGCTGCCCGTACTGCGGCTCGACGGACACCCGCCTGGAGAACATCTTCGGCCCGACGCCGTGCCGGTCGCTCCGCTATTGCGAAAGCTGCCGGCAGCCGTTCGAGCAGTTCAAGACGATCTAGCGGCTAGCCCTCCAACGGAACGTTGAAGCTCGGGTACTTGCCCGTCAGCAGGTAGACGTACGCCTGCGTCTGCGCGTGGTAGCGGACGCTGAACGCGAGCAGGTTCCGCATCCCCTCCGGGATCCGGCCCATGAAGATCGCGACGAACCAGGCGAAGATCGCCACCAGCTCGGTGAGGTAGTTGAGGACGCCCGAGAGGAGGAGCGCCGGCAATGCAAGCAGCAGCCGGAAGAACACGCTGAGCCTGCCCTGCTCGGCGGGCGGAGCGATCTCCACCGTGACCGGGTACGCCGCGGAGCCCGAGAACGCCGGATACGGATTGGCGACGAGCGACAGGTACGAGAACACGTGCACCTGGTAGCGGACGAAGCCGGCGAGGAAATTGTGCAACCCCTGCGGGACGCGTTTGGTGAACAGGGCCGCGAACCACGCGATCAGCAGCACGATCGTCGCAGCGATTCCCCACAGGTAGAGCCAGATGAAGTGGGGGATGACGAGCAGGAAGCGGAAGAACACGGTGAGGCGACTCCGTTTGAGGTCGTCAGTGACGACGAGCCGAATGGGATGATCCATGGGCACAGTGTCCCATCCTGGGCCTACGATTTCCACGATGACCGTCGAGATCCACTACTGCCCGACCTGAAGCGGCTACGAGCCGCGGGCCGCGAGTATCGCGGCCATGTTGAAGGGCAAGGGTGTCGACGCGACGGCGATCCCGGGCGGACGGGGGCAGTTCGACGTCCTCCGGGACGGCGCACTCGTCTTTTCGAAGCACGAGGCGCATCGCTTCCCCGGCGAGGCCGAGATCGCCTCGCTCGTCGGCGCCTAGCGCCCGCGGAACTCGACCGCGCGTTTCTCGACGAACGCGGTGACGCCTTCGCGGAAGTCGTCGGTCTGCGACGCCTCGGTCTGCAGCTCGGCTTCGAGCTCGAGCTGATCCGCCAGCGTGTTCGTCGACGCTGCGTCGAACAGCCGCTTCGTCAGCGCGATCGCGCGCGTCGGGCCGGCCGCGAGCTCGGCGGCCCGCTCGGCCACCCGCGCCTCGAACGCATCCGCCTCGACGACCTCCGAGACGAGCCCCCACGCGTGCGCCTCCGCGGCGGTCAGCCGGCGGTTGGACGTCATCCACTCGAACGCGCGCGGCGTCCCCAGCAGGCGCTGAATGAAGTACGTGCCGCCGGCGTCCGGAATCAGCCCGATCCCGACGAAGCCAGGGACGAAGAACGCCGCGTCCGACGCGATCCGGATGTCGCATGCGCACGCGAGCGAGAGCCCGGCGCCTGCGCAAACGCCGTTCACCGCGGCGATCACCGGCTTCTCGAGCGCCCGGATCGCGTTGACGTTTACGTGGTACGTCGCGCGGAGGAGTGAAGCGATGTCGCCGCCTTCGCCGAACTCGGTCAGGTCCTGGCCGGCGGAGAAGCCGCGGCCGGCGCCGGTGAGCACGACCGCCCGCACGTCCGGCGACGCCGCCGCCTCCAGCGCCTCGCGCAGACCGTCGTGAACGGCGCGCGTGAACGCGTTGAGCTTGTCCGGGCGGTTGAGCGTGATCGTCTGGACCGCGCCATCCCGCCTGAATTCGACCTCCGGCATCAGTGCGCCCCCGGTCTCCTTGCTCATTTCGCGGCGCGCGAAGAGCAAGCGATGCAAGGACGCAGGAAGCACTCATAGCGGCTGCTATGGGTGCGGCCGAGGACGCCGCAGCGCGCCGCTCTGCAGCCGCCGCGGGATGAGATGAGGGGGCCGGGGGGCGCACCTAGTCGGCGAGCTCGAGGAACTCGACGGTCGGCTGCGGCAGACCGCGCTTGTAGGCGTCCTTGCCGGTCGCCATGAACTCGTCGCTGCGCACCGCCGCGTCGAACGAGTCCTTGTCCGGGAACTCCCACTCGGCGTAGTACGCGTGCGCGGCGTCGCCCATCGGCGAGCCGGTCACCTTCCCGTGCCGGAAGACGCCTTTCGGCACGCAGCGGCACAGCTCGGCGTGCGCTGCGTACTCGTACGGATCCGGCTCATTCTCGTAGAGGACGGTCACGCGATACATTCGCGTCCTTTCACTAGACGACGGAGAGGAGCGTAGGTCATGGCAGGAAGTGTCGTGCACGTGGAGATCGGCGCCGAGGACACCGATCGCGCGCAGAGCTTCTACAGCGGCGTCTTCGGGTGGGAGATCGGCCCGCCGATGTCGCCGGAGATGGACTATCGGATGTTCCAGACGGGCGAGAACCGCGGCGGCGCGATCATGGCGTCGGACGACCGCGGCAACTTCCGCGTCTACCTCGACACCGACGACATCGACGCCGCGCGCGGCAAGGTGCTCGAGCTCGGCGGGCAGGCGGAGGAGAAGTCGCCGGTACCGGGACACGGCTGGCTTGCCCATTGCCGCGACACCGAGGGCAACGCGTTCAGCCTTTGGCAGGGCGACGAGGCAGCCGGCTAGGCGCGCGGACCGGACTTCGCTCGCACGCCGTCATCGACAGTGGCCGAGAAGGGGGCTGCGTGATGCGAGCTGTGCGAGTGGAGGGGTACCCAGAACGGCGCGACGACGAACGTCCAGAGGACGACGCCGACGATCGCCGCTGCTAGCCCGATCGTGAGGATGATCCAGAGGAGATCCATCTAGTAACGATCGCCCCGGCACGCTCGACCGGCATCAGGGCCAACCCGGATAGGCTCTGCCTAGAGCCCGAACGGATTGAAGGGCTTCGCGCTCGTGGAGAAGAGCACGGCCTTCGTCTCGAGATAGAGCTCGAGCGTGTCGATCGATAGCTCGCGGCCGAAGCCCGACTGCTTGTAACCGCCGAACGGGATGCCGGGGAAGGCGGTGAACGGCATGTTGATGCCGACCATCCCCGATTTGATCGCGCGCGCAACGCGATGCCCGCGCGCCGGGTCGCCGGTCCAGACGGTGGCGAAGAGGCCGTAGCGGACGTCGTTCGCGATCCGGATCGCGTCCTTCTCGTCCTCGAACGGGATGGCAGCAACAACCGGGCCGAAGATCTCCTCCTGCGCGACGGTCATCGAGCTGTCGACTCCGGCGAGCACGGTCGGGAGATAGAAAGCGCCCGCGCCGTCGTTCCCCTCCCCGCCGGCAACGACTTCCGCGCCCTCCTCGCGGCCCTTCTCGACATAAGCGTGCACGCGGTCGCGGTGCGCGGTGGAGATGAGCGAGCCGACCTGCGTCTCGGGGTCGAGCGGATCCCCGACCTTGAGGCTCTTCGCGGCCTCGGCGAAGCGCGCGACGAAGTCGTCGTAGATGGACGCCTCGACGAGCACGCGCGAGCGCGCCTCGCAGCTCTGTCCGGCGGCGTAGTAGATCGACCACACCGAGCTCGGGATCGCGTCGTCGAGGTTCGCGTCGGCGAAGACGAGGTTCGGAGACTTGCCGCCGAGCTCGAGCGTCAGGCGCTTGATCCCGTCGGCGGCGAGCTTCATGATCGCGCTCCCCGTCGCGGTCGAGCCGGTGAATGCGACCTTGTCGACGCCGGGATGCTGGACGAGATACGCGCCCGTTGTCGGGCCGTCCGCCGGGACGATGTTGATCGCGCCGGCCGGGAAGCCAACCTCGGCTGCCAGCTCGGCGATCTTGAGGACGCTGAGCGGCGTCTGCGGATCCGGCTTGAGGACGACGGAGCAGCCCGCTGCGAGCGCGGGCGAGAGCTTCCAGACCGACATCAAGAGCGGGTAGTTCCACGGCACGATCTGCGCGCAGACGCCGACCGGCTCCTTGAGCGTGTAGCTCAGCAGCGAGCCGCCGATCGGGTTCGAGCGGCCCGCGATCGAGCCGACGACGGAAGCGAAGAAGCGGAAGTTCTCGATGGCGCCGGCGAGCTCGGCCTTGACCGAGGAGATCGCCTTGCCGACGTTGCGCGACTCGAGCTCCGCGAGCTCCTTGCGGTTCTCGTGGATTGCGTCGGCGAGCGCGTGGAGAAGACGGGCGCGCTCGTTCGGCGGCGTCCTTCCCCACGGGCCGTCGAGCGCCTCGCGGGCCGCGGCGACAGCGCGATCGACGTCGGCCTCGCCAGCCATCGCCGCCCGCGCGAGCGGCGCACCCGTCGCGGGCTCGGCGAGGTCGCGGAACTCACCGGAAGCCGGCTCGACGACCTCGCCTCCGATGAAGAGGCCGTACTCCTGACCAGCCGTCACCGTCACGGTTGCGGAAAATAGCGGTTGCAGTCGTCCGCGCGCTCGGATTCACTGCAGACAGGCGCGGGCACCCAAGGAGGCGCGAGATGGCGCATCAAGTTCAGGTCATGGCAGCGCGGATCCCCGATCGCAACCGATTGCTGCAAGCGCTCCGCGACGAGGGGCTCGAAGCGCAGCCGCACGACGAGCTCGAAATTTTCGTGCCGGTCGCCGACGACGACGACGGCGAGTTCTTCCACCACGTCGAGGGCGTGATCTTCAGCGTTGGCGCGCCGTTCGTGCCGATCGAGCACGAGGGCGTGATCTACATCCGCCCGCCCGTCGGCTGACGCAGACGCGCGAGCGCCGAGACGAGCACGTCGAGGTCGTGCTCGTCGTTGTAGAAATGCGTCGAGACGCGGATCCCGCCCACGCCGGACGTGTAGCGGATCGAGACGAGAATCCGCTCGTCGAGCAGCTGGGCGACGACCGCCTCGTCGGCCGTACCGTTGCGTGACGTGCGGAAGGTCGTGATCCCGGACGGCGCCTCCGCGCGCGACACGATGTCGAAGCCGAGTCCGGTCAGCTCCTCCCGCAATCGCCCCGAGAGAGCGAGCACCCGCCGCTCGACGACCTCGACCCCGAGCTCGTTCACGAGCGCGAGCGAGGCTGCGAGCGCAGCGGCGCCGGGGTAGTTCGACGTGCCGCCGAGCTCGAGCGCCGCCGCCGTCCGCGGAAAGTCGTAGGGGCGGAGCGGGCTCGTATCCGGATCGGCGAAGTACGCCGGCCAGCCGCCTGCGGGGACGTCGAGCGCGAGATAGCCCCACCACGGCTGCCGCACGATCGTCTGCGCCGCCCTGCTCACGTAGAGGAGGCCGCAGCCGAAGGGGGCGTTCAGCCACTTGTGCCCACCCGCGACGAGAAGGTCGACCGGCGTCTCACGGACGTCGAGGCGCAGCGCGCCGAGCTGCTGGATCGCGTCGACGACGAACAGCGCCCCTGTATTCCGGCAGAGCTCGCCGAGCGCCCGTAGATCGACGCGGTAGCCGTTCGTCCACTGCACCGAGCTGACGACGACCGCGCGCGTCCGGCCGTCGACGACGCGCTCGAACGACTCGACCGGGAGCGCCCCGCCGATGTGGTGGGCGAGGCGTACCTCGGCGATCGTCCCCGCTCCACGAGCTTCGCGAAGGGAATCGCGACCTGGAGGAACTCGAGGTCGGCGAGCACGACATTGTCTCCCGGCTCGAAGGGGATGCCGAGCGCAGCGAGGTTCAGTCCCTGGGTCGTGCTCTCGACGAGCGCCACCTCATCCTCTGCCGCGCCGAGCAGGCGCGCACCTTCGCGGCGCGCGTCGGCACGGAGGCTGTCGAGTGCGACGTGGTGCTCCGAGGCGTCGCGTGCACCGCAAAACGCCGCGCGCCGTGCGACGTCCTCGACGGCGCGAGTCGCGACCGTCGGCGCTAGTCCGACACAGGCCGTATCGAGGAAGGTCGTGTCGGCGAGGCCCGGGAAGGCGGCGCGAGCGGCAGCAAGGTCCACCGTCCGATCGTCGAGGAGGCACGCGGACGCCGCATCGCGGGTCTCTACGGATTCCGCTCGAAGAGCGCCGCTTGGCCCTGGCCGACGCCGACGCAGAGCGTGGCGAGGCCGTAGCGCCCGCCGCGGCGGCGGAGCTCGTGCAGGAGCGAGACGACGAGGCGCGCGCCGCTCATGCCGAGCGGATGCCCGAGCGCGATCGCGCCGCCGTTCACGTTGACCTTCGCCGGATCAAGCCCGAGTTCGCGGATCACGGCGAGGCTCTGCGACGCAAACGCCTCGTTGAGCTCGACGAGGTCGATCTCGTCGAGCGACACGCCGCTGCGCTCGACGAGCTTCCGGACTGCCGGGATCGGGCCGACGCCCATCACGCGCGGGTCGACTCCCGCGACGGCGGAACCGACGAAGACGCCGAGCGGCTCGACGCCGAGCTCGCGCGCCTTCTCCTCCGACGCGATCACGAGCGCCGCGGCTCCGTCGTTGATCCCGGACGCGTTCCCGGCGGTGACGGTGCCGCCCTCCCGGAACGCGGGCTTGAGCGCGGCCAGCTTCTCGGCGGACGTATCGGGACGGGGATGCTCGTCTCGCACGACGTCACCGACCGGGACGAGCTCGTCGGCGAAGCGTCCCGCCTCGTCGGCGGCGGCCCAGCGGCGCTGCGACTCGAGTGCGAACGCGTCCTGATCCTCCCGCGAAATGCTCCACCGCTCGGCGACGTTCTCGCCGGTCTCGCCCATCGACTCGGGCGGGAACAGCTCGACGAGCTTCGGATTCGTGAACCGCCAGCCGAGCGTCGTATCGAAGAGCGGCCGGTCCGCTCGCTCGAACGGCGTCTCCGCCTTCGGCGTCACGAACGGCGCGCGCGTCATCGACTCCTCGCCACCGGCGACGAAGAGGTCGCCGTCTCCCGCGATCACCGCGTGACACGCGCCGACGACTGCGGCAAGGCCGGAAGCGCAGAGGCGATTGACGGTGACGCCCGCGACCGAGTCGGGAAGTCCCGCGAGCAGCGCCGCCATGCGCGCGACGTTACGGTTGTCCTCGCCGGCCTGGTTCGCGGCGCCGAGCCAGACGTCCTCGATCTCCTCCGCGGGAACTCCCGCACGCGCGACCGCATCGCGAATCACGATCGCCGCGAGATCGTCGGGACGGACGCCCGCGAGCGCGCCGCCGTAGCGGCCGATCGGCGTGCGGACGGCGGAGAGAACGACAGCCCGGCTCACGGGCCGCAGTCTAGGCAGCGGCCGTGGCTCTACCGAGGAGGCGTTCGACCGCGATCAGCCCCTCCTCGCCGATGTCGACGCTGTTCTCGTTCACGTACAGCGCGATGTGCGCGGCGCAAACGTCGTCCGACATCTCCTGCGCGAGCGAGCGGACGTAGTCGCGGCTCGCGTCGGGATTCGCGAAGGCGTACTCGACCGAAGCGCGGATGGCCGTGTCGGCCGCGGCGATGAGGCCGGGATCGAGATCGGTGCGGGCGAAGATCCCCGCGAGCGGGACGGGCAGGCCGGTGTCGCTCTCCCACCACTCCCCGAGATCGGCGACGGCGACGAGGCCGTGGTCGCGATACGTAAAGCGGCTCTCGTGGATGATCAGCCCAGCGTCGACCTCGCCGGAGACGACGGCAGCGAGAATCTCGTCGTAGCGCAGCTCGACGACGTCGCCGAGCGCGGGCGCCGCGAGCCGGAGGAGAAGGAAGGCCGTCGTCTCGTGGCCGGGGACGGCGATCCGGCCGGCCGCCGCTTCCGCGAGCGAGAGCGGCGACCGCGCAACGACGAGCGGCCCGACACCGCGCCCGAGCGCGGCCCCGCTCCGCAGCAGCCGGTAGCGGTCACCGACGGCCGCGGCGGCGCCGAAGCTCAGCTTCGTCAGCTCCAGCTCGCCGGACGCCGAGCGCCGGTTCAGCTCCTCGATGTCGTAAAGGACGGCTGTGACGTCGAACGGCGCCTCGACGAGGCCGTGCGCGACGGCGTGGAACGCGAACGCGTCGTTCGGGCAGGGCGTGAAGCCGAAGCGGAGGCTGGGCACCGCCCGGACTATGACAACTCGCGTCCGGCTCCCGCGGCACGCGCCAATTCGACCACCGCGGCGGCCGCGGCGATGTCCCACGCGGCGAGCCCGTTCGACTTGAAGACGACGACGTCCTCATCGGACTGCCGTCCCGCCACTTCTCCCGCGACGATCTCCTGCAGCTCGTGCACCTCGAGCCAGTCGAGGACGCCGGACTCGACCGGCTCCACGAGATCGGCGGACTCGAGCTTCGCGTTCTCGATCGAGTCGCAGCAGACGAACGCCGCGCGCTCGAGGACGACGTTGTCGAGCTCGCGCCGCCGGCCGTCGTTCGCGCCCACCGCGCAGACGAGCGCGCCGGGGTGCAGCCACTCGCCGCGGAGGACGGGATCCTTGGACGTCGTGACGGTGACGACGACATCGCACTCGCCCGCGTCGCGATGGCTCTCGCCCGCCTCGGCACCGTGCTTCTTGCAGAAGGCGGCGAGAGTCTTCTCGTTCCGGCAGTAGGCGACGACGCGCTCGAGGCCGGGAAGCGCGGCGCGGATCGCGGCGAGCTGCGACTCCGCCTGCCAGCCGCAGCCGATCAGCCCAAGGCTGCGGGCGGTGCTGCTCGCGAGGTATTTGGCGGCAACGCCGCTCGCGGCTCCCGTCCTCAGCTGGCCGAGCTTGTCCGCCTCGACCACCGCCACGAGCTCCGGCGAGTCGGCGCGGAAGAGGAGAACGACGAAGCGCGCTCCCTCGCGGAAGCCGGCGTAGACCTTCGCGCCGGCGTAGCCGAGCTGGAGATCGGCGGCCGACATGACGGCAAACGCTCCCTCCTCGAGCCGGAGCCGGTAGCGCGGCCGGTTCTCCACCGCGCCGGCGGCCATGCGCTTGAAGCACGCCTCGATCGCCTCGACCGCAGCAGCCGGAGTGAGGAGCTCGGCGACCTCCGCCTCGGTTATGTACAGCGGCATCAAGGGATTGTCGCGCGCGAGTGGAGGCTTCGCCGCAATACCCTCGCGCGGCCCGAAATCGGCGGCGAGCCTGGCTACGTTCGGGCGATGAAGATCAAACCACTCGCGCTCGCCGCGCTCGCGGCGGCCGTACTCGTCACCGCCGCGACTGCGACCGCCGGCGGTATCCAGCTCTACGCCAAAGGCGTGCCCGTCTGCGCGGCGCCGAAGAACCTCGCGATCGCTCGCCGCGCGACGTGCGACGCGATGCGCCGGGTACTCGTCAAGCGGGGGACGCCGGGCGCGCGCCCGCTCACGGCCATCGCCGCGACGACCGGCCCGAGCGGCGGGCTGACGCCGGCGGACCTCACAAGCGTCTACGGACTGAGCGGCACCGGCAGCGGCCAGACCGTCGCGATCGTCGACGCGTACAACGACCCGAGGATCGACGCCGACCTTCAGACCTTCGATTCCCGGTACGACCTCGCCGCGTGCAGCGTCGCGAGCGGCTGCCTCAAGGTCGTCGGCCAGACGGGCACCTCGTCGCTGCCCGTAAACGACACGGCCGGCTGGTCGGTCGAGGAATCCCTCGACGTCGAGGCCGTTCATGCGATCTGCGCGGCCTGCAAGATCGTGCTCGTCGAAGCGAGCAGCGATTCCGACGCAAATCTCGGCGCCGCGGAGAACGCGGCCGCGACCGCGATCCACGCGACCGAGATCAGCAATTCGTTTGGCGAGCCGGAGACAGCGGGCGCCTCGACATTCGCGAGCGCGTTCAACCATCCCGGTGTCGTGATCACGGCGTCCTCCGGCGACGACGGCTACTACGACTACGACTTCCTCGGCGGGAACGGGACGATCGACGTGCCGAGCATCCCTGCCGCGTATCCGACCGTCGTCGCGGTCGGCGGCACGTCGCTGTACCTCGCGCAGTCCGCAACGCCGACGCGCGCGTACGAGACCGTCTGGAACGACAATGGCCCGCAGGACGCGTACCAGCACGCGCTCCAGTCGCCGCTCGGCGCGAGCGGCGGCGGCTGCAGCACGTTGTTCGCGGCTCCCGGCTGGCAGTCCGGCGCCGCCGGTTACGCGAATGCCGGCTGCGCCGGGAAGCGCCTCGTCGCCGACGTGTCCATGGTCGCCGACCCGCTCACCGGCTTCGACATCTACGACTCGTACACCGGCTGCTCGGGCTGCACGGCCGGCTGGCAGACGATCGGCGGGACGTCCCTGTCCGCTCCGCTCGCGGCAGCCGCGTTCGCGCTCGGCGGCGGCGCCCACTCGCTGCCCTATCCAGCGGTCGGCCTCTACAGCCAGAAGGCGAGTGCCGGCTACGACGTCACCATCGGCGGCAACGGATTGTGCGACGGCGAGGGCGCGGCGCAGTGCCCCGACTACAACACGGACGGAGCGTTCGACCTCGGCTTCGGCGTCCTCGACTGCGCCTACGGCACGAGCGGATCTCCGGCCGCGGGGACGGGGGCGTGCGACGCGGCAACCGGCTTCGACGGCCCGAGCGGAGTGGGGACGCCGGCGGGCATGGCGCTCTTTGCAAGCCCGAGCCTGAAGGTCTCCGCGATCAGCGGGCCTGCGACTGCCACGCATGGGAGGGCCGGCGGCCCCTGGTCGATAACCGCCTCGGATCCCGCTCCCGGCGGAACGGTCATTTGCACCTGGAGCTGGGGCGACGGCACCGCGAGCTCCACGGGCTGCGGCACGAGCCTCGCGCACACGTACTCCTCGGCCGGCAAGAAGACGGTCACCGTCGCGACTCGTGACCAGTACGGGATCACTGCGACGACGAAAACGAAGACGGTGACTGTGAGCTAAGGCGTAGGATCGGAGGAGTCATGCCGACGATCTTCCCGTTCAGGATCATCCGGGAGTACCAGCGGATCGTGCTCTTCCGGCTGGGCCGAGTCGTCGGGACGCGCGGCCCGGGCATCGTCTTCCTGATCCCCATCGTCGACCGGCCGACGATCGTCGACCTTCGCGAGCTCTACCTCGAGATTCCGTCCCAGACGGCGATCACGAAGGACAACGCGGGGATCTCGATCGACTTCATCATCTTCTACCGCGTAATCGAGGCCGTCGACTCGGTCATCAAGGTGCAGAACTTCGCGGGCGCGGCGCAGAACGTTGCGGCCACCACGCTAAGGAGCGTCGTCGGCGACATGACGCTCGACGACGTCCTCTCGAAGCGCGACGCGATGAACGCCACTCTCCAGACGAAGCTCGACGAGACGACCGAGCGCTGGGGCGTGAAAGTGACGAACGTCGAAGTGCGTGAGATCAACCCGCCGGCGAACGTGCTGGATGCGATGACGCGCCAGATGTCGGCGGAGCGGACACGCCGCGCGGTCGTCACCGAGGCGGAAGGGACGAAGCAGGCGGCGATCACCGTCGCGGAAGGAGACAAGCAGGCCGCGATCCTCAGCGCCGAGGGCCAGCGGCAGGCCGCGATCCTCCGGGCCGAGGGGTTCGCGCTCGCGCTCGACACGATCTTCAAGGTCGCGAAGGGCGTCGACGAGAAGACGATGCGCCTGCAGTACCTCGACGCGCTGAAGACGATCGGATCGTCGGAGTCGACGAAGTTCGTCGTCCCGGCCGAGTTCGCCCAGTTCGTCGGGCTCGGCGAGGACAAGCCCGCCCGCTCACGCTAAGCGTCGAGGCGAGAGCACATGCGCCCGGCACGATTCGAACGTGCGACCCCCAGCTCCGCAAGCTGGTGCTCTATCCCCTGAGCTACGGGCGCCCCGGACGAAGAAGTCTAGCCGCCCGCTGAAGTAACCCCGGCCCGGCGGGCCGGCCGGGGAGATTCGCGGCCGCCACACACTCGAGATGCGCGTGCCGGCGGCGGCTCGTGTCCCCTTCCGGCGAGATGAGGACGTGGTCGCTCATCGCATGGAGCTGCAACCCGCAGAGCGGGCAGCGGTACGTCGCCGGCTTGCGGCTCCGCACCGGGCGAATGGAGTACCACTCAGCCGGTTCGAGCTTTCTCCGACCCATCTCTCCGCACGTATGCGAGCGCGACGACGCTGCCATCCGGCCGCTCCGCGCTGCTCGTCACCCGCTCGACCTCGACGCCTTCTCCCAACTCGACGACGCGCAGCTCGCGGTTGGCATGGCCGCGGTAGTGGAGCCGCGCCACCGGCTCCTGCCCCGGATAGCACCCTTTCGAGAAGGAGATGTGCGTCTCGTCGAGGCCGGCCTCGGCCGGAAGGATCCGGTCGTCGATCTCGTGGCCCCAGCGCGGCACGCCCGCCTCGATCCGCCGCAGCTCGACGTCCTGCGCCGACAAGGTCGGCGACAGCTCGGCGTCGATCACCTCGCGGGCGCCGGGCCAATCGGTCACGAAACCGTCGGAACCGCCGAACACGAGCAGCGACTCGTGCTCCTCCGGCTCGATCTCGCACTGCGCGCGGAACCGCAGCCGCACGAGCTCCTGCCGAACGACGTCGCCGAGCCTGGGCTCGGTGAGCACGAGGAAGTCCTCCGCGCCGCGCCGCCACACGACGAGCGGCGCGATCACGCGCGCCTTCGCGGTCAGCAGCAGCGCCGGGCACGCCTCCCCGAGGGCGAGCGCCTCGACATCGTTCGAGACCATCCGCTGCAGGTAGTCCGCCGCGTCCGGCCCCGCTACGCGCACGAATTCGCGCTCTCTCGTGGCGATGTCCACGGCATCTAGTGTGCATACCGATGCCGCTCTTCCGCTCGAAAGCCGAGGACAAGGTGCGTGCAGCAGGATACGACCCGGCCCGCCTCCCGCCCGGCCAGTACCTGACGGAGAAGTGGCCGGTACTCCACGCCGGCGACATCCCGAGCGCCGACCTCGCAACGTGGCGGCTGCGCGTCTTCGGCCTCGTCGACCAGGAGATCTCGCTCGACTACGAGCAGCTGCGCGCGCTGCCGGCGACGGACGTCACGACGGACATCCACTGCGTGACCCGCTGGAGCCGCTTCGACGCCGGCTTCCGCGGTGTCCACTGGCGCGAGCTCGCCGCGCTCTGCGGGCCGCAGGCGCCGGCGCGCTTCATCGTCGCGCACGCGGAGCAAGGCTTTACGGCCAACCTCCCGCTCGCCGCGCTCGAGGAGGACACCGCGATGGTCTGTTACGAGGCCGACGGCGCGCCGCTCACCGCGGAGCACGGCGGGCCGGTGCGCCTCGTCGTCCCGTCCCACTACTTCTGGAAGAGCGCGAAGTGGCTGACCGGGCTGGAGCTCGTCTCCGCCGACCAGCCGGGCTTCTGGGAGCGGCTCGGCTACCACAACGACGCCGATCCCTGGCGCGAAGAGCGGTACGGCTTCTAGCGATTAGGGACTAAAGATCTGGGAGGGTGTTGCCGACATTGGAGATAGAACCACCCTCCCTCCCCTAGGAAAACGGCGCCCCGAAGGGCGCCGTTTCCGTTCCTACAGGGAGCTCTGGGAGCTCCTTACATCATCCCGCCCATGTCGGGCATGCCGCCGCCCATGCCGGCCCCGGCCTTCTCGGGAGCCTCGGCGACGACCGCCTCGGTGGTGAGGATGTTCTTCGCGATCGACGCCGCGTTCTGCAGCGCCGAGCGGGTGACCATCGTCGGGTCGCCGATCCCGCTCTTGAGCAGGTCCTCGACCTCGCCGGTCTCGACGTTCAGGCCGAACCCCTTCGCCGCCGTCCGCACCTGCTGGACGACGACCGAGCCCTCGAGGCCTGCGTTGTACGCGAGCTGCCGGAGGGGCTCCTCGAGCGAGCGGAAGATGATCTGCGCGCCCGTCTTCTGATCGTCCTCGAGCTTGCCGAGGACGTCGTCGCGGACCGCATCCGCCGCATTGATGAGCGCGACGCCGCCACCCGGAACCTGGCCCTCCTCGAGAGCCGCGCGGGCAGCCTGCAGCGCGTCCTCGACGCGGTGCTTCTTCTCCTTCATCTCCGTCTCGGTCGAAGCGCCGACCTTGACGACGGCAACGCCGCCGGACAGCTTCGCGAGGCGCTCCTGGAGCTTCTCGCGGTCGAAGTCGGAGTCGGTGTTCTCGATCTCGGACTTCAGCTGCTTGATGCGGCCCTTGATGGCGTCGGTGTCGCCGGCCCCGTCGATGATCGTCGTCGAGTCCTTGTCGACGACGACGCGGCGAGCGTGACCGAGCTGCGAGAGCTTCGTGTTCTCGAGCTTGAGGCCCATCTCCTCGGTGATCACCTCGCCGCCGCTGAGGATCGCGATGTCCTCGAGCATGCGCTTGCGGCGATCCCCGAAGCCCGGCGCCTTGACGGCGACGGCCTGGAAGGTGCCGCGGAGCTTGTTGACGACGATCGTGGCGAGCGACTCGCCCTCGACGTCCTCCGCGACGATCAGCAGCGGCTTGCCGGACTGGATGACCTGCTCGAGCACCGGCAGGATGTCCTTGACCGCACCGATCTTGGAGTTGGCGACGAGGATGTACGGATCCTCGAGCACCGCCTCCATCCGCTCGGGGTCGGTGATCATGTAGGGCGAGAGGTAGCCCTTGTCGAACTGCATGCCCTCGGTGAACTCGAGCTCGAGGCCGAGAGTCTGGCCCTCCTCGACGTTCACGACGCCATCCTTGCCGACCTTCTCGATCGCGTCGGCGATGACGTCGCCGATCTCCCGCTCGCGCGAGGAGACGGCGGCGATCCGAGCGATGTCCTCGCGGCCGGAGACGTCCTTGGACTGCTCCTTGAGGTTCTCGACCACCGCGTCGACCGCAGCCTCGATGCCCCGCTTGAGACCCATCGGGTTCGCGCCGGCGGAGACGTTCTTCAGCCCCTCGCGGACGATCGCCTGAGCGAGGACGGTCGCCGTCGTCGTGCCGTCGCCGGCAACGTCGTTCGTCGCCGTCGCGACCTCGCGGACGAGCTGCGCGCCCTGGTTCTCGAAGACGTCCTCGAGCTCGATCTCGCGAGCGATCGTGACGCCGTCATTCGTGATGGTGGGCGCGCCGAACTTCTTGTCGAGCACGACGTAGCGCCCCTTCGGGCCAAGGGTGACCTTGACCGCGTCGGCGAGGATGTCGACGCCGCGCTGAAGCGAGCGGCGTGCATCCTCGTTGAACTTCAGCTCCTTGTGAGCCATGTTGTCTTCTGACCTCCGTTACTTTTTCTTGGCGGATGCGCCGACCGGCTCGCGCGTTCCGACGACCTTGGCGAGCACGTCGGACTCACGGAGGATCAGGTACTCCTCCGTGCCGACCTTGATCTCGGTCCCGCCGTACTTGGAGAAGACGATCTCGTCGCCCTCCGCCAGGTCCATCGGGACGAACTTTCCGTTGTCGTCCCGGGAGCCCGGGCCGATTGCGAGGACGCGGCCGCGCTGCGGCTTCTCCTTCGCGGTATCCGGAAGCACGATGCCGCTGAACGTCTGCTCCTCTTCATCGAGGACCTCGACGATCAGGCGGTCACCAAGCGGCTTCAGGTTCATACAAAGCCTCCTGACTGCGTTTCACTGTCTCGTTCGGCACTCTCAGGCGGAGAGTGCCGGGTCATTGTACGGTCGGCACTCAGGTGCTGCAAGTGCCAGGTGGTAGGACTCTAGCCATGCAGTGGGAGTTCTCGGCCGGTGGAGTGGTCGTGCGGGCGATCCAGGGCCGTCCGCACGTCGCCGTGATCCGCCCGCGGGGCAAGGACGGCGTCTGGGCCTTGCCGAAGGGGAAGATCGATCCCGGCGAGTCGGCGGCCGAGGCGGCGGTGCGCGAAGTGCGCGAGGAGACGGGCGTCGAGGGCCGACTCATCGAGAAGCTCGGCGACATCCGCTACGTCTACACAGCTTCATGGGAAGGTGCGGAAGGCGAGAGGATCTTCAAAGTGGTGAGCTTCTTCCTCCTCCGGGCCGGCCGCGGACGGATCGGCGAGATCGACGAGGCGATGCGCGTCGAGATCGACGAGGCGCGCTGGCTGCCACTCGACGAAGCGCCGCGTCTGCTGACGTACGGCGGCGAACGCGACATGGCGGCGAAGGCGATCGCGAGGCTCGGATGATCAACGTCGCCGACTACCTCGAGGCGGCGCGGGAGAAGGTCGACCCGGCGGTCTGGTGCTACTTCGAAGGCGGCGCGGGCGACGAGATGACGCTGCGCGGGAATGCCGCCGCCTACGAGCGCTGGCAGCTGCGGCCGCGGATGCTTGTCGACGTCAGTGACGTGAGTGCCGCGACGACGTTGCTCGGCACCGAGGTCTCCTCCCCGCTCGGGATTGCGCCGTTCGCGATGCAGCGCCTCCTCGATCCCGAAGGCGAGGTCGCGACCGCGCGTGCGGCTGCCGCAGCGGCCGCGCTGATGTGCGTCTCGACGCTCACGACGCGAACGCATGCCGAGCTCGTCGCCGCCGCGGACGGACCGCGCTGGTTCCAGCTCTACGTCCTCAAGGACCGCGCACGCACGCTCGACCACATGCACGAGGCGCGGGAGGCGGGCTACTCCGCACTCGTCCTCACCGTCGACGCGCCGTTCATCGGGCGCCGGGAGCGCGACCTCCGCCTCGGCTTTCAGAACCCGCCGCCAGATCTCCACCTCCCGTACGCGAGCCTCTTCGAGATGACGCCGTCGCTCACCTGGCGCGACCTCGAGTGGATCCGGGCGGAGATGCCGCTGCCGCTCGTCCTCAAGGGGATCCTCACCCACGAGGACGCGGAGCTCGCGGTCGAGCACGGCGCCGACGCGGTCTGGGTCTCGAACCACGGCGGCCGCCAGCTCGACGGAGTCGCGGCCGGACTCGAGGCGCTGCCGGAAGTCGCGGACGCGGTTGCCGGCCGCTGCGAGGTCTACGTCGACGGCGGGATCCGCCGCGGCACCGACGTCCTGAAGGCGCTCGCTCTCGGCGCGCGCGCGGCGTTTGCGGCCCGCGCCTTCGCGTGCGCGCTGGCCGTCGACGGCGAGGGTGGGGTTGCGCACGCGCTCTCGCTTCTCAACGACGAGATCGTGCTCGGTCTCGGCCTGCTCGGCTGCACGTCGCCCGAGCAGGTGACGCGGGCGCATGTCCAGCCGACTTCAGCCGTCCCGCGCTGTCCAGCTGGTTGGCAGACTCGCCGAAGCGCGATGTTCGCCCTCAACTTCTATTCGCCGCTCGTCGCCGACCAGCTGCGCAGCGGCCGCAAGTCCGCCACGATCCGGCTCGGAGACAAGTCCGGGAAGTACAAGAAGGGAATGATCGTCCGGGTGCTCTGCGGCGTGCGATTCAGCCCGCGCGAGCACGTCTTCGACGCAGTGATCGACAAGGTCGAGGTGAAGAGCCTCGCCGATCTATCGCCGCGTGAGATCGAGCACGACAATCCCGAGATCCGCCGCACCGACGAGATGGCGACCTTCCTCGGGCAGCTCTACAACCGCGACGTCGCGGAGGACGACCTCGTCACGGTCATCCGCTTCTCCCAGATCAGTCTCTTCTAGTCCCGCACGGAACTCCGCGCAGCCGAGAGCGCGGTCTCGGCTGCGCTTCGTGCTGCGAACTCGTCGCCCGCCGCGGCGGGCGCCTGCGGCGCGCGCCGGGGAGCGGGAAGAGCCTCCGGCTAAGCCACGGGCTTAGCCTCCGGCGACTGCCGGCTCAGCGGTTCCAGGGGAGGTCGTCCCAGAAAGCGGGCCTGCCTTCTTTCCACTTCGGGAACGGCGCGTAGGCCACGTCGGGGGAGTCCGTCTCCTCCTCGACGCCCGCGCCGTGCGCAAGCGCCGTCTCGTCGCGCGCGTAGAGGATCGAGCCGCCGCGGAGGCCGAGCGTGACCATCACGCACGGCCCGTCTCCCGCGCCGACGAAGGAGTGCGTGACGCCCGGCGGGCAGTGGAAGTAGTCCCACTTCCGCAGCAGCCGCTCTTCGCCGTCGACGATGAGCAGGCACTCGCCCTCAACGACGAGAAATCCTTCCTGGCCCGTCTCGCGGTGGTACAGCGTGCTCGGCTTGCCCAGCTCGAGCACGTGGACGCGAGCGCCGACCTGCACTCCCTCGGGCGGGACGAGGTACCCCCGCGCGCCGAACTTCTCGTTCACGAGCCAGACGGTGTTGCGGACGTTCTGGACGAACCAGTCAGCCACGCCTGATCCTCGAGCCGAACATCTCGTTCGGGCGCACGGGCTTGCCGCACTCCTCGCAGTCGACGACGGCGATGGAGGAGAATGGCGCGCCACACGACTTGCAGCGCCGCAGCAACTCGCCGCCGCATTGGGGGCAGGAGTCGGGCATCTCAGCTTCGAACTCCTCGAACCACCGGCGCGCAGCGCCGCAACCTAGACAAAACGCCACCCAATCGCCGAGGACCTTCCGACGCTCCTCCCGCAGCCAATCCGCCGCTTTCGCCATACGCTAAAGCGTAATGCCGGTGACCTTCGACACAACGACCGAGGGGATCGACTGGGACGAGGCGAAAGCCAACCTCGCCGCCGACAACTGGGACAACGGACGCTCGGCCCCCGCGCTCCGCCTCTCGTTCGAGAACTCGCAGCACGTCGCGTTCGCGCGCGACGGCACGCAAGTCGTCGGGATGGCGCGAATGCTCTCCGACGGCGTCTGCAACGCCTACGTCGTCGATGTCTGGACGCAATCCGCGTACCGCCGGCAGGGCATCGCGGCGCAGATGATGCGGCTGCTCGCCGAACAGGTTCCGGGCCAGCACGTCGGCCTCCAGACCAGCGAAGCGCAGGAGCTCTACCGCTCACTCGGCTACAAGCCACAGCCCGAGTTCTGGTCGCTGATCGTCGGCCGCTGGCTCGACAACGACGCGAACCGGTGACGCCGTTCCCGAAGATCGAGCTGCACGTCCACCTGGAGGGGACGGTGCGGCCGGAGACGCTGCGCGCGATCGCGAAACGCAACGACTACGCCCTCCCGGAGGATCTCGAGTCGCTCTACCGCTTCCGCGACTTTGCGCACTTCATCCAGGTCTTCGAGCTGACGATTTGCGCCCTGCAGGGCTACGACGACTTTCGGGAGATCACGCTCGACTACGCGGCCGAGGCTGCGTCCCACGGCGCCGTCTATCTCGAGGCGATCTTCGCGCCGATGCTTCGGATCGGACTCGACACCGACGAGGTCTTCAACGGCTACTGCGACGGCGCGCGGGAGGCGCTCGAGCTGCACGGCGTCGAGATCCGTCTGACGCCCGACATTCCGCGCATTTACTCGGCCGAGGAAGCGGAGACGGTCGCGCGCTACTCCGTCAAGTACCGTGACCGCGGAGTGGTCGGCCTCGGGATCGGCGGCCTCGAGTATCCGTCCGAGCCGTTCCAGAACGCGTTCGCGATCGCGCGCGCGGGCGGGCTCGGCTCGGTGCCGCATGCCGGGGAGCTGGCCGGCTCGTCCTCCGTGCGCGACGCGCTGGAGGGATTGCACGCGGATCGCGTCCGGCACGGCATCCGCGCCGTCGACGATCCCGGCCTCGTCGCGGAGCTCGCGGGCCGCGGCACCGTCCTCGATGTCTGTCCCTTCTCGAACCTGCGCACGGGAGCGGTCGCATCACTCGAGGAGCACCCGCTGCCGCAGCTCGTCGCCGCCGGAGTGCAGTGCTCGATCTCCACCGACGACCCCGCGATGTTCGATACCGACCTGACGCGCGACTACGATGCCGCCGCGTCGCTAGGCCTCTCCCCCGAAGCCGCCTACGCCGCCGGAGTTGCGGGCGCGCTCTGCGACGACGCGACCCGCGAACGCCTCCGTTCGATCGGCGATACACACGCCTGGGTCGGATAACCTCCGGCCGATGGCGATTGCAAGAGAAGCGGAGCCGCTCGGCTCCCTCACCGAGGTGCGCGAGGCCGGCTTGGACCGCGAGGACCTGCTCGGCATCTACCGCAACATGCTCGTCACACGCGGCGTCGAAGAGCGCGGGCATATCCTCTACCGGCAGGGGAAGATCCCCGGCTCGTTCTACACCGGGCGCGGCAACGAAGCGGCCGCCGTCGGCGTTGCGACGGCGATGACCCCGGAGGACGTCGGCACGCCGCTCCACCGCGACATGGGCGTCCACATCACCCGCGGCGTCGAGCCGTGGCGGATCTTCGCGAACTACATGGGCCGGGTGGACGGACCTGCCCGCGGCCGCGACGGAAACGTCCATATGGCCGACGAACGGCTCGGGAATGATCGCGATGGTCAGCCACCTGCCCGCGATGCTCCCGGTCGCGACCGGCTGCGCGCTCGCCTTCCGGATCCGGGAGGAGGCGCGCGTTGCCGTCGGCTGGTTCGGCGAGGGAGCCTCGGCGCGCGGCGACGCGCACGAGTCGATGACCTTCGCCGGCACGCGCCAGCTCCCGATCGTCTTCGTCTGCGACAACAACCAGTGGGCGTACTCGACGCCGACGCACTTCGAGTTCGCGACCGAGCACGTCGCCGATCGCGCGCAGGCGTACGGGTTCGAGGGAGTCGTCGTCGACGGCACCGACGTCCTCGCCGTCTACCGCGAGGCGAAGCGCGCGATCGAGAAGGCACGCAGCGGCGGCGGGCCGACGCTCATCGAGTGCCTGACGCTGCGGATGGAAGGCCACGCCGTCCACGACGACGCCTTCTACGTCCCGAAGCCGATGTTCGAGCGCTGGGCCGAGTCCGACCCGATCGAGAGTTTTCGCACCTGGCTCCGCGCCAACGCCGAGCTGACCGACGCGGAGGAGGACGAGATCGCGGCGAGCGTCAAGAAGCTCCTGATCTCGGCGCTCGAGCGCGCGGAGGAGTCGCCGCAGCCGGATCCGGCCACGCTGACCGAGGGCGTCTACGCGACGCCGGAAGACCTCGACACGCCTCACCACAAGTGAGAGCGACGTAATGGCAGAACTCACCTATTTGCAGGCGATTTCCGACGGACTGCGCACCGAGATGCGGCGCGACAAGCGCGTCTTCCTGATCGGCGAGGACGTCGGCGTCTACGGCGGCGCCTTCAAGGTCTCGCAGGGCTTCCAGGAGGAGTTCGGCCCGTGGCGCGTCATCGACGCACCGCTCGCCGAGACCGCGATCGTCGGCGGCGCAACCGGCGCCGCGATGATGGGCCTCCGCCCAGTCGCCGAGATGCAGTTCGCGGACTTCATCTCGTGCGCCTGGGACCACCTCGTCACGATCGCGGCGAAGCAGCGCTGGCGCGCGGGCACCCCGGTGCCGATCGTCGTCCGCCTCCCATCGGGCGGCGGCTTCTCGGGCGGGCCGTTCCACTCGCAGAACCCGGAGTCGTCGTTCGCGCACATCCCCGGCCTCAAGTGCGTCTGCCCGGCGACGCCGGAGGACGCGAAGGGCCTGCTGATCAGCGCGATCGAAGATCCGAATCCCGTCCTCTACTTCGAGCACAAGCACCTCTACCGCCGGATCAAGGCCGAGGTGCCGGAGGAGCGGTACACGACGCCGATCGGCAAGGCGCGGATCCACCGCGAAGGCGCGGACATCTCGGTGATCACGTGGGGTGCGATGGTCTACACCGCCGAGGAGGCCGCCGAGCAGCTCGACGCAGACGGCGTCTCGGTCGAGATCGTCGACCTCCGCACGGTCATGCCGTGGGACAAGCCCGCGGTGCTCGAGTCGGCGCGCAAGACGTCGAAGGTGCTCGTCCTCCATGAGGACACGCGCACCGGCGGCTTCGGCGCGGAGATTGCGTCGACGATCGCGGAGGAGGCGTTCGAGGATCTCGACGCGCCGGTGAAGCGCATCGCCGCTCCCGACACGCCCGTCCCGTTTTCGCCGGTGCTCGAGAAGGCGTTCATTCCGCAGGTCGACGACGTCGTCGCCGGACTGCGCGAGTTGGCTGAGTACTAGGAGGAGTCGAATGGCCACCGAGACCGCTGTCGACGTCGTGATGCCGCAGATGGGCGTGTCCGTCTCGGAGGGCACGATCACTCGCTGGCTCAAGCAGGAAGGCGAGCAGATCGAGGCCGACGAGACGCTGCTCGAGATCTCGACCGACAAGGTCGACACCGAGGTGCCGAGCCCGGCCTCGGGGACGCTGACGCAGATCCTCGTCCAGGAGGGCGAGACGGTCGCGGTCGGCACGAAGCTGGGTCAGATCGGCGGCGCTCCCGGAGAAGCTCCCGTGCCTGCTGCCGCCGAGCCTGAGCCCGAAGCAGAGGCAGCCCCGGAGCCCACTCCCGTGCCTCAGCCTGCCGCTCCCGCAGCGCCGGCCCCGGTTGCATCCGACAACGGCAAGGCGTTCATCTCCCCCGTCGTGGCGCGGATCGCGTCCGAGCACGGCGTCGACCCGAGCCAGGTCGCCGGCACCGGCAAGGGCGGCCGCGTGACGAAGAAGGACATCCTCGGATTCGTCGAGTCCGGGGGTCAGACCGCCGCCCCCGTTGCGCCCACAGCTCCTTCGGCTCCGGCTGCTCCGGCTCCTGCAGCGCCCGTCGCGGCCGGCGAGACGCTCGCCGGCGAGACGCTCGAGCCGATCACGGCCATGCGGCGGGGCATCGCCGAGCACATGCGCCGCTCCCTCGACACCGGCGCTCACGTCACGAGTGCGATCGAGGTCGACTTCTCCCGCATCGTCGCGGCGCGCGAGAAGCTCAAGAAGGAGTACCAGGCGGCCTACGGCGTCAACCCGACCTACCTCGCCTTCGTCGCCAAGGCGACGGTCGAGACGCTGCGCAACTATCCGTACGTCAACGCCGAGATGCGCGGCGACTCGATCGTCACGCGGACGTTCGTCAATCTCGGCATCGCCGTCGAGCTCACGGACGGGAAGGGGCTCATCGTCCCCGTCCTCCGCAACGCCGAGGGCCTCAACCTGCTCGGCCTCGCGCGCGGGATCGCAGACATCGCGAACAGGGCGCGCAACAAGCAGCTCGTCCCGGACGACGTCCAAGGCGGGACATTCACGATCACGAACCCCGGCGGCTACGGCACGTTCCACGGCACGCCGGTGATCAGCCAGCCGCAGTCGGCGATCCTCGGCACGTATGCGCTCGTGAAGCGGGCGTGGGTCGTCGAGGACGAGCTCGGCCAGGACGTGATCGCGATCCGGCCGCTGATGAACATCACGCTGACGTACGACCACCGGCTCGTCGACGGCGCATACGCGGGACGCTTCCTCCGCGACCTGCGCGAGCGGCTCGAGGGCTGGGAGGGCGACGGGGACTAAACCGTCGCGGCGGTGAGCACTCCGGCGAGTGGCGCCGGGATCTCGTCCGGCTCGAGCGCCGCGACGAGCAGCGGCGGATAGCGGAGATAGCGGCCGCCGTTCTGGAGCCAGCGCCGCAGCTGCACCTCCACCGGCCGCCCGCGCCAGAAGAGCTGGTTCTGAAACTTGCGGAACGTCTCGAGTTCTCCCTCGGCGGCGACGACTTCCTGGACGCGATCGGCACCGAGCGCCTGGATGAGCTCGTCCTCGAGATCCTTCACGCAGACGAACGCCGCGTCGCCGAGGACGCGCCGGAACCATCGCTCCTCGCCCGCGTCGCAGAGACCGACGACGCGCTCGCCCGCGTACTCGGCCGCCGCGCGCCGGATCGCCTGCGCCCCGCCGATCGGGACGATCTCGACGCCGTCCAACCCGAGCGCGAGCCGCTGCGCGACGGCTTCGAGCGCGAGCCGGTCGGTGATGCCTTCGACGAGGACAACGGCCATCCCCGGACGCTAGCCTGAGACCGTGGCAGACGGCGGGTACCTCCTCCAGCTCGGCCAGACGCCGTACGTCGAGGCGTGGGATCTGCAGCGGTCGCTAGCAGGCGCCGTCTCGCAGGGCGCGATCCCGGACACGATCCTGTTGCTCGAGCACCCGCCCGTCGTCACGCTCGGCCGCCGGACGGACGAGGACTCCGAGCTGCACGTTCCGGCCGGAGCCGACGTCGAGATCGTCGAGACCGACCGCGGCGGCAAGTCGACGTTCCACGGCCCCGGACAGCTCGTCTGCTACCCGATCCTCGACCTGAACCGGCACGGCCGCGACGTCAAGGGGTACGTCCGCGACCTCGAGGAGGCACTGATCAAGACACTCGCGCCGCTTGGTGTCGAGGGGACGCGGCTCGACGGTCTCACCGGCGTCTGGCTCCAACGGCCGCCCAGGAAGATCGCCTCTATCGGCGTCCACGTCACCCGCTGGGTGACGACGCACGGCTACGCGCTCAACGTCGACCTCGATCCGGCGCCGTTCACGGACTGGATCACGGCCTGCGGGCTCGAGGACACGATGTTCACGACGGTCGCGCGCGAGCTCGGCCGGCCGGTGACCGTGGACGAGGTGCGGCCGCACGCAGTCGCAGCGCTCGAGGAAGTCTTCGGCCTGGAGCTCGAGGAGTTGCCCGCGGACGACGGCGCGGGTCTCTGGCCGCAGCCCCGCCACGCGCAGCTCGCGAAGAGCTAGGGCAGCCAGCCCTCTTCGTACGCGATCGGCTGCCGCTGCGGGAAGCGGGCGTACGCGACCTCGGGGGAGGTCGTCTCCGCCTCGACCGATGCGCCGTGCTTCGCCGCCGTTGCGTCGACGGTGTAGGCGCCCCAGTCCTCGCCCGCCGAGCGAGCGCCGACGGAGACGATCACGCACGGCCTGCTGCCGGCGCCGACGATCACGTGCTCGGTGCCGCGCGGGCAGTGGACGAGATCCCACGCCGTGAGTGGCCGCTCCTGCCCCTCGACGACCGCAAGCGCCTCGCCGGCGATGACGAGGAAGTCCTCCTGATCGGCCTCCGAGTGGTACATCGACATCGGCTCGCCCGACCCGAGAAGGGAGACGTTGATCCCGAGTTGCTCGAAGCGGCTCGCGCCGCCTTCGAAGAAGGTGAGCCTCGGCCCGATCCCCTCGACGACCCAGCGTGCGTCCTTCGCGTTGAGGACGAACCAGCCCTCCCCGGCCGGAGCGAGGCCCTGCTCCGAGCGCTCGAGAGGCGCCTCCGGAACCGTCACGGCAGCCAGTCCCCGTGGAACTCGCCCTCCACGCGCTTTGGGAAGCGCGCGTACGCGACGTCGGGAGACGTCGTCTCCTCCTCCGCCGAGGCGTTGTGCCGCATCGCGAGCTCGGAGTACGGGTAGCCGCCCCAGCCCTCGCCGTTCTGGTGCTCGCGGGCGCCGATCGCCAGGATGACGCACGGCCCGGAGCCGGCGCCGATCCGCGTGTGGGGCACACCGGGCGGGCAGTGGACGTAATCCCACTGCCTGATCTGCCGCTCCTCGCCGTCGATCACGAGCAGCGCCTCTCCGGCGAGGACGAGGAATCCCTCCTGGTCGGCCTCCCAGTGGTACATCGCCTGCGGCTGCCCCGGCTCGAGGACGAACACGTTGACGCCGACTTGGCGGTCTTCGTCCTCGACGAGGATCCGCGCGTAGCCGGCCGGCCCGTGGTCCCACCAGTGGCCCTCACGGAGATTGGTGACGAACCAGTCCGGCATCGCCGGGACTCTATGCGCGTAGGCCGTCGAGCACGACGTCGAGGTAGCGGCGCCACTCACCGCCGGAAGCGGCCGTCAGCGCCGAGGTGATCAGCGGCCCGACGCCGTCCGGCTTGATGTCCGGCCGCACCGCCCCCGCGCGCTGCGCGCGCACGACGATCTTCTTGCCGAGCTGCTCGAGCTCGGCTGCGCCCGGCTTCTCGCCGCAGTGGACGACGCACTGGTGCAGACCTGGCGTGGTCATCCCCAGCTCGGCTGCGCGCCGCGCGAAGTCGAAGAACGCCTCGCCCGGATCGTCGGAGGCGAGGGCTTCCTCGGCGAGCGCCCGCAACGCGGCGACGTGCCGCTCGATCACCGCGAACATCAGGTCGTCCTTCGTGGGGAAGCGGCGGAACACCGTGGCGTGCCCGACTCCCGCCCGCTTCGCGATCTCGTCGACGCTCGCCTCGGGCCCCGACGCGGCGAAGACCTCCGTCGCCGCGTCGAGAACCCGCTCGAGATTGCGTCGCGCGTCGGAGCGCAGCTCGACCATCAGGCCTCGGCCAGCACGGGCTCGGCGTCGGCAGGTGATGTCTGGATCGCCGCGACGTGATGCCTGCGCAGCAACGCGAGGATGACGACGAGCCCACCCGCGACGAGGCACGCGGCGCCGAGGAAGGCGTAGTGCCCTCCGTGCACGAGCTGGGGGGGCGAGAACGGGTTCCCGTGCTCCTGGCTCGCGGCAATGGTGGTGAGGATCGCGAGCCCGAGCGCACCGCCGACCTGCTGCGACGTGTTGAAGAGCCCGGAGGCGAGACCCTGGTCCTCGTTCTTCAGCCCGGTCGTGGCCATCAGCGTCAGCGGCATGAAGATCGCGCCCATCCCGAGCGCTGCGATCATCATCCCCGGCAAGACGTCGCTCGCGTACGACCCGTGCAGCGGCATGCGGGCGAAGAGGATGAGCCCACCGATGGTCAGCAGCATCCCGACGATGGAGATCGGCCGGACGCCGATCCGCGGCGCGAGGTTCGAGGCGACGCCGGCGGAGAGCATGATCCCGCCCGTGAACGGGAGGAACGACAGACCGGCCTTGAGCGGGCCGAAGTGGAGCACGTCCTGGATGTACAGCGTGTTGAAGTAGAACATCGCGAACATTCCGGAGAAGGCAAGGAACATCGCCAGATTCGCCGTCAGGAGCGAACGGACGCGGAAGATCGACAGGCGAACGAGCGGCTCCGCCGAGCGAAGCTCGATCTGTACGAAGGCGGTGAGCAACACGGCCGCGGCGACGAAGGAGCCGACCGTCCATACGGATCCCCAGCCGTGGGTGTGGCCCGTCACGAGGCCGTACACCAGCACCATCAGCCCGCCGGTTACCGTGATTGCGCCGCCCAGGTCGTACGCCTTGTGCTCGTGGGCCGCCTTCGACTCCGGCACGATCCGCAGCGCCGCGAAGAAGGCGAGGATCCCGACCGGGACGTTGACGAAGAAGATCCAGCGCCACGAGAAGGATTGCGTCAACCAGCCGCCGAGGACCAAGCCGAACGCGGAGCCGCCGATCGCGATCGCGGCCCAGACACCGAGTGCCCGCGCTCGCTCCTTGCCCTCCGCGAACGTCGTCGAGATGATCGACAGCGCGGCCGGCGAGATGAGCGCGGCGCCGAAGCCCTGCAGCGCCCGGAAGCCGATCAGCATCCCGGACGTGGTCGCGAGACCGTTGAGCAGCGACGCACTCGTAAAGATGACGAGACCGATCATGAAGAGCCGCTTACGGCCGAGAAGGTCGCCGGCGCGCCCGCCGAGGAGGAGGAACCCCGCGAAGACGAGCGTGTACGCGTTGATGATCCACTGCAGGTTCGCGTTCGAGAAGTGGAGGGCGGTCTTGATGTGCGGGAGGGCGACGTTCACGATCGTCGCGTCGAGGACGACCATGAACTGCGCGAGGCAGATGATGACAAGGACGACCCAGGGGTTCGTGGAATGGCGACTCATGCGACTCCTTCTCGTAAGCGGACTGCTCAGTCCGTTTCACGGTAGCAACGGTCGGGAACTCTGCGCTACATAGACTGGAACGCAGTCGTGGAGTCATCGCTTCCCGTAGCCGAGCGTCCTCGCCGTCCCGAATGGATGAAGGTGCGCGCGCCGTCGAAGGACGGCCAGTACTTCGACGTCCAGAAGCTCGTGCACGGGCTGTCGCTCCACACGATCTGCGAGGAGGCGCGCTGCCCGAACATCTCCGAGTGCTGGGGACGCGGCACCGCAACCTTCCAGATCCTCGGGGAGACCTGCACGCGCGCCTGCCGGTACTGCTACGTCAACTCCGGCAAGCCCGAGTCGCCGCCCGATCCGCTCGAGCCGCTGCGGCTCGCGCAAGCCGCCGCGCAGATGCAGCTCAAGCACGTCGTCGTCACGTCGGTCGACCGCGACGACGTCCCCGACCGCGGCGCCGGCCATTACGCGGCGACGATCCGCGCGCTCAAGGCGAAGCTGCCGGAGTGCTCGGTCGAGGTGCTCACGCCCGATTTCCTCGACGTCGAGGAGGCGGCGCTGCAGACGGTGCTCGCCGCGCGGCCCGAGGTCTTCAACCACAACATCGAGACCGTTCGCCGCCTCCACGCGAAGATGCGCGGCGCAAAGGCCGACTACGACAAGGCGCTATGGCTCCTCCGCCGCGCGAAGGAGATCGCCGACTATCCCGTCCTCACGAAGTCCGGGATCATCGTCGGGCTCGGGGAGACGAACGACGAAGTCGTCGACACGCTGCGCGACCTGCGCGCGAACGGCGTCGACGTCGTCACGATCGGCCAGTACCTTCAGCCGAGCGCGAAGCATGCCCCGATCGACCGCTGGGTGCATCCCGACGAGTTCCGCTGGTTCCGCGAGCAGGGAGAAGAGCTCGGCTTCGGCTCGGTCTTCTCCGGCCCGCTCGTCCGCAGCTCGTACCGCGCCGACGAGCAGAAGCACGCCGCAGAAAGTGGACGTGGCGCTGTCTCCTACTGAAGATCAGCTGATCTTCGTCTCGAATCCTGGATCTTCAGGTCGGTCGCAACCCCTATGCGAGTCCCTCACTTCGTTGTAGGCTCCACACCGAAGCTGGTGTCGAAGGGATGCCACGGGTCGAAGGGGAGTAGACATGTCGAAGAACTCGCTTGCCAAGCGCTTTGCAGCCACAACGGGTTGGGTGTCGCTGGCCGCAGTGTCGGTCGGAATCGTCATTGGAGTCGGCGCGGCCTCCGCAGCGGGGGCCTCCGCTCGTAACGACGCGATGCCCTACGCCAGCGGACCGATGAAGAGCGTCGTCGTGCTGCTGCGCGACACAGCGGCCGGAACAGGCCCGCGCTCTGCGGCTCGGATGAATGCGCTACGCACAGGGGAAACACCCCTCGCCAAGGAGCTGCTCTCGGCAGGCGCCACGCACGTCTCCACCGGCACGACGCTTCCGATCATCGACGCCTCCGTGAGCCCCGCGCAACAGGCGGCGTTGGCCGCGAATCCCGCCGTCAAGGCGGTATTCCCCAACCAGAAGATTCAAGCTCCCGTTCCCGTGCTCCCTGAGCAGGCGGCGCTCTCCGCGCCGTCCACGGTGACGCCGGCGACACCAGTGCCCGATGTTGAGACACCCGGCCCGTGCGGGACGTCGGGGTCGCCTGAGCAAGACCCCGAAGCGCTCGGAGTGATCAATGCCCCGCAGGCGTGGTCGGACGGTTACACCGGGGCCGGAATCACGGTCGCGTACATCGCCGGCGGCATCGACACCACGATCGCCGACTTCCAGCGCAACATTGCGTACGGCTCCGCAGGCCCCGTGGTGACGAACGTGAACTTCAGCGGCGATCCGTCAGCCGATACCGGTGGCGACGCTTCCATCGAGTCGTTCCTCGACGCGAGCTCGATCGCGGCGCAGGGGAACACGAAGTTCGATCTCAGCAACTTCGTGAACATTTCGCATCCGCTGGGGTCCGGCTGTGACATCACGGTCACGGGTGCGGCGCCGGGCGCGAGCGTCCTGGGCCTCGACGTGTTCTCGAACGACTACGCCACGACGACGTCCAACTTCCTCCAGGCGATCGACTACGCGGTGGGCCACAGCGTCAAGGTCCTCAACGAGTCGTTCGGCGGGAACCCCTTCCCCGACTCGGCGCTCGACGCGATCAAGATCGCCGACGACGACGCCGTCTCCGCAGGAGTCACGGTCGTCGTCAGCTCCGGCGATGCCGGAGTCACCAGCACGATCGGCTCCCCCGCCACCGACCCGAACCTGATCAGCGCAGGAGCGTCCACAACGTTCCGCGCCTACCACCAGTACACCTACGGCGGAATCAACGCCAGCTCGCCCAACAGCAACAACAACACCTGGATCGACAACAACATCTCGAGCCTCTCGTCCGGCGGGTTCTCGCAGTCCGGCGGCAACACGGTCGACCTCGTCGCGCCGGGTGACCTCAACTGGACGCTGTGCAGCACCAACACCTCGATGTACCCCTGCTACGACGAGAACGGGAACCCGTCGGGGATCATCGCGTCGGGCGGCACGAGCGAGTCGTCGCCGCTGACCGCGGCGGCTGCTGCAGACGTGATCCAGGCGTACTGGTCCACGCACAGCCATACCTACCCGACTCCGGCGCTCGTCAAGCAGATCCTGATGAGCACCGCGACGGACATCGACGCTCCCGCCGAGCAGCAGGGCGCCGGCTTGCTCAACATCCTCGCTGCGGTCAAGGAAGCCACCTCGATCGGCCGGACGAGCGCGACCCCTGGCTCCCTCGAGATCTCGCCGAACCAGATCAACATCACGCAGAACCCCGGCGCGACCACGACGCAGCAGATCGGCGTCACGAACACGGGTACCTCGGCGGTGACCGTGCACCTCTCCACGAGGACACTCACCACGAAGATCGCCAGTACGAACGGCTCCTTCTGCATGAACCCGACGACTCGTCGACCGATTGGTTGCGGCCCGGAGACGACGAATACGTTCCAGACCGGGAGAACGGCCTCCTTCAGGTCGTACCAGGAGGAGACGTTCTCGGTGCCGAACACCCATGGCACCGATGTCGCGGCTCAACGTCTCGGCGAGCTACGCCGATCTCGCCCGGACAGCCCGAGCTCCTCGGTCATCAAGTGGCGCTCTACGCACCCGACGGCGCCTACGCCGGCTACTCGATCCCGCAAGGCGTCGCGGACTACCCAACATCCAGGTGGCGAATCCGGCAGCCGGTACGTGGACGGCGGTCTTCTTCATCGCGGAAGTGCGACCACCGCCCGAACAGCGGGACGATCCAGTGGGCAGCCGACACCTGGACCTACGACTCGGCCGGATCGATCTCGCCGTCCACTCTGCACATCGCCTCCGGAGCCACGGGCCACGCCACCTTCAAGGCGAAGAGCCCGTCCGCTCCGGGCGACGCGGCGCAGTCGATCGTCCTGAACAGCAGCGACGGCACGGAGACCACGATCCCCGTGACCGTGCGTACGCTCGTCCAGCCTGGCAGCACCTTCCACGGCGTCCTGACCGGAGGGAACGGGCGTGGCAATCCAGCGGTGACGAGCACGTACGCGTTCAACGTGCCCGGAAGCCAGCACGATATCGACGCGACCGTCAACATCCCCGACCCGAACAACGGAGTCGTCGCCTACCTCCTTGATCCCGAGGGAGAGGCGGTCGCCTCCTCGTCCAACTACGCCCTGGACGGCGACTACGGCTTCGGGTGCTGCGAGCGCCAACAGTTCACTGACGGTCTACAAGGACAACCCCGAGGCCGGCCGGTGGACACTCGTTCTCAACTGGCTGCAGCCTGTCTTCCTGGGCCCGACTTGTCGATCTCGATGCCCTTCACCGGCAACATCCAGTTCAACAGCGCGTGGCTCAGCACCGGCGCGTACCTGCCGAGCATCACCTCGAAATTCGCCACCACGAAACTCGTGCAGGGCAAGTCCTACCTCTACTACGTCAAGTACACGAACAACACGAACGCTCAACAGGTGCTCTCCCTCGACCCACGGACGTCGACCTACGGCAGCCTCACCCTGAACGACCTGAACGGAAGCGCCACGGACATTCCGTTGCCAGTGGGGCCACCGGACTACACCTACCCGGTCTACGGGGTGCCGGCCGACACGACCGCGCTCGATACGAGCCTCACGGGTACGGCTCCGGTGACCTACGACGTTTCCCCGTTCCCGGGCGACCCGGACTTGTCGCCGGCGCTCGCGACTCCGGGGGTTGTCGAGTCGCAGTCGGGTGACAGCGCGAGCCTCGACTTCACGCCGGCAGGCGGCGAGGTCACGCCCGGGCTCTGGGGAATGCTCCCGAGCGAGATCGGCCCCTATGGGCCGAGCGGCGCCCCAGCGGAAACGGCCACCGCGACCGCATCGGCCTGGACGCTGGGCTTCGACTCCACGGTCGAGACGGAGACCGGTGACCTGTGGCAGTTCCAGAACACCGGCAGTCCGTACGAGCCGTTCACCGTCGATCCGGGCGATAGCACCGAGATCTTGGTGGAGATCACTCCGACCGCGAGCCCGGGGACGACCGTCTCGGGAACGATGAACCTCGACGACCTCTTCACGATCAACTTCGCGGATGGAAGCCCGCCGTTCGCGAGCGGAGACGAGCTCGCCTCGATCCCCTACGAATACAAGGTGGTAGGCCCGTAGGCGCACCCGAGCACAGCGTTCCACTCCGCGAGAAGGGCCGCCTCCGGGCGGCCCTTCTCTTTGCGACGTGAGTTACGGCTGGTGGGGCTTGGCCATCGCGCGGTAGTCGAGCGCCTCGTCGAGAACGGAGTCCTCGACGCCCTTCTCCCGCGCCACCTCGCGCAGCGAGCGGCCCGAGGCGGCCGCCTCCTTGACGATCTCCGCCGCACGGTCGTAGCCGATGTACGGGTTGAGCGCAGTCGCGGCCGAGAGCGTCAGCTCGGCGTAGTGCTCGCAGGTATCGCGGTTCGCCTCGATCCCGTCCACGCACTTCTCCGCGAAGAGACGGCACGCGCTCGCGAGCAGCTTCACCGAGTCGAGGATGTTGCGCGCGAGGAGCGGGACGAAGACGTTCAGCTCGAAGTGGCCCTGCATCCCGCCGATCGTGATCGCAGCGTCGTTCCCGATCACCTGCGCCGCGACCTGCGTGACGACCTCGGGCATGACGGGATTGACCTTCCCCGGCATGATCGAGCTGCCCTTCTGGAGCTCCGGCAGCGCGATCTCGGCGAGGCCGGCGCGCGGGCCGGAGCCGAGGAAGCGGATGTCGTTCGCGACCTTGGTGAGCGAGACGGCGACGGTCTTCAGCGCGCCGGAGACCTCGACAATCCCGTCGCGCGCCGCCTGGGCCTCGAACGGATCGGCCGGAGCGGAGATCGTGAGGCCCGTCTCCTTCGAGAGGATCTCGCGGACGCGGGCGGCGAACTCCGGATGCGTGTTGAGGCCGGTGCCGGTCGCGGTGCCGCCGAGCGGGATCTGGCCGAGCCGCGGCAACGCGTCCTCGACGCGCGCGACGCCCTGGCTGACCTGCGCCGCGTACCCGGCGAACTCCTGGCCCAGCGTGACGGGCACCGCGTCCATCCAGTGGGTGCGACCCGACTTGACGACGTCCTCGAACTCCTGCGCCTTCTTCTGGAGCGAGCTCGCGAGCTGCGACATGGCGGGCAGCAGGTCGTTCGTGATCTCGTCGAGGGCAGCGAGGTGAACCGCGGACGGGAAGACGTCGTTCGACGACTGCCCCATGTTGACGTCGTCGTTCGCGTGCACGCCCTCGCCCGCGAGCGTGGCGATGACCTCGTTCGCGTTCATGTTCGAGGAGGTGCCGGAGCCGGTCTGGAAGACGTCGATCGGGAACTGGTCGTCGAGCTCGCCGGCCGCGATGCGCGCGGCCGCGGCCGAGATCCGCTCCGCCTTCTCGGCGTCGAGGAGGCCGAGATCCGCGTTCGCGCGCGCGGCGGCGCCCTTGATGCGCCCGAGCCAGCGCGCGACCGACGCGGGGATCGGCTCACCCGAGACGGGGAAGTTCGCGACGGCCTTGGCCGTCTCGCCGCCCCAGAGCTCCTGCCGTTCGCCCGTGCTCGCCACGAGGGCGAGTCTAGGCGAGCGGTGCCAACAGTCGCTGCGGGGAACTACGCGACGGAGGTGACGCGAAGCTCGGCGAGCCTGCGCGCGCGCGGGCGGCGGCGGCGGTCGTCGCCGCCGGCGACCTCGAGCAGCGGCGCCCAGCCGAGATAGCCGCAGCGCTGGCACTCCGGCGTCTCGAGGTGCTTGAACACGTCGCGACGGGCGACACGCGAGGTGCCGCAGCGGAGGCATTCCACGACGAGCGATTCCATGCCCGGTCCATCGACCGGAAGACGCGCTCCGTCGTCCCTCGAACGAGGGAGATCCCGGACGAGTGATCAGCGAGCGATGCGCTCGGCCGCGTCGAGCAGGGCGTCCCACGAGCAGAACTTGACCCGCGGCCGGCCACCCTTCTCCCCGGCGGCACGCTCGGCCTCGTCGATCGCACGCCAGCCGTCGTACTCGACGACGCGCACGCCACGCTCGGCGAGGAGCTCGTCCACCGCGGCGGCTGTGGCGTCGGGATTCTGCGGAAGCCGTCCCGCCGCTGCGTCCTCGAGCAACAGCTCGACCGTCTCGGCCGCGTCCTTCTTGTTGGTACCGATCACGCCGCTCGGGCCGCGCTTGATCCAGCCGGCGCAGTAGACCCGCGGCCCCACGCGGCCGGCCTCGTTCGCGATCGTGCCGCTGCTTCCGGCAAACGGGACGCCGGGCAGTTCCACGCCGCGGTAGCCGACGCTACGGAAGACGAGCCCGCAGTCGAGCGTCTCCGTCTCGCCGGTCGCGACGGCCCGTTCGTTTCCGTCGAGCTCGTTGCGGACGAGCTCGATCCCCTCGACGCGTTCGTCGCCGAGGATCGCGACCGGCGAGCGGAAGAACGTGAAGACGACGCGTTTCGGCTTGCCCTGCGGCGCCTTCGCCGCGAGCTCGCGCAGCACGGCGAGGTTCCGCTCGGAGTTGGTGTCCTTCGGCTCGGCGCCCTCGAGATCGGCCGGATCGACGAAGACGTCGGCGCCGGCGAGCTCGCCCATCTCCTGCAGCTCCGGTGTCGTGAACGCGGCCTGCGCCGGACCGCGCCGGCCGACGATGACGATCTCCTTGATGGAGGAGCTCGCAATCGCCTCGATCGAGGCGTCGCTCGCGTCGGTCGGCTCGAGCTCCTCGCGCGTGAGGGCGAGCATCCGCGCGATGTCGAGCGCGACGTTTCCGACCCCGATCACGACGGCGCGCTCGACGTCGAGGTCGAAGGGGACGCTCTGGAAATCGGGGTGGCCGTTGTACCAGGCCACGAATTCGGTGGCGGGCCAGGAGCCGGGCAGGTCCTCGCCGGGAATCCCGAGCCGCCGGTCGGTCTGCGCGCCGACGGCGTAGATCACGGCGTCGTAGAGACGGAGAAGATCGTCGTGGTGGAGGTCGCGGCCGACTTCGACGTTGCCGAGGAAGCGGAAGCCGGGCTGCTCGGCGATCTTCTCGAACGCGCGCGAGACGGTCTTGAGCTTCGGGTGGTCGGGGGCGACGCCGAGCCGGACGAGACCCCACGGCGTCGGCAGCCGCTCGAACATGTCCACCTCGGCGGGCTGAGCCGCGGACAGCAGCGCGGCGGCGGCGTAGAAGCCGGCCGGGCCGGAGCCGACGACGGCTACGCGGAGAGGTCTGTCCACGAGGACGATGCTAGACGGCGACCAGCCGTCTCGAATACGGGAAAGTCCCTAGTGGGAACAGCCGGAGCCGCAACCGGCGGCGGCGTCGGCCGGAGCCTCGCCGTCGGCGACGGTGAAGGAGTGGCCGCAGCCGCAGGACGAGGCGGCGTTCGGGTTCTCGATCTTGAACCCGGACTCCTGGATCGTCTCGAGATAGTCGACGCGGGCGCCCATGAGGTACGGCGCACTGAACGGATCGACGACGACGGTCACGCCCTCGCACTCGAACTCGTGGTCGCCCTCCTGGGCGCCGCGGTCGAAGCCGAGGCCGTACTGGAAGCCGGAGCACCCGCCGCCCTCGATCGCGACGCGGAGGACGGAGACGTCCTCCTCGCCGGCGAGCAGGTCGCTGATCTTCGCCGCCGCTGCGGGCGTGAGCGAGACGATGCTGTCGGTGCGCTCGACGGTGGCCACGCGGTCATGGTACCAACGGCGCACGTCGCAGAAATCGAGCCGACTTTGTAACACCCGTGCAGGCTCCGCTACGGGGATTCGGTACCCGCAAGTGCAGCCTGCACTGCGTTGTTATTGTCGGCCGTTGGGTGGGTGTGGATGCTCGATAGCTGGCTGCCATTTCTGATCTACGGCGTCCTCGCGCTCGTGATTCCGGGCTCGATGATGGTCATGTCGTTCCTGTTCGCCCAGCGGCCGGCAAAGCGAACGCGCGCGCGCACCGTGCCGTTCGAGTCGGGCGTCTCGCGCGGGCCGATGAAGGACCAGCGCTTCAACGTGAGCTTCTACCTCACGGCGATGCTCTTCATCGTCTTCGACATCGAGATCGTCTTCCTCTACCCGCTCGCGGTGCAACTCCACGCGCTCGGCTGGTTCGGCTTCTCGGAGCTCGCGTTCTTCGTCCTCATCCTGCTCGTCGCCTACGTCTTCATCTGGCGCAAGGGCGCCCTCAACTGGTGAGCGACGAAACGCGCCTGCGCGACTACGGCCTCCAGTCGGAGCGGCTGCTCTGGCCGACGAAGGGGCCGTCCCACTTCGAGGAGGAGCTCGGCGTCGACGAGCTCGAGCGCGCGCTCGGGCTGACGACGCTCGAGAAGGCGGTGCGCTGGGCGCAGACGAAGTCGATGTGGCCGGACACGTTCGGCCTCGCCTGCTGCGCGATCGAGATGATGTCGATCGTCTCCGCCCGCTACGACCTCGCGCGCTTCGGGATGGAAGCGTTCCGCTCGTCGCCGCGCCAGGCCGACCTGCTCATCGTCTCGGGCCGCGTCGCGCACAAGATGGCCGAGCCGCTCCGCCAGATCTACGACCAGATGCTCGAACCGAAGTGGGTCATCGCGATGGGCGCCTGCGCGAGCTCCGGCGGGATGTTCAACAACTACACGATCCTCCAAGGAGTCGACCGGATCGTCCCGGTCGACATCTACGTCCCCTTCTGCCCGCCGCGGCCGGAGGCGCTGATGGAGGGAATCATCCGCCTGCACGAGGCGCACCTCGCGGGCGTGCCGCCCGCGTACGAGCGCAACGAGGTCGCGAAGTGAGCCAGTGGAGCGAGCTGCCGGGCTACGTCTCGCATCGCGACGGGCCGACATGCCGACGGTGACGATCGAGCGCGAGCGGATCCGCGAGGCGTGCGAGTACGCGCGCGACCGCCTCGGTTTCGAGATGTGCGTCGACCTCGTTGCCACCGACTACCTCGGCTGGGGCGACGTGGGCGTCTCCGGCTACATCGGCACCGCCGCCGGGCGCGACCTGATGAAGCCGATGACGCAGGGCCTCCAGGTTCTGCCGGAGGTCAAGCCGAAGCGCTTCTCGATCAGCTACCACCTCCTCGCGCTGACGCAGGGCGCGCCGCGCGCGCGGCTGCAGTGCTGGGCCGACGACGGCGAGAGCGTGCCGAGCGTCGTCTCGGTCTGGCCGACGTGCGACTGGCACGAGCGCGAGACGTTCGACCTGATGGGGATCGAGTTCGATGGCCACCCGAATCTCGAGCGGCTGCTGATGCCGGAGGACTGGGAAGGGCACCCGCTCCGCAAGGACTACCCGCTCGGCGGCGAGCCCGTCCGCTTCTCGGACGCCGAATGAGCGCCACCGTCGCCAAGCCGCAGATCTACGAGGGCACGCGCATCCCGTCGCGCGTCCCGACGATCCTCGACGTCCCCGCCGACCTCGCGGCGACCGACGACGTCCTCCAGGTCAACTTCGGCCCGAACCATCCGTCGACCCACGGCGTCCTCCGCCTGATCGTCGATCTCCACGGCGAGCAGGTCGTCGGCGTGAACGCGGTGATCGGCTACCTCCACACCGGCTTCGAGAAGACGATGGAGGCGAAGACGTACTGGAAGTGCGTGACGTATCCGGAGCGGATCGACTACGTCGGGTACCAGAACAACGAGCTCGTCTTCGTCCTCGCGGTGGAGGAGCTCCTGGAGATCGAGACGCCGGCGAAGGCGACCTGGATGCGCATGCTCCTCTGCGAGCTCAACCGCATCCACTCCCACCTCGTCTACCTCGGGACGTCGGCTCTCGAGCTGGGGGCGATTTCGATGTTTTGGTACTGCTTCCGCGAGCGGGAGACGATCCTCGACCTCTTCGAGCTCGTCACCGGCCAGCGGATGCACACCCGCTATTTCCAGGTCGGCGGGCTCGCGGAGGACATCCCCTCGGGCTTCTTCCCCGAGGCCCGCAAGTTCGTCGAGTGGATGCCGCACGCGCTCGACGACTATCGCGGGATCCTCGACCGGAACCAGATCTGGCTCGAGCGGACGGTCGGGATCGGTGCGCTCTCCGCAGCCGACGCGATCGCGCTCGGGCAGACCGGCCCGAACCTCCGCGCCTCGGACGTCGACTGGGATCTGCGCCGCGACTCGCCGTACCTCAACTACGACCAGGTCGACTTCAAGGTGCCCGTCTATCCCAACGGCGACGTCTACGACCGCTATCGCGTCCGGATGGACGAGATGGCGGAGTCGAACCGGATCGTCAGCCAGTGCCTCGACAAGCTTGAGCGGCTGGAGGGGATGCCGTGGATCGCGGACGACCGGAAGGTCGTGCTGCCGCCGCGCGAGGAGCTCCACACGTCGATGGAGTCCCTCATCCACCACTTCAAGATCGTCACCGAGGGTTTCCGTGTTCCGGCCGGCGAGATCTACACCGCGATCGAGTCGCCCCGCGGCGAGTCGGGCTGCTACCTCGTCTCGGACGGCGGCCCGAAGCCCTGGCGCGTCCATTTCCGCGCTCCGTCGCTCGTCGCGCTCGAGGCGACGGCGACTTGTCTCCGCGACACACTCGTGGCCGACATGATCGCCGTCGTCGGCTCGCTCGACGCGGTGATGGGGGACACCGACCGATGACGACGTTCTACGACGAGGTGCAGGAGATCCGCGCGCGCTATCCCGAGGGCTCGCGCTCGGCGGCGCTGCCGGCGCTGCGGCTCGCGCAGGAGAAGCACGGCTGGCTGTCCCGCGAGGCGCTCGAGGAGACCGCCGACGCGCTCGACGTCACGCCGGCCTTCTGTTACTCCGTCGCGACCTTCTACGACATGTTCCATCTGGAGCCAGTCGGCAAGCACACGATCGAGATCTGCACGAACCTCCCGTGCGGGCTCTGCGGCGCGCAGAAGGTGGTGGAGGCGTTCGAGTCGGCGCTCGGCATCAAGGCCGGCGAGACCACAGAAGGTGGGGAGGTGACGCTCCGCGCGGTCGAGTGCCTCGGCGGCTGTGGCTACGCGACCGTCGTCGCGGTCGACCACCGCTACCGCCACAACGTCAAGCCCGAGGACGCCGCGGCGATAGTCGAGGGGCTCGATGCCTGAGCAGCGCGTCCTCCTCGCCGGAACCGACAAGCACGACCTGACGAAGCTCGCGGAGTACCGCGCGATCGGCGGCTACGGCAAGGGTCTCGAGCGCGCACGCGCGATGACGTCCGACGAGCTGATCGACGAGCTCCAGAAGGCGACGCTGCGCGGCCGCGGCGGCGCTGGCTTCCCGATGGGCCGGAAGGCGTCGCTCATCGACCGCAAGAGCACGAAGCCGAAGTACCTCGTCGTTAACGCCGACGAGTCGGAGCCGGGCGCGTTCAAGGATCGCCAGGTCATGGCGACCGTCCCGCACCGGCTGATCGAGGGCTGCCTCATCGCCGCGCACGCGATCGAGTCGACCGACGTCTTCATCTACATCCGCGGCGAGTACCTGACGGAGTACGAGATCCTCGCCGCCGCGCTGGAGGAGGCTCGCGCGGCCGGGCTGCTCGGCGACGTGGAGATCACCGTCCATCGCGGCGCCGGCGCCTACATCTGCGGCGAGGAGACCGCGCTGCTGGAGTCGCTCGAGGGGAAGCGCGGCCAGCCGCGCCCGCGGCCCCCGTTCCCGCCGATCCAAGGCCTCTACTACGCGCCGACCCAGATCAACAACGTCTGCACGATCGCGACCGTCCCGACAATCCTCACGATCGGCGCGGAGGAGTTCGCGAAGATCGGGCGTGCCGAGCTCGCCCGGCACCGCGATCTTCTCCGTCTCCGGCAACGTCGTGCGCCCCGGCAACTACGAGCTGCCGCTGGGGACGCCGATGCGTGAGCTGATCTACGAGCACGCCGGCGGGGTCGCCGACGGCCGCGAGCTGAAGGCCGTGATCCCCGGCGGCTCATCCGTCCCCGCGCTGACGCCCAACCAGATCGACGTGCCGCTCGACTACGACTCGCTCGGCGCGATCGGGACGTTCTTCGGCGCCGCCTCGCTGATCGTGGTGGACGACCGCTGCTGCATGGTGCAGCTCGCCCTCCGCTCGACGAAGTTCTATATGCACGAGTCGTGCGGCAAGTGCACGCCGTGCCGCGTCGGGACGCGGTGGATGGTGCAGATCCTCGAGTCGATCGAGAACGGCACCGCGACGCGCGCCGACCTCGACCTGCTCGACAACGTCGGCGACAACATCCTCGGGAAGGTCCTCTGCGCGCTCGGCGAGTTCGCGGTCTATCCGGTCGCGAGCTACCTCCACAAGTGGCGGGACGAGTTCGTCGCTCACGTCGACGGCGGCGGGTGCCCGTTCCACGGCACGTCGTCACTCGACGGGATCGTCGCGCCATCCGACCAACACACGCACGCGGAGGCTCTGGCTTGAGCACCGAGCTTGTCAAGGTGACGATCGACGAGCGTGACGTCCACGTCCCGAAGGGGACCGGCATCGTCGAGACGGCGCTCGCCGCAGGCATCGAGATCCCCGTCTTCTGTTACGAGCCGCGCCTCGGCGCGCCGGTCGGCGCCTGCCGCATGTGCCTCGTCGAGGTCGAGGGGATGCCGAAGCTCCAGACCGGCTGCACCCTGACCGCGCAGGACGGGATGGTCGTCAAGACGGCGCGCACGTCCGAGCAGGCGGCCGCCGGCCAGGAGGGGACGCTCGAGTTCATCCTCGTCAACCATCCGCTCGACTGCCCGGTCTGCGACAAGGGCGGCGAATGCCCGCTGCAGGATCTGACCTTCCGCTACGGGCCGGGCAACACCCGGATGAGCTTCGAGAAGCTCACGTTCGAGAAGCCGATCCCGATCTCGCCGACGATCTCGCTCGACCGCGAGCGCTGCATCCTCTGTTACCGCTGCACGCGCTTCAGCTCGGACGTGAGCGAGGACGGGCAGCTCGTCGCCGTGAACCGCGGCGCGATGTCGGTGATCACGACCTTCGAGGATCTCCCGTACACGGGCGCGTTCACCGGCAACGTCACCGAGCTCTGCCCGGTCGGAGCGCTGCTGCCGACGCAGTACCGCTTCGAGGGCCGGCCGTGGGAGATCGTCGACGTGCCGACCGTCTGCGGCCTCTGCCCCGTCGGCTGCAACATCAACGCGACCGTCCGCGAGGAGAAGGTCAAGCGGATCCAGTCCCGCAACCACCCGGAGATCGACGAAGGCTGGATCTGCGACAAGGGCCGCTTCGCGTTCACGCACATCCGGGCCGAGGACCGGCTCACACAGCCGCTGCGGCGCGGGCGCGAGATCGGGTGGGAGGACGCCGTCGGCGAGGCCGAGTCGCTGCTGCGCAACGCGCGCGGCCGGATCGTCACCGCACTCTCCGGCTCTGAGACCGTCGAGCAGGCGTACGCGCTCGGCAAGCTCCTGCGCGCCGGCTTGGACGCGCACGAGGCGGTGCTGCCGGAGGAGGTCTCCGGCGCGCTCGACGGCTTCCGCCTGCCGCTCTCCGCAATCCGCGACGCCGACGCCGTCGTCGTCCTCGGCGACGTGCCTGTCGTCGAGCGCGCGCCGGTCGTCGACCTCTGGATCAAGGCGGCCGGCCGCAACGGCGCCCGCATCCTCGATTCTGCGGACGAGATCGGCGAGGCAGAGCGCGTCGTCCTCGTCTGGTCCGGCCCGGGCGGCCACGGCGGCGCGACGGTGGCGAAGCTCGCGGAGGAACTCAAGCTCGCCGGCCGCGAGGGCTGCGGCGCCTTCTATCTCCCGGAGACACCGAACGGCCGCGGGGTAGCCGACGCGTGGGCCGCGTGCTGCGACGACGAAGGCGAGGAGCCGGACTCGATCGGGCTGCTCGTCGTCTCGGGGGACGAGGCTGCGGCGAACGACAACATCCGCGCGCTCGCGGCGCGGGCCGAGAGAACGATCCTCATCTCGATGTTCCCGGTCGACGCCGAGGGCTGGACTCCCGACCTCGTCCTGCCGGGCACGAGCTACCTCGAGCGCGACGGCACGTTCGTCAACCTCGAGGGGCGCCTGCAGCGGCTCCGCCGCACCGTGACGCCGCCCTGTCCCGACGAGCTCGAGTGGATCGCGGAGCTCGCGGCGCGCTTCGACGTCGACGTCGCTCCGTCCGCCGCGGTCATCTTCGGCGAGGTGTCGGAGAAGGTCTACGGCGGGCTCTCCTTCGGCGAGGTCGGAGAGCGGGCGCCGCTCCGCGGCTATCCCGACGCCGCGACGCGCGTGGATGCGCCGGCGATGTCCGAGCGCAGCGCGAAGCCCGGCCAGGGCGAGGTGCGCCTCGTCGCGTACAAGCCGCTCTTCTCCGGTGCCGCGGTCGAGCGGGTCGCCGAGCTCCAGTTCCAGCGGCCGCAGCCCGAGCTCGAGCTGTCTCCCGAGGACGCCGGCTGGCGCGGCATCGAGACCGGCGACCTCGTCACCATCGGAACGAACGGAGATGCGATCACGCTGCCGGCGCGTATCAACCGCCGTTTGCGGAAGGGAATCGCGCGCGTCGCCAGCGAGCACGCGGGCGGCCTCGGCGGAGTCGTCGAGCTGAGCCGCGCCGCCGAGGAGGTGAGCGCGTGACGCCGTCGGAACCTTGGTGGATTGCACTGATCGAGGCGATCGTCATCGTCAACATCGTCCTCGTCCTCTTCGCTTACCTGACGCTGGTCGAACGGAAGCTCATGGGCCGGATGCAGCTCCGCTACGGCCCGAACCGCGCCGGGCCCTTCGGGCTTCTCCAACCGATCGCCGACCTCGTGAAGCTCGTCCGCAAGGAGGCGTTCTCCCCGGCCTCGGCCATCGAGCTGCCGTACATCCTCGCGCCGGTCGTCTCGGCGTTCACCGCGATCGCCGCGTTCGCGTTCATCCCGTGGGGGCCGGGCTGGACGGTGCACGGCTGGCGGATCAACGGCGAAGTCGCGAACGTCTCGATCGGATTGCTCGCCATCTTCGCGCTCGGCTCGATCGGGATCTACGGCTTCATCGTCGGCGGCTGGGCCTCGGAGTCGAAGTACTCGATCCTCGGCTCGATGCGCACCTGCGCCCAGCTCGTCTCGTACGAGGTCTCGCTCGCGCTCAGCGTGCTCGGCGTCGTGATCCTCGGCCGCTCGCTCAACCTGCCGGAGATCGTCGCGCGCCAGGGCCACTTCCTCCCCTATGCAGCGCCGGAGTTCATCGGCCTGATCGTCTTCTTCTTCGCCGGAATCGCGGAGACGAGCCGCGCGCCATTCGACCTTCCCGAGGCCGAGCAGGAGCTCGTCGCCGGCTACCACACCGAGTACTCGGGGATGCGCTGGGGCCTGTTCCAGATGGCCGAGTACATCAACATGATCACGCTCTCCGGCCTCATGACTACGCTGTTCTTCTCGGGCTGGCACGGGCCGTGGGACATCGGCCCGATCTGGTTCCTGCTCAAGACGATGGGCGTGCTCTTCGTCTTCATCTGGCTGCGGACGACGCTGCCGCGGCTCCGTTACGACCAGCTGATGCGCTTCGGCTGGAAGGTGCTGCTGCCGGTCGCAACCGTCAACGCCGTGATCACCGCCGTCTTCGTGGTGGCCTTCGGATGAGCCCGCAGCCTGCATCGACCCTGAAGGGATTCGGCGTCACCTTCAAGCAGATCTTCAAGAAGCCGATCACGCAGCAGTACCCGGAGTACAAGCGGCCGGTCTATCCACGCTTTCGCGGCCGGCACCGGCTCTGGACGCACGAGAACGGGCTGGAGAAGTGCGTCGGCTGCTCGCTGTGCGCCGCGGCCTGTCCGGCCGACTGCATCCGGGTCGTCGCCGCCGAGAACACGCCGGACAACCGCGTCTCGGCCGGCGAGCGCTACGCGCGGATCTACGAGATCAACATGAGCCGCTGCATCTTCTGCGGCTACTGCGAGCTCGCGTGCCCGTTCGACGCGATCACGCTCGGCAACGAGTACGAGATCTCCGAGCACAACCGCGACGACCAGATCTATACGAAGGACATGCTCCTCGCTCCGCCGGTGAAGACGACGCCGGTCGCCGACGCCGAGCTCTACGACACGCCGATCCCCTTCTACAGGAGCGATTCGTGATCGTCGCCTCCGCCGGAAACGTGATCGTGTGGATGGTCTGGCTCGCCGCCGGCTTCTCGTGCCTCGCCTCGGGCGTCGCGGTGATCTCGTTCCGGAACCCCTTCTACTCGGCGCTTGCGCTGATCGGGAACCTCGCCTCGCTCGCCGTCATGTACCTGCTGCTGAGCGCGGAGTTCGTCGCCGCCGCGCAGGTGCTCGTCTACGCGGGCGCGGTCGTCGTGATGTTCCTGTTCGTGATTGCGTACGTCGGACCGAGGCGGGAGGAGCCGTGGACGGGCGGGCCGAGCTGGCAGACGCTCGGGGCGGTGCTCGCCGCCGGCGCGCTGCTCGTCGAGGTCGTCGTCGCAATCTCGCTCGCGGCCGGCCATTCGCTCGGCCACGACGACAAGGTCGGCCCGGTCTTCGGGACGCCGTCCTATATCGGTCGCCTCTTCCTCGTCGACCACCTGCTCGCCTTCGAGATCACTTCGATCGTCCTGCTCGTCGCAGCGGTCGGCGGCGTGATTCTCGGCGCGCACTCCAAGCGGGCGGCTCCGTAGTGTCCGGCCCCGGCACGAGCTGGTATCTCGCGATCGCCGCGTTCCTGTTCGGGATCGGGGCGCTGGGTGTGTTGATCCGGCGCAATCCGTTGATCGTCCTGCTCTCGCTCGAGCTGATGCTGAATGGCGGCAACCTCGCGCTGATCGCCTTCGCACGCCACTTCGCGAACGGCGCCGGCCAGATCTTCGGACTCGCAGTGATGGCGGTCGCCGCGTCGGAGGTCTGCGTCGGCCTGGGCCTCGTCGTCGCGATCAACCGCAAGAAGCTCGCGCTCGACGTCGACAAGCTCTCGAGGCTGCGCGGATGACGTACGGCGCGTGGCTCTGCCTGATTGCGCCGCTCGGCGGCACGATCGCGATCCTCCTCGGCGGGACGCGGCTCACGCGCCGGACGGCGGCGTGGACTGCGACGACGAGCGTCTTCATCGCCTTCGGCGGCGCGGTCTGGGCCTTCCTCGGCGTCCACGCCAGCCACGTCACGCAGAACTACGCGTGCATCGACTTCGGGGACACGTGCCACCCGCCGGGCGAGCTCACGACGGCGTGGACGTGGCTCGCGTCCGGCCACTTCAGCGTCGGCCTGCAGCTGCTCGTCGATCCGTTGAGCACCGTGATGATGCTCATCGTCAGCGGCGTCGGCGCGCTGATCGTCATGTACTCGATCGGCTACATGGACGGCGACGACGAGGAGCGCCGCTACTTCGCGTACATCGCGTTCTTCGTCTTCTCGATGCTCCTGCTCGTCGAGGGCGGCAATCTGCTCATCCTGCTGGTCGGCTGGGGGCTCGTCGGGCTCTCGTCCTACCTCCTGATCGGCTTCTGGCACGAGCGGCCGAGCGCGGTGCAGGCGGCGAAGAAGGCGTTCGTGATGAACGCGTTCGGGGACGCGACGATGGCGCTCGCCCTCTTCATCCTCATCGCGCACACGCATTCGCTGTCGTTCGCTCGCGACTTCTCCGTCCACCTCTCCTCGCCGACGCAGAGCCTCGTCGCGCTCGGGCTACTCGGCGGCGCAGCGGCGAAGTCGGCGCAGATCCCGCTGCAGACGTGGCTACCCGACGCGATGGAAGGCCCGACGCCGGTCAGCGCCCTAATCCACGCGGCGACGATGGTCACCGCGGGCGTCTACCTGATCGCGCGCACGCATCCGATCTTCGAGCAGGCGCGGACGGTGGAGTTGATCGCCGCCGGCACGGGCGCGCTGACCTTGCTGGTCGCGGGACTGATCGCGCTCGTCCAGACCGACATCAAGCGCGTCATCGCCTACTCGACGATGTCCCAGATCGGCTACATGTTCCTCGGCGTCGGCGTGGGCGCGTACTCGGCGGGGATGTTCCACCTCGTCACGCATGCGTTCTTCAAGGCGCTGCTCTTCATGACGGCAGGCCTCGCGATCCACGCGCTCGCGGGCGAGCAGGACATCCGGAAGATGCGTGGGCTCGGGAAGCTCATGCCGTTCACGAAGTGGTGCTTCCTCGCAGGCGCGCTGGCACTCGTCGGGATCCCGCCCTTCAGCGGCTTCTTCTCGAAGGACTCGATCGTCGCGTCGGCCGCCGCGCTCGGCACCTGGTACGGCTGGATCTTCTGGATCTGCGGATTGGCCGGCGCGCTCCTCACCGGCCTCTACACCTTCCGCCTCTGGTTCATGGTCTTCCCCGGCGAGCCGAGCGGATTCGTCCAGGAACACCACCACAAGAGCGGCCGCTTCGGGGAGGGGCACTGGACGATGCTCGTGCCGGTCGCCGTCCTCGCGGTGCTCGCGACCGCCGGCGGCTGGCTGCAGTGGGCGCCGCGCTGGCATCCGTTCACGGACTGGCTGCAGTACGCGGCGCCGACACTCGGAGGAGCAGCGCCGACGAACACGCAGGAGTACTACACGTCGGCCGCGACCGTGATCGCCGGCTTAGTAGGGATCGCGATCGCGTGGGCGATCTACTCCGAGAAGCGCCTTGCGATCCCGCAGCTTCCCGCGGTGCAGCGGCTACTCGAGAACAAGTTCTACTTCGACGAGCTCTACGACCGGCTCTTCTACCGGCCGGCTGCCGCGCTCGCCACCGGCCTGTTGACGCAGATCGAGGAGCCCGTGATCCTCCAGGGCGGAACCGACATCGGTAACTCGACGCTCGAGGCCGGCGGCGTCGCCCGGCGGATCCAGACGGGCGTCCTCCGCACGTACGTCCTCTTCCTCGCCGTCGGCGCGGCGGCCCTCGTCCTCGCCTTCCTCATCGCCAAATGATGATCCGCCCGGCCATGATCAGGGAGCCTCTGACGGCTGCAAAGCGGCGCCATTCGTCGTCCTCAGTCGCCCCGATAGCCACAGCTATCAAGGCTCCCTGCGTCCTCGCCGGGCTTGCTTTTCGCGCGCCAGAGACTCGTGATCACAACCGGGCGAATCATCGATGAGCGCCTCCTACCTCACCACGATCCTCATCCTCCTGCCGGTCGCGGGCGCGCTCCTCGTCTGGCTGCTGCCACTGTCGCGCTACGCGACGGGGAGCCTCGCGATGCTCTTCTCGCTCGCCGAGGTCGGCTTCTGGATCGAGCAGGCGTCGCGCTTCGACTTCTCCCGGCCCGGCCTGCAGATGGGAGAGCAGGCGAAGTGGTTCGGAGACCTCGGCGTCTCATACCACGTCGGCGTCTACGGCTTCTCGCTCTGGCTTGTCGGCCTGACCGCGGTCGCAATGGCCGCGTGCACCGGCTACGGCTTCTGGGTCGGGCGCGACCGCCCGCGCGCCTACTTCGCGCTGATGCTGCTACTGACCGCCGCCACGGTCGGCGTCTTCGAAGCGCAGGATCTGATCCTCTTCTACGCCTTCTTCGAGGCGATGCTGATCCCGCTCTACATCCTCGTCGGCGTCTGGGGCGGCGCGCGGCGGATGGAGGCGACGGTCAAGTTCGTCCTCTACACGATGGCGGGCTCGCTGATCATGCTCGCAGCGATCATCGTCTACGGCCTCGAGGCGCACACGTTCGATCTCGTGAGCGGGCCGACGAGCGCGAGCCGCTGGCTCTTCCTCGGCTTCATGCTCGCGTTCGTCATCAAGGCGCCGCTCTTCCCGTTCCACGGCTGGCTGCCGGACACGTACCGCGAAGCGCCGCCGGAAGTGACCGCCGTGCTGTCGGGCGTCGTCGCGAAGGCGGGCCTCTACGGAATGTTGCGGATCGCGATTCCGACCTTCCCGGAGCCGGCGTCCTTCTACCGGACGGCGATCCTCGGGCTCGCCGCCGCTGCACTCGTCTACGGCTCGCTGCTCGCCTTCCGCGCGCCGGACTTCCGCGGCGTCGTCGCATACTCGTCGCTCGCGCAGTCGGGCCTGATCGCACTCGGCCTCTTCGCCGGGACGGATCTCGGCTTCGACGGCGCCGTGCTGCAGATGGTCGCGCACGGCCTCGTCTCCACCTCGCTCTTCCTCATCGCAGGCCTGGTCGAGCGGCGGACGACGACAGGGGAGTTTCGCCTGCTCGGCGGAATGGCGCGCGGACGGCCGGTGCTCGCCACGCTGCTCGTAGCGGTCGGCGTGATCTCGCTCGCCGTGCCGGGCTCGGCGAACTTCGCGGGCGAGTTCCTGATTCTCGCCGGCGTCTTCCAGCGCCACTGGTGGTGGGCGGTCATCGGCGCCGGCGCGATCGTGCTTGCGGCGATGTACATGCTGCGGCTCATCTCCGCCGTGCTGCACGAGGCACGCGGCTCGACGGTCGCGGACGAGGCGATGGACGTGCGCCCCGGCGAGCTCGTGCTCATCGCGCCGCTCGTCGCCGGGCTGCTGCTCCTGTCGGCCTGGCCCGCAGCGGTGAGCCACCACTCGTTCTTCGGACACAGCCCGGCGTCGACCGTGCGGAGCCAGTTCAAGTGAGCCTCCACACGCCGCACATCGACTGGTTCGCCCTCGCCACGATCCTCGCGCTGCTCGCCGCCTCGTTCGTCGCGCTGCTCGGCGCGGTTCTCGTCCCGCGGCCCCGGCGGCGGATGTTCGGCACGGGCGTCGCGGCCCTCGGCTTCCTCGGCGGTCTGATCACCTCGATCTGGCTCTACGTCGACTCGCGGCACGGCGAGGCGGTCATCTCGGGCGCGTTCTACCGCGACCGCTGGACCGCGCTCGCGCAGATCATCCTCTGCGGCGTCGGCCTCGGGACGACGCTCCTCTCCGCCGAGCACATCAGCGACCGCGACGACCACATAGCGGAGTTCTTCGCGCTTCTCCTCGCCTCGGCGGCCGGGATGGCGTTCTTCGTCGGCGCCGGGAACCTGATGACGCTCTTCCTCTCGCTCGAGTGGTTCTCGATCGCGCTCTACGTCATGTGCGCGATCGACTACGACCTCGAGGGATCGCTGGAAGCCGGGCTGAAGTACCTCATCATCGGCTCGTTCGGATCGGCCGTGCTCCTGTTCGGCTCGGCGCTCGTCTACGGCGCGACGGGGACGATCTCGTTCCACGGCATCGCCGCGGCGATCTCCGCGCACGGTCTGACCGGCAACTCGCTGTTCGTCACCGGGATCGCGCTGATCGTCGCCGGGCTCGGCTTCAAAATGTCCGCGGCTCCGTTCCACATGTGGACGCCGGACGTCTACGAGGGCGCGCCGACTCCCGTGACCGCCTGGATGTCGGCGGCGACGAAGGTCGCGGCGCTCGTGCTCGCGTTCCGCCTGATGCGGACGGCGTTCCCGCAGGAGGAGCACCTCTGGTCGGTCGCGTTCGCGACCGTCGCGGTCGCCTCGCTCGTGATCGGGAACCTCGCCGCGCTCGTGCAGACGAACGTGAAGCGGATCCTCGCGTACTCCTCCGTCTCGCACGCCGGCTTCATGCTCATCGGCTTGAGCGCAGGCAGCGCGCTCGGCGGGCGGGCGCTCATGTACTACCTCATCCCCTACTCCGCGATGGCGTTCGGCTCGTTCGCCGTCGTCGCGGCGCGGGAGCGAGAGCTGGGAGAGCCGGTCACGCTCGAGAACCTCTCCGGCTTCGGCTGGGAGCGGCCGTTCCTCGGCGTCGCGATGTGGTGCTTCATGTTCGGCTTCGCCGGGCTGCCGCTCGGCGGCGGCTTCGTCGGGAAGTTCTACGTCCTCGCCGCGGCGTACCGGCACGGCTGGGTCTGGCTGGTCGTCGTCGGCGTGATCGCGACGCTCGTCAGCCTCTACTACTACCTCGGGGTCGTCCGGGCGATGTACATGCGCCGGCCGGAGCTCGCGATAGCCGGCGGCTCGCCGCCGCGCGAGCGGCTCCTCCACATCGCGGTCGGCGCGGCGCTCGCCGTCTCGGTCGGATCGCTCTTCGCCGTATCGCCACTGATCGAGCTCGCGCGCCACGCCGCGAGCGCGATTCCGTTCTAGGCAGCGCGTTCGAAGACTTCAGCCGGGTCGCGGTCGACAGCCGGACGACGCCAACGGCGCTCGGGCCGCGTGCGCGTCACCTTCACCGGCTCCAGCACCCACGCGACCGCCGGAACCGAGTACGCGAAGAGCGCTCCGAACAGCGCCCATGTCGCGAGGCGCGGTACGCCCGCTCCGGCGACCGCGTTGGAGCGCACTGCGCACTCGAGGACGATGAACGCGAGCGCGAGGCCGTTCGTTACGACACTGAGCAGCGCCGCGCGTCCCTCGAGCATGTCGCTTACAGCGACGAACGCGGCAGCCGCGGCGGCGGGAACGGCGAACAATCCGAGCCAGAGCGCGAGTTCGCCGAGCCCTGCCGTGCCGGCCGCGAATGCGGCCGTCGCGAGCGCCAGAGGCAGAAGCCGCGAACCCATCGGCCTCTAGGTTCGTGGCCGCATCGGACGGTCCTGCCGAAGTAGGCTCGCGCCATGAAACTCACCTGGCTAGGACACTCCGCGTTCCGGCTCGACGCGGCCGGAAAGCGCATCTACATCGATCCGTTCCTCAACGGCAATCCGAAGTGCCCCGAGAGCGAAGTGACCCCAGAGAAGGTCGACATCGTCGCGATCACGCACGCGCACGGCGACCATCTCGGCGACACCGTCGAGCTCTCGAAACAGCACGGCTGCACCGTCGTCGCGCCGGTCGAGCTCGCCGACTGGCTGCAGATCAAGCACAAGCTGACGAACGTCCTCGACCCGAACAAGGGCGGTACCTGCGCGGTCGACGACGTGCGCTTCACGCTCACGAACGCGCATCATTCCTCGTCCAACAACGACCTCGAGTACATGGGCGAGCCGTGCGGGATCGTCGTGCGCGCCGAGGGGAAGAGCGTCTACTTCGCCGGCGACACGTGCGTCTTCGGGGACATGCAGCTGATCGCCCGGCTCTACAAGCCCGACCTCGCCGTCCTCCCGATCGGCGACCACTACACGATGGGGCCGGAGGAGGCAGCGCTCGCGCTCGAGCTGCTCGGAGTGAAGCGCTGTGTGCCGTGCCACTACGGCACGTTCCCGCCGCTCGTGGGCCGGCCCGAGACGCTGCAGGAGCTCGCGCCCGACGTCACGATCGAGGCGATCGAGCCGGGAGAATCGGTCACGGTATGAGGGAGCGCTGGTGGGGAGCCAGCGGCCGGCAAGTGCCGGAGCTCGCGGTCGAGGGCGATCCCGCCGTGCCGCTGGACGAGGCGCTCGTCGTGGACTCGGTCGCCGACCGCGACGCGATCCACGCGGCGTTCGAGGCGGGCACGCCGGTCGTCGTCCGCGTCAGCTCGCCCGAGGAGGTGCGGGACGCGCTCGCGCGGCCGGAGGTCGCCGTGGCGCTCGTTCCGGAAGATCGCAGCGACCTGCTCGCTGTGGATCTCGCGGAGCTCACGTATGAGACCTAGAGCGCCGCTCGTCGCGACGTACTCGATCGCCGCCTGCGATCTCGAGGCACGGCAGTGGGGAGTCGCCGTGCAGTCGAAGTTCCTCGCGGTCGGCTCCGTCGTCCCGTGGGCCGAGCCGGAAGTCGGCGCGATCGCCACCCAGGCGTACGCCAACCCGAGCTATGGGCCGAACGGCCTGGCCCTGCTCCGCGAAGGTCTCCCGGCGAACGAGGTCGTCGAGCGGCTCATCGCCGCGGACGATGGACGGGACGAGCGCCAGCTCGGCGTCGTCGACCGCGAGGGGCGCAGCGCGACTTGGACCGGCCCCGAGTGCAACGACTGGGCCGGGCACCGCAATGGTCACGGCTATGCGGCGCAGGGGAACATCCTCGTCGGCGCGGAGACCGTCGACGCGCTCGCCGAGACATTCGAGACGAACGCGCGCCTGCCGCTCGCGCAGCGTCTCATCGAGTGCCTCGCCGCAGCCCAGGCCGCCGGCGGCGACCGGCGCGGCCAGCAGTCGTCGGCCCTCCTCGTCGTCCAGAAGGACGGCGGCTACGCCTCGCTCTCCGACGTCGTCGTCGACCTCCGAGTGGAGGACCACGCACTGCCGATCGAGGAGCTGCGGCGCCTCCACGGACTCCACCGCCGGCTGTTCGACCTGAGCCCGCGCGACGAGTGGCTGCCGCTCGAAGGGGAGCTGCGTGTGGAAATCGACGAGCGGCTCGCAAAGCTCGGCCACGACTCGCTCGCAGAATGGGCCGGCGTGGAGAACCTCGAGGAGCGGATCGACGGCGAGGAGAAGATCGACCCCGTCGTGCTCGACGCGCTGCGGGGAGCCTCATGAAGACACTCCGCATCGACGACATCGAGGGGCTCCCCGTCCTCGGCACGCTCATGTGGCAGCCCGTCCGTCGCCCGCTCGGCATCACCGCCTTCGGGATCAACGCATACACCGCGGGCAAGGCCGGCGACGAGGTCGTCGAGGAGCACACCGAGCAGACACACGAGGAGGCGTACATCGTCATCCGCGGCCACGCGACGTTCACCGTCGACGGCGAGGAGATCGACGCGCCGTGGGGAACGATCGTCTTCCTCGACGACCCGAAGCAGAAGCGCCACGCGGTCGCGACGGAGGCGGGGACGACCGTGCTCGCGGTCGGCGGCGAGCCCGGCGCGCACACGATCTCGTCCTGGGAGTACATCTTCCCGTCGCTGCCCGCGCGCAATGCCGGCGACTGGGACACAGCGCGGACGATCCTCGAGGAGGCGCTGGCCGAGCGCGAAATCCCCGCGATCCGCTACCACCTCGCCTGCGTCGAGGCCCGCGCCGGCAACGCCGACCGCGCGCTCGAAGAACTGGGGATCGCGTGCGAGGCGCGGCCCGACTACGCCGCGCTCGCCCACGAGGAGGACGATCTCGCCTCGCTCAGGGACGATCCGCGCTTCCCGGCAGCCGAATCCCCGTAGCGCGCAGAGCGGGCACGGGATCGGACTCGGGCCGGGCGACGAGCAGCACCGCGCCGTAGCCCTCCTCCCGGTGCAGCGCGTCGACGAGGAGCTGCAGGCCGAGCGCGAGCGCGAACGCCTTGTACCACTGCTCGCCGCCGAACGGGACGAGCCGATCCTCTTCCGCGAGCCCCGCGATCACGTCGCCCCAGGTGACCGCACCCATCGAGACGTCGACGACGACACCACCGGGGACGCCGATCGCGAGCGGGTTCGTCCCCGCCACCTTCGGGCCGCCGGGTGGGCCGAGGCGCGGCGGTGACGTCGCCGTCAGCGCGGCGACATACCCGGCGGCGGAGAAGCGGCGCGCCCAGTAGCCAAGCATCCCCGTCGGGAACGTCCGCTCGCAGACGATCGTGCGCGCGCGCTCGGGCGGCGCGGCGAGTGTGTGCTCGACGACCGCCTGGAGGACGAGATAGCCGATCGCGCCCTCGCCGTCCCAGCGCTCGAAGCCCGGCGCCTCCTCCACGAGCCGCGGCTGCGCCGTGGGATCGAATCCCTCCTGCGACTCGAGCCAGACGATGCGCGAGTGGCCGTGGCCGAGCTTGCCGCGCTGCTCGGCGTCGTCGAAGTGCTCCCAGAGCGCCTGCGCGTCCGCCTCGCCGAACCCGAGCGCCTGCAGGCGCGCGAGGCCGTCCTCAGGCTCCATGCCGCTTCGTGAACTCGAGCACCGGCCACTCCCGCTTGGCCGCGATCCGGCGCAGCCGGCGATCGGGATTCACGGCGACGGGATGGCCGACCGCCTCGAGGAAGGGGAGATCGGTGTGGCTATCGGAGTAGGCCGTGCACTCGGCGAGGTCGAAGCCCTCGCGCTCGGCGACAGCGCGCACGCAGTCGGCCTTCGCCCCGGCGTGAAGCGCGCGCACCGCATGGCCCGTGAACTTGCCGTCCTTCACTTCGCACACCGTCCCGAGCGCGCCGTCGAAGCCGAGATCCGCCGCGATCGCGTCGACGATCTCCTGCAGCGTGGCCGAGACGATGTAGACCGGCTCGCCGCGCTCGTGGTGCTGCTGGACGAGGTGGAGCGGCTCGGCGTAGACGAGCGGGCGGAGGATCGGCTCCATCGCGTCGGCGACGAGATCGCGGAGCTGCTCGGGCGTGTAGCCGGCGAGGACCCGCAGGCCGTCCTCCGCCGCCCGCCGCACCGCCTCGTGGCTCGCGCCCCGCGCGGCGAAGAGAAGCTGCCAGCCCACCGCGCGCAGCAGTTGCCAGCGGGAGATCAGGCCGTGCCGGCGGAACGACCCGGCGAGAGCGAGGGCCGAGGAGCGGCGCAGGAGCGTGCGGTCGAGATCGAAGAAGGCGGCGCCGGCCACGTGCTCAGCCCTCGTGACCGGTGGCTGCCAGCGCCTCCTCGAGCTTGGAGTAGTCGTGCATCCGCACGATCCTCCCGTCTTTGATCTCGACAACCTGAAAGAGCTTCGCGACCCAGAAGCCGCGGGCGCCGAGGCGCTCGAGGCGCTTTCCGCGAAGCCGAATGACCGCGCGGGAGCCGAGGTCGATCGTCTCGCCGGGCCGCAGGCGGTTCGCGCGCGCCGTGCGCCACAGCAGCGTCTTCACGATCTGGTCGGCGTTGCGGCAGGGGTTCCACTTCGCCTTCGCGGCCGGATGCCACGTCGCGTCGTCCGCGAGGAGCTGGCGCAATCCCCGGTGATCGCCCTTCTTCGCGAGCGCGTACGCCTGCTCGGCGACTTCGCAGGCGCGGTTCATCCGACGAGCGGGAGGGACTTGACGATTCCCGGCGCCTCGCGCTTCAGCGACTCGATCTCCTGCGCGATCGCGACGATCGCCTGCGCCGACTCGGCCTCGGGCCGCGCGGAGACGACCGGGACGCCGGCATCCCCCTGCTCCCGCAGTACAGGATCGAGCGGCACCGTTCCGAGCAGCGGCACGCCGAGATCGCGCGCGAGCTCCTCGCCGCCGCCGCTCCCGAAGACGTCGCCGGACATGTTCTCGACCACCCCGAGGAGCCGCATGTTCGTCTTCTGCGCCATCGACGCGGCGCGCGCGGCGACGTCCTGCGCGAGCTTCTGCGGCGTCGTCACGACCACGACCTCCGCCCGCGGCAGCAGCTGGCCGAGCGAGATGGAGACGTCACCGGTCCCCGGCGGCATGTCGACCACGAGCGTGTCGATCTCGCCCCAATGGACGTCGGTAAGGAACTGCTCGAGGGCGCGATGGAGCATCGGGCCGCGCCACATGACGGGCTCGTTGCCGTCGAGGAAGAAGCCGATCGACATGAGCTTCAGGCCGTCCTTCACCGGCGGCACGATCATCTGATCGACGGCGACGGGCTTCTGGTGGATGTCGAGGATGTGCGGGATCGAATGGCCGTAGATGTCCGCGTCGAGGATCCCGACCTCGTGGCCGAGTTGCGCCAGCGCGACTGCGAGGTTGGCGGAGAGGGACGACTTCCCGACGCCGCCCTTGCCGCTTGCGATCGCGATCACGCGGCAGTCGGCCGGGATGCGGATCACTCCCTCGTTCTCCGGCGCGCCGCCGCGGAGCTTCTGTGTTAGCGCCTGCCGCTCGTCGGGTGTCATCACGGCGAAGGAGAGCTCGAAGCCGGTGACGCCCGGCACGCCGGCGAGCGCCTGCTCGACCTGCTGCTCGAACGAGTCGCGGAGCGGGCAGCCGGCGATCGTGAGGACGATCGTCAGCGAGACGACGCCGTCGTGCAGCTCGAGGTCCCGCACCATGTCGAGCTCGGTGACGGGCCGCCGCAGCTCCGGGTCGATGACCTGCTCGAGTGCCTTGAGCACGGCTTCGCGAGAAGGTTCCATCGAGGCGAGGGTACCGCTACGAACCGCGCTCGGGCAGGATCGTCGGTCGCCGCGGCGAAGCGGCCTCAGATGACCTCGGACTCGAGAGGCTGGGACGATCTCGACGAGCGTCCGCCGGTCGCGCGCAGCCGCCGCGCGGCGCGGCGCAGCCGCACGTGGCCGGTGTGGCTGCTGACGACGCTCGCCTTCATCTGCGGCGCGCTCGTCAGCGCGGCCGTCTTCACGGTCGGCTGGCGCCACCAGGCGCAACGCAACACCGCCGCGGAAAGCGCGCTCGCCGCCGAGACGGCGCACGACCACGCGCTCGCCAGCTCCCTCGCAACGGCGCGCGCGACCGTACGGTACGACCGCCGGATTGCCGCCGAAGCGCGAGATTCCGCCCAGACACTCGCAACCGCCGGAGCCTCGGTCGCCACACAGGCCGCGAGGGCTAGCAGCAACGCCGACTCGGTCTCCAGCGGTGCCGGAACGATGGCAACTGCGGCCGGAAAGATCGCAAACGAGCTCAAGACGCTGACCTCCTATCTCACGACCACGCCGCCGAAGCAGCTCGACGCCGGCTACATCGACAGCCAGGCCGCGTATCTCGCGCAGCAGGTCCAGGCGCTGCAGACGCAGGGCGGGACGATGGGCACAGCGGCGTCGAATTTCGACGCCGCCGTCCGCAAGCTCGGCCGCCTCGCAGCCGCGCTCTCGCGACAGAAGTAACGCTCGGGTAAACCTGTTCCTACCTGGCCGAGAACGGGCTAGCCTGGCCCGTATGAGGACGCTGGCCGCCGGAGTCGTCGTAGCCGGAGCGCTCGTGCTCGGCGCGACAGCGGCGCACGGCGGCGCTGCGGGGACGACGCCTCGTGCGCTCGACGGCATTCCCCACGACCCGCAGGCGCCGCACTTCACGACTGCGGCCACGAAGGCGAAGAAAACGGCCGGCTTCAACTGCGGCGTCTCGTGCGCCTCATACGAGGCGACGATCAACCAGTACTTCACGGACGTCGCCCACGACGATGGCACCACGAGCAATGTCTACTCGGTCGCAACGCAGTACTACGACGAGGATTCGGGCACGCACTACGTCACGTACGGCTCGACGTTCGGCGGCTCGTCCGTCGACGGCAACCCGTATCCGACGAGCGTCTGCCCTGTCGTCACCGAGGAGACGAACTGCCTCACCGACAGCCAGCTCCAGACCGAGCTCCGGAACGACATCACTGCGAACCACTGGCCGACCGCCTCCACCGATCTCTACTTCATCTTCACTCCGAGCGGCGTGGACATCTGCTGGGACGGTGCGGGCACGACATGCGCAACGAACGCCTTCTGCGCGTACCACAACTCGACGAGCGAGGGCAACGTCATCTACGCGGTGGAGCCGGACGACCTGACGATCCCGACAGGCGGCTGCGACAGCGGCGAAGCGCCCATCGGCAACGGCGCCGACGCCACGATCAACACGATCAGCCACGAGCAGAACGAATCGATCAGCGACCCGTTCGGCACCGGCTGGTGGGCGAACGACACCGACGAAGACGAGATGGCGGACCTCTGCGCGTGGGACTTCGGCACGCCGCTCGGTGGGACGCCGGGCAGCGGCGACCAGGACGGCACCGCGTACAACCAGGTCATCAACGGCCACGACTACTTCCTGCAGCTGGAGTACAGCAACGCCGGCGGCGGCTGCGTGCCGAATCTCGGCGGTACGGTGACGCCGCCTGAGCCCGACCTCCAGGACGGCACCGGTCCGCTCGTGTTCCAGGACGGCCAGGGTGCGGCGGTGATGCTCTCGAACACCGTGTACGCGATCTACTGGATCCCGGCTCCCCCCCTGAACCGCACCCTCCCCGCGATCGCCGGGACAGCGAAGGTCGGGAAGATGCTCTCGACCTCACACGGAATTTGGACGGGCTTCCCCACGAAGTATGCGTACCAGTGGTTCCGCTGCTCGTCGTCCGGAACCTCCTGCAGGTCGATCGCAAAGGCAACGCGCTCCTCGTACAAGCTCGTGAAGGCCGCCGCGAAGCACAAGCTCTACGTGCGCGTCACCGCGACGAACACCGCCGGCGGCGCGACCGCGAACTCGGCGCTCACCAGGGCCGTCAAGGCGTAGCTAAGTGAAGACGCTTCTCGCCGCCCTCGCCGTCGCCGGCGCGCTCCTCCTTGGCGCGGCAACCGCGGGAGGAGCAGCGGTACAAGCCGCCCCGCCGGAGTTCATTCCCCACGCGCCGGGAGGCAGGACGCTCCTGCACGCGGCACAGACGGCGAGCAGCAGCGTGGGCTGCGGCTCGATCTCGTGCGCCGCGTACGAGACCGGGATCAACACGTACTTCCAGGACGTCGCCGCCGACAGCGGCACGACGGGCAACGACTACGGCGTCGACACCCAGTACTACGAAGGGGCGAAGGACTACATCACTTACCAGGAGACGTACGGCGGCTCGTACGTCGACACGAACGCGTATCCAGCTAGTGCCACCTGCCCGGCGAGCGGCTACATCAACTGCCTGACCGAGTCGCAACTGACCACGGAGATCGGGAAGGACATCACCGCGAAGGGCTGGACGGCGAACGGGACGACGGAGTTCTTCATCCTCCTCCCGGCCGGGGTCAACACGTGCTGGGACGGATCCGGTAACACGTGCGCGTCGAACGCCTTCTGCGCCTACCACGACTATTACGGCTCCGGCGGCATCTTCGCGGTCGAGCCGTTCAACGCCGCGTTCGAGTGCTTCCAGCCGATCGGCCAAGGCACGCCGAACGGCGCCGGGATCGACGAGACCGTGAACACGATCAGCCACGAGCAGAACGAGTCGATCACCGATCCGTTCCTCAACGCCTGGCTCGACCAGGAGGGCCATGACGAGATCGGCGACCTCTGCGAGTGGGGCTTCGGCTCGGCGCTCGGCACGGTCAACGGGCAGCCGTACAACGAGGTGATCAACGGCGACCAGTACTCGCTGCAGCAGGAGTACAGCAACGCGGACGGCGGCTGCGTGCAACGGCCGGGCGGGACCGCCTCCGGCTCCACCGACCCGACCGGCCATCCTCCGCTCCACTACTACGGCGGCGCCATCATGAAGACGAACACCGTCTACACGATCTTCTGGATCCCGGCGGCGCCGGCCAACTCCATCGCGCCGGTCGTGACCGGCGCCGCCGGCCAGGGCAAGACGCTGTCGACCACGCCGGGGACGTGGAACGGCGTACCGACGTCCTACGCCTACAAGTGGCAGCGCTGCGACACCAACGGAGCCAACTGTGCCGACATCGCCTTGGCGACGAGCGCGAACTACATCCTCACGGCGGCCGACGTAGACCACGAGATCCGCTCGGAGGTGAGCGCGAGCAACGGCGCCGGCTCGACGGACTACATCCCGTCGGCGCCGACCGCGGTCGTCGTCCCGCCTCCGGCCGCGAAAGTCGCGCCGGTCGTCTCGGGAGCCGCCGCCGTCGGCAAGACGCTCTCCACAACCGACGGCACGTGGAACACGTCCGTCAGCTACGCGTATGCATGGCTCCGCTGCTCCGCGAGCGGCACCGGCTGCGTCCCGATCGCCGGCGCGACGACGTCGGGCTACAAGGTCGTGAAGGACGATGCGGGGCACGAGCTCGAGGCCCAGGTTTACGGCACGAATGCCGCCGCGACGACGTCCGCGACATCGGCCGCAACGGACGTTGTGGTCGACGTGCCGAAGGTGAAGACCGCCCCGAGGCTTTCGGGGACGGCCAAGGTCGGCAAGAAGCTGACCGTGAGCACGGGAAGCTGGACCGAGTCGCCGACGAGCTTCTCCTACGACTGGCTGCGCTGCTCGGCGAGCGGCGGGTCGTGTAAGCGGATCGCCAGCGCGACGGGCCGGACGTACACGCTCTCGAAGAAGGACGCGGGCCACCGCCTGCGGGCCGTGGTGACCGCGAGGAACGCCGCAGGCTCGTACAAGGCCAGCACGGGCAAGTCCGGCATCGCCAAGAAGTAACTACGCCGAGAGCGCCGCGGAGAGCCGAACGCAGAGCTCGGCGGTTCCGGCGGCGACGACGCGCGACCGCTGGCCGAGGTCGAGCGGTGCGGCTCCGAACGGCTCCTCGACGTCGAACAGATCGATCGCGAGACCGAGCTCCCGGCAGAGAAGCTGCGCCGCCGCGATGTCGACTGATCGCGCGGGCTTGAGGGAGCAGACCGCGTCGACGCGTCCCGCGGCGAGGTGGCAGAGCGACAGCGCGAGCGATCCCATCACGCGGAGGCGGTCCGCGAGATCCGCGACCTTCCCGGACTCCTGCGCGACGAGCGACGTCTTGGTCGCCTCGAAGGAGAGGATCTCGATAACTTCCTTCGGGAGGACGGCGCCGAGCGGCTCTCCGTTCAGCCATGCACCGCCGCCACGCCGGCCGATCCATTCCTCGCCGGCGCCGAAGTCGTGGACGAAGCCGAGGTGAACGTCGTCCATCGTCCGGCCGTCGGCGATGGCGATCGAGAGGGAGAAGAACGGGATGCCGCGCTTCGCGTTGAGCGAGCCGTCGATCGGGTCGATGACGACGACCGTCTCCGAGCCTTCCAGCAGGCCAATCTCCTCCGAGACGATCGAGGCGCCGGTCGCGCGGAACCGCTCGACGATCGCGTCCTCGGCCGCCTTGTCGATCGCGGTCGTCTCGTCGCCTCCCTCGCCTGCGCCGACGACCGGCTCACGCTCGGCGCGCGTGGGCAGCCGCTCGAGCACCACCTCGACGTCGGCAACGGCCGCGCGGCAGAGCTCGAGCCAGTCCGTCACTCGGCGAGCGGCAGCATCAGGAGGCCGGACGTGAGCTTCGGATAGAAGAACGTGCTCTTCTGCGGCATCACGTCGCCGCGCCGCGCGACCTCCCAGACGTCCTCGATCCGCGTCGGGCGCAGGAGGAACGCGGCTGCCGCGTCACCGCGATCGACCGCCGCGACGGCTTCGTCGCGGTGCGGCGTGTACGTGACACCCGACGGAGCGAGCGCGGCGACGACCTCGGGGTCGAGCCCTTCTCCATGCAGCAGCTCGTACTGCCCATCGCGATAGAGGACAGGTCCCGGTAGGACATCACCCGGAGGGCTGATCGGCTCGCCGCTCACTCCGTCGGCCGACTCCGCGAGCCGGTGCGTCGGGAAGATCGTCAGCCCCTCCTGTGCGGTCGGGACGATCACCGCGAGCAGCCATTCCTCCCCGGACGCGAGGGTCGTCTCGTAGCGGTGATGGCCGTCGGCGATGAGCAATTGCGCGTCGCGAAGCTCCTCCGTCAGCGCCTCGCCGAACTCCGCGTCGAGCCGCCAGAGCCTATCCCCGCCGCTCTGGATATCGGGCGCACCTAAGCCGTCGATGTCGATCGATCCGTCCCAGAGGAAGAAGAGCGGCTCGAGCTGCGTGCGCGTCGCGCGGAGCAGGCGCAGGCGCCCCTCCTTCGGCCCGGCGTGCGTGAGCTCGTGCGGCAGGACGACGCGGTTCTCGTACGGCTCGACCCGCAGCGCCGCGACGAAGCCTTCCCGGCGCCGCGCAACGCCGTCCGGCCCCTCGTAGTCCTGCGCGAGCCACCAGTACGCCGGCTCCTCTTCACGCACGAGCACGCCGCTCTCGCGCCAGTCCGCGAGCTGTTCTGCCGCCTCCTCCTCGCTGTCGGGGAGGGTCAGGTGGACGACGTTGTACGGGCTCGCTTGCCGGAGCTCTTCGCGTTGCTCGGTGCCGATGACGTCGTACGGGGGCGCGACGAGCGAGCCGAGATCGCCTGCGACGGCCTCGTCGTAGCGGAGCGCACGGAATGGGCGTATTGCTGCCACGGAGCTGACCGTACCAACCGCCGCTCTAGGATCCCTCCGTGACAGCGATCGCAGAGCTCGAGGAGAACCGCACCGTCGAGGGCGTCTACGCCGTCGCGCGGAAGGAGCGGCTGCGGACGCGCAACGGCGCGACGTACCTCGCACTCGAGCTCGTCGATCCGAGCGGGCGCATTTCCGCGCGCGTCTGGAACGACGTCGACTTGCTGGACGGACGGTTCGAGGCGGGCGACGCGGTGCGCGTCCTGGGGCGGGTGGAGAAGTTCCGCAACGAGCTGCAGATGGAGGTGCGGACGCTCGAGCCGGCGGAGGGAGTCGATCCCGCCGCACTCGCCGTCGGGCTGCGGCGCGACGCCGACGAGCTGGAGGGCTTCCTCGAGTTCCTCGTCGCGGAGGTCCACGACGACGGCCTGCGCGGGATCGTGACGCGCGCACTCGGCGAAGCGACGCTGCGGTCGTATCCCGCGACGCCCGATGGCCATCACTCCTACGCCGGCGGGCTTTTGGAGCACACGGTCGGCGTGGCGACGCTCTGCCGCGAGCTCTGCCAGATCCATCCGCGCCTGCGGGCCGATCTCCTGATCGCCGCTGCGCTCGTCCACGACGTCGGCCGCACGCGCGAGCTCGGCCCGCCTCCCGTCTTCGCGCCGACCGAGCAGGGGAAGCTCCTCGGCCACGTCCATCTCGGCTTGCGGCTGCTCGAGGAGTTCGACGCTCCGGCCGAGCTCCTCCACGCGGTCGCGTGCCATCACGACGCGCGGGCTGCGCGCACCGCCGAGGCGGCGGTCCTGTACCACGCGAACCAGCTCGACGCTGTCGCCGCGACGAGGCCGATCCCGGCTTGATCGGAGTCGTGCTCGCGCTTGCCGCGAGCCTCTCCTGGGGACTCGCCGACTTCGGCGGCGGGATCGGGGCGCGACGCGTGCAGCTCATGTGGGTCCTCGTCGTCTCACAGGTGGCCGGGCTCGCGCTGGCCGGAACGCTCGCGCTCGCGACGCAGCCGCAGCTACCGGGCGCGCGCGAGCTCGCGTGGGGCGCCTTCGGCGGCGCGATGGGGGCCGTCGGCCTCGGTGCCTTCTATCGCGCACTGGCAATCGGCTCGATGGGGATCGTCGGGCCGGTCACTGCGACCGGCGCAATCGTTCCCGTCATCTACGGGCTGGCCCGCGGCGAGCGCCCATCCCTCCTGCAGACGGCCGGAATCGCGGTCGCGGTGATCGGCGTCGTCGCGGCCTCGCTCGAACCGCTGCCGGAAGGCGCCGGCCGGAAGCTCGCGGCGGGCGTCCCGCTTGCGCTGATCGCCGCCGTCGGCTTCGGCGCGGCTCTCCTCGGACTCAACCGCGTCTCGCAGGCGGGCGTGGTGTGGGGGACGCTGAGCCTGCGCCTCACCGTCGTCCCGATCGTGCTCGTCGCCGCGCTGCTCGTCCGCCCGTCGACCGCGCGGCTGCGGCCGATGCTTCCGATCCTCGTCGCCACCGGAGTCTTCGACACCGGCGCGAACCTCTTGTATGGCGCGTCAGCCCGCCGCGGGTTGATCAGCGTCGTCTCGGTGCTCGGCTCGCTCTACCCGATCGTGCTCGTCGTGCTCGCCCGGTTCGTGCTCTCAGAGCGGATCTCGCGGCCGCAGCTCGCGGGTGTCGCGCTTGCTCTCGCCGGCGTGGCGCTCATCTCCGCGGGCTAGCTGGCGCCTCGCGCGGACACGCCCACCGCAGACACGTCTGGTACCAGGTTCCGGACGTGTCCGGGTCAGACGTTGAAGCGGATGTTGAGGACGTCGCCGTCCTCGACGACGTACGTCTTGCTCTCGAGCCGCTGCTTGCCGGCGCGCGACGCTTCGGCGTGACCGCCTGTCTCGACGAGATCGTCCCAGCGGACGACCTCGCACCGGATGAAGCCGCGCGCGATGTCGGAGTGGATCGTCCCCGCGGCGTCGAGCGCCGACTCGCCGCGGCGTAGCGTCCACGCGCGCGTCTCCTTCTCACCGGCTGTGAAGAACGTGATCAGGTCGAGCGTCTCCGCCAGCCGGCGCACGACCTCGCCGAGCGCCGATTCCCCGACGCCGCGGAACTCGGCCGCCTCCTCCGCCGAGAGCTCGGACAGCTCGGCCTCCAGCTCTAGGTCGATGCCGTCGGCACCGTTCACGACCTCGAGGAGCGGCTTCGACGTCAGCGGGTCGAGCTCGGCGGGAAGCTCGCCCTCCCACTCCGCCAGCGTGTGACCGGCGTCGAGATGCGCGAGCAGCCGCTCCAACTCGACCGCCTCCGCCTTCAGCCGCGTGTCACCCGACTTCGCCTGCTTCCCGACGCGCTCGAGCCGTCGCTCGACGTGGTCGCGATCCGCGACGAGCAGCTCGAGCTTTAGCGTCTCGAGGTCGTCGGCGGGGACGCGCGTGCCGGAGAATCCGTCGAGAACGACGAGCAGCGCGTCGACCTGCCGGAGATTACCGAGCAGCTGCGGGCCGCTTCCTGGAACGTCGACGACGCGCACCGCGGCGGGCGTCACCTTGCGGGCGCCGACGACCCGCGCGAGAGCGTCGAGCCGCTCGTCGGCAATCTGCGCCATCCCTACGTGCTCCTTGCCGGAACCGGTCGCCCCGGCATGCGTCAAGGCGCGGAAGAGCGTCGTCTTCCCCGAGCTCGGCAGCCCGACAATCCCGATCTCCAGCGCCACGACTTCGGCTCAGGTGGAGGAGAAACCGACGCGGCCGGCGCGCGCGATCCGCTTGTAATAGGCGACCTGCGCCACGACCACATGGAGCGGCCCGTCCTCGCTGTCGAGGACGACGACCGGCGCACTGCCCGTACCGCCGCCGAGCGCTGTCTCGAGCGCGTCGGCAGAACGTGCCTCGACGAAGCCGGAGACGACCTGCCCGCCGGCGAAGCCGAGCTCGATGCGGACGCGCTCCTCAGCCAACCGAGACCACCTCGGAGAGCACGCCGGCAACGGATTCCGGGTGGACGAAGGCGACCTCGAGACCGAACATCCCACGGCGCGGCTCCTCGTCGATCAGCTCGGCGCCTGCGCCCGCGAGATCGGCGAGCGCGACGCGAATGTCGTCGACCTCGTACGCGACGTGGTGCATGCCCGGGCCACGCTTCGCGAGGAAGCGTCCGACGGGCGTGTCCTCCCCGAGCGCGCCGAGCAGCTCGACGCGGCTCTCGCCGACGCGGATCGACGCCGCCTCGACGCCTTGATCCTCGACCCGCTCGCGATGCTCGAGAGTCGCTCCGAACAGCCGCGCGTAGGTCTCGATCGCGCCGTCCAGATCGTCGACGGCAACTCCGACGTGGTGAATCGAGCGCGGAGTGGCCATGCCGCCGATCGTATGTGAAAGGATCCAGCCGATGCGCTCGACCGTTCCAGCCCTCGCCGTTGCCGTCCTCCTGCTCGCCGCCTGCGGCGGCGGCTCGGCCGCGTCGAACGGCGAAGCGTCGAAGTCGGCGGCGCAGGTGCTCAAGGACGCGCAGAAGGCCGCGACCGGCGCGAGCTCCGTCCATGTCGCCGGGAAGATCGTCTCGAACGGAACGAACGTCAGCATCGACCTGGCGCTCGTCAAGGACAAGGGCGCGACCGGCTCGGTCACCGACGGCGGCCTTGGCTTCAAGATCATCCGGATCGGCGACGAGGTCTACATCCAGGGCAGCAACGCCTTCCTCAAGCACTTCGCGGGTTCCGCCGCGTCGCTGCTCGAAGGAAAGTGGCTGAAGGGTTCCGCGACAACGGGCCAGCTCGCGTCGCTCTCCTCGCTCACCGAAGCCACCCAGCTGTTCGCGGAAATACACAGCCAGGGCGGCACGCTCACGAACAAGGGTGAGACGACGTACAACGGCCAGAAGGCGGTCGAGATCGATTCCTCGAAGGGCGGCAAGCTCTACGTGGCCGCGACGGGAACGCCGTATCCGATCGCGCTCGTCGGGCCGGGCACGGACAGCGGCGCGATCACATTCGGCGACTTCAATGCGAGCGTCTCCCTGACCGCGCCCAAGAACGCGCTCGACATCTCCGCCTTCGGCGGCTAACGCCTAGGGCCAAAGGACGCCGGGGCCGCTCGCGACGACGCGCGGCACGCCGACGGTCTCCGACGCGCGGGACTCCGGCTCGACGTCGTCGAACAGCTCGAGCACCTCGTCGCGCCCGAGCGTCTCCTTCTTGAGGAGCGCTGCCGCAATGCGGTCGAGCGGCCGACGGTGCTTCGTAAGCATCTTCAGCGCGTCTTCATAGGCACCGTCGGTGAGGCGCGCCTGCTCGTCGTCGCGGACCCGCTTCGTCGCCTCCGAGAGCGCGTAGTTGTCCGCGCGCATCGTCCGTGACGCGACCGAGTCGGACATGCCCCAGTCGAAGACCATGTGGCGCGCGATGTCGGTGACCTTCTCGAGGTCGTTCGCAGCGCCGTTCGTGACCCGGCCGAAGACGACTTCCTCGGCGGCGCGACCGGCGAGGGCGACGACCATCCAGTCGATCAACTCCTCCTTCGTGTGGAGGTAGCGGTCCTCCTCGGGCAGGTGGAACGTGTAGCCGAGCGCCGTGCCGCGAGCGACGATCGTTACCTTCTGGAGCTCCGAGGCGCCGCCCATGAGGTGAGCCATGAGCGCGTGGCCGCCTTCGTGGTAGGCGAGGATCATCCGCTCCTTCTCCGTCAAGATCTTCTTCTGCTGCAGTCCCGCGACGACCCGCTCGAGCGCCCAGTCGAAGTCCAGCTGCGAGATCGCGCTGGCGCCGCGGCGGCCGGCGGCGATCGCCGCCTCGTTGCAGATGTTCGCGAGCTCCGCGCCGGTGAGGCCGGACGTCTGGCGCGCGACCGTCGCGAGCTTCATGCCCTCGGCAAGCGGCTTGCCGCGCGTGTGGACGCCGAGGATCGCCTCGCGCCCGGCGAGATCGGGCGGCGGGACGAGCATCTGCCGATCGAAGCGGCCGGGCCGGAGCAGGGCCGGATCGAGATCCTGGATCCGGTTCGAGGCTCCCATCACGACGACCTGCCTGGCGCCGTCGAAGCCGTCGAGCTCGACAAGGAGCTGGTTGAGCGTCTGATCCTGCTCGCGGTTGAAGCCGTGGCCGGTGCGCTGCGCACCGACCGCGTCGAGCTCGTCGATGAAGATGATGGCGGGCGCGTTCTTCCGCGCCTCCTGGAAGAGCTTGCGGATCCGCGCCGCGCCGAGGCCCGCGAACATCTCCACGAACGACGCTGCGCTCGCGGAGTAGAAGTTCGCGCCCGACTCGTGAGCGACCGCCTTCGCGAGCAGCGTCTTGCCAGTCCCGGGCGGGCCGTAGAGGAGCAGCCCCTTCGGGACTTTCGCGCCGAGCCGCTCGAAGCGCTTCGGGTCGCGGAGGAAGTCGACGACCTCCATGAGCTCCGCGCGAACTTCCTCGACGCCGGCGACATCCTCCCACGTCGTGGCCGACGTGCCCTTGGTGGCCATGTTCTTCGGCTTCGTCCGCGGCATCGCCGCGGCGACTTTCCAGAGCAGCCAGGCCGTGAACCCGAGCACAATCACGAAGAAGACAGGGAGCCAGGTCGTCGCGAAGTTCAGGAAGTCGTGGAGCCAGCCGCCCACGAGCGTGTGATGCGGGTTGAGCGAATTGAGAGCGGCTTGGACGTGCTTCGTTGCCGCCGTCTTGTCGTGCGCGCGCACGGAGGAAGGGGCGCTCGCTAGCCGCACTTCATCCTCATCGGCATCGTCGGGGGCCTACCTTAGGGCTCGCAGCGCGGGCTCGAGCCGCTGGCGCGTCGTGAGGACACCCTCGAAGAGATCGCCGTGCCGCCGGATCCGCTCGAGGACGACGTCCATCGTGAACCTCGCCGGATCGAGCGACTCAGTCACCTCCTCCCAGCGCAGCGGCGTCGAGACTGGAGCACCCGGGCGCGGCCGGACGGAGTAGACCGAGGCGATCGTCTTCCCCTCGCCGTTCTGGTTCGCGTCGATGAGCACGCCGCGCCGCTTCGCCTTCACCCACTCCGTCGTCGCGAGGCCGCGGTGCGTGCTCGCGATCGCACCGGCGACGATCTCGCAGAACTCACGCGTCTGCGCGTACGTCGAACGGCGTTCGATCGGGACGAGCACGTGCATCCCCTCGGCGCTCGACGTCTTCGGGAAGGAGACGAGACCGAGCGCGTCGAGCGCCTGCTTGACCACTAGCGCGACCTCCACGACCTCCGTGAAGCCGACGTCCGCTGACGGATCGAGGTCGAAGAGGACGAAGTCGGGGCGCTCAGGCCGGTCGCCACGCGAGTACCACGCGTTCATGTCGATGCAGCCCATGTTCGCCATCCAGAGGAGGGCTCTCGCGTCGTTCACGAGCGGCGCCTCGATCCGGCGACGCTGCGGCGGACGCTCGCGCGTGGAGACCTCGACCGCGAAACGCGGGATCCACTCCGGCATGTGCTTCGGCGCGTCCTTCTGGAAGAACGCCTTTCCGTACGCGCCGTCGGGGTAGCGGCGCATCGTGAACGGCCGGCCCTTGAGATGTGGCACGAGCACAGGCGCTACAGCGCGGTAGTAGTCGAGGAGGTCGCCCTTCGTGATCGGCCCGCTCGGGTCGTCCTCCGGCCAGAAGAGCTTGTCGAGATTGGAGAGCTTCACGCCGTGGTCTTCCATGTCCGCCGGTTCTTCCCGGCGAACCGCGCGCGCAGGCTTGTCGTCGCGGAGTCCCTGGAACGACGGCGCGCGGAGGTGGCCGTCGTGCGTCCACTCGAGGAACTCGACCTCACACACGAGTCTCGGCTCCACCCAGACGACGTCGCCGCGGCGGACTTTCGGCATCTTCGGCTCCGCCGCGAACGGCGTCGTCTCACGCCGCAGCGGCTCGAGCTTCGCGAGGAGCTCGGCGATCGTGCGCTCGCTGAAGCCGGTGCCGACGTTCCCGACCCAGGCGTACTCCCTGCCGCGGCGGACGCCGAGGACGAGTGCGCCGAACGAGCCGGCGCGGCGGCCCTGGCCCTTCGTCCACCCGCAGATCACGAACTCCTGCCGGCCGTGCGTCTTGACTTTGAGCCAGTCGCGGCCGCGGCGCCCTTCCTGATAGCGGGACTTGGCCGTCTTGGCCATCACGCCCTCGAGTCCCTGCTCGTGCGCCGCCTCAAGCAGCGCCTCTCCATCCTCGAAAGCGCCCGAGACCTGAACGGCTTTGGATGGGATGACGAGCTGCTCGAGCCGCTCGCGGCGCTGCGTCAAAGACAGGCCAAGCACCGGCTCGCCGTCGATCTCGAGCACGTCGAAGATCTCGTAGACGAGCGGCGTGCCGGGCTTGCCCTGCTGCATCGCCGAAAAGCTCGGCCGTCCCTGCTCGTCGAGAGCGCACACCTCGCCGTCGACGACGGCGTCGGGCGTGCGCAGCGCCTTCGGAAGCTCCTTCGCGACCGCGGCGAAGCGCTCAGTCAGGTCGTTGCCGCGGCGCGAGCGGAGTGTCACCTCGCCGCCGCGGACGTACCCGAGCACGCGGTAGCCGTCCCACTTCGGCTCGAACAGCCAGCCGGCGCCGCGTGGCAACTCCTCGACGAGCGTCGCGAGCATCGGGTCGTAATCGCGGCGGGAGCCTTCCGGCGCGGTGGTCTCGTCGCGCTTGCGGAGGATGAGCCAGTTCTTCTCCTCGCCGGAGAGGTGCGCGGGGACGAGCGTCCACGTCCCCTCGAGCCGCTCACCGTGGAGCCGGACGGTCAGGCCGCCGTCGGGCTTCTCCTCGACGAGCTCGTACGTGCCGTGGTCCCAGATCTCGACCGTGCCTGCGCCGTAGTTCCCCTTCGGGATCTTGCCCGCGAACGTCGCGTACTCGAGCGGATGATCCTCGACATGAACGGCGAGATGCTGCTCGCCCGGCTCAAGCGGCACGCCTTTCGGCACGGCCCACGACAGGAGCACGCCGTCGCGCTCGAGGCGGAAGTCGTAGTGCAGGCGCCGCGCGTCGTGCCGCTGCACGACGAAGATCGGTTGCTTGCCGCGACGCTTCCCGCCAAACGGTTCCGGCGTCTGCTTGCGGTCGCGTTTGCGCTCGTACTCGGAGAGTTTCGTGCTCACAAGTCATATTCCTATCGTTCACACGGCGCATACATAGTCGGGGATAAGCCTGTGGACGCTGTGGACAGTGGAGCGAAGGTTGCGACCTGAAACTATGCGAATCTATAGAAAGCTGCCGCTCAGGCGTAAACGCCCAGGCGCCGGAAGCGCGCGCGCCGGCGGCGGCGAAGCTCCTCTCCTGTGATCCCGTCGAGGTCTCCGAGCGCATCGCGAAGCGCTTCGCCCACGAGGCGGGCGGCTCCGTCGTGGTCGGTTTGCGCTCCACCCGGGGGCTCCGGGACGACTTCGTCGATCACGCCGAGTTCGAGGCAGTGGGCCGCGTCGGGGCGAAACGCCGCGGCTGCCTTTTTCGCCTGGCCCGCGTCGCGCCAGAGGATGGAGGCGCAGCCCTCAGGCGAGATGACGGAGTAGATCGCGTTCTCCTGCATGAGGACACGGTCGGCGAGCGCGATCGCGATCGCGCCGCCCGAGCCTCCCTCGCCGATCACGCACGCGACCGTCGGAACCTTGAGCCGCGCCATCGTCGCCTGCGACGCCGCGATCGCGGCACCCTGACCGTGCTGCTCGGCGACGACTCCCGGATACGCACCCGGCGTGTCGACGAGCGTCACGATCGGGAAGCCGTGCCGGTCGGCGAGCTCCATCGCGTGGATCGCCTTCCGGTACCCCTCCGGATTCGGCATCCCGAAGCGGCGGCTCGCGCGCTCGTGGATGTCGCGGCCCTTCTGCTGGCCGATCAGGACGATCGTGCGGCCGTCGAGCTTCCCAAGGCCGGCGATCATCGCGCCGTCGTCCCCGAGCGCCCGGTCGCCGTGCAGCTCGAACCAGTCCTCGAGGAGCCGGCCGACGTAGTCGAGCGTGTACGGCCGCTGGTCGTGGCGCGCGAGCTCGACCTTGCGCCAGATCTCCTCGTCCGTTGCCTCCTCGCCGATCTTGTCGATCTGCCGCTGCAGCCGCTCGAGCTCGCCGGAGAGCTTCGCGCCGCCGAGCAGCGAGAGGTGCTTGAGCCGCCCGAGCCGCTCGCGCAGCCGCAGCTCGTGCTCACTCGGGGGCATCGAACAACCTCAGGAGGCGGGAAAGGGTCGGTCGCAGCTCCGGGCGCGGCACGATCGCATCGATCTGGCCGTAGCGGACGTTCTGCTCCGCGCGGCCGAAGTCGTCGGGGAGCTTCTCGCGCGTGATCTCCTGCACGACGCGCGGGCCGGCGAAGGACATGAGCGCGTTCGGCTCGGCGAGGAGAACGTCGCCGAGCGTCGCGAAGCTCGCGAGCACTCCGCCAGTCGTCGGGTGGGCCATGACGGAGATCATGCGCCTGGCCGGAGTCGCGGAGATCCTCGACGGCCGAGACCGTCTTTGGCAGCTGCATGAGCGCGAGGATTCCCTCCTGCATGCGCGCGCCGCCGGAGCTCGTGACGCTGACGAGCGGCATGCCGTGCTCCGCGGCCGAATCGCACGCGCGGGAGAACTTCTCGCCCACGACGCTGCCCATCGAGCCGCCCATGAAGGCGAAATCCATCACGGCGAGCATCGCGTGGCGTCCTTCGATCGCGCCGCGGCCGATGACCATCGCATCCGCGAGGCCGGTCTTCATCTCCGCCTCCGCGAGCCGTTCGGTGTAGGGACGGAGGTCGAAGAACGCGAGCGGATCCTCGGAGTGGAGGTCGGCCGCCTCCTCGACGAACGTGCCCGGATCGAGAAGGGACGCGATGCGCGGCCGCGCGCGCATGGGGAAGTGGTGGCCGCACTGGCTGCAGACCCACGAGCTCTGCTCGAGCTCGTCGTCCCGATAGTGCGAATGACAGGTCGGGCAGGTGTTCGGATGACTGGGCGGAGGGGCCGGCTGGTCGCCGGTCTCGACCGAAACGTCAACTTTGGCCACGGCTCTACCTTAGACCGAGTGCGGCCGTAAGACGTTGCAGCGGTTCGACGTTGGCCGGATCAGGCGCCAAACCGGTCAGGCCGGCACCGGCGAGCTTCCCGCTCTCCCGAACGCCGACGAGCAGAAGCTCGACATCGGCGAGCGTCGGGCCGTCCGGTTCGGGCATGAACACCGCGAGCTCCGGCGGGTCGAGGACATCGAGGTCGACCGCCACGTAGACGGCATCCACGCGTGCGAACAGCGGCGCAGGGTCGTCGCCGATTCCACTCGCCGCGATGAACTCCACCTCGAGCGGATCGAGGTTCCGCGCGCCCCAGAGCACGACGTCTCCCGCGTCGACAGTGCCGTGGTCGATGATCATGCGCAACGGCATCCCCCACTCGTTGCCGGACGGCGAGGACTCGGGGGTGTTGAGGTCGCCGTGCGCGTCGAGCCAGAGCACGCCGAGCCGCTCGTAGCGCGCCGCAAGACCCTCGACGGCGCCGATGTGCGAACAGCAGCAGCCGCCGAGCACGAGCGGCATCTCCGGCAGGTCCGACGCGACCGCGAGCGTCTGCATCGCCAGCGTGTCCTCCTCGACGACCGCCACTTCGGGAAAGTCGAGCGGGAGCGCGGCGGCCTCGATCATCGGCTCGCCGCCGTCGCCCCACGCGCGCGGCACCCGGACGAGGCCGGCTGCGAACGTCCGGCCGCAGGAATGACACTCGTAGCCGTCGTCGATCGCGACCGCGGTCAGCGTGCGGCAGCCGGGGCAGCGTGCGCGGAGAAGACTCACGCGAGCTGCTTCTCGTGGGTCGCCATCACGGTCTCGATCCTCATCCCCACCGCCTCATAGAGATGCGTCGCGCCGGTCGGGTTCTCGGCGTCGACGCCGAGCGACACGCGCCGCACGCCGCGATCGTAGAAGGCGCGGAAGGTGTGGAACAACAGGGCTCTCGCGTAGCCGCGCCCGCGGTAGGGGCGGCGGACGCCGAGGGCTCCGACGTAGCCGCGCGGCTCGTTGCGGGCGATTCCCGCGATCTCGTCGCCGTCACGGATCAGGAACCAGACGCTCGGGTCGTAGGCCGGACTGGAGCGGTGGCGCTCCCACCACTCGTCGAACGGGTCGGCGTGATGCTCCCAGTGATCCTGGAACGACTCGGTGAGCGCGGCGTGGAACGCCTGCGCGTCGCCCTCCCGGAAGGTCTCGACCGGGATGGACGGCGGCTCGGGCCGCGTGTCGAGGTCGATCACCATCTCGTAGAAGCGACGGACTTCCCGGTAGCCGCGCTTGACGAAGAGCTTCGCCGCCGCGTCGTCGGCGACGAGGCTGAAGACGTGGAGGCGGACGCAGTTCTCCCGCGCTCCGGCCGCCTCGATCCGCGCGACGATGTCGCTGCCGAGGCCGCGTCCCTTCCAGCCCTCCGCCACGATGCCCGTCCCGACGCCGACTTCTCCGTAGGGGCTGAACCAGCCGATCGCGGCGATCTCGCCGCCGTCCTCGAACAGCCATGAGTCCCGCTCGAGGTCGACGCGCGACAGCCAGCCGCGCACCTCCTCGGCGGAGATGTGCGACGGCCGGTCGAGGAGCTTCTCCTCGTCGGCGGCGGCAAGCGCCGCAAGGGCTGGCAAGTCCGCCTCTGTTAGTGCCCTGACCTTCATGCCGGCACGAGCACGTCGAGATTCTCCGCGAGACCGGCAAGCGTCCGCAGCTCGACGTTCGGCTGCGGCTCCGCGGCCTCGCCGAGCCGGTTGATCCAGACGGTGCGCAGGCCGAGCGACGAGGCTGGCGCGACGTCGTGGAAGAGGCTCGCGGCAACGTGAACGTGCCCGGCGCGGTCCGCGCCCGTCCGCGCGAAGAACTCCTCCCAATGCGCCGGCGCCGGCTTGTACGAGCCGAGCTCCGATGCAACGATCGCCTCGTCGAATGGGACCCCGAGGCGCGCGGCCGACGCGTCGATGAGATCACGGTCGCTGTTGGAGAGGATCGCGAGCCGCCAGCCGCGGGCGCGCGCCTCCTTGAGCGCCGCCGGAACCTCGGGAAATGGCTCCCAGTCCGGCAGCGAGCGCGCGAGCGCGTCGTACTCGTCGGCAGGCGCGCCGAGCCGCGCAAGCGCGATCGCCATCACTTCGCGGTAGCTCCTGCTCGGATCCTCGCGCTGGATCTCCGGCTCGAGCTCGTGGTAGCGGTGGAGCAACTCGCCGGCGTGCTCGGCGCCGAACAGCCGCTCGAGCTCGCGGCCGATCCCGCCGTTCCAGTCGATCAGCGTCCCGTAGCAGTCGAATGTCGCCCAGCGATCCACGGTGGGATCCTAGGGACGGCGCTAGCTGTCGAACCGCTTGAAGACGACGCAGGCGTTGTGCCCGCCAAAGCCGAAACTGTTGGAGACGGCGACCTTCACGTCGGCGTCGCGCGGCACGTTCGGCACGTAGTCGAGGTCGCACGTCGGATCCTCGACCTCGTAGTTGATCGTCGGCGGGAGCTTCCCGTCGCGGATCGCGAGGATCGTAAACGTCGCCTCGATCGCGCCGGCCGCGCCGAGGCAGTGCCCCGTCGCACCCTTCGTGCCGGAGATGGGCGTCTTGTAGGCGATCTCCTCGCCGAGCGCGTACTTGAGCATCTGCGTCTCGGAGCTGTCGCCCACCGGCGTCGACGTCGCATGAGCATTGATGTAGTCGATCTCTGCCGGGGTCACGCCCGCGTCGCCGAGCGCCATCGCGAACGCGTTGACCGGGCCGGTCGGATCGGGCTCGGTGATGTGCTTCGCGTCGGAGGAGAGGCCGTAGCCGGCGATCTCCGCGTAGATCTTCGCGCCGCGCGCCTTCGCGTGCTCGAGCTCCTCGAGAACAAGCGCGGCGCCGGCCTCACCCATCACGAAGCCATCGCGGCCCGCGTCGAACGGCCGCGAGCCGCGCTTCGGGTCGTCGTTGCGGAGGGAGAGCGCGCGCATCGCGGCGAATCCCGCGATCCCAACCTCGTTCACGGCCGCTTCGGTCCCGCCGGCGATCATCACGTCGGCGCGGCCGAGCCGAATCGCGTCCGTGGCGTCGCCGATCGCCATGTTCGACGCGGCACACGCCGTGCATTCGGACATCAGCGGGCCGCGCGTGCCGAGCTCGATCGAGACCCAGCCGGCGCCGAGGTTTGGGATGATCGACGGGATCGCGAACGGATTGACGCGATCCGGGCCGCGTGTGATCAGCGTGTCGTAGCAGTCCTGGAACGACCGTAGGCCACCGATGCCGGTCGCGATCGATGCGCCGACGCGATCGGCCTCCGCCGCGATGTCGATGCCCGAGTCGGCCTCCGCCTGGCGCGCGCCTGCCAGGACGAGGTGCGCGAAGCGGTCCATCCGCCGTGCGTCCTTGCGGTCGACCCAGTCGGTCGGGTCGAAGTCCTTCACCTCGCAGGCGAAGTGCACCTTGTAGTCGGTGTGGTCGAAGTGCGTGATCGGGCCGGCGCCGGACTCCCCCGCGAGCAGGGCGGACCAGCTCGACTCCACGTTGAGCCCGAGCGGCGTCACCGCGCCCAGCCCGGTGACCACGACGCGTCTGCGTCCGTTATGTGAACCGTTCTCGCTGGCCACTACATCCCGAGTCCGCCGTCGACGAGAAGCACGTCCCCTGTGATGAACGATGCCTCGTCGGAGCAGAGGAAGCGTACCGCCCCCGCCACGTCGCTCGGCTCGCCGAGCCTGCCGAGCGGCGTGTTCGTGAGCATCGCGGCGGTTGCTTCCTCGGGCAGGACGTCGGTGAGCTGCGTCTTGACGTAGCCGGGCGCGACGACGTTAGCCCGGACGTTGCGGCTGCCGAGCTCGCGGGCCAGGGATTTCGTGAAGCCGATGATCCCGGCCTTCGACGCCGCGTAGTTCGTCTGCCCCCAGTTCCCGTGGACGCCGACAATCGACGAGACGTTGACGATCGAGCCGCCGCGCTTCTTCATCATCGGGCGGCAGACGGCGCGGCACGTGTAGAAGACGGACGAGAGGTTGGTTTCGATGACGATGCGCCAGTCGTCGTCGGACATCCGGGCGAGAAGACCGTCGCGAGTGAGGCCGGCGTTGTTGACGAGGATGTCCAGGTCGCCCGCTTCCTCGACAAGCCGGGCGGCGTCCTCGGCGCTCGAGACGTCGGCCTGGATCGCCCGACCTCCGATCGCCTTCGCAAGCTCCGCCGCTTCGTCGGCTCCGGTGCGATAGCCGACGACGACCTCAGCGCCGCCGCGCGCGAGCTCCTCGGCGATCGCGCGGCCGATTCCTTTCGACGCACCGGTGACCAGGGCGCGTCTGCCCTCGAGCGACGCGAAGGCCACTCTAGGTTTCCGCGAGCAGCTCGGGCAGCCGGTCGAGCTGCTCGAGATTGTTGATCGAGACGGCGTGGACGCTGCGGTCGATGCGCTTGACGAGGCCCGAGAGGACGTTGCCGGGGCCGACCTCGACGAACGTCCGGACTCCCTGGCGCATGAGTTCGCTCGCCGACTGCGTGAAGCGCACCGGCGCCGTGAGCTGGTCGACGAGGAGCGGGCCGATCCGCTGCGCCGACTCGACGCGGGCGGTGACGGTGGACATGAACGGCGACGTCGGCTCCTGGAACTTGACCTTCTCGATCGCGGGCCGCAGCCGGTCGGCCGCGCGCGCGACGAGCGGGGAGTGGAATGCACCCGAGACCTTGAGCTTCACGGCGCGGCGCGCTCCCTCGTCCTGCGCCTGCTCGATGCACGTGTCGACGGCGGGATTCTCACCGGAGACGACGATCTGGCCCGGGCAGTTGTAGTTCGCAGGCCACACGCCGAGGATCCGCCGGCACAGCGCCTCGACCGTTTCGTCGGCAAGGCCGAGGATCGCCGCCATCGAGCCGGGATTGCGCGCCGCCGCCTCGGCCATCGCGAGCCCGCGCTCGCGGACGAGCGAGACCGCCTCCTCCACCGTCATCGCCTCGGCGGCCGCGAGCGCAGCGAACTCGCCGACGGAGTGGCCGATCACAAAGTCCGCGTTGACGCCGCGCTCCCGCAACGCCGCGAGAACCGCGAGGGAGGTGGCAACGAGTGCCGGCTGCTGCACGGCAGTGTCGAGCAGCTCCTCGGGCTTGCCGTGGAAGCAGAGACGCTCGAGATCGAGGCCGCACGCGGCGCTGGCGCGCTCGAAGATGGCTTTCGCCGCTGGCACGGCCTCGGCGATGTCGCGGCCCATGCCCGCCTCGTGCGAGCCCTGGCCCGGGAAGCAGAAGGCGATCTTCGTCATGCCGCGAGCGTCCATCTCATCAGTGCGCTGCCCCATGTCAGGCCGGCTCCCATCCCCGTCATCAGTACCAGCTTGCCTGGCCGAAGCCTGCCGTCGGCCTGCGCCTCGGCGAGCGCGAGCGGGATGGAGCCGGAGGACGTGTTTCCATAACGGTCGACGTTGATCACCACACGGTCGGACGGGATGCCGAGCTTCTTGGTTGCGTGCTCGATGATCCTGACATTCGCCTGGTGCGGCACGTAGACGTCCACGTCGTCGAGCGTGACGCCCGCCTGCGCGAGCGTGTTCTCGGCGGACTGGACGAGAATGCGCGTCGCGAACTTGAACACTTCGCGGCCGTTCATCTTTACGTGCTTGTCGGGCTCATCGAACAGCCGCGAGCCGCTGCCCGGCAGCCAGAGGTGCTCGCCGCCGGATCCGTCCGCGCCGAGCTCGAAAGCGAGGAATCCCGGCTGCTCCGCCGCCTCGAGTACGACCGCGCCGGCGCCGTCGCCGAACAGGACCAGCGTCGAGCGGTCTTCCCAGTCGAGGATGCGAGAGAGGACATCGCCGCCGATAACGAGCGCGCGCTTGGCGAGCCCGGCGGCAAGCATCCCGTACGCCTGCACGACGGCGTACATGAAGCCGGTGCAGCCGGCCGACAGGTCGTAGGCGCCCGCCTTCGCGGCGCCGAGCCTGTCCGCGAGGATCGCGGAAGTCGACGGGAAGGACATGTCCGGCGTGACGGTCGCCACGATCAGGAGGTCGATGTCCGCGCCTGTCAGCCCCGCCTGCGCGAGCGCTGTCTCGGCGGCGGGCATCGCAAGGTCGGAGAGCGCCTGATCGTCGGCTGCGATGCGCCGCTCGCGAATCCCGGTGCGCTCGATGATCCACTCGTCGGACGTGTCGACGAGCCTCTCGAGGTCGGCGTTCGTCAGCCGCCGCTCGGGCGCGTACGCGCCGAGGCCGGTGATCGTGACGGTGAAGTCGCTGCGAGCGCTCCCGATCACGTGCGCCTCCGCGCTCCCGATGAACACGGTCAGCATCGCCTCGGCCGCGATCTCCCCGTCGACGCTCGCCTTGCCCTGGCCCTTCGCGATCGGCCCGCGCACGCGGAGGAACTCACACTCGAGATCGAGCACGTCGCCCGGCTCGACGATGCGCTTGAAGCGGCAGTCGTCGATTCCCGCGAAGAACGGGATGCTGCCGCGGTTCTCCTCCGCCGCGAGCACCGCAACGGCGCCGCACTGGGCGATCGCCTCGATCGTGAGAACGCCGGGCATCACCGGCCGCTCGGGGAAGTGCCCCGGAAACCACCAGCCGTCCGCCGGAACCGTGAGCCGCCCGACGACCTTGCGGCCCGGCTCGAGCTCGAGCACCTCGTCGACGAGGAGGAACGGGGGCCGGTGCGGGATGATCGACTCGATCGTCTCCCGCCCGAACGGAGCGGCCGGAGTGGTCACGCGACGTCGCGCTTCTCGAGCCGCGCGCGCAGCCGGTTGCGGCCGCGATGTGCATGGCACTTCGCCGTTCCGACGGGCATGCCGGCGGCGGCGGCGATCTCCTCGAACGTGTAGTCGAACCCGTCCTTGAGGACGATCACCTGCGCCTGCTCGGGAGAGATGCCGGCGAGCGAGTCGCAGAGCTCGCGGCGCAGCTCCGACATCCGAACGCCGCGCGCGGGATCCTCCTCGAGGGCGTAACCGATCTCCGCGGGGAGCGGATCGTGTGCTCGCGAGCGCTGGCGCTCGGCCGCGTCGCGGCAGGTGTTGACGACCAGGCGATGCAGCCAGGTGGAGAACTGCGCCTCGCCGCGGAACTGACCGAGCCGGACGCAGAGCTTCGCGAGCGACTCCTGCGCGGCGTCGCGCGCGTCTTCCGGATCGCGCAGCAGATGGCGAGCGAGCCGCTCCACGCGGGGCGCGTGGCGAGCGCAGAGCGCCGCGAGCGCCGCGCGAGTCGCCGCTCTTCGCGCGGGTCACGAGGATCGGGTCGCTGAGGCTCTCGTAGTCAAGCCGGCTCGGCGCGCGCAGCGGTTGGCGGACTGTCCTCACGGTGGATCTAGTCTAAGCGGCTGTGTCGTCGGACCTGGCTCCGGAGGTCGTATTGCCGCTGCTGCGCGGCCGGCTCGGCACGCCGTACCGCTTCGTGGCCGAGTGTGAGTCGACGCAACGCCTCCTCGCCCCGGACGGGCCCGAGGGGACGACGGTCGCCACCGACCACCAGACCGCGGGACGCGGCCGGCTCGGCCGCGTCTGGGAGGACGCCCCCGGCAGCGGGCTCCTCTTCTCCGTCCTACTCCATCCGACGGTGCCGATGGTCGTGTGGCCGGAGCTCTCGATCGTCGCCGGCGAGGCAGTCGCCGCAGCCTTGCCCGCCGCTGCCCGCGTCAGCCATCCAAACGATGTGATGGTCGACGACCGAAAGATCGCGGGAGTCCTCCCAGAGGCCAGCACCGGGCGAGTGACGCTCGGGATCGGGATCAACGTCAACCAACTCGCGGGCGACTTGCCTGAGGACGCGGTGAAACCGGTGACGTCGCTGCGGCTCGAGACCGGTCGCGACTGGGAGCGCGGGGAACTGCTCGCCGCGATCCTGCTCGAGCTCGAGCAGCGCTACGACGCCTGGCAGAACCGCGACTAGCTGCTGCCTACGAGCTCGGCCTCGGGAAGCGAAAGCTCGGCGGCTGGGACGACCGGAACGACCAGCTCGGAGCGCTGCTCCCGGAACTTCCGCGCGGCGTCGATCGCCGCCCCGAGGTTCAACCCCTTGTCCTTGGCCTGCTTGATGAGCATCACGGTCTCGAGCGCGTCGATGTCGTAGATCCGCTGCTTCCGGCCCTTCGTCGGGATCTGAGCCTTGTTCGTCCAGTAGTCGAGCTGCATCTTGGAGATGCCGGCGATGGTGCAGACCTGGCCGAGATAGAGCTCCACCTTCCCGAGGTGGTCGGCGAGGTTGATGGGCTCGAGTAGGTCGACCTGCCGGCTGATCGCCATGACACCCCTGCCTTCAGTTGCCCGCGGACGTGACGCTGCGAGAGTTATAAAGCCCCCGCACCCGCTTTGGGAAGGGGTTACTCCTCGGCCGGCAGCTCTGCCGTCAGCTCTGCCGGTGGCTGGCCGAGAGCTTCCGCTTCGTCGTCCGGCGTCTCGGACTCGACGACCGGAGCGAGCGCCGAGACGGTCTCGTCGTCGCCACGCAGCCGCATCACGATCACGCCCTGCGTCGAGCGGCCGAGCCGCTTCACGTCCTCAACCGGGACCTTGATCACCGTGCCGGCGGTGGAGATGAGCATCACCTGGTAGCCGTCACGCACGACGCGGGAGCCGACGAGATAGCCGCGCGCCTCGTTCAGCTGGACGGTCTTCACTCCCATCCCGCCGCGGCCCTTGACCGGGTACTCCGAGACGCGAGTCCGCTTGCCGTAGCCGTTCTCCGTCACGACGAGGAGATCCGCGTCGTCCTCGGCGATGTTGATCGAGATGACCTCGTCGCCGGCGCGGAGCTTCATCCCCGCGACCCCGGACGTGTCGCGGCCCATCGGACGCGCGTCGGTCTCGTGGAAGCGAATCGCCTGGCCCTTCTTCGAGACCATGAGGATGTCGTCGCCGCCGGTCGAGTGGCGGACGCCGACGAGCTGGTCGCCGTCGCGCATCTTGATCGCGATGATCCCGTCCGCCTTGAGCGGGGTGTTGTACTGCGAGAGCTCCGTCTTCTTGACGACGCCGTTCTTCGTTGCGAAGACGAGGAACTTTGCCTCCTCGAAGTTCGCGCGTCTGGATCACCGCGCGCACGAACTCGTCCTGCCGGAACGGCAGGAGGTTGACGATCGCGCGGCCCTTCGACTGGCGCGAGCCGAGCGGCAGCTCGTGCACCTTGAGGCGGTAGACCTTGCCGACGTTCGTGAAGAAGAGGATGTAGTCGTGCGTCGAGGCGACGAAGAGGTGCTCGATGTAGTCGTCCTCCTTGAGCTCCATCCCCATCACGCCGATGCCGCCGCGCCGCTGCTCGCGGTAGGCCGTGACCGGTAGCCGCTTGATGTAGCCGGAGCGGGTGATCGCGATGACCATGTCCTCCTCCGCGATCATGTCCTCGAGCTCGAGCTCCTCCTCGGCGGCGATGATCTCGGTGCGGCGGTCGTCGTGGCGTCCGTAGATCTGCTTGATCTCGAGCAGCTCCTCGCGGATGACGCGCGTCGATCTTGGCCTGGTCGCCGAGGATCGTCCGCAGCTCGGCGATGCGCTCAGCGAGGTCGGCGAACTCCTTCTCGACGTTCTGGCGCTCGAGCGCGGTGAGCGCGCGGAGCCGGAGGTCGAGAATCGCCTGGGCCTGGATCTCGCGAGAACTTGAACTTCTTCATCAAGCCCGCGCGCGCGGCGTCGGCGTCGTCGGCGGCGCGGATCAGGGCGATGATCTCGTCGAGGTGGTCGAGGGCGCTTGAGGTAGCCCTCGAGGACGTGCGCCCGCGCTTCCTTCTTCCGCAGCTCGTCCTTCGAGCGGCGCGTGACGACCTCGCGCTGGAAGTCGAGGTAGTGCGTGACGAGCTCGAGGAGCGACAGCGTGCGCGGCACGCCGTCGACGAGCGCGACGGCGTTGTACCCGAACGTCGACTGGAGCGGCGTGTGCTTGAACAGCTTGTTGAGCGCGACCTGCGGGACCGCGTCGCGCTTCAGCTCGACCTGGATCCGCATCCCCGTCCGGTCGGAGTGGTCGGCGAGGTCGGAGATCTCGGTCAGCGTCTTGTCCCCGACGAGCTCGGCGATCTTGCGGATGACGCCGGTGTCGCCGCCCTTCTTGACGCCGTACGGAAGCTCGGTGATCACGATCGCCGACTTGCCGCCGCGCAGCTCTTCGATGTGGGCGCGCGCGCGCATCACGATCCGGCCGCGGCCGGTGCGGTACGCGTCGCGGATCCCGCTGCGGCCGACGACGAAGGCGCCGGTCGGGAAGTCCGGCCCCTTGACGTGCTTCATCAGGCCGTCGACGTTGATCTCCGGGTCGTCGATCATCGCCACGACGGCGTTGATCGCCTCGCCGAGATGGTGCGGCGGCATGTTCGTCGCCATCCCCACCGCGATGCCAGCGGAGCCGTTGACGAGCAGGTTCGGGAAGCGGGAGGGGAGGACGAGCGGCTCGCGCCGCGACTCGTCGTAGTTCGGCTCCGAACTCGACGGTGTTCGCGTCGATGTCGCGGAGCATCTCGGTCGCGATCCGCGAGAGCCGCGCCTCGGTGTACCGCATCGCCGCCGGCGGGTCGTCGTCGACGGAGCCGAAGTTGCCCTGCCCGTCGACGAGCGGGTAGCGCAGCGAGAACGGCTGCGCCATCCGGACGAGCGTGTCGTAGATCGCCTGGTCGCCGTGCGGGTGGTAATTCGGCCCATGACGTCGCCGACCGTTGCGGCGGCCTTCTTGTACGGCCGGTTCGGCTGGAGGCCGGCCTCGTGCATCCCGTAGAGGACGCGGCGATGGACGGGCTTCAGGCCGTCGCGAACGTCGGGCAGCGCGCGCCCGACGATGACCGACATCGCGTAGTCGAGGATAGCTCGAGCGCATCTCCTGCTCGAGCTCGCGCGGCTCGATGCGGCCTGCGCCGAGAGCGCCCGTCTCGACCTCAGACATAGGCCCTAGACATCGAGGACTTTCACGTCGCGCGCGTTCTCCTCGATGAAGAGCCGCCGCGGCTCCACCTGGTCGCCCATCAGCATCGAGAAGAGCTGATCGGCGGCGCTCGCATCCTCGACATCGACGCGGATCAGCAGCCGCTTGGCCGGATCCATCGTCGTCTCCCAGAGCTGGTCGGCATTCATCTCGCCGAGGCCCTTGAAGCGGGAGAGCTGGATCCCGGCCCCCTTCGCGAGGTCGAGCGCGTCGCGCCGAAGCTCGGAGAAGCCCTCGGCGGCAACGGTGTTCTTGCCGAGCGTGAGCGTGAACGGCGGCGGCCCCATCAGGTCGACGAGCTTCGCGTGCGCAGTGCGGAGGTTCGTATACACCGGCGAGGAGAGCAGCTCGGCCGAGAGGCCGATCGTCTGCGCCGCGGACGTCTCCTCCTCGACGACCTTCACCTGGAGGCCGCTGTCGTCCCGCTCGATGACCGAGAGCGCGTAGCCGTTCGGAGGCAGCGCCGCGATGCCCTTCTCGACCTCAGCGAGCGTCGTGCCTATGAGCTCGACGAGGCGATGCCCGACGACGAGATCCGCCGCGTGGTGGCCGAAGTCGGCGCGCAGGCGCGCGGACCAGCCCTCGAACTCGGCGAGCGCGCCGAGGAACTTCTTCCAGCGCGCCTCGGTGAGCTTCACGTCCTTGCCTTCACGGTCCCGGACGTCGATCTCGCCGAAGCGCTCGCGCACGAGCAGCTCCTCGAGCTGGCTGTCCTTCTCGAAGTAGAACTCCTGGTTGCCGAGCTTCACCTTGTAGAGCGGCGGCACCGCGATGTGGACGTGGCCGCGCTCGAAGAGCTCGCGCATGTGCCGGTAGAGGAAGGTGAGGATGAGCGTGCGGATGTGCGCGCCGTCGACGTCTGCGTCAGTCATGACGATCACGCGGTGGTAGCGCAGGCCGGCGATGTCGAACTCGTCGCCGATGCCCGTGCCGATCGCGGTGATCATCGCCTGGATCTCCACGTTCGAGAGCACCTTGTTGATGCGGTTCTTCTCGCTGTTGATGATCTTCCCGCGCAGCGGCAAGATCGCCTGGTAGGTACGGTCGCGGCCCTGCTTCGCCGGCCCGCCGGCGGAGTCGCCCTCGACGATGAAGAGCTCGGTCGAGGCCGGGTCGCGGCTCGAGCAGTCGGCGAGCTTGCCGGGGAGGGAGGAGCTGTCGAGCGCCGACTTGCGCCGTGTCAGCTCGCGCGCCTTCCGGGCCGCAAGCCGCGCACGCATCGCTGCGATCGCCTTGTTGCAGATCGCCCGCGCGTCCTGCGGGTTCTCCTCGAGGAACTGGCCGAACGAGGAGTTGACGGTCGTCTGGACGAGCCCTTCGACCCCGGGGTTGCCGAGCTTCGTCTTCGTCTGGCCCTCGAACTGCGGATTGCGGAGCTTGACGGAGACGACCGCGGCGAGACCCTCGCGCACGTCCTCGCCGTCGAGGCTTTCGTCCTTCTTCAGGAGCTTCAGCTCCTGTGCCTTCGCGTTCAGGGTGCGCGTCAGGGCACTGCGGAAGCCGGACAGGTGCGAGCCGCCCTCGACGGTGTTGATGTTGTTGGCGAAGGTGAAGACCGACTCCTGGAACGAGGCGTTCCACTGCATCGCGACCTCGACGGAGCCCTGGTCGGTCTCGCCCTCGAAGTACGCGAGGTGGCGGTGGATCGCGTCCTTCGCGTCGTTGATGTACGAGACGAAGTCGCGGATGCCGCCTTCGTAGTGGAACTCGACCGTCTTGCCGTCGGCGCGCTCGTCGACGAGCTTGATGTAGAGACCCTTCGTGAGGAAGGCGGTCTCGCGGAGGCGCTGGGTGATCGTGCCGGCGTCGGCGTCGAGCTCCTCGAAGACCTCGGCGTCGGGCAGGAACGTGATCGTCGTGCCGCTCGGCTCGTCCTTCTCCATCTTCCGGACGGTCTCCATGGCGCCTGTCGGCTCGCCGCGCTCGAACTCCTGCCGGTAGACGTTGCCGTCGCGGCGCACCTCGGCGACGAGGCGCTCGGAGAGCGCGTTGACGACGGAGACACCGACGCCGTGGAGGCCGCCGGAGACCTTATAGCCCTCCCCGCCGAACTTGCCGCCGGCGTGAAGCTTCGTCAGGACGACCGTGAGCGCGGGCAGCCCCTGGTCCTTCATCACGTCGACTGGGATGCCCGAGCCCCAGTCCTGGACCGTGACGGAGTGGTCCGGATGAAGGGTCACTTCGATGCGGTCGTTGCGGGCCTGAAGGGCCTCGTCGACCGAGTTGTCGACCACTTCGTAGATGAGGTGATGGAGGCCGCGGAGACCCGTCGAACCGATGTACATCCCCGGCCTGAGCCGGACCGGCTCGAGACCTTCGAGGACGGTGATGTCCTTAGCGGTGTAGTCTGTTTCAGCCATGAAAAAAGCCCTGCAAATGCCGCATTTGCGGGCAGGAATAAGTGTATCAGACCGGGCGGTCGTGCGGGGCTCGAACCAGCGCCGCTTTTATGACTTTCGCGACAGATTCGCGAAGCTCTCGATCGTCGATTGCGGTGGCCATCTCCTCGGCCTCGCGCACCTGCTCGGGTGAAGCCTCGGGCGGCAGTGCCGGGACCTCCTCCGGCGCATCGCCGGGAATCTCGCCGGGGACGAAACGGAGCCGTGGCCGGCCCGGCAGCCGGGCCGAGATCTCCGTCGCCTGCTGGCTCAGCTCGAAGCCCCAGATCGCGTCGCGGACATGGACGACGAGCGTTCCGTCGGCCTGCGTTCGTGCCGGCCAGGCGTTGCGGGCGATTTCCGGACCGACCGCGGCGGTCCACGCCTCGTTCTGGTCGGCGCCCGCGCTGCGGTCGATGCCGAGCCGGCGCAGCTCCTCGCGAATCCCCTCGCCGACCGGTTCCATCAGACCTCAACCGCCGTTCCCGGCGTGACCTCGAGCAGTTGGTCGGGGTCGGCCGGAAGCATTGCCGCGTCGGTCGCCGTGATCAGCGCCTGGCCCGCGCCTCGCACGCGCTCCGCGAGCAGCAGCCGCCGGCCGGGATCGAGCTCCGAGAGCACGTCGTCAAGCAGCAACAGCGGAGGCACACCGGTGTGCGCGGTAATCGCCTCCGCCTCGGCGAGAAGGAGCGCTAGAAGCGTGAGGCGCTGCTCGCCCTGCGAGCCGAAGCTCCGCAGGTCGCGGCCGCCGGCAGAGAGAAGGACGTCGTCGAGATGCGGCCCGAGGGACGTCGTGCCCCGCTCGAGGTCGCGCTCGAGCACCGCGTCGAACGCCTCCCGGGTCGGCGGCTCTCCCTCGTAGCGGATCGCCGCGTCGGCAAGCCCGAGCTCTCCGGCCCGCTCCGCGAATGCGGCGGAGAGGTGCTCGATCGCCTCGATCCTGCTCAGCACGAGCTCCGCGCCGAGAGCCGCGACCCGCTCGCTCCACGGCTCGACGGCGGCGCGGCTCGAGTGGCCGCCGCTGGCCCGGCGCAACGCGGCGTTGCGCTGCGCGACAGCGACGCCGTACTCCGTCGGCAACGTTGCGCGCGCGGGAAGCAGACGGGCGAGGACGCGATCGAAGTACGCACGGCGCGCGGCCGGCGCTCCCTTGATCACGCCGAGACGGTCAGGGGTGAAGACGAGCGTCGAGACGGCGGTGCGCAGCTGCTCGGCGGCCCGGAGTTGCGCGCCGTTCATCCGCGCGCGCTTCCCCTCGCCGGGCCGAATCGTCACCTCGAGCTCGAGGCTCACGTCGCCGCGGCGGCCGGCAACCGCGGCGCGCGCACCGTCGTCCCCGAAGCGCACGAGCTGCGCGTCCGTCCGCGTGCGTGGGGAGAAGCCCTGCGTCGCGACATGGACCGCCTCGAGAAGGTTCGTCTTCCCGACGCCGTTCGGCCCGACGGCGAGAACCAGCCCCGGCCGCACCGTCAGATCGAGCCGTTCGTACGACCGGAAGCTACGGAGAGAGACGTCCTCGACGATCAGCCGGGCAAGCGGATCGGCATGACGAGATACGTGAAGTCGCCGGCCTCGCCCTCGAGGACGGCCGGCCGGAGCGGGCTGATGAGCTTGAACTTCACGTCGTCGCCGTCCACCACCTCGAGGCCGTCGCGGAGGAACTCCGCGTTGAAGCCGATCTCGAGCGTTTCGCCGCTAAACGGGACGGGAAGCGACTCACGCGACTCGCCGACCTCCTGCGTCCGCGCGAGGACGGTCAGCTCCCCTTCCGCGAAGCGGAGGTGAAGCGGTGTCGCGCGCTGGATCATCACGGCGGCGCGGCGAACGACATCGAGGAACTCGACGCGCGGGATCGTCAGCTCGTACTCGAATGCCTCCGGGAGCAACTGCCGCGTGTTCGGGAACTGGCCGTCGATCCGGCGCGTCGTCAGCCAGACGTCTCCGACGGCGAACAGCACCTGGTTCTCGAGGACGCCGATCGCGACGTCATCGGCGTCGCCCGCGATGCGCGCGAGCTCCTGCAGCGCGCGGCTGGGGATGATCGCCTCGAGCTCCGCGGGGCCACCGCTCAGCGGCGTCTCCTTGATCGCGAGCCGGTACGAGTCCGTCGCGGCCATGACGAGCTTGCCGCCCGTGAACTGAACGAGAACGCCTGTGAGGACAGGGCGCGCCTCGTCGCGCGAGGCCGCTCGCGCGACCCGTCCGATCGTCTCGAGCAGCGGCGCGCACTCGACGGTGAAGGTCGTTGCCTCGGCAGGATCCGGTAGGCGCGGGAAGTCCTCGGCGTTGAAGGTCTGCAGCGTGTAGCTCGCGCTTCCCGAGGAGAGGTGGACAACCGACTCGGAGGCGCGGTGCTCGAGCGTCACCTCGCTCGCCGGTAGCAGGCGTGCGATGTCGACGAGGGTCCGCCCCGGCAACACAATCGAGCCTTCTCCGTCAACCTGCGAGGGCACAGTCGCCCGCACCGACAGTTCCATGTCCGTCGCCGCGAGGCGAAGCTCGCTGCCGCTCGCCTCGAGCAGAATCCCTGAGAGGATCTGAATCGCGGTACGCGTCGAGAGCGCGCGCGCCACGAGAGACAAGCCGTGCACGAGCTCGTCCTTCGAGCACGTGATCCTCAGATCTGCTCCGACTTGCACTTCACTCTCGATCATCTATCTGGTCCTCGTAGGAGTAGTAGGGAGTGTGGACGGCGGGGAAGACGGCCGCCGGGCCGCATCACTCCGGCGATTCGGATGTGGAGCCCCATTGTGGACGATGCGCGAAGTTCCACAGCAAGGCAAGTGTCAGCGGACTTGCTTCACACGTGCGGTGAGTTCTTGCACGAGGTTGTACACAGACCTGTCCTCACGGATCAGGCGAGCGATCTTCGAGGTGGCGTGGATGACCGTCGTGTGGTCGCGACCGCCGAACTCCTTGCCGATCTTCGGCAGCGACGAGTCGGTGAGCTCGCGTGAGAGGTACATCGCGACCTGGCGCGGGTAGACGATGTTCTGGGAGCGCTTGTCGCCGCAGAGCTCCTCGAGGCTGAGACTGAACCGGTCTGCGACGAGATCCTGGATCCGTTTAATCGAGACCTCCGCCGCTTCGCCTTGCGGGAAGACGTCGCGGAGCACGTCCTGCGCGAGCTCGACCGTCATCGGCCGGCCGGTGAGGGAGGAGAACGCAACGACGCGCGTGAGCGCACCCTCGAGCTCGCGGATGTTCGTCGAGACGCGGCCGGCGATGAACGTCATCACCTGCTCGTCCTGGATGTTGATTCCGTCGACTCGTACCTTCCGCCGGAGGATCGCGATGCGCGTCTCGAGATCGGGCGGCTGGATGTCGGTGATCAGACCCCACTCGAACCGGCTCCGCAGCCGCTCCTCGAGCGTCGCGATGTCGCGCGGCGGGCGATCCGACGAGAGGACGATCTGGGAGCCGGCCTCGTAGAGCGAGTTGAACGTATGGAAGAACTCCTCCTGGAAGCGCTCCTTGCCTTCGAAGAACTGCACGTCGTCGATGAGGAGCAAGTCGTACGTGCGGTAGCGCTGCTTGAAGCCCTCGATGCGCGACTTGTCGCGGAGCGAGTTGATGAAGTCGTTGACGAACGCCTCGCTCGTGACATACCGGACGGAGAGTGCGGACGAGTGCTCGCTCACGTATTGCGCCACCGCATGAAGGAGATGCGTCTTGCCGAGGCCGGTGCTCCCGTAGATGAAGAGCGGGTTGTACGCCTGAGCCGGCGCTTCGGCGACAGCGAGCGCGGCCGCGTGCGCGAAGCGGTTCGAGGAGCCGATCACGAACGAGTCGAAGGTGTACTTCGCCTTGAACCCGCCGCTCTCCGGGCGCGTGCGAAGCCGCTGGACCATGGGAACGAGGCCCTCCTGCTGCGGCCCGTGCTCCGGCTCGGGCTCGTCCACACGCAGCTCGAGGGGCCGGTCCCGGCCGACGATGTCGCGTACTGCCGCACCGAGAAGGCCGCGGAAATGCTGCTCGATCCAGTCGCGTGAGCGCTCGTTCGGGACGGTGAGGACGAGGGTCTCACCGGCGATCTCGAGGCTGTGGACGTCCCCGAACCACTTGCTGTACGTGCCGTCGTTCAGGGCCTCTCGGAGCCGCGCGGAGATCTCGCTCCAAAGGTTCTCCGCAGACAGCTCGATTTGGTCCTCCACCGGTGCCCCGACCCTCCTCCTACAGCCGAAGGGCCAGCATAACAGCGGCCCCCGGGAGGGCCAAACCGCCCGATTTGCAGGAGGTTTCTGGATCGCCACGATCCCTCCACAGGTGTGGACAGGCGTGGGGGAAACTCCCTCCTGCGGCTTGTCTCCATCCTTCTGGCCTGTGGACAAGACGGTGGATGAGCGGCGTAGAATCGGCGGCTATACTGGCGCGACGCCCCGCCCCCAGCGGGGATTTTTCTGGCAAAGACCGACCCTTTTCACCTTTATGAAGCGCACCTACCAGCCCAATGTCCGCCGCCGCAAGCGCAAGCACGGCTTCCGTGCGCGGATGTCGACGAAGGCCGGCCGCGCGATCCTCAAGCGGCGCCGCGGCAAGGGTCGCGCCCGCCTCTCCGCGTAGCCGCTCGGCACTAAGCTGGTCACGTGAAGCGCGCCAACCGCCTGTCCCGCTCCCGGGACTTCGACGCGGTACATCGCCGCGGCCGTTCCGTCTCGTCGCGCTATCTCGTTCTCTACTGGCTGCCGCAGGAGGAGCCGGCCGACCCGCGGATCGGGTTCGCGGTGCCTCGCGCGGCCGGCGGCGCCGTCGAGCGGAACCGGATCAAGCGGCGGCTGCGCGAGGTCTGGGACGAGCGCCTCGCGAGCGTCTCCCTCCGGCCACGACTATGTCCTGATCGTCCGGCCGGGCTTGCCCGAGGCGGCGGAGGCCAACGGCTTCGGCTGGCTCGGCGAGCAGGTCGACGAACTGCTCGGCCAGACGGGAGCGGTGGCCGCATGACCACTGCAATTGCTCGCGCGCCGCGGCTCGCCGGGGTAGGGCTCGTCTGGGCCTGGCGGCTGACGTTTGGCGCCCTCTTCCCGACGACGTGCAAGTACGAGCCGTCCTGCTCGGAGTACGCGGTGCAGGCGCTTCGCAAGCACGGGCTCTTCAAGGGGAGCGCGCTCGCCGGCTGGCGGCTGCTCCGCTGCAACCCGTGGAGCCATGGAGGCCACGACCCGGTCCGATGATCCTCGCGACGGTCCCCGTTTTCAGCCAGCTCGAGGACATCATGCGCCACGCCCTCAACTGGTTCCACTCGAGCCTCGGCCTCACCTGGGCATGGTCGATCGTGGCGACGACGATCGTCGTCCGGATGATCCTCGTGCCGCTGACGATCCGGCAGATCCACTCGATGCAGTCGCTGCAGCTGCACGCGCCGGAGATGAAGCGGATCCAGCAGAAGTACAAGCACGACAAGCAGAAGCAGAACGAAGAGCTGATGAAGTTCTACCGGGAGAACAAGATCAACCCGGCTGCCTCGTGCCTGCCGATGCTCGCGCAGCTGCCGGTCTTCATCGCCCTCTACTACACGCTCAAGCACTTCAACACGAACTTCCACGTTGCGGCTCACGCCGACCTCTCGTTCCTCCACTTCATCCCGTCGATCGCGGACAAGACGACGGCGCACTGGGGTGGCTACGTGCTGCTCATCGTCTACGTCGCGAGCCAGATGGCGTCCGGCCTGTTCATGGCGCCGACGGCGCAGAAATCGCAGCGGATCATCTTCATGGTCATGCCGCTCGTCTTCGTCTTCGTCATCGCGCGGTTCCCCGCCGGCCTCGTTCTCTACTGGGTGACGACGAACCTGTGGACGGTCGGGCAGGGATTGATCACGCGGCGGCTCGTGCAGCGCGCTCCCGCGCCGGCAGCCGAGCACCGCTCGTCCCGCACGCCACCGAAGGACGATGGCTCGAGCGGGAACGGCGCAGAACCCACACCGGCCGCCCCGACGCCGGCGTCCTCTGGCGCGGCGACCGGCCGCCCGCGCCAGGTCCGCCGCAAGAAGAAGAGCTCCGGGCGGAGATGAGCGCCGACCTGACCGTCGAGGCGACGGGCGAGACCGTCGGCGAGGCGAAATGGGCTGCGTTACGCGAGCTCGAGCAGCGCCATCCCGCGCTCGACAAGGCCGCGGTCCGCTTCGAAGTCGTCTCCGAAGGAGAGCGCGGTTTGCTCGGCGTCGGGTACGAGCCGGCGCGCGTCGTCGCGCATCTGCCCGAGGAAGCGGCCGCCGCGGCGGCTACGGCGGACGACGAGGACGAAGGCCAGGCGGCGGAGGCCCGCAGGCTCGTCGCGCGCATCGTCCGCGAGCTCGGCGTCGACGCAACGGTCGAGGCGAGCGAGGGCGGCGACACGATCGTCGTCACGTGCTCCGGCGACGACGTCGGCCTCCTGATCGGCCGCCACGGCTCGACGATCGACGCCGTTCAGTACCTCCTCAACGTCATCGCCTACCGCGCGTACGGTGAGGAGAAGAAGGACGTCGTGGTCGACGCGGCCGGCTACCGCGCGCGGCGTCGGGCGACGCTCGAGGGGATGGCGGACGAGATCGCCGGCCGCGTGCGGGCGACCGGTGAGCGCGAGGAGCTCGAGCCGATGACGTCGGTCGAGCGGAAGGTCGTCCACCTGCGGCTGAAGGAAGCCGCCGGTGTCGCGACTGCGTCGGAGGGGACGGAGCCGAATCGCTACGTCGTCGTTCTCCCCGACTGACTGGCTCGCGGCGGTTCTTGCCACGCCAGGCCTGACGGCGATTCGCGACCTGCAGCAGGCGCGGGAGATGCTGCTCGACGACGCGCTCCGGGCGGTGCCGCTCGTCGAGCGGTTCGATGGCCCGGTTGTCGACGTCGGATCGGGCGGCGGCTCACCCGGGATTCCCATCGCGGTCGCGCTGCCCGAGCGCGAGGTGACGCTGCTCGACAGCCAGCAACGGAAGTGCGACTTCCTCCGGCGGTGGGCGCCGCCGAACGCTGCGGTCATCCGGGGACGCGCGGAGGAGCAGCCGGCCGAGATCTTCGGCGTCGCGCTGGCGAAGGCGCTTGCCCAGCCGGCGGTGGCGGCCGAGTGGTGCCTGCCCCTCGTGCGCACCGGCGGGGCGGCGATTCTCTGGACCGGCCCGACGGCCGACCTTGAAGCGCTCGCTACGGTTGCCGGCCAGCTCGGCGGCGGCCGACCGGAGGAGTACGGCGGGCTCGTCCTGATTCCGAAGATCGCGACCACGCCGGCGGGGTTCCCGCGGCGGGCCGGCGTCGCGAAGAGGCGTCCGCTGGCCTAGCGACAATAGGGCTGGATGAGCCGCATCTATGCCCTCGCGAACCAGAAGGGCGGCGTCGGCAAGACCACGACCGCCGTCAATCTCGCCGCCTGCCTCGCGGAGGCCGGGCAACGCGCGCTCGTCATCGACCTCGATCCGCAGGCGAACGCCACCTCGGGGCTCGGGATGCGCGCGAACGGCACCTCGAGCTATGACCTGCTCGACGGCGCGCCGCTCGGCGAGCTCGTCCGGCACACCGCGTTCACGAACCTCGACCTCGTCCCGGCCAAGCCCGATCTCGCCGGCGCGGTCGTCGAGCTCGCCCGCCGCGACGACGGCGAGCACTACCTCGCGGAGGCGCTCGCGTCCGGCAGCGACCAGTACGACTTCGTCTTCCTCGACTGCCCGCCGTCGCTCGGCCCGCTCACGGTGAATGCGCTCGCGGCGGCGAACCGCGTGCTCGTCCCGGTGCAGGCCGAGTACTACGCGCTCGAGGGACTGTCTCAGCTGATGCATTCGATCGAGCTGATCCGGTTGCGGCTCAACCCGAGTCTCGCGATCGGCGGCGTTCTCCTCACGATGGTGGACGGCCGGACGCGCCTCGCCTCCCAGGTCGAGGAAGAGGTGCGCCGCCACTTCGGGCCGCTCGTCTTCCGCACCTCCGTGCCGCGGTCGGTCCGCCTCGCCGAGGCGCCGAGCCACGGCCTGCCCGCGATTGCCTACGACCGTCGCTCCGCCGGAGCCGACGCTTACTGGAAGGTGGCGATGGAGCTTGTCGAGCGCGCCTGAGTCTGCACCGCGTCGCGGCCTCGGCCGCGGCCTCGAAGTCCTGATCGGCGGCCACCCGGCTCCGTCCGAGCTGCTCGAGATCCCGGTCGACGCGATCCACCCGAATCCGAAGCAGCCGCGCCGGCGCTTCGAGGCGGAAGCCGCGTCGGGACTCGCCGATTCCGTGCGGAAGCAGGGAGTGATCCAGCCGTTGCTCGTTCGCCCACGCGGAGTGGGCGGTTACGAGATCGTGGCCGGCGAGCGCCGCTGGCGCGCCGCGCGGGAGGCCGGCCGTCCGACGGTGCCGGCCGTCGTGCGCGCGGTCGACGATCGCGACACGCTCCTGCTCGGGCTCGTGGAGAACGTCGCGCGCGAGCAGCTGACCGCGGTCGAGGAGTCGCGCGCGTACGCCGTCCTGATCGACGAGTTCGGCCTGTCGCTCGGCGAGGTCGCGGAGCGGGTCGGCCGCTCGAAGCCGTCCGTCTCGAACCGGATCCGCCTCCTGGAGCTTCCCGACGACGTGCTCGGGATGGTCGAGCGCGGCCAGCTCAGCGAAGGCCACGCGCGCGCCGTGCTCGCGGTGCCCGATCACGAGGGGCGGCGCCGGCTCGCGCGGGAGATCGTCAAGCGGGGCCTCTCGGTTCGCGCTGCCGAGCAGCGGGCGAAATGGGCGGGAGCGAAGCAGCGGCCGCGGACGCGTTCCGTCCCGGTCGATCCGGCTCTCGCTGCGCGGGTGACGACCGCGCTCGAGATGCTGACCGGATACTCGGCTCGCGTCGCCGCGGGCCGCGTCGAGCTCGGCTTCGCCGACGAGCACGATCTGGCGGAGATCGCCGAAGCGCTCGAGAACGCCGCAGCCCGCCTCTAGGCGCGAACGCGCTCGCCCTTCGGGTCGTAGAGCGGCTCGGCGCGGATCTCGCCCGCGATCCAGTCGCCGAAGATGTCGATCGCGACTGCCGTCCCGGGCTCCGAGGCCGCGACCGGGACGTAGGCGTACGCGATGCTCGCGCCGACGGCGTAGCCGTAGCCGCCGCTCGTGACGCGGCCGGCGATCGCCTCTCCCAGTCGCACGGGCTCGGAGCCGAGCGCGACCGCGCGGGGATCCTCGAGGACGACGCAGACGAGCTTCTGCCGCGGCTCCGTCCGCTCGAGTGCGGCGCGGCCGACGAAGTCGCCCTTGCCCATCTTCACTGCGAACCCGAGGCCGGCCTCGAACGGCGTCGTCTCCGCGGACAGGTCGGAGGCCCAGGCGCGGTAGCCCTTCTCGAGCCGCAAGGACTCGATCGCGCGGTAGCCGCCCGGCGTGACGCCGTCGACGCAGAGCGCGTCCCACAACTCCGCGCCGCGGTCCGCTGGGCAGTACATCTCCCAGCCGAGCTCGCCGACGTATGTCACCCGCGACGCGATGCAGGGGATGCCCGCGATCTCGACCTCGCGGGCCGTCATGTACGGATGGTCGAAGCTGACGACGTCGCGCGCCTTCGGCCCCCACAGGCAGAAGCACGCGTAGTCGGCCGTAACGTCCTCGATCTCGACCGAGCCGTCGCGCGGCATGTTCCGCTCGAGCCAGGCGCGATCGTGGGTGCCGAAGGCGGTGCCGGTGACGAGGAGGAAGCGGTCCTCGCCGCGCCGGAGGACGGAGAGATCGGCCTCAATCCCGCCGCGGTGGTTGAGCAGCTGCGTGTAGACGACCGTTCCGACGGGCCGGTCGATCCGGTTCCCGCAGAGCCGGTCGAGGAAGGCAAGCGCGCCCGGCCCGCGCACCTCGATCTTCGAGAACGACGACTGATCGAAGAGAGCGACCGCCTCCCGCGCCGCGCGCGCCTCGACTTCGATTGCGGGCGACCAGTTCTCTCCCGCCCAGCCGCGTGGCCGCAGCGACTCGTCCCCACCCGCCGCGTTCGACTCGTACCAGTTGACCCGCTCCCAGCCGCCCTTCTCCCCGAACGCGGCACCGAGCGTGACGTGCCGCTCATACGCCGGGGAGACGCGCAGCGGCCGGCCCGCCTGGCGCTCCTCGCCCGGGTACTTGATGTCGTAGTACTGGGACAGCGCCTCGTACGTACGCGCGAGCGTGTACTCGCGATCGCGGTACTGGCGGCCGAAGCGGCGCCAGTCGAGCGGCCAGACGTCCCACTCCGGCCGCCCGTCGGCGATCCACTCGCTCATGATCTTCCCGATCCCGCCCGCGCCGGCGAGGCCGTGCGCGCAACCGCCGGTCGCGATCCAGAAGCCAGGGACGTCGGTCTCGCCGAGGAGGAAGTCCGCATCGGGCGTGAACGCCTCGGGGCCGTTGAAGAACGTCTTCACCTCGGCGCTCTCCATCGCCGGCACGCGTGTGATCGCGTTGGTGAAGAGCTCCTCCATCCGGTCCCACTCCTCCGGCAGGAGCTTCGCCTCGAAGCCGTCCGGGATCCCGTCGACCGCCCACGCTGCCGGCTTGCGCTCGTAGCCGCCCATCACGAGCCCGCCGACTTCGGTGCGGAAGTAGATGAGGTTGTCGGGATCGCGCAGCGTCGGGAGCGGCTCGAGCGGCGGATCGAGCGGCTCGGTGATCAGGTATTGGTGGCCGAACGGGATGAGCGGGAGGTCGACGCCGACGAGCGCCGCCACCTGGCGTGCGTACATCCCGGCCGCGTCGACCACGACCTCGCACTCGATCCGTCCCTTGTCCGTCTCGACCGCCGAAACGCGGCCGTCCTGCGTCTCGATCCCCAGCACGCGCGTGCGCGTCTCGATCGTCGCCCCGAGCCGGCGCGCGCCGTCCGCGAGCGCGAACGTCAGCTGCGACGGATCGAGGTAGCCGTCGTCGGGGATGAACGCGGCGGCGAGCACGCCGTCCGTCGACATCGGCGGGAAGAGCGCCTGCGCCTCCTTCGCCGAGACGATCTCGAGCGGCAGCCCGAACGTCTTCGCCCACGACGCCTGGCGCCGAATCTCCTCGAGCCGCGGCTGCGAGGACGCGAGGCGGAGACCGCCGAGCTGGTGCCAGCCCGGGTCGTTGCCGGTCAGCTCCTTCAATTCGGCGTAGAGGCCGACGGAGTACTGCATCATCCGCGTCAGCGAGATCGACGAGCGCAGCTGGCCGACAAGCCCAGCCGAATGCCACGTCGAGCCGTGCGTCAGGTGGAACTGCTCGAGGAGGACGGAGTCCGTCCAGCCCTCCTTCGCGAGGTGGTAGAGGCAAGAGCAGCCGATGACGCCGCCGCCGATGACGACGGCGCGGGCACGTTCGGGAGGCATGCCGCGAGCCTAAAGAAGCCGCTGCATCAGGTTGGTGTCGAGCGACTCCGCGATCTCGTCGGTGTCCTCGATTGCCAGCGCGGCGGCGGGTTCGAGCCCGAGCAGGTCGAGCGCGCGGAGGTTGCCGGCGGGGTCGGGTTTTCCCGCGGCGACGTCCTCGGCCGTGACGAGCGCCTCGAAGCAGTCGCGCAGCCCGGCCGCGCCGAGGACGGACTCGACCTCCGACCGCGCGGCGCCTGAGACGACAGCGAGGCGCGCGTGACCCGCCGGCCAGCGCACAGCTTCCCGAACGGCCGGCCCCATCGTCGATCCGGCGGCGACGCGGTCGTGGAATCGCCGAACGCGCTCGGCCACGATGTCGTCCCGCTCCTCGCCCAGCCAGGTCTCGACGATCCCGGGATCGGACAAGCCGGCCAGCTGCTCGTAGTACTCCGTCTCGCTCAGCGGCTTCCCGGCCTCGGCAAACAGTTCGCGGAAGATCGCGCACTGAATCGCCTCGTCGTCGGAGAGCGTGCCGTTGAAGTCGAAGAGGATTGCCCTAACCGGCATTGCCATGAGTCTAGGATCGCGCGGTGGATCCCGAGCTCATCGCCGCGCGCATCTGGCCCGGGCGGCCGGTGGCGGTCGAGCCGCTCGGAGGCGGGATCACGAATCGCAACTTCCGGATCGACGTCGACGGCGAGAGCTTCGTCCTGCGGGTCGGCGGGAACGACACCGAGCTGCTAGGGATCGACCGGCCGGCCGAGCACCTCGCATCGCGCAACGCGGCCGAGCTTGGGATCGGCCCCGAAGTCCTGACGTTTCTCGAGCCGGACGGCTATCTCGTGACGCGGTTCGTCGACGGCGAGGTCGGCAAGGTCGATGTCGCCGCGGCGGGAGCGGCGCTTCGGCGCCTGCACGACGGCCCGTCCCTCCCAGGACGGTTCGACAGCTTTGAGGTCGTCGAGACGTATCGCGCGACCGCACAGGCGCGCGGGATCGAGACTCCGGCCGCCTACGCCGGAGCCCACGAGATTGCGGTCCGCATCCGGCAGCGGCGCGCCGGCACGCCGGCGTGCGCGTGCCACAACGACCTGCTCAGCGCGAATTTCATTGCCTCCGGCGACCGGCTCTGGATCGTCGACTGGGAGTACGCGGGGATGGGCGATCCGTTCTTCGATCTCGGCAACTTCGCGGTGAACAACGAGCTCGACGCGGCCGGCGAACGCGCACTGCTCGTTGCGTACGGGAGCGCCGACCTCGACGCGCTCGTCCTGATGCGGTTCATGTCCGACTTCCGCGAGGCGATGTGGGGTGTCGTCCAGCAGGCGATCTCGGCGCTCGACTTCGACTTCGGCGCATACGCCTCCGAGCACTTCGAGCGGCTCGAGCGCACCGCCGCCGAGCCGCGGTTCCGTGCGGCTCTCGATTGACAAACTCTGCCGCGGCGTGCGTCAATCGCCTATTCCCGAGACCGGAGGAGGGTGTTAGACGATGGACATTCACGACGAGACTCCTGCTGAAGCTGCACGCGACGAAGCGGATCTCGCAAAGTTCGGCTACAAGCAGGAGCTGCGGCGCTCGCTCGGAGTGTTCAGCTCGTTCGCGGTCGCGTTCAGCTACATCTCGCCGTCGACCGGCATCTTCACGCTCTTCGCGCTCGGCCTCACGACGATCGGCGGCGTCTTCATCTGGAGCTGGCCGATCGTCGCGATCGGGCAGTTCATGATCGCGCTCGGTTTCGCCGAGCTCGCGAGCCACTACCCCGTTGCCGGCTCCGTCTTCCAGTGGACGAAGTACCTGGCCGGGAAGACCTACTCGTGGTTTGCCGGCTGGATCTACCTCTTCGCCGGCATTCTCACCGTCACGGCTGTTTGCGTGACGCTGCCGCTCGCCCTCATTCCGGCCTTCAACCTCATGGGCTGGAGCATCAGCGACTCACTTCACAACCAGCGGCTGTTCGCGATCGTGACGCTCGTGCTGATCACGATCATGAACATCTTCGGCGTCCGCCTCGTTGCGCTGGTGAACAACACGGGCGTTCTGTTCGAGATCCTCGGGATGGTCGTGTTCGCCTTCGTTCTGGCGATCTTCCATCACCACCAGAATGTGGCCGTCATCTTCCACACGGGCGGTACGAGCCTGACGATGGGGACGTTCCTCATCGCGATGTTCATGTCGCTCTTCGTGATCTACGGCTTCGACACGGCAGGCACGTTGGCCGAGGAGACGCGGAATCCGCGCGCCGAGGCGCCGAAGGCGATTCTCGGCTCGATCGCCGGCGCGTTCGTGATCGGCGGCATCTTCCTCTTCTGCATGTTGCTCGCGATCCCGAACCTGAAGGATGCGATCAAGGGTGGCTTCGGTCCGGCGAACATCATCGAGTCGAACTTCGGCTCGGCGATGTCGGCGGCCTTCCTGATGGTCGTGTCGGCCGCGATCTTCGTCTGCTGCCTCTCGATCCAAACGTCGACGATCCGCCTTTGCTTCGGCATGTCGCGCGACGATCGCCTGCCCGGCTCGAAGTGGCTCGCCAAGGTCAACCCGCAGCTGCACACGCCGATCGTGTCGTGCATCGTGATCGGCATCCTCGCGTTCATTCCGATGCTCCAGTACGCGGGCGCCGGGATCATCGCGATCGCCGCGACGGGGATGATCTACCTCTCGTACTTCATCGGGAACCTTGCGCTCTTCCGCGCGCGTCTGCGGGGCTGGCCGAAGGCGAAGGCGCCGTTTTCGCTCGGCCGCTGGGGCATCCCGGTGTCGGTCATCGGTCTCGCCTGGGGCGGCGGCATGCTCGTCAACTTCGCCTGGCCTCGCGTTGCCACGAATCCGAGACCGAACGAGCTGCCAGGCACGTTGAACTTCCACTGGCACTGGCTGAACGGACAGCCGGTGTTCTGGACGACGGTCATCGTGATCGCCCTGGTCGGCGCTGCCTACTACTTGGTCGTGCAGCGGACCAAGCCGGCCCACATGGAGGCCCCGGAAGGCGAGGTCGTCATGGAGGCTCCGGTCACCGCAACCTGAGGCGTGGCTCGTGCGGGGCGGTGGCTACAATGCCGCCCCGCACTGCCCCTCCATGCGGGCGATTAGCTCAGCTGGTTAGAGCGCCGCTCTGATAAGGCGGAGGTCCCTGGTTCGAATCCAGGATCGCCCATTTCGCCACGTTTCCGGCCGGCGGCTCTGAGCTATATTCGGAACGAGTCGCCGATGCAGGAGATGCACATCTACGGGGTCAGTTTCGATCTCGTCGGCAAGCAGCCGATCGTCCTTCTCAAGACCGCGGACGGGACCAAGTTCCTTCCGATCTGGATCGGCCACAACGAGGCGGCCGCGATCCTCATGAAGCTCCAGAGTCAGGACTCGCCCCGGCCGATGACGCACGACCTCCTCAGCGAGATTGTCGGACAGCTCGGCGCGTCGATCTCCCGGATCACCGTCACCGAGCTCCGGGAGAACACGTTCTACGCGCAGATCACCGTCCAGCAGGACGGCCAGGAGATCGAGGTCGACTCGCGGCCGTCCGACGCGATCGCGCTTGCGATCCGCACGGACGCGCCGATCTTCGCGGCGGACGATGTGATCGCCGAGTCTGCGATCGAGTTCGAGGGCGAGGAGGTCGACGAGGAGCAGCTCGAGGCCGAGGTGCTCAAGTTCCGCAGCTTCCTCGACGACGTCACGCCCGACCAGTTCGTGGTCGAGGGCGAAGAAGACGAGTAGCTCCTAGAGCACCGCAGCGGCGAGCGCTATGCCGTTGAACAGCGCGTGTACGAGCATCCCCGGGATGACGCTCTCCGTGCGGTCGCGCAGCCACGCGAGCCCGACGCCGAACGGGATGAGCACGAGCAACGCCTCGAGCAGGCCGTGCGCCAAGCCGAACGTGACGCCGACGAGAAGGATCGACGGCGTCCGCCCGAGGAAGCGAAGCAGCGACTGGCCGACGCCGCGGAACGTGAGCTCCTCGACGAACGGCGCGACGACCGCGAAGAGGACGACGTTCGCCGCGAACGCGCCGGCGTGCGCGGGCTCCCAGTGGACGGTCGTGATCCCCTGCTCCTTGCCGGGGCTCTGCGGGAGTGGGAGGGTGGCGACGATTGCCTCGACGACGAAGATCCCGGCGATCACGCTCGCGGCAAGTCCGAGCGCCCTTCCCCAGTGCCGCGGCGCCTGGAGCGCGAACAGATCGAAGCGGCCGGCCGCGATCAGGACGACGATGCCGAGCCAGATCGCGTAGAGGATCATTCCGCCGGCGAACGTCGAATAGGAGTAGACGCTGACGTGCGACGAGCTGCTCTTGTTGGCGCCGCTGAAGCGGCCGTAGTAGTTGAGCGCGGCGATCAGGCCGACGAAGACCGTCCAGACGGCGAGACGCCGGTAGCTCGGGCGCGGGCTGGCAGCCTCCACAGCGCCGAAGCCTATGCTGCGGCCCGTGCGCCACTTCACTCCGGATGAGGCGAACGCCGAGCTCGAGCAGGTGCGGCCGCTCGTCGAACAGCTCGTGGCCCGCCGCACCGAGCACGTCGCTGCACTCGAGCGCCAGGAGGAGCTCGAGCGGAAGATCCGCGGTAATGGCGGCGGCATCCCTCCGGCCGAGCTCGCCGAGGCGACGGCGGAAGTCGACGTCCTCGCGCGGCGGCTCGCGAAGCTCGTCGACGCGATCAACGAGCACGGCGCCGAGGTGAAGGATCTCGACACCGGCCTGATCGACTTTCCCGCCCTCCGCCGGGGCGAGACGGTTCTCCTCTGCTGGCAGCTCGGGGAGGATGAGATCGGCTTCTGGCACGGCACCGAGGACGGCTTCGCGGGCCGTCGCCCGCTGCCCCTCGACGGGGAGGACTGAACCATGCCCTTCTGGCACCGGCTCGCGATCGCGGGAGCTGTCTTCGTTCTCGTCTCGCTGCTCGCGCGGGCCGTCGACTGGTGGCTGAAGCGACGGCCGCTGCCGCCGCAATCCGAGACCCGCTACCGCGTTCTCCGTCGCAGCATCACCGCCGTGATCCTCGTGGTGGGGCTCTTCTCCGCCCTCCTGGTGATTCCGCAGGTGCGCGCGATCGCCGGCGGACTGCTCGCCTCCTCCGCCGTCCTCGGACTCATCATCGGTCTTGCCTCGCAGCAGGTGCTCGGCAACTTCGTGGCCGGACTCGTCATCGCGATGACGCAGCCGGTGCGGATCGGCGATCGTGTGAGCTACGCGGGGTTCGACGGGGTCGTCGAGGAGATCGGCGGCACGTACACCTTCATCCGTACGCTCGACCGCCGGCGGCTCGTCGTCCCCAACAGCAAGCTCGCCTCCGACACGATCGTGAACGCCTCGATCCGCAACCGCGAGACGTTCGCCGAGGTGACCGTGCCTCTGCCGCTCACCGCCGACGTCGATGCCGCGCTCGAGGCGCTTCGCGAGGAGGTCGCCGGCGAGCGCGATGCCGACGTCTACCTCGACTCCCTCGACGGGACCGCGAACGTGATCGTCCGCGCTGTCGCCGCCGACGAGGTCGCCGCCGAGCGGCTCGAGCGCGATCTCCGGCTGCGCGCGCATCGCCGACTCCGCGAGTCCGGCGTCTGGGGCTAGGTCGCCGGTGGCTTCTCTGCTCACTTTCGAGGAGGCGCAGGCGCGGATCCTCGCGCGCGCAAGGCCGCTGCCGGCCGAACCCGTGGCTGTCGCGCAAGCCGCGGGTCGTGTGGCCGCCGAGGACGTCTCTGCCGTCGTCGACCTCCCGCCGTTCCCGAGCTCAGCGATGGACGGCTACGCGGTCCGCGCCGCTGACCTGCCGGGAGTGCTGCGCGTCGTCGGGGAGTCCTCTGCGGGCAGCCCGTTCGCAGGCGACCTCGGACCGGGCGAGGCGGTCGCGATCTCGACCGGGGCCGTCGTCCCGGCGGGAGCCGACGCGGTTGCACCGGTGGAGATCGTTGGCAAAACGGGCAACACGGTGGAGGTTCTTAGCGAGCTGGAGGCAGGGGCGAGCGTCCGGTCGCGCGGCGGAGACGCTGCCGCTGGCGACGTTGTCCTTTCCGCCGGAGCCCGGCTCGATCCCGCGAACCTCGCGGCGATCGCGGCGGCAGGCGTCGCATCCGTGTCCTGCGCGCGCCGTCCGCGCGTGGCGGTGCTGGCCACGGGCAGCGAGCTCGTCCCGCCGGGAGCGCCGCTTGCGCCCGGCCAGATCTACGAGGCGAACACGCTCATGCTCACCGCTGCACTCGCGGTCGCCGGTGCCGAAGTAGTGACCGCGCCGGCGGTGGCGGACGACGAGGACGCGCTGAGGGCAGCGCTCGAGCGGGGGCTCGCAGGTGACGTTCTCGTCACCTCGGGAGGTGTGTCCGTTGGCGAGCACGATCTCGTCCGCGAGGTCGAGCAGGAACTCGGCGTCGAGGAGGTCTTCTGGCGCGTAGCCATGAAACCCGGCAAGCCGGTCGCCTTCGGGACGCGAGGCGCCACGCTCGTCTTCGGCCTCCCGGGCAATCCCGTCTCGGCGCTCGTCGGTGCCGAGCTCTTCGTGAAGCCGGCGCTGCGCGCGCTCCAGGGATTTCCCGTGCCGCTGCCGCGCTTCGAGCCCGGCCGCACCGCCGTCGAGCTGCGACGGAACGAGGAGCGCGACGAGTTTCTCCGCGCCCGGGCGAGCATGGACGGCGACACAGTCGTGCTGGAGCCGGTGCGCGGCCAGGAATCCCACATGATCGCCCGCGCGAGCGCCGCCGACGCGCTCGTCCACGTTCCACGTGGAAACGGCGCGCTTACGGCCGGCTCGGCCGTCGCGTGGCTGCGCCTGAACGCTCCGTAAGGGCCGCCCGCCGCCGCTGCGCGAGGATCATCGTGCGGATCAGGTCGCGGATCGGGCCGCGTCGTGGCCGTTCGTTCGGGTCTGGATACGGCGCGTAGCGGTTCGCGGCGAGCGCGAACAGCTGGCCCGCGGCCGCGAGCCACGCGAGCGCGATCACGAGGAGCGTGCGCGGCGCGTACCCGACCGCGAAGAGTTGCGCGAGATACCACGGTGCGTCCCATCCCAGGCCGTAATGGGTCGCGAACGTCCAGACGAGGTAGGCCGGGCCGGCGAATCCCGCCAGTAGCAGCAAAGCGCGGACGGTCCGTGGCCGAGCCTGCACCTGGGGTAGCCACAGCCAGAAGTGCAGGCACGGGAGGAGGAAGACGAGCGCGTACGGATTCGTCGCCGCCACGAGGAGGCCGACCACGGCGAGCGCCAGGAGCGCTGCAGTGTGTCCGGCGAGCTCCTCTTCCGCTTCGATCGGCCGCCGTGGCAGCAGGCGGTCGCGCGCGACGAGCCAGCCGATCGCACCGAGCAGCGCGAGGACGATGAGCGCACCCGTGGGCCAGGCAACGTCGTTCAGCGACGGCGGGCGTCCTCCCGTGCCGCCGAAGAAGCCGAAAGCGGCGAAGACGAGGAAGAGCGCGCCGACCCACGCCCAGACCGCGAGCCGGCTTCGGTAACTCCGTACTGCGGGCGCGATCGCGATCCGGCGGCGCCTGCACCGTGCGAAGAGGTCGACCGCCGCCGCGCCGAACGGCAGGAGCATCGCGATGAGCGCGAGCTCGATCGCCCAGCCCCGCACGAGGCGCTGTCCGAGGAAGACATAGCTGGAAGGTCCCTGCGCGAGCGCGACCCCTTCCTCCATCGCATCCACCGCGTCCTGCGTCGCGAGACCGACCGCGCCGAGCTGAACGAGATCGAGCTGGTGCGTTCTCGAGTCGGCCGGCGGCCGGGCTTTGCCGGTCGTCACGGTCACGGCCGTCGTGCCGCGGCTGACGAGCGGCGCCTGCTCGTACGCGCTGAACGGGAAGGCGAGGCTGACGAGCTGTTCGAGGCCGCTCGGCCGCGACGGCGTCACGCCGGATTCCTTGGTCAGCGCCGCCTGCATCGTTTCGAGGAGTCCCGGCGTCGGCGACCGAGGGCTGTCGCCTCCGAATTCGAGCCGGGGACGCCCGCGTCCGCCGATCGAGTCGAGATTGATCACCGCGACCGCGTTCTCGCGCGTCTGCGCCTCGGCTGCGAAGTGCGCTGCGCCGAGCGCCCCCTCCTCCGCGCCGTCGGTCGAGACGAAGGCGATGGAGTACGGAAGGGAACTGCGCTGAGCCGTGCTGCTCGGCGCGTACGAGCGTGCCAACTCGATCAGCGCGGCCGTTCCCGACGCGTTGTCGTTGCTGCCGCTGCCGGCGCCGCTGTCGTCGCGATGCGCCATCACAACGATTTGTCGCTGGGAGAGCCCCACCTTCTCCGCGACGAGGTTGACCAACGTCGTCTGCCGGCCGTCGATCGTGGCGCTGAACGTGTCGCGACGGATGACGAAGCCATAGGGCGCGAGCTGCTGCGCGAACCAGGTCTCCGCGCCCTGAGCGCCGGGACTGCCGGGGCGGCGGTCGGGGAAGCGGGAGGTGAGGTCCGCCGCGATCGACGCAGCGGTATCGCGGTTGAACGCGGGCGGGTTGCCCGGGAGTTGCAGCGAGGGCGGCCGCGAGACGCTGAACGCGAGCAGGAGGATTGGCAGTCCGACGAGCAGCCACGCGCCGCGGTACAGGCGTCCGTTCACCGGACGCTCGAGGGATCCCGGCCGCGGCCGTCTGCGCTCGGGTTCGGGCGAGGCGACCGTCATACGCGGGCCAGTCTATGACCGGCCTCGGGCGGGCGTTTTCCCGTGGAAACGCGGAGGGGCTAGCATCAGCCGCGTGAAGCATCTGCAGTCTGCGGCGTAGGGGCGTTGTCGAATCAGACAACAGCACGTCGCAAGCTTCTCGTCGTGGCGAACCGCGCGCCCGTCACCTACGAGGGTGGAGTCGCGAAGCGCGGGGGCGGTGGTCTTGTGACCGCGCTCGCCGGCCTGATCGCGCACCACGACGTGACCTGGGTGGCGAGCGCGATGAGCGATGAGGACAGGGCGATCGCGGCGGAGCGCGGCGGCTCGTTCGAGGAGACTTCACGCGACGGCGACGCCTACCGGCTGCGGCTCGTCGCCCACGACCCGGCCGCGTACGACCGCTTCTACAACGTCTTCGCGAACCCGACGCTGTGGTTTCTCCAGCACTACCTCTTGGATCTCGGTTCGGAGCTGTCGCTCGGGCAGGAGCTCCACGAGGCGTGGGACGCCGGCTATGTGCCGGTCAACGAGGCGTTCGCGGCGGCGACACTCGAGGAGCTCGAGCGCGAGCCGGGGGCGGTCGTGCTCTTCCACGACTACCACCTCTACCTTGCGCCTCGCCTCGTTCGGGAGGCGCGGCCGGACGTCACGAGCTCGCACTTCGTCCACATCCCCTGGCCGGAGCCGGACTACTGGTACGCGCTGCCGGAGGAGATGCGCGACGCGATCCACGAAGGCCTGCTCGCCAATGACGTGGTCGGCTTCCACACCGAGCGCTGGCGGCGGGCGTTTCTCGAGTGCGCGGAGCGCTTCGTCCCCCGTACGACAACCCGAGTCGTCGCGCATCCGATCAGCGTCGATCCCGAGGAGTTCGAGCGGTTCCGCGAGGACCCGGAAGTGCTCGAGCGGGAGGAGGCGCTCCTTGCACGGCGGCCGGAGCAGCTCGTCGTCCGCGTCGATCGCACCGATCCGTCGAAGAACATCGTCCGCGGCTTCGAGGCGTTCGCGCTCCTCCTCGAGCGCCATCCGGAGCTGCACGACCGCGTTGGCTTTCTCGCCCTGCTCGCGCCGTCGCGGCAGGACATTCTCGAGTACGCGGACTACACGGCGGCCGTCGAACGCACCGCCGCGGAGGTCAACGAGCGCTTCGGCCGCGAGACCTGGACGCCGGTCATGCTCGACATCGCTGACGACTTCCCCCGCTCGCTCGCCGGCTACAAGCAGTTCGACGTCCTGTTCGTGAACCCGGTCTTCGACGGCCTCAACCTCGTGGCGAAGGAGGCGTTCCTCCTCAACGAGCGGGACGGCGCGCTCGTCCTCTCGGAGAACGCCGGCGTGCACGAAGAGCTCGGCGAGTGGGCGGTCTCAGTCAATCCGTTCGACGTCTCGGGCCAGGCGGATGCGCTGTACGAGGCGCTGTCGCTCGAGCCGGTGGAACGACGCCGGCGTGCCGACGCGATCCGGTCCCACGTGCGCGCGCACGACCTCCGCGAATGGATCGACGTGCAGCTCGCGGATCTCGATTCCGTACGATCGTCCCGATGAGCGAGCTCTCGCACGTGGACGAGTCGGGCGGCGTCCGCATGGTGGACGTCGGCGGCAAGGATGTCTCGCGCCGGCGTGCGGTCGCGCGGGCCGAGGTGCGCATGGCGCCGGAGACCGCACGGATCCTGCGGGACCTTCCGAAGGGCGACGCGCTCGCGACGGCCCAGCTCGCTGGGATCATGGCCGCGAAGCGCACGAGCGAGCTCATCCCGCTCTGCCATCCGCTGCCGCTCTCCCACGTCGAGGTCACGCTCTCCGTAGGCGAGGAGTCGGTCGAGATCCTCGCGTCGGTGGCGACGACGGCGCAGACGGGCGTCGAGATGGAGGCGCTCACCGCGGCCTCCGTCGCAGCGCTCACCGTCTACGACATGGCGAAGGCCGTCGACAAGGCGATGCGCATCGTCGAGGTTGCGCTCGTCGAGAAGACGAAGGAACGCGTCAGCTGAAAGCGGCGGTGCTCACAGTCTCGGACGGCGTCGTCGCCGGGACGCGGGAGGACAAGAGCGGTGACACGCTCGAGGAACTGCTGCGCGGCGACGCCTACGAGGTCGAGCGGCGCGTCGTTCCCGACGAGCGGGAGCAGATCGCCGCGGCGATTCGCGAGATCGCGGTCGGTGCGCGACTGGTCCTCACCACCGGCGGCACCGGCTTGGCGCCGCGCGACGTGACGCCGGAGGCGACGCGGGACGTGATCGAGCGGGAGGCGCCGGGAATCGCGCAGGCGCTGCGGGCGGACTCGATCGCGAAGACGCCGCACGGGCTGCTCTCCCGTGGGGCCGCGGGAGTCCTCGGCTCGACGCTCGTTGTCAATCTCCCTGGCTCCCCGGGAGGATGCCGCGACGGCTATGCGGTGCTTCGGCCGGCGCTCGCGCACGCGCTCGAGCTCCTTGCGGGCACGCCGACGGCGCACGAGCAGACGTGACCGCCGCGGGCCTCAGGCCGCTCCCGGCGCGCTTCGCGCGCCTCGTCAAGATCGAGCACACGGTCTTCGCGCTCCCGTTCGCGTACGTCGGCGCCTTCCTCGCCGTGAACGGGACGCCGAGCGCGCACGCGCTCCTGTGGATCACGCTCGCGATGGTCGGCGCTCGTTCGCTCGCGATGGCGCTCAACCGGCTGATCGACGCTGGGATCGACGCGCGCAATCCACGCACGGCCGGGCGCGAGATCCCGAGCGGGCAGCTCTCCACCGCGCAGGTCGTGCTCTTCTGCGCCGCGTCGCTCGCCCTCTTCCTCGTCGCGGTCTGGCAGTTGAATCATCTCGTCCGCTGGCTCTGGCCGATCCCCGTCGTGGGCTTCGTCGTCTATCCGTTCCTGAAGCGGTTCACGTGGCTCTGCCATTTGTGGCTCGGAGCGGTCGACGGGCTCGCGCCTGTCGGCGCGTGGGTTGCGATCACGGGGAAGCTGCCGTGGCAGGCGTGGCTGCTCGGCGCGGCGGTCGCCCTCTGGGTCGGCGGCTTCGACTTCTTCTACGCGCTCTTCGACGAGGAAGTCGACACCAGGGAGGGACTGCACTCGATCGTGACGCGGTTCGGCGTCGGCGGCGCGTTCCTCGGCGCGCGCCTCGCGCATGTCGCGACGGTCGCGTGCCTCGTCGCCGCGGGACTCGGGCTGCCCGTAGGAGCTCTCTACTGGCTCGGGGTCGGAACGGTCGCGACCTTGCTCGGCTACGAGCACTCGCTCGTCCGTCCCGGCGACTTGCGGCGGCTCGATGCCGCCTTCTTCACGATGAACGGCGTCATCTCGGTGGCGTTCGCCGTCTTCGTGATCCTCGACGCGACTACGTGAGACGGAAGGGGCGCCGCTGCGGCACGGCGCCCCTTCGTCGGGTGAGCGTCTCTTAGAAGTTGAGCTTCAGCGAGAGCTTGACCTTGACCTTCAGGGCACCGTGATGGATCACGTGCACGCAGGCTCCCCGCGAGAGGACGACGGCGGCATCGGTCGAGCTGCCCGAGCCGATCGATGCGCCGGCGAAACCGCCTGCACCGGTGAAGCCGGAGTTGACCGAGGCAAAGAGCTCGCCGCCGGGGCCGGCCACGCGGCCGCGGACGATCCCGCTTGCCTGGCCACCGGAGATCGCGGCCTCGATCTTCCCGCCTGTGCCGGCGCCGCTGCCGCCGTCGATGCGGAACCCGCCGACGAGGGCGCCGACGCCCGTCGTCGTGTCGACGAGGCTGACGGCCTTGATCGTGACTGGGCCGTTGAGCCGTGCGTCGCTGCTCGTCGCCGTGCCCGTGTACGTGGCGCGGGTGAACGAGAAGGTGTCGCCGCTACCGCCGACGGTGCACGTCTTCTGGACGTGGTTGGCGACGGTCGTCGCGTCGAAGCTCGCCGACGTCGACGCCACGGCGCCGCTGCCGCCCTTGGCGACGGCGATGCCTGCGGTCGTGAGTGCCGCGCACAGGAGCGCCGCGAGCACGAGCAGTTTCTTGTTCCGCATTGCTGTTTCCTCCCGATCTGTGTGGCTTGCCGTTACTCGCAGAGAGAACCGGATGTCTGCACGGATCCGGCAAGGGCGCCGTAAAAGGCTCGTAAAGGCGACACAGCGCCTATCCTGGCCGCGTGCTGCGGGTTGACCGGCTCGGCAAGCGCTACGGCGAGAAGCGCGTCCTCCGGGGCGTCGATTTCGAGCTGCCGCGCGGCGGCTTCCTCGTCGTCACCGGGCCGAACGGTTCGGGCAAGACGACCCTCCTGCGGATCTGCGCCGGCCTGGCGGCGCCGAGCGAGGGGAAGGTGGAACGGGACGTCGCGCGCGGTGCGCTCGGCTACCTCGGACACGAGCCGCTCGTCTACCGCGAGCTGACCGCGCTCGAGAACCTCGAGCTGTACGGCCGCCTCTACCGCGTTCCCGAGCGGCGCGAGCGGATAGGGATGCTCCTCGAGCGGTTCGGTCTCTGGGAGGCGCGCCACGACCGAGTCGTCTCGTACTCGCGCGGGATGACCCAGCGGCTGGCGCTGTGCCGGGCCCTGCTCCACGACCCCGCCCTCCTCGTACTCGACGAGCCGTACACCGCGCTCGACGAGGCGGGCGCGGAGCTGCTCGACGATCAGCTGAGCGAGCTGCGCGGGGAGCGGACGTTCCTCGTCTCCACCCACGACCCGGCCCGCGTGGAGCCGCTCGCGAGCGGGCGGCTCGCGCTGGTATGACGTATATCCGCGATGTCGGCGCGCTGGCACGCAAGGATCTGCTCCTCGAGCTGCGGGCGCAGGACACGCTGCCCGCGATGCTCCTCTTCGTCGCCGCCGTGTTCGTCGTCTTCCACTTCGCGCTGCCGGGGACGCCGTCGCGGCTGGAGACGATCGGCTTCCTCTGGGTCGCGATCCTCTTCACCGCTCTGCTCGGGCTCGGCCGCGCGTTTGTGCCCGAGCGGGAGCAGCGGACGATGGACGGGCTCGTTCTCGCGCCGTGCGACCGCAGCGCGATCTGGCTCGCGAAGTCGCTCGCGACGCTCGCCTTCCTCGCTGCCGCGGAGGTCGTCGCGCTGCCGCTCTACGCGCTCTTCTTCCACCCGCTCGGCGGCTCGGCCATCCTTGCCGTCCTCCTCGCCGACGTCGGGATCTGCGCCGTCGGGACGTTCCTCGGCGCGATGGCCGTCGCGACGCGCGCGCGCGATCTGCTGCTCCCACTCCTCTTCCTGCCACTCGCGATGCCGATCGTCGTCGGGGCGGTCGGCGCCAGCGTGGCCCACTCGCCCGCCAAGTACCTCGGCTTCCTCGCGCTCTACGACCTGCTGTTCGCCGTCGTGTGCTGGGGCTCGTTCGAGTACGTGGTGTCGGAGTGATGGCGCCTGCTGCGACAATCCCCGGTGTGGCGCGCCTTTCTCGCATTCCGCTGTCGGCGCTCGCCTCTGTGTCGCTCGTGCTCGTCACGACGGCGCTGATCTTCGTCTTCTACGTCGCGCCGACCGACGCGAGCGAGGGCTTCTCCCAGCGGATCTTCTACTTCCACGTCTCGATTGCCTTCACCGCGTACGCGTGCTTCATCGGCGGCGCGTGGAAGGCGTTCCGGCATCTCTGGAAGCGTGACCCGCGCGCGGATCTCGAGAGCTACGTCTGCGTTCATCAGGGCCTGATCTTCGGCACGATGGTTCTCGTCACGGGCTCGATCTGGGCCAAGATCGCGTGGGGGCGCTGGTGGGTCTGGAGTGAGGACGAGCTCGTGCTCTTCCTCGTCCTCTACCTCTTCTACTGCGCCTACTTCATGCTCCGCTTCTCGATCGATCCGGGGCCGCAGCGCGCGAATCTCAGCGCCGTCTACGCGCTGTTCGGCGTCGTGCTGATCCCGGTGAGCTTCGCCGCGATCCGGCTCGCGAAGGAGTTCCTCCACCCGCGGGTGTTCACGTTGCACGGCCCGAACTTCGGCGGCTGGATCCTCGTCACGTACTGCGTCGCGCAGGCGGCGATGCTCGTGCTCGCGTACACGCTCTACCGGGTCGAGCTCGCCGGCAAGCGGCTCGACCTGCGGCTAAGAGACCTGAGGGAGGTGCTCGCATGACGACCGCCGAGAAGTACGTCACGGCCGCGTATGTCTTCGTCTTCGCCGTCGTGCTCGTCTACGTGTTGCTCATCGCGGTCAAGCTCGGCCGCCTCGATCGCGAGGTGGAGGAGCTCGAGCGTCACGTCCAGGCGACCGGTGCGGACGCCGAGCGGGAGCCGGCGGCCGTTGGCTGAGATCTTCTTCTGGCCCGCCTTGCTGCTCTACGGCGAGGCAGCCGTCGGCTACCTCGGCGACGTGCGGAACCCGGGTCGCGCCGGGCGCCTCGCGACGTGGGGAGTCCGGCTCGGCTGGCTCGCCCAGACGGCGCTGCTCGCGGCTGCAGCTCGCGCGCAACGGCGGCTTCCCGTGGGGGACATGGGCGTCGTCGCTCGATCTCTTCGTCTGGCTGGTCGTGACGGCGTATCTGATCTGGGGCTGCCAGCCGCGATACCGCCTGCTCGGACTGGCCGTGATGCCGCTCGCAGTCGGGCTGCTCATCGCCGCGCACGCCGGCGGTGGCACGGGAGTTGGCGGAGCGAGCCACTACTCGAGCCTCTTCCTCGTCCTCCACGTCGGTCTCGTTCTCGCCGCGTTTGCGGGCTTCACGCTCGCCGCGGCTCTCTCCGGCCTCTACGTCTGGCAGGAGCGCCGCTTGAAGAGCAGTCCGGCGACGATTCTGCGCCGCCAGGTCCCGGCGCTCGCCACGCTCGACGAGCTCGCCCTGCGGACGGTCGCCTGGTCGGTGCCGCTGCTGACGCTGGGCATCGCTGTCGGTCTCGCGCGCCTCGTATCCCGCGGTGACCGGCTGGACGCGGTGATCGCCGCGACGGTTGTGACCTGGATCGTCTGGTGCTCCTATCTCGGCCTCCGGCTGTTTGCCGGCTGGGCGGGGCGGCGCGCGGCGTATCTCGCGCTCGTTGGCTTCGCCCTCGTCGTCGTCGTCCGCGTCGTGCTGCCGGGGAGTCACTTCACGTGATCCGCCTCGTCCTCGTCGGCACGTCGCACCACCACGCTCCGGTCGAGCTGCGTGAACGCATCGCGCTCGAGCGGAACGACGCGCAGGCCCTCGCGGCCCGGCTCGCCGAGAGCGGGCGCGAAGCGGTGTGCCTCTCGACCTGCAACCGCACCGAGATCTATGTCGCAGCGGAGGACGCCGACGCCGCGGAGCGCGACGCCGTTGCCGCGCTCGCCGCGCTCGAGCCGGACGTCGAGCCCGCGCTCTACCGCCTCCACGATCGCGCCGCCGCTCTCCACCTGTTCCGCGTCGCAGCGGGGCTGGATTCGCTCGTTCCCGGCGAGGGCGAGATCCTCGGCCAGGTGCGCGTCGCGCACGAGCTCGGCACGACGGGCGTGTTCCTCAATCGCATCTTCAGCCAGGCGCTGCACACCGGCCGGAAGGTGCGCGCGCAGACCGCAATCGGCGAGAGCCCGGCCTCGGTCTCGTCGGCGGCAGCTGCGCTCGCCGAGCAGGTGTTCGGGAGTCTCGCCGGGCGCACAATCCTGCTGCTCGGTGCGGGGAAGGTGAGCGAGCAGGCGGCGCGGAACCTCCGGAGCCGCGGCGCCGAGATCACGCTCGTTGCCAACAGCAAGACCGGCCGGGGCGAGGTCGAGGCTCAGCTCGCGAGCGTCGATGTGGTGATCGCCTCGACGAGCGCCCCGGGGCTCGTGGTCACGGCCGACGCTGTTGCGCTCGCCTTGCAGCAGCGCCGCGGCCGGCAGCTCCTGCTCGTCGACCTGGCCGTGCCGCGCGACCTCGATCCGGCCATCCGCCAGCTGGACGGCTGCTACCTCTACGACATCGACGATCTCGAGGAGATCGTGGCCGAGACGCTCTCGGGCCGGCGGCGCGAGGCCGAGCGGGCGGAGTCGCTTGTCGCTGCCGAGGCGGAGAAGTTCCACGAATGGCATGCGTCGCTCGACGTGGTCCCGGCCATCGCCTCTCTGCGCGCGAAGGCCGAGGAGATCCGTGCGGCCGAACTCGTCAAGGCCGAGTCGCTGCTCGGCCGGCTCGACGAGAGCCAGCGGAAGGCGGTCGAGTCCGTCACGTCCCAGATCGTCAACAAGCTCCTCCACCTGCCGACCGTGCGCATGAAGCAGGCGGCGGCGGCGGCCGACGGGGTCCTCTATGCTGAGGCGGTGCGGCACCTCTTCGGTCTCGGCGAGGACGAGCGCTGAAGGTCCGGCCCGTCAGCGGGCGGCCGTTGCCGCTTCAGGCGCCGACGGCTTTCATCCGGGTGCGGCCGCGAGTGGCCGGATGCGCACCTCCTGTGCGGAGGACGATCGCCTGTGCTCGTCCGCGTCGGCAGTCGCGGCAGTAGGCTCGCGCTCATCCAGGCGGAGCGCGCCCTCGGCGCGTTGCGTGCGCCTGGGATAGAGCTCGCCGTTCTCCCGATCACGACCTCCGGCGATCGCGACCGCTCGAGTCCGTTCGGCGAGATCGGCGCGCGTGGCGTCTTCGTGAAGGAACTGGAGGAGGCGCTGCTCGAGCGGCGCATCGACGTGGCCGTCCACTCGGCGAAGGACTTGACGGCGTCCGATCCCGACGACTTGTCGATCGGCGCCTTTCTGCGCCGCGACGATCCGCGCGACGCATTGTGCGGCGCCGACGGAATCCGGCCGGGGATGCGGATCGGTACGGCGTCAGTGCGGCGTAAGGCGGAGCTGCTGGCGCTCGAACCGTCTCTCTCGATCGAGCCTCTGCGCGGCAACGTCGATACGCGGCTGCGCAAGCGCGGCGAGCGCGGGCTGGACGCGATCGTCCTCGCGGCGTGCGGGCTCGACCGGCTTGGCCTCGCAGACGAGATCGGCTACCGCTTCGACGCGGAGGAGCTGTTGCCCGAGGCGGGACAGGGCGCGCTCGCGCTGCAGGTTCGCGCGGGGGACGAGCATCTGGTCGCAGCGGCGGACGATCCTGAGGCGAGGGAGCAGGTCGAGGCGGAGCGCATCGTCGTCGCGGTTGTCGGTGGGGGATGCCTCGCGCCGGTTGCGGCGCATCACGACGGGACGACGCTGGCTGGTCTCGTTGCCGCAGAGGACGGCTCCTGGCTCGAGAAGCGGACGGGTTCCGATCCGCACGCGCTCGGTGAGGAGCTCGCGGCGATTGCCGCCGCGCGCGAACCGCGACCGGAAGATTGAGTCTCTTGGTCAGAACCTGGCACGGACCTGCGACGGGTAAGGACGTAGCCTCGGTCGCGCCCCGCGCAAGTCCCCTTGGGCGGGTGGGGGTTTGGGATGGGAGCTGAGAAGGCCACCCGCGTCGCCGTGACCCGCGCCGAAGGCCAGGGTGATGAGCTCGCGCAGCGTCTCGGCGCGCTCGGGTGCGAGCCGGTCGTCTGGCCGCTGATCGCGATCGAGCCACTGGACGACCCACGGATCGACCCGAGCCCGTATGACTGGATCGTCGTCACCAGTCCGAACGGCGCTGCGGAGCTCGCTCGCCGGCTCGTCGCACCGCCACGCCGCATCGCGGCGATCGGGCCGGGCACCGCCGCGGTCCTCCGCGCCCACGGTTGCGAGCCCGACCTCGTTCCGCGCGAGTCGACACAGGAAGGCCTGCTCGCCGAGCTCCCACCGCTGCCGGGTCGCGTCCTCGTCGCCGCAGCCGAAGGAGCCAGGCGCGTGATCGCCGACGCCCTCGACGCGGACTTCCTGCCGCTCTACCGCACAGTCGAACTCACGCCCGCCGAGACGCCCGAGCTCGACCTCGTCCTCCTCGCCTCCCCTTCTGCCGCTCGCGCCCTAGCCCGCACCGCCGCCCGCACCGTCCCGGCGGTCGCGATCGGCCCGCAAACCGCCGCCGCCGCGCGCGAGGTCGGCCTCGACCTCGTCGGCGAGGCGGCCGAGCACGATCTCGACGGGCTCATCGCCGCCCTCGAGACGGTGCTTGCGGAGATGGCCAGGTAGCCTCCCGCGCCGATGCCGCCCGTCATCACCTTCCTCACCGACTTCGGTCTTGCGGACGACTTCGTCGGCACCTGCCACGGCGTCATCGCAGGGATCGCACCCGACGCCCGGATCATCGACATCACCCACGGCATCGGCCCCGGTCGCGTCCTTCAGGGAGCGCTCATGCTCGCAAACACGCTGCCCTACATGCCGGCCGGCGTCCACCTCGCGGTTGTCGATCCCGGCGTTGGCAGCGGCCGCCGCGCGCTCGCGCTGCGCGATGGAGACGGACGCGTCCACGTCGGGCCGGACAACGGTCTCCTCCTGCCTGCAGCCGACCGCTTCGGGGGCGTCGTCGAGGCGCGGGAGCTCGTGAGTCCCGACTACTCGCTCCAGCCCGTCTCCCGGACGTTCCACGGCCGTGATCTCTTTGCGCCGGCGGCAGCGCACCTCGCCGCCGGAGTCGACCTCGCGGAGCTCGGTCCGCCGGTCGATCCAGGCGAGCTCGTCCGGCTCGAGATTCCGGAACCGGAGATCGGCCAGAACCGGATCCGGGCCACCGCGCTCGGCGTCGACCGGTTCGGCAACGTCGCCCTCAACCTTCGGCGCGAGCAGCTCGAGGCGATCGACCTCGGCGCCGGCACGCGCGTCGAGCTTGTCTGCCGTGGCGAACATCTCTTCGCGGTCGTGGCGCGAACGTTCGCCGACGCCCCGCTCGGCGAGCTCATCCTCTACGAGGACAGCTACGGCAATCTCTCGCTCGCCGTCTCGAACGGGGATGCGGCCCAGCTGCTCCGAGCCGAGGAGGGAACCAAGATTCTCCTCGAGCTCGCCGGGCTCTGATCGAGTAGGGTCGCCGCACGGTCGTCCGCGACACGGTCACACCGGTCCGAACGGCTGGAGGCCCCCGAAGGCGTCACCGCCGGCGGGGGCCTCGCAATTTGACGCCGCCAGGGAAGAAGAAGTGGCGAGGGCCGGACTCGAACCGGCGACACCCCGGTTTTCAGCCGAGTGCTCTACCAGCTGAGCTACCTCGCCGCCGGTGAGGCGGCGGTCAGTGTAGCCCGGCCGTTCTGGCTGGGGCGCGTTAGCCTCCGTGCGATGAGCGTCGAATCACAGGCTCGCGAGATCGCCATCATCGGCGCGCCGATGGATCTCGGCTCTGGCCGGCGCGGCGTCGACATGGGCCCGTCCGCAATCCGGTATGCGGGTCTCCACCAGCATCTCGCCGGGAAACTCGGAGTCGCGGTAACGGACGCCGGCAACGTCACCTCGCCTGTCCGCGAGGCGACGGACGAAGGGGACGAGACGGCACGTTTCCTCGAGCAGATCCTCGATCTCTGCGACCGCGTCGCCACCCTTGTCTGCGCTGCGGCTCGGCGTGGCGCGATGCCGCTCGTCCTCGGCGGCGACCACACCGTCGCGCTCGGCTCGCTCGTCGGGATGGCGCAGGCGCGCGGCCCCGGCGGCGTCGTGTGGATCGACGCGCACGGCGACCTCAACACGCCCTCGACCTCGCCGACGGGCAACGTCCACGGGATGGTCCTCGCCGCGGCGCTCGGGCTCGCCGGCCCGTCCTTCGGCCGTGACGGCTGGCCGCTGCCGGCGATCGAGGCGGGAAAGCTCGCGCTCGTAGGCGTCCGCTCGCTCGACGACGGAGAGCGCAAGCTCCTGCACGAGCTCGACGCGAAGGTCTTCACGATGAGCGACATCGATCGGATCGGCGTCGAGCCGTGCCTGCACGAGGCGCTTGCGCACGCCGCCGGTGCGAACTTCCTCCACATCTCCCTCGACATGGACGTCGTCGATCCCGACGTCGCTCCCGGGGTCGGAACCCCGGTCCGCGGCGGGCTCTCCTACCGCGAGGCGCACCTCGCGCTCGAGACCGTCGCGGAGTTCGGGGCGTTCGACTCGATCGACGTGGTGGAGGTCAATCCGATCCTCGACCGCGAGAACACGACCGGCGAGCTCGCCGTCGAGCTCGTCGCCTCCGCACTCGGCGCCCGGATCCTCTAGCCCTCGCTCTTCTCCTCGCCACTTCCGGACGGCTCGTAGTACGTACGACCCTGCAGCTCGTCGGGGAGGTAGCTCGTCTCGAAGCCGCGAGGATCGTCGTGCGGATAGATGTAGCCCTCGCCGTGGCCGAGCTTGCGGCCGTACCACGACGCGTTGCGCAGTGACTTCGGCGGGGGAACGGCGCCGCGTTCGCGCACGTCCGCCGACGCGCGGTTGATCGCCACGTAGCTCGCGTTCGACTTCGGCGCACGCGCGAGGTAGATCGCGGCCTGGGAGAGGTTGAGCCGCACCTCGGGCAAGCCGACGTGCTCGACCGCCTGCGCTGCCGCGACCGCAACGAGGAGCGCGCGCGGGTCGGCGTTCCCGATGTCCTCGGACGCGAGGACGATCATCCGCCGCGCGATGAATCGCGCGTCCTCGCCGGCCTCGAGCATCGCGGCGAGGTAGTAGACGGCCGCGTCGGGGTCGCTGCCGCGCATCGACTTGATGAACGCGGACGTGAAGTCGTAGTGCTGGTCGCCGGCCTTGTCGTAGACGAGCGGCGGCTTCCGCGCCGCGTCGTCGACGTTCTCCACGGATATCGGGCCGTGCGCCGTCGCCGCTGCGATCTCGACGATGTTGAGCGCGGTGCGCGCGTCGCCGCCCGACCGCTGCGCGATGAGCTCGACGATGTCGTCGGGAGCCGCGCCGCCGACCTCCGCGAGACCGCGGCGCACGACGACCGTCATCTCCTCCGGCGTCAGGGTCTCGAACTCGTAGACCTGCGTGCGGGAGATGAGCGCGGAGTTGACCTCGTAGTACGGGTTCTCCGTCGTCGCGCCGATCAGGGTGAGGAGGCCGGACTCGACGCCGGGCAGGAGCGCATCCTGCTGCGCCTTGTTGAAGCGGTGGATCTCGTCGAGAAAGAGGATCGTGCGCGTTCCGCTCGTCCCGAGCCGCTCCTTCGCGCGCGCGAGCACTTCGCGGACGTCCTTCACCGTCGCCGAGACCGCCGAGAGCTCCTCGAACGCGGCTCCGGTCGAGGCGGCGACGATCCGCGCGAGCGTCGTCTTCCCGCTGCCGGGCGGCCCGTAGAAGATCGCCGAGTGGACGCGATCCTCCTCGATCGCGCGGCGTAGTGCCGACCCCTCGCCGAGGACATGCGCCTGGCCGACGAAGTCTGCGAGCGTCGCCGGCCGCAGCCGCTGCGCGAGCGGCGCGACCTCGCCGGTGCGGCGGTCGGCGGCTTCGGAGAAGAGGTCGCTCACGACGCCAGTATGCTCCGACGCGTGGCGGCAACCGACCTACGCGCTGAGGTCACCGACCTCCTACAGCGCCTCATCCGCGTCGACACGACGAACCCGCCGGGCAACGAGACGGCGGCGGCGGAGCTCCTCCGCGACTACCTCGCCGCGAACGGCGTCGAGTCGCAGCTCATTGCGAAGACGCTGGAGCGCGCGAACCTCGTCACGCGGATTCCCGGCGGCGGCGGACCGTCACTCCTCCTGCTCTGCCACACGGACGTCGTCTACGCGGATCCCGCCGACTGGTCGGTGCCGCCCTTCTCCGGCGAACTGAAGGACGGCCAGGTCTGGGGTCGCGGCGCGCTCGACATGAAGAGCCAGGTTGCGGCGAACGCGGTGACGATCGCCTCGCTTGCGCGGGAAGGCTTCACGCCGAGCGGCGACCTGATCTTCGCGGCGACCGCCGACGAGGAGCAGGGCGACGACTACGGCCTCTCGTGGCTCTGCCGCGAGCATCCCGACGCGGTTCGGTGCGACTACGCGATCAACGAAGGCGGCGGCGATCGGATCGAGCTCCCCGACGGGACGCCGGTCTACCAGGCGACTGTCGCGGAGAAGATGACGGCGCCGTTCCGTCTGCGCGTGCACGGCCGCGCGGGGCACGCGTCGATGCCGCGCATCGCCGACAACGCACTCGTCAACGCGGCGAAGCTGATCGAGCGCATTGCCGCCTATCGGCCGGAGCCGCAGCTCGGGCCGGAGGTCGAGGCGTTCTTGCGCGTGATGCTCGGCGAGGTTCCCTCGGCGCAGGAGGCGGCGGCGCACGTTGGCGCCATCCATCCCGTTGCCGCGGCGCTCGTCGAGGCGCTGCTCGCGCCGACGTTCTCCCCGACGATCATCTCCGCGTCGAAGAAGCGGAACGTCATTCCTGCGCTCTGCGAGGTCGAAGTCGACTGCCGGCTGCTGCCGGGCCAGCATCCCGAGCACGTCGAGCCGATGATCCGCGCGGTGCTGGGCGGCGACGTCGAGTACGAGCTCGAGTGGATCGAGGCGCGTGGCGGCACGCGGTCGGCGCTCGATACGCCGCTCTGGAGCGCGCTCGAGGAGTTCGTCGGCGAGGCGGTTCCCGGCGCGAAGGTCGGGCCGCTCACGTGCGCGGGCTTCACCGACAGCCACTGGCTGCGCGAGGCGTTCGGCACGGTGGCGTACGGCTTCTTCCCGTCGAGCGGCGAGATGCCCGCGGACGTGGCGGCGACGCTCGTCCACTCGGCCGACGAGCGGATCCCCGTCGCCGATCTCGAGCTCGGCGTCCGGTGGCTCCGCCACGCAGCGCACTCCGTCCTGGGTTAGCGCGACTACCCTGGGCCGTATGGCCGAAGAGGAGAAAGTCCGGGTCGGAGGGATGGCTCTCGCGAACGGCGTGCTCGTGCATGGCCCGCACGCGTGGGCGTGCGCGATCCGGCGAAGCGACGGGACGATCGAGGTCGCGTCGGCGCGCAAGCGTCTCCAGGCGGCGCGGATCGAGAGCCCGCTGCTCCGTGGGCCGGCGCGTCTCGCCGAGGCGCTCGCCCTTCTCCCGCGCGTGAAGATGAAGCTTCCGGCCGCGCGCCTCCCGATGGAGAACGTGTCCGTGATCGCCTCGATGCTCGGAGCTGCCGCGGTCGTGCGCGTCCTCCGCGAGACGAAGCTGAGCTCGCTTGTGCGAGAGGGGCTCTCCGGGCTCGCGACGATCGCGCCGGCGGTGCTCGCGCTTCGTAGCGGCGACCTCGCCGCCTACCACGGCGCCGAGCACATCGCGATCGGGACGTACGAGCACGGGAAGCCCGCGACGAAGGAGCACGAGCGCTGCGGCGGCCACCTCGTCGGGCCGCTCCTCGTCACCTCCGCGATCGGCAACACGCTCGCCGGTCTCGCGCCGGAGCGGACGCGGCGCCAGGCGCAGGCCGCCGCGCAGATCGGTTCGATCGCAGCGGCGACCGAGCTGTTCGGCTGGATGGCGCGCCATCCGTCGCATCCGGTCGCGCGGGCGCTCTCCAAGCCGGGCCACGAGCTCCAGCACCGCTTCTCGACCGCCGAACCGACGGCGGCTCAGCAAGAGGTCGCCGACGCGGCACTAGCCGCGTGCCTCGAGCTCGAGCGCTCGGCCTAGCGGTCGGGCCTTGCGGGCCACTCCGGATCCCAGAGCCTGAAGCCGCCGAGGAAGGCGTTCTCGTTCGCGCCGGCCCGGCAGCCGGACGGCAGTTCGTCGAGCTCCGCCACGCCGCCGCCGCCGAGAACGACGTCGTCGGGCTCCAGCGCGGCGGTCAGCCGCTCGACGGTCTCGAAGATGGCCTTCCGCCACTTCTTCCTGCCCGCCTTCCTCAGCGCCCGTTCGCCGACGTAGTCCTCGAACGTCTTCTTGCGGAACGGCAGGTGGCCGAGCTCGAGCGGCGCGATCACCCCATCGACGATCAGCGTCGAGCCGAGCCCCGTCCCGAGGCCGAGGAAGAGCATGCGGCCCCCGTCGTAGCTGCCGACCGCCTGCATCACCGCGTCGTTCACGACCTTCGTCGGCTTCCCGAGGGCGGCTTCGTAGTCGAACCCCGCCCAGCCGTCGCCGAGGTTGACGGGCTCGGCGACCACCTTGCCGTCGCGCACCGGCGCGGGGATCCCGATCGTCGCGACGTCCCAAGACCAGCCCTCCACGATTTTCAAGAGTCCGGCCACCATCTGCTTGGCTGTCAGCGAAGAGCCGGACGGAAAGCGGCGGCGCTCGGTCTCCATCGACGTGAGCGCCTTGATGTGCGATCCGCCGACGTCGATTGCCAGGACGACGCGCTTCTCTTCGAGGCTCGGCTGCACGCTAGTGGTGCTTGGCCCGGAAGGTGCGGGCCTTCTCGCGATTCCCGCAGACCTCCATCGAGCACCAGGCGCGGGAGCGGTTGCGCGACTTGTCGTAGAAGGCGACGCGGCAGTTGTCGTCGCGGCATGCTTTCAGGCGGGGCCACTCCGGCGTCTTCGCGAGCTCCGCGACCGTAGCGACGATCTGCCCCAGCGCTCCAGCCGCACCGTCGCTCTCCGGCGCGAGCACCGGCTGCCCCCCGGCGAAGCGGATCCCGATGCGTGTCTTCCGGCCGGCGTCCTCGAGGGTCGCGGACGCCGCGGCGGTGTCGGCGTCGCCGCCGTTGTTGGCGAGGAGAAGCTCGCGGATCGCCTCGCGCACGGCGAGTGCGTCGGCGTGCTCCTGGCGCGTCGGCTCGACGAGGTCCTCGACGAGGCCCTCCTCCGAGTACCACTCGGCGAGCTCCGCGGGCGAAGCGATCCGATCCTCCCCGGTCTCGAGATCGAGCGTGTTGACGAAGTCGCCGACGAGGTCGAGCTGCCTATGTAAAGCCGTAACCATTGTCCTTGCCTTAGAGGTTATGTAACTGGTAAGCTCCAAACACTGGTTAGAGAGTACCACGTCGAGAGAGGAGCAAGCCAGCATGCATCCCGAGCTCACCTATCACTTCGCACTCGCCCACAACGCGGGGCTGCGGCGCGACGCCGTGCGGTACCGCAGGGCGCGGGCGGCGGCGGTTGCGCCGCCCCAGCCCGTGCGGGCCGCCATCCAGCTCCGGCTCAGCGCCTGCCGCGACGAGCTCGAGCGCCTCGCGACGCTGAGCGAGCGCACGCTCCGCAGTGGCGACTGGATCGTCGCGGACGTGAACGGCGTCCCGGTCGCCGCGGTCTCGATCGAGGACGGGACGACGGTGTACGACCCGTTCCGCCCCTCCTCGCAGGCTGTCTCGCTCTTGAAGCTGCGCCGGAAGCAGGTGCTCGCGGCGGCTTAGCCGGTCCGGAGACGGCTTTGCAGGAAGTCGCGCTCGGCCTCGCTCGGAGCGAGGTCGAGCGCACGGGAATACGCGGCAGTCGCATCGTCCTCCCGGCCGAGCCGGCGCAGGAGGTCCGCTCGCGCCGAGTGCCAGAGGTGGTAGCCGTCGAGCTCGTCGAGGGCGTCCATGAGCTCCAACCCGTCCGCCGGCCCGCGGGCCATCGCGACAGCCACGGCGCGGTTCAACTCCACGACCGGCGACGGCGAGATCTCCGCCAGCCGGCCGTAGAGGAGCGCGATCTCCTCCCAGTCGGTCTCGGCGTCAAAGTGGAGGGCGGCGATCGCCGCTTGCAGCTGATACTGACCAGGCAGCCGCAGTGCCAGCGCCCGCTCGAGAGCCGCCCGGCCCTGCGCGATCTCGCCGTCGTTCCAGAGTGAGCGATCTTGGTCGGCGAGAAGGACGAGCTCGCCGGCGGGGGAGATCCGAGCGTCGCCGCGCGCGTCCTGCAGGAGGAGGAGCGCGTGCAGGCCATGCGCCTCAGCCTCGTCGGGCATGAGCGTCGCGAGCACGGCCGCGAGCCGGATCGCCTCCGTGCAGAGGTCGCGGCGGACTGGCGGTCCGTAGCCGGCATTGAAGACGAGGTAGATCGCGGCCAGCGCCGTCCGCAACCGTTCTGGCAGGAGGTGCTCGGGCGGGACGCGTAGCGGGATCCCCGCATCGCGGATCTTCCGCTTCGCACGGACGAGCCTCTGTGCGAGCGTCGGCTCGGGAACGAGAAAGGCGCGCGCGATGTCGCCCGTGGAGAGGCCGGCGACGAGGCTCAGCGTCAGAGCCACCTGCGCCTCGGGAGCGAGCGCGGGGTGGCAGCACGCGAAGATCAGCTCGAGCCGTTCGTCCGGGATGGTCGCCTCCTCGTCGTCCGGGAGCTCCGCCGCTCGTGCGAGGAGCTCGGTCTTGCGCGCGAGCGTCTGCTCGCGGCGGATGCGGTCGATCGCCGCGTTCCGGGCTGTCGCGACGATCCATGCGCCCGGATTGGCGGGAATTCCGGCGGCGGGCCATCGTTCCGCCGCCCGGACGAACGCGTCTTGCACCGCGTCCTCGGCGAGATCGAGGTCACCGAGGACGCGGCCGAGGATCGCGATCGAGCGGGCACGCTCGTCGCGGTATGTGCGGGCGAGCTCCTCTACGACGCGACCTCTGCCTCGCGCATCACGATGGGACGCACCTCGATGTGGCCGTAGCGGGCCGACGGGAGCTTCGCCGCCCACTCGAGCGCCTCGTCGAGCGTCTCGACGTCGATCAGGTAGTAGCCGCCGAGGACTTCCTTCGTCTCTGCGAACGGTCCGTCGGTGGTCAGCGTCTTGCCGTCCTCGACGTGGACGACGGTCGCAGTTCCGGAGGGCTGGAGCTGGTTGGCACCGATGAGGACTCCACGGCTCTGCACGTCCTCCGTGAACTGCATGTACTCGCCGTAGATCGCGTTGCGCTCGTCCTCGGGCATGGCGCCCCATTGCGCTTCGTCGTCGTGGATCAGGAGCAGGTACTGCATGGTTCCCTCCTTCGGGAAGTGGTTGACGCCTCTACGACGAACCAGGGGCGCCGAAATCGACAGGCAACGTCAAACAGGTCGGGCCGCCGTCGCCCTTGCGGGAGATCTCGTCGCCCTCGTATTCGAGCACCTCGACGCCCGCTTCTTCGAGGCGGCGCTTCGTACCGTGGTTCCCGGCCAGCGCGAGCGCGCGTCCACCCGGTAGGCCGAGGACATTGGGACCCATCGTCTCGAACTCGTCGTCCGGCACCTCGACGACTCGGGTCCCGCGCGTCTCGAGCAGCTCGACGAGCGGCACCGGCAGCAACGGGAGGTACGCGACGACGAGCTCGTTTGCGATCGGATTAAGCAGCGAGCGGAGGTGGAGAACCTCGCCGCGCCCGTGGAGATGGACGAGGGGGAACGCGAGTACGCGCGAGTGCGGCAGGAGGCGCCGGAGCGCGTCGATGCCGGCCGCATTCGTGCGGTACGTGTGGCCGACGAGCAGCGTCGCGTCGTCGAGCCAGACCGTGTCGCCGCCCTCCGCGAGCTCGTCTCCTTCGAGCCGGCCGAGGATCGGCAGGGGGAGATCCGCTGCGAGCGCGTCCGGCTCGCCGCGCCTGCCGCTCTTGCCGGGCTGCAGGAGGATCGCGCCGTCCGGGGTCACCAGAACAGGGTCGTAGACGTAGATCGAGTCGAGGTTCCCTGGCTCTCCGCGCGCCTCGAGGACCGTGGCGCCGGCGTCGGCAAGAGACTGCCGGAAGCGCTCGTGCTCGGCCGCGAGCTTGTCCGGATCGGGCTCGGCGCGCCAGCCGAGTCGCTGCCACGAGCCGACATCCTCCGGCGCCGGCGGACGTACGAGGATCCTCACGAGCCGAGCATACGGCGCAGCAGTTTCAGCGCTCCCGCCTTGTCGAGAAACTCATTGAGGTTCCCGCATTTGGGGCTCTGGACACAGGACGGGCAGCCGCGCTCGCACGGGCAGCCGTCGAGGAGCTTGACCGTGTCCGCGACCCACCCTTCGAACTGCTCGAAGCCGCGCTCGGCCAATCCGACTCCGCCGGCGTGGCCGTCGTAGACGAAGACTGTCGGCGCGCCCGTGTCGAGGTGGAGATTCGTCGAGAGGCCGCCGATGTCCCAGCGGTCGCACATCGCCCACAGCGGGAGGAGCGCGATCAGCGAGTGCTCGGCGGCGTGGAGGGACGAAAGGAGCAGCGGCATCGCCTCGAGCCCCTCGAGCTGGTGCGGCCGCGGCACGAACCAGACGGCCTCGGTGTCGAACGTCGTCGGGGGTAGCTCGAGCGCCACCGTCGCGAGCGTCGATCCGTCCGCGACCGCCTTCTTCTGGTAGCCGACCACCTGCTCCGTCACCGAGACGCGGCCGAAGGAGAGCTCGAGCCCCAGGCGCCGCTCGACGCGAAGCGGCTCCTCGATCGCCGTGGTCGTCTCCTTCTTCGCCTGCGTGTACCAGTCGCCGTCGAACGGCTCGACGACCGCGCGCATCGCCTCGAGATCGAGCTCGCGGACGAGGTACTGCCGGCCGAGGTGGAGATAGACCGCGCCCTCGTGGACCGTGGAATACGCGCGCTCGCGCTCCGCCAATCCGAGGACGTCCCCGTTGGAGGAGTCGACGACGAGGAACGCATCCGGCGAGGCCGAGCGGAGCGGGATGCGCGGCGCGGGCGACTCCTTCCCCGCCCAGACCCAGCCACGTTGCGTGTGCCGGAGCTCGGGGATGTGCGGCGCGCGGGCGAGCGCCTCCTCCCCGAGCGTCGCCGCGTCGCTCTCGTCGACAGGCGCCTCGAACGCCGCTGCGCGCGACGTGCCCGTCGAGCACCCGTGGGTTGGCGTGGTCGAGGATCGCCGCCTCGACCTGCCGGTCGAGCAGCGCAGCGGGCTCGCGCATGAAGTACTGGTCGAGCGCGTCCTCCGACGCGATGAGGATCGCCAAGCCGTGCTCGCGGCGCCCGGCGCGTCCCCACTGCTGGCGGAGGCTGGCAACCGTGCCGGGGAAGCCGACGGAGATCGCGCAGTCGAGGTCGCCGATGTCGATCCCGAGCTCGAGCGCGTCGGTGGAGGTGACGCCGAGGAGCTCTCCCTCGACGAGTCGCCGCTCGATCTCGCGGCGCTGCTGGGGCGTGTAGCCGGCGCGGTACGGAGCGAGGCGCGCTGCGGTCGCCGAGTCGAGCCGCTCAACGGCGAAGCGGTGGATGAGCTCCGCCGACGTGCGGCTCTTCGCGAAGCAGATCGTCCGCAGTCCCCGCCCGACCAGGCCGGCGAGCAGCCGTGACGCCTCGCCGAGCGCGCTCGCGCGCAGACCGAGCTCCGCGTCGAGCAGCGGCGGATTCCACAGCGCGATCGTGCGCCGGGCGCGCGGCGCGGCATCCGACTCGATGACCGCGGCCTCCTCCCCGGTCAGCGCCAGCGCGAGCTCGCCGGCGTTCGCGATCGTCGCCGAGGCGAGGAGGAAGCGCGGCTCGGCGCCGTAGATCCGCGCGAGCCGCCGCAGCCGTCGCAGGACGTTCGCGACGTGTGAGCCGAAAACCCCGCGGTAGACGTGCGCCTCGTCCACGACGACGAAGCGGAGGTTGTGGAGGAAGTCGCCCCAGAGGTCGTGGCGCGGAAGAACACCGACGTGGAGCATGTCGGGGTTCGTGAGGACGAGGTTCGCCCACCCGCGGATCTGGCGCCGCCGCTCGGTTGGCGTGTCGCCGTCGTAGATTGCGGCGCGCACTCCCGGCACTCCCAGCTCGGCGAGCGAGCGCGCCTGGTCCTGCGCGAGCGCCTTCGTCGGATAGAGGTAGAGCGCGCGCGCGTGGCGGTCCGCGGCGAGGACGTCGAGCACGGGGAGGTTGAAGGCGAGCGTCTTTCCCGACGCGGTTCCGGTCGTGACGATCACGTTTCCGGCGGCGGCAGCCGCGTACGCCTGCGCCTGGTGCGCGTACAGCTCGTGTACTCCGCGGCTCTCGAGCGCCTCCTGCACGGCCGGGTGGAGGCCGGCCGGCAGCGGCGCGGTGCGCGCCTCCCGCGCCGGCTCGCCCGCGAGATGCGCGAGCTCGTCGCCGGTGAGGAGATCGTCCCAACGCGCGGGTGCGGCCATCGCCCCACGCTAACGTCAGTACGTGCGGGCGAAAGCGCTCACGATCGCGGGCTCCGACTCGGGAGGCGGGGCGGGCATCCAGGCCGACCTCAAGGCGTTCGCGGCGGCGGGTGTCCACGGCTCGACTGTGATCGTCGCGCTCACGGCGCAGAACACGGTTGGAGTCGATGCAGTCTTCGAGGTGCCGTTGCCGTTCGTCCGCGCACAGCTCGATGCCGTCTGGAACGACATCGGCGCCGACGCGGCGAAGACGGGAATGCTCTTCTCCCGTGTGATCATCGAGACGGTCGCCGACTGGCTGGAGGAGCATCCGCTACCGCTCGTCGTCGACCCGGTCATGGTGGCGAGCTCCGGCGCGCGGTTGCTCGAGGAGGACGCGGTCGCGGCGCTCGTCGGCCGCATCTTCCCGCTCGCGACGGTCGTGACCCCGAACCTCCTCGAAGCGCAAGCTCTTACCGCAAGTAACGCAGTGTCACTACGAGAGCTCGCGGAGGCGCTCGTCGAGCTCGGTGCGCCTGCGGCGCTCATCACCGGCGGCCATACCGAGGAGCCGGTCGACCATCTCTTCGACGGCACCACGCACCACGACATCCCGGTCGTGCGTCACGACGTCGCCGCCACCCACGGCGCGGGCTGCACCCACTCCGCAACGCTAGCGGCGCTTCTCGCTCGCGGCTTGCCGTTGCTGGAGGCGGCCCACGGCGCGGCCGAAGCCGCGTCGCGGGCGGTCGCGCAGGGGCTCGTGGAGATCGGCGAGGGCGAGGGCCCCGTCGACGTGCTAGGAGTACAGCGGTGATTGCGCCGGGCGCCACGCTGAGGAAGCTGCGCGAGCAGAAGCCGCTCGTCCACCAGATCACGAACTACGTGGTCATGAACGAGACGGCGAACGCGACACTCGCGCTCGGCGCGCTGCCGGTCATGGCCCACGCGCCGCAGGAGGTCGAGGAGATGGTCGGCCTCGCCTCGTCGCTCGTGCTGAACATCGGCACGCTCTCCGACCACTGGATCGAGGCGATGCTGCTCGCCGGCAAGGCGGCGAATGCGCGCGCGATCCCGGTCGTGTTCGATCCCGTCGGCGTGGGAGCGACGGCCTACCGGACGGAGACGGCGCGGCGCATCCTCCACGAGGTCGACGTCACCGTCCTCCGCGGCAACCAGGGCGAGGTCGCGACGCTTCTCGGCTCGGAGGCCGAGGTGCGCGGCGTCGAGTCGATGGCGATCGGTCTCGAGCCGCCGGCTCTCGCGCGCGGCGCGGCGAAACAGCTCGGCCTCGTCGCTTCCGTCACCGGCCCGATCGACCACGTCTCCGACGGCGACGGCGTCGTCTCCATCGCCAACGGCCACCCACTCCTCGCCGCCGTGACCGGCACCGGCTGCATCGCGACGGCGATCACCGGCTGCTTCCTCGCCGCGAAGCCCGACGACCCTCTCGCCGCCGCCGCCGAGGCGCTCATCGCCTACGAGGTCGCAGCGGAGGACGCGGCTGCCGGCGCCGGCGGCCCGGGGACGTTCCACGCGCGGCTCTACGACGCGCTCGCGGCGCTCGACCCCGACACGGTCGACGGGCGCGCCAAGATCTCCGAGTCGTGAAGGAGTTCGAGCTCCTCGACGAGCTCGAGCGCCGCGGCCTGATCGTCGGCGTCGAGCACGACGCGGCGGAGATCGAAGGGCTCGTCGTGACGCAGGACACGCTCGTCGAAGGCGTGCACTTCCGCTTCGACCTCCTCGACTGGCACGAGCTCGGCTTTCGCGCGGCGGCCGTCAACATCAGCGATCTCGCCGCCTCCGGCGCCGACCCGGTTGCGCTCGTCGTCACGCTCGCGGCGCCGAATCTGGACGACGCAGTCACGTTCTACGAGGGCCTCGCCGAGGCCGGCGTCCCCGTCCGCGGCGGCGACACGACTAAGGCGGACTCGGTGGTCATCACCGTCACCGCATTGGGGCGCGCCGACCGTGTCCCGGGGAGGACCGGTGCGCGGCCGGATGACGTTCTCGTCGTCACCGGGCCCCTCGGGGGCGCCGGCGCCGCCTTCCGTGAGGGCCGGCTCCTGCGGCCGCCCATTCGCACTGCCGAGGGGCGCGATCTCGCACGCGTCGCGCACGCGATGCTCGACATCTCCGACGGGATCGGCGCCGACGCCGGGCAGATCGCGCGCCGCTCGGGCTGCCGGCTCGTCATCGACCTCGATCGCGTCCCTCTCGCCACCGGGGCGACGATCGACGACCTCTCCTTCGGCGAGGACTACGAGCTGCTCGCTGCGACGCCGGATCCGCTCGACTTCGTCGTCATCGGCCGGTGCGAGGAAGGCTCAGGCGTCGATCCCGCCGGGCTCGGCGGCTGGGAGCACTTCCGCTAGCCAGCTCTCGAAGTGGGCCTTTGGGCGGGCGCCGACCACGGTTCCGCGCGCTTCTCCTGCCGCGAAGAGGATCACCGTCGGGATCGAGAGGACGTCCCAGCGCGACGCGAGGTTCGGCTGCTCGTCGACATTGACGCGCGCGACCTCGACCGGGAGCTCGGCGAGGATCGGCTCGATCGCCTTGCACGGGCGGCACCAGGGCGCCCAGAAGTCCACGAGGAGCGGTCCGCCTGCGACGGCCGCGTCGAACGTCGTCTCGTCGAGCTCCGTCACAAGCGTCCTGTCAAGGCGCCCCACCGTAGCGCCGGCACGCGCGTGACGGCCTCGAGGAAGATCCCGCGGCTCATCTTCGAGTGGCCGCGCGTGCGGTCGCGGAACACGATCGGCACCTCGGCCACCGCGAAGCCCTTGCGGATCGCCCGGTACGTCAGCTCGATCTGGAAGGCGTAGCCCTTCGACTCGACCGCGCCGAGGTCGATCGTCTCCAGCACTTCCCGGCGGAAGCACTTGAACCCGCCGGTGAGGTCGCGGATCCGGACGCCGAGCAGCGTCCGCGCGTAGAGGGAGCCGCCGGCCGAGACGATCCGCCGCGCGAGCCCCCAGTTCTCGATGCCGCCGCCGGCGACGTAGCGCGAGCCGAGCGCGACGTCCGCGCCGGCCTCGCACGCGGCGATGAGCCGCGGCACGTCAGCCGGGGCGTGGGAGAAGTCGCAGTCCATCTCGAGCACGTAGGTCGGCATCGCCCGCCAGCACGTCCCGGAATCCCGCGAGGTACGCGCGGCCCGAGCCCCTCCTTCCGCTCGCGGTGGAGGACGGAGAGCCAGTCGCGCGTGGCCGCGAGCGAGTCGGCGAGGGCGCCGGTGCCGTCGGGCGAGTTGTCGTCGATGACGAGGACGCGGACGTCGAGCGGCTCGAGCGCCTCGAGCATCCGCTCGAGGTTCTCGCGCTCGTTGTACGTCGGGAGGCAGACGACGGCGGTCGGCATGGCCCTGCCTATGATCGCTGCAGTGCCTGCTCTGCCGCAGAACGCTGTCGTCGCGGATCAATTCGACCTGCTCGCCGACCTGCTCGAGCTCGAGGGAGCGGAGTCGTTCCGGGTCATGGCCTATCGCCGCGCGTCGACCCGGATCCGCGAGACGTCGTCCTCCATCGCCCAGCTCGCGCTCGACGGCAACGCGAAGAAGCTGCAGGGGATCGGCAAGACGATCGAGGAGAAGATCGTCGAGTATCACCGAGCACGGGAAGATCGAGGCGCTCGAGAAGAAGCGCGCCGGCGTGCCGCCCGAGGTCGTCCTCTTCATGCGGCTGCCGGGGCTCGGCCCGAAGACGGCGGCGCGGATCTGGAAGGAGCTCGGCGTCGAGACGCTCGCCGATCTGAAGGCGGCCGCCGAGCAGGAGCGGCTGCGCACGCTGGCCGGGCTTAGGCGCGAAGAGCGAGGAGAAGATCCTCACGTCGATGGCTTTTGCCGCGCAGACGGCCGAGGCAGGCGACCGGCGGTTGCTCGGCGACGGGATCGGCCCGGTGACCGCCGTCGTCGCGGCGCTGCAGGAGCTGCCTGCGGCGATCGCGGTCTCCGAGGCCGGCTCGGTGCGGCGCCGGAAGGAGACGTTCCGTGATCTCGACGTCATCGCGTGCGCGACGAATCCGGCCGAGCTGACCGAGTACTTCGTCGCGTTGCCCGTGGGTCGTCGACGTCGCCGCGCACGGCGACACGAAGGCGACGGTCGTCTCCCGCGACGGCCTGCGCTTCGACCTCCGCGTCGTTCCGCCGGAGTCGTTCGGCAACCTCCTCCAGCACTTCACCGGCTCGAAGGACCACAACGTCGCGATGCGCGAGGAAGCCGTGCGGCGGGGGCTCTCGATCTCCGAGTACGGCGTCACGACGGTGAAGACGGGCAAGGTCTTCAAGAGCACCGACGAGGACGCCGTCTACGAGTTCCTCGGCTACCAGCCGATCCCGCCCGAGCTGCGGGAGAACGCCGGCGAGCTCGAGGCGGCCCGGGACGGCGAGCTGCCGAAGCTCGTCGAGCTGCAAGGACGTCCGCGGCGACCTCCACACGCACTCCCACTGGTCGGCCGACGGCAAGAACACGCTCGAGGAGATGCTCGAGGCGGCGGTCGCGCGCGGCTACGAGTACTACGCGGTCACCGACCATTCGCACTATCTCCGCGACGGTCGCCTCGATGCGCAGCTCGAGGAGATCTCCGCGAATGCGGAAGCGCTTCCCGTCGCTGACGCATCCTCGCCGGCGTCGAGGCGAACATCCGCTCGAACGGCGAGGTGGACATGGCCGACGAGGACTTGAAGCGCCTCGACTGGGTCGTCGCGTCCGTCCACAACGCGCCCGACTCGCGGCCGACGGAGCGCGTGCTCGAAGCGATGGAGAACCCCTACGTCGACTGCATCGGCCACCTCACCGGCCGCCGGATCAACAGGCGGCCGCCGCGCGACGTCGATGTCGAGCGCGTGATCGAGGGTGCGCTCGCCACCGGCACGCTTCTCGAGATGAACGGCCAGCCGGACCGGCTCGACCTGCGCGACGTCCACGCGCGCGCGGCGAAGGAGGCGGGGCTGAAGCTCGTCCTCAACTCCGACGCGCACCAGATCCGCGCGCAGGGATACGTCGAGCTCGCGGTCGCGCAGGCGCGGCGCGGCTGGCTGACGAAGGCGGACGTCGCCAACACGCGGACGTGGAAGCAGCTCGACAAGCTGCGGAAGAGGCGGCCTCGCTGATGGACTTCCGGGAGGACGGCGCCGCGGCGCTCGAATGGGCGGCGCGCTATCTCGAGCACGTTGGCGAGCTGCCCGTGCTCGCGCAGGTGAAACCCGGCGAGCTGACCGCGCAGCTGCCAACGGCGGCGCCCGAGCAGCCGGAGGCGTTCGCCGACGTCCTCCGCGATCTCGACGAGCTCATCGTCCCCGCACTCACGAACTGGCAGAGCCCGCGCTTCTTCTCCTACTTCGCCGTGACCTCCTCGGAGCCGGCGATCCTCGCGGAGCTGCTCGCAGCCGCAATGAACCAGGTGGCGATCGTCTGGCGCGCCTCGCCGGCTTCGACCGAGCTCGAGCTGCGCGTCGCCGACTGGGTGCGGCAGCTCCTCGGCCTCCCGGACGGCTGGCACGGCCACATCGAGGACACGGCCTCGACCTCGACGCTCGCCGCGCTCATCGCAGCTCGTCACGTCACCGGCCGTAACGTCGTCGTCATGCTCCGAGCACGCGCACTCGTCGGTGGAGAAGGACGCGCGGATGCTCGGGATGGAGTTGCGGAAGGTTCCGGCGGACGAGCGAGTTACGGATGACGGTCGACGGCTACGACCTCGAGGACGTCGCCTGCGTCGTCGCGACGGTCGGCACGACGTCGTTCGCCTCGGTCGACCCGGTGCGCGAGCTCGCCGAGCGTGCGCACGCCGCCGGCGCCTGGCTGCACGTCGACGCGGCGTACGCGGGCTCGTCGTGGATCTGCGAGGAGGAGCGCTGGTCGGCCGACGGCGTGGAGCTCGCAGATTCGCTCGTCGTGAACCCGCACAAGTGGCTGCTCGTCCCGACTGATTGCTCGCTCGTCTGGACGGCGCGACCGGACGAGTGGCGCGAGGCGTTCACTCTCGTCCCCGAGTACCTCCGCACACCCGACGACCGCGTACTCGCTCTCGGAGTACGGGCCGCCCTCGGCCGCCGCTTCCGGTCGCTGAAGCTCTGGGCCGTGCTGCGCTGCTACGGCGCCGAGGGGCTGCGCGCGATCGTCCGCGAGCACATCCGGCTCGCGACGCTGTTCGCCGGTTGGGTGGAGGAGAGCCCCGACTGGGAGCTCGTCGCACCGCAGCGCTTCTCCCTTGTCGTCTTTCGCTGGAACGGGACGGACGAGGAGAACGAGCAACTACTGACGCGCGTGAACGACTCGGGTGAGATCTTCATCGTCCACACGAAGCTCGACGGGCGGTACGTCCTCCGGCTCGCGATCGGCAACGAGCGCACGACGGAGGCGGACGTCAGGCGAGCCTGGGACGTGCTCAACAGGGAGGCAAGACGATGATCGTCACGACCATGAACGACATTCCCGGCTACGCGGTCGACGAGGTGTTCGGCGAGGTGATGGGGCTGACGGTGCGCTCGCGCAACATCGGCTCCCAGCTTGGCGCCGGCCTGAAATCCATCCTCGGCGGCGAGTTGAAGGGAATGACGAAGGCGCTGGTCGACAGCCGCAACCAGGTGCGCGAGCGGATGGTCGAGGAGGCCGAGAAGCTCGGCGCGAACGCGATCATCGCCATGCGCTTCGACACGTCCGAGATGGGCAGCAACTGGACGGAGATCTGCGCCTACGGGACGGCGGTAAAGGTCAGGAAGGCCTAGAGCTTCCGTAGCAGCGCGAGGAACTCGTCCGGCGAGCCGACCACGAGGTCGGCGGCGTCGAGCAGGGCCTGCGGAGCCTCGGCCGAGGCGACCGCGACGCGCGCCGCGGCGTCGAGCCCGTCGAGCGCGGCGAAGGAGTCGAGGTCGGTCGTGTCATCGCCGGCGGCGAGCGCCCGGCGTAGATGGTGCTCCTCGAGTAGGCGCCGCACGGCCGTTCCCTTGTCTGCGTTCACAGGCGGCAGCACCTCGAGGACTCTCCGCCCGTAACGCGCGACGAAGCCTTCCGTGCGAGCGCGGGCGGCGATCGCCTCGAGCTCCTGAACGGCCTCCGCCTCGTCGTCCCGGTCGCGGAAGTGGAACGCGAGCGCAAGCCCCTTGAGTTCGACGGCGTGAGGAGGCCACGGTACGGCGGCGGCGAACGCCGTGAGCGGCTTGCGCCAGCGCTCCGCCTCCGGTTCGAGCTCGAGCCCGTGCGTGCCGACGCAAACTACGCCGTCGACCCCGAGGCGGTCGCACACGTCGTCTCCCGCCCGGCCGCTGACGACGGCGACGAGCGCATACCGTCCTACCAGCCGCGCGAGCTCCGAGCGCGTCTCCGGCGGAATCTCGGCGTCCTCTCGTCGCGGCACGATCGGCGCGAGAACGCCGTCGAAATCGAGGAACAGACCGGTGTTCGCGGGCTCAGCGGCCAGGCGTGCGAGCAACGCTTCCACGGGTCAAGTCGACCTAGCTCAGGGGCGTGCCGTTGCCGTCGTGGTAGGTGTAACCGTCGCCACGTCCGAACAGCGTGCGCTTTAGCCAGCCGCGAATCGGCGGGCCCGTGAGCGGGTTGAAGAGCAGCCCGAGCGTGATCCCGGCAACCAGGAGGAGGCCGTTGCGCGCCGTGTGCCGCGTCTCCTTCTCCTCGACCTTGGCTGTGTGAACGCGGCCCGCCGCGCTGCGGAGCTGCTCGACGACGTTCCGCACCTGGTTCTGAACCTCTTCGTCGGTCGCGAGCTTCGTCGCCACGTCGCCGACGTCGTTCCGAGCCAGAAGCTGGTCGTAGAGGGAGCGCGCCGACGCGTACGCGTTCTTCACGCTCCGGCGCAGCTCCTCGTCGCGGAGGGCGCGCTCGAGGTACGGCCGCACGTTCGCGGTTGCGTCGGCGACCCGATCCTTCGTGTTCGTCATCTCGGCAGATCCTTTCATCGAGTGTGGAGTCAGTTTCGCGACGGTATCGGCTGGACTACCCTCACGCCGAATGGCACGCCTCAAGCGGATCGCCGGCGCGGCCGCCACTGTCCTGGCTGCGGTGTTGCACGTCTGGTACCGGGGTGTGCTCGCCGCGCCGGATGTGAAACGGCGGAAGGCGCTCAGGCGAGCAGCGCGGCGCGGCTGAGGAGAGACTCCGCGAGGCGGCGTGACGCCTCGTCGACGAGCTCGCCCTCGAAGCGGACGGCTCCCTGCGGGGCGGCGAGGATCCGCTTCGCGCGCTCGATCTCCGCGGGCGACGGCGTGAAGACGAGGTGGACGGGCTCGATCTGGCTCGGGTGGATCACCCACTTGCCGTCGTAGCCGTGCTCGAACGCACGCCGCGCGGAGCGCACGAGCCCGAGGTCGTCGCCCAGTCGCGCGTGCGGGCCGTCGACGGCCTGGAGCCCGAACGCGCGGGCGGCCGCGACGACTCGCGCGAACCCGTAGTCGTTCGCGCCGTCGCCGATCGTGAGGACGGGGATGCCGAGAGAGGCGGCGAGATCCGCGGGGCCGAAGACGAGTGCTTCGAGGCCGTGACCTGCCGCCGCGATCCGCTCGGCTTCGGCCAGGCCGCGCGCCGTCTCGATCTGCGCCTCGAGCCCGGTTCCGTCCGGGAGCAGCTCGGCCGCCGCGGCCACGTCGTCCGGGGACTCGACCTTGGGGAGTACGACGACGTCCGGCCGTGCCTCGCCGGCCGCGCGCAGGTCGTCCTCCCACCACTCGCTGCCGCGGGCGTTGACGCGGATCCCGGTCGTGCGGGCGAGCGGTCCGTTCCGGACCGCCGCGATCGCCAGCGCGCGTGCCGCCGCCTTCTCCTCCGGCGCGACCGCGTCCTCGAGATCGACAATCGCCTCGTCGGCGCCGAGCGAGGGCGCCTTCGCGAGCATCCGCTCGCTCGAGGCGGGGACGCTGAGGCAGGAACGGCGAGGGCGCGCAGGCACGCGCGAAAGCTACTTCTCCCAGACCGAGACGTGGTTGCGGCTCTCGGCTGTGAAGGGCGAGCGGTCCCAGTCGCCCCAGCGCTCGCGCAGCTCCATCCCGGCGAGGCGCGCCATCAGATCGAGCTCCGCCGGCGAGACGGCGCGGAACGGGATCGAACGGCGCTCCCACGCGCCGTCGTGCAGAGAGAAGTGGTGCGAGACGAGCGCCTGCGTGTCGAGGTCGTACTCGTCGACGCCGACGTGCGTGTCGCTCAGGTCGAACACCTCGAGCCGCTGCGTGTTCGGCACCACGGTCTCGACCACGAAGCAGCCGCCGGGATCGAGGTGCGTGGCGGCGTTCGCGAAGACCGCCGCTTGCCCGTCCTGCGTCGTCACGTTGAGAATCGAGTTGCAGACGATGTAGGCGAGGGAGAACGTCCCCTCGACGCGCGCCGTCGTCATGTCGCCGACGGCGACCGGGATCGCGTCAGTCTTCCGCCGCAGCACCGCGACCATGTCCGGCGAGAGGTCGATGCCGGCTACGCGGACACCGCGAGCGGCGAGCGGCACCGCGATCCTGCCGGTGCCGATCGCCAGCTCGAGCGCCCCGCCCGCGGCGAGCGGGAAGAGGAATTCGAGGGCTGGCTCGGGTGGTTTGCGCCGTGTCGTGTCGGCGTCGTACCGCTCCGCGACCTCCCCTGCGAACCAGTCCTTCATCGGGACGGCTTCTCCCAGACGGACACGTGCTTCGGGCTCTCGGCGGTGAAGGGCGAGCGGTCCCAGTCGGCCCAGCGCTCGCTTAGCCGTAGGCCGGCGGAGCTCGCCATCACGTCGAGCTCCGCCGGCGAGACGGCGCGGAACTCGCCCGAGGCTCGCTTCCACGTCCCCTCGCGCAGCGTGAAGTGATGTGAGACGAGCCGTTGGGTGTCACGATCGAATTCGTCGATGCAGACATGCGTGTCGCTGAAGTCGGCGACGGTCCACTGCTCGCTCGGCAGGCCTCCGACCTCCATCACGAAGCAGCCGCCAGGGGCGAGGTGCGCCGCAGCGTTCTCGAAGGCGGCGACCTGCGCTTCCTGGGTGGTGAGGTTCTTGATCGAGTTGAAGACGATGTAGACGAGCGAGAACTCGCCGTCGACCCGCGTGGTGACCATGTCGCCAATCCCGACCGCAATCGCCTCGGACTTCCGGCGGAGCTGCTCCACCATGGAGGCGAGTAGTCGATGCCGGCTACGCGGACTCCCCGAGCCGCGAGCGGCACCGCGATCCTGCCGGTGCCGATCGCCAGCTCCAAGGCGCCGCCCACCGCGAGCGGCTCGAGGAAGTCGACCGTCGCCTCGATCGTCGCGAGCTCGAAGTACGGGCCGGTCGATTCGTCATAGCGCGTGCCTGCGTCCTCCTTGAACCAGTTCATCAGCCGGACCTCTTCAGCTTCCCGTGCTTCTTCGCGTACCGCTCGCCGCGGTGGAAGATCGCCAGCCCGATCGGCGTCGCGAGCACCGCGATGATCAAGAGCGGCCAGACGTCCGCCCACGCGACTCCGGTGCCGTAGACGATCGACGCGCGGTCGCCGCGCAGCGCGTACGTCGCTGGCGAGAACTTCGCGATCCACTGCATCCACTCCGGCATCACGCTCACCGGGTAGTAGACGCCCGAGACGACGAGCATCAGCCCCTGCGCGACGAAGCCGAGCTGCGCGCCCTTCTCCGGCGAGATCAGCGGCAGGACCGAGGTCATGATCCCGACGCCGATGAAGGAGAGGGACGCGAGCGCGAGCAGCAGCAGCGCCGCGCCGTAGTTCGCATGCGGTGCGTGGATGCCGATGAACGCGGCGACCGCGAAGAAGAGGATCCCCGCGCGGATCAGGCCGTAGAGCACCGCGAACGCTCCCTGTCCGAACAGGTGGGCGAGCCGCGAGAGCGGCGCCATGAACGTGTACTCGATCGTCCCCTCCCAGCGCTCCCAGGCGACGATCTCCGTCATGAACTCGAAGATGATCCCGAGGAACGCCCAGATCGTCGCGCCGACGAGCAGCATCGTCGCCAGCGTGTTCTCGCGGGTCGGCGACAGGTGCGCCGCGCGCGCGATGAAGACGATCGTGAGCGTGTTCGCGATCGTCCAGAACATGAACGCGACGTCCCAGAGGATGTAGCGCTTCGTGAGGTAGACGTTCCGCTCGACGATCCCGAACAGACCGACGAGCTGGCGGCGCGTCTCGATTGCGTACTCGCTCATGCGAACACCTCCCTGTACTCGTCGTCGTCTTCAGTCGCCTCGTTCTCGAACTCGCGGCCGGTCGCAGCGAAGAACGCCTCCTCGAGCGTTTCGACGCCGAAGCGGCGTTTCACGTCCTCGACCGGCTCGAGGAAGAGCAGCCGGCCGCGGTCGAGCAGCCCGATCCGGTCGGCGAGGGTCTCGGCCTCGGCCATGTCGTGCGTGCAGAGGAGGATCGTCGCGTCGTGTTCCGTCTCGGACCTGCCGGATGAACTCCTGCACCTCGAGCTTCGAGCGCGGGTCGAGGCCCGTCGTCGGCTCGTCGAGCAGGAGCAGGACGGGCGACGTCAGGAGCGCCCGCGCGAGGGCGACCTTCTGCTGCATTCCGCGTGACAGGTTCTCCATCGCCTCGTTGCGCCGGTCCGGCGGGAAGCCGACCTGCTCGAGGATCGCCGGGATCTCCACGCGCGTCTGCCGCGGCGTCATCCCGTAGAAGCGCGCCGCGTACGAGAGGTTCTCGAACGCGGACATCTTCTTGAAGAACGAGGCCTCGACCGAGACGCGGTTGACGAGCCGGCGGATCGCCTGTGTCTCCTCGAACGCGTCGTGGCCGAAGATCCGCGCCTCGCCGCCGTCGTTGATCAGCAGCGTCGAGAGGAGGCGGACGAGCGTCGACTTCCCCGAGCCGTTCTGGCCGAGGATCGCGACGCACTCGCCGCGGGCGATCGTGAACGTGACGTCGGCGAGCGCCGGCCACGGTTGCTTGCGGGCGAAGCGGCCCGCCTTACGGTCCTTCCGGCGGAAGGTCTTCCGCAGGTCGACGACCTCGACGGCAGGCGCCTTCCGGTCGAGACGTGCGGGCAAATCGGATGTAGGTAGTGCGAGGGACATGCTGCTCCTTCGAGTGAAGAGTGCGAAACGGGGACGGAGAGCCGCCGAATGCGGCGGCGCGCGGACCTAGCGGTCGCGCATTCCGGCGAGGCGAGAGCTACCGCCCACCGGGTTCCGTGCCAACACGTTCGCGAGCAACATGACCCGGCAAGGCTAGGCGGAGTTTTCCGATACGTCAAATGTGGCGCCTGAGCAGGTCTTTGCGGCCTGTAGCGTGACGCGATGCCGTCGTCGTCGGCGTATCTCATCTTCCTCGGGACAGCGATCGCGCTGCTCCTCGTGCCCGGCCCGGCGGTTCTCTACGTCGTCACGCGGAGCATCGAGATGGGGCGCGCCGGCGGACTTGCATCCGTCGCCGGGATCACGACGGGCACCTTCACGCACGTCGCGCTCGCTACGGCCGGGCTCTCGTCCCTGATCCTCGCTTCGAGCACCGCCTTCGACACGGTCAAGTACGTCGGCGCCGCCTATCTCCTGCTGCTCGGCGTGCGGCGGCTGCTCGGTCGCGGCTTGGATGAGGCGGAGTCGGATGCGGCGCCGCGAACGCGCCGCCGCGCCTATACGCAGGGCATCGTCGTGAATCTCACGAACCCGAAGACGATCGTCTTCATCTTCGCGTTCATCCCGCAGTTCGTCGATCCGCACGCCCGGCACGTCTGGCTGCAGGTGCTCGTGTTCGGGGTGAGCTTCGCCGTGCTCGGCTTCCTCAGCGACAGCGCGTACGCGCTGGCCGCGGGGAGCATCGCCGAGCGGCTGCGCGGCACGGCCGGGATCGCGCGCGTGCAGCGCTGGGTCGGCGGAGGCGTGCTCGTCGGCTTGGGCATCCTCGCGGCCGCGTGGACGCCGAGCCACTCGCGCTAGCTAGCGTCTTGAGGGTGTGGATGACGAAGAGCGGGTCGCCCTTCTGGTTCAGCTCGCGCGACTGCGCCGTCAGCTGGCCGCGATCCGGGTACTCGACGACCTCCGGCGACGCGCGCGTTCCGGCGACGACGTAGCGAACGGTCTCGTCGGTGTCGTTTCGGACTTCGTGCGCGCCGGCCGGGCCGGGCGGGAAGTGCACGACCTCGCCTTCCTCCAGCTGCCGCTCGCCGTCGTTCGTCCGCAGCGTCGGCGTGCCGCGGAGGACGATGAGCAGCTCTTCCGAGCCGTGGTGGAAGTGGAAGATGACGAAGTTGCCGGGCCCGAGCTCGTAGAGACTCGCGCCGAGGAGTGGGCCGCTGGGGACGAGGCGCTTCGCGAGGCCGCCCCCACCGCTCCAGTCCTCCGGCTGCTCGCCCCAGTCGTCCGACCAGATGTTCATGCCTGAACCAAAGCAGACTACGGTCCAAGCATGCGCTACCAGTTCGTCGACTGCCGTTGGGAGCTCGGGAATCCCGACCGTGGCCGCGAGCTCTATCTCGCGGGTCACGTCCCGGGCGCGTCGTTCCTCGACGTCGAGAGTGACCTCTCCGATCTCTCGGTGCCCGACGCGGGACGCCATCCGCTGCCGGCCGCGGAGAAGTTCGAAGCTGTGGCGGGTCGGGCGGGAATCGGCGCCGGTGTCTTCGTCGTCGCGTACGGCTCGCTCGGCGGAGCCGAGCGGCTGTGGTGGCTGCTCCGCCACTTCGGCCACGACGACTGCGCGGTGATTGTCGGCGGATGTGACGCGTGGGGCGGCGAGTTGCGCGCCGGCGAGGAGGAGGTCGAGCCGGCGGAGTTCGTCCCGCACGAGCGCGACGGCGACACGGTCACCGCGGAGGAGATAGCGCGCCGCCTCGCCGACCCTTCGCTCGTGCTCGTCGATGCCCGGACCGCGAACCGCTGGCGCGGCGAGCCGAACGCCGTCGACGATCCGCCCGGACGGATCCCTGGCGCTGCGAACGCTCCGTGGAACGAACCGCAGCCCGAGCTTCCCGCGGGAGAGCTCGTCGCGTACTGCGGCTCGGGCGTCACGTCCTGCGTCACCCTCCACCGCGCCTGGCTCGTCGGCCGCGAAGGACGCCTCTACCCGGGCTCGTGGAGCGACTGGTCGAAGCGCGGCCTGCCGCTCGAGCGCAACTAGCGGCGGGCCGCGCCCGCGGCCGAGAGCGCGAACTTCGTCAGCGACTTCGGCATCCGCTGCGCGGACTCGATCGTTGTGCGCAGGGCGTCCGCAAACTCCTCGACGTCATCGTCCGACAGGACGAGCGGCGGGAGGATCTTGACCACCGCCATGTTGTGACCGGCGACCTGCGTGAGGATCCGGTGCTCGGAGAAGAGCGGCCCGATCACGAGCTGCGCGAACAGCCCTTTCTGCATGCGCTCCATCATCCGCCACGTGATGCGGCCGGATCTCGGCTCGCCGAACTCGATCGCCCACATGAGCCCGAGGCCGCGGACCTCGCGCGCGACCTCGAAGTCCTCGACGAGCGGCAGCGTCAGCTCGAGCAGCAGCTTGCCGAGCCGTTCGCTCCTCTCCACGAGCCGCTGCTCGCGGAGTTCGTGCAGCGTCGCGAGGCCGGCCGCCATCCCGAGCTCGTTCGGCGCGAACGTCGACCCGTGCGCGACCGCGTTCTCCATCGAGTCGAACACGGCCTCGTGCACCGCGCGCGACATCAGCAATCCGCCGACCGGGACGTAGCCGCCGGAGAGGGACTTGGCCACGGGGACGAGATCCGGCTCGAGCCCCCAGTGCTCGAACGCGAACATCTTCCCGGTCCGCCCGAAGCCGGTCTGCACCTCGTCGACCGCGAACAGCGTCCCGTAGCGGCGGCACAACTCCTGGGCTCCCTCGAGGTAGCCGTTCGGCGGCAGGTGCACGCCCTTCCCCTGGATCGGCTCGACGAGGAAGACCGCGACATCCTCCCGCCGCAGCTCCTTCTCGAGCGCGGCGAGGTCGCCGAACGGGATCTTGTCGAAGCCGGGGAGGAGCGGCTGGAAGCGGTCGGTGAACTCCGGGCAGCCGTTCGCGGAGAGCGACCCGAGCGTGAGCCCGTGGAATCCGTGCTCGCACGAGACGACGCGCCGCCGCTTCGTCGCGGCGCGGCCTAGCTTCAGTGCCGCCTCGACCGCCTCGGTGCCGGTGCTCGTGAAGAGGCAGCGCTCGATCCGGCCGCCGGCGAGCGCGATCAGCTCCTCGGCGAGCAGACCGGGGAGGAGCGTCGTCCCCATGGCGAGCATTCCCGGCGTCTCGAGCTCGAGCGCCTCGACGAGCGCCGCGCGCACGCGCGGGTTGTTGCGGCCGACGTTGTACATCCCGAAGCCGCCGAGCATGTCGAGGTAGCGGTTGCCGTCCTCGTCGAAGAGATACGCGCCCTCCGCGCGCGCCCACGTCCGGTCGAAGCCGATCGTCCGCAACACCCGCGCGAACTGCGGGTTGATCGTGCGCGCCCAGAGGTCGAGATCCTCGCCGCGCCGTGCGTCGAGCAGCTCCCGCAACATGGATTGAGCGTAGCTCAGCCCAGGCGGGCGGGCAGCTCGCGCGCGTACCAGTCCTCCCACCGTTCGTCGCGCGGCTCGGAGGTGTAGTCGCGGTCGAGCTGGACGAGAGCGTGCACGAGGTGACTGCGCACCGGCGTCGTGCCGAGCAGCTGCGGCAGTTCGGAGAGGGAGAGGAGCCAGTTGGCGTACCAGGACGCCCAGTCCGGATCGTCGCCGTCGACGATCCGGTAGACGACGTGATGCGTCTCGGCAGCTTCGTGGAGGAGATCGGCGATTGTGGTCGTGTCGGTCATGTGGCCGATCCTCCCACGTCCCGCGTGCCCCGCACATTGGGTAGCCACCAGTTCCACCGACCCATGATCGCCATGATCGCCGGCACGAGCAGTGCCCGGACGAGCGTCGCATCGAGGAGGACGGCGATCACCAGGCCGGTGCCGAGCTGCCGGAGCCCCGAGACGCTGCCGATGGCGAATCCGCCGAACGACACGGCCATCACGAGCGCGCTGGCCGTGATCAGCCCGCCGGTGCGCTCGAGCCCGAGCGCGACGGCCTCGTTGTTGCTCGCGCCGCCGTCCCATGCCTCGCGCATGCGCGAGACGAGAAAGACCTCGTAGTCCATCGAGAGCCCGAACAGCGTCGCGAAGAGGAAGATCGGGATCCAGCCCTCGATCGGCGCGGGAGAGAAGACGGCCACGAGGATGCCATAGCTCGCCGCCACGGTGAGTGCGTTCAGGACAATTGCCTTGAAGGGGAGCAGCAGCGACCGGAAGGCCCGCACCAAGACGAAATAGGTCAGTGCGAGCGAGAGCAGCACGAGCCACGGGAAGAACGCATAGACCCTGGCCAGGAAGTCAACTCCCTGCGGCGCCGCTCCGCCGACCACGACGTGCGTCCCTGAGGGGAAGCGTGCGGCGGGCACGAGGACGTCGCGCACGCGCGCAACGAGCCTTCGCGACGCCTCGGCTCCGAAGTCGTGCCGGCCGACCACGAACACGCGCGCAAAGCGGCGGTTGGGAGAGACGTACGGCGCCGTTGCGCCGAACGCCACGACGTAGACCTCTTCATCGTGGGACAGCCGGTCGACTAGTCGCTCGACGGCTGCGCGCACGGCAGGCTTCGCTGCCGCGCCGGCTTTCCCGCCGTCAACGACGATCTGCGTCGGCGTGACGGCGCCGGGACCGAAGCCCCGGCGAAGCTGGACGAGACCGCGAGTGGCCTCGGTGCCTGGCGGCAGGCTCGCCAGCGATCCGGGCGTCAGCTCGAGATGGCGAAGCGGTGCTGCCGCGGCGAGTAGCGCGACGGTGGTCAAGAGCAGCACGGGCCAGCGGTACCGCATAACTCCCCCCGCGAGCGCGGCCCATGGTGCACGGGCTCGCACACGGCCGAGCAGCGGTAGGCGAACGGGCTCGACCACGCGCGGACCGCAGAACGAGAGCAGCACCGGCTGCAGTGTGAGTGCGGCGGCGATCGAGACGAGCGGGATCAGCAGCGCGCCGAACCCCAGCGTGCGAATGAACGGCACGGGAACGGCAAGCAGCAATGCGAGCCCGATCGCGACGGCGGCGCCGGAGAAGACCACGGCTCGGCCCGCTGTCGCCATCGTCTGTACGACCGCATCCGTGCGGGTTTCGGCGCGCGCAAGCTGCTCGCGGTACCGACGGACGACGAACAGCGAGTAGTCGACGGCCAGTCCGAGTCCGATCAACTCGACGAGGTTGATGGCGTAGGGCGAGATGGCGACGAACCGTGCGGACAGGTAGAGGAGAGCGAGAGTCGCGGCGACGGTGCATGCGGCGAACACGAACGGAAGCGCAAGCGCAAGCGACAACCCGAGTACGAACGAGAGCACGAGGACCGCGAGCGGGATCGCCACGACCTCGCCACGCCGGAGGTCGGACGCCAGCACAGGATCGAGATCGTGCTGGATCGCGGGCTGCCCCGTGACCAGCGCGGAAGGCCTGCCATCGCTTCGGAGTGCGCGGCGCAGGGGCTCGGTGAAGCGCTGGGCCTGTTGCAGGCCGACCGCAGTCTGAAGCTCACCGTAGACGATCCCAGGACCGACCCGGAACGTTCCGAGCCGGCCACCGGGGAGCAAGTCGGCGGCCGATTCTAGTCGGGTACGGAGCTCGCGCTGGAGCTGTAGGTCCGACGAGTGGCGAACGCGGAACACGATCGTGAAGGTGCTGTCGGGGCGTTCGCCGAATCCGCGTACGAGAGCGGCCGTCGCGCGGGCGGAGTCCGTCCCCGGGATGTCGAACGAGTTCACGAGGTGCCGCGGCAGGGCGACCGCCGCCGCGCCACCGAGCACGAGGAAGGTGAGCCACACCGCCACGACCTGCCGGCGGTGGCGCAGCACGAACAGCGTCCACCGCTCGAGCGGTGGACGCGAGGAGGCAGAGCCCCGGCGAGTCCGTCCGCGCCTGGACAAGTCGGGAAGCACTATGCCTCGCCGTCCCGGCGCTTCCCTCGGGGGAGGGCGAGTCGCCCTCCCCCGAGGAAACTCCTACTTAACGACCTGGATCGCGAACCGGATTGCCGGCAACTTGTAGCCGAGCGCGAGACCGGGAATGTCTCGCGCGTACGTGAGTATCGGCACCATCCCGTACGGCGTATTCGCATACGACGGCTGCTGCGTGTACAGCAGCGGGTACATGTCGATCAGATGCGTGCCCGGCTTCCCCGTCGCGACGAGGTTCATCACGAGGTCACCGTTGCTGTTGAAGCCGCACCCGTAGCCGACGTAGCTGTTGTCGTAATCGACCGCGATGGTGTTGTCGAGCTGTGTCCAGCCCAGGCCCTTGAGATGGATGGTGAACGCCTGGCCGGCTTTCAAACGCAGCGCCGAAATCCCGACGATGCTGCGCTTGACGAAGTACGGCACCTGAGCCAGCACCTGGCCACCTTGCGTGACCTGGATCACGTGCCAGCCGCCGAGCCCGTCGGGGATGGAGACGTTCTTGCTCAGCGAGCCGTCCGCTGTTGTCGTCGCCGTCCCGAGCGGCACGGAGATGAAGCTCCAGCAGGTGCTGGTGCAGTTGACGCGACTGCCGACGACCGTTGCCCAGACGAGATCGACCGGTGAGCTAGCCGGTAGGCCGGCAGCGGAGACGCCCACAGTCGAGAGGATCGGTCCCGATGTCGAGCTCAACTGCGCAGTCGCCAGGCTGAGGGGAGCGAGTCCATTCGCTCCCAGCGTCGTGAACGCGTCGAGGGTCGGTTTCACGGAGACGGGCCAGTCGATCTGAGGCTTCGGCGGGCCGTTGTCCTTCGTCACCGTGAACATGAACCGGTTGCCTGTGGCCCACGGGATCGGCGACTGCGGGATGTTGAGGTACACGAAGCTGATCGCATCGGCGATCTCGACGACGTGTTTTCCGACCGGACCTGCGGCGCGGAACTTGATCGTGGCGACGCCGCGGGTCCAGTTGGCCATTACCGCGCCGGCGTAGTGGTTGTCCCACAAGAGCGAGGCCCCACCCTCATAGAGCGACGAGCCGAGCCCGCCGTACTTGAGAGTGATCATCGTCCCGATCGGCCCTCTCTTCGGGCTCATGGTGGCCCAGCGGGCGATCAGGAAGCCTCCGTGGGCCACCTGAACTCCGTCGATGACGGCATAGATGTCGTGGATGCCGCCGAAGTCCCTCGGTGCTCTGAGGTTGACGGAGAAGTTGCCGCTGTCGTCGGTCCTCGTGCTGGCAATGACGACGCCGAACTTCGTGGCCTGCCGCCCCAGGTAGTCGACGCTGTCGGGGCGTGCATCGACAACCCACGTGACGTTGGCGGTGTACCAGACGATCGAGACGTCCTTGTCCGCCTGCAGACCCGAGCCCGAGAGGACGTACGGGGTCCCGTGCACGCCGACGTCAGGCTTCGCCGTCAAGACCCCCATGTTGGCGGCCGGGGTGGCCAGCGGCGCAATCGGGCCAGGTAGAGGCGCCACGCCGGGGATCGCAGGCGCTGTCAGCGCGGTTGGAGTGGCGGCCGCCTGCGCCGGCAGGAGCAGCCCCACTGCCAGCGCAACGATGGACAGGATCTTCTTGGTGGTCATGGCGACTCCATTTCCAGATGCGGTTAGCTTTGCGGGATGATCGTGACCGGGTAGTCGACGGTTCCCGTTTTGCCGAGAATCGTCGTGAACGAGACATGGACGGTCAGGTCGCCGAGCGGGTAGTCCACCGGGATATTCCAGGCCCCCGTCCAGTACCAGACCTTGTCTCCGGTCGGCCCGTGCGAACCCCAGTTCAGCAACGTGTCCGGCTCCCCAGGGACCGAGTAGTGAGCGTCCGTCACGTTGTCCATGGACAAGACACTCCCGTCGCTGAGCGCATAGCCAAAGGCACGGACGACGAGCTGTTCACCCTGCTCGAAGACGTTCGTCTGGGTGCAGCCGATCGGGCGCGGCGGAGCGCCTGCCGGATGCGTCCCGTTGACGGCGTCGACGTAGAGGACGACGTCGAGATTCGACGAGCTGACTGATCCGGCGGTCGTCGGCCCGGGAGCGAACGGCTCCTGCGGTGTCAGCGTGATCGTCAGCTGCGAGGTCGCCAGCGGGACCTGGCTGAACGTGCCCGTCCGGTTCGTCCAGGTCCGTGCGAACATCTCGAACTGGACGACTCCGAGCGGGTAGGTCGCCGGCACCTTCCACGAGGCCACCCAGCGATAGCGGCCGTCGAGCCCCTTGGGAATCTTCTTGTACTGCAGCTGGATGTCCTTCATGACGAGCGGGATCCGCACGAAGAACGTCTTGACGGCGCTCTTCGCATCCTTCCTGTTTGTCTTCGTGAGCGTCGCGATCTTCTTCGTGAGGAGCTTGTGCGTCTTCGTGTCGACGGCGTAGGCCCGGAAGACGACGGTGTTGCCGGGCGCGAAGGAGTCGCTCACCGCACCGGTACTTGTGACCGTCTGTCCGGACACGAACACGCCTCCGACCGTCCCGTTCGGGAAGGGAACAGTGTTGTCTGCGGCTGCGGCCGCAGTGAACGCGAGCGTCGAGAGCGCCGCCAGCATCAGGATGTACCGCTTCATTGCCTCACACCTTTCTGGCTAGTACTTGAGGGTTCCGCTGAGCTTCACGGTGAAGGCACCGGTCCCACGGTTGTAGTGGCCGCTGTACCGCAGCGTGCCCTTGGCCTTGCGTAACGTCCCGGTCCCGCCGGTGACCTTGGCGCTGCCCGAGAACGAGATGTTGTTCGGATCGTCTTCGCCCGCCGCGCAGGCGCGCGAGCCCGCAAGCAGCGTGATCTTGAGCGTGCCCTTCGCACCTTTGAGGATTCCCGGGCCGCTGAGCGGGCTACACGGCGGATTCGCCGTCGTAGCCGCGACCGTGCCGGTCAGCGTGCTCTTACCGATCAGCGTTCCCTTGCCTTTCCCGTTCGGGGTGGCCGTCACGGCGGAGCCGTTGACGACCTCCGTCACCTTGCCGCTGTAGCTGGCCGTGAACTTGTGGTTGCTTCCGAGGGCCGTCCCGACGAACGCCACGGCGACGGCGAGTACTCCAACCACAACTGCTGCACCTAGGCGGCGTTTCATTTGCGACTCCCTTCGCGGGCTCGGCCCCTTAGCTCAAATGGCGCCAAGTCGTTTGGTTGTCGACTCCTGAGGTGGAATGCTCACGGCCGCCGACGCGGCGGGCCACGGTGCAACTGCTGAGAATGGGTGCGGGAAAACCCGCGGCCGTGCGCGGCTCGTGTGCGCTCCTAGAATGGACGGATCAACCAGCGACGCAAACCCGCATGGTTGAGCAGCGCGCCCCCGTAGCTCAGTGGATAGAGCAGCGGTTTCCTAAACCGCGTGCGCGTGTTCGACTCACGCCGGGGGCATCGAACGCCTTCGTCAGCCCACGAGCGACTCGATCTGCTTGGCGAGCTTCTGCTCGATCTCGAAGTTCCAGGCGGTCTCCGCCACATCGACCACCAGGAAGAGATCGGAGAGCAGCAACGTCTCGAGCGCCGTGACGCCGAGGTGCTCGAGCCACTTGCCAATCCCGATCCGGACCGTGAAGTCGTTCGATTCTCCCGAGATGAGGACAGAGAGAGCGCGGTCGGCGGCTATCACCTTGTCCAGGAAGCCGCCCTTCTGCGCCTGGATCACGACGCCGTGCGGGCTCGGCGCCGAGGTCTGGACCGAGAACTTCTCCGACTTGAGGTAGTCCTCGATCTTCTGTTGCAACAATGCGAGGTCGGTGCTCTTGCCCTGGAAGTGCTGAACCTTCTCACCGATCATGGTGTTCCTCTCTTGAGGGAATCGCGACGGCTCATGCGGCCGCCTGCGTTCTGGTGACGGCCGCGAGCTGCTCGCGGACCGTCTCGATCTCGCGGTCGTACATCGCGAGTTCGTCGCTGCGGGCGCCGTCGCTTTCCCGGTGGCTGCGGACAAGGACGAGGCCCTTGAGCTGTAGTACCAGGTCGTCGAGAGTGCGGAACCGCTGACTTGACTCTTCGAGCCGGATGGGGCGAGTGGTGTGATCCATGACGTTCCTCCTTCGGCCCCAACCCTCGCAGCGAAACGTAAGTAGAAGATGCGAGGCAGTCGTCCTCGCTGAATTTGAGGTAGGCGTCCTGGCTCAGCACCTGGTGGTCGATGTAGCCCCTGCCGGGCGTACGGGCTGATCACTAGCGCCGGCACACGTAGGGGGCCATCGTCCGGTCGCAAGGTCGCTAGCCTTACGCGGCGATGAAGGTCCTCGTCACCGGCGGCGCCGGCTTCATTGGCGCCCACGTCGCCAAGCACCTGCTCGACTCCGGCCGCGACGTCGTCGTCCTCGACGACCTGAGCGGCGGGTTCGAGGAGAACGTCCCGGCGGGCGCGACGTTCGTCGAAGGCTCGGTCACGGATGCGGAGCTCGTCGACGGGCTGTTCCGAGAGCACGGCTTCTCCCACGTCTTCCACCTCGCCGCCTACGCGGCGGAGGGGCTCTCCCACTTCATCCGCCGCTTCAACTACACGAACAACGTCGTCGGCTCGATCAACGTGATCAACTCGGCGATTCGGGCGGAGACGGTGGAGCGCTTCGTGTTCACAAGCTCGATCGCGGTCTATGGCCCGGCGCAGACGCCGATGACCGAGGCGATCGTCCCCGAGCCGGAGGATCCGTACGGCGTCGCGAAGTACGCCGTCGAGCTCGACCTCGCGGCCGCGAAGCGGATGTTCGGCCTCGACTACACGATCTTCCGGCCTCACAACGTCTACGGGGAGCTCCAGAATGTCGCCGACACATACCGCAACGTGATCGGGATCTTCATGAACCAGCTCCTGAGCGGCCGGCCGATGACCATCTTCGGGGACGGTCTCCAGACGCGGGCGTTCACGCACATCGACGACGTCGCGCCCGTGATCGCGCGCTCGATCGACGTCCCGGCCGCGGCGAACGAGACCTTCAACGTCGGCGCCGACACCCCGTACACGGTCCTCGACCTCGCACACACGGTGGCGCGCGTACTCGACGTCGAGCCCGAGATCGACTTCCTCCCCGCGCGACAGGAGGTCGTCCACGCGTTCTCGGATCACGCGAAGCTCGACGGCGTCTTCGGCGAGCAATCCGCCGTCTCGCTCGAGGACGGCCTGCGCCGGATGGCCGCCTGGGTGAGCGAGGTCGGCGTCCGCGAGCCGATCCGCTTCGAAAGCGTCGAGATCCTTCGCAACCTCCCCCCGTCGTGGGCGGCGGGGATGGCGCAGTCCGTCTAGTCGTTGCCCGACGTCTCGATCTCCCTCGTCAACACGAACTCGCGTGAGCTCCTGCTCGCGTGCCTCGAGTCGTTGCAGGGAGTCGAGGCGGAGATCGTCGTCCTCGACAACGCGTCCGAGGACGGCTCTGGCGATGCGGTGCGGGAGCGCTATCCGGGCGTGCGGCTGATCGAGCAGCGCCACCGGGCCGGGTTCGGAGCGAACCACAACACCGTGATCCGCGCGACGACCGGCCGCTACGTCTTCGTCCTCAACGAGGACACGACGAGCGACGACTGGGGATTCGACCGGATGGTCGCGCACCTCGACGCAAATCCGCGCGTCGCCGCGCTCGGGCCGCGGCTCGTCTATCCCGCCGGGCGCCCGCAGTCGTCGGCGTGGCGCTTCCCCGGCCCCGCGACCTCTCTGCTGGGTTTGCTCACGCTCGGGCGCGTTGGGATCCTCCAGTCAGGGGGCACCGAGACCCGCGACGTCGACTGGGCGATGGCCGCCGCGCTCCTCGTCCGGCGCGAGGCGCTCGACGAGATCGGTGTCTTCGACGAGGACTTCTTCATCTACTCCGAGGAGACGGACCTCTGCCGCCGCTTCCGCAACGCCGGCTGGCGCACGCAGTTCTTCCCGGGAGTGACCGTCGTTCATCACGAGTCGCATTTCAGCGCCGGGATTCCCGAGCGGCGGATCAACGAGATGTGGCGCGGCCGCCATCGCTACTGGCGGAAGCACCACTCCGCGGCCGGGGCGCGGCTCGCCGCGCTCCTCACCGGCGCGCAGTACGCGTTGCGGGGGCTCCTGCGCGCGCGCGACCGGGACTTCGCGGCACGGATGCGCTTGCACGCGCGCGACTCGATCCGCGTCACAGGCCCCGGCCTCCGCGAGCTCGCCGAGGAGTGGAACCGGACGCACGGCGCACCCGCTTAGCGGGTTCTTACGTCGCTCGGCACACTTAGCGACGACATGCTTGTTCTCGTGGTCGACGACGACCGTGCGGTGCGTGAGGCGCTCGAACGTGCGCTGCAACTGCACGGCTACGAGGTCGCACTCGCGTCCGACGGCGACAGCGCGCTCGCCGCGGTCGAGTCGCGCACGCCGGACGCGCTCGTCCTCGACGTGATGATGCCCGGGCTCGACGGGCTGGACGTGACGCGCCGTCTGCGGCGGCAGGAGAACCGTGTCCCGATCCTCCTGCTGACGGCGCGCGACGCGGTCGGCGACCGGGTCGAGGGCCTCGACGCCGGCGCTGACGACTACCTCCCGAAGCCGTACGACCTCGAGGAGCTCCTCGCACGGGTGCGCGCCCTCCTGCGCCGCTCCAAGCCGGAGACTCCGGGTGACGTGCTCCGCTTCGCCGACCTGACGCTCGACTTCGGCTCGATGGACGCGCGCCGGGCGGGCCGCCGCTTCGAGCTGACGACGACCGAGGCGCACCTCCTCGAGCTGTTCCTCCGCAATCCGCGGCAGGTGCTGCCGCGCTCGCTCATCTACGAGCGCGTCTGGGGCTACGACTTCAGCCACTCGTCGAACGCGCTCGACGTCTACGTCGGCTATCTGCGGCGGAAGACCGAGGCCGACGAGGAGCCGCGCCTGATCCACACGGTGCGGGGCACCGGCTACGTGCTCCGCGAACCGTGACATGAGCCTCCGGGCACGCCTCACGCTCGTCGCTGCCGTGGTGGTCGCGGTCGTCGTCGCCCTCGCTTCGACGGGGACGTACTTCCTAATGCGCCACGAGCTCTACTCGCAGGTGGACGCGGCGCTGAAAGAGCACGCCGAGAACCCGCAAGCGAACTTGAACGGGTTCAATCAGTTCGCGCAGGACTACTTGACGTTCTTCGCGCCCGACGGCTCCCCAACGGGGGGTGCGAACATTCCTGGAGACGCCGCGATCCGCGCCGTCGCCGCCGGAAGCGCTCCGGGCTTCTTTCGCGACACCGTCATCGACGGGATCGACCCCCTAACGGGTCGCTCGGGTCGGCTCCAGATGCGCGAAATCGTCCAGCCGCTCTCGGGTGGCGGCGCGGTGGTCGTCGTGCGCCCCATCGGGTTCATCGATCATGACCTTGGTCGCCTGCGGTGGATTCTCCTCCTCGTCTCGCTCGGTGGAATCGGCGTAGCCGCCGCCGCGAGCCGACTGCTCGCGAGTGCCACACTCGCTCCGGTACGCCGTTTGACGGCGGCGGCGGAGCGGATCGCGGAGACCGGCGAGCCGAGCGAGCGCGTTCCGGGGGGAGGAACCGGTGAACTCGCGCGGCTCGGCGCCTCCTTCAACACGATGCTCGGCGCGCTCGAGGAGTCGCTCGAGATGCAGCGGCGCTTCGTCGCCGATGCGTCGCACGAGCTGCGAACTCCGCTCACGAGCCTGCAGACGAACATCGACGTCCTCCGCGGGGAGATCGAGCTCGGCCCTAAGCAGCGGGCGGCGCTGCTCGACGATCTTCACCGCGAGTCGGGGGAGATGCGGTCGCTGATCGGGAGCCTGCTCGAGCTCGCGCGCTCGTCGGGAGCCCCACCCGTGCGTCGGCCGTTCCGACTCGACGAGCTGCTCGAAGACTCGCTTGAGCGCGCCCGCGCCCGCTTCCCCACCCTCAGCTGGGAGGCGGCAGAGCTCGAGCCGATGGTCGTCGACGGCGACCGCGACCGGATGCAGCGCGCCGTCTGGAACCTCCTCGAAAACGCGGGCAAGTGGAGCACCGACGGCGGCGCCGTCGAGGTGTCGCTGGCCGGCGGCTCGCTGTCGGTGCGCGACCACGGACCGGGAATCGACGAGGAGGACCGACCGCTCGTCTTCGATCGATTTTTTCGCTCCGCCGCAGCTCGGGCGATGCCGGGCGCGGGGCTTGGGCTCGCGATCGTCCGCGAGGTTGCGGAGGCCCATGGCGGGACGGTGGTCGCCGAAAACGCTCCCGACGGCGGTGCGCTCTTCCGGCTCAGCCTCGGCGGTTTGGCGCGCCGGGGTGCCGTCTCTAGCCGCTCTTAGGCTTTCCTTATTCGGCTCTTAGGCGTTCTTCATACGAGGGTGGTTGGATGACGAGTGCACCAAACCTCTCCCGGCTCGCACCGCCTATGCGGGCCACGGCCAGACCGGCCCGGCGTCTTCCCGGATCCCCTGCGGTGAAGGCGTCGGGCTGTGCAGGCCGGAGGGATCTCCCGACGTCCGTTGCCGCCGTTTCGGTTGCTCAGCCGAAGCGGGCGACTGCGCGGGCGCGGCGGCGTTCCGCCTCGACCTCGCGGTCCTTCGGCGCTGCGGTCGTGACGAGATCCTCGAGGAGGTGATGCGTGACGTGCGCGATCTCGAGGACGGCCCGCTCGAACACAGCCTCGTTTGCCTTCGAAGGCTTCGTCATCCCGCTGACCTTGCGCACGTACTGCAGCGCGGCCGCCTGCACCTCGTCGGAGTTCGGGGGCGGATCGTAGTTGTAGAGCGTTCTGATGTTTCGGCACATGCCGCGATGCTAGACGCGCCGGAGCAGCAGGAGTGAGTGCTCCTCCACCGCAACGCGCGCGCGCGCCGCGAGCGTGGCGGCCGGCGCCTCGCCCGTCGCGAGCTCGATCTGCCAGCGCGCGCCGAAGCGCCGCGTCGGCAGCGTGAACACGACCGGCTCGAAGTGCGCGTTGAGTAGCAGCAGGAACGAGTCGTCGGCGATCTCCTCCCCGTGCGTCGTCCGCGCCCGGATCTCGTGGCCGTTGAGGAAGACGCCGAGCGTCTTCGTCTCTGCCGCCGTCCAGTCGCGCTGCGTCATCCGCCGGCCGTCTGGCCGGAACCACCAGACGTCCGGCAGCCCCGACTCGCCCGCCGCGCCGCTCAGGAACGAGCTGCGCCGGAACACGGGATGCTCCCTCCGTAGGGCGATGACCCGGCGCGTGAACTCGTGCAGCTCGCGGTCGGCGCTCTCCCAGTCGAGCCAGGAGATCTCATTGTCCTGGCACCACGCGTTGTTGTTGCCGCCCTGCGTCCGCCCGAGCTCGTCGCCGGCAAGCAGCATCGGGATCCCCTGCGACAGGAGGAGCGTTGCGAGGAAGTTCCGCTGCTGCCGCGCCCGGAGAGCGAGGATCGCCGCGTCGCCGGTCTCGCCCTCGGCACCGAGGTTCCACGAGCGGTTGTCGTCGCTGCCGTCCTCACTTCCCTCGCGGTTCGCCTCGTTGTGCTTCTCGTTGTAGGAGACGAGGTCGCGGAGCGTGAATCCGTCGTGCGCGGTGACGAAGTTGATCGACGCGAACGGATCGCGGCCGTCGTCCTGGTAGAGGTCGGAGGAGCCGGTGAACCGCCGCGCGAACTCGCCGACGTTGCCCTGTCCGCGCCAGAAGTCGCGCACCGCGTCGCGGTACTTCCCGTTCCACTCCGTCCAGAGGACGGGGAAGTTGCCGACCTGGTAGCCGCCCGGCCCGACGTCCCACGGCTCGGCGATGAGCTTCACCTGCGAGATGACGGGGTCCTGGTGGATCGTGTCGAAGAACGCCGAGAGGCGGTCGACGTCGTAGAACTCGCGCGCGAGCGCCGCGGCGAGATCGAACCGGAACCCGTCGACGTGGCAGTCGAGGACGAAGTACCGGAGCGAATCCATGATCAGCCGCAGCACCGACGGATGGACAGGGTTGAGCGAGTTGCCCGTTCCCGTGAAGTCCATGTAGTGGCGCGGGTCGCCGGGCATCAGCCGGTAGTAGCTCCGGTTGTCGACGCCGCGGAAGGAGAGCATTGGACCGAGGTGGTTCCCCTCTGCCGTGTGGTTGTAGACGACGTCGAGGATCACCTCGATTCCCGCCCTGTGCAGGGCTTTCACCATCCCCTTGAACTCCAGCACCTGCTCGCCGCGCGTGCCGGTCGCCGCGTAGAGCGCGTGCGGCGCGAGGTAGCCGATCGACGAGTAGCCCCAGTAGTTCGTCATGCCGCGGTCGTGGAGGAACCCCTCGTCGGCGATGTGGTGGATCGGGAGGAGCTCGAGCGCGGTGACGCCCAGCTCGTCGAGATACGCGAGGACAGGCTCCGAGGCGAGGCCGGCGTACGTGCCGCGCAAGTCTTCACGCACGGCCGGATCCAGTCGCGTGAACCCCTTGACGTGCGCCTCGTAGATCACGGTGTCGTGCCAGGGCGTGGCGGGCGGCGCGTCGTCCTCCCAGTCAAAGGTCGGATCGACCACGACGCACTTCGGGATCGCGTCGGCGTCGTCCTCGTCGTCGGGCTGGAGATCGGCGTCCTCCCCCGCGTCCGGGACGTACGGGAGCGTGTTGGCGCGATCCCACTCGATTGGCCCCTCGATCGCCTTCGCGTACGGATCGATGAGGAGCTTGTGGGGATTGAAGCGGTCGCCGGCGGCCGGGTCGTACGGGCCGTGGACGCGGTAGGCGTAGCGCTGCCCCGGGCCGACGCCGGGGAGATAGGCGTGGAAGTTGTGCGCCGTGATGTCGCCCAGCTCGACGCGCGACTCCGCGTCTGCCTCGTCGAAGAGGCAGAGCTCGACGCGCTGGGCATGCTCGGAGAACAGCGCGAAGTTCGTCCCTTCGCCGTCCCACGTCGCGCCGAGCGGGAACGGCCGGCCCGGCCAGATGTCCACGCTCAGCGCCCTGCCGCGTAACCCTGGTCGCCGCGCGGGTTCGCTGCCGCTTTCAGGACGCCGTCCGGCTCGCGGGCGACGGCGCTGACGCGGCCGAGGCTCCACGCCGGCGCAACCTCGACGTGGTGGCCGCGCTCGCGTAGTCCCGCGAGCGTCTCCTCGCCGGCGCGATCCTCCACGGCGACGTGCCGCGGCAGCGTCTCGCGTGGATAGAAGCTCGACGGGAACGCCTCCGTGTGATGGTTCGGCGCGTCGATCGCGGCCTGCAGGTCGAGGCCGAAGTGGACGTGGCCGAGGAAGACGTGGAGCGACCACTGATCCTGCTGGTCGCCGCCCGGCGTGCCGAAGGCGAGCGCCTGCTCGCCGCCGCGCGCGGCGACCGTCGGCGACAGCGTCGTGCGTGGGCGCTTCCGCGGAGCGAGCGAATTCGGAAGGCCGTCCTCGAGCCAGAACATCTGCGCGCGCGTGCCGAGGCAGAAGCCAAGCGACGGGATGACGGGCGCGCCCCAGAGCCAGCCGCCGCTCGGCGTGGCGGCGATCATGTTCCCCCAGCGGTCGACGACGTCGAGGTGGACCGTGTCACCGCGAGTCGGCTCGCCGACGCCGGGTGCGAGCGGCGCGCCGACGACGGGCGTCGGGATCCGCGGGCTGTCGCCGCCGGGCCGGAGCTTGCCCGACGACTCCGCGCCGACGAGGTCGCGCCGCGCTTCCGCGTACTTGCGAGACAGGAGCATCTCGAGCGGCACGTCGGTGAAATCGGGATCGCCGTACCACGCCTCGCGATCGGCGAAGGCGAGCTTCGCGCACTCGGTGATCGTGTGGATGTACTCGGTGGAGTTCTGGCCCATTCCGGCGAGGTCGAAGCCCTCGAGCAGGCGCAGCTGCTGGAGGAAGACCGGCGCCTGGCTCCACGGGCCGGCCTTGAAGACCTCGTAGCCGTGGTAGTCGACCGAGACCGGCTCCTCCCACGCCGGCGTCCACTTCGCGAGATCCTCGGCCGCGAGCAGCCCGGTGTGACGCTCGCCAGAGCTGTCCAGCCACGCGCGCCCCTGAAAGGCGACGATCTCCTCCGCGACCCAGCCGCGGTACCAGTCCTCGACCGGATCCGGGGATTCGGCGAGGCGGCGGTACGTCTCCGCGAGCTGTCGGTTGCGCGCCATCGCCCCCGCCTCGGGGATGGGGAGGTAGAGCTCGGAGGACGGCGTCCAGTCCTCCCGGAAGAGACTCTCGACGTTGCGGATCGCGCCGGCGATCTGCGGCAGGACGGGGTAGCCGTGCTCCGCGTAGTGGATCGCGTACTTCACGACCTCGGCGAACGGCATTGTCCCGTGCTCGCGCAACAGCGCGAGCCAGCCGCCGAACGCGCCGGGGACGACCGCGGCGAGGGGGCCGGTTCCGGGGACGAGCCCCAGCCCGAGCTCGTCGCGGTAGCGCCCGATCGTCGCGGCGGCCGGAGCGGATCCTTGCGCGCACAGGACGAGCGGCCGGTCGCGGCCGGCGGGCCAGACGAGCGCGGGCAGATCGCCGCCGGGGCCGTTGAGGTGCGGTTCGACCACTTGAAGCGTGAGCCCGGCCGCGACCGCAGCGTCGAAGGCGTTTCCGCCGAGCTCGAGCACGGCCATCCCCGCCGCCGACGCAAGCCAGTGCGTCGACGCGACCATGCCGAACGTGCCACGTAGCTCGGGACGCGTCGTCACGGGTTCGGACGGTAGCTAGGCTCGGCCGTCGATGCGCCTGTTGGCCCTCGACCGGAAGCTGCTCGTCATTGGGCTCGGCGGCGGCCTTCTCTCGGGCCTCCTCGGCGTCGGCGGCGGCGTGATCATGGTGCCGCTGCTCGTACTCTGGGCACGGTACGGCCAGCGGGACGCGCACGCGATCTCGCTCGGCGCGATCATTCCGATCAGCATCGCCGGGATCGCGACGTACGGCGTCGCCGGCCAGGTGCACTACTTGGATGCCGTCGGGCTCGCGGCAGGAGCCATCTTCGGGGCGGCGCTTGGGGCGCGCCTGCTCGCGCGGATCGACGAGCGCCTGCTGAAGATCATCTTCGGCCTCTTCCTCGTCGGTGTCGCCGTCCTGATGGGAGTGCGGGCGTGAGCGGGGCCGGTCTCTACATCGCGCTCGTTGCGTTCGGCGCCCTCGCCGGGGTCGCCTCGGGGCTGCTCGGCGTCGGCGGCGGGACGTTGATCGTCCCCTTCCTGGTGTTCGCCGTCGGCCTCACCCAGCATGGAGCCGAAGCGACGTCGCTGCTCGTCATCCTCCCGACCGCGGTCGTCGGCAGTCTCACCCTGCGCCGCCGCGAGGTGGGAGACCTCGAGCTCGCGCTTCGCTTCGGCCTCGTCGGTGCGCTCGGTGCGTTCGCCGGCGCGAAGCTCGCGCTCGCACTACCGGCGTCCACGCTCAAGATCGTGTTCGCGGTGTTTGTCGGCCTCGTCGGCCTCCGCCTCGCCTGGGACGGGTTTCGCGCTCGCGCTACTCGGGGATGAACCAGACCGCGCCGAGCGGGGGCAGCGTCACCCACGCGGAGAAGGGCTGGTCGTTCCACGGCACGGCTTCCGCCTCGACCGCGCCGAGGTTGCCGACGCCGCTGCCGCCGTAGAAGGCGGAGTCGGTGTTGAGCGCCTCGCGCCAGCGGCAGCCCGCGGGGACGCCGACGCGGTAGTCGTAGCGCGGCACCGGCGAGAGGTTGAGGACGCAGACGAGCGGCGGCGTGTCTCCCTCGCCGAGCCGTGCAAAGGCGAGCGTGTTGTTCGCGGCGTCGTTGGCCTCGAGCCAGCGGAAGCCGTCGGCTATGAAGTCGCGCTGCCACAGCGCCGGCGTCGCGCGATAGATGCGGTTGAGGTCGCGGACGAGCGAGCGCACGCCGTCGTGCTCCGCGTACTCGAGCAGGTTCCAGTGGAGCGAGCCCTCCGCGTTCCACTCCTCCCACTCGCCGAGCTCGCCGCCCATGAACAGGAGCTTCTTGCCGGGATGCGCCCACATGTACGCGTAGAGCGCGCGGAGGTTGGCGAACTTCTGCCAGCGGTCGCCCGGCATCTTGTCGAGCAGCGACCGCTTCCCGTGTACGACCTCGTCGTGGGAGAGCGGGAGGATGAAGTTCTCGCTGAAGGCGTACATGAGCGAGAACGTCAGCGTGTGGTGGTGGAACCGGCGGTAGACCGGATCCTTCTGGAAGTAGGTCAGCGTGTCGTGCATCCAGCCCAGGTTCCACTTGAAGCCGAAGCCGAGCCCGCCGGCGTAGGTCGGCCGCGAGACGCCGGGCCACGCGGTCGACTCCTCCGCCGCCGAGATGATCCCGGGCTCGCGCGCGTAGAGCGCTTCGTTCAGCTCCTTGAGGAACGAGACCGAGTCGAGGTCCTCGCGCCCGCCGAACTCGTTCGGCACCCACTGGCCGGCCTTGCGCGAGTAGTCGAGGTAGAGCATCGAGGCGACGGCGTCGACCCGCAATCCGTCGGCGTGATGCTCGCGCACCCAGTAGAGCGCGTTCGCGAGAAGGAAGTTCCGCACCTCGGTCCGCGCGAGGTTGAAGACGAGCGTTCCCCAGTCGGGATGTGCGCCGCGGCGCGGATCCGCGTGCTCGTAGAGATGCGTGCCGTCGAAGAGGGCGAGCGCCCAGTCGTCGCGCGGGAAGTGCGCCGGCACCCAGTCGAGGATCACGCCGATCCCGCGCTCGTGGAACCTGTCCACGAGGTAGCGGAAGTCGTCGGGCGTCCCGAAGCGCGAGGTCGGCGCGTAGTAGCCGGTCACCTGGTAGCCCCATGAGCCGGAGAAGGGATGCTCCATGACCGGCATCAACTCGACGTGCGTGAAGCCGAGGTCGGCCACGTAGTCGCCGAGCTCGTCCGCGAGCTCGCGGTAGGTGAGCGGGCGGTCTCCCTCGAGCGGGTTCCGCCGCCACGAGCCGAGGTGCACCTCGTAGATCGAGACGGGCTCGCGGAGCGGATCGGACGCGCGGCGCCGCTCGAGCCACGGCTCGTCGTTCCAGTCGTGCTTCGCCTCCCACACGACGGACGCGTTCGCCGGTGGAAGCTCGGTGTGGAACGCGACCGGGTCGCTCTTCAGCCGGAGGCGCCCGTCCTGGGTGCGCAGCTCGAACTTGTACGTCGCTCCCTCGTCGACGCCAGGGACGAAGAGCTCCCAGATCCCCGCCGAGCCGAGCGAGCGCATCGGATGCAGGCGCCCGTCCCAGGCGTTGAACTCGCCGACGACCGCGACCGACCGCGCGTTCGGTGCCCAGACGGCGAATGCGGTGCCGACGACGCCGTCGATTTCACGGATGTGCGCTCCGAGGCGCTCGTAGAGACTCTCGTGGCGGCCTTCCATCGCGAGATGGAGATCGAGCTCGCCGAGCGTCGGGAGAAACGAATAGGGGTCGCGGAGGGTGAACGTATTGCCGTCCGCGTACTCGACTTCGAGCTCGTACTCGAGCGGCAGCTGCGCCTTCGGCAGCAGCGCCTCCCAGAGCCCCGCCGGGTCTTTGAGCTTCGCCTCGATGCCCGCCGGCTGGACGCGCACCGCTTGCGCCTCGGGCCGGAAGGCGCGGACGACGACGCCGTCTTCGGCCTCGTGCGCGCCGAGGACGCTGTGAGGATCGGCGCCGAGGTCGACCGTCAAGTCGCCTCCGCGGCCGCATGCATCAGTCGCTCGATCCCGGCGACAGGGATGCGCACCCAGTCGGGCCGGTTGTCGAGCTCGTAGCGCAGCTCGTAGACCGCCCTCTCGAGCTCGAACACCGTGAGGAGCCGTTCGATCGCCGCGTCGCCGGGCGGCAGGAGGGTCGGGTCGACGGTCGCGAGATAGGTCTCGAGGAACCGCCGGCGGGCGCGCTCCTCCCAGTCCCCCGACACGCTCGTATCGCGGAGAAGCTCGGCGGCGCTCGCGGCGTACGCGAACGAGCGGAGCATGCCGGCGACGTCGCGCAACGGCGAGCGCTTGCGGCGGCGTTCGGCGAGCGTGCGCGCCGGCTCGCCCTCGAAGTCGAGGATCACCCAGTCGTCTCCGGAGACGAGCGTCTGGCCGAGATGGAAGTCTCCGTGGGCGCGGATCACGCGGCCGGTTGAGCCGGCATGGGTGAGGTGGCGGAGCTGCTCCCGCACCTCCTCGCCGCGGCCGGCGATCGGCGCAAGGCGCTGGTCGTCGTCGGGAAGCGAGAGGAAGACGCGCGCGATGTCCTCGTCCACCGTCGCCGTGAGCAGCCCAAGCGCCTCGACGCTCGGCTCCTCGGGGCAGAACGCGGCGTCGTCGAGATCGGAGCCGAGCGTGTTGTGGAGTTGTGCGGTCACTTCCCCGAGCTGGCCGAGCCGGTCGAGGAACCGCTCCGGCGCAGCGGCGATCTCGTCGAGTGCGAGCTCCCAGCCGCCGACGCCGTCCGCGACGAACTCCTGCAGCAGCCCGAGCGTCGCGGCGAGCGGCGCGCCGGAGTACTCGTACCAGCCGCCGAGCGCGGGCACGTTCCCGAAGCCATGTGCGCCGAGGAAGCGGAGTACTTCGAGCTCGGGGTTTGTCCCCGGCTCGAGGTGCCGGAAGACCTTGAGGATGAGCGTGTCGCCGAAGACGACCGAGCTGTTCGACTGCTCGGAGGCGATGAGCCGCGCGGCGCCGAGCTCCTGGCCGAGCCCCGCGAAGTCCGGGGCGGGATGGAACTCCGCAACTCCCTGCGAACCCTGCAGCGTCAGCGTCGAGCGCATCGCGCTCACGAGCTCGCGCGCGAGGTTCGCCTCATCGGGCAAGAGCAGCTGGTAGAGGTCGTGTGCGCCGGTGTCGTGGGTGAGCTCGACGAGCGCGAGCTTCAGCGCCGGCTCCGTCTGGCGCACCGTGACGGTGTCGAGGATCTCGGAGTGGATGACCGTCCGCGACTTCGCGCCGTACCACCGCTGGCGCGTCACGTACTCGATGAGGGCGGTTTCGTCCACGCTCATTCCTCCTGCTCGGCCGGCCGGAGTTGGAACCAGAAGAAGCCGCGCGGCGCGAGGGTGAGGAGGTACGGCAGCCCTCCGATCGGCGGGAAGTCCGTCTGGCCGAGCATCTCCCTCGGCACCCGCCCCGCGTACGGCGAGAGGTCGAGCTGGACCGCCTGGGCCGAGCTGGCGAGGTTGTGGACACAGAGGACGACGTCCTCCTCCCAGATCCGGACGTGGGCGAAGATGCGCGCGTTGTCCGTCCGGAGCGGCGCGTACGAGCCGAGCCCGAAGACCGGGTGCGCCTTGCGGAGGGCGATGAAGCGCTGCAGCCAGCGGAGGAGCGAGTTTGGCGTGCGCAGCTGCGCCTCGACGTTGACGGCTTGGAAGCCATAGACGGGGTCCATGAGGGGTTGGAGATGGAGCTGTGCCCAGTCCGCGCGCGAGAAGCCAGCGTTGCGGTCGCCCGACCAGTGCATCGGCGTCCGCACGCCGTCCCGGTCGCCGAGGTAGACGTTGTCGCCCATCCCGATCTCGTCCCCGTAGTAGAGGACGGGTGAACCCGGCAGCGAGAAGAGGATGGCGTGGAGGAGCTGCGTCTCGTCGAGGCCGGCGTCGAGGAGCGGCGCGAGGCGGCGCCGGATCCCGAGGTTGAGCTTCATCCGCGGATCCTTCGCGTACTCGGCGTACATGTAGTCGCGCTCCTCGTCGGTGACCATCTCGAGCGTCAGCTCGTCGTGGTTACGGAGGAAGAGCCCCCACTGGCAGTTGTCCGGGATCGGGGGCATTCGCTCGAGGATCTCGTACATCGGGGTCGCGTCCTCGCGGCGCAGGGCCATGAACATCCGCGGCATGACCGGGAAGTGAAAGGCCATCTGGCACTCATCCCCGCCGCCGAAATACTGGACGACATCCTCCGGCCACTGGTTCGCCTCGGCGAGGAGCACGCGGTCGGGGTAGCGCGAGTCGACCTCCGCGCGGACGCGCTTCAGGTACGCGTGCGTCTCGGGAAGGTTCTCGCCGTTCGTCCCCTCCCGCTCGAAGAGGTACGGGACGGCATCGAGGCGGAAGCCGTCGATCCCGAGGTCGAGCCAGAAGCGCAGCACCTCGAGCATCGCCTCCTGCACCTCGGGGTTGTCGAAGTTGAGGTCGGGCTGGTGGTGGAAGAAGCGGTGCCAGAAGTACTGGCCGCGGACCGGGTCGAGCGTCCAGTTCGACGGCTCGCTGTCGAGGAAGATGATCCGCGCGTCCGGGTAGCCCTCGTCCGTGTCCGACCAGACGTACCAGTCCCCCTTCGGCCCCTGCGGATCGGCGCGCGACTCCTGGAACCACGGATGGTCGGCCGACGTGTGGTTCATGACGAGGTCGGCGATGACGCGCATGCCGCGTTGGTGCGCCTGCGCGACGAACTCGCGGAAGTCTTCGACCGTCCCGTAGTCGGGATGGATGGCGAAGAAGTTCGCGATGTCGTAGCCGCCGTCGCGGAGCGGCGACTCGTACATCGGCAGCAGCCAGATGCAGTCGACGCCAAGCCATTCGAGGTAGTCGAGCTTCTCGATGAGACCGCGGAAGTCGCCCATCCCATCGTCGTTGCCGTCGAAGAAGCCGCGGATGTGGATCTCGTAGAAGACGGCGCGCTTGAACCAGAGCGGATCGCGCTCGAACCAGGTGTCCGTCATGTCCCGATCCTCAGCACGTGGCTTCGCCCCGGCGGGAGCTTCACGCAGTTGCGGCCGATGTGCCATGTCCATGTCTCGTTCGTCAGCAGGTCGCGCACAGGGTAGGCGGGAGGCAGTCCCGCCGAGACGGGCATCACGCACGCGCCCTCCTGCTCGGACCGCGGGTCGAGGTTGACGATGGTGACGACCGAGTTGTCGCCGCGCTTCTTGAGGAAGGCGAAGACGTGCTCGTTCCCGGTCTCGAGGATCGTGAGCGGATCGAGCCACTGCAACGCCTCGTTCTCGCGCCGCACCGCGTTGAGCGTTGCGACGAGCGGCAGCAGCGGCCCGTCCAGCTTCCGTGTCTTCGCCTCGTACTTCTCCGAGTTGAGGTACTCCTCCGAGCCCGGCCGCACCGGCACGCTCTCGCAGCTCTCGAAGCCGGAGTAGATCCCGTACGACGGCGAGAGCGTCGCGGCCAGGACGAGGCGCGCTTCGAACGCCGGGCGGCCGCCGGTCTGGAGGTACTCGTGGAGGATGTCCGGCGTGTTCGCGAAGCAGTTCGGCCGGTAGAAGTCGCGCCAGTCGAGCAGCTGGCCGAGGAACTCGAGCAGTTCCCAGCGCGTGTTCTTCCACGTGAAGTACGTGTAGCTCTGCGCAAACCCCGCCTTCGCGAGCGTTGTCATCGGCGTAGGCCGCGTGAACGCCTCGGCAAGGAAGATCACGTCGGGGTGCTTGCTCCGCACCTTCTCGATCAGCCACTCCCAGAACGCGACGGGCTTCGTGTGCGGGTTGTCGACGCGGAAGACCGTGACGCCCTCCCCGACCCAGTGGAGGACGACGTCGAGCAGCGCCTGCCAGAGGCCGCGCCAGTCCTCGCAGTCGAAGTCGACGTTGTAGATGTCCTGGTAGCGCTTCGGCGGGTTCTCCGCGAACTTCAGAGTCCCGTCGGGGCGGCGGAAGAACCACTCCGGGTGCTCCTTCAGCCACGGATGGTCGGGCGAGCACTGGATCGCGAAGTCGAGCGCGATCTCGATGCCGTGCTCTCTCGCCTCTGTGACGAGGCGCCGGAACTCCTCCGCCGTGCCGAGCTCGGCGTGGATGGCGTCGTGTCCGCCGTCCGCCGCGCCGATCGCCCATGGGCTGCCGACATCTCCCTTCTCCGCCCGCTCGGCGTTGTTGCGGCCCTTGCGGTTCGTGGCGCCGATCGGGTGGATCGGTGGGAGGTAGAGGACGTCGAAGCCGAGCTCGGCGAAGCGCGGCAGCTGTTTGCGGACTCCCTCGAAGCCGCCCCACGAGCGCGGGAAGAGCTCGTACCACGAGCCGAATCGCGCGAGCTCGCGGTCGACATCGACTTGGTACGTATCCGAGACGGCCTGCTCTGCGCGGTGGCCCGTGGGTGCGGCGAGCGCGTCCTCGACGCTCAAGCCCTCGCGTCCGAGCAGGACGGCGCCCTCGGACAGCTCGCCGGCGAGATCCTCTTGCCCGGCGGCGACCTTGCGGCGCAGCTCCTCCTGGAACGAGGCGACGCCGTCGACCCACGCCTCGAGCCGGAAGCACCAGAGGCCGGGCTTGTCTGCCTCGAACTCGCCTCTCCAAGCATCGTTGCCGGCGGGCGCAAGGGGAACCTCGAGCCAGCGCGTCGAGCCGGGCCGGCGGTACTGGATCGCGGCACCGAGCGTCTCGTGGCCGTCGCGGAAGATCCGAGCGGTCACCTCGACACGCTCACCGACGGTGCGCTTCACCGCCCAGCGGCCGCAGTCGACCTGCGGCTCGACGGCCTGGATCTGGATGCGCGGAGGACGGGTCTTCGGGGGAGCCACCCGCCAAGTGTCACCGATGCGCGAGGATCGAAGCGTGAAGCTCGAACGCGCCGCAGGCATCCTGCTCCATCCGACCTCGCTCCCGTCGGGACGGCTCGACCGCGAGGCGTACCGGTTCGTCGACTGGCTTGCCGCGGCGGGGCAGTCGTGGTGGCAGATACTGCCGCTCGGCCCGCCCGACGAGTTTGGCTCGCCGTACCGCCCGCCTTCCGCCTTCGCTGCCTCCGCGCAGCTCCTCGCCAAGCCCGACGCGCGCGTCACGGCAGCCGAGATCGAGAGCTTCGTCGCGCGCCACGCCTTCTGGGCGGGGACGTGGGCACGCTTCGCCGGGAGGGACGCGATCGCCGACCAGGTGCGCTTCGAGCGGGAGTGGGGAGCGCTGCGGGCGTACGCTGCCGAGCGCGGCATCCGGCTGATCGGCGACCTCCCGATCTACGTCTCCGACGCGGGAGCCGACGTCGAGAGCTGGCCGGAGCTCTTCGAGCGCGGCGAGGTCGCCGGCGTGCCGCCGGACGCCTTCGCCGCCACGGGTCAGCGCTGGGGAAGTCCGCTTTACGACTGGCCGGTCCACCGCGCGACCGGCTACCGCTGGTGGCGGGAACGGTTCCGGCGGACGTTCGAGCTCGTCGACCTCTGCCGCGTCGACCACTTCCGCGGCTTCGTCTCGTACTGGGCGATCCCGGCCGGAAACACGACTGCGAAGCGCGGGCATTGGCGGCGCGGCCCGGGGCTCGAGCTATTCCGCGCCGCGGAACACGAGTTGGGCGGCCTTCCGCTGATCGCGGAGGATCTCGGGAAGATCACGCCGCCCGTTTATCGCCTTCGGGACGAGCTCGGGCTGCCGGGGATGGCGGTTCTCCTCTGGGCGTTTGGCGGCTCGCGCCGCAACCCGCACCGGCCCGAGAACCACATTCGCAACGAGGTTGTCTACACGAGCACCCACGACACGGACACGGCCGCCGGCTTCTTCGGTGGCGCGCCGTCGCCCTGGGAGCTGATCGCGATGGCGTATTCGTCGCCTGCCTCGCTTGCGATCGTCCCGGCGCAAGACGTGCTTGGGCTCGGCAGCGAAGCCCGCATGAACCGCCCCGGCACCACGCGCGGCAACTGGCAGTGGCGGCTCGAGGCCGGTCAGCTCACGGCGGCGCTCGCCAGGCGATTGCGTACCCTCGCCGAGCTCGACCGACGCGTCTAGACCGCGAAGTAGATCGCCGCTGCGGTGCCGGCGCAGAGGCAGTAGACGGCGAACGGCGTCAGCGTCCGCGTCTCGAAATACCGCATGAGAAAACGTACCGCGACGTACGCGCTGACCGCCGCGCAGAGCGCGCCGACGAGCGCCTGGCCGCGCACGCCGTCTCCTTGGGAGCCGGCCAACTCCGGCAGCTTCAGCACCCCGGCGGCGAGGATGATCGGCGTCGCGAGGAGGAAGGCGAAGCGGGCCGCATCCTTGTGCGAGAGCCCGACGAGCAAGCCGCCGCCCATCGACGCGCCCGAGCGGGAGAAACCGGGGATGAGCGCGATCGCCTGCGCGGCGCCGACCGTGAACGACTGCCGCCAGCCGACCGTCCGCGCGATCCGCGTGTCGTCGTCCTCGTCGGTGCGCGGCGCGCGGCGCCGCAGCGCCTCGGCGCCGAAGAGCAGGAGGCCGTTGATCGCGAGGAAGATGCTCGCGTACTCCGGCGAGGCGAACAGCTTGCGGAGGGAGTCCTGCAGCGTCAGTCCGAGCAATCCGGCCGGGATCGTTCCGACGACGAGCAGCCAGCCGAGCTTCGCGTCGGGATCGTCACCGATCTCGCGGTCGCGGAGCGAGCGGCCGAGGCCCTTGATGATCCGCACCCAGTCCGGCCAGAAGAACGCGAGCAGCACAAGCGCGGTCGCGATGTGGAGCGCGACGAGGAAGGTGAGGAAGTAGGCCGCGTTCTGGTGGATGTTCCAGCCGACGAGCTTCGGGAGGATGACGCTGTGTCCGAGGCTCGAGACGGGGAAGAGCTCCGAGACGCCCTGGAGCAGCCCGAGCATCGCGCCCTGGAAGTAGCTGATCGGGTGCACGCCCGAAGGCTACGCGGTGTGCTTCTTCGGCCCGGTATTGAACCAGGCGAAGGCGAAGCACGCGAGGCCGACGAGGAGCGCCGCGATCCCGTGCTTGACGTGATGGTGGCTCGAGCCCTTGTCGTAGCCGAGGAAGTGCACATGCCACGGAAGCGATCCTGCCGGCTCCGCGAAGTAGATGGCCGCGACGACGATGAGCGCACATCCGAGGACGACTGCGATCGCGACGAGCGGCTTCCGATAGGTGGCCATGGCGGACTTCTATCTAGCCGGGCGGATGTGAGGCGTCGGTGAACTCGCGGAACTCGGCGGTCAGGAGATAGGCGGTCTGCTCGCCGATGTCGACCGCACGGTCGCCGATCCGCTCGATCGTCCGGGCGACCACCACCATCCGGAGGCCCCACTCGCGCATCGCGGCGTCCGCCATGACGTCCACGAGACGCTCGACGAAGCGGCGGTTGGCGCGATCGATGAGCTCGTCGAGCTCGACGAGGCTCTCCGCGCCGGCGATGTCCCGGCTGCTGAACGCGTTCATCGCGACGCGCAGCATCTCCTCGGCGCGCTCGCCCATCTCCGTCAGGACACCTGTGAGCGCCGGATCGGGCTCGATGTCGGCGACGAGCTTGGAGAGCTTCGCCATGGTCACGGCGCCGTCGGCGCTGCGCTCGAGCAGGAGATTGATGTGGATGATCGCCAGCAGCAGGCGCAGGTCGCGCGCGACGGGTGTCTGGAGGGCGAGCAGGGTTTGGATCTGCTGCTCGATGGCGACGAAGTGGCGGTCGACCTCGTCGTCGAAGGCGATCACCTCGTCGGCGAGCTCGCGATCTCGTTCCTCGAGGGCCCGGACTGCGCCTCGAACCGAGCTCAGGACGCGTTGCCCCATCTCCTGTAGCTGCGCTTCGACCCGCCCGAGTGCGTCGTCCATCGCCATCCCGCCAGCGTACAACCTGCTCTCGCTGCATACGAGCGCCAGAGCCGCGCTTCAGCCCCTGTCACCACTCCGTTTCTACCCCGCAACGCTCGCGTAGCCCACACGCCGCCAGCCCGCCCATACCTTGGCCGTGAACCCTGGAACCATTTAGGAGGAGGAAACTCGATGCCGAGAAACGGCATGCTTGTTCGGATCGCACTCGCTCTTGTCGCAGTCGGGGCTGTCGCGGTGACCGCGACTGGCGCAGCCTCTGCAAGGCAGGCGTCCACCAGCATTAACGGCGCGGGCAGCACCTTCGTTTCGCCGCTCGTCAGTGCCTGGGTCAGCCCGGTCGCCAGCGCACTCAGCATCACGCTCGGGTACAACGCGGTCGGCTCGGGCGCGGGGATTGCAGACATCACGGCTCGTACCGTCGATTTCGGTGCGAGCGACGCCCCGCTGACGAACTCCCAGTTCGCCGCCTGCAATACCACGAGCGGCAGCGACCAGGGCCCCTGCGTCCAGCTTCCATGGGCTCAGGCCGGAACGGCCGCCATCTACCGCATCGACGGCGTCAACAAGCCGCTCAAGATCACCGGCTCGGAGCTCGCCAATATCTACCTCGGCAACATCGCCTACTGGAACGCCCCGCAGCTCCGGAAGACGAACAAGGGCGTCAAGCTGCCGCATCTGAAGATCACGGTCGTCTACCGCTCTGACGGCTCGGGCACGACGTACAACTGGACTCAGTACCTCTCGGATGTCAGCTCGACGTGGTTGAAGAAGGTCGGCTACGGGACCGCCGTGGACTGGCCGACGGGTGTCGGTGCGGCCCACAGCTCCGGTGTGCTCGCCGAAATCGCGGCGACGAACGGCGCGATCGGCTATGCCGACGTCGACTTCGCGCTCGTGAACCACCTGAAGTACTTCTCCGTCCAGAACGCAGCGGGGAAGTTCATCAAGCCGACTCTCGCCAGCATGAAGGCCGCGGGGGCAACCGACACAAAGCCGGCCAAGGACGGCTCGCTCTCCATCGTCGATCCGCCGAAGAAGTACGCGACGGCCTATCCGATCTGCACCTACACGTACGTGATCGCGCCGGTGCACTCCGGCGCCAAGGCCGCCGCGCTCAAGTCGCTGTTCACCTGGGCGGTCACGACGGGACAGAAGTACGGACCATCGATTCTCTTCGTGCCGCTCTCGACGAGCATCGTGACGTTCGACAAGAAGCAGATCGCAAAGATCCAGTCATAGGCGAGACTTGCTCCGACGCGTGCGCGCTCTCGACCCCACCGACGTCGCCCGCCGCCCCTTCTCGGGGCGGCGGGTGCGTCTGGGCGACCTGATCCTGCAGGCGGTCGCCGGCGCGGCCGCGCTCGGCACGGTCGTCCTCCTCGGCCTGATCGCCTACAAAGTCGTCCAAGGCGCCAGGCTCTCGCTCTCGACCTTCGGCCTCGGCTTCCTCACGCACGTCGGCTGGGATCCGGTTCACCTTCGGTTCGCCGCGGGCAGCCTGCTCTTCGGTACGGCCGTCACCTCGATCGGCGCCCTCGTGCTCGCCACTCCGCTCGCGCTCGGCATCGCGCTCTTCTTGAGCGAGCTCGCCCCGGCCGGGATTCGCGGCCCTACCACTGCACTCATCGAGACGCTCGCCGCGATCCCGAGTGTCGTCATCGGCCTCTGGGGAATCCTCGTGCTCGGGCCTGTTCTGCGCGATCACGTCGATCCCACGATCCACTCCGTGCTCGGCTTCATCCCGCTCTTCGGGCCGGCCCAGTACGCCTCGAACATCTTCACGGCGATCGTCGTCCTGACGATCATGATCCTGCCGATCATCGCGAGCATCTCGCGCGAGCTCTTCCTCGGCGTGCCCGCGGAGCTCAAGGAAGCTGCGCTCGGGCTCGGCGCCACGCGCTGGGAGATGGTGCGCGGCGTCATCCTCCCGTATACGCGCAGCGGCGTAGCCGCGGCGATGATCCTTGGTCTCGGCCGTGCGGTCGGTGAGGCGATCGCCGTCGCGCAGGTGATCGGCGCCTTCGACAACGGAGTCAGCTGGAACGTCTTCAACACGGGCGACACGCTCGCGGGCAAGATCGCAATCGAATTCCTGAACGCGACCACGCCCGGCGAGATCTCGGCGCTCTTCTACCTCGCGCTGATCCTGCTCGTCTTCTCCCTCATCGTCAACCTCGCCGCGCAGGTGATCGTCCGCCGTCTTGCGCGCCGGCAGGGGCTGGCCACATGAGCTCTGTCGAGATCCCCGCACTGGCGCGGCCCAACGACCGGCTCCGCCGCCGGCGCATCGTCAACCGCGGGATGGAGGTCGTCGCCTGGATCGCCGCGGCGATCGGCGTCGCGATCCTCGCGATCGTCGTCTACTCGGTGGCTCGCCGCGGCGCGAGCGAGCTCAATCTCGACCTCCTGACGAAGACCCCCGTGCAGTTCGCGCAGCCGGGCGTCAAGCAGGGGCTCGCCAACGCCTTCGTGGGCTCGCTCGTCATCGTCGCCCTCGCGACGGTGATGGCCCTGCCGTTCGGCATCCTCGTCGCGATCTACGTCAACGAGTTCGCCTCGCGCAGGGTGAAGAACGCGGTCAGCCTCGTCCTCGACGTCCTCAACGGCGTTCCGGCGATCGTGATCGGGATCTTCGTCTACGGCCTGCTCGTCTTCGGTCGCGGCCCGAGTGGCTTCGCCGGCTCGTTCGCGCTCGCCATCCTCATGCTCCCGCTCGTCGCCCGCTCGACGATCGAGGTACTGCTGCTCGTGCCGAACTCACTCCGCGAGGCGGCGCTCGGCTTGGGCGTTCCCCGCTGGCGGACGACGCTCGGCGTGGTGCTGCCCCAGTCGGTCGGCGGGATCCTGACGGGCACGACGCTCGCGGTCGCTCGAGTGTCCGGCGAGACCGCGCCGCTTCTCCTCACTTCTTCGATAGTCGGCAACCAGATCGGCTGGAATCCGAGCCACGCCCTCTTCTCGGTGCCGCTCGCGATCTACGAATACTCCGACTCGCCCGATCCGGCCGACCACGCGCGCGCCTGGGCGGCGGCGCTGGTCCTGCTTCTCTTCATTCTCTTCGCGAGCCTCGGAGCACGGTGGCTCGCCACTCGTAGTCGACGTAAGCTTGGGAGGTTGTCAAGGTGACGGAGGTCATGAGCGAGTCCAGTAGCATCGAGCCCGCCGTGCGCGTCGAGACCAAGCGCCAGCCGCTGCCGTCGCGCGAAGGCCTCGAAGCCGTGTTCGAGATCAGCGATCTCGATGCGCTGTACGGCTCGAAGGCCGCGCTCAAGGGCGTCTCGTTCGAGGTCTACAAGAACCTCGTCACGGCGATCATCGGGCCGTCCGGCTGCGGCAAGAGCACGTTCATTCGCTGCCTCAACCGGATGAACGACCTCGTGCCGAGCTTCCGGCAGACGGGGACGATTCGCTACCACGGCTACGACATCTCCACGCGCGACGTCGACCCCGTGGCCGTTCGTCGGACGATCGGGATGGTCTTTCAGCGGCCGAACCCGTTCCCGAAGTCGATCTTCGACAACGTCGCATGGGGCCTCCGCGTCCTCGGGATGAAGGACGGTCTCAACGACCGCGTCGAGCGGGCGCTCACGCAGGCCGCGCTCTGGGACGAGGTGAAGGACCGGCTCAAGACGAGCGCTCTCGGCCTCTCTGGCGGCCAGCAGCAGCGCCTCTGCATTGCCCGCGCCATCGCCGTCGAGCCGGACGTCGTGCTCATGGACGAGCCGGCTTCGGCGCTCGATCCGATCGCGACACAGAAGATCGAAGAGCTCATGCACAACCTCAAGAGCGAGTACACGTTCGTGATCGTCACGCACAACATGCAGCAGGCCGCGCGGGTGGCGGACATGACCGCGTTCTTCTCCATCTCCCTCGGTGCCGAGGGCGAGCGCTGGGGCGAGCTCATCGAGTACGACGGGACCGAGAAGATCTTCACCGCTCCGTCCGACAAGCGGACGGAGGACTACGTCACCGGCCGCTTCGGGTAGCTCGCGAGAGCGAAGCTCTCGCGAGCTCAGCTCGGGAAGCTGATCCGGATCGCGAGCCCGTTTCCGGGCTCGCTCGTCGCCTCGACCTCGCCGCCGGCCGAGGTGACGACGTGCTTCACGATCGCCAGGCCGAGCCCCGTGCCGCGGCTCGTGCGCGCCTGGTCGCCGCGGAAGAAGCGTTCGAAGAGACGAGGGACGTCGGCGACCGGCACGCCGCCGCCGTCGTCTGAGACTCTGAGGAAAGGCCCGGCTGCAGTCTCCGCCAGCTCGACGGTGCACGTCGTCCCCTGCCCGGCGTAGCGAATGGAGTTCGCGAGGAGGTTCTCGACGACGACGCGCAGCATCCGTGGCCGGAGCGGGACCTCGACGCCGGCATCGGCGGCTACGACGAGCGTCACGCCGGCGTGGTCGGCGCGGTCGGCGAGCGAGTCGACGATCTCGTCGACGACCGGCTTCGCCGCGGTGTGCCCGAGCGCGACCACCTCACGCCCCGTCTCGAGCTCGCCGAGGAAGAGCACGTCGTCGATCAGCTCCCGCGTCTGCACGATCTCCTGCGCCGCTTGCTCCATCAGCTCTCCGACGTCGGCGCCGGGAAGCGTCGCGCTCTCGAGCAGCGCGAGAAGGCGCGCCAGCGGCGTCCGCAGTTCGTGGGAGACCGCGGCAGTGAAGCCTGCGCGCAGCTCCTGATAGGCCGAGAGCTCGGGCGGCGAGTCGAGGAAGAAGACGAGGATCTCGGGGTGCGAGGCGAGTGCGTCCTCGGCGAGCCGGCTACCGAGCGGCGTGCTTCCCAGCCACAACTCGGCCGCCGGACTTGCCGCAATCAGTCGCCGCTCGCGGTCGAGGACGATCACGGCGTCGGCGCAGTTTGCGGCGGCCTCTGCCGCCCGCTCCATCCTCTCGGCGTTCACCACTCCTTCACCACCCGGTTACCCTTCCCCAACCGACTCTGACTCAATAATGGAGACAGCATGCCGAAGGTTCTGATCGTCGAGGACGACGACGTTATCGCGGAGGGGATGGCGCGACACCTCGGCGCCGCCGGCTTCGATCCCGTATCGGTCGGCAACGGGACGCAGGGACTCGCCCGGCTGCGCTACGAGAAGCCGGATGTCTGCGTTCTCGACCTGATGCTTCCCGGAATCGACGGGTGGAAGCTCATCGAGACCGCCCGCAACGAAGGGATCGGCACGCCGATCGTCGTCGTCTCCGCGCGCGGCACGGAGCACGACCGTATCCATGCGCTCGAGATCGGCGCCGACGACTACCTCGTGAAGCCCTTCTCGATGAAGGAGCTCGTGGCCCGCGTGCGCGCGGCGTCGCGGCGCTCGATCCGCCGCGAGGAGACGCCCCGCGGCGAGCCGATCGAGATCGAGGAGCTCCGCATCGATCCGCTCGAGGTGCAGGCCTACGTCGACGGTCTCAGCGCCGAGCTGACCCCGACCGAGTTCCGGCTCCTCTACCAGCTCGCGCTGGATCGCGGTCGCGTCGTGACGCGCGACGAGCTGCTGCAGAAGCTCTGGGGCCGGCGCGAGTCGCACCGCGACCGCACGGTCGACGTCTTCGTCCGCCGTCTGCGGGAGAAGGTCGACCGCCGGTCGTCCCGCCACACTTTCATCCAGACGCGCTACGGCGTCGGCTACCGGCTCGAGCCGGTCGTGAAGGGAACGGCGGACGTCGTTCAGCCCGCATAGTTAGCGGCCGTAGCCCTTCCGACACCACGGCGTCACCGGTCCGATGCCCACGCGTGTGGCGGCCGTCCGCACGATCTCTCCATGAAGCTCGCCGTCGTCGCCCACCGGCGCAGTGCAACGAACGAAGCGCTCGCCGCGGCCGCCCGCTCGTGCGGGTTCGAGGCCGAGGTGCTCGAGCCGCGTCGCGCGCTCGCGCTCCTCGAACCAGGGGATGTTGCGCTCGCGCGGCTCGACGTGCGTGAGGGGCTCGACGGCATTGAGAGCGGCACCGGCGAGCTGGAGCGGCTCGCAGTAGCTGGCGTCGAGGTGCTCAATCCTCCGGGAGCACTCGTCGCGGCCCACGACAAGCTGCTGACCGCACGGGTTCTCCGGCTCGCCGGGCTGCCGCATCCGCACACGACGCTCCTGGCTCCGGCGCTGCCTGCGCTCGCGCCGGAGCTTCCGGTCGTCCTGAAGCCGCGCTTCGGCAGCTGGGGCCGGGACGTCGAGCTCTGCACGACTGCGCAGGAGCTGGAAGAGGCGTTCGTCCGCGCGCAGTCGAGCCGTTGGTTCCGCGACCACGGCGTCATCGCGCAGGAGCTCGTCGAGCCGCGCGGGTGGGACATCCGCGTCGTCGTCGCCGGCGGCCGCGTGGTCGGGGCCGCCCGTCGCGTCGCGCTGCCGGGAGAGTGGCGGACAAATGCCGCGCTCGGCGCGAGCGTCGAGCCGGTCGATGCGCCGCTGCTCGCGCGGACGCTCGCAGTCGCCGCAGTCCAGGCCGTCGGCGCGGATCTCGCCGGCGTCGATCTCCTGCCCACCCGGAGCGGCTTCGTCGTGCTCGAGGTGAACGGCGCCGTCGACTTCCGGCCGCTCTACGCAGTGGCTGGGAGCGTCGGCGGCGAAGCCACCGACGCCCAACAAGGACATGGTGCGGGAGACGTCTTCGCCGACACGATCGCGGCGCTGCTCGGCGTCGTCGCGGGCAGGCGCGCCGTGCTCGCAGCCTCCTAGTACGGCTCGGGCTGGAGACCGGTCTCGACCATGCGCCGGCCGTCGCGCTCGTAGACGAGGTCGACCGCTTCGTGCTTGCGGTACGTCCCGGCGATCCCGAGCCACATCGACGCCCAGCGCCAGAAGCCGAGCCGCCCTTCCTGTGCGATCGGACGCGGGAAGACGACTGACCGGCCCTCCAGTTCGAAGTCCTTGCCGGGCTGCTGGCGCACGCCGCCGACGTACACCTCGAACGCCGGAGGGACGTGGGCAGGCAGTTCGACGCGCGAGCGCTCGGGCACGCTTCATAGAATGCCCTCCGGGTGCGTCGCAAGCTGCCGTCCATGGTTCTCGCCGTGCTGGTCGTGTTGACGACGGCCGGCGTAGCGGCAGCCGCGAACGGCGGCTTCACCCCGGTTACGCCCGAGTCGTCCAACGCGAGCCACATCCAGACCGCGTACTACGTGATCCTCTCCTTCACGGCTGCGATCTTCGTGCTGGTCGCGGGGGTCCTCGTCGTCTTCGTCTGGAAGTACCGGAGCCGCGGCCGCGCAAGGACGGTCGAAGGCGCGCAGATCCACGGGCACACCCGCCTCGAGCTGATCTGGACGGTGATCCCGGTCCTGATCCTCAGCGTGATCGCCCTCGTCGTATTTCTCGAGCTGCCGAAGATCGACTCAGCGCCGGCCTCGGCGAATCCGATCCACATCACGGTGGAGGGCCACCAGTTCTACTGGCAGTTCGACTATCCGAACCACGCGCGGTCGATCCACACGCTCTACGTCCCGACCGGCGCGGTCGTCGATCTCAAGATCGTCGGCACCGACGTGCTCCACAGCTGGTGGATCCCGGCGCTCGGCGGCAAGATCCAGGCCATCCCCGGCCAGATCAACCACACCTGGTTCGAGGCGGAGAAGTCCGGCACCTACGAAGGCCAGTGCGCCGAGCTCTGCGGCGTCTACCACGCCTCGATGACCGCGGACGTCGTCGCCGAGTCGCGTGCCGCGTATGACGCCTACATCTCGAAGACGGCCAAGACGACACTCGGCGAGCAGGAGTGGACGGGCGTCTGCGCGACGTGCCACAGCAACCTCGGCCAGGGCGGCTACGGGCCGAACATCGCGAGCAACATCGAGATCACGCAGGCGAGCGCGCTCAACTCACTTCTTCACTACGGCGTCAACGGCTCGCAGGGAGCGATGCCGCCCGTGGGCGACACGTGGAACAGGGCGCAGGTCGATGCCCTCGTCGCGTACATGAAGCGGCACATCTACAAGCCAGCGGCCGCGGGGGCGACCCCGTAATGGCAGTCAACTCCGACGTCGCCTACCCGGTGGGCTGGAAGAGCGGCCGCGTGTCGAGCTGGCTCGTCACGGTCGACCACAAGCGGATCGGGATTATGTACATCGCGACGTCCCTCATGTGGTTCGGCGCGGGCGGAATCCTGGCGCTCCTGATGCGGGCCCAGCTCGCTACTCCGGGCGAGCACCTCCTGACGAAGAACTCGTACAACGAGGCCATGACGATGCACGGCACGACGATGATCTTCCTCGTTGTCGTCCCGATCATGGCGGGTTTCGGCAATTACCTCGTGCCGCTGATGATCGGCGCCCGCGACATGGCCTTCCCGCGGCTGAACGCCCTCTCCTTCTGGCTGTACATGCTCGGCGGGATCGTGCTGTGGCTGAGCTGGTTCGCGAAGGGCGGCGCCGCGCACGCCGGCTGGTGGTCATACCCGACGCTCTCGGAGGCGATGCCGTGGGCGAGCCCGGGCCACGGCCAGGACTACTGGATCCTCTCGATCCACATCCTCACGCTGTCGTCCCTCGCCAGTGCGATCAACCTCATCGTCACGATCCACCACATGCGCGCGCCCGGCATGACCTGGATGCGCATGCCGCTCTTCGTCTGGGCGATGGAGACGTACGCGGCTCTCCTGCTCCTCGCGCTCCCCGCCGTCTCGGCCGCCGTGACGCTGCTCCTGCTCGACCGCCAGGCGGGGACCCACTTCTTCATTCCCGGCAAGGGCGGGAGCATCGTGCTCTACCAGCACATGTTCTGGTTCTTCGGGCACCCCGAGGTCTACATCATGGTGCTACCCGTCTTCGGGATGATCTCGGAGATCATCCCGGTCTTCTCGCGCAAACCGATCTTCGGCTACAAAGCCGTCGCCTTCTCGACCCTCGCCATCGCGTTCTTCTCGATGCTCGTGTGGGCGCACCACATGTTCACGACGGGGCTCGGGACAGGCCTCGACAGCTTCTTCATGATCTCGTCTCTCGTGATCGCCGTCCCGACCGGCGTCAAGATCTTCAACTGGCTCGCGACCACGTGGCGCGGCAACCTCATCTTCGACTCGCCGCTCCTGTTCGCGATCGGCTTCCTCGTGCTGTTCACGATGGGCGGCCTGTCGGGGCTCTTCCTCGCCGCGTTCCCCGTCGACTGGCAGCTGAACGACTCGTACTTCATCGTCGCCCACTTCCACTACGTCGCCTTCGGCGGGATCGTCTTCGCCCTGTTCGCCGGGCTCTACTACTGGTGGCCGAAGATGTTCGGCCGGATGCTCGACGAGCGGCTGGCCAAGCTCCACTTCTGGCTGATGTTCATAGGCTTCAACATGACCTTCCTCCCGATGCACATGCTCGGCCTACTCGGGATGCCGCGCCGCGTCTACACGTACCACCACGGCGGGCTCTGGGAGCTCTACAACCTCATCTCGTCGATCGGCTCCGGCGTGATGGCGCTCTCGATCCTCGTCTTCTTCGTCAACGTCTGGCAGGTACACGTGTTGCGCAAGGGCGTGCGCGCCGGCAACGACCCGTGGCTCGCCGACACGCTCGAGTGGTACACGAGCTCGCCGCCGCCGCCGCACAACTTCGACTCCGTCCCGTACGTGACGAGCGCGCGGCCGCTCCGCGACCTGCGCCGCCGTCTCGCGGAGGAAACGGCGTGAGGACCGAGACGGCTCCGGGACCGTGGCTTCGCCTGGCGGCGCTCACGGCGGCTGGCGGCACCCTGCTCGCGGTCGTCTCCGGAGCGGAGAACTTAGGCACGGCGCACCGCTTGCTCGCCGCGCTGGTCGCTCCGCCGCTCGCCGCCCTCGTCGTCTCCGCATGGTTCGCGCACCGGCGCCTCGTCGCGCCGACGCTCGCAGCCGCTGCGCTTTTCGCGGCAGCGGCGGCAGTCCCCGGCCGACACGCGCACGCGGGGCTCGCCGCGTTCGCGCTTGCCGCGATCGTCGTGGTCGGAGCGGAGAGCGTTCGGGGCGAGCGAACTCCGTGGGGATCGTGGCGGGACTACGTGGCGCTCACGAAGCCGCGGATCATGTCGCTGCTGCTCGTCACCGGCTTCTGCGGAATGATCGCCGGCGCCCGCGGCTGGCCCGGTACCGGAACCGCGATTGCGGCGATGAGCGGTCTTGCGCTCGCGTGTGGCGGCGCGTCGGCGCTCAACCACGTACTCGACCGGGACATCGACCCGCTGATGGGGAAGCGGACCAGCTCGCGGCCCGTCGCGTCCGGCCGCGTCCCGGCAAGCCGCGCGCTCGAGTTCGGCCTCGCCCTCTCGGCGTTCTCCTTCGTCCTGCTCGCGAGCACGGTCAACGTCCTGACCGCCGTGCTCGCGCTCGTCGGCAACCTCTTCTACGTCATCGTCTACACCCGGCTGCTGAAGCGCTCGACGCCGCAGAACATCGTGATCGGCGGCGCCGCGGGCGCCGTGCCGCCGCTCGTCGGCTGGGCCGCCGCCACCGGCCACGTCGGGATTGCGGCGCTCATCCTGTTCGCGATCGTCTTCGTCTGGACGCCGCCGCACTTCTGGGCGCTCGCGCTGCTGATCAAGGAGAACTACGCCGCGGCGAAGGTGCCGATGCTGCCGGTCGTGCGCGGCGAGAAGGAGACCGCGCGGCAGATCGTCCTCTACTCGCTCGTACTCGTCGGCGTGACGCTCTTGCCGTGGGGCTGGGGCGGCGCCGGCCCGGTCTACGTCGTCTGCGCGCTCGCGCTCGGCGCCGTCTTCGTGGGGCTGGCAGAGAAGCTGCGCCGCGACACGACACCGCGCCGGGCGATGCTCCTCTTCCACTACTCGCTTCTGTACCTCGCGCTGATCTTCGCGGCGCTGGCGATCGACGCGGCCGTCTGATGGATCCAGAGCTCGCACGCAAGAACGCGCGCCTCGGCTGGTTCCTGTTTGCCGTCTTCCTGCTCCTTTTCGCAGGTTGCATCGGCGTGGCGTTCCTGTATCTGCACTTCCAGTAGTGGACGCTGTCTGGCTTGCGCGGCCGGACGCGGTTCGTGCCGGCACGCCGGTCGCCGTCAAGGATCTCCTCGACACCGCCGGGCTGACGACGACGTACGGGTCGGCACTCTTCGTCGACCACGTTCCCGAGGAGAGTGCGGAGTCGGTGTGCCGGCTCGAGGCCGCCGGCTATGCCGTCGCTGGGAAGACGAACCTCCACGAGTTCGCGTACGGGATCTCGTCCCAGAACCCGCACTTCGGCACCGTGCCGAACCCCGCGGCGCCGGGCCGGCTGGCCGGCGGTTCGAGCGGCGGCTCGGCGGCGGCTGTCGCCGCGGGCGAGGTCGAGCTCGCACTCGGATCGGACTCTGCCGGCTCGATCCGGATCCCGGCCGCCTGGTGCGGCGTCGCCGGCTTCAAGCCGACCTACGGCTTCGTCCCGGCCGACGGGTGCTTCCCGCTCGCGCCGAGCTGGGACGTCGTCGGGCCGCTGGCGTCGACGGTCGGAGGCTGTGAGGAGCTGCTTCGCGTACTCGTTCCGGAGTACGAGGCCGCGGAGCTCGAATCGCTCGAAGAGCTCGCCGTCGGGGTCGCCTGGCTTGACGCGGCCGAGCCGCTCGTGCGGGAGCGCGTCGCCTCGGCCGCCGCCCACTTCCCGCGCCGCCGTGACCTCGACGTCCCGTTCGCACCCAAGAATCGCGCCGACTTCATGCGCGAAGCGGCCGACGTCCATCGCGCCCTCTTCCCCGGCAACGAGGAGTTCTACGGCGAGAACGTCCGCGGCAAGATCGAGCGCTGTCTCGAGGTGACGGACGCCGAGGCGGATGCCGCCGCGCGCGAGCGGGAGGAGTACCGGGAGCGCGTCGAGGGCGCGCTCGACCGAATGGACGTCCTGATCACTCCAACAGTGCCGTTCGTCGCGCCGCCGGCAGACATCGACGAGCTCGAGATCCGCGGACCAGGCACGGCGTTCACGTATCCGTTCAGCGCACTCGGCTGGCCGGCGCTGGCGCTGCCCTGCGGCGCGGCCGAGAGCGGACTGCCCGCTTCGGTGCAGCTGGCGGCGCGGCCGGGCGCGGACGGGCTCGTGCTGGCAGCGGGAAAGCTGCTGGCGTCCCTCGTTCGAGGGACTGCGCCCACCGAGTAGGTGCCGACAACCATGGGGACGATGCGCATCGTCCGCCTTGCAACCCTCGTCGGCGTCCTCGCCGCAATCGCAGCCGGCTCGCTCGCCGGCGCGTCGGCCGCCACCCCGGCCCCGGCCGGCCTGCACGGCTTCTTGCTCACGGCAAACGAGCCGGCGACGACGACGTTCCACCGGACGCCGTCGTTCGCGTGGAAGCCCGTACCTGGAGCCGACCACTACGAGCTGCAGCTGTCGACGAGCTCGGCGTTTCGGGACAACGGCGTCCTCTACGACAACCGTGGGCTCGTCACCCCGGTCGCCGCGCCGTCGCTCACGCTCCCCTGGATCACCGGCTCCCCGCACTCCCTCTACGCTCGCGTCCGCGCGATCTTCGGCGGCGGCGGCGCTTCACCGTGGAGCGCGCCGTACGGCTTCGACGTCGTCCCGCCCGCCGCCCCGGCGCAGCTGTCGAGCTACGACGGGCTGCTCCGCTGGTCGCCGGTCGAGGGAGCCGATCGGTACCAGGTCTGGCTCCTCGACGCGGGGAAGATCGAGACGGTCAGCACCAACGTCGTCGACGAGCGCGAGTTCTACGCCTTCCACGCGACCGCGCCCTGGATCGGCACCGTGCGCTGGCGGGTGCGCGCCATGCGGTTGAACGTGATGGGTCGCATGAACGGGATGCCGGCTGCGGCGTACGGGCCGTGGAGCCCGATCTACGACTCGAACAACGCGACTCCCCTGGATGCGCCGGTCCAGCTCGTCGGGACGGTCTCCGAATCCTTCTCCGACGGCAGCGAGGCGTCGAGCGCCCACCAGCTGATGCCGGGCTTCGTCTGGACGGGCGACGAGACGCTCAGCGGAACGCCGGCGCCCTTCTTCCGCGTCGAGGTCTTCACCGACAGCGGCTGTCTGAACAACGTCTTCACGAGCGCGACGGTCGCGTCGCCGGCGTACGCGCCGCGCCTCGGCGGGCCGCTCGCGATGCCGATCACCGCTGCCGACATGTCCGCCGCCGTCACGAACTTCCTGCCGGACGGCCACGAGACGAACGACGTCACGGCTGACCTGCAGGCGATCGCGCCGACCGAGGACTCGCCCGCCGCGACTCCGACGACGTCGCTCGGCAAGGGATCGACCACCCTCACGGCCACCGGCAACCCCGGCGCGCCGGTGGATCTGTGGGACGTCAAGTGGCCGTCGAGCGGCTACTACTGGACGGTCATGCCGGTCGAGCCGGTCGTCCTCCAGGACGGATCGGTCATCTACCAGGACATGGAACTGCCGCAGGACGTCTGCGCGGCGGGGCGCGTGCAGCGGTTCGGGATCTCGAGCCAGCCGTCGCTGACCGCGAACCGCCTCCCCTTCGCGAGCGGCCTCTCGTCGAAGGGGCGCCTCGTTTCCGCCACCCGGACGTCGAAGTTCTACGGCCAACCGCTCGTTGCCTGGACTCCGGCGTCCGGCGCGACGGCGTACGAAGTGCAGTGGTCGAAGAGCCCGTATCCGTTCCGGCCGGCCGGCGCGCGTCTCACGTTCGCGACGTCGCTCGTCTTGCCGCTGCGCCCGAACACCTGGTGGTACCGCGTCCGCGGCTTCGACTACAACCTGCCCACCGGTGCGCAGGCGATGGCATGGTCGTCTCCGACCCGCCTCGTGGTGAGCGCGCCGAAGCTGCAGGTAGTCACGGTCGGCCACCGCAAGTCCGGCCACTTCAAGGTCGTCAAGAAGTAGTCGCGAGCACGGAAGCTTCGTAGACGGGATCGGGTGTGAAGCGCTCGAGCTCGTCGGAGAGGACGTCACTCGGTGCCGGCGGATCGCCCGGCGGCAGCGGCACCGCCTTCCCATCGAGCGCGACTCCTTCCAGCGTCTCCGCCTCCTCATGCTCGAGCTCGATGTCTGGGCGGTCGAGCCGCGAGCGGAGCCAGCCGCACAGAAGCCATGCCTGCGCGGCGGTTCCCGTCACGCGTACCGTTCCGACTTCGGCGATCGCAGGCCAGAGCGTTGCGAGGTGCGAGCGCCAGCGCGACGTCCTCGCCCACGCGATGTCGGAGGCGGCGCAGTGCGGGAAGAGCTCCACGAGACGGTTGTACGGATGCGGCAGGTCGTCCCACTCCGTCGAGTCGACGATCAGCCGGTCGGTGATGTCCACGAGCTGCTCGAGCTCGGAATGCCGCCACGGCGGCTCGCCGCGCCAGCGGAGAAAGACCGGCAGGTCGGAGATGAGCAACTGCTCGACGACGCTCGCGGGCGCCTTCGCCCGGTCGCCGCGCAGCGTCAGCTCGATGACCTCGGTGACCATCCCGCGATCCGTGCCCGGGACGTCCCAGCGCTCGACGGACGCGCGCGCGTCGATGCGGCTCTCGCCGGCGTTCGGCTCGGGGAAGAGGAGGATCGTCCGCGACGGATGGCGCTCGGCCATCCCCGCGAGCGCCGCGCGCGCTTCCTCCCGCCAGCCGTGCGGCACCCACGCGAGATGCGTCATCACCGAGGTGCGCATCGACGGCGCCTCGGCCGCAGCTTCGGCGCGCAGTTCGGCGAGCGCCGCCTCGACGTCGGCGACGTGGACGCCCTCGCTGGCCCAGCTCAGTGCCGTGCCGGGTGGGATCGCCCGGCTCATGGCGCGCGAAGAGCGAACGATGCAAGGACGCAGGGAGCGGCCATAGGGCTACCTATGGCCGCGACTGAGGGCGCCGCAGCGTGACGCTCTGCAGCCGCCAGGGGCTCGGCGGATCCCGCGCGGTACGGCACTAATGCCGTCGCCACGAGCGTCCGTCCCGGTGGAGAAGGTCGTCCGAGGCGGGCGGCCCCCACGTGCCGGCCGGGTAGTTCGGGAACGCAGGCTTGTCCCGCTCCCAGCCAGCGACGATCGCGTCGACGAGCATCCACTGCTCCTCGACCTCGTCCGCGCGCGTGAACAGCGTCGAGTCGCCGAGCATCGTGTCGAGGATCAACCGTTCGTACGCCTCCGGCATCCCCGTCCGGAACGTGCCGCCGTAGAGGAAGTCCATGTGGACGGTCCGGATCGTCATCCCCTGGCCGGGCACCTTCGCGCCGATCGCGAGCGAGACGCCCTCGTCGGGCTGGATGTGGACGAGGAGGACGTTCGGGCGCAGCCCCTCGGCCGCCGTCTCTTCGAACGGCGGGTGCGGCGCGCGCTTGAACTGGATCGCGATCGTCGTCTCGCGGCGCGCGAGGCGCTTCCCCATCCGGACGTAGAACGGCGTATCGGCCCAGCGCCAGTTGTCGACGAACAGCTTTGCCGCGACGAACGTCTCGGTCATCGAGTCGGGCGCGACGCCCTCTTCCTCGCGGTACGCGACGACCTCCTCGCCCTCGACGAAGCCGCGTCCGTACTGGCCGCGCACGACCGACTTCGGCTCGGGGGCGTGCAGCGCCTGCAGCACCTTGACCTTCTCGTTGTGGACGTTGTCGGAGGTGAAGTCGATCGGCGGCTCCATCGCCGTCAGGGCGAGGAGCTGCAGGAGATGGTTCTGGAAGATGTCGCGGATCGCGCCCGCCTGCTCGTAGTAGCCGGCGCGGCCCTCGATCCCGATCGACTCCGCGACGGTGATCTGGACGTGGTCGACGAACTGGCGGTTCCAGATCGGCTCGAAGATCCCGTTCGCGAACCGGAGCGCCAGCATGTTCTGGACGGTCTCCTTGCCGAGGTAGTGGTCGATTCGGAAGATCTGGTCCTCCTGGAAGTACTCGCGGAGCTTCGCCGTGAGCTCCTTCGCCGACTCGAGGTCGTGGCCGAACGGTTTCTCGACGACGATGCGCGTCCAGCCGCGCTCCTCCCTCCGCTTGCCGAGCGCGTCGACGATCGTCGGGAACGCGGGCGGCGGCACGGCGAGATAGAAGACGCGGTTGCCGCCGAGCTTCTCCTTCTTGTCGAGCTTGTCGACGAGCGTGTGGAGCTTGTCCTCGCCGCCGGCGTCGGCGAAGTCGGTCGTCAGCCAGTGGAGCTTCGCCGCGAGCTCGTCCCAGACGTCCTGGCGGAACGGATCGCGCGCGTGCTGCTGCACCGCGCCCTGCATGTCCTTGCGGAACGTCTCGGTGTCGCCGTCGGTCCGGGCGACGCCGATGATCGCGAAGCGCTCGGGCAGGAGGCGGCGGATGGCGAGCGCGTAGAGCGCCGGCATGACCTTCTTGTGCGTCAGGTCGCCTGACGCGCCGAAGACGACGAGCACGCAGGGGTCGGGTGTCTTGCGGAGCGAGAGGCCGTCGTCGAGTGGATTCTCGGTCACGCTTACGGGCTCTTCTCGAGGTGCCCGCCGAACGCCCTCCGCATCGCGGAGAGGACGCGGTTGCCCCAGTCCGCCTCGCCGCGCGAGGCGAACCGGTCGAACAGCGAGGCCGCGAGCACCGGCGCCGGCACGCCTTCCTCCACCGCCGCCCGCACCGTCCAGCGCCCCTCTCCCGAGTCGCTGACGTGGCCGGCGTAGTCGTCGAGGTTCGGCGACTCGTGCAGCGCCTGCGCGGTCAGATCGAGGAGCCAGGAGGAGATGACGGAGCCGCGGCGCCAGAGCTCGGCAATGGCGGGGACGTCGAGCTCGTACTTGTAGTGATCGGGATCGCGGAGCGGCGTCGTCTCGGCGTCCGTCTCCTGCGCGTGGAGGCCGATGTCCGCGTGCTTGAGGACGTTGAGGCCCTCGGCGTACGCCTGCATGAGGCCGTACTCGATGCCGTTGTGGACCATCTTCACGAAGTGCCCCGCGCCGGTCGGGCCGCAATGGAGCCAGCCCTGCTCCTCGGCCGCGTGCTTCCCCTTGCGGCCGGGTGTGCGCGGCACCTCGCCTGGTCCCGGCGCGAGCGCTTCGAGGACTGGCTCGAGCCTCTTGACCGCTTCGTCGTCGCCGCCGACCATCAGGCAGTAGCCGCGCTCGCGTCCCCAGACGCCTCCGCTCACGCCCGCGTCGACGTAGTGGATCTTCCTGTCGCGCAGGTCGGCCTGGCGGCGGAGGTCGTCGACGTAATAGGAGTTGCCGCCGTCGACGATCGTGTCGCCTTCGGCCAGGTGCGGCGCGAGCTCGGAGACGACCGAGTCGACGATTCCCGCCGGCACCATCAGCCAGACGGAGCGCGGCGCGTCGAGCTGCTGCGCGAGCTCCTCGAGCGACTTCGCGGTGGAGTCGACGCTCGGGTCGTAGGTCTTGAGGTCGTGGCCGGCGGCGGTGAGGCGCTCGGTCATGTTCGCGCCCATCCGTCCCAGTCCGACCATTCCGATCTGCATGGCTAGATCTCCTCTGCGTGGATGCGCGCGACGCGGCGGCCGCGCGCCTTGAGCGACTCGAAGTCGCCCTCGGCCTGCGCGCGGATGAGCCGCCGGAAGCCGAACGGCTTGCCGGGAATCGGCAGCTCCTCGCCCTCGTCGTCGACGACTTGGAGGAAGAGGCCGGTGTTCGGGCCGCCCTTGTGGAGCTGGCCGGTGGAGTGGAGATAGCGCGGGCCGTAGCCGTGCGTGACGACGCAGCCGCTCTCGCGGCGGAGCCGGTCGACGAGCGGGGTGAGGTCGGTGGCCGGGTTCACGAACGCCTGTACGCAGACGTAGTCGCCGTCCTTCGCCTGGGCAAGCAGCTCCTCGATCGAGCCTTCCCGCTCGAGCTCCGGATCGTTCCCGGTCGCGAGCACCTCGTTCGTCTTGTCCTTCGCCGCCTGCACGTCGGGCTGGTCGAACGGATTGATCTCGAGGTACGCCCCGGCGACCGCGACCGCGAATTCCCAGCGGAAGAACTCCGCGCCGAGCGCGAGCGGGTCGGGGATCTCCGGTGTCGCCGCCTGCCGATCCTTGTCGTCGGGCGACTCGCCGGGAGCGGGGATGAGCCCCTTGCCGAGCTTCCCGGTCGACTCCGCGATGAGCTGCTCGGCCCAGAGCCCGAAACTGCCGGGAGTCGCGGCGATGCAGATCTTGTCGCGGCCCTCCTTCCAGCCTTCGCCAAACGCTTCTCCGAGCTCGTGGCCCGGATTCGTGTTGCCGGAGCGGCACGCCTCGCGCATCTCCTGCGCACGGTCGAGGAGCGCGCTCGCGTCGATGCCCATCAGCACGGCCGGCACGATTCCGAACGGGGAGAGCGCCGAGTAGCGGCCGCCGATCGACGGTTCGCCGGAGAAGATCGCGCCGAACTCCCGCTCCCGCGCGAGGCGCTCGAGGTCGGAGCCGGGGTCGGTGACCGTCGCGAAGTGCCCGGGCAGCTTGCCCTTCGTCTTGTCCCAGAACAGCTCCGTGTGGGAGCGCGTCTCTAGCGTCGTCCCGGACTTCGACGCGGCCACGAAGAGCGTCCGGTCGAGGTCGAGCTGCTCCTCGAGCGCGCGGATCGCCTTCGGATGGGTCGTGTCGAGGACGTGGAACGAGTCGACGGCGAACGTCTGGCGCAGAACCTCCGGCGCGAGCGAGGAGCCGCCCATCCCGAACAGGACGACGTCGTCGATCTCGTCGCGCAGGGAGTCGGCGAAGCGGCGGATCCCGTCGAGCTGCTCCTGCATCCGGAGCGGCTCGTCGAGCCAGCCGAGCCACTGCGCCTCGTCCTTCCCGGTCCAGGTCGAGGCGTCGCGCTCCCAGATCCGCTCGATGAGGCTGCCTTTCTCCACGCTAGGCGGTGACGGCCTCGCGCTTCGCACTCACGCCGTCGAGGAGCTCGGCGAAGGAGTCGGCGAACTTCTGCACGCCCTCCAGCTCGAGCGTCTTCGTCACGTCGTCGTAGTCGACGCCGGCCGCCCCGAGCTCGTCGAGCAGCGCGTGCGCCTTCTTGAGCCCCTTCTTCACGGTGTCACCGTCCACCTCGCCGTGATCCTGGAAGGCCGCGATCGTCTCCTCCGGCATCGTGTTCACCGTCTCGGGGCCGATCAGATCCTCGACATAAAGGACGTCGCGGTACTCCGGATTCTTCGTGGAGGTGGAGGCCCAGAGGCAGCGCTGCGGATTCGCGCCCTTGCCCTTCAGGTACTCCCAGCGCGGCCCGCTGAACGTCGCCTCGTAGTTCTCATAGGCGATGCGTGCGTTCGCGACGGCGAGCTTGCCGCGCAGCGCGAGCGCCCCCTTCGTCCCGATCGCGTCGAGCCGCTTGTCGGCCTCGGTGTCGACGCGGGAGACGAAGAAGCTCGCGACGGAGTAGACGGTGCTCGGGTCGCCGCCGCCGGCGACGAGCCGCTCGAGGCCGCGGAGGTACGCCTCCATCGTCTCCCGGTGCCGCTCGAGGGAGAAGATCAGCGTGACGTTGATGTTCTTGCCGTGCGCGACGCAGTCCTCGATCGCGGCGAGGCCGGGCTTCGTCGCAGGAATCTTCACGTAGAGGTTCGGTCGCGCGATCCAGCTGTGGAGCCGCATCGCCTCGGCGAACGTCCCCTCGGTGTCGTACGCGAGGGTCGGGTCGACCTCCCACGAGACGAACCCGTCCTGGCCGTTCTTCTCGTGCACCGGCGTCAGCAGGTCGAGCGCGGCCGCGACGTCGCGCGCCGAGAGGTTGAGGAAGATCTCCTTCGGATCGGTCTCCTCGGCGAGCAGCTCCTTCAGCTGTTCGTCGTACGCGTTTCCCTGCGAGATCGCCTTCTGGAAGATGGTCGGATTCGAGGTCACGCCGACGACGGCGTCCTCACCCATCATCCGCTTCAGCTCGCCCCGCTCGAGCATGTCGCGGGACAGGTAGTCGATCCAGACCGACTGCCCCTGCGCGCTCAGCTTGTCCAGTCTCGACTTAGCCATTGAGCATCCCCTTCTCCATCTCCTTGACCTTCTCCAGTCTGGCGACGTAGCGTTCGCCTCCGTCGAACTTCGCAGCGAGGAAGGCGCTCACGAGGTCGGAGGCGAGGCTCGGACCGATCACCTCCGAGCCGAGGCAGAGGACGTTCATGTCGTCGTGCTCGACTCCCTGATGAGCGGAGTAGACGTCGTGGCAGATCGCCGCGCGGATCCCGGCGACCTTGCAGGCCGCCACCGAGGCGCCGACGCCCGAGCCGCAGACGAGCACGCCGCGCTCCGCCCGGCCGTCGAGGATCGCGGCGCCGAGCTCGGCTGCCTTGTCGGGATAGTCGATGCGGATCGCGTCCGTGTCCGTCCCGAGGTCCACGACCATGTGACCCTCCTGCTGCAGCGTCTGGAGGATGCGGTCGCGCAGGTGGACGCCGCGATGGTCGAACGCGACCGCGACGTTCACGAGGAGACGCGCGTCCGCAGCGCTAGCGCCCGCTCGACGACGGCGTCGACGGTGAAGCCAAGGTGCTCGAGCACGGTCGGGCCAGGCGCCGAGGCTCCGAACCGCTCGATCGAGAGCGAGTCGCCCTCGTCTCCGACCCACTTCGCCCAGCCCTGGGCGACGCCCGCTTCGATCGAGAGCCGCGCCTTGGCATCGGGCGGCAGCACCTCGTCGCGGTACTCCTGCGGCTGCGCCTCGAACAGCTCCCAGCACGGCATCGAGACGACGCGCGCGCTTGTCCCCTGCCCGGCGAGCTTCTGCGCGCCCTCGAGCGCGAGGTGAACCTCAGAACCCGTAGCGAGGAGTACTACATCCGGCGCGCCGTTCGCGTCGTCGCTCTCCCAGAGGACGTAGGCGCCGCGCGCCACGCCGTCCACCGTCGTCTGCTCGAGGGTCGGAACTTTCTGGCGGGTCAGCGCAAACGCGACGGGACCCTCGCGCTCGAGCGCGACGCGCCACGCGCCGACCGTCTCCTTCGCGTCGGCCGGGCGGACGAACCAGAGGTTCGGGATCGCGCGCAGCGCGGCGTAGTGCTCGACCGGTTGGTGCGTCGGGCCGTCCTCGCCCAAGCCGACCGAGTCGTGCGTCCAGACCCACGCGACGGGCAGCGACGAGAGCGCCGAGAGGCGGACCGCCGGCCGCATGTAGTCGGAGAAGACGAGGAACGTCGAGCCGTACGGCCGGACGATTCCGCCGTGCAGCGCGAGGCCGTTCACGATCGAGCCCATCGCGTGCTCGCGGATCCCGAACGGGACGTTGCGGCCGGCGTGCGTGGCGGAGAAGAGCCCGCCGCCCTTGAACTCCGTCTTCGTCGACTCGACGAGGTCCGCGGCGCCGCCGACCATCGTCGGCGTGAACTTCTTGAACGCCTCCATCGTCGTGGCGCCGGCGTCGCGCGTCGCGACCTCCTCGCCCGGCTCGAAGGTCGGCAGCGCCTCGAGCCAGCCGGGGTGCGGCTTGCCCGTGTGCGCCTGCGTCCAGTCCTTGTTGAGCGCCGGGTACTTCGCGCCCCACGCGTCGAAGCGCGCGTGCCACTCCCTCTCTTGCGCCTTGCCGCGCTCGGCCACGTTCATGTGCTCGGCGACGTCCTGCGGGATGACGAACGTCTTGTCGGGATCCCAGCCGAGCGCCTCCTTGGTCGCGCGCACTTCGGCGTCACCGAGCGGGGAGCCGTGCGCCTTCGCGGTGTCGATCGCGTGCGGCGCGCCGAAGGCGATGTGCGAGCGGATCACGACGAGCGACGGCCGCTCTTCCTCCGCCTGCGCATTCGCGATCGCCGCGCGCAGGCCGTCGAGGTCGTTCGCGTCGTCGAGGTGCTGGACGTGCCAGCCCTGCGCCGCGAGCCGCGCGGCCTTGTCCTCACCGGAGAAGGAGATCGACGTCGTGCCGTCGATCGTGATGTGGTTGTCGTCGTAGAAGTAGACGAGCTTGCCGAGGCCGTTCGTCCCGGCGATCGAGGCGGCCTCGTTCGAGAGGCCCTCCATCATGTCGCCGTCGGAGCAGATGACGTAGACGCGGTGGTCGACGATCTCGTCGTACGGGCGGTTGTAGCGGTCGGCGAGGAAGCGCTCGGCGAGGCCCAAGCCGACGCCGTTGGCGAATCCCTGGCCGAGCGGCCCCGTCGTGGCCTCGATGCCGGGCGTGTGGTGCACCTCCGGATGGCCCGGCGTGATCGATCCCCACTGCCGGAACTGCTTCAGGTCCTCGAGCGAGATCTTGTAGCCCGCGAGATGGAGCGTCGTGTACTGGAGGATGCAGGCGTGGCCCGCCGAGAGGACGAACCGGTCGCGGTTTGGCCAGTCGGGCTTCGCCGGGCTGTGCTGCATGACCTCGCGGTAGAGGAGATAGGCGAGCGGCGCGAGCGCCATCGCGGTGCCGGGATGCCCTGCGTTCGCCTTCTGGACGGCATCCATCGACAGCGTCCGGATGGTGTCGATCGACCGCTGCTCGAGCTCGGTGTTCGGCATCGGGAGAACGATAAGGCTCAGAGAGGCTCCAAGAGCCGCTCATGTGCGAGCCGCGTCTTGTCCGTCGGCGGAGCGAGCGCGAGCGTCTCGGCTGCGAGCGACCGCAGGGCCTGGAGATCGAGCGCCCGGATCGCGGCGTCGATCCGCTCTGCCAGGCGTTCTGGCTTGACCGCGAGCGGCTCGACGCGCAGCGCGAGGCGCTTCCAACCGGGCACCCACTCCTCGTTGAGCGCGAACACCACGCGGAGGATTCCCTCTGCCGTGGTGACCAGAGCCTGTGCGAGGACGAGGCCGTCGCCGGCGCGCGGAATCGTGCGTTGCGACTCCACCGGGTCGATCCATTCGTCTGCCGCATCGTCGATGATGCGCGCGGCGAGCCCTGGCGGAAAGGATTCGAGCCGCGTAACCCAGCCGGCGTGGCGCTCGCCGCGCAGAGGAATCCCGTTGACCATCGCCTCGGCTGTGCGCAGTCTCGCGTGGTCGACGATCTCGCCCGCCGCGATGGCGCGCACGCGCTCCTCCACGTACGCCGGCAACCACCAGACGAGCTCGACGCTCTCGCCGCCGAAGGAGCCGCCGTACCACATCGCGCCGTCGATCCCCGGTGACCACGTCTGGGGATCCGCCAGCGGGAGTTCCTCGGGAAGTCGCTCCGAGATCACGAGGAGCTCGATGTCCGAGAGTTCGTCGGCCATGCCGCGGGCCGCGGAGCCCGTAAGCACGACGTCCTCGACCTCCGGCGGGAAGGAGTCCGCGACGCGCTGCGCGATTCTCCGCAGCTCTCCCGACCTCGTCGTCCCCACGGACCGAATCTACAGTGGCCCCGCCATGGCAGTCGTAATCGCATCCAACCTGCGCAAGGAGTTCGCGGGGAACGTCCTCTTCGATGGCGTGTCCTTCTCCGTCGAGCGGCGCGACCGCGTCGCGCTCTCCGGCCCGAACGGCGCCGGGAAGACGACGCTACTGCGGATCCTCGCCGGCGAGACCGAGAAGCACGGCGGCGAGCTTGCGTTCCAGAAAGGGACGCGCGTCGCGCTGCACGACCAGCGGCCGCCGCTCGAGCAGGCCATGTCGCTGCGCGAGTACGTCCTCTCCGGCGCGCGCGATCTCGTAGCGCTCGAGGACGAGCTGCGCGAGCTCGAGCAGGCGATGGCCGGCGGGGCGCACGACCAGGCGACGCTGAACCGCTACGCGCAGGCGCAGGCGCAGCTCGAGCACGCGGGTGGGTACGGCTGGCGCGATCACGCGGCGTCCGTCCTGCGCGGGCTCGGCTTCGCGGAAGAGGATCTCGACCGGCCGCTGCGGACCTTCTCCGGCGGCGAGCTGACGCGTGCGTCGCTCGCGCGCGCGCTCGGCGGCGATCCCGACCTGCTCCTCCTCGACGAGCCGACGAACCACCTCGACGTTGCGAACCTCGAGTGGCTCGAGCGCGAGCTCAACGTGCTCGACGCCGCCGTGATCCTCGTGGCGCACGACCGCTGGTTTCTCGAAGCCGTGACGACAGCGACGCTCGAGGTCGAGGCCGGCCGCGGGACGTTCTTCCCCGGCCCGTGGCACGCCTGGCGGCGGGAGAAGGCGGCGCGGATGCTGCACGCGCAGAAGGAGGTAGCGCGCGTCCAGGCCGACATCGCGCGCCTCGAGCGCTTCGTCGAGCGGTTCCGCGCCAAGAAGGACAAGGCGAAGCAGGCGCAGGCGAAGCTCACGCAGATCGAGCGCCTCCAGCAGGAGAAGAGCGGGCACGCCGACCAGGTCACGCTCCTCTCGCGGCGCACGCGCGGGCTCGGCTTCGAGTTCCTCAAGCCGGCGCGCAGCGGACGGACGGTCGTCGAGGCGGACGGGCTGGAGGTCGCCGTCCCCGGCCGCGCGCTTCTCCCGAGCGTGAGCTTCGCGATCGAGCGCGGCGAGCACGTCGCGCTCGTCGGGCCGAACGGCTCCGGCAAGACGACACTGCTCGAGCGGCTCGTGAAGGGCGAAGGGGTTCGCATCGGGCACGGCGTCCAGATCGGCTACTTCTCCCAGCAGGAGATGGAGCTCGACGCGCGCGGCTCCGTCCTCCAGTGCGTACAGACGATGACCGGGCTCGCGCGGCCCGAAGCGCAGAAGCTGCTGGGGAGGTTCCTCTTCTCGGGCTGGGACGCACACGAGAAGGCAGTCGCGGTGCTCTCCGGCGGCGAGCGGCGGCGGCTCGCGCTGGCCGTGACGGTTGCGAGCGGCGCGAACTTCCTCGTGCTCGACGAGCCGACGAACCACCTCGACCTCGAGAGCCGCGAGGCGCTCGAAGGCGCGCTCGAAGCGTTCCCCGGCACGGTGCTGCTCGTCTCCCACGACCGCGCCCTGCTTGACGCGATCGCCGAGCGGACGCTCGCGATCGAGGACGGTGAGCTTCACGCCTACGACGGCGGCTGGGCGGATCTTGTGCGCCGGCGCGAGGAGAACGCCGCGCGGGCGAAGCCCGCGGCGGACGAGAAGCCGAAGGCGGCGAAGCCGAAGCCTCCCGCCGCGACGAAGCCGCGTCCCTCTGAGCTGGAGAAGCTGGAGGCCGAGATCGCGTTGCGCGAGGCGGAGGTCGCGGAGCTCGAGACGAAGCTCGCCACGGACTGGACGGACGTCGACATCCTCGCCGCGCACAAGCGCAGCCGTGACGCGCTCAAGGCGCTGCTCGAACGCTGGGAAGAGCTATTCGAGCAGGCGCAGGTCTAGGCCCAGAAGCGCTCGAACGCAGAGTCGAGCGGGACGGCGGTGACGTCCTGCCACATCCCGTCGCGGAGTCGGATCACGAGCGCCTGCTCGACGTCGAGGTCCAAGCCGTTCCGCGTTCCCATTGCCCGATAGATCGCGACCGCCCACTCATCGTCCGCAAAGACCGTGTGGAGGCTGCTGCGATACGTGCCGCCGGTCTCGAGGCCGGTGCGGCGGAGGAACTCCATGACGTCGATCCGGCCGCGGTACTCGCCGGACATGACCGTGTCGCCCGGGACGCGCCAGACGATCTCGCGGTCGAATGCGGCGGCGATCGCCTTCGGATCCCGGCCGAAGGCCGCGAAGACGCGCCGGACGAGGGCGGCGTTGGGATGTTCGCCGCTCATTCCCCGTCTCCGGTCAGCGTCGTCACGACGGCCTCCGCGATCGCCTTAAGCGGCCGGCCCGACGCCTGGCTCGCCTTGCGCAGGCGCGCGAACGCCTCCTGCTCGCTCAGCTGCTCCTTCTCCATCAGGAGCCCTTTCGCCTGCTCGATCACCTTGCGCGCGGCGAGCGCGTCGGCGAGCGACTCCGCCTCGGCGCGCAGCGCCTGCAGCTCCTCGTGGCGGGCGCGCGCGGCAGCGATCGCGGGGAGAAGATCCTGCTCGCGGAACGGCTTGACGAGGTAGCCGAACACGCCCGCCTCGACCGCCCGCGAGACGAGCTCCTGCTGGCCGTACGCGGTGAGCATCACGATCGGGACGGGCCGCTCCTCGAGGATCCGCCGCGCCGCCTCGATCCCGTCGAGCTTCGGCATCTTGACGTCGAGGATCGCGAGCTCCGGCTCCTCCGACCGCGCGAGCGCGACCGCCTCCTCGCCGTCCTTCGCCTCGGCGCAGACCTCGAAGCCGGCGCGCTCGAGCAGCTGCCGGAGGTCGAGGCGGATGATCGTCTCGTCCTCGGCGATCAGGATCCTCACGCGCGTACCGCGTTCCGGAGCCTGATCCCGCTGTAGTCGAGCGTCGTCTCGATAACGCGATCCCAGAGCGGATAGAGGGACGGCGCGACGCGGAACTCGACGCCTTCGGCCGCGTGCCGGGCGAGCAGGTCGCCGACTTCGAGCCGCTCGACCGCCGCGACCGGTGTCGACGCGATGTAGAACCGCTCGTCCTGGACGATGTCGAACGGCTCCGGCGGCATCCGGTACCCATGGAGCCGCACCGCGCGCACGTGCTCGAGCCAGGTGCTCTCGATCACGGCCACGCGCCGCTCGCGGTCGCCGTCCAGCCACTGCTCGACGTCCTCCTCCGAGGTCGAGTCGACCGCCCAGAAGCACGCGCGCGGGCAGTCGCGCGGGAACCAGTAGAGCCACTGGTGCGCGGCGTCGATCGCCCAGACCTTGCCGTCCCGCGGGACGAAGCGGCCGAGCGACGCGTCTTCGCTGAAGTGCCAGAGCTCGGTCACGGCAGTGCTCGCAGCAGCTGGGCGGGCTCTGGCCAGAAGAGGAGCATGGCCGCCTCGCCGCGCGGTAGCCAGCGGTAGTCGTCGTGCTCGTGGTCGAGCGTCGGCTCCCAGCCCGCGGGGACGTCGACGAGGAAGGCGTGAACTTCGACGCGGAGGTCGGGCTCGCTCTCCCACGACTCGCGGACGTACGCGAACTCGCCGATCGGCTCCAGCCGCTCGGCCTCGAGACCCGTCTCCTCCCGCAGTTCGCGCACGGCGGCCGCGTGCCATTCCTCACCATCCTCGACGCCACCGGCGATGACGTGCCAGTACTCGCCGTGGCCGGGCGCCCGGTGGGCGACGAGGAACTCGTCCCCGCGCCGCACGTGGATCAGCACCTCCGACCATTCCTTCATGCCGGGAACACCACCTCGGCGCGCGCGCCCGCGAGCGCGAAGCTCCCCTGCAGCTCGTCGGCGACCAGCGCGCGGACGATCGAGAGGCCCGTGCCGTCGGGCGCACCGTCGGTGCCGCCGCCCTCGTCGGCGATCGCGAGGACGACGTCGCCGTTCCGGTGCGCGAGTTCGATTCGCACGGCTCCGGCGCCGTGCTCGAGCGCGTTCTGGAGCAGCTCGGAGAAGACGAGCGCGAGCGCGGTCGCGCGACTGCCGGCGAGGGAGACCTGCTCGAGGTAAGCCTCGACGTCGCGGCCGGCGCCGAGCCCCTGCACGAGCATCGACCGGAGCCGGTCGATCAGCTCCGCGAGATCGACGTCCTCCTCCCGCTGCTCGGTCAGCGCCTCGTGGACTGCGGCGATCGCGAGGATCCGGTTCACCGAGTGCTCGAGCGCCTCGCGCGGGTTGACGCCGTCCGCGGTCGCCTGCAGGCGGAGGAGCGAGGCGACCGTCTGGAGGTTGTTCTTGACGCGGTGGTGGATCTCCTGGGCGAGGACGCCGCGCATCACGGCGCGCCCGTGCTCGAGCGCGACGGCGGCGTGGTGCGCGATCGCCTCGAGCAGCGCGCGCTCCTCGTCGGTGAACGGGACGTCCTTGTCCGCGACGAGCTCGCCGATCTCGCGCCGCTTCCAGCGGAGCGGTGTGCGGACGGCGTGCGTGCCGGCGCGTCCCTCCGGCCACGCGATCCGGCCGTCCTCGAGCACGAGCGCGGCGCCCGTCGCCTGCACCGCGTCCATCGTCGTCTTGACGATCGCCTCGAGCGACTCCTCGAGATAGAGGGACTCGGAGACCGCCTCGGAGATCCGCGCGAGCGCCTCGAGCTCGGCGACGCGGCGCTGCGCGTCGGCGTAGAGCTTCGCGTGGACGATCGACTGCGCCACCTGGCTCGCGATCGCCTCCAGCAGCTCGATCTCGGCGGCGCTGAACTCGCGCGGCGCGCGCGTGCGGACGTTGAGCGCGCCGGCGAGCTGGTCGCGCGCGAGGATCGGGACGGCGAGGATCGACTCGTACTCCGACTCCGGCAGGTTCGGGAACTCCTTCCAGCGCGGGTCGAGATGCGCCTCGGCCGCGATGGCCACGGGCCGGAGCTCCGCAGCCGCCGTTCCGGTTATCCCCTCGCCGACGCGCAGCCGCGGCCGGCGCGTCATCTCGTCGAGCGGCGTGCCGCGCGTCGCGCGGAGGACGAGCTCGCCGGCCGCCTCGTCGTAGAGGTAGACGAAGCACGCGTCCGCCTCGAGCGCGGCAGCGACCTTGTCCGCGACGAGGTGGAGAACCTCCTCGAGGTCGAGTGTCGAGTTGACGGCCGCGCTGGTCTCCGTCAGCAGCCGCAGATGCCGCTCGCTCGCGTCCATGTCGGCCTATCGTAGGAGCCGCGCCCGTGACGAATGTCTTTCTCTTCTTCCACCTGCTCGGCGCGTTCTGCTTCTTCGCCGGCGGCGCGGTCGTGGGAGTACTGCAGCTGGCGGCGATCCGGCGTGAACGGCCGAGCGAGATTCACGCGTTCCTGCGCCTCGCGCCGTTCGGCGCTGCCCTCGTGGGCACCGGCGCGCTGCTCACGCTCGGCTTCGGGATTGCGCTCGCCGAGCACGAGGGTCTTGGTCTCTCGCCGGCTTGGATCCAGTCGGCGCTCGGACTGTGGGTCGCGGCGATGGTGCTCGGCGGCTACGGCGGGAGGACGGCGCGGCACGCACGCCATCTCGCGGAGAAGCTCGCGGCGGAGGGAGACGCCCCGAGCCCGGAGCTCCGCGCGCTCGTCTCCTCGCGCGGGCCGCTGTGGGCGAGCTGCGCGAGCGGGCTGCTCCTGCTCGCCATCGTCGGCCTCATGGTCTGGCAGCCGGGTGGTCCGCACTACTCGGCGGCCGTTCCTGTGAGCGTCCAGGAGACGATTGCCCGCGAGAACCCCAAGCTCGCGTACTTTCCGACGCGGCTCCCGGCCGGTTTCCAATACGCGTCCGACGACGTGAGCCAATACGGCTTCGATCTCTACTTCACCGGGGCGGGCCAGCCGTCGTTCGGCGTCGGGAGCGGGTACTGCTACCCGAGAGGAGATGCGATGCACACCTTCACGCTGAGCGGCGTCAGCGTCTCGTGGTCGGCGACCTACGAAGATCAGCAGGCATGGCGTTGCGTCAACAGCGGTGGGACGAGTGTCCTCATCCAGGCGACCGCCTCGGTCTCCGGCGACGACTCGCTCAACAACTCGATCCAGCGGCAAGACGCGTTGAACCTGGCCACGCTCGTCGCCTACGCCAAGCCGATTAGCTAGGCCGAGGCAACGCCGGCGGATTACTCGCTTCTACCGATGCGCGAGCGCGTCAGTGGTGGAACGATCCGCAGCGAAAGGAGGCAGCAATGCGTAACCGTCTCCTGGCGCTCGCGGTCGTTGGCGCGACTGCGCTGTCGGTCGCGATCGCTTCAGCCGGTGCATTCGTCCCTGGCTCCTCGTATCAGTGGCAGCAACCGGGAACGGCTCCCGTCATCACGCCGCACGCGCAGCCTCAGCTGCACGCGACGGTGTCGATGCTCGGCGTGCGGTACGCGTCCTCGAGCTACTTGTGGACGCAGCCGGGGACCGCGCCGGTCTCCACGCCCCACGCGCAGCCCTAAGTGGGGCAACGACGGGTGCCGCCTGCGGGCGGTACCCGTCGCTACTGGCCGACGAAGAACAATCCGGCTATGCCTATCGCGAAGACGGCCAGCGCAATGAGCGAGTCCGGCCCCAGTCGCGCGCGGCAGCGGTCCGGCCGGATGATCACGCCGAAGCCGTAGATCCCGGTCAGCGTGATACCGAGCGCGGCGAGCCAAGCGTTCTGATGCCCGGCGGACTCCAGCACCGGCTGGCCGGCGACGATGTCCGCGACGAGGAAGAGGCAGACCTGGAAGGCGTTGCCGCCGAGAATGTCGCCCATCGCGAGCGCGTGGTCGCCGAGCGCCACGGCCGCGATCCCGGACGAGATCTCGGGTAGCGCGCTCGCCGCCGCGAGCACCGTCGCGCCGAAGATCACACCGTTCACGCCCACGCGGTTCGCGAGCTCGTTGCCGCTCTCCTCGAGCATGACACCCGCGCCGAGCGTGACGACGGAGGCGAGTCCGAACAGGCCGGCAACGCGCGCCGTCGTCCAGCTCGCGAACGGGTGCGGCTGGGCGGGATGCGCGCGTTCGCGACGGCGGCGTCCGGGGCTACTGCCCGGCATCTCGACGTTCCAGCGCGGGTTCTTGGAGGCACGATTGATGACGTAGATGCCGACGACCCAAACGACGACGATCCCGATCGAAGCCGGGTTGATACGTCCGGCGATGGCGGTGGAGGTCTTGAGGAGGGAGCCCATCTCGACGCCCGCGACGAGGATGATCACGAGCAGCCCTTCGAGCACCGGCGTGAGGCGCCCGACGAGGTACGTCAGCGGCCGCTTCGGCCCGACCGCGTAATCGCAGATCAGCAAGACCATCGTCTGGATCGCGATGCCGCCGATCAGGTTTCCTGCCGCCAGTCCGAGATTGCCCGAAGCGGCCGCCGAGATCGTGATCGCGAGCTCCGGCAGGCTGCCGGCGAGCGAGAGGAAGATGAGCCCGCCGATGTCGTCGCCGAGGCCGAGCCGCGCGTCGAGGGCGTCGGTCGTCTTCGAGAGCATCGTCCCGGCAGCCCAGGTCGCGGCGGCGCCGCCGATGAAGATCAGGAGGAGAAGCGCGGAGGACAGTCCGCCCACGAACTAAAGGGTGCGGGCCGCGGCGGACGGAGGAGACCCGCAGCGGCCACGCTTAGTCAGTCGCCTACAGGACTGCGAGGTACTTCTTCATCTCCCAGTCGGTGAGCTGGACGCGGTACTCGTCCCATTCCTTCCGTTTCAGCTCGACGTAGCGGTCGAAGATGTGCGGGCCGAGCGCCTTCTTCATCAGTTCCGACTGCGACAGCTCCTGGATCGCCTCGCCGAGCGTTTCGGGGAGGGAGACGATGCCGCGCTCGCGCCGCTGCTCGGGCGTGAGGTGGTAGAGGTTCGTCTCCATCGGATCCGGCAGCTCGTAGCCCTGCTCGATCCCCTCGAGCCCCGCGTGGAGGAGCGCCGCGAAGGTGAGGTACGGGTTGCAGGCCGGGTCGGGGCAACGGATCTCGGCGCGCGTCGCCTGCTCGGAACCCGGCTTGTAGAGCGGGATCCGGATCAGCGCGGAGCGGTTCCGCTGCGACCACGCGACGTAGACCGGCGCCTCGAAGCCCGGCACGAGCCGTTTGTAGGAGTTGACCCACTGCGCGAAGACCGCCGATAGCTCGCGCGCGTGGCGGAGCTGCCCGGCGATGAACGCCTTCGCCGTGTCGGAGAGGTGCCACTTGTCGTCCCCGTCGAAGAACGTGTTGTGTCCGCCGGTGAAGAGCGACATGTGGGTGTGCATCCCCGAGCCGTTCTCCCCGAACAGCGGCTTCGGCATGAACGTCGCGTGGTAGCCGTGCTGCTTCGCGACCTCCTTCACGACGAGCCGGTACGTGAGCATGTAGTCGGCCATGTCGAGCGCGCCCGCGTAGCGGATGTCGATCTCGTGCTGGGACGGGCCGACCTCGTGATGGTGGTACTCGACCGGGATGCCCATCGACTCGAGCGCCCGGATGGTGTCGCGGCGGACGCCCGTCGCTGCGTCGAGCGTGGTCTGCGCGAAGTAGCCGCCCTCGTCGAGCGTCTCCGTTCCCTTCTCGTCCTTGAAGAGGAAGTACTCCGCCTCGGGGCCGACGTTGAAGGTCTCGAAGCCCATGCCCTCCATCCGCTCGAGCGCGCGGCGCAGGACGTGGCGCGGGTCGCCGGCGTACGCCTCGCCGTCGGGCGTGACGATGTCGCAGATCATCCGCGCGGTCAAGCCGTCCGGCAGGACGCGGAACGTCTCGGGATCGGGGATTGCGACCATGTCCGACTCCTCGATCGCGTTGAAGCCGGTGATCGACGAGCCGTCGAAGCCCATCCCGTCGTCGAGCGCGCCCTCCGCCTCGCTGATCGAGATCGAGAAGCTCTTGAGGTGTCCTTCGAGATCGGTGAACCAGAGAAGCACGTCGTCGATCCCGCGGGACTTGATCTCCGCGAGAACCTTCTTGCGCTCGGCCGGATCCGATGTCGCCCGGTTCTTGCTCTCCACGTATGCCATCCCTTCTCCTCCTTGATTACGAATCCAGAAATGCAAAAAGCCCCGGCGGCCACTTCAGCGTGGCTGCCGAGGCTTCGTCGCCTCGAAAAACGTTGCGGTAAGTCTACCTGTCGGTCGGATGGACGGGACACTACGCTCGAAGGGTGCTGTCCGAGCGGCTTCTTGCCCGCCTCGCCGACGGTGCCTGGCGCCAGCGGCGCGCAGTCGTCGCCGTCTGGCTCGCGCTGCTCGCGTCGTGCGCCTGGTTCTCGCTCCACCAGACGTCGCACTTGACGGGCGGCGGCTGGGACGTCCCGGGAAGCCCGTCGCTCGCCGTGTCGCATCTGCTCGGCCGCTTCCCCGGCGTCACGCCTCCGGCGTTCACGTTCTTCGTCACGGGCGACAGTTCGGCGGCGGTGCGCCGGCGGCTCGACGCGATCGCGCCCGCCCTCCGCCGACAGGCACTGCATCCGGGCGTCCCGAAGCTGCTCGAGGGAGGCCGGGCGGCGCTGCTTCCCGTGGCCTCCGCGCAGGCGAGCTCGCAGGCGATCGACGAGGCGACCACGCTGCGGCGCGAGTTCGTGGAGACGAACACAACCGTGCAGACGCGCGTGCTCGGCGAGCCGGCGATCTGGTCGAACTTCCAGCAAGTTGCGAAGCACGAGCTCACGCGCGGCGAGGAGTTCGGCTTCCCGCTCATCCTGCTCATCCTGCTCGCCGCGTTTGGGACGCTCGTCGCCGCCGTCGCGCCGCTCGCGCTCGGGTTCGCTGCCGTCTTCCTCTCCGGTGCCGCGGTCTACTGGCTATCGCGTGCAACCGAGCTCTCGGTCTACGTCACGAACATGGCCTCGATGATCGGGATCGGCGTCGCCGTCGACTACTCGCTCTTCATCGTCAGCCGCTACCGCGGCGAGCTCGCGGGCGGAGCGGCTCCTCAGGAGGCGCTGCGGCGGGCGCTCACGACGTCGGGGAAGGTCGTGCTCTTCAGCGGAGCGACTGTCGCGGTCTCGCTCACCGGCCTCTTCGCAATCGACATCGAGGGGATCCGCTCCCTCGCCGTCGGCGCGATCATCGTCCTCTGCCTCGCCGTACTCGCGGCGGTGACGCTGCTGCCCGCGCTCCTCGCGTTCGCCGGCCGGCGCGTCGAGCGGCTGCGCGTGCCGCTGCCGTGGGCCGTGCGGGGAGAGCAGGGAGGGCCGTTCTGGACGGCCTGGGCCTGCCGCGTGATGCGGCGGCCGTGGCTCTTCCTGCTCGGCGGGGCGGCGACGATGCTGCTCCTCGCCTCGCCGTTTCTCGCGATGCAGACGTTCAACCGCGGCCTCAGCGAGCTTCCGGCCGGCTCGGAGGTGCGCGTGGCGACCGAGCGGGTGATGGCTCTCGCGGGGCCGGGGTTCGCCTCTCCGGTCCACGTTGTCCTGCAGCGGGATGCCCCGGCCGTCGCGCGGCGGATCGCGGCCGTCCCCGGCGTCCTGTCGGTGACGCCGCCGGTGCGGGAGACCGGAGGAGCGCTATGGCTTGTCGACGCGCGGATCGCGGCGCAGCCCGAGTCCGTGCCCGCTCGCCGGATCGTGGCCCGGATCCGCGCCGTCGCTGGTCCCGGTGCGCTGCTCGGCGGATCGACGGTGTTCGACCAGGACATCGAGCGTGCGATCGTCGGCGGCCTGTGGAAAATCCTCGTCTTCATCCTCGGGGTCTCGTACCTCGTGCTCCTTGTGCTCTTCCGGAGCGTGCTGCTTCCGCTGAAGGCGGTCGTGATGAACCTGCTCAGTGTCGGCGCCGCTTACGGCGTGCTCGTCGCCGTCTTCCAGTGGGGCTGGGCGAACTGGACCGGCTACCACGCGCCGGGCTACGTCGACACGGTCGTCCCGTCGCTCGTCCTCGCGGTCACGTTCGGGCTGTCGATGGACTACGAGGTGTTCCTGCTGTCACGGATCCGCGAGCGGTGGATCGCGCACGGCGACAACGAGCGGGCGGTCGCCGAGGGGCTCGTCCGCTCGGCGCGGACGATCACGAGCGCCGCCGCGGTGATGGTGGCGGTGTTCGCTTCGTTCTCCGTCTCCGGCTCGCCGGCGATCAAGGAGCTCGGCGTCGGGCTCGGCGCTGCGATCCTGCTCGACGCGACCCTCGTCCGGCTCGTGATCGTCCCAGCGGCGATGCGCCTCCTCGGCCGCTGGAACTGGTGGTTGCCGGGACGAACGGGAGTAAAGCTCCTGTAACGGGGGAGGGGAACGCGTCGCGGGCGGCGAAGCCCAAGCCGATACTCGTGCCGTGACCCGCCGTTTCGCACTCCCTGTTGCGCTGCTCGCCGCCGTAGTCGCCGTCGCGCTGGCGCCTGCGACGCATGCCGCGCGCACCGTCGTGAAGCCGTACGTCGCACCGAGCGGCTCCGGCACGCTGTTCCTGATCAGCGGCCATGGCTGGGGCCACGGAGTGGGGATGGGCCAGTGGGGAGCCGAGGGCGACGCGCTGCACGGGTACACGTACGACGAGATCCTCGCGGCCGACTATCCCGGCACCGTGCTCTCGCAGACGACGATCCGCAAGATCCGCGTTCTCCTCGCCGACGGGAAGAGCCGGCTGACGATCTCCTCCGACCAGCCGATCACCGTGGTCGACGGAGCCGGCGTGACGCACACGCTCGCGGCCGGCCCGACGAAGCTGGCGACGGCGCTTCCGTATCCCGCGCCGCTCACGCTCTCGCCGTCGCCCGGCTCGACCCTCACGCTCGGGCGCGCGTTCCGCGGCAAGCTCGTGATCAGCATCGTGAACGGGAAGCTGCGTGCGATCGACGTCGTCGGCCTCCAGCAGTACCTCGACGGCGTCGTGCCGGCGGAAATGTCCGCGACGTGGCAGCCCGACGCGCTCGAAGCGCAGGCGGTGGCGTCCCGCTCCTACGCGCTCTCGAGCCGCCGGCAGGGCGGGACGTACGACGTCGGCGCCGGGAGCCAGGCGTACCTCGGCGTAGCCGCCGAGACCCTGCAAACGTCGGCCGCCGTGGCCGCGACGAAGGGTCAGGTGCTCATGTACGGCGGCAAGGTCGCGACGACCGTGTACTCCTCGAGCAGCGGCGGCTGGACGCAGTCGGCGACCGATGCGTGGGGAGGTGGCGGCGCGCCGTACCTCGTCTCCGTCAAGGATCCGTACGACACCATCTCGCCGTACCACAACTGGGGACCGGTGCCCGTGACGGGCAAGTCGCTCGCCGCCGCGCTCGGAATCTCCGGGAAACCGCTCGACGCGTCGCTCACTCGCGACTCGTCGAAACGCGTCGCGCAGTTCGATGTCACCTCCGTCGCGGACGGGATCCAGTCCGACTCCACGGCGACCGGCACGTCGATCGCCGCGAAGCTGAACCTTCGCTCGACGTGGTTCAGCATCGGCGTCCTCGCCCTCCGGCCGCCGTCCCCGAACGTCGCGGTGACCTCCGGCACCGACGTCACGCTCACGGGCGTCGTGCGCGGCGTGAAGAACGTCGTCCTCCAGTACCGGACGGACGGAGGCGCGTGGACGGAGCTCCAGCCGGTGACGCCCGACCCGGTGACAGGAGAGATCAGCATCGACGTCACGCCGGCCGCGACGACCGACTACCGGCTCGCCACGACGGCGGACGTCGCCGCGTACATCCGGATCACCGTCGACTAGAGGCTCCGCGAACCAACCGAGGTAGCGGTTAGCGTCGCCTCCGTGAGGAGACTGCGGCCGCAGGTAGTCCAGACGTTCCTTCCATTACTGGTCTACGCGGTCTTCACGGCGTTCTGGATCGGCCGCGGCGTCGTTCTCCACCCAACCACAGAGGTCCTCGGCGACTCGGACCGCGACAAGACACTCATCATGTGGGCATTCCGCTGGTGGCCGCACGCGATCGCGCACGGGCACGACCCGTTCGTCGCGAACGTCGTATGGGCGCCGCACGGGGTAGATCTCGCCTGGGTGACGTCGTCGCCGACCCTCAGCTTCGCGTTCGCGCCGTTCAGCGAGACGCTGGGGCCGGTCTTCGCCTATAACCTCGCGGCGCTCGCCGCACCGCCGCTCGCGGCCTGGACGACGTATCTCCTGGCCCGCCGTCTCACGGGCAGCGTCCCGGCCTCGCTCGTCGCAGGTTTCCTGTTCGGCTTCTCGCCGTACGTGATCGGCCAGTCGGTCGGCCACCTCCACCTGTCCTTCGTCTGTCTCGTCCCGCTCGCGGGTCTGCTCGCCGTCCGCTTCTTCGACGGAAGTCTCGGCCGTCGCCGGTACGCGGTCTTCCTTGCGCTCGTCCTCGCGCTGCAGTTCGGTATCTCGACGGAGATCTTCGCGACCCTGACCCTGTTCGCGGTCGTCTGCTTCGTCCTCGCATTCTTCCTACTCGGTTCGCGAGCTCAGTTGGCCGCACTGGCTCGGTACACGACGCTCGCCTACGTCGTCGCGGGAGTGATCACGACCCCGTACCTCATTCACGCGTTCAGAGACGGTGCGGCCCCCGTGCGACCCCACTCGACACGGCACATCCTCGACCTGGCCAACCTCGTCTTCCCGACGCAGGCGACATGGCTACGGCCGCCGCATAGCGACGCGATCACGAGCGGCTTCACGAGCCGACTAGTCGAAGTAGGCGGCTACGTTGGGGTCCCGCTTCTCGTCGTGCTCCTGCTTGCCGCAATCACGCTGCGAGGCCGGGCCCGCCGCGGATTCTGGTTGCTTGTGCTCGGCGCCGTAGCCGCGGACGCGCTCGCCGCGGGACCGGAGATAAGCGTGGCAGGGCATCGGGTTGTGACGGGCGTCTGGACGCTGATCGAGCGGCTGCCGGCACTCGGCGAGGCGACGCCGATCCGGCTTGCGATGTACGCCGCCCTCTTCGTCGCGCTCGCAGTGGCAGTGTGGCTCGCCCAGCCTGGACGCCGGGTGTGGCGGTTCGCCCTCGCCGGCCTGGCTGTGGTGAGCTTCCTGCCAACCCCCGCAGGAGCGTTCTGGACGTCGCACGTGCGGCAGTCGAGGTTCTTCACCACGGCTGCCTATCGCGCGCAGATCCACCCCGGCGACACGGCGCTCGTCTTCCCTTACGCCGCGCAGGACAGCTGGTCGATGCTCTGGCAGGCCGAGACGGGTTTCCGTTTCTCCATGCTCGGCGGTCACATCGGCCAGGCGGTCATCCCGTCGGAATGTCGGTGGTTCGGCGACTACGAGAGCCTTGCGGGCGCCACGCCGCCGGGCGGCGCCGCCGGCTTTCGCCGGTTTCTCCTGGCCCACCATGTCAACGTGATCGTCGAAGGTCCCCATACGAGCGCGTGGGCGAGGGAACTGGTCGCGGCGTCGCTACCTGACCTCCGGCCTCTGCGGGTCGCAGGTGCGATGGTGTTGCGGCTACCTCTCGGCCTCTCTCGTTCCCTTCCTCCTGGCGCGCCGCCGTTGCCGCGTGGCCGGCGGCCGAAGCGTGCGCTCCAGCGGGCGGTCTGCGGCGGCTAGAACGCCGCCTACTGGTTCTCGAGCAGTTCGTCCTCGGAAACCGGGCGCAGGACGCGTGCCGGGCTCCCGACGACGAGCATTCCCGGCTCGACGTCCTTCGTCACGACCGCACCTGCGCCGACGAACGCGTCCGCGCCGATCTCGACGCCCGGAAGGAGGATCGCGCCGCCGCCGATGCGTGCGCCGCGCCGGATCGTCGGCCCCTTGATGAGCTCGTGCCGGCGCTCCGTCCGGCCCATGAAGTTGTCGTTCGTCGTCACGACGCACGGCGCGATGAAGACGTGCTCCTCGAGCGTCGAGTAGGCGGTGATGTACGCCTCGGCCTGGATCTTCGTCATCGCCCCGATCGTCGTGTCGTTCTCGACGAGGGAGCCGCGGCCGATCACGACGTCGTCGCCGACGGTGACGCGCTCGCGCACGCAGGACTGGTCGCCGAGGATGACGCGCTCGCCGACCGTCGTCCCTGCGAAGACGATCGCTCCCGTGGAGACGATCGTCCCGGCGCCGATCTCGGTCGCGGGCAAGTCCTCGCGCTTCGCGGTCGAGCGTGGAGAGAGCGTCGGCTGCTTCCCGACGACCGCATTCTCGAGCACCTTGACGCCGTCCCCGAGCACCGTCCCCGGATAGACGGTCGCGCTGGGATGGATCTCAGCCACGCAGCGACTCCGTGAGGAGCTCGAGCGCCCGCACGACCCGCAGGCCGTCGTGCATCTCGCGTCCGTCCCAGCCTTCCTGCACGAGCCGGATGAAGTGCTGGCACTCGAGCTTGAGCGGCTCCGCGTTCGAGATCTTCGGGCTGAACGTGTCGCCGGTGCGCGTCCGCCACTCGCCGTACGAGTCGGACGTCTGCTCGGGCGCCTTGTCGTAGACGGTCACCTTGTGGTCGAGCTCCATGTCGTCGAAGACGGCCATCTTGTCGCGGCCGACGACGGTGAGCCGACGCATCTTGTGCGGGTCGAGCCACGAGAGGTGCATGTGCGCGATCTTCCCCGACGCGAAGCGGAGGTAGCAGAAGACGACGTCCTCGACTCCGTCGGTGAGGAAGGCGTGCCCGTGCGCCGACGCCTCGACGATCTCCTCCTGGATCAGCCAGAGGATCACGGAGAGGTCGTGCACGCCGAGCGACCAGAGCGCGTTCTCGTCCTTGCGGATCTTCCCGAGGTTCTGGCGGTTGCCGTAGACGACGAGCACGTCACCGAGCTCGCCGGCGTCGACGAGCTCCTTCAGCTTCTGGACGGCGGGGTGGTAGAGGAGGAGATGTCCCGGCATGAGGACGAGGCTGTTCGCCTCCGCCAGCCCGACGAGCTCCTCCATCTCGGCGACGCGCATCGCCGGCGGCTTCTCGACGAAGACGTGCTTGCCCGCTTCGAGCGCCTGCTTTGCGAGGGGATGGTGGGTCGGGACGGGCGTTGCGATCACGACCGCGTCGACCTCGTCGTCGGCGAGTACCTCCGCGAAGTCTCCGGTCACGCGCGCGTTGGGATAGCGCTCGGCGAACTCGGCGCGCGTCTTCTCGCTCGCGTCGCAGAGCCAGCGGAGGTCGGCGATGTCGTCGAAGTTCCGCGCGAGGTTCCGGCCCCAGTAGCCGAGCCCCGCCTGGCCGATGCGCAAGCGCTGGCTCACAGCTTGTAGACGTGCTCGGCCGCGGCGCCCTTCGCGCCGGTCGCGTTCCGGAGGTCGACGACGAGCTTCGCCTCGTCCACGAGCGCGTCGTAAGCGACGGCGGAGTGGTCGGTGACGACGACGACGCAGTCGTACGCGCCGGGCTCGTAGGCGACCGACGTCAGCTCGTCCCCGTTCAGCCGGATGCTCGAGACGTGCGGGTCGTGGAAGGAGACGTCGGCGCCCGCGTTGCGGAGCAGGGAGATGATCTTCAGCGCCGGCGACTCGCGGACGTCGCCGATGTCGGCCTTGTACGCGACGCCGAGGACGAGGATCCGCGAGCCCTTCATCGCCTTCTGCGCGCCGTGGTTGAGCGCCTGCGAGACGAGCGAGCGGCAGAAGTACGGCATCTCCTCGTTGACCTTGCCCGCGAGCTCGATGAACTCGGTGTAGAAGCCGAACTCGCGCGCCTTCCACGTGAGATAGAAGGGATCGATCGGGATGCAGTGCCCGCCGAGGCCGGGGCCGGGACTGAAGCGCATGAAGCCGAACGGCTTCGTCTCGGCGGCGTCGATGACCTCCCAGATGTCGATCCCCATCCGGTCGCAGAGGATCGCGAGCTCGTTGACGAGCGCGATGTTGACCGAGCGGAAGATGTTCTCGAGGAGCTTCGTCAGCTCCGCCGCCTCGGGAGTCGAGACGCGGTGGACGGTGTCGATCGCGCGGCTGTAGAGCTCGGCGGCGCGCTCGGTGCACGCGGGAGTGAGTCCGCCGACGACCTTCGGCGTCGTCTTCGTCGTCCAATCGACCCGCCCCGGGTCGACGCGCTCGGGCGCGAAGGCGAGATGGAAGTCCTCGCCGGCTCGCAGGCCGCTCGTCTCGAGGATCGGCTGGAGGATCTCGCGGGTCGTTCCCGGCCAGGTCGTCGACTCGAGCACGACAAGCTGGCCCTTCCGCAGGACTTCGGCGAGGCTGCGCGTCGCCGCCTCGACGATCGAGAGGTCCGGCTCGCGCTGGTGCGAGAGCGGTGTCGGGACGGCGATCACGACCGCGTCGCAGCCAGCGACCTCGCCGTAGTCGGTGGTTGCGCGGAGCTTCCCTTGCTTCACGACCGCCGCGAGGCGTTCCGAGGAGATGTCCTCGATGTGGCTCTCGCCGCGGTTCAGCCGCTCAACGAGTTCGTCGACGACGTCGACGACGAGGACGGAGCAACCCGCCTCCGCGAACGTCACGGCGTGCGGGATCCCGACGTATCCGGCGCCGATAACCGCGACGTCGAAGTGTCCGCTGCCCTCCCTCACGCCGCGGCAAGGCTAGCTACGACCCGTTCGGCGGCGTGACCGTCGCCGTAGAGCGGCGGCCGATCGTCCGGCATCCGCGCCGCCGCGACCGCCGCCGCGAGCTTGTCGGGGTCGTCGTCGACGAGGACGTTGGCGCCGAGCTCCACGGTGTCCTTCCACTCGGTGGACGGCCGCGCGGTGACGCACGGGACTCCGTACCAGTACGCCTCCTTCTGCAACCCGCCGGAGTCCGTCACGAGCACGCGCGCCTGCGAGACGAGCGCCGCCATGTCGAGATAGCCGAGCGGGGAGAGGATCTCGATGTTCGCGGGTACGGCGGCGAGCGTCGCGCGCGTGCGGGGATGCGCGGGAAAGATCACGCGCTCGCCGAGCCGGCCGAGGCCGTCGACGATCCGCGCCAGCCGCTCCGGCCGGACGTTCGCCTCGCGGTGGATCGTCGCCACGACGTACGCGCTCGGCTCGAGCTCGTGCCGCTTGAGGACGGTCGAGCGCTCCCGCGCGATCGGCGCGAAGCGGAAGCACGCGTCCGCCATCACGTCGCCCACGACCTCGATCCGGCCGCCGACTCCCTCGCCGAGCAGCGTCTGGCGCGAGCGCTCGTCGGGGCAGAGGAGGAGAGCGGCTGCGGCGTCGACCGCAATCCGGTTGTGCTCCTCCGGCATGGAGAGGTCGCCGCTGCGAAGGCCGGCCTCGACGTGCGCGACCGGCACACCCGTGTCGCCCGCCGCCTCGGTTCCCGCGCGCGTCGAGTTCGTGTCGCCGAAAACGAGCGTCCAGTCGGGCCGCTCCCGTCCGAGAACCTCGGCGACCCGCGGCCGCATCGCCTCGGCGTCGGCGGTGTGGAGGTCGAGGCGGTAGCGCGGCTCCGGCAGGCCGAGTTCCTCGTAGAAGACGTCGGAGAGGTCGGCGTCCCAGTGCTGCCCGGTGTGGAGGCCGATCTCCTCGATCCCCGCAGCGACGAGCGCGGCCGAGAGCGGGCCGGACTTGATGAATTGCGGACGGTTGCCGACGACGGTGAGGACTTTCATCACGGCGAGGCTACAATGGCCGACCGCTCAGCCCATTTGTTGGGGCCGTTAGCTCAGTTGGTAGAGCAGGGGACTCTTAATCCCAAGGTCGAAGGTTCGAATCCTTCACGGCCCACTTTCCGCGCTCCGACTCAAGGCTCAAGCTTTACGATCCCGTCCTAGTTCGCGCCGACCGGGGGAAAGGCCACGAGTAGCGATACCGAGCCGCTTGCGAGCACCGCGGAGCTGGAGGAGCTCCGTTCGCGGCTGCGCGACCAGCGGTTCCTCGCACGCGCGAGCGAGCTGCTCACCGCGTCGCTCAACTGGGAGCGAACGCTCGACGCTATCGCCGAGCTCGCCGTGCCTGCCCTCGCCGGCTACCTCGTGATCGATCTGCTGGACGAGGACGACGAGCTGCGCTGGGTCGTCGCCGTCCACGCCGACCCGAATAAGACGAAGCTCGTCCGCGAGCTGCGCGGCCGCTATCCCCCGACGTTGCCCACCCACCCGATCCAGGTGGCGCTCCGCACCGGCGAGACGCAGCTGCTCCCCGACCTCCAGGCGGAGGTGGATGCGATGGCGCACGACGCGAAGCACGCCCGCGACATTCGCCGGATCGCGAACACATCCGGGATCGTGGCCCCGCTCGTGGCTCGTGGCCGCACGCTCGGCGCGATCAGCCTCGGCACCGTTGGCGAGCAGCCGCGCTTCGACGAGTCGGCCTGCGAGATGGCGACGGAGCTCGCTCGGCGCATCTCGCTCGCGCTCGACAACGCGCGCCTGTTCGCCGAGACGCAGGAGCGCGCTCACGCGGCGGAGGCACTCGAGTACGTCGCCGACGGCGTGGTCCTTGTCGACGAGCTTGGGATCGTCCGCCTCTGGAACCCGACGGCTGCGGTCAGCCTGCGGCGGCCCGCTGAGGATGCGGTCGGCCGCCCCGTGGCGGAGCTGCTCGCCGACTGGCCATCCCTTCGCGCGCGCATCCCCCTCGCCGCGGAGCCCGACGCGGTCTCATCGCGGCCTGAGACGCTGCCGGTCGAGGTGGAGGGCGAGGAGCGGTGGCTCTCGATCTCGGCCGTCCGCTTCTCCGGCGGCACGGTCTACGCGTTCCGGGACGTGACCGCCGAGCGCGCTGTCGAGCAGCTGAAGACGGACTTCGTCTCGACCGTCTCCCACGAGCTGCGGACGCCGCTCGCCGCGATCTACGGCGCGGCGATGACCCTGCGCCACCGGGACGAGGGGATCGAGCAGGCACAACGGGATCGTCTGCTCGAGGTGATCTCGAGCGAATCCGACCGGCTGGCGCGCATTGTCAACGACATTCTCTGGGCGAGCAGCCTCGAGTCGGGCCGGATGCACGTGGAGATCGAGCGGTGCGACGCGGCGGCGATCGCAGAGGAGGTCGCCGAGGTCGCTCGGACGCGGGTCCCGGCCGCCGAGCTCAGCGTGAACGTGCCGAGGAACCTTCCGGCGGTCGCGGCCGATCCCGACAAGCTGCGGCAGGTGATCGGCAATCTCCTGGACAACGCCGTGAAGTACTCGCCGGACGGCGGACGGATCGAGCTCGAGGTTGCGCGCAGCGGCGGCCGGGTCCGCTTCCGCATCAGTGACGAGGGCCTCGGCATTCCGCCGGCCGAGCAGGACAGGATCTTCGAGAAGTTCTTCCGTCTCGATCCGAACCTCACACGCGGGGTAGGCGGCACCGGCTTGGGCCTCTACATCTCGCGCGAGCTCGTCCTGCGGATGAGCGGGCGGATCTGGGTCGTCTCCGACGGCCGCACCGGCAGCTCCTTCTTCGTCGAACTGCCAGCCGCCTGAAGACGGGCGGCGTAACGAGGCGGCGCGCCGCCGCTCCTGCGCCGAAGGCGCACGACCGGCCGCGTCACGCAGAACCGGACACGCTCAGCGAAACGCAAGCAAGCCCTACAGCACGGAGCCGACCGGAGACCGCGCTCTCCGGTCGGCGCAGTTCCTTCAAGAGCGAGTGAGTCCGCCGGACTCGCTCGCTTCCGTTCGTCTAGGCTCCCGAGCGGATGCGCAAGGGCTCCATCGTCGCCCTCTTGGGAATCGGACTGATCGCGGGCGGCGTCGCCGCTGCCGTCGCGCTGATCCCAACTTGGCTCCCGGTCGACGCGTCGCGGGAGGCCGGCCGCACCGACTTCTTGTTCTGGTTCGTGATCGCGATCTGCATCCTTGTCTTCTCGATCGTGGCCGCGGTGATGGTCTACTCCGTCCTCCGCTTCCGGGCTGCGCCGGACGATCTCGAGGACGGGCCGCCGATCCACGGGCACACCGGCCTCGAGATCACATGGACGGCGATCCCGCTCGTGCTCGTCACGGCGATCGCGATCGCGAGCGGGATCGTCCTCTCGCGGAACGACGCCCAGGCTGCGAACACCCTCAAGATCAACGTCCAGGCGCAGCAGTTCGAGTTCACGTTCAGCTATCCGGAGGCGGGCAACGCAACGAGCCCTGTCCTGCGCCTTCCCGTCAACCGCTCGGTTGAGCTCTACATGCGCTCGCTCGACGTCATCCACTCGCTCTTCGTCCCGGAGTTCGAGCAGAAGGAGGACATCGTCCCGGGGCTCGTCACGCACCTTCACATCACGCCGGACCGCGTTGGCACCTATCCGATCGAGTGCACCGAGCTCTGCGGGCTCGGGCACTCACTGATGCGGACTGAGGCGATCGTGATGTCGGATGCCGCGTTCGACAAGTGGCTCGCCCAGCAGAAGCCGAGTAGCACGCCATGAGGAAGCTGCTGCTGGGAGCCGGGTTCGTGCGCGCGGCGTGGATGAGCGCGCTCCTCGGCGGGATCGGCTTCGGGCTCGTCGTCCTCGCGCGCTGGGGCGCCGGCTGGCACCCGATCCTCCTCAGCGAGCCGCTCATCCTCGTCGCCGGACTCGTCGCCGCGCCGGTCGGCTTCCTCGGCGGCATCGGCGCCTTCGACTACTGGGTGTACTACGCGCTCGGATTCCCGACTCGCGAGGAAGATCACTCCGGCCACGGCGCCCGGAGCTGGAAGGACTACTTCCGGGTCAACACCGACCACAAGGTGATCGGCGTCCAGTACCTCGTGACGACGATCTTCTTCTTCCTCGTCGGCGGGATGCTCGCGCTCCTCATCCGCGCTCAGCTCGCGAAGCCGAACGGGCCGTACTTCGGGCCGCAGACGTACAACAGCCTCTTCTCGGTGCACGCGTCGCTGATGATCTTCCTCTTCATCATCCCCGCGTTCGCCGGCCTGGCGAACTTCGTTGTGCCGCTGATGCTCGGCGCCGGCGACATGGCCTTCCCACGGCTCAACGCGCTCTCGTTCTGGCTGCTGCCGATCGCCGGCTTCATGATGCTCAGCTCGTTCATCGTCGGCGCCTTCGCCGGCGGCTGGACGGGTTACGCGCCGCTCAACTCGACCCACCAGCCGATCGGCGCCATCTTCTTCAACCAGGGGGTCCAGTGGGCGGGTGCGTCGTCGATCATGACCGCCCTCAACTTCCTCGTCACGATCATCACGATGCGCGCGCCTGGAATGACCTTCTGGCGGATGCCGCTCCTCGTCTGGGCGAACTTCACGACGTCGCTGCTCGTCGTGATCGCGACGCCGTTCATCGCCGGCTCGCAGTTCTTCTCGATGTTCGACCACGTGATGCACACGGCCTTCTTCAACCCGGTCGCCGGCGGTTATCCGCTCGGCTACCAGCACATCTTCTGGTTCTACTCGCACCCGGCCGTCTACATCATGATGCTGCCCGGCTTCGGGATCATGAGCGAGGTCATATCCGTCTTCAGCCGAAAACCGATCTTCGGCTACCGGTTGATGGCGCTCTCGCTGATGGCGATCGTCGTGCTCGGTTTCTCGGTCTGGGCGCACCACATGTTCGTCAGCGGGATGCCGTCGTGGCTGCGCGTCCCGATGATGATCACGACGCTGCTGATCGCCGTTCCGACCGGCATCAAGATCTTCAGCTGGCTCGCGACGATCTGGGGAGGGAAGCTTCACCTGAAGACGCCGATGCTGTTCGCGCTCGGCTTCATCTCGATGTTCGTGATCGGCGGGCTCAGCGGCGTGATGCTGGGCGCCGTCCCGCTCGACATCCACGTCAGCCAGACGTACTTCATCGTCGCCCACATCCACTACGTGCTCTTCGGCGGCTCCGTCTTCACGATCTTCGCCGGGATCTACTACTGGTTCCCGAAGATCACCGGCCGGATGTACGACGAGAAGCTCGGCAAGCTCCACTTCTGGCTGACCTTCGTCGGTTTCAACCTCACGTTCTTCCCGATGCACATCCTCGGCACCGAAGGGATGCCGAGGCGTGTCGCCTACTACCTGCCGAAGTTCGCCGACCTGAACATGTTCATCTCGCTCGCCTCGTTCGGGCTCGGTGCGTCGACGCTCGTCTTCCTCTACAACATGATCACGAGTTGGCGCTTCGGCGAGCCCGCACCGGCGAACCCGTGGCGCGCGATGACCCTCGAGTGGCAGGTCAGCTCGCCGCCGCCGATCTTCAACTTCGACGAGATCCCGCAGGTCGTCGGCTCGCCGTACGAGTACGGCGTCCCGGGCGCGCAGCACGCGATCCTCGCGCCGGCGAGAACCCGTGAGCTCGAGGAGGTGCCGGCCATATGAGGCACGTCCTCGTCGTCGCGAACGAGACGGTCGACGCCACGACGCTGCGCGACGCGCTCGCCGCGCGCGACGGCGACATCCAGGTCACGGTCGTGGCTCCCGTCAACCAGCCTCCGCGCGGCTACGTCGTCTACCGCGATACGCGGCACGCCTCGGCGCGGCGGCGCCTCGACCGCGCGCTCGGGCACCTGCGCGAGGCGGGCGTCACGGCCGACGGGTACGTCGTCGAGGCGGATCCGGTCGCGGCGGTGCGCGATGCGCTCGCGACGCTCGAGCCGCCGGTGGAGGAGATCCTCGTCTCGACCCACGAGGCGGCGAAGTCCGGCTGGCTCCGCCGTCACGTCGTCGAGCAGATCCGCTCGGCGGCGGGCGAGTTGCAGGTCGAGCACCTCGTCCCCAAGGGCGAGTCGCCGGACGAGGCGAACGTCCTCGTGATCGCGAACGAGACGGTGCTCGGCGCGCCGCTGCTCGCCGCGATCCGCGCTCGCGCCGCGGCGAGCCCCGCGAGCTTCCTCATCATGTCGCCGCAGAGCGATCCGAGCGCCACGCCGCATCCCGCTGCGGAAAGCCGCCTCAAGCGCGCGCTCACCGAGCTGCGCGGGGACGGGATCGACGTGCACGGCCAGATCGCGCATCCCGATCCGTTCAGCGCCGCGATGGAGGCGGTGCACGACGAGCGCGTGGACGAGATCGTCGTCTCAACCTTCCAGCCCGAGCGCTCCGGCTGGCTGCGCCGCGACCTCATCGAGCGGCTGCGCAAGGAGACCGGCCTCCCGGTCGAGCACGTCGTCGTGGAGAAGACCGAGGCGGAGGAGGTGCCTGCGTGAGCGCCGCCGCGCACGCCGAGACGCACGAGCATCACGGGCCGCCGACGCCGCACTACAGCTCGCGGATCAAGCCCGAGACGCTCGGGATGTACCTCTTCATCGGGTCGGAGATCATGCTCTTCGGCTCGTTCTTCGCGGCCTACTTCTTCGTCCGGATCGTCAACGGGACGCCCTGGCCGACACCGCCGTACCACCTGCCCGTCTTCGTCGCGGCGATCAACACGACGATCCTCATGACGTCGAGCGCCTCGATGCACTGGGCGACGACGTCGATCAAGAAGGGGAATGTCTGGGGGATGCGCGCCGGCCTGGTGCTGACGTTCCTCATGGGCCTCGCGTTCCTGATCTCGCAGATCTTCGAGTATCTGCGCGCCGGCTTCGCGACGAAGGACGGCGCCTTCCCGACGATCTTCTTCTGCCTGACGGGCCTGCACGGCGTCCACGTCTTCGTCGGGCTCACGATCCTGCTGTTCATGACGATCCGCGCCTTCCGGGGGCACTTCTCCGCCGAGCACCATCACGGCGTCGAGATCGGCGGGATCTACTGGCATTTCGTCGACGTGATGTGGATCGTCGTGTTCACGACGGTCTACGTCCTCTAGTGGCCCGGCCGGTGATCGGCTCGCGTTCCTGGCGCGCGAAAAGTGAGCGATGCAAGGACGCAGGGAGATCCGATAGCGGTGGCTATCGGGTCGACCGAGGACGCCGCATCACGACGCTTTGCAGCCGCCAGGGACGCCAAGACGATCATCGGTTGGGCCACTAACCGATGCGCAATCCGCTCGGAAGCGAGGCCGAGGCCTACCGCTTCCTCTGGATCGTGGTCGGCGGCGCCATCGTGATCGTGGTCGCGGCGGTGATCGACAAGTGGGCCGGCGTCGCGGCGGCCGTGATCGTGTTCGCCGCCTTCGGCCGCTGGCTGTGGAGATCGTGATCGTTCCTCGCGTCTAGCTCCCGCTGCAGCGGAACCAGTTACTGCTCACGCTCTGGCTTCCGTCGGGCGGATCGTCATATGAGCTCCCGGCGGGAACGACCACCGCGCTGACGTTGTACAGCTCGTCCTGGCAGCCGCCCGTCCAATCGGTCGGCGAGAGCGTCCCTGACCACGTCGAGAGGGCAACCGTGCCTCCAGGACCGGTCGGTGGCGGCGAGATGTCGGTCATCGCAGCTTGTTCCTGAAAGACGATCTGAGCGCTGCCGGGCACGTGATTCATGGCCGGCAGTAGCTGGGACGGCTCGGTTCGGAGAACCTGCAGCCGCATTGTGGCGCCGCCGATCGGCGCCTGAATGGTCGCTGCGATCGAGGCCAGGGATTGTCCGTTCCGTACGAAGCTGAGCGCCATCGGGTCAAATCCCATCGGCATTGCGCGGCGTTTCGGGGTCTGCCCTGTCGAGACGACAAGTGCGGCAACGGCCGCCCCGATCGCGGCGGCGGTGACGATCGCTACGGCGAGCCGGTGGCGGGGCGCGCGGCGCGGCGCACTCGTTGCGCGGACGTAGAGGTCCTGCGCGGTCGCCTCGTCGGGCAGCAGGATCTCAGAGCGGAAATTGGTGAGGAGGTCGTCGGTCATACCGCTTCTTGCCCGACCGGCTCGAGACGGTTCCGGAGCTTCTCGCGCGTCCGGCTCAGCCGCGACTTGACCGTGCCGGCCGGGATCCCGAGCGCGGCGGCGATCTCCGTGTCCGTGAGCTCCGCCCACGCGCTGAGGAGCAGGATCTCGCGCTCGTCGCGCCGCAGCTCTGCGAGCGCCGCTGCGAGCTCACGCCGCTGGGAGTCCGCGTCCGCGCGCTCGACCGCCTCGTCGTCCTCCGCCAAGACCGGGTCGACGCCGGTGCGCGCGTAGGCCCGCAGCATCCGCCGTTCCTTCCGCCAGTGGTGGCGCATGAGGTTCGCGGCGATCCCGTAGAGCCAGGGACGCACGGGCCGAGCAGGATCGAGCCGCTCCCACGATCGGAAGGCGACGGCGAACGTCTCCGCCGCGAGCTCGTCTGCCGCGGAGGCGCCGACCCGGCGAGCGACGTAGCGATGCAAAGACGCAAACTCCGCCTCGAAGGCAGCGTCAAAGGAATGCCCCACACCTGGAGTTTCCCGCAGCCGCCGCCGCGGTTCCAGGCGGCGACTACCTCCCGGCGACGGAGAGGACGTACTGCGCGACCGTCTGGATCTGCTTGGCGGTGAGCTTGCTGCTGAAGGCGGGCATGACCGCGCCGCCGTTCGTGACCTGGCGGACGATGATCGCGAGCGTGAGCTGCGATGCGAGCTGGTCGAGATTCGGTCCGATCGTCCCGGTCGCCTTCGCGGCCTTGAGCGTGTGGCAGCCGGCGCAGCCGATCCCCTTGAAGATCGAGGCGCCGCTCGTGAGGCTCGCCGGGTTCACCGGGGTCGTGTAGCCGCCGATCCCGGCGACCGAGGCGACGTAGGCGGCAACGTCGATCGCGTTCTGGCCGGTCACGAGATCCGACGGCATCTGCGTCTGCGGCGTCAGCCCCTTCACGCCGTGCTCAGCCTTCGTGTACGTCGCGATCGGCCCGGAACCGAGTCGGATCTGGTCGAGGACGACGTTCTCGATCGAGGTGTCCGCATAACCCTGCGCGCGGTCGGTGGCGAAGGCGTTGTCGAGGTTCGGGCCGACCGTCCCGCTCGTGCCGGCCGCTTGGAGCGTGTGGCAGCTGCCGCAGGTCGAGGAGAAGAGCGTCTGCCCGGCCTGCAGGTCGGGATGATCGTTCGGGCTCGCGACGCCGCCGTAGCCGCAGCCGGAGGCGAGCAGCACGACGGCCGCGATCGCCGCGAGTCCTGTTCCAGAGATTGTCACCCGGCGCGCCCGTCTCACCTGCGGAGGAGTTTATCCGCGCGGCCCACGCCGCAATCCGCCTACTTCTTGTGCGACTTCGGCACGCAAGAACCGCCGAGCTTCTTGCAGGCCTTCTCGATCTGCGCGAGCGACGTCGTGTGCGGACTGAGCGCGACGTACTTCTGCAGTGCCGTGAGCTCGACCTGCTTTTGACCAACATACTGAGCGGCATTCGCGACCGCGAGCTCGTCGTTCGCCAGGTTCCCGCGCGACGCGTACTTCGCCGCGCTCTCGAACGACGTCAGAGAATCCGCGAGGTCGGCCGTGAACGTCTGATAGAGCTGTGACGTCACGGCCGAGTTCTGCTGGGAGTAGTACTGGTCGACGGGATTCGTCCCGAGCTGCTGCCCCAACGCGCCGCTCGGCTGGATGACCGAACTCGGTGATGCCAACTCGGCCGCCTGGAGCAGTTGCTCGTACTGGCCGCCTGCCGTCTTTCCCTCTTGCTGTTGGACGGTGCCGAGCTCGAACCACATCGTCGAGTTCGTCTTGTCGATCCGGAGATACGCCTTCAGTGCGTTGACTTCGTCCGGAATGTCGCCCTTGGCCTGGTAGGCGGTCGCGAGATCCTTGTAACCCTTCGCGGGATCCGTCTTGATCTCGGCCTGCGCCTTCGAGACCGCGTCGGAGCTGCCCCCGAAGAGTCCGGAGTAGAGGTCGCTGAGAGCGCCGCCGCCACCGGAACCGACCCCGAGCGCGGCGAACGAGACTGCGAAGACGACCGCGAGCGCGAGGAACACCCACCTCTGCCGCCGCCGGAGGCGCATGAAGAAGAGGTCCTGGTTCGGATTGCCGCCGGAGGCGTGGCGCCTGCGCCCGCGCGGAGCCGGCTTCGCCGCCTGCACCTGCGCGCGCTCCGCCTGCTTCGCTTTGACCGCGGCTCTCGCCATCAGGCGCCCAGGGTAGCCGAGCTAGTCGCGACCTTCCCGCGCCGCCGTTCGACGAGAACGGCGAGCCAGATCGAGCTCTCGAAGAGGATCCACATCGGCAGCAGCTCGAGCAGCGTCGTGACGATGTCCGGCCCCGGCAGCGCGAGCGCGACGGCCGCGGTGACGAAGTAGCCGAGCCGCCGCTGCTTCCGCAGCGTCCGCGACGAGAGGACGCCGAGATAGACGAGACCGAGGATCACGAGCGGCGTCTGGAAGACGGCGACGATCCCCACCATCACGGTCGCGACGAAGTTGTAGTACGGCTTCGCCTGGATCAGGTGCGTGAAGTGCTGCTTGTCGTAGTTCGTGAGGAAGTGGATCGCGCGCGGCAGCAAGATCCAGTAACCGAACGCGATGCCGGCCGCGGCGAGCCCGGCGGCGAACGTGACGAGCCCGAGAACTTTCCGCTCGGCGCCCCTCTCGACGGCGGGCGCGAAGAACGCCCAGAGCTGCCAGAGGATCACCGGCGACGCGAGCACGAAGCCCGCATACACCGCAACGGTGATCGTGACGGTGAACGGCTCCGCGACTCCGAACGTGACGGGTTTGAGGTGGGGCGGAAGCGGCCGGTTGAGCCAGTCGAGGATGCGGTCGTGGAAGATGAACGCGACGACCGTCCCGGCGACGAGCGCGCCGATCATGACGATCAGCCGGCCGCGCAGCTCGTCGAGGTGCTCGGCGAGCGTCGCCTCCTCCCCGTGCCCGAGGCGGCGCGGAAGCCTGCTCATCGCGTCCTAGTTGGACTCGTGCTCGGACGGCGGCGGCGTGGATTCCGCCGGCGGCAGCTCGGCCGGCGGCAGCGAGCTCGGCGTGTTCCCGGTGACGGCGTCCTTGAACTCGCGCATTCCGGAGCCGAGCGAGCGTCCGATCTCCGGCAACCGCTTGCCGCCGAAGAGCAGGAGGGCGATCGCAAGCAGGATCACGATGTGGACGGGGTTCGTGACGTAGCCCATTGCGATGGAGGGTAGCGCGTTTGGTTCAGGCTTTGCGAAGGCGGGGCGGCTGCCTCGGCCGTCCCGGTACCCTGCGTGAATGGCATTGCTGAAGTTGGAGAACCTTCACGTCGCGCTCGAGGACGGCACTGAGATCGTCAAGGGCGTCGACCTCGAGGTCGACACGAACGAGGTGCACGCGATCATGGGGCCGAACGGCTCCGGCAAGTCGACGCTCGCCTACGCGCTCATGGGCCACCCCGCCTACGAGATCACCGAGGGAAGAATCCTGCTCGACGGCGAGGACGTGACCGAGATGGGAGCCGACGAGCGCGCGCAGCGCGGCCTCTTCCTCGCGTTCCAGTACCCGCACGCGATTCCCGGCGTGACCGTCACGAGCTTCCTGCGCAGCGCGATCAACGCCGTGCGCAAGGGCCGGAACGGCGGAGTCGAGGATCCGATCGCGATCCCCGAGTTCCGCAAGGAGCTGCTCGGGCAGATGGACCGCCTCAAGGTCAGCCGCGAGCTCGCCTCGCGCTACCTCAACGACGGCTTCTCGGGCGGCGAGAAGAAGCGGGTGGAGATCCTCCAGATGGCGATGCTGAAGCCGCGCATGGCGGTGCTCGACGAGACCGACTCCGGTCTCGACATCGATGCGCTGCGCGTTGTCGCCGAGGGTGTCCAGAACCTCATCGGCCCGGACATGGGCGCGCTCGTGATCACGCACTACCAGCGCATCCTTGACTACATCACGCCCGACCGGGTACACGTCTTCGTCGACGGCAGGATCGTCGAGGAAGGTGGCGCCGAACTGGCGAAGAAGCTGGAAAGTGGCGGCTACGCACCATACGAGGAGAAGGTGAGCGCCTGATGGCGCAGACAGAGACCGAGATCGTCGCGGGGATCGGCAGCGACTACAAGTACGGCTTCTCGAACCCCGACGAGGCGAAGGACTATTTCTTCAAGTCCGGTCGCGGCTTGTCGCACGAGCTGGTCGAGGCGATCGCCGAGCACAAGAACGAGCCCGACTGGATGCGGAAGTTCCGGCACAAGAGCCTGGACTACTTCTACGCGCGCCCGATCCCGCAGTGGGGCGGCAACCTGAACGACATCGACTTCGAGAACATCTTCTACTACATCAAGCCGACCGAGAATCAGGCGAAATCGTGGGAGGACCTGCCGGCCGACATCCTCGACACGTGGGACAAGCTCGGCATCCCGGAGGCGGAGAAGAAGTACCTCGCCGGCGTCGGCGCGCAGTACGAGTCGGAGGTCGTCTACCACAAGCTGCAGGAGGATCTCGAGAAGAAGGGCGTGATCTTCCTCGACACCGACTCGGCGCTCCGCGAGCACGAGGATCTCTTCAAGCAGTACTTCGGGACGATCATCCCGCAGAACGACAACAAGTTCGCGGCGCTCAACTCGGCCGTGTGGTCGGGCGGTTCGTTCATCTACGTGCCGCCGGGCGTGCACATCGAGATGCCGCTGCAGGCCTATTTCCGGATCAACGCCGAGAACATGGGCCAGTTCGAGCGGACGCTGATCCTCGTCGACGAGGGCGCGTACGTCCACTACGTCGAGGGCTGCACCGCGCCGATCTACTCCACCGACTCGCTCCACTCGGCGGTCGTGGAGATCGTCGTCAAGAAGGGCGGACGCTGCCGTTACACGACGATCCAGAACTGGTCGAACAACGTCTACAACCTCGTCACGAAGCGCGCCGTCGCCTACGAGGACGCGACGATGGAGTGGGTCGACGGGAACCTCGGCTCGAAGCTGACGATGAAGTACCCGGCGATCTGGCTGATGGGCGCGCGCGCGCACGGCGAGGTGCTCTCGATCGCCTTCGCGGGCGCGGGCCAGCACCAGGACGCGGGCGGCAAGTGCGTCCACGTCGCGCCGAACACGACGTCCGTCATCACGTCCAAGTCGATCTCGAAGAATGGCGGCCGCGCCGGCTACCGCGGCCTGCTGCAGGTGGACAAGAACGCCGGCGGCTCGAAGTCGAAGGTGGTGTGCGACGCGCTCATCCTTGACGAGGAGTCGCGTTCCGACACGTACCCGTACATCAAGATCGACGCCGACAACGTCGACATCGGGCACGAGGCGACCGTCTCGAAGATCGGCGAGGAGCAACTCTTCTATCTCATGTCGCGCGGGCTCTCCGAGACGGAGGCGAGCGCGATGATCGTGTCCGGCTTCGTCGAGCCGATCACGAAGGAGCTGCCGCTCGAGTACGCCGTCGAGATGAACCGCCTGATCCAGCTGCAGATGGAGGGGTCGGTCGGCTAGTGGACGTCGAGCGCGTCGACTTCATCTCCGTCCCGGTCACCGACGTCGAGCGGGCGAAGCAGTTCTACGGCGAGACGCTCGGGCTGCCCGAGATCGAGCATCCCGAGCAGGGCTTCCCCGAGTACCAACTCGGCGAGAACGTCAGCCTCTATCTCCTCGACATGGAGAAGATCGGCTCGTCGTTCACGGGGCCGCACACCGCGTCGATCGCGATTCGCGTGGCGGACGTCCACGAGGCGCAGAAGGAGCTCGAGGCGAAGGGCGTCGAGTTCGGCGGCGACCCGTTCGACACGAGCGTCTGCCACATGGCGGTCTTCAAGGATCCCGACGGCAACTCGCTCATGCTCCACCGCCGGTACGCGCCGCATGGCTAGGGCCGACGCTCTCGCCGCCTACGAGGCGCTACCGATCCCGGACACGACCGAGGAGCACTGGCGTTTCACCGATCTGCGTGACCTCGACCTGGATTCGTTCAAGGGCGCGGCGTCGGCAGAGATCGAGACGATGCTCGACCTCGACGTCGCCGGCTACGCGACCGTCACCGCCGACGGCATCGAGATCGAGAAGGCGCCCGACGGCGTCACCTTCGAGCTGCTCACCGACGACAACGAGCGCCTCTACTCCCTCATCGGCTGGGACGAGAAGTTCGCGGCGCACAACGCGGCGATGTGGAAGCACGGCCTGCTCGTCGTCGTCCCGAAGGGCGTCGTGCTCGAGAAGCCTCTGTACGTCCGCATCTCGGCGACCGGCCAGACCTTCTGGCGGCTCGTCGTCGTGGCGCAGGAGGGTGCGCGCGCCTCGTTGATCGAGGAGTATGCGTCGCCGTCGCCCGACACCGAGGCCTACTCGAACGCGGTGACCGAGCTCTTCGTCGAGCCGGCCGCGAAGCTCGAGTACGTCTCCCTCCAGAACCTCTCGCAAGAGACGTGGCACTTCGCGAGCCATCACGCGCGCGTCGAGCGCGACGCCGAGCTCGACTGGGTCGCGGGTGGCTTCGGCTCGAAGAAGGGCAAGACGCGGATCCAGAACGACCTCAACGGCCGCGGCGCCACCTCGCGCGTCACGGGCGCCTACTTCGCCGACGGGACGCAGCACCTCGACTACGACACGTTCCAGGAGCACATCGCGCCCGACTGCGAGAGCGACTTCGCGTTCAAGGGCGCGCTGCGGGACGAGGCGACGGCGGTGTGGCGCGGGATGATCCGCGTGGAAAAGGACGCGCAGAAGACGAACGCGTACCAGGAGTGCCGCAACCTGATGCTGAGCCCGACGACGCACGCGGTACCGATCCCGGGGCTCGAGATCCTGGCGAACGACGTGCGCTGCACGCATGCGGCGACGGTGGGCCGCGTCGATCGCGAGGACTTGTTCTATCTGATGAGCCGCGGCCTGACGCGCCAGGAAGCGGAGCGCCTGATCGTGCGCGGCTTCTTCCAGGAGATCCTCGACCGGATCGACCTCGAGCCGGTGCGCGAGGCTGTTACGGCCGCGCTCGAAGCGCGGATTCCGCAGGCTTAGTAACGCTGAGCAGGTCTAGGCGAGAATTAATGTCCGGCCATGGGCCAGGACTTTGACCTGCTCTACAACGAGCTCGTAGCTGACGAGAAGCTCAAGGCCGGAACGGCGTACGAGCGGCTGACGGCCATGGTGTTCAAGACCCTTGACGCTGATGCCTCGGTCGAGCATCAAGTTCGACTGCGCGGTACTGGAACCGCGCGCCACTGGATCGACGTGGTGGTTCGCCGGGGCGGAGAGGCCCGGCGGATGCTGATCGAATGCAAGTCGCTCGAAGGCAAGGTTCCCTTCGAGGACGCGCTCGTGTTTGGGGGACGCGTCGTCCAATTCCCTGAACATGAGGGGTGGATCGTTACCACCGTGGGTTTCTCCCCTGAAGCCGAGGCGTATATGGCGGACCAGGGGATTCGAGGCGCGATCCTACGAACGGTCACCGCGGCCGACCAAATCGTCAAGACTGTGGAGGTCACGGCGCAGATGTTCTTTCCGGTGGACGTCTCAGTGGCGTGGCAGGTGCCTGCGCAGACCGCGGTTCCGCCGAGTTTTGCGCCTGGCCTTGGGGATCCGAACGACATTCGCATCCTTGACGAGGACGGCGAGTTCGTTGAGAGCGCGGATGCGGCAATCGATCGGGCGATTGGTTCAGTGGGACTCATCGCCGGCGCGCACGAGGTAGTTCAGGCTCTCCCGGCTGGCTCCGAAGTGGAGATCGACGGCGCACGCATGGCGGTTACGGGATACACGGTGGGCTTCACACTGCTCATGTCCGCGCAGACCTTCACTGTCGGAGGCGAGTGGGTCGCGGCGCTGATCCTCGCCAATCTGGACGGTGCCATTGAAAAGGTCGTGACCGAAGCGGAAATCGTCGCACTCGGTTTCAGCGGCAGCGCGGTTGTGCAAGTCGCCACTGCCAGTTTCGACTAGTAGAAGCGCTATCTGGCACTCCAGGCGCGTGAGTGCCAGCAGTCGCGGGGGAAAACGGCGTTTTTGCAGGGAAAAGAGCGCCGGACCGCGTAACGTCCGACGCCCTCTTCATGCTTCTTTCTCCGCTCGGCGTTGCCGCGCACGAGCGGAGATCCCGCTCTACTACGCGAAAGGAAAACTAAGTAATGGATCGGACAGCAGAGGCGAGCGAGAAGCCCGCCGAAGCCGCGAAGAAGCGGCTCAGTCAGAGCGACGTCCCTTCGACATCGCTTGAGCGTGCGCTCCGGATTCCCCGGGCGCTCGCGGATAAGTACGGCAAGCAGCCGGCGACGCCGGTTGAGGTCGCCATCGCGATCGATATGTCACCGAAGAGCGGCCCGTTCCGGATGCTCGCGGGGGCTGCGATCGCCTATGGCCTTACGGATGGCGGCTACAACGCCGACGTCATCGGACTCGCTGAGCTCGGTCGTCGTATCGTCGCGCCGACGGAGGAAGGCGACGACATCGCCGCGATGCGGGAGGCGTTCATGAGGCCCCGGATCATTCGGGAGTTCCTCACGAAGTACGACGGCTCCCCCATCCCGTCGGAGCTCATCGCGAAGAACGTCCTCGAGGCGATGGGTGTGCCAGCAGCGAAGACCGTGTCGACCTTCGAATTGATCGTGGAAGGCGGGACGGCGCTCGGATTCATCGCAAGCGGGAAGGACAAGCAGTACGTGAACCTTCGGGCCACACATCTCCGGCTCGTCGGGAGGACGTTCGATGCTGACGACGCGTTGGAGCCTCCCGAGGCGTCCGGAACGATTGAGGTCGAAGAAGCGTTCGCGCCCGAAGTTCCGGATGGTGCCATCGTCGATCTCCCGCCGCGGCTCGACAGGAACAAGCGCGTGTTCGTCTCGCACGGTTCCAATCGTCAGATCGTCGGGCACGTTAAAGAGCTGCTCGAGTACGGCGACTACGAGCCCGTCGTTGCGGTCGAGCGCGAGACGACGTCCAAGCCGGTCCCCGACAAGGTGCTTGACGACATGCGCACGTGTGCGGCGGGGATTATCCACGTCGGCGTCGAGAACGTAATCGTCGACGCCGAAGGCGGGGAGCATCCGCAGCTGAACTCGAACGTCCTCATCGAAATCGGTGCCGCGATGGCGCTATACGGCCGGAACTTCATCCTGCTTGTCGAGGAGGGCACTACATTGCCGTCCAACCTGCAGGGGCTCTACGAGGTTCGGTATGAGGGCAAGTCGATGGATGCCGGAGCGACGATGAAGCTCCTGAAGGCCTTCAAGGACTTCAAGGGCTAGGTGGAAAGTGGGGCGGCCGTGAGCGCGCGGCCGCCCCACTGAAGTTCCCGCGTGGCTAGCCTGGCCACGGTTGGCCATGAAGCCGCGTGTCACCGACAATCCGAGCGAGCTCCGCTACGAGCTCTGGCGCGGCACGAAGCTCGCCGGCGAGATCCGCTACACGCGCGAGGAGGACGGCACGGTCGTCCTCGTCCACGCCGAGGTCGAGCCGAGCTACAAGGGACAGGGGCTCGGCAACGTCCTCGTCCAGGGCGCGCTCGACGACCTACATGAGCGCGGGCTCGAGTACCGCGCCGTGTGCCCGTTCGTGACGGCGTACCTTCGCCGCCACCCGCAGAGCTAACCGGCTACTTGATCTCTATGTCGTCGGCGGTGGGTTGGTCGTCGGCCTTCGAGAGGCCTTCATGGCCGATTAGGCCGTATCGCTGCTCAGCCATGGCCTGACCCCGGTACGGGTCCGGGTCCCCTGGATCGACCTCGGGGCGCGTCTTGACCAGCCACCGGTGCCGCCGGAACCAGTCAGCGAGGCTCATGGCACTGGAGCTTACCCCCGCACGAGCGGCTTGTACTTGATCCGGTGCGGCTCTAGCGCGTCGGGGCCGCGCGTTTCCTTCATCCACTCGACGTACTCGGCCCACGAGCCCTCGTGCCAGATCGTCTCGCTGTTCCCCTCGAACGCGAGGATGTGCGTCGCGACGCGGTCGAGGAACCAGCGGTCGTGCGTGATCACGACGGCGCAGCCGGCGAACTCGAGCAGCGCCTCCTCGAGCGCGCGCAGCGTGTCGACGTCGAGGTCGTTCGTCGGCTCGTCCAGCAGCAACACGTTGCCGCCCGAGCGCAGGAGCTTCGCGAGGTGGACGCGGTTCCGCTCGCCGCCCGACAGGTCGCCGACGCGCTTCTGCTGGTCTCCGCCGCGGAAGTTGAACCACGACGTGTACTGCCGCGAGTTCACCTCCCGCTTGCCGAGCTCGATCGTGTCGTGGCCGCCGGAGATCTCCTTCCAGACGGTGCTCGCCGGGTCGAGGTCGGCGCGCGCCTGGTCGACGTAGGCGAGCTGAACGGTGTCGCCGACGCGCAGCGTCCCGTCGTCGGGCTGCTCCTCGCCCGCGATCATCCGGAACAGCGTCGTCTTGCCGGCGCCGTTCGGGCCGACGACGCCGACGATCCCCGCCGGTGGCAGGGAGAAGGTCAGGTCGTCGACGAGGAGCCGGTCGCCGAAGCCCTTCCGCACGCCTTCGGCGTCGATCACGATGTCGCCGAGGCGCGGGCCGGGCGGGATGTGGATCTCGACGCGGTCGAGCTTGACGTTCTGCTCCTCCGCGAACAGCTTCTCGTACGCGCCGAGCCGCGCCTTCGCCTTCGCGTGCCGCGCGCGCGGCGAGGCGCGCACCCACTCGAGCTCGCGCGCGAGCGTGCGCCGGCGCGCCGACTCCGTCTTCTCCTCGACGGCGAGCCGCTCCTGCTTCTGCTCGAGCCACGAGGAGTAGTTCCCCTTGAACGGAATGCCGCGGCCGCGGTCGAGCTCGAGGATCCAGCCGGCGACGTTGTCGAGGAAGTAGCGGTCGTGCGTGACCGCGACGACGGTGCCCTTGTACTCGGCGAGGAAGCGCTCGAGCCAGAGGACCGACTCCGCGTCGAGGTGGTTCGTCGGCTCGTCGAGTAGGAGCAGATCCGGCGCGGAGAGCAGCAGCCGGCAGAGCGCGACGCGGCGGCGCTCGCCGCCAGAGAGCGTCTCGACGTCGCGGTCTGCGTCGGGGCAGCGCAGCGCGTCCATCGCGTGGTCGAGCTTGTCGTCCAGCTCCCACGCGCCCGCGCGGTCGATCTTGTCCTGCACCTTCCCCTGCTCGGCGAGCAGCGTGTCGAAGTCGGCATCGGGCTCGGCGAACTTCGCGTTGATCTCGTTGAAGCGGTCGAGGAGGTCGCGCACCTCGCGCACGCCGTCCTCGACGTTGCCGCGCACGTCCTTGGCCGGATCGAGCCACGGCTCCTGCTCGAGCATGCCGGCGGTCGCGCCCGGCGCGAGCTCGGCGACGCCGGACGACGGCTCGTCCTTCCCGGCCATGATCCGCAGGAGCGTCGACTTGCCGGCGCCGTTCGGGCCGAGCACGCCGATCTTCGCTCCCGGCAGGAACGAGAGCGAGATGTTCGCGAGCACCTGCCGCTCCGGGCCGTAGAACTTGTCGGCCCGGTACATCGTGTAGATGTAGTCCGCCATCCGGCGGCGGACGGTAGCGGGAGTACGATCGCGCTCGTGGTGGGGTGCTGCCAGCCGAAGGGGTACGAGCGGATGTTCGGAGCGAGGCAGGCGCGGCTGTCCGCGAGCCGCTACCGGAACCGCGGACTCGGCGGCACCTCGCGTGACCTCGTCGAGCTCGCCGGCGACGTGACCGGAGCGACGGTGCTCGACGTCGGCGGCGGCATAGGCGCGATCGAGCTCGAGCTGCTCGCCGCCGGAGCGGAGCGGGCGACCAACGTCGAGCTCTCCGGCGAATACGAGGCTGCCGCCGCCGAGTTGATCGAGGAGCGCGGGCTGAGCGAGCGAGTCGACCGCCGAATCGGTGACTTCGTGACCGAGCCCGCCGAGCCGCACGATGTCGTCGTCATGCACAGGGTCGTCTGCTGCTATCCCGACGTCGATGGTCTCGTCGGCCGCGGCGCGGAGCGGGCGAACTGGCGCCTCGTGCTCACGTATCCGCAAGAGCGGCCGTGGATCCGGGCCGGCTTTCGCGCCTTCAACCTGTTCCTTTGGATCTCGGGCTCGAGCTTTCGCATCTTCGTGCACCCCGTGTCGCGCATGGCCGCGGCGGCGGGCGCGCACGGGCTCGAGCTCGCCGAACGCCGCCGGAACGGCCGGCTCTGGGAGTCGGCCGCGTTCGCCAGGCCTTCCTAGCCGCTCAGCTGAATCTGACCGATCGCGCCGTCGCCGGCGCTGTTCGGCACCCAGCTTGCGTTGACCGTGCGGTGCTCGCCGTCTGCGAGCCGGCACGTCCCGCTGAAGTCCGTGCCGCCGACGCTCGTGACCTTGCCGAGGCAGACGTCCCCGCTTGGCAGGTACTCGAGCTGCAGCGATGTCGACTGCAGTGACTGCGTCGTGACGAGCAGGTCGGCGCGGATGAGCAGCTTCTGCGGCTGCTTCGCTTGCCCGACGAAGGAGACGATCTCCGTGAGGTTCGTCCCGTTCCGGATCACCTGGCCGGTGAGCGGTTCGCTGATGTTCTTCGCGTTCCACAGCGGCGCCGAGTGGCGGAGCGGCCCGATGATCAGGAGCGGCAGGCCGATCACGGTGACGAGGCCGGCCGTCAAGGCGGCGGGCGAGGCGACGGTGCGGCGGCCGAAGCGCCAGATGATCAGCGTCACGACGCTCGAGACGCAGACGCCGTAGATGATCGCGAGCCACCAGACGCCCCTGTCCGTTCCGGACATCAGTCCATGGAGTGATGCGAACGTCCAGATGACGAAGTTGAGGTAGTGCGCCAGGCGCCAGAAGCGATACGGGAGGCGCTTGCGGTAGTGGTTCGTGATCGCGAGCGCGAGGAGGAGCTCGGCGGCGGCGATCCCGAGACCTGTCCAGATCGGCCGGTAGCTCGCGGTGAACGGCACGAGCAGCTGGGCGATCGAGAACGGCAAGAACGAGTCCATTGCGATCGTCGCGACGTGGATCGTGATGAGCGAGCCGACGAGCAGGCCGCCGAAGCGGTGGATGTCCTCCACCGAGAAGCGTGGCCAATGCTTGTTCTGCGCCTTCCCGCCGAGAGCGAGGCCGAGCGAGACGACGACGCTGAGGATGACGTAGGCGGCGATTCCCGAAGCGCGTGCCGCGTACCAGATCGCGGGGCTCGAAGTCAGATGCATGCCAGCGCTCCGGCCCAGACGGAGTTCTCGACGATCAGACCGGTACCAGGTACCGCGTCACACACCTGTGACACTTGACTGACGGAGTAACGCGGTTTCAGGGGGCCGGTACCTGGTACCGGCCTGTCGAGCGCGACGAAGCGCCCCGGGATCCCGCGTGCGTTGAGCCATGCTGGGCCGTCCTCCCCGAGGAGGAACGCCGTCTTCGCGGCGACGTCGGCGGCGAGGCAGCTGGAGCCGGACGCGGTGACCTGCTCCCACGGCGAGTCGCTCGGCTCGCCGGTGCGCGGATCGACGAGATGGCGGCCGCGCGACGCGGTGCCGCTCGTCGCAAGCCCGCCTTCGACGACGCGGATCGCACCGCCGCGCGGAAGCGCGACGTCCATCGGGCCGCGCACGGCGATGTCACCGCCGGCCGAGACGAAGCCTTCGTCCGGAATCAGTTCCGCCGCCGCATCCACGGCGAGCGACTTCACGACGCCGTTCAGATCGAGCGCCAAGCCTGCCGGGCGGGAGAGCACCCGACCGGCGAGCCGCACCTCACGCCAGCGTCCGGTGAGCGTCGGATCGACTAGGCCGTCCGTCTCCGCCGCGACGTCGAGCGCCACGCCGAGCGCGCGCGCGAAGAGCGGCGAGACCGCGATGACGCCGGCGTCGGAGCGGTTGACCCGCGAGAGCTCGGACTCCGGGCGGAAGAGGCTGAACGCGTCCTCCCACTCCTCGAGAGCGGCGGCGACCGCGGCGGCTGGAGCACCGGCCACGACGATCTCGCAGCCCATGGCCTGGAACCGGTGGACGTTCACGATGTGGCGGAAGAGACCGGCGGCGGTTGCACAGCGGGGGCGATCTGGCCGCCCTGCGCGACGCTGCGCCGCACCGCGCGCTCGAACGACTTCGGCGCGGCGAGCGGCGTTGCCTTTCCTTTCGCGTGGCCCGGCGCGTGGATCTTCGCGCCGGCGAACGCGACGCCGAAGACGAGCAGCGTCCCCGCGCCGATCACGACCTTTGCCCCCCGCGCGCGGGCGCGAGCCCTCTCGATCCGTGAATCCGCAGCCATTTCGCGCTCAGGTTGCCCTGAGTCGATGAGAGGGGGATGTGAGGGTCATTACGATTGGATGTGTGGCTGTGAAGACTCCAACGAAGCTCGACGCACGCGCGCTGCGCGCGGATTTCCCGATCTTCGAGCAGGAATTCCACGGCAAGCCGCTCGCCTTCCTCGACTCTGCGGCGAGCTCCCAGAAGCCGCGCCAGATGCTCGAGGCGATGAACCACTTCTACGAAACGTCGTACGCGAACGTCCACCGTGGCGTCTACGAGCTGGCCGAGCGCGCGACGGAAGGGCTCGAGCACGCGCGCGAGCGGACGCGCGCCTTCCTCAACGCGCCGAGCACGCGCGAGATCATCTTCGTCCGCAACGCGACCGAGGCGATCAACCTCGTCGCGTACGCCTGGGGACTGTGGAACCTCGAGCCGGGCGACATCGTGGTCGTCACCGAGCTCGAGCACCACTCGAACTTCGTCCCGTGGCAGTACATCGCGGGCAAGCGCGGCGCCGAGCTGCGGCTCCTGCCGCTCGACGCCAACGGGGAGCTCGATCTCTCCGGCCTCGACGCACTCGCGGCCGAGGGCAACATCCGCGTCGTGGCGACGAACCTCATCTCGAACTCGCTAGGGACGATCAACCGGCTCGACCGGCTCGTCCCGTGGGCGCACGCGCAGGGCGCGATCTTCGTCTGCGACGGCGCGCAGGCGGCGCCGCACATGAAGCTCGACGTGCAGGCGCTCGGCGTCGACTTCCTCGCCGTCTCCGGCCACAAGATGTGCGGGCCGAGCGGGATCGGCGTGCTCTGGGGGAAAGCGGAGCTGCTGCAGAAGATGGAGCCGTTCCTCCTCGGCGGGCACATGATCAGCTCCGTCCGCACGGACCGGACGACGTGGGGCGAGCTGCCGCACAAGTTCGAGGCGGGCACGGCGCCGATGGCCGAAGCGGTCGGCCTCGGCGCGGCGATCGACTACCTCGAGGAGATCGGCCTGGACAAGATCGAGGCGCACGAGCACGAGCTCGCGGCGTACGCGCTCGGCCGGCTCGCGGAGATTCCGGGGATCACGCTCTACGGCCCGCCCGCCGACCGTCGCGCCGGGATCGTCTCCTTCAACCTCGAAGGGATCCATCCCCACGACGTCGCCCAGGTCCTCGACCTGCAGGGAGTCGCGATCCGCGCCGGCCACCACTGCTGCCAGCCGCTGATGCACAAGCTCGGCGTCGCCGCGACGAACCGCGCAAGCTTCTACCTGTACACGATTCCGGAGGAGATCGACCAGCTCGTCGAAGGCCTCTACGCCGTCCGTAAGGTGTTCGCATGAGCTTCGACCAGATGTATCGCGAGGTCATCCTCGACCACTACAAGAACCCACACGGCCACGGGACGATCGAGAATCCCGACGCCGAGGCGGACGGTCAGAACCCGCTCTGCGGCGACGAGGTCTCCATCTACGTCGCGTTCGCGGACGACGGCGAGACGATCGAGGAGGTCAAGTTCTCGGGTCGCGGCTGCGCGATCTCGCAGGCGGCGACGTCGATGCTGATGGACATGGCGACCGGCCGCACCGCGACCGAGGTCGCGACGATGGACAAGGACGAGCTGCTCGAGGAAATCGCGATCCCGCTCACTCCGGTTCGCCTCAAGTGCGCGATGCTCGGCCTCACGACGCTGAAGGTCGCGCTGCACAAGGCGAAGGGGACACCGCTTCCCGAAGGCCTCGCCGGCTTCGACGAGCTCGAGCTCACGTAAGTGCCCGAGCTCGAGGTCGCCGACGCGGAGTCCTTCCCGCCCGGCTCGTCGAAGATCGTCCGCCAGGACGGCCTCTGGGTCGGCGTCTACAACTGCGGCGGCACGTTGTACGCGATCGAGGATCGCTGCTCGCACGACGACGGGCCGCTCTGCGAGGGCGACTGGGACGAGGACGAGTGCCGTGTCGTCTGCCCGCGCCACGGCTCCGCGTTCGACCTCGCGACCGGCGTGCCGCGCTCGCTGCCGGCGACGGAGCCGGTGCAGACGTATCCCGTGCGCGTCGTGGACGGCGTGATCCGTGTCGAGCTTCCCTGACGGCCGCACTCGCTGCTGGTCGACGACGGATCCGGCCTACATCGCGTACCACGATGAGGAGTGGGGACGCCCGGTGCGCGACGAGCGCGGCTTGTACGAGCGTCTGTGTCTCGAGGGATTCCAGTCGGGGCTCGCGTGGATCACGATCCTGCGAAAGCGGGAGGCGTTCCGCGCCGCGTTCGCCGGCTTCGACCCCGAGCGCGTGACGGGATTCGACCAGCGAGACGTCGAACGGCTGCTCGGCGACGCGGCGATAGTCCGGCACCGCGGCAAGATCGAAGCGGCGATCGCGAACGCGGGCGCGACGCTCGCGCTGCGCGACTCCGGGACGCCGCTCGACGAGCTGATGTGGAGCTACCGCGACGCGCCCGACGGCGCGGAGCTCTCGAAGCGGCTGAAGCAGGCCGGCTTCCGCTTCGTCGGGCCGACGACGGTCTACTCCGCCCTCGAGGCGTGCGGATGTGTGAACGGTCACCGCGCGGACTGCTGGGTGCGCGCCGCCGTCGAGGCCGAGCGCGCCGCCGTCTAGGTCTCGAGGATCTCCTTCAGCCGGGCGAAGTCCTTCGAGAACTGGCGTTTCGCGCGCTGTGCGACGAGCCCGCTCGCGAAGCCGGGCACCTCTCCGTCGGCGACCACAGTGAGCCGCGTCCCGCCGCCAAGGGCCGCCGCGAGCTCGTGCCGCACCGTGAACGGAACGGGACTGTCGAGTGCCTTCAGCGTGAACAGGCGCGGTGGCTCGTTCGCGAGGATCTCGAGCGTCGTCTCCATCTCGCGGCCGAGGAAGGAGCGCGTCTCGACGATCTCCCCATCCCGCAGCTCGGCGCCGTTCACGCCGGACTGCCACTCCGGCAGATTGGCGATGTCGGTGAGGTAGGCGAACACCTCCTCGGGCGTCCGGGCGATCTCGATGGTGAGCTCCGCGCGCATCCGGCGGGGCCAAGGATAAGTCGTCTTGCGCCGGCCCCTTCCTTCGGTATCGTGCGCGTACCGCGGAAAGGAGGTGGTCCGGCAGTGATTTCAGACAGTACGGGCAGTGGAGGTACCAGCGGGTAGAGGCGCAGTCCCCGGGACCATCGGGAAACGCCTAGCCAGCGTGGGGGACGACGCATTCCGCGCCGCCCGGCCCACTACCGGCCGGAGCAGGAAAGCGCCTCTGCCACTACGCGCTGGTGACCGTGTCGAAGGGCCGCGAGAGCGGCCCTTCGCATTTCTAGGCAGCGACGCGCTCGTCAGCCGCGACAGCTTCCGCGGCGAGCGTAGTCAGATGGAGGCGCAGCTGCTCGAAGAGCTCGCCGTCCAGGAGCCGGCCTTCGGAGTCGAAACGCTCGGGCGCGCGGCCGACCGGAATCTCGGTGCCGACGACGCGGGCGCCGGCGATGCCGAGGATTCGCTTCAGATCTTGCTGCGCCCAGAGCGCGCCGAACTGGCCGGTGCTGGCGCCGCTCACGGCGACCGTCTTGTTCCGGAGAGGCGCCTCGAGCCGCGGGCGCGACGCCCAATCGATCGCGTTCTTGAGGCCGCCGGGAACGGAGCCGTTGTACTCCGGCGTCGCGAAGAGGATCGCGTCCGCCTCTCCCCAGGCTTCGCGCAGCCGGCGCACCGGCTCGGGCGCGTTCTCGCCATCGAGCTCCTCGTCGTAGAGCGGTAGCTCCGCGAGCCCTTCCCAGAGCTCGAGCTCGACCCCGTCAGGCGCGGCCTCGGCGGCCGCCCGCAGGAGGCTCGTGTTGAACGAGCTCTCCCGCAGGCTGCCGGAAACGCCGAGGATCCTCATCGCGCCTACGCCTCCTGCTTGATCAGGGCCAGCTCAGCCTTGATCGTGACGTCGTCGCCGAGGTAGTTGCCGCCGCCCTGGTTGGGCGCGTTCCAGCTGATGCCGTACTCGTTGCGGTCGACCTTCGCCTCGAGCGTGATGCCGACGCGCTCGCGGCCGAACGGGTCGGTGTTTGGCTCCGAGACGGTGGCCGCGATCGTGACGGGGCGCGTGACGCCCTTGATCGTGAGCTCGCCCGTCGCGAGGTCGCTCGTCGTGAAGGCGATCTCCGGGAACCGCTCGGCGTCGAAGAAGTCGGGCGTCTGGAGGTGGCCGTTCAGCTGCTCGTCCTTGACGTCGACGCTCGCGACCTTGGCCGCGCCCGTGAGGACGCCGTCCTCGAGCGTGACCGCGTAGTCGCCGAAGCCGCCGCGGAAGGTATTCGTCCCGGCGTAGTCGATCTCGAACGCGACGTGGGAGTGAACCGGGTCGGCGCTCCACGTGCCGGCCGGTGCTGAGGTGAAAGTGGTGGTGGACATCAGTGTCAATCTCCTTGTATAGTTGAGTACGCAAGGATGATAGCGAGGAAAGATTGTCTAGTCAAGTATTGACCGCGCAAGAAGTTTCGGACGCCACCCAGGTCGCCTGGGTGCGGTTCCTGCGCGCGCATGCAGCGCTGACGCGGGAGCTCTCGGCGCGGCTCGAAGCCGAGCACGGGCTGACGATGAGCGACTTCGACGTCCTCATCCAGCTCTACCACGCGCCCGAGCACGCGATGCGGCGCGTCGACATCGCGCGCCAGGTGCTGCTCACCGCGTCGGGAATCACGCGGCTCCTCGACGGCCTCGAGCGCTGCGGCTTCGTCGCGAAGAAGCCCTGCGAGAGCGACGCGCGCGTGAGCTACGCGGTGCTGACCGACGAGGGCCTCCGGAAAGTCACGCGGGCACGGAAGTCGCACCAGGCCGACGTCGACGAGCTGTTCGGCTCGCGGCTCGAGCCGAAGGAGCGCGAGCACCTCGCCGAGCTGCTGGCCCGTCTCCCGCTCGCCCACACCGCGGCGGCCTGTTCGGAATGAGCCACGCGTTCGGATCCCTCGACGAGCTCGGCGACGGCTACGGCTTCCGCAAGATCCGGCAGGCGCTCGGTGTCGAGGCGTTCGGCGTCAACGCGATCGTCTATCCGGCGCACTACGAAGGCCCCGAGCACTACCACGACACGCAGGACGAGCTGTACTTCGTCCATAAGGGACGGATCCGCGTCGACGTCGACGGCGAGTCGCGCGAGCTCGGCGAGGGCGGGCTCTTCCACGCGAGCTCGACCACACCGCGGCGGATCTCGAACGCGGGCGACGAGGACGCGATCGTCTTCGTCGTCGGCGGCAAGGGCGGCTACGTCGAACGCGACGGCCACCTCGTTGATCCCGAGACCGACCTGCCGAAGCGCCAGGGCCTCGGCTAGAGCAGCGCCACCGTCCTGATCTCGCCGTCCTGCCCGATGCGGGGCAGGCGGTCGGGAACTTCCTCGAGCGAGATCGTGCTCGTCACGAAGCGGGCGAGATCGAGCTTTCCGTCGAGCGCCGCCTGCGCGAGGAACGGGAAGTCCTCCTGCGGGATCGTGTCGCCGCCGTGCGTGACGGCGATCGTGATGCGAGGCCCAAAGACGTCCGCATCGAGATCGATATCGAGCGGCGAGTTCGGCAGCGGCATGCCAACAAGCGTTGCCGTGCCGGCGTAGGCGCACATCCGCATCGCTTGCGCTAGCGCCGCTCCGGCGCCGACCGCAGAGAACGCGAACTCGACACCGACGCCGCCGGTCAACTCGCGCACCGTCTCGACGGGATCGAGGACGGAGGCGTCGACGACATCGGTCGCGCCGAGCACGCGCGCCGTTGCGAGCTTCTCCCGCGCGACGTCGACCGCGACGATCCGCTCCGCGCCGGCGAGCTTCGCTCCCTGCACCACGGCGAGACCGACTCCGCCGCAACCGATCACTGCGACGGACGATCCCTTCCGCACTGGCGTCGTCCAGAGCGCCGCGCCGGCGCCGGTCGAGAAGCCGCAGGCAAGCAGGGCGGCCTGCTCGACGGGAAGCTCCTCCGGGACTTTCACCGCGCACGCCTCGTGCACTACCGCGTGGTCGGCGAGCGTGCCGCAGCGGAGAACGGGCGTCAGCAGCGCGCCGTCGGCGGCGCGGCGGAGCCGCCGCTTGGCGCGGAGTTGCGAGGAGCAGTGACGCGGCTCGCCGCGGCGGCATTGTGGGCACTCGCCGCATGGCGCCCGCCACGCGACGACGACGCGGTCGCCGGGCGCGACCCCCGTCACGTCGGCGCCGACCTCCTCCACCACGCCCGCTCCCTCGTGGCCGAGCAGGATCGGGAACTTCATCCCCCAGCCATTCGTCTCGAGGACGTAGAGGTCGGAGTGGCAGAGCCCGCACGCTTCGACGCGCACACGGACCTCACGCGGGCCGGGCGGGTCGACCGTCAGCTCCTCGACCGCGGGCGCCGAATCGGGCTCGGCGTAGACAACCCCGCGCGTCACGCGCCCGCCGCAGCTGCTCGTCGAGCGGGACGAGCGGTAGCTGGAAGGTCTCGACCGCGCTCGGATCGGTGACGACGTTGTCGCCGAGCTCGAGCATCGTCAGCTGGTCGCGCGTCACGGGCGCGCCCGGCAGCCGCTCGGTCAGTGCCGCCTGCACGTGCATCAAGCCGAACGGCATGTGGATGGACGGCCGCCGCACGCCGAGCGCGGTCTTCAACCGCGCCCAGAACTCGTTCCACGTCACCGCGTCGGGGCCGCCGAGCTCGAACGTTCCCGTCGCCGAGCCCGAGGCGGCGAGGGCGAAGTACTCCGCGAGATCCTCGACCCAGATCGGCTGCAGCTTCTGCGTGCCCGGCCCGACGATCGGCGTGACGGGCGCGTAGCGCGCGAGGCGAGCGAACGTCGGCAGAACACCGCCGTCGCGGCCGAAGACGAAGCTCGGGCGGAAGATGACGTGGTCGAGGCCCGACTCCTTCACCGCGCGCTCCATCTCCCACTTCGCCGCGAAGTACGGGACCGCGTCCTTCGTCCGCTCGTCCAGGCCGAGCGCGCTCGTGAGGACGAAGCGGCGAACGCCCGCCTCCTGCGCGGCGGCGACGAGGTTGCGCGTTCCCTGGGACATGACGCGCTCGAAGTCGGCGCGGCTGGCCCTTGATGATCGAGACGAGGTGGACGACCGCGTCGACTCCTTCGCAGGCCGCCGCGAGCGAGGCCGGATCGGTGACGTCGCCTGAGTGGAGCTCGACGCCCCACGCCGCGAGGCGCGACGCGCGCTTCGTATCGCGGACGAGCGCGCGCACCGGCAGCTCCCGCGCGCGCAGCGCGTGCGCGACATGCGGGCCGATGAAGCCCGTCCCGCCGGTCACGAGCACCGTCACTCGAAGTTCTTCCAGTACTTGCTCGCCGTCGGGCCGCGCTGGCCTTTGTACTTCGAGCCGATCGCCTCCGACCCGTACGGCGTCGTCGCAGGCTCCGTCATCTGCATGAAGGAGATCTGCCCGATCTTCATCCCGGGATAGATCGTGATCGGGAGGTTGGCGACGTTCGACAGCTCGAGCGTCACGTGGCCGTCCCAGCCCGGATCGATGAAGCCGGCGGTCGAGTGGATGAGCAGGCCGAGCCGCCCGAGCGACGACTTGCCCTCGAGCCGCGCTACGAGATCGTCGGGCAGGCGCACGCGCTCGAGCGTCGAGCCGAGCACGAACTCGCCGGGGTGGAGGACGAACGGATGCTCGTCGTCCACTTCCACGAGCTCCGTCAGCTCCGGCTGCTCGACCTTGACATCGATGAACGGATAGCGGTTGTTGTGGAAGACGCGGAAGAGCCGGTCGACGCGGACATCGACGCTCGACGGCTGCAGCAGTCCCGGGTCATAAGGGTCGATCTCGATGCGCCCTTCGGCGAGCAGGCGGGCGATCGTCGCGTCGGAGAGGACCATCGACGGCGATTCTACGACTGCGGGTTCCTCCGATCAGCCGTCGCCCGCTGACGATATCGTGAGCACGTGGCCATGACGCGTTCCATCGAGCTCCGCACCGAAGTCCCCGGCCCCCGCTCCCGTGAGATCGCAGCGCGGAAGCAGCGCGTCGTCGCCGACCCGCTCGGCCTCTATCTGCCGGTCTTCGCCGCGGAGGGGCGGGGAGCGTTGCTCACCGACGTCGACGGCAACACGTTCGTCGACTTCACGGGCGGCATCGGCTCCCTCAACATCGGTCACTCTCATCCGCGCGTCATCGCGGCCGTGCAGGAGCAGACCGCGCGCTTCCTCCACACCGACTTCACGATCGTCCCATACGAGATCTACGTCGAGTACGCCGAGCGGCTCACCGCGATCGCCCCATTCTCCGGCCCGGTCAAGGCGGCGTTTTTCAACGCCGGCACCGAGGCCGTCGAGAACGCGGTGAAGCTCGCGCGCGGCTACACGAAGCGGCCCGCAGTGATCGCCTTCGAGGGCGCCTTCCACGGCCGGACGCTCATGTCGCTCTCGCTCACATCGAAGACGCATCCGTACAAGGCGGGTCTCGGGCCGTTCGCGCCGGAGGTCTACCGCGTTCCGTTCCCGTACGAGTACCGCGGGGTCACCGCCGCCGACGCGCTCGCTGCGCTCGAGGGCGCGCTGAACACTCTGGTCGCCGCCGAGACGGTCGCCGCGATCATCGTCGAGCCGGAGCTCGGCGAGGGCGGCTTCGTCCCCGCTCCCGCCGAGTTCTTGCAGGGCCTCCGGGCGATCTGCGACCGCGAGGGGATTCTCCTGATCGTTGACGAGGTGCAGACCGGCTTCGGCCGCACGGGCCGGATGTTCGCGATCGAGCACTCCGGTGTCGAGCCGGATCTCATGACGCTCGCGAAGTCGATCGCCGCCGGCCTCCCGCTCTCCGCGGTCGTCGGCAAGGCGGAGATCATGGATTGCCTGTGGGACGGTGCCATCGGCGGCACCTACGTCGGCAACCCGGTCGCGCTCGCGGCCGCGATCGCCGTCCTCGACGTCTTCGAGGAGGAGGCTCTCGTCGAGAGCGCGCAGCAGATCGGCGAGACGATTCGCGCGCGGATGCTCGCCTGGCAGGAGCGCTTCGAGGCGATCGGCGACGTGCGCGGCCTCGGTGCGATGCTCGCGATCGAGTACGTCGAAGACCGTGCGACGAAGGAGCCTGCGCCGGCGGTCGCAACGCGGGTCGCCGAGGAGGCGCTGGCACGCGGACTGCTCCTGCTCAAGGCGGGCGTCCACTCCAACTGCAACCGCGTCCTCTGTCCGCTGGTGATCACCGACGCCGAGCTCGAGGAAGCGCTCGGCGCCTGGGAGGACGCACTAGAAGCAGTCCTCGGGTAGCCGTGACGCGAGCTCCGCGCGCCGGCGATCGGATCGCCGACCGCTTCGACCTCGAGGTGCTCGTCGGCAGCGGCGGCATGTCGACCGTGTTCCGTGCGCACGACGTCCAGCTCGACCGGCGCGTCGCGCTCAAGATCCTCCACGAGCGCTTCGCGGACGAGGGCGAGTACATCGAGCGGTTCCGGAGCGAGGCGCGCGCCGCTGCGCAGCTCACGCATCCGAACATCGTCACGGTCATCGACCGCGGCGAGGATCAGGGCCGCCAGTACATCGTCTTCGAGTTCGTCGAGGGAGAGAACCTCAAGGATCTGATCGTGCGCTCCGGCCCGCTGCCGGTGCGGCGCGCGGTCGAGCTCGCTCTCTCCGTCGCGGACGGTCTCTCTTTCGCGCACGATCACGGTCTCGTCCATCGCGACGTGAAACCGCAGAACGTCCTCCTCAGCGAGAACGGGAGTGTCAAGGTCACCGACTTCGGGATCGCGCGGTTCGTGGAGGCCGAGAGCGGCGTGACGCAGACGGGGACGGTGGTCGGCACGGGCGAGTACCTCGCGCCGGAGCAGGCGAGCGGTGGCGCCGTCTCGGCGGCGACGGACGTCTACTCGCTCGGCGTCGTCCTCTGGGAGATGCTGGCCGGCCGCGTCCCGTTCGAGGGCGACACCTTCGTCGCGGTCGCGCTTCGTCACGTCAACGAGACGCCGCCGGCGATCCGCGAGTTCCGGTCGGACGTGCCGCCGCGCCTCGCCGCCGCGGTGGAGAAGGCGCTGCAGAAGGATCCGGCAGAGCGCTTCCCGGCGATGGAGGCGTTCGCGGCGGAGCTGCGCGCCTGCCTCGTCTCATCCGGCACCGAAGGCGAGACGGCCGTCATCCCGCTCCCGGTCTCGCCGCCGAAGCGGGCGCGGACGAGGCCCCGCCGTCTCCGCAGCGGCTCGTGGCCCGTGGGCTACGTCGCGATCGCCGTGGCGCTCGGCATCGCCGCGCTCGTCGCCGCGCTGCTCTTCGCCGGCGGCGGGGGCGGCGGATCCGGCGGACCGGGCGCCCCCGTCCGCCTGCGCGGCGTCACCTCGTACGACCCCCAGGGTGGCGAGCAGCAGGCGCTCGGCTCCACGGCGCACTTCGCCACCGACGGGAACCCGGCGACGAGCTGGAAGACGGAGACCTACGCGACCCCGCAGTTCGGCCGTCTCAAGGACGGCGTCGGTCTCCTGCTCACGTCGCCCGGCTCGGTGACCCTCCGGAGTCTCACCGTGACGACGCCCACGCCGGGCTTCATCGCGCGGATCGAGGTCGGCACCTCGGCGTCCGGCCCGTTCGCGGCCGACTCCGCGAGCGAGACTGTCGGCGCCACGACGACGTTCTCCCTCGCCGGCAAGAGCGGCAGCTACTGGGTCGTCTGGCTGACGCAGCTCCCGCCGCAGCGGACCGCGCAGATCTCCGAAGTCACCGCCACCGGCTAGAGCGGACGGGTCTCTAGTAGACGAGTCTCGAGCGGCGCTCGTGCCGCTCGAGCGCGAGCTCGATCAGCCGGTCGAGCGCCTCCGCGTAGCCGACCCCCGACGCGTCGAAGAGCTTCGCCCAGACGCTCGTCGCCGTGAAGCCCGGCATCGTGTTGAGCTCGTTGAGGACGACCTCGCCGTCGCTCGCCCGCACGAAGAAGTCGACGCGAGCGAGTCCTTCGCACTCGCAGGCGACGAACGACTCGACCGCCCGTCGCTGCAGCAGCTCGACCGTCTCCGGCGCGAGGCCTGGCGGCGGCACACGCAGCTCCATCCCGCCGTCGTCGTACTTCGATGCGAAGTCGTACCACTCGTGACCGAGCGTGTCGATCTGCCCGGGGAGCGACGCGGCCGGCGGCGGAACGCGGTTGCCGAGCACACCGACCTCGACCTCGATGCCCTCGACGAACTCCTCGACCAGGACTTTCTCGTCGTGCCGGAACGCGAGCTCGACCGCGGGCGCCAACGCCTCCTCGGACAGCACCTTCGAGATGCCGACCGACGAGCCGAGGCGCGCCGGTTTGACGAAGACGGGATAGCCGAACGGATTCTCGACCGGATCGCCGAGTCGGATCGCGCGATGCGCCGCGACGGGGATTCCGCTGTCGCGCATCACCTTCTTGAAGAGGTCCTTGTCCATCGCGAGGGCCGACGCGGCGACGCCGGCACCGACGTACGGGATGCCCGCGAGCTCGAGGAGTCCCTGCACGGTTCCGTCCTCGCCGAACGGCCCGTGGAGGATCGGGAGGACGACGTCGACCGCGCCGAGCCGTTCGAGCGGTCCGCCGTCGTAGGGGACGGGCAGCGTCTCGGCGGTCGTCGCGCCGGTGCCGAGCTCCCAGCGTCCGTCGCGGCCGATCCCTATCTCCGCGACGTCGTACCGCTCGGGATCGAGGGCCGCCGCGACCGAGCGTGCCGACGCGAGGGAAATCTCATGCTCGCTCGAGCGCCCGCCCGCGAGGACGGCGACGCGCAGCCGGGGGGTCACGGGCCTGTCGTTGTGCCGGAGAACTGGCCGACGTAGATCGTCACCGTGGAGCCCGTCCCGGCCTGCGAGTTGCCGGCCGGATTCTGCGCCAGGACGATCCCTTGCTGGGTCGGGTCGCTCGTCGACTGCGGCACCTGCCTCACCTTGAAGCCTGCGGCTTGGAGGTCGCTCATCGCAAACTGTGCCGTCTCGTTCACGACATCGGGCACCTGCTTCTGCGGCGGCCCGTTGGAGACCTGGACGTTGACGATCGTTCCGGCCGCTTCCGGCGTGGTGGGGGCCGGGCTCTGGCTGATCACCTGGTTCGCGGGCGCGTTGTTGTCGACGTACGTCGGGTTGACGTTGAACCCGGCGGCGTGAAGATCCGCGGTGGCCTTAGCCAGGGTCTCTCCGACGACGCTCGGAACGGGGGAGATCTTCGGCCCGCTTGCGACGTTGACCTTGACCGGACTGCCGACCGTGACCTTCTGGCCGATGCCGGGGTTCGTCCCCGTGACTATGCCCTTCGTCTTCCCGCCGGGGATGATCTGCTCGACCGGTTTCAGCCCCACATGTCGCAGTGCTTTGCTCGCGTCCGGCCAGGTCAGGCCGACGACCTTCGGGATCGCGACCTTCGGCTTGCCGGTGGAGACCCAGATCGTCACGAACCCGCCCTTCGCGACGTGGCCGCTGCTCGCCGGGCTCTGGTCGTAGACGTGCCCGGGCGGGTAGGTCGCGCTCGTCCCGTACTTGATATTCGGCTGGAGGAGGTCTGCCTTGATCTGCCGGACGGCGCGGCTCACGGGGTCGCCCGTGTACAGCCCAACCGTCTCCTGCGGACCGCCGCCCGAGAGCTGGTGGAAGACGAGGACTCCTGCGATCGCGGCCGCTACGACGAACAGACCGGCGACGAGCCACGGCCACATCGGGCGCTCGCGCTCTTCGGGCTCTTCCTCCTCGACTTCGTCGTGGAGGAGCCCCGGATACGCACCGCCGCGCGGCGTGATCATCGTCGCGGCCGCTTCCCCGGCGAAAGCGCCCGGAGCCACGCCGGCCGGCACGCGCATCACCTGCGTCGCGGAGTCGGTCGTCGCCGCCGCCACCGGCGAGCCGCGGAGCACGCGCTCGAGGTCGGCCTCCATCTCGTCGGCGCTCTGATAGCGAGCGCCCGGATCCTTGGCAAGCGCGCGCATCACGACCATGTCGAGGTCGCGCGGAACGTCCCGGCGGATCTGCGACGGCGGCCGCGGCACGGCCGAGAGGTGCTTCATCGCGATCTCGACGGGCGTGTCGCCGTCGAACGGCGTCTGCCCGGTGAGGAGCTCGTAGAGGACGACGCCGAGCGAGTAGAGATCGGAGCGCTGGTCGACCTCGCCGCCGCGTGCCTGCTCCGGCGAGAGGTACTGCGCCGTGCCAACGATCGAGCCGGCCTCCGTCATCTGGCTCGTCCCCGCGCGTGCGATCCCGAAGTCGGTCACCTTGACCCGTCCCTCGCGGTCCACGAGGACGTTGTGCGGCTTGATGTCGCGGTGGACGATCCCGTGCCGGTGCGCGAAGCGGAGGGCGGAGAGGATCTGGCGGACGTACTCGACGGCGACGTTCACCGGCGCAGGCCCGCGCCCGATGATCAGCTCCTTGAGGGAGCGCCCGTCGAGGAACTCCATCGCGATGTAGTACGTGTGCTCGGCCTCGCCGCGGTCGTAGATCGAGACGATGTTCGGATGGTTCAGCGCCGCGGCGTTCTTCGCCTCGCGCCGGAACCGCTCGATGAACTGGGCGTCGTTCGCGTGGCGGTTGTTGAGGATCTTGATCGCGACGCGGCGGCCGAGCTCCTGATCCTCCGCGAGGTAGACGTCGGCCATCCCGCCCGCGCCGAGCTTGCGCACGATCTTGTACCGCCCGTCGAAGAGCGTGTCTATGAGGGAATCTCCCGGGGCCACGGCCGGCTAAAGGGTATTGACAAGGTCAGCGGTGCAGGAGGTTTTCGAGGATGGCTTTCGCGATCGGAGCCGAGATCGAGCCGCCGAAGCCGTTCGGCTGCTTCTCGACGACGACCGCGACGGCGACCTGCGGGTCGGTCGCGGGCGCGAAGCTGACGAACCACGCGTCGTAGAGATCCCCCAGCCCGAGCTCGGCGGTGCCCGTCTTGCCTGCGACCGCGACGCCAGGGATCTGCGCCGCCGTGCCCGTGCCGCCCTCCACGACGAGCTGCATCATCTGGTTCAGTTCGGCTGCCGTCTGCGTGCTGATCGGGCTGCCGACGAAGCTCGGCTGGGTCGTGGTGACGACCGAGCCGTCCGGTGCGGTGACCTGCTGGACGAGGTACGGGCGCGGCTCCGTGCCGCCGTCCGCGATCGTCGACGCGACGAGCGCCATCTGGAGCGGCGTGACGAGCATCCGCTCCTGCCCGAACGCGAGCACGCCGGGATCGACCTGGGTCGCCGGGTTCTTCGGGTACCAGAGGTAATGCCTGCGGGTCCTCTTGTTGTAGTTGTAGAGGCCGCTCGGGTAGATCGTGTTCGACGGCGTGTCGAGCGCCGGGGAGGAATAGAAGCCGTAGCGCCTCGCGTACTCGAGGATCTTCCCCGCGCCGATCTTCATCCCGATCTTGCAGAAGACGGCGTTGATCGAGTTCTCGAGCGCGAAGGAGAGGTCGACGTGGCCGAAGGTCTCGTGCCCGTTCGGGGAGTCGGGCGCGCTCGAGTTGTAGACCCTCTTCCCGTACTCGATGCAGTAGCCGGGGTCGAAGAACGTCGAGGTCGGGGTGTACGTGCCAGTGTCGAGCGCCGCCGACGCCGTGACGAGCTTGAACGTCGAGCCTGGCGGATAGAGACCCTGCGTCGCGTTGTCGTACAGCGCCGACGCATCCCCGCACGTCCCCGTGATCTTGGCGATCTTCGCCAAGCCGTTCGGCTGCAGGATTAGGTTCGGGTTGTACGTTGGAGAGGACGCCATCACGTAGACGGCGCCGGTCTTCGGGTTCAGCGCGACGACCGCGCCGCAGCGGCCGGCGAGCAATTGCAGCGCGAGCTTCTGGGCCGCCGGCTTGACCGTCAGCGTGACGTTGTCTCCGTGCACCGTCTGGCCGCCGAGCCGGTTGAGCTCCTGGGAGAGGGTGTTGCTGAGGTTCGTGTTCGCGCCGGTCAGATAGTCGTTGAGCGACTGCTCGAGCCCGCTCTGGGTATCACCGCTCGTCGCGTAGCCGACGACCTGCGAGAACGCACCGTCGGTCGGGTAGCGCCGCGAGTAGGTCGTCAGGCCGTTCTTCTTGTGCGCGACGCTCCACGCGAGCCGCGTGCCGTCCGAGGCGAGGATCTCGCCGCGGTCGACCTCGAGTTGCACGACCTGCTCGACCGCGTTGTCCTGTCTGTTCGCGAGCTCGGCGCCGGCCCACGACTGCCAGTACGTCGTCGCGCCGATGAGCACCGCGAGCAGGACGAGCGAGACGACGGCCACATGACGGAGCTGCTTGTTCACGCTTCCGCCGCCTGGTCGCGATTCGCTCGGTTGGAGATGAGCATGAGCCCGGCCACGAGGAAGAAGTTCGACACGATGCTCGATCCTCCGTACGAGACGAACGGCAGCGTGATCCCGGTGAGCGGGATGACGCGGAGGATGCCGCCGACGATCACGAACGTCTGGAAGGCGAAGCCGAAGCTGAGGCCGGCGGCGAGCAGCTTCGAGAAGCCGTCGCTCGCGGCGAGCGCGATCCGGAAGCCGCGGAGGACGAACGCCATGTACAGGAGGAGCACCGCGGCCGCGCCGACGAGGCCGAGCTCCTGCGCGAGGGCCGAGTAGATGAAGTCGGTGTTCTGGTCGGGGACGATCCCCGCTCCCGTCGTCGTCGTGAAGATCCCGCGGCCGAGGCCGGTGCCGCCGAAGCCGCCGTGCGCGATCCCGTACAGGGACTGGACGAGCTGGTAGCTCTGGCACGACTGCCGGTACGCGAGATGGCCGCTGAGCGGGCAGAAGACCGGCTTCGCCGACCACGGGGAGAGCCAGTTCGTGATCCGCTCCTGCACGTGCGGCGTTCCCTGCGCGACCGCGTACGAGCCGACGAGGAAGAGCCCGAGCGCGGCAGCGACGAACGAGATGCGGGCCGTCGCGATGTAGAGCAGCGCGAGGAAGATGCCGTAGTAGAGAAGCGCGCTCCCGAGATCGTCGGTGGCGAAGAGGACGAGCATCGCGCCGCCCCAGATCACGAGCAGCGGCCCCCAGTCCTTCAGCCTCCCCTGCGCCAGCACCTCGCGCTTCTCCCGCAGGTACGCGGCGAGGAAGACGATCAGTGCGACCTTCCCGAGCTCGCCCGGCTGGAACTGGAGCGAGCCGAAGTGGATCCAGAGCCGCGAGCCGTTGATCGTCTCCCCGATCCCGGGCGCGAGCGGCAGGAAGAGGAGCAGGATCGCGGTGACCCCGAAGATGTACTTGTACCGCTCGAGGACGCGGTAGTCGTTGCGGAGCCAGAGGAGCGTCGCGGCGAAGACGGCGACACCGATCACGACCCAGGTTCCCTGTCGTAGCGCGCTACTCGGCCCGAGCCGGTAGATCTCGGTCAGGCCGATCGCCGTGAGCAGCGCGGCCATCGGCAGGAGGTATGGATCGGCGAGCGGCACCGTGAACCGCGCCACGAGGTGGGCCGCGAGGTAGAGGCCGAAGAAGAAGACGGCGTAGCCGAGCGAGCCGGAGGAGATCTGCGACTTGAGCGCGATGTAGACGCTTGCGAATCCGACGGCGGTGAGCACGCCGACGGTGAGCAGGGCGACGAGCTCGCGGTTCCGGAGGGTCAGCGCGAAAGCCCCCAGAAGAGCAGCACGCCTGCGATCGCGAGGAGGCCGAGAACCATGAGGACGAGCCCCATACGCCGCGGCGCTCTCGCGGCCCGCGGCTCGACGTCGGGATACTCCCGCGTCCGCTCGTCGGGCTCGCCCGGCTCGTCGCCGACCGCGCGCATCGTCAGCGTGTCGTCGTTCGCGGGCTCGGTGCCGCCGCCGGAGACGCGGAAGGCGACCGCCGTGATGTTGTCGTCGCCGCCCTGCTTGTTCGCGAACTGGACGAGCGAGCGCACGGCCTTCTCGAGGTTGCCGCGGTTGCGGTCGACGAGATCGAGGATGTCCTCGTCGTCGACCATGTCGGTGAGGCCGTCGGAGCACAAGAGGAAGACGTCCCCCTCCTCCGCCTCGATCGCGAACGCGTCGACGTCGACGTCGGGATCCGTCCCCACCGCGCGCGTGATCACGCTGCGCTGCGGGTGGATGTGCGCCTCCTCCTCGGAGAGCTTCCCGCTCTTGAGCAGCTCGTTGACGAGCGAGTGATCCTCGGTGAGTTGCTCCATCGAGTCGCCGCGCACGAGGTACGCGCGCGAGTCGCCGACGTGCCCGATCACGACCGTCATTCCCTCGACGAGCGCCACGGTCATCGTCGTGCCCATGCCGGAGGCGGAAGGGTCGCTCGTCGCGCGGTCGTAGATGCGGCGGTTGGCCGCCTGGATCAGCGCGTCGACGCGCTCGCGCCCTTCGAGCCCGGCGCCCTCGCCTCCTTCGAGTGCCGATGCCGCGAGCTTCGATGCGACTTCGCCCGCCTGCGCGCCGCCCATCCCGTCGGCGACGGCGAACAGCGGCGGCGCGACGACGTAGTTGTCCTCGTTCCGGCGCCGCCGCTTGCCGGTGTCGCTCGCGACTGCGTACTGGCCGACAGGCACGGCGCGCTCAGTCCTCCTCGACCCTAAGGTCGGTTTCGCCGATGCGAAGGATGTCGCCGGGGCTCATCCGTTCGGCGCCGACGACGCGGTCGCCGTTGACGAAGGTGCCGTTCGTCGAGTCGAGGTCCTGCACCCAGACGCCGTCGCCCCGGGCCTCGATGCGTGCGTGGCGCGCCGAGGCGAACTCGTCGCCGTCGAGGACGAGGTCGTTCTGGCCGCCGCGCCCGACGGTGACCGGCGCCGAGTCGATTTCGAACTCCGCGCCCGCCTCGAGGCTCGGGCTGCGCTGGACGACGAGCCGAACCGGACGGCGCGGGCGAAGCCCGGCGCCGAGTCCTGTGCCCAGGCCGGCGGCAGCCGCCGCGCCGGGGGTGAGGATCATGCTGTCCTGGCTTGCGACCTTCCGCTGCTCCCTCCCGGCCGAGCGGACGACGCGCCAGACGAACGCGTAGAGCAGGACGAGGAACGCGACCTTGAGGACGAGAAGAACCTCGGCGACAGTCGTGGCGGCGAGGAGTCCCATGCGCGCGCCCTATTCCCGCTCGGTCGAGAAGGTGACCGTCGTCTCGCCGATCGTGAAGCTCGTCCCGTCGTCGAGCCTGGCGCGCTGGACGCGGCGGCCGTCGACTTCGACGCCGTTCGTCGAGCCGAGGTCGACGATCCAGTATGCCGAGCCTTCCTGGACGACTTCGGCATGGCGGCGGGAGACGTTCGCGTCCTCGATCTGCACGTCAGCCTCGCGCGAGCGCCCGAGCACGGCGCGCTGCTTGTCGAGGATGCGGCGCTGGCCGCTCCAGCTGAGGACGCCGACCGATCTCTCGACGCCGAGCTCCTCGAGCGACGCCTCCTCGGTCGGCTGCGTCTGCGGCTTGTAGATCATCGTCGCCCCGGCCTCGACCCCCTCGAGCGGTTCCTCGTCGCCGCTGCGGCCGTGCTGCGCCATCCGCGTCGCGATCCCGAACTCGCCGACCCCGAGGTCGTCGTCGGTCTCGAAGAGGACCCGCGGCGGCGTGAGGAGCGCGTAGTTCTCGCGCATAGCGTGCTCGGAGAGGTGCTCCTCGAGCTCCGAGACGAGCGAGTTCTCGTAGCCCTCGAACTGCTTCCGGTCGCCGCTGGAGAGAAAGATCGTGTACTCGTTAGGGACGTAGATCCGCGTCACCGACGTCGTGCGGTTCTCGTCCATCTCCTTCGCGAGCTTGCGCGCGAGCTCGACCGGCTGGACGTTCGTCCGGAACGCGCGGCCGAAGACCCCCTCGAAGATCCGCTCCAGCCGTTGCTCGATCGCGCGCAGCACCATTGGACCTGCCGGAATCTAGCGGGAGCCAAGCGCGGCAAACGCCGCAATCGCCGCCGAGCAGGCAACAAGCGGCACCGCGAGGGAGAAGGATGCGCCGCCCGGAAGAGCCAGAAGCGTGGCGCCGAGCATCCCGGCGCCGAGCCCGGCCCCCCAGCGGAGGCTCCTGCCGCGGCAGTAGGGCAGCGCGAACGCGACGACGGCGAGGACACCCGTCTCGAGGAGAAGAGCGGGATGCGCGGCCGCGGCGTGGGCGAGCGAGCCGGCGGCGTCGAGCGGGCCGGTCGAGCCACGGAGTCCCGCGCCGAGCGGAGCCGCGCCGCCGATGAGCGGCAGCGCCGTGTGGCGGATCCCGGCGACGACCGCAGCGGTGAGCACTCCCAGCGCGATGGCGAGCGCGCGGCGGAGGCCGGAACGGACGCGGGCCGTTGCGAGCGCGAGCAGTCCGAGCGCGGCGATGGGAGCGAGGAGCGGCCCGAGCGCGAAGAGCAGCGTCGCGCGCGGCTCCCGCCACGTCATGAGGAACCACGCCGCAGCGACGGCGGCGTAGAGGAGAGCGCCACCGGACGAGACGTTACCGATCGGCAGGATCGGGACGGCGAGCGCGAGGGCGACTCCGAAGCGCTCATTGGCGAGCGTCGCAGCCGCGGCGGCACCGCCGAGCGCGAACGGCCAGCCGTGCGGGAAGAACGAGAGCGCTGCGGCCGCCCAACCCGCCACGCCGGCTGCGAGCGCCGCGGTGACGAGGCGGCCGGGAACGGCCGGAGTCGCGAGCGAGACCCCGGTGCGACGCGACTTCTTCTCGGTGCGGGAGAGCCCGCGCAGCTCCGCGGCGAGCTCGCGCGCCGACGGCCGCTCGCCTGGATCCTGGGCGAGCGCCCGGTCGACCAGGCGCAGCAGCCGCTTCGGGAGCCCGGGCCGGACGTCGCCGAGCGGCCGCGCCCCCGACTCGATCGCGCGCGCCGTCTCGAGCATCGAGCCGCGCCAGAACGGATGCCGACCGCCGAGCGCCTCCCAGAGCATCACGCCGACCGCCCACACGTCCGCCGCCGCGGTCGCGGGCTTCCCGGCGAGCCGCTCCGGCGAGATGTAGGCGAGCGTGCCCGGGACGTCTCCTTGCTCGGTCAGCGTCTCGGCCTGCGCCATCTGCGCCAGGCCGAAGTCGAGGACGCGCGCCGAGATCTCCGGGCCGTCGGCGAGGAGGATGTTCGATGGCTTCACGTCGCGGTGGAGGATCCCCGCCGCGTGCGCGTGCGCCAATCCGTCGCAGACCTGCGCGCACGCCTCGATCGCGGCCGTGTCGCTCAGCTCCTGCGCGCGCAGCGCCTCGCGGAACGTCTGGCCGGGAACGAACTCGTACGCGATGTAGACATGACGCGAGTCGCGCGAGAAGCCGTAGGTGCGGAGGCAGGCGCGGTGGCGTAGCCGGGAGGCGGCCTCGGCCTCGCGCTCGGCGCGCGCGGCGGCTTTCCCCTCGCGTGGGACGATCTTCAGCGCCACGTCGAGCCCTGTCTGCTCGTCGCGGGCGAGCCAGACCGAGCCGGAGCCGCCACTGCCGAGCGGCTTGAGAGGCCGGTAGCGGCCGAGCACGAGCTCCGGGAAGGCGAGGGCTTGGGCGGCCTCAGCCATGCCTTGGGGAGATTGGCGACTGCGTCGGACTGTCCTTCCTACGGGCGGTAGGGTTGGGCGGCTGCCCGCGTATGAACACGTTTGACGACGACAACGAACTCGACTTCTTCCAGGAGCGGCGCAGGCGCCCGCCGCGGGAGCGCGACCGCCGCGGCGAGAAGGGCGGCTCCCGCCGGCCTGGGCCGCCGCCGGGCTCGGACGGCGTCGCCAGGCTGGCCGGCCTCGTCGCGCTCGGGATCGCGATCGTCCTCGGCTTCGTCTTCTGGATCGGCTCGTGCGGGAGCCAGACGAAGCGGGACTACTCCTCCTATCTCACCCGGATGCAGCCGCTCGCGCAGGACTCCGCGAACGTCGGACAGGAGTTCGCGAACGCGATCGGCTCCCCGAGCCTCACGCTCCAGAGTTTCGAGTCCGATCTCGCCAACTGGTCCAAGCAGGAGCAGACGGACTACGCCGCGGCGCAGAAGATCCAGCCGCCCGCCCTGCTCCAGAGCGCGCACGCGGAGGCGCTCGCCACGTTCCAGCTCCGGGCGATCGGCCTCGTCGGTCTCGCGAACACGCTCGCGCAGGCGAAGTCGAAGCGCGACTCACCGTCAACCGCCGCCGCGGCTCTTGCGGCGCAGGCGCAGCTCCTCAACTCGAGCGACGTCCTCTGGGAGGAGCTGTTCAAGCTGCCGGCGACGGAGACGCTCTCGCAGCAGGGAGTGACCGGCGTCATCGCTCCGTCCTCGCAGATCGCCACGAACTCCGACATCGTGAGCGCCCGCTCCCTCGCGATCGTCTACGAGCGGCTCGGCAACGCCTCGACCGGTGGCGGCGGCGGTGGCGGCAACGTTTCCGGCCCCCACGGGAGCGCGCTCCTGAGCACGGAGGCGACGGAGAACGGCAAGACGACCATCCTTTCCGAGTCGACGCCGGTCACGATCCCCGTCGGCTCGAGCCTCGTGATCGGCGTCACTTTCGCCGACTCCGGCAGCTACCCCGAGGTGCGGATCAAGGTCACGCTCGTCGTCAAGGTGTCCGGCACCAGCGTCTATACGAAGACCGAGACGGTGTCGCAGATCGCCTCGAAGGCGCGGACGACCGTGTCCTTCTCCGCTCTCCAGCTGCCGCCGAAGGCGTTCGGGGCGAGCGCGACAATCTCGGTGAACATCGGGAAGGTGCCGGGAGAGGTGCGGCTCGACAACAACTCCGCGACGTATCCCGTCCTCTTCCGGCTCGCGCCGAGCTAGGCCGTGACCAGCTCGACCGCAGGGGTGATTGCGATCGCCGCCGGCGCCGTTGCGGTCGCCGCGGTCGCGCTCGCCGTCGTCTCCTCCGCCCAGTTGCGGCGGATTCGGGCCGCGCAGCAGACGCTGCTCGGCAGTGGCAGCTCCGACCTCGTCGACTTCGCGGTCTCGCTGCAGGGGCGCATCGACGGGATTCACCGGAACCTCGACGAGCTCGCCGGCGGAATCTCACGCGTCGACCGCCGCGTGGCCGGCAGCGTCTCGCACGTCGCGGTCGTCCGCTACGACGCGTACGAGAACACCGGCGGCCACCAGTCCGCGTCGGTGGCGCTGCTCGACGCGTCGCGCACGGGCGTCGTCCTCAGCGCGATCCAGGGACGCGACTACGCCCGGATCTACGTGAAGGAGCTCGAGGAAGGCCGCACAGCCGTGTCGCTCTCGCCGGAGGAGCAGGAGGCCGTCGACCGCGCGATGAAGTCTCAATAGAGCTTCACAGCCCGCTGGTACCTTTGGGCCAGGTTGCAGCATGTTCTCGTCCTCAACGCGAGCTACGAGCCGCTCAACGTTTGCACGGTGCGGCGGGCGCACGTGCTCGTCCACAAGGGCAAAGCGGAGGTCGTCGAGCGCCTCGACAAGCCGCTCCGTTCCGCCAGCGGCAGCTTCATCTGGCCGCACGTGATCCGCCTCCTCCACTACGTGCGTGTGCCGCGCGCGATCCAGCGGAAGATCTCCCGCCGCGCGCTGTTCGCGCGGGACGGCTGGCGCTGCGCCTACTGCGGCACGACGAGCGGAAGGCTGACGCTCGACCACATAGTCCCGCGCTCGAAAGGCGGCGAGTCGATCTGGGAGAACGTCGTCACCGCCTGCGCGCCGTGCAACTTGCGGAAGGGAGACCGGACGCTCGAGCAGGCGGGGATGCGGCTGCGCACCGCGCCGCGCCCGCCCGCACCGGCGCTGTTCATCCGGCTGGCCGCGCCGCGGATCCCGTCGGGCTGGACGCCGTACCTCCCCGGCGCAGCTACCGCGTAGCACCGCTGTGACGTTCGGCGCTTCGGCGTCGTACGTAGGGCATGACCAGACTCCGGTACGTCCTCCTCATCTCCGGCGTGCTGCTCGTCGCAGCGGCGATCGCCGGCGTCGCGCAGCCGCGCCTCGGCGGCGCGGCCACGCCCTCCTCCACCACGATCACCGTGACCGGCAACGGCTCCGTCAACGCCACGCCCAACAAGGCTTCCTTCGACTTCGGCGTCCAGGTGAACGCCTCGACCGCGGCTGAAGCGATCAGCAAGGACGGGCAGCAGGCGAACGCGATCGTCGACGCCCTAAAGAACGCCGGCATCGCCGCGTCCGACATCCAGACGACGGAGGTCTCCCTCTGGCCGCAGACCTCGAGCGACGGGACGCAGATCACCGGCTACCAGGCCTCGAACTCCGTCAACGTCACCGCGTCCGTCGACCAGTCCGGTTCCGTTGTCGACGCAGCAGTCGGCGCCGGGGCGAACAACGTCGACGGCCCGAACCTCTCCGTCAGCGACCAGGGCGCGTTCTACGCGCAGGCTCTGAAGCTCGCGGTGCAGGACGCGCAGACGCAGGCGCAGGCGATCGCTGCCGCGTCGGGGCTGACCCTCGGCGGGATCCTCCACATCAGCAACGACGACAGCGCGCCGACCCCGATCGCCTTCGGACCGCTTGACGCGACGGCGAAGTCGGCCACGACGATCTCGGCCGGGACGCAGCAGATCCAGGCGACCGTGACGGTGACGTACTCGGCGAACAACTAGACCTCGCCTGAGCCACTCACGAGCCGCGCGGGCTGTCTACCGCTCGCGCGGCTCCCAGCGGAAACGGAAGACGGCGGCGACGAGGCCGACTGCACCCCACGCGGCGAGGATCCCGATCGCCATCGGTTGCGACCAGAACGCGTGTCCATGGAGGTAGACCGCGTTCGTGAGGTCGACGAAGTACTTGAGCGGTAGCACAGCGCCGATCGCCCGCAGGACGTGCGGGTAGTGCAGCGTCGGACCGAAGGCGCCGCTGAGGAACGCCATCGGCAGGACGATCAGATTGACGACCGCGGACGATCCCTCCGCCGAGCGGACGAGGCCGGAGAGGCCGACTCCCATCGCCGCGAAGCAGACACCCCCGATCACGACGAGTGCGACGATCGAGCCGATCCGGGCCGGGAACGGCGTCCCGTAGACGGCGCGGCCGAGCAGGAACAGCGCAACCGTCTCGAGCGCGAACACGACGAGCGTCGAGGCGAGCAGCGAGGCAACAAACTTCACAGGTGGAAGCGGCGTGGCGCGTAGGCGCTTCAGCAGCCCCTGCTCGCGACGGATCACAAGCGTGATCGCCAGCCCGGCGAACGCGACCATCGCGCAGCCGTACGCGAGCAGCGCCGCGAGCAGCACCTGTGACGCCGGCTTGCCGTAGTACCTCCCCGAATAGACCGAGCCGAGAAGGACGAAGAGCAGCAGCGGGAAGATGAAGGTGAAGACGGCCGACTCGCGCGAGCGCCAGTAGAGCCTCTGCTCGGTACGCAGCTGGTGGAGGAACATCCTCACGCGCCGGCGTCCTGTTCCACGATGAGGTCGAGGTAGACGTCCTCGAGCGTCGGTCGCCGCACCTCGAGCGACTCGAGGGCCTCGCCGCGCGCCAGCGCCTCGCCGGTCAGCTCGTTGAGTACGCGTGTCGGCTCGGTCGTGCGGAGGACGACCTCCTCGCCGTCACGGCGGTAGCGGATCTCCACCTCGAGATCCGAGCTCGTGAGCTCGCGCGGCGTGCCGACGCGGACGATCACGCCGTCGCGGAGGACGGCGACGCGGTCGGCGAGCTGCTCGGCCTCGTCGAGGTAGTGCGTCGTGAGAAGGACGGTCTTTCCTAGCGAGCGGAGGGAGCGGATCATCTCCCACGCGGCGCGCCGCGCCGCCGGGTCGAAGCCCGTCGTCGGCTCATCGAGGAAGACGAGCTCGGGATCACCGACGAGCGCGACGCCGAGGTCGAGCCGCCGCTTCTGGCCGCCCGACAGCGTCTTGACCCGCGCGTCCTTCTTCTCCGCCAGGCCGACGAGATCGATGACTTCATCTACACCGCGCGGTCGCATGTAGTAGCCGGCGAAGACCGCGTGCGTCTCGCGGACGGTGAGGTTCGGCCATAGCTCCGATGCCTGGAGGACGACGCCGATCCGCTCGCGGAAGTCCCGGCCGGGCCGTTCGGGATCGTGGCCGAGGACGCGCACCTCGCCTGCGTCGCGGCTGCGGTACCCCTCGAGGATCTCCACCGTCGTCGTCTTGCCGGCGCCGTTCGGGCCGAGGAGGCCGAACACTTCGCCCTCCTCGATCGTGAAGTCGACCCCGCGCACTGCCTCGAGGCTCCCGTAAGCCTTGCGCAGGCCGCTGACCTCGATCGCAGGCATCCGCCGATTAGCCTAGATGCATGGCGACCTTCCGCTACGTCGTGGCCGACGTCTTCACCGACGTGCCGCTCGCGGGGAACCAGCTCGCAGTCTTCACCGACGCGCGCGAGATTCCGGAGGAGCAGCTGCAGCCGCTCGCACGTGAGATCAACTTCTCCGAGACCGTCTTCGTCTATCCGCGGAGCGGCGGCGGTGACGTCCGGATCCGGATCTTCACGCCGGGCAAGGAGGTGCCGTTCGCGGGGCATCCGACGCTCGGGACGGCGTTCGTCCTCGCCGGCTCGCTCCAACTCGAGGAGATCCGGCTGGAGACCGGCAGCGGCGTCGTTCCCGTGCGACTCGAGCGCGACGGCTCGCGGATCGTCTTCGGGCGGATGCGGCAGCCGACGCCGGCAATCGAGGCCTTCGATCGCGAACGCGAGCTGCTCGAGGCGCTTGGGGTCGAGTCCGCGCTCCCAGTCGAGCTGTATGACAATGGGCTCCGGCACGTGTACGTCGCGCTCGGCTCGAAGGAGGAGGTGGCGGCGCTCCGGCCGGACTTCTCGCGCATCGCCGAGGCTGCAGGGCCGGTCGGCGTCAACTGCTTTGCGGGCGAGGGAACGTCGTGGAAAACGCGGATGTTCCACCCGGCGTTCGGCGTCCCGGAGGATCCTGCCACCGGCTCCGCAGCCGGCCCGCTTGCGCTCCACCTCGCGCGGCACGGCCGGATTACGTTCGGTGACGAGATCGAGATCACGCAAGGTGTGGAGATCGGCCGCCCGTCGACGCTGTACGCCGTCGCGCGAGCGGAGGACGACGTCGAGGTCGGCGGCTCGGCGGTGATCGTCGCACGCGGTGAATTCCGGCTCTGATGCGCCGGGTCAGCGTGATCGGCCCCTCCTGCTCGGGGAAGACGACCACGGCTCGACGGTTGGCCACGATCCTCGGCGTTCCCCACATCGAGCTGGACGGGCTGCACTACGGGCCGAACTGGGCGGAAGCCTCGGCGGAGCTGATGCAGGAGCGCGTCCGCGCGGCGCTCGACGCAGCGCCCGACGGCTGGGTGGTGGACGGGAACTACTTCGGCAAGCTCGGCCCACTGGTCCTCGATCGCGCCGACACGATCGTGTGGACCGACGTTCCGCATCGAACCGCCATCCGGCGGGTTCTCCGGCGCACCTGGTCCCGCCTCGTCACGCGTAAGGAGCTGTGGCAAAGCGGAAACCGCGAGCGGTTGCGCGACACGTTCGGCCGCGAGTCGATCGTCGCGTACGTGCTCACTCGCCACCGCGGGTTCGAGGCGAGGTGGACGCCGCGTCTCGAGGGCCGCAACGTCATCCGAGTAACGGACGTCGAGGGATTGCTTCAGTCGATCCAGGCGACGGCATCGATGTCCGGCAGCTCGAACGGCAGGGAACGCCAGAAGACGCCGCCGTTCGTCGAGACGTAGAGCCGGTTGCGCGCCGCATAGAGCATCCGGTCGGGATCGTCCTCCGCGATTGTGATCGCGAACCCCGGCGGTAGCCCGCCGCCCGCCTCGCGCCACGTCGCGCCGCCGTCGTTCGAAAGCATCAGCGGCGGCCGGCGCTCGACGACTGCCGCGACCGTCGAGCCGGAACGCGCGGTCGCGACGACGCGCGGCAGCGCGACCTCGGGCCGCTCCGCCACGGGAACCTCGACCCCGTCGCCAAGCGGCGTCTCGTTCTCGACGTCGACGAGGAAGACGCCGGCAATCGTCCCGACGGCGGCGATCACGACGGCGCCTCCGCGAGAAGTGCGGAGACGAGGTCGCTCGCGCTGCGGCCCGCCTCGACCGGCTCGGCGCCGCCGGCGCGCGCGGCGAGATACCCCGCGGCGAACATGTCGCCTGCACCGGTCGGGTCGGCGTCGACGGGGTCGGCGGAGATGTACGTCCCGTTGACCGTCGCACCGCGCACGCCGTGCGTCACGACGAGCTCTGGCACGTCGACAGCACCGACGACGGCCGCCTCCTCCTCGCCGAGCTTCAGGATCGAGATCCCGCGCAGGATCTCAGGGTCGAAGTCCGCATCGAGCCGGAGCGGCCCGACGCTCGGGCGGCGGACGAGGCCTTGCCCGTCGAGCAGCACATGCGGCGCGGGCGGGATGACGAGGTCGCCGCGGAGGAGGGGAGCGACCTGGAGCCAGTCGGCGTCGACCTGCGGTGCGAAGGGCTCGCCGATCGCGTCGACCGTCATCGTGCGAGTCCCGGCCGCGTCGTACGAGAATGAGAACGCGGTCGTCGTGCGGACGGCATGAAGCTCGAACGGAACACCGAGCCCCTCCAACTCCGCGCGGAACGCGTCCTCGTCGTCCGTCCCGCACGCGGCGACGATCACCGCATCCACGCCGCGTGCGGCCAGCGCGCGTCCGGCGTGCCACGGCCCGCCGCCGATCCGCGGCTCGCCACCCGCGACGACGTCACGCGATAGATGTCCGATCACGGCGAGCGACGGCACGGCTCGCAAGCGTAAGCACGAGCGTGAGCAGGAAGGCGGCGGCGAAGCTCGGCAGCGACGCGGTGAACGTCACGTTGCCGGGATGCGTCCGTGCGACGAAGCTCGTCCACCAGTGAGGCCCGACCGGCGAGAGCCACTGATAGAGGCCGAACCCGACGAGCCAGGCGGCGAAGCCGGGCGTCCGCCAGTGCGCGCTCTCGAAAACGTGGTCGGGCGTGTAGCGGGCGCCGTTCAGCAGCCAGTCGGCGATGAGCACGCCGAGGAGCGGCACGAAGAACGAGCCGAGGAGATAGAGGAAGTCCTGGTAGCTGCCGAGGTTCAGCGCGAGTGCGAGCGCGGTGGCGAGGAGGGAGACGAGCGTGATCAGCAGCCGCTGCGAGACGCGGGGCAGGTAGTTCTGGATCGAGACGGCCGTGGAGTAGATGTCGGCGAACGCCTTCTCGCTCTCGTCGATCGTGATCGCGATCAGCGCGAGGAAGGCGACCCCACCTGCCGCGGCGACCGCCCCGGGCAGCGCCTGCGCGTCGGAGACCCCCTGCGCGCGAACGATGAGGCAACCGAGCCCGATGCACCAGACCGTCGGCACGAAGTACCCGAAGCCGGCGCCGATCCCCGCGCCGCGGCGGTCCTTCGCGAAGCGCGTGTAATCGGCGGCGAGCGGCGACCACGAGACCGTGCTCCCGATCACGAGATCGACGGCCTGGCCGAAGCTCGGGAAGCCGCCCTTGCCCGGCGCGTTCCAGAACGCGTGGAGGTGCGACTTCGAGATCGCCCAGTACGTCAAATAGCCCATCGAGAACAGCAGCGCCCACGACGCGAACTTGCGGAGGTAGCGGCGGACGAAGCCGATCGGCCCGAGCATCCCGAGCCCCCAGCTGAGGACGCCGAAGGCGATCGTCCAAAGCCACTTTCCCTGGAAGTGGAAGAGCCGCTGCGAGGCGGCCGCGGCGGCGGTGGCGATGATGATCAGCTCGAACGTCGACCAACCGACGTTCTGGATCACGTTGAGCGCGGTCGGGAGCCACGAGCCGCGCCGGCCGAGCGGCGCGCGAAGGAGAACCATTCCCGGCACGCGCGCGTCGGCGCCGATGAACGCCGCGATTCCGAGCAGGACGTTGCCGGCGACCGCGCCGACGAGGATCGCGAGCATCGCCTTCGGCAGCGACAGCGCCGGTACGAGCAGAGCGCCGATCACGATCACGAGGAGCGACACCGAGAGGTTCCCCCAGAGGAGCGTCGAGTCGAGCGTGCTCAGGACCTGGAGCCGCTCGGGGACGGGGCTGATCCCCCAGCTCGGAGTCCGCTCGTCCACGAGTCTGATCCTATGGAGCGGTTCGAGCGTGTGAGATAGTCGCGGCCATGCGCACCCTCCTCGCCACCTCACTTCTGGCACTCGTCGTGCTCGCCGCCGGCTGCGGCGGTAGCTCGAGCTCGAGCGCCAACACCAACACCAACTCTTCCGGCGAAGCCTCGAAGTCGGCCAAGCAGGTTCTCGCCGACGCCGTCAAGGCCGCGGACACAGCGACCTCCTTCCACATGTCGGGCCAGGTCAACGAGGGTCCCGGCAAGCAGATCGGCATCGACCTCTTGATCGTGGTCGGAAAGGGCGCGACCGGCTCCATCACGCTCAAGGGAGCCAAGGTCCAACTGATCATCGTCGGCGGCAAGGGCTATCTGAACGGCGGCTCCGACTTCTGGAAGCAGTTCGCCGGCTCGAACGGCGCCGCGCTCGCGAGTCTCCTCAACGGCAAGTGGCTCGAGTTTCCTGCGAGTAACGCGCAGTTCGCGCCGCTCACCGGCGTGGCGAACGCGAAGTCGATCTTCGACCAGCTGAAGAAGAGCGGCGGCAAGGTCACCAGCAAGGGTGCGACCACCTACGAGGGTCAGAGCGTTGTCGCCCTCGAGGGCGGAGCGGCGAACGGGACGCTCTACGTCGCCAACTCCGGCACGCCGTATCCGGTGGCGCTCGTCAAGACCGGCTCCAGCGGCGGAGCAATCACGTTTGGCAGTTGGAACGCGTCGGTCACGCTTGCGGCTCCGAAGGGCGCGCTCGACTTCTCCCACCTGTCCGGCGGGTAGGAGGGACATAGGCTCGCGCGGTGGAGGTCGACACCGCGCAGCTGCTCGCCCGGCACGGCCGGAACCCGTTCTCGGGTTTCGTCCGGTACGACGCGCCCTGGCAGTGGTTCGAGCAGGACGGAGGCGCGGCGCCGTATCTCGAGCACGGCGGCGTCGCGCTCGTCTGGGCCGATCCGCTCGCAGCCGAGCCGGACGTCTTTCTCGAGGCGCTGACGCGTGAGCTGCGCGCGCGGCGCAGGCGGATCTGCCTCCTCCTGATCGGCGAAGAGCTCGCGCGACTCGCCCACGCCCGCGGCTACGTCGTCCTGAAGATCGGCGAGCAGCCGTACTTCGACCTCGCGCGTTGGAGGATGCCGCGCGGCGATCCGGGCAAGCACCTCCGCTGGTGTCTCAACGTGGCGCGGCGCGAAGGTGTCGAAGTGCGGGAGTACGGGCCGGGCGACGAGCCGGCGGTGCGGGAGGCTCTGGCGGCGTGGCAGGACGGGCTGGGACGCGCGCCGGCCGACTCGTTCCTCCGCACCTCGCCGCTGACGCTCATCGAGGAGAAGCGGCTCTTCCTCGCGTGGCGGGACGGGAGGGTCGACGCACTCGTTGCGTGCGCCTCGGTGCCGGCGGCGGACGGCTGGCTGCTCGAGGATCTGGTCCGCCGTCCGGACGCGGCGAACGGCGCGACCGAGGCGGTCGTCGTCCACGCGCTCGTGAGCCTCGCGGCCGACGGCGCCGCGTGCGCGTGGCTGGACGTCGCGCCGCTCCGGGGCTTCGAGTCGCAGATCGACTGGCGCGGCCACGTCCTCTTTCGCGCGGTCGGCCCGCTCGTGTCGTGGTTCGACGCGCGCTACCGCTTCCTCGCGCTGACGACGTACCTCGGGAAGTTCCAGCCAACCGCGTGGACGCCGCGCTACATCGCGCTCAAGCCGGTACTCCCGACGCCGGGTTTGGTCCGGGCGCTGCGGGCACTGCTCTAGCTCCCGCTGAGCAGCCTGCGCAGCACGTACGGGAGGATGCCGCCGTGCTGGAAGTACTCCCGCTCGCGCGGCGTGTCGAGCCGGACGCGGGCGCGGAACTCGATCCCATCCGCGCGAACCGTCACCTCGTCGGCGCTGCCGCCTTCGACGCCGGTGATCGAGAACTCCTCGCGGCCGGTCAAGCCGAGCGACTCGGCGTTCTCGCCCGGCAGGAACTGGAGGGGCAGGATCCCCATCATCAGGAGGTTCGAGCGGTGGATGCGCTCGTACGAATCCGCGATCGCCGCGCGCACGCCGAGCAGGTTCGGGCCCTTCGCCGCCCAGTCGCGTGAGGAGCCGGAGCCGTATTCCTTACCTGCGATCACGATCATCGGCACGCCCTCGGCGCGGTAGCGCTCGGCGACGTCGTAGATCGTCCCTTCCTCGCCGTCCGGGAGATGAACCGACCAAGTGCCCTCGCTGCCCGGGACGAGCTGGTTCTTGAGCCGGACGTTCGCGAACGTGCCGCGGATCATCACCTCGTGGTTGCCGCGGCGGGCGCCGTAGGAGTTGAACCCCTTCCGCTCGACGCCGTGCTCGAGGAGGTACTTGCCGGCGGGCGAATCGGGCCGGATCGCGCCCGCCGGGGAGATGTGGTCGGTCGTGACGGAGTCGCCGATCATGACGAGACAGCGCGCTCCCTCGATGTCGCCGACCGGCTGCGGTTCGCGCGGCATCCCGTCGAAGTACGGCGGGAGCCGGACGTACGTCGAGTCGTCGGCCCACGCGTAGAGCTCGCCCTCGGGCGTGTCGAGATCGCGCCAGCGGTCGTCGCCGGTGAAGACGTCGGCGTAGACGTCCGAGTACATCTTCCCCTGCACCGACGCGCCGATCACCGCGTCGATCTCCTCGCGGCTCGGCCAGAGGTCGCGGAGGAAGACGTCCTCGCCGTCGGAGCCCTGCCCGAGCGGCTCGGTGACGAGATCGACGTCCATCCGGCCGGCGAGCGCGTAGGCGACGACGAGCGGCGGCGACGCGAGGTAGTTCGCCTTCACCTCGCCGTGGATCCGCGCCTCGAAGTTGCGGTTGCCGGAGAGAACCGCGGCGACGACGAGGTCGCCGTCCATGACGGCCGCGCTGATCGCGTCGGAGAGCGGCCCGGAGTTCCCGATGCACGTCGTGCAGCCGTAGCCGACCGTGTTGAAGCCGAGCGCGTCGAGGTACGAGTCGAGGCCGGCGGCGCGGTAGTACTCACTCACGACCTTCGAGCCTGGCGCGAGGGAGGTCTTGACCCACGGCTTGCGCATCAGGCCGCGCTCGACGGCCTTCTTCGCGACGAGTCCCGCGGCGATCATCACCGACGGGTTCGAGGTGTTCGTGCAGGACGTGATCGCGGCGATCACGACCGAGCCGTGCTCGAGCGCATAGTCCTCGCCCGCGACGAGGACACGTGTCTTCTCGAGCGTTGCCGTGTGTGCCGGCGCCGCCTCCGTGCCGTCCGAGACCCCGTCGCCGGTCGGCGGATCGCTGGCCGGGAACGAATCCGCGACCTCCTTGTCGTACGTCCCGTTGACGAGGGCGACGCCGAAGCTACCGAGCGAGTCGAGGAACATCTCCTTCGCGCGCGCGAGCGGGACGCGGTCCTGCGGGCGCCGCGGCCCGGCGAGCGACGGCTCGACGTCGTCGAGGTCGAGCTCGACGACCTGCGAGTACTCCGGGTGCTCGTCCGGCTCGTGCCAGAGGAGGTTCTCCTTGCAATACGCCTCGACGAGCGCGACGCGGCCGGCATCGCGCCCGGTCAGGCGGAGATAGTCGAGTGTCACGTCGTCGACGGGGAAGAAGCCGCACGTCGCGCCGTACTCCGGAGACATGTTCCCGAGCGTCGCGCGGTCGGCGAGCGCGAGCGACCCGACGCCGGGGCCGAAGTACTCCACGAACTTCCCGACGACGCCCGTCTTTCGCAGGATCTCGGTCACCGTAAGTACGAGGTCGGTCGCCGTCGCGCCCTCGCGCAGCGCGCCGGTCAGCCGGAAGCCGACGACCTGCGGCACGAGCATCGAGAGCGCCTCGCCGAGCATCGCCGCCTCAGCCTCGATTCCGCCGACTCCCCAGCCGAGCACGCCGAGCCCGTTGATCATCGTCGTGTGCGAGTCGGTGCCGATCACGGTGTCGGGGAAGGCGACGCCGTCGCGCACCTCGACGACGCGCGCGAGGTACTCGAGGTTGACCTGGTGGACGATGCCTGTGTTCGGCGGTACGACGCGGAAGTTGTCGAAGGCGCCCTGTCCCCAGCGGAGGAACGCGTACCGCTCCTTGTTCCGCTCGAACTCGAGCTCGACGTTGCGTTCGATCGCGAGCCGGGTCGCGAACTCGTCCACCTGCACGGAGTGGTCGATCACGAGCTCGACGGGGATGAGCGGGTTGATCGCGCTCGGCGAGCCGCCCTGGTCGCGCATCGCGTTGCGCATCGCCGCGAGGTCGACGACGGCGGGAACGCCGGTGAAGTCCTGCAGGAGGACGCGGGCCGGCATGAAGGAGATCTCCTGCGACGGCTCGGTCGTGGCGACCCAGCCGGCGACCGCGGCGACCTCCTCCTCCGTCCCGTTGCGGAGGACGTTCTCGAGGAGGATGCGAAGCGTGTAGGGAAGCCGCGCGGCGCCGGCATCGAGCTCGTGAATCTCGTACGTCTCGTCGCCGACGCGAAGCTGACCCATGCCTCGATTCAAGCAGACCGGCGGCCGACGACCGCCAGGAGACTGGCGCTACCTTTGCGCGGGTGAGGCCGGAGGAGATCCAGCCCGGCGGAGCCGGGATAGTCGAGCACGACGTACCCGAGGAAGCCGAAGAGCTGTGGAGCGAAGACGGCCGCGAGCACGTCGGCTGGTTCTGCGTTCGCACGGATCCGTTCCCGTGCCCGGCGCCCGACTGCACGTTCGTCGCCGAGTTCATGACCGCCGCACACCTCGTGCTCGTCTGGGAGGAGCGCGACGACCCGAACCTCCTCCGCCACGCGCAGCGTGCGATGGAGGTCGGCCGGAACCCGCGTGTTGTCTCGTACGAGATCGCGTACGGCCCGAGCGCGTCGTACTACGCGTGGGAGGCCGCCGGCCGGCCCGTGCACGGCGTCCGCGGCAAGTAGATTGCCACCGTGGCCACGAAGAGCGACACGATCCAGGTCGGCGGCGTTCGCTGCGAGCGCTGCGTCATGCGCCTCGCACACGTCCTCGAGGGCTTCGACGGCCTCGAGTCCGCGAACGCCACCATGATGGGCCAGGTCTCGCTCGCGTGGGACGACGAGAAGACCTCGCGCGACGCGATCGTCGAGTGGCTCAGCCGGTCCGGCTTTCCGGAGTTGGCCGCCGTCTAGACGTTGGACGGTCGGAGGTCGGCGCGCCCTCTCGTTCTGGCCGTAGTCCTGATCGCGGTGCTGTTCTCTCCGGCCGCAGGCGCCTCGGTGCCTGCGCCCTCGCGCACCGCCTTCGCCCGCCTCGGGACGTGGCTCGACATCTACGCGACGAAGGCCTGGCGCAACCCCGAGGCGCAGGTGGCGGCGATGGCGCGGGACGGTGTCCGGACGCTCTACGTCGAGACCGGCAACTACCGGCAGACGGTCGACGTGCGGCGGCCGGGGCGGCTCGGTCGCGCCATCGACGCCGCCCATGCGGCCGGGATTCGCGTCGTCGCCTGGTATCTCCCGTCGTTCGCGAACCTCCGACAGGACGAGCGGAGAGCGCTCGCGGCGATCCGCTTCCAGAGTGCGAGCGGCGGACGCTTCGACGCGTTTGCGCTCGACATCGAGTCGACCGTTGTCCGGTCGATCCCGCTGCGCAACCAGTGCCTGCTCGAGTTGTCGGCGCGGCTGCGCCGAGATGTCGGGCCGCGGTACGCGCTCGGCGCGATCACCCCGTCCCCGATCGGGATGTCGCCGTCGTTCTGGCCCCGCATCCCGTATCGGGCGCTCACTCGGTACTACAACGTGTTCCTCCCGATGGCCTACTTCACCCTTCACGGCGTTCGCGGTCGCACCGCGACCCGTTCCTACCTTGCGGCGACCGTTGCGGCGATCCGCACCGCGAGCGGCGACCGGAACCTGCCGATCCACCTGATCGGCGGGCTGAGCGGGACGATGGGCGCGGCGGAAGTCGCCGGCTTCATGCAGGCGGTAGACCAGTGCCACCCGCTCGGCTACAGCCTCTACCCGTTTCCGCGGACGACTCCGGCCGCGTGGAGGGCGCTCGTCCGCTAAGTGCGCGTGCTGAGGATCGGGGCGGTCGTTGGCGACGAGACCCCGCCGGCCGGCTCGAGCGTCACCGCGACGACCGAGTGCCGCGGCACGACGCCGCGCAGGCGCATGAAGCTGCCGTTCTCGCCTCCGGCGAAGAGGCCCGCGGGTCGAGGCGCGCCGGCGGCGGGAATCACCCAGGTTTCGTAGGTCTCGCCCCTCGGGGCGGCGCGGAGGCCGGTCACCTCGAGCGTGGCCGCGCGGTTGGAGTCGAGCACGACCACCGCGCTGACGACGCCCGGCCCCGACTGGAGGCCCGAGACCGCGAAGCCGACTGCGACGAAGGCAGCCGCGGCGGCGGCCACGGCGAAGCCACGCGTCACCCAGCGGCGGCGCGCGAGGGGAATGACGTTGGACCGCTCCGCCGCTGCAGCCTCGAGAATCGCGCCTCTCAGCCGTGCCGGTGGAGCCGGAGCAGCCGCGCCGAAGGCGAGTGCCGTGGCGGCCTCCTTCAGCTCGGCGAGCTCCGTCCGGCACTGCTCGCACTGGCTCAGGTGCTCCTCGTACGCTTCCGCCTCGGCGGCGTCGAGCGCGTCGATTGCGTACGCCGCGGTCAGCTCGTGGATGTCCACGACACCTCCGTTCCTGCCTCTCCCAGCAGCTCCCGCATGCGCGAGAGGCCGGTGAACACGCGGCTCTTGATCGTCCCGAGCGGCTGGCCGAGGCGTTCGGCGAGCTCCGATTGGCTGAAGCCGCCGTAGTAGGCGAGCTCGAGTGCCTCGCGCTGCGCGTCCGGCAGCGCGCGCAGTGCCGCCTGCACGCGCTCGCGCTGCAGCCGGAGCCATACGTCCTCGTCGGCGCCCTCGACCGACGGCTCCGGTGCGTGGTCGAGCGTCTCGCCGCGCCGGCGCTGTTCGCGGCGGACGACGTCGACGGCGCGGCGGTGCACAAGGGTGAGGATCCACGTGCTCGCCCTGCTCCGCTCCGGCACGAACCGGGCGGCCGACCGCCAGACGGCGAGGAAGGACTCCTGCACTGCGTCCTCGGCCAGGGTCGGGTCGCGCAGGATGCGGAGCGCGAGCCCGTACGCGGCGCGGCCGTAGCGGTCATAGAGCTCGGCGAGGGCCGATTCCTCCGAGCGGGCAGCCAGGAGGACGAGCGCCTCGTCCGAGAGGTGGGCGAGTTGACGGCTCAAGGCAGAGGATATTCGCTGCCGGAGCCGGGTCGGTTCAAGCGATCGAACCGACCCAGGCCCTCGGGAGCTAGGCGAGGAAGGGCGTGACCGCTGCGGTCGCCTGCGCGGCGGTGAGGACTTTCGGCAGGTTCGGAGCGGGGACCAATCCGTTCGCGGCAATGTTCGTGAGCACGCTCAGGTGCCGGGACTCGCAGGCGCCGATCTCGGCCGCGACTCCTTTGAGCTCGTTGCTCTTGAACGCCGTCACCGCGCCCATGTAGGCGCCGACGAACGCGGTCTCGAGGGCTTCCCCGAGCGTGCCGATGCTCTTGCGAGACGCGAAGGAGCCGTGCGGGTACTTGAACTTCAGTCCCTTCGGGGTGGCCGACTTGAGCACGCCCTTGAGGGCGGCGTAGTGCACCCGCTCGTTGCTCATTGCTGCGGCGAGGTAGCCGAGCTCGTCGCTCTTCAGCTTGTTGGCCTTGATCGACCGGGTGTAGAAGTCGATCGCGAGCAGCTCCGCCGTTGCGGCGAGCTTGAGGATGTCGGTGTCGGACGTGGCCGCGCCGAAGGCGGTTCCTTCGGCGAGTGCGAGGACCGAGCCGCCCGCGACGAGCGCTACTCCGCCCTTGGCTCCGCCGGCGAGGAACTGCGCGCGGGTCGTTCCGCTCATGTTCGAGTGCCTCCTCTGTCGAGTTCCAAGCGCCACAGCGACGCTTCGCGTGGTATTCGTGCGAGCCCCGAAACCGGTTCGGCGGCGGAATACCGCGCGCGCTCTAGCCGTTCCTGGCTGCATGGATGTCGCTGGTACGCTCGACCGCGTGGAGGGATCAGAGGACGCGGAGCGGCTGGCGGCCGAGGCGCGAGACCGGGTTCGGTTCGAAGAGGACGCGCTCGCTCTCGCCGACCAGGTCTACCGCGTCGCCCGTCACCTCGCGAACTCGCGCGAGGACGCCGAAGAGCTGGTGCAGGAGACGTACGCCCGCGCCTTCCGGAGCTGGCGCACCTTCCAGTCCGGCACGAATCTCCGCGCCTGGCTCCTGCGGATCCTCACGAACCTCAACATCGATCGCGGCCGGCGCCAGCAGCGCGCACCGCAGATGCAGCCGCTCGAGGCGAACGACTACTACCTCTATGACCGGCTCGCCGAGAACGGGGATGGCATCTCCGACGAGGACCGCGTCGTGGAGCGCCTGTCGCAGGACGACATCGTCGCGGCGCTCGCGGAAGTGCCGCACGATTTCCGCGACGTCGTCGTGCTCGTCGACATCGGAGACTTCAGCTACGCCGACGCGGCGCAGATCCTCGACATTCCGGTCGGCACCGTGATGTCGAGACTGCATCGTGGCCGCCGTGTCCTGAAGGGGGCACTTGCAGCATCCGCTTTGGAGGAGGCGGGAACATGACGAGCTTCATCGATCCGTGCGCGCACTGCGAAGAGATGATGCAGCCGTACCTCGACCACGTCCTCACCGAGGAGGAGCGGGTCGAGGCGGAGTCGCATCTCGACGAGTGCGAGCACTGCCGGCGGCGCTACCGCTTCGAGGAGAGCCTGCGGGTCTACGTCCGTCAGGCGACCGCGGAGCAGATGCCGGCCGAGCTCCGGCAGAAGTTGTCGGCGCTCAGGATCCCGCTGGAATAGGGACGTCGACATCGCCGGGCGGCGTGAGATCATCGCAGGCGACGAGCCTGGCCGGGAGGGGCTTCGCGCCTTCGTCGGGGACGCTCGCCCACGCAGCGCGCGCGAGCAGGACGGGGTGGAGGCGCACGCCTCCGTATGTGGCCGCCACGGCGTTGCCGCCGTTCGCGCGCCAGTCGGCGATGACGCGGTCTATGGCACGCGAGTCGAGGTCGGGGCCGTCGGCGAGAACGACGACGGCCGCTTCGGCGTCTGCGGGCAGTGCGGCGAGCCCGCAGCGGAGCGAAGCGCCCGGGCCGCGCTCCCAGTCCGCGCACTGGACGCTCTCGACCGGCAGCGCGTGCGCTCCGCTCACTACCACGATCTCGTCGACCGAGCTTTCGCGAAGTGCGGCGAGCACTCTCGGCAATAGCTCGGCCTGCTTCGGCGGCTCCGTCCCGTATCGCGAAGACGCTCCGGCCGCGAGGGCAATGGCCCAAATCGACATGTCTGGTACCTGGTACCGGACATGTCCGGTTGAGGCAAGTCCGACGAACCGCGCTTTCGCGGTGTTTGCTCGGGAAAAGCTCTTTACGGACGTGTCCGGAGAGGACACGTCCGGAACCTGGTACCCGACGTGTTCGCGCGGGACAGTGCTATCCAAGCGCCGCGAGCGCCCGCCGCACGAGCGCCTGCGCGAGCGGCAGCTTCCACTCCGTGCGCGGCAGCGGTGTCGCGGCGTCGAGATCGTCGAGGCTCGAGATCCGCCACGGAATCGGCGCGACGCCGGCGAGCGCGATCCGCGTCTCGCCGCCGACGCGCGCGACCGCGACGCCGACCTGCGGGAACGACCAGCGCTTGCGGTCCATCGCCTTGAGATAGACGCTCGCCTCGATGTCTTCCGGCAGCGCCGCCTCGAGGATCAGCTCACCGTCCTCGAGCGTCGTCGTGCAGCGGTCGCCTGCGTCCGGCAGCCGGTACAGCTCCTCCACCGCGAGCTCGCGGCGGTTCGTGCGGAGCCGCGCTCGGAGCGCAACGAGCGCAGCCGCAACGTCGGACGGATGCGCCGACGCGCAGAAGTCGTTCGCGAAGATCGCGTGCTCACGGTGCTCGCCCTCGCGCGCGTGGCAGCGGTCGCCGCCATGGAGCCGGCAGTCGTAGCCGAGCCGCCAGTACCAGCAGCGCGTCGCTTGCAGGAGATTCCCGCCGAGCGAGCCCATGTTGCGGAGCTGCGGCGACGCGGCGAGCCGGCACGCCTCGCGGAGTGCGTCCGGTATGGCGGACTCGACCTCGAGCTCGCCCAGCGTCGTGCCCGCCCCGATCACACCGCCCTCGACGCCGCGCGGCACGATCCCGCGCACGTCGACGAGCGTGTCCGCCGTCAGCAGCCCGTCCTGCAGCAGCGGCACGAGCTCCGTCCCGCCATGCAGGAAGACACCGCCGTCGAGCTCGGCGAGGCTAGACGGCCGCAGTAGCTCCACGGCGTTCCTTCTCCTTCGCGGCCTCGAGTGCACGGAGCATCTCCTCGCGGGAGATCGGCAGCTCGCGGATCTCGGCGCCCGTCGCGTCGCGGATCGCGTTCGCGATCGCGGCGGAGACGGGGACGATCGGCGGCTCGCCGAGCCCCTTCGAGCCGAGATTCGTGAGGTGCTCGTCCGGCTTGTCGACGAACTCGCAGACGATCTCGGGCACGTCCGCAATGGTCGGCATCCGGTAGCTCTCCAACGTCGAGGTGAGGACGCGGCCGGTCTCCGGATCGAGCAGGCGATCCTCTGAAAGCGTGTGCCCGATGCCCTGGATGATCCCGCCCTCGACCTGGCTGGACGCGCCGAGTGGATTGACGATGCGGCCGACGTCGTGAATAGCGGCGACCCGCTCGACGACGACCTCGCCGGTCTCGACGTCCACCGCGACCTCGACGACGTGGACGCCGAACGTGAGGACGCTCATACCGGCCGGGTTCGGGCCGCGGGCGCCCTTGCCGAGGACTTGCCCGTCCTCGAGCACGTCGACGACCTCCTCGATCGGCGCGTCCTTCAGCAGGCCGCGCTGCTCGGCGATGTCCTCGATCTGCTCGCGCGCGTCGGCGGCCGCGGCGCGCACCGCCGGCCCCATCGACGGGAGCGTCGAGGAGCCGGCCGAGAGGGTCGCGTATGGTCCGCGAGCCGTATCGCCGAGGACGACCTCGACGCGGTCGAGCGGGAGCCGCAGCTCTTCGGCCGCGATCTGCGCCATGGCGGTCTTCGTCCCGGTGCCGATGTCCTGCATCGCCGTGATCACGGTCGCGCGGCCGTCTGAGCCGACCCGCACCCAGGCGTAGGAGGGAGGCCCGCCGCCGCCGTACCAGATCTGGCTCGCCATCCCGACGCCGCGCTTCCACACCTCGTCGGACCGGGAATGCACCTCGTGGCGGCGCTCCCAGTGCGGCTCGGCCAGCTGGTAGCACTCCTCGAGATTCTTGGAGGAGAGCGGCGTCCCGTCGTTCGTCGCTGCGTAGTTGCGGCGGCGCAGCTCGAGCGGATCCATGTCGAGTCTTGCCGCGAGCGCGTCGACGAGGCACTCCAAGCCGAACGTCCCTTCGACGAAGCCGGGCGCGCGGAACGCCTTCATCGGCGGCGTGTTGATTTGCGCGCCGTAGGTGAGCGTGCGGACGTTCTCGCAGTCGTAGAGCATCTTCATCGGGCCTTCGGTGGAGGCGTTCCAGCCCGACCAGCCGACCGCGTTCGTGAACTCGCCGTCGAGCGCGACGATCGTCCCGTCGCTCCGGGCGCCGGCGCGGAGCCGCTGGATCGTCGCGTTGCGGTTGCCGGCGGCGGTGTGCTCCTCGCGCCTGGTCAGGGCGCATCGGACCGGCCGCCCCGTCCGCTTCGCGAGCTCGGCGGCCACGAACGTGTACTCGTCCGGCCCGTTCTTCGAGCCGAAGCCGCCGCCCATGAACTCGCAGACGACGCGCACTTTGTCCGGCGGCATCTCCAGCGTCTCGGCGACCGCGTTGCGCACGCCCCAGATGAACTGCGTCGAGATGTAGACGTTGAGGACGTCGCCCGTCCACTCGCAGATCGCCTGGTGCGTTTCCATCGAGTTGTGGAGGACGGTCTGCGTGCGGTACGTCGCCTCGACCACAACGTCCGCCTGCGCGAGCGCCTTCTCGACGTCACCGCGCTCGTAGCGGCGCGGCGGCGCGGTGAACTGCTCGCGGCGCACGGCTTCGTCCGGATCGAGCACGACCTCGAGCTCCTCCCACTCCACCGCGATTGCTGCAACCCCGGCGAGCGCCTGCCGGAACGTGTCGGCGGCGACGGCGGCGACTGCCGCGCCGGAGTAGCACGCCTCCTCGCCCAAGCCGTTCGCCTCGCCCGGGCCGATCGCCGCGCGCACGCCCGGCAGCGCGAGCGCCGGCGCGAGGTCGACGCTCTTCACGCGCGCGTGCGCGTACGGAGAGCGGAGAACGGCCGCCTGGAGCATTCCCGGCAGCTTGAGATCGGCGGTGAAGCGCGCCTCACCACGCACGCGCTCCGGGCCGGATTTGCGCATGGCGGGCCGGCCGACGACCTCGCGCGGCCCCTCCGGCCACTGCTCGAGCGGATCCTCCTCGACGACGACCCAGACCTCCTCGTACCGGCCCTCGACCTCCTTCTCGGTGCGGATCAGCCTTGCCACGTGAGAATCGCCTCCTCGATCTTCGGATACGTGCCGCAGCGGCAGATATTGCCCGCCATCGCGTGCCTGACTTCCTCGCGCGTCGGCTCCGGGTTCGCCGCGACGAGCGCGGCGGCGGAGACGACCTGGCCGGGCGTGCAGAACCCGCACTGGACAGCGTCGGTGCGGACGAAGGCATCGACGAGTGGGTGGTCGCGCAGGCCTTCGATTGTCGTCACCTCGCCTTCGACCGTATGGGCGAGCGTGATGCACGAGAGGCGCGGCACGCCGTCGACCTGGACGGTGCAGGCGCCGCAATGCCCCTCGTTGCAGGCAATTTTCGTCCCGGTCAGCCCCAGCCGGTCGCGCAGGACGGACGCGAGGCTCGTCCCGACTGCGGCGTCGAGGACGTGCTCCTCCCCGTTCACGGTGAGGCGGACTTCGCTCACGGAGTCGTCACCGCCACAGTGTCGGCGATCTGAATCAGGCGGACGGCGGTACGGCCGACAGCGCGCCGGTCCGCCTCGGCCGTGTCCGGCAGCGTCAGCCAGAGATCGCGCGCCGCGACGAGCAGCTCGCGGATCTGACCGAGCTGCTCGCGATGATCGCCGTTCGGCTCCTCCGTCGCGTTGAGCGCGAGGCCGAGCGCGCCGAAGCCGTCGGACTGGCCGGTGAAGAGGAGCGGCAGCGCCATCGAGAGGTACTGGTGGATGCGCGCCTGCGCAAGGGGCTGAGCGAGGATCTCGAGTCCCTGCGGCGTCGACGGCTCGAGCGGCTCCTCGCCGTCCGCGATCCGGTTCGCATTGCCGGCGAACATGTCCCGCACCTGGCGCTCGTGGAAGCCGGCGACCTCCGCGACCCGCGAGGAGAGGAGCAGCGAGCCGGGCTGCTGGCCGTACGGGTAGTCGGACGCGTAGACGATCTGCTCCGGCGGCACGAGGCGCAGCAGGCAGAGGAGGTCGACGGCGCTCCAGACGGACGTGTCGAAGAACACGCCGCGCTTGCCCGCGAAGCGGAAGGCGAGGTTGGCGAGGTCGGCGATGCCCGCGTGGGCGAGGATCAGTTGGGAGCCGGGATTCGCGTCGACGAGGCGTTCCAGCCCCTCGGCGATCGGCGGCAGGCCGCGGCCGGCGTGGATGAGGATCGGGACGTGGCGCTCGGCCGCGAGCGCGAAGACCGGTGCGAGCCGTTCGTCGTTGGGGAGGAACTTCTGCGCCCGCGGATGGAGCTTGATCCCGCGCGCACCGAGATCGAGGCAGCGGCGCGCCTCCTCGATCGGTCCCTCGTCGAGCGCGAGCCGTACGAACGGGATGAGCCGCCCCTCCGAACGCGCGGCGAACTCCAGCGTCCGGTCGTTTCCTGCCCGGAAGCCCGGCCCTCGGTCGGGCTCGTCGAGGCAGAACATGTTCGCGCGCGACACGCCGTAGCGGTCCATTCCGGTCATGAGCTCGTCGTAGACGCCGACCATCCCGTCGATGTCGGTGCCGAGGTGCGTGTGCGCATCGAAGATCTCGAGGTCGGACGGCAGGCCTGCGCGCATGCGCTCGTCCCAGCCCGCGACGACTTCCCGTGCCCGCTCGAGCGCATCCATCCCCAGAATCTAGCCGCCGCCTTCAGGCCTGGACTGCTCCGGCCGATGTTCTCCGCATGGACAAGCGCGTCATCTGGCTCTGTGCCCTCGTCGGCTCGACCGTCGGCGGCTTCGTCCCCGAAGTCTGGGGAGGGAGCGCGTTCGGCGGCATGTCGCTTCTCCTCTGCTTCGTCGGCGGCTGTGCCGGGATCTGGTTCGGCGCGCGCCTCACGGGCTGAGTTGACGCCTGCATAGCGACTTCGCGCCAACTCCGCAAAGGACACTGTCGGCGCCGCGCGGCGGCCGGTACGACGGAGGCATGAAGAAATCATTTGTCCTCCTCTCCGTTGTCGCCGCCCTTGTCGCGGCGACCGCCGCTCGCGGCAGTGGCACCGGCAGCATCGTCGTCGCGGAGGTCTTCGCCGCCGGCGGCAACTCCGGCGCGCCGTACATCAACGACTACGTCGAGCTCTTCAATCGCGGGGCCGATGCAGCCTCCGTTGCGGGCTGGACGCTGCAGTACGCGTCCGCCGCGGGCACGTCGTGGCAGACGACCGCGCTCAGCGGAGCGGTTCCCGCCGGCGGGCGTTACCTCGTCCAGCTCGCTTCGGGCGGACCGAACGGCGCCGCGCTTCCCGATCCCGACGCGACCGGCACCTCCAACCTCGCAATGACCGGCGGCAAGGTCGCCGTCGTCAGCAATGCGACGGCGCTCTCGTGCGGCGCGACGGCCGGAAGCTGCTCGGCGGTTTCCGGCGTCGAGGATCTCGTCGGCTACGGCAACGCGACCGACTACGAAGGAAGTGCCGCGGCCCCCGCGCTCACCTCGACCACCGCGCTCGAGCGCGGCGGCTCCGGCTGCAGCGACGCCGACGACAACTCCACCGACTTCACGACTGCGACGCCCGCCCCGCTCAACTCCTCGGCGGCGGCCGCGTCCTGCTCCTCCTCAATCGGAGGCGGAGGAACTCAGGGCGGCGGAACGGTCGGCGTCGACCTCCAGCCTGTGCTCTCGGTCGCGCTCGACCGCGACACGTTGAGCTTCGGCGCCGTGATCCCGGGAACGAAGCCGGATCCGCTCGTCCAGCACGTCACGGTGACGAGCACCGACTCCAGCGGCTACACGCTCACCGTCGGTCGGACGGCGTTCTCGCCGCACGACCTGCCGCTCGGGATCGGCGTCGGCAGCGCGGCGCTCGCCGCCGTTCCCGTCCCGCCTACGCCCGTCCTCGTGCTCGGGACTGCGGCCGGCCCGACTGCCGACGGCGGAGATGTCTGGACGACGAGCGTTGGATTCGTCTCGCCGCTTCCGGCACTCCCGTCCGGCCACTACACCGCAACGCTCACGTACACGGTGATCGCGGGATGAAGCGACTCGCCGCCGTCGCGCTCGTTGCGGCAGCTCTCATCCCGAGCTCGGCCGTCGCCGGAACGGCGGCCGGGTCGGGGACGGGGTTGGGCGCCAGCCCGTTGCGAATCGAGCTCAAAGGAAGGTCGAGCACGGAGATCACCGTGCGGAACCCGAGCGCGCAGAGGCTCGTCGTCGCGGTCACTCGCGCCGGCTTCGCGCGCACCCTCCGCGGACGACCGCGCGTCGAGAAGGCGCGCGGCGCGGCGAACTGGCTTCGCGCCCGCCCACGGCGGCTCCGGCTTGCCCCGCACGCGGTGGCGACTCTGCGTCTGACCGTGACGCCTCCGGCAGCCGCTGCTCCCGGCGATCATCCGGCGCTGCTCCTGCTCTCGACCCGGCCGCCGGCGAGGAGGAGCGTCGACGTTCTCCTCCGGGTCGGCGTCGTCGTCCTCGTGCGCGTTCCCGGCCTCCTCGTGCACCGGCTCGAGCCGCAGGCGCTCTCGGTCCGGCGGCATGATGGAGCGCGACTCTTTGCGCTCCGGCTCGCCAATCGCGGCAACGTCGCGGAGCGTCTCGGCGGCGGCACGCTCCAGCTCGTCCTCGTCCACCAAGGCGAGACCGTGGCGACCCTCCGCGCCAGGCGACTCGAGCTCCTGCCGCACAGCGCCCGCATCGCCCAGTTCGTCTACCGCGGCTCTCTCCGCGGCCTTGTCGTCGCGCGCGTCGTTTTCCGGCCGGCGACGAGCGGCCGGCCGCGGTCGTTCCGGGTGACGTTCCGGTGATCTACGCGCGCATTTGGAGGCTCCGGGCATACGGGGGAGTCCTGCAGCGTTTGGACGCTCATGGAGCGGTGCCGGCTCGGCCCCAGCGACCTCGACGTCTCACGGGTTGGTATCGGGACTGCGCCGATCGGCTCGCGGCCAGGCGAGTGGTGGGTCGACTGGGGCCCTCAGGACGACGCTGACTCGGTTCGTGCCATCCATGCCGCCGTGGACGGCGGCGTCAACTGGGTCGATACGGCTCCGTTCTACGGCTGGGGCATGCCGAGGAGGTCGTGGGCGGGGCGCTCGCCGGTCGCGACGACGTCCTCGTCTTCACGAAGTGCGGTACGTGGCGCCGTGACGACGGGGACGACTTCATGGATCTCGGCCCGGACGCGATCTGGCGCGACTGCGAGGAGAGCCTGCGCCGGCTCGGTCGGGAGAGGATCGACCTGTTGCAGTTCCACGATCTCGACCGGACCGTGCCGATAGAGGAGTCGTGCGGCGCGCTTCAGGAGCTCGTCGCTGAGGGGAAGGTTCGCCACGGCGGTCTCTCGAACCATCCGCCGGAGCTTGTCGAGCGCGCGCTCGCCCTCGGGCCGGTGGTCTCGCTCCAGTTCCAGTACTCGGCACTTGTCCGCGAGCACGAGCAGCAACTCCTCCCCTTCGCGCAACGGCACGGGCTCGGCGCGATCGTCTGGGCACCGCTCGCCAGCGGCTTCCTCACGGACGACTTCTCGCTCGACGAGCTCAGCGAGAGCGACTTCCGGCGCACGCACCCCTTCGCCCGCCTCGACCTCGCCGAGGCTCAGCGGGAGTTGAAGGCTCGCGGCGGCGGCAGCATCACCCGCGGTGCGCTCGAGTTCGTGCTCGCGAACCCGGCGGTGACGGGCGCCATCGTCGGGATTCGCGACGAGCGCGAGGCGCGCGACCTCGCGGCGCTCGTCTAGACGCCCGTGTGGAGTGATTCGATCGCGCGCTCGAGCTCGTCGAGCCGTGCCGCCCCGAACTCGCGCACCGTCCCGTCCGCGTCGACGACGACGTTCGTCGGGACGCCGCGCACGCCGAGCTCACCCGCGAGCGTGAGGTCGGGATCGAGCAGGATCGGCCCCTTGATCCCCCACATCTCGCAGAAGCGCTCGACCTCGGGCCGCGGCTCCGTTCCCTCCCAGATGTCGACGAGCACTACCTCGAGGCCCGACCGGGCCGCCTCGCGAATCCGCAGTTCCTCTAGGAACGGCGCTTCCGCGTTGCAGGGTCCTCACCAGGAGGCGAAGAAGTTGAGGATGTACTTCTTCTCCGCGAAGTCGGCGTTCGTGCGGCGCTCGCCCGTCCAGTAGTCCTCGAGGGAGAAGTTCGGCACCCGCTTGCCGACCCAGGGGCTCGGCTCCTCGACGACCGGCACCGGTGGCCGTCCGGCGAGCAGGTCCTCGACGAGCGAGACCGTCTGGCTGCCGGCGTTGGCGACGAGGAGCGAGCCGTCATGCGGATCGACGGTGATGCCGCCGGGGCCGTGGCCGACCGGGATCCGAGTCCACTCGGTGCCGTCGGCGACGCCGATGACCGTCACCGAGCCGGCGCCGCGATTCGTGACGTAGATGCGGTCGTGCGAGGGCGCGACGGTGAGCCCGACGGGAGCCTGGCCGGTACGGATCTCCTCCACGACCTCCTGCGCGTCGAGGTCGACGCGGGAAACCGTGCCGGCGATCGAGTTGACGATGAACGCCTCGCCGCGCTCGGGGACGATTCCGATCGCGCACGTGCCGATTCCGAGCTCGAGGCGCCCGACCTCCTCGAACGTGTTCGTGTCGAAGAGATTCGCCGAGGCCGCGACGAAGTTCACGCAGACGGCGAGATTCCGCGTCGGATCGACGCCGATCGCGCCGGCGCCGGGCTCCGCGTCCACGGTCGCCAGCGTCTCGAGCGAGTCGAGATCGATGACACTCATCGTCGAGCCGAGCGAGTTCCCGACGTAGAGACGGCGGGACTCGGGCACGTGCGTCAGCCCCGACGGATAGCCGCCGACGGGAATCGCCGTCTCGACCCCGAGCGTCGCCGCGTCGATGATCGTCACCTGGTCGGCGTGCGCGTCTGCGCTGAACACGCGACCGGTCTGCTCGTCGAAACCGATGTCGATCGGTTCTGCGCCGGTCGCGATCTCCGCGATCACCTCGTGCGTCTCGAGGTCGACGACGGAGACGAAGTCGCTCCGCGAGCATGCGACGAACGCGCGCCGCCGCGTGACGTCCACCGCGATCCCCTCGGGGTCCAAGCCGACCGGGATCTCCGCCACGTGCCGCCAGGGAGTCCGCGCGTCGATGCGGCAGGCCGCACCGACGGGGAAGGCGTCCTTCATCGTCCGAGTATCGCTCCTCGCGCCTGAAGGCCGAATGAGAACCGACTACGATCGATCGCCATGCCCGACGTCCTGATCTACGCGGACTCGTTTCGCTCGGCGGACATGCGTCACGCGATCCCGCTCGGCGTTCCCGATCCGATCCTCTACGCGGAGGCCGGCGGCGCGAAGCATGTCTTCACCCACTCGATGGAGGCTCCGCGCCTCCGCTCGCTCGGGCTCTTCGACGTTCATGTCTCGGAGGAGTTCGGCGCCGACGAGCTCGCGGCGGCAGGGCTCGACTCGCAGGAGATCCGCGCTCAGCTCGCTGTCCGCGAGGTGGCGAGCCTCGGGTTGAAACGGGCGAGCGTCCCGGAGAACTTCCCCGTCTGGCTCGCCGACCGTCTCCGCGCCGACGGCGTCGAGCTCGACGTCGACCAGGAGCTCTTCGACGATCGCCGCCGCACGAAGACCGACGCGCAGATCGCCGGGATGCGACGTGCGCAGCGAGCCGCGGAGGCCGCGATGGACACGTGCCGGGAGATGCTCCGCCGCTCGGAGATCAGCGGCGCCGACCTGCTCCTCGACGGCGAGCTCCTTACGGTCGAGCGCGTCAAGGCGGCCATGAGTTCCGCGTTCGCCGCGCACGGCACGACCGCCGACGAGTACATCGTCGCGCCCGGTGCGCAGGGGGCCGTCGGTCACGACATGGGCTCCGGCCGGATTCCCGCGCACACGCCGCTCGTCGTCGACATCTTCCCGCGCGACAACGCCTCGGGCGTCTACACGGACATGACCCGCACCTTCGTCGTCGGGAACGTCGCGGACGACGTGCGCGAGTGGCACCGCCTCGTCAAGGAGGCGCTCGACCGGGCGCTCGCCGAGATCCGCGCCGGCGCGGAGGCGCGCGCGATCTTCGACGGGACGTGCGAGATCTTCGAGGCCGCCGGCGAGCCGACGCAGCGGACGAAGAAGCCGGGCGAGGCGCTCTCGGACGGCTTCTTCCACGGGCTCGGGCACGGCGTCGGCTTAGAAGTGCACGAGGCGCCGAGCATGGGCCGGCTCTCGGACAGGAAGCTCGTCGCCGGCGACGTCGTCACCGTCGAGCCGGGGCTCTACCGCCAGGGATACGGCGGCGTGCGGCTCGAGGACATCGTCCTCGTCACCGACTCCGGCGCCGACAACCTCACGGACTACCCGTACGACCTGGAGCCGTAGTGACCGACCACGCGATCGAGACGATGCTCCTCGAGGAGCGGACGTATCCGCCGGCGGCCGAGTTCGCGGCCCAGGCGAACGCGAAGGTCGACATCTACGACGTCCCGTTCGACGAGTTCTGGGAACAGGAGGGACGTGAGCGGCTGACGTGGTTCGAGCCCTTCACGGAGCTGTACACCTGGGAGCCGCCGTATGCGCAGTGGTATCTCGGCGGCAAGCTCAACGTCTGCTTCAACTGCGTCGACCGGCACGTCGAGGCCGGGCGCGGCGGCAGGGTCGCGTACCACTGGGAGGGTGAACCGGCCGGCGAGGAGCGCACAATCACGTACGCCGACCTCCAGCGCGATGTCGTCCGCTTTGCGAACGCGCTCAAGAAGCTCGGCGTGACGAAAGGGACGCCGGTCGCGATCTACATGGGGATGGTGCCCGAGCTGCCGGTTGCGATGCTCGCGTGCACGCGGCTCGGCGCGCCGCACACGGTCGTCTTCGGCGGCTTTTCGGCCGACTCCCTGTCGGGCCGGATGAACGACATGCAGTGCGAAATCCTGATCACGCAGGACGAGGCGTGGCGCCGCGGCTCCACCATCCCGTTGAAGAAGGTCGCCGACGAGGCGATGGCCGACGCGCCGGTCACGAAGCACTGCGTCGTCCTCCGTCGCACCGGCAACGACGTCTCGATGCAGGAGGGCCGCGACCACTGGTGGCCCGAGCTCGAGGAGGGCTGCTCCGACGACGCCGACTCGTGCCCGTGCGAGCCGATGGACAGCGAGGACCTGCTCTTCCTGATGTACACGAGCGGCACCACCGCCAAGCCGAAGGGGATCATCCACACGACCGCCGGTTACCTCACCGGCGTAGCCGCGACCCACCACTACATCTTCGATCTCAAGCCCGAAGAGGACGTCTACTGGTGCGCCGCCGACATCGGCTGGATCACCGGACACAGCTACATCGTCTACGGGCCGCTATGCAACGGCGCGACGTCCGTCCTCTACGAGGGGACGCCCGACTTCCCGGACAAGGACCGCTGGTGGTCGATCATCGCCAGGTACGGCGTGACGATCCTCTACACCGCGCCGACCGCGATCCGGTCGCACATGAAGTGGGGGCCGGAGCATGCGCAGAAGCACGACCTGTCGTCGCTGCGGCTGCTCGGGTCTGTCGGCGAGCCGATCAATCCCGAGGCGTGGGTGTGGTACCGCGAGAACATCGGCGGCGACCGGACGCCGATCGTCGACACGTGGTGGCAGACCGAGACAGGGATGGTTCTCATCACGCCGCTCCCGGGCGTCACGACGCTGAAGCCCGGCTCGGCGACGCGTCCGTTCCCGGGCGTGGCGGCAGCGGTGTACGACGAGCGCGGCAACGAGGTCATGCCCGGCGGCGGTGGCTATCTCGTCCTCAAGCGCCCGTGGCCGGCCATGCTGCGCGGGATCTTCGGCGACGACGAGCGCTACCGCGAGACGTACTGGGCGAAGTACGGGAGTACGTACTTCGCGGGAGACGGCGCGCGGATCGACCGGGACGGCGACTTCTGGCTGCTCGGCCGCGTCGACGACGTGATGAACGTTTCCGGCCACCGCATCTCGACGATCGAGGTGGAGTCCGCGCTCGTCGACCACCACGACGTCGCCGAGGCCGCGGTCTGCTCCCGTGCCGACGCCGTGACCGGTGAGGCGATCGTCGCCTACGTGACGCTGAAGGGCGGCGTTCACGGCTCGGTCGAGAAGCTCGAGGAGCTGCGGAATCACGTCGCGCAGAAGATCGGCGCGATCGCGAAGCCGGCCAACATCGTCTTCACGCCGGAGCTGCCGAAGACGCGCAGCGGCAAGATCATGCGGCGCCTCCTCCGCGACGTCGCGAACAACCGCCAGTTGGGTGACACGACGACGCTCGCCGATCCGACGGTCGTCTCCGAGATCGCGAAGCGCGCGTCCGAGGAGAAGCCCGAAGACGCTTAGAGGCTTGGCGCTGTCTGCCGGGAATGGTAAGAACGCACCTTCTGCGGGCGGCAGTGCAGGTCGAAGGCACTCCAACGGGCGGATTCCGGGACAGGTGCCAACTGGACCGCCGACCTGAACTCGCAGCCGTTCGCGATCAGCTGGATGTGCCGACCCCTCGAGGGTCGGCGCGCGGCCGCGGCTACTCCCGGCGGCCGATGGTGAGCGCAGCGCTTGCCCACCAACCTGTCTGAATGGCGGATCCGCTGATCGAGCGCGACGAGGTCGTTGCTCTACTCTTCAACGTGGCGAACGCCCAGCGCACGCGCGAACTCGCCGAGCGCGCCCAGGCGAAGCTCGACGCCGAGCGCTCCGGCCGCTAGGCCGCGCCGGCCTGCGCGAGTGCAGCTCCCGCTTGACGTCAGCCGTCGAGCAGCTGCTCGAACCGGGCCGGATCGTCGAACGGCCCGATCACCGCGAGGCGGAAGCGGTCGTCCGAGATCAGCTCCCGCGCGACGCGAGCGACGTCCTCGCCCGTCACGGCGTCGACCCCGGCGAGCACCTCGTCCGGATCCGGCAGCCGCTTCTCGAGCACCTCGCGCCGCAGCCCGAACATCATCAGCCCCTGCGGCGTCTCGAGCTGGAGGACGAACCGTCCCTTGGCAAAGCTCCGCGCCTTCTCGAGCTCCTCCGCAGGCAGCTCCTCGGCGGCGATCTTCCGCAGTTCCGCCGCGATCGTCGAGACGGCGTCGTCGATCCGCGCGATGTCGACGCCCGCCTGCGCGTAGAGCGTGCCCGCGTCGGTGTAGCTGTGGTTGAGCCCGTGAACGTAGTACGCGAGCCCGCGCCGCTCGCGCACTTCCGTGAACAGGCGCGACGACATCCCGCCGCCGAGCGCCGTCGCGAGGAGCGTGAGCGCGTAGCGGTCGGGATGGCCGAGCGGGAGGCTGTGGACGCCGAGGCAGACGTGCGCCTGGTCGGACTTCTTCTCGAAGACGCGAACGCGGCCGTTCGTGTACGGCTCGACCGGAGCCGCCTCGCCGGTGTCCTCGTCGGCGAGATCGCCGAGCAGCTCCTGCGCCTTCTCGAGCAAGCCGTCCCCGATCCGGCCGGCCACACCGAGCACCATCCGCGACGGCTTGTACCAGCGGTCGAGATAGCCGAGGAACGTCTCGCGTGTCGCGCCGCGGATCGTCTCCTTGGTGCCGATGATGTCCCGGCCGAGCGGCTGGTCGCCGTAGAGGAGCTCCTCGTACACGCCGCCGATGAAGTCGCGCGGCGTGTCGAAGTACATGTTCATCTCCTCGACGATCACGCCCTTCTCGCGGTCGATCCCCTCCGGGTCGAAACGGGAGTTGCGGAGCATGTCGACGAGGACGTCGAGCGCGACGTCGCGGCTCTCGGCGGCGCACTTGACGTAGTACGTCGTCCACTCCTTCGTCGTGAAGGCGTTGAACTCGCCGCCGATCGCGTCGATCTCCCCGGCGATCTCGCGCGCGCTCGGCCGCCGCTCCGTCCCCTTGAAGAACATGTGCTCCGAGAAGTGCGCGATGCCGCTCGACTCGGCGGTCTCGTAGCGGGAGCCGGCCGCCAGGGAGATCATCACGGCGACCGACTGCGCATGGGGCAGATCGGCCGTCAGCACGCGAAGGCCGTTGTCGAGCGTGTTGCGTTCGAACGTCGCCACCCCTCTTCGATCGTATAGACGTACTCCTGATGCTCGGCGACCAGACGAGACGCGCGATCGCGGCCCAGCCCGAGTGGCTCGCGCAGGTGCCCACCGACCGGCGGTTCCCGGATGGGGCGCGCCTGCTCTTCACCGGCTGCGGGACGTCGTTCCATGCCGCAATGACCGGCGGCGACGCGGTGCAGGCGCTCGAGCTCGTCCTCCGTCCCGACCGGGACGCCGACCTGCTCGTGATCGTCTCCCACGAGGGAGAGACACCACTGACGCTCGCGGCCGCCAAGGCGTGGTTCGGCCCGCGCTGGCTCGTCACGGGGAAGGCCGACGGCCCGATCGCCGAGCTGTGCGACGAGGTGATCGTCGCCACGCCCGCGATCGAGGAGAGCTGGTGCCACACCGCGAGCTACACGTGCGCGGTCGCCGCGATCGCCGCACTGCGCGGCGAGGACGTCGCGTGGCTGCCCGACGCCGTCGTGGCCGAGCTCGACGCGCCGCTCCTCGAGGTCGGCGAGCAGGAGCGGTTCATCGTCGCCGGCGCCGGGCGCGACCTCCCCACCGCGCACGAGGCCGTGCTCAAGCTGCGCGAGGGAGCGTGGGTCGCGGCCGAGCCGTACGAGACGGAGCAGCTCCTCCACGGCTATCTCGCGGCGGTGGACGAGTCGGTGCGCGCGTTCGTGCTCGAGGGAGAGGGAGTCGCGGCGCAGCGAGCGCGCGCCGCGCGTCGCCGCGCTGCGGACGCTCGGCTGCGATGCCGATCTCATCCCCACGCGCCACCCCGTGCGCTCGACATCGTCCGCTTCCAGCGGCTCACGCTCGAGCTCGCCGTGCGCCGGGGCCGCGAGCCGGACCGGATCCGCCGGCACGACCAGCGCTGGGCCGACGCCGCCGCCGCGGCGAAGGCCGACAACGTGGCTTGAGCTAGCCCTGCTCGAGCGGGGCCATCGTCAACCCGTGTCCGGAGAGCTGCTCCCAATAGAGCTCGGCCTGCTCCTGCAGTCCCGACCAGACGATCGCCTGGCCCGCGGTGTGGATGCGCTCCGCGAGCCGCATTCCCGCCGCGTACGACACACCGGGGATCACGCTCGAAAGCGCGAAGGCGACTCCCTCGAACGTGTTGTGGTCGTCGTTGAGGACGATCACGTGCCACGGCCGGCCAAGTCCCGACCGCTCGCCGCGGTTGAGCCGCTCGCGCGGCGGCGTCAGCGTGCTCACGAGTCGATCGTAAGGCCACCGTCCGGGGCGGCTCGTACTGTGCGGTTCGTGCGACGCTTGCGCACGCTCACCGAGGCTGAGTGTTACGTCCGCTGCTACGGCGGCTGGGAGTCGACGGTGACGATCGTCAAGCTTGAGCCGCGCCGGCCGCGGTACGAGCTTGCCGTCACCGGCGAGGATCTGCGGCGCGACTTCGAGGCCCGCATCGACGCGCGGCCGGAAGACGCCGAAGCCGAAGCTGCGTAGCGCTGTCCCCGACGTCCTCGGGCCGGATCTCCGCGTCGTCTTCGTCGGGATCAACCCGGGGCGTTTCTCCGACGCTGCACACGCCCACTTCGCCAATCCCCGCAACGACTTCTGGCGGCTGCTCCACGCGGCTGGGTTCACGTCCCGGCTCTACGAGCCGCAGGAGCAGTTCGCGCTGCTCGAGGAGGGGATCGGCGTGACGAACGCCGCCTACCGGACGACGCCGGGCTCGGGCGACCTCCGACGCGGCGACTTCGCCGGCTCGGTCGAGCGGCTGGAAGGGATCGCGCGCGAGCTGCGCCCCGGCTGGCTCGCGTTCGTCGGCAAGGAGGCCTACCGCGGCACGTTCGGCGAACGGCCGCAGCTCGGCTCGCAGAAGCGGACTCTCGTCAGGACGCGCCTCTTCGTCCTCCCGTCCACGTCGCCCGCGAACGCGGCGGTGCCGTGGGACGAGCGGCTCCGCTCGTTCGGCGAGCTCAGCCGGGCCAGCGGTTCGTGATCGGCGTCCGCCGGTCGCGACCGAACGCCTTCGGTCGCAGCCGCACGCCGGGCGGTGCCTGACGCCGCTTGTACTCCGCGCGGTCGATCAGCGCGACCGCGCGCGCGACGACGTCGGGGTCGAAGCCGTCGGCACTCAGCTCCTCGAGTGTCCGGTCCTCCTCGACGTACGCCTCGAGCACGCGGTCGAGTTCGGCGTACGGCGGCAGGGAGTCCTCGTCGAGCTGGCCCTCCCGCAGCTCGGCGCTCGGCGGCCGGTCGATCGTCGTTGCGGGGATCAGTTCGCGGCCCGCCAGTTCGTTGAGATGCCGCGCGAGCCGGAACACGTCGGTCTTGAACACGTCCTTGAGGAGTGCGAAGCCGCCGGCCATGTCGCCGTAGAGCGTCGCGTAGCCGACCGACAGCTCCGACTTGTTCCCCGTCGTGACGACGAGCCAGCCGAACTTGTTCGAGAGAGCCATGAGCAGCGTCCCGCGCACACGCGCCTGGAGGTTCTCCTCCGCGAGATCCGGCTCGCGTCCGGCGAACGACGCCGCGAGCGCTCCCGTCGCCGCCTCGACGACCGGCTCGATCCCGAGCTCGCGGAAGTCGCAGCCGAGGCTCTCGGCGAGGAGGCGCGCGTCGTCCCGCGTCGCCGCTGACGAGTAACGGGACGGCATCGAGACGCAGTGGACGCGTGCGGCTCCGAGCGCCTCAACGGCGAGCGCGGCCGTCAGGGCCGAGTCGATCCCGCCCGAGACGGAGACGACGACGTCGCCGAAGCCGTTCTTCCCGACGTAGTCGCGGAGCCCAAGGACGAGAGCGCGGCGCATCTGCTCGAGGTCGTCCTCGATCGGAGCGAGCGTCGCCGCATCCGGCGTCTCGAGATCGACGACGAGCAGCGTTTCCTCGAAGCCGGCAGCTCGGGCGATGACCGACCCGTCGCGGTCGATCACGAGTGAGTGGCCGTCGAAGACGAGCTCGTCCTGGCCACCGACGGTGTTGCAGAGCGCGACGCGGACGCCGTTCTCGCGCGCGCGCGCGGAGAAGATCGCCTCGCGCTCGCGCTCGCGGCCGACGTGGAACGGCGACGCCGACAGGTTGACCACGAGCTCCGCTCCGGCGGCGGCGAGCTCCGTCGTCGGAGGCCCGGGCACCCACATGTCCTCGCAGATCGTGACGCCGACCCGCACTCGCGCCACGTCAACCACTGTCGCCGACTCGCCCGGGGCGAAGTACCGCTTCTCGTCGAAGACGCCGTAGTTGGGAAGGTGCTGCTTCTTCGCGTACGCCGTGATCTCGCCGTCGATGCAGACCGCGCACGCGTTGTAGAGCTCCCCGTCGAGGTGTGGCGTGCCGACGAGCGCGACGATGCCGCGCACCTCGCCCGCGATCTCCTCGAGCGTCCGCTGCGCGGCTCGCACGAAACCGGGGCGGAGGAGCAGATCCTCCGGCGGATAGCCCGTCACGGCGAGCTCGGGCAGCACGACGAGGTCGGCGCCGGCCTCCCGCGCCTCGCGCACGCGCGCGAGGATCAGCGCACGGTTCCCGTCGAGGTCGCCGACGACCGGATCGATCTGCGCGAGCGCGATCTTCATAGTTTCAGCCTATCAGGCGAAAACCTCTGCGCCGATCGCATTTGCGGAGCGAAGTTAGCGCTCGCTAACCTAGTGAGCACTAACTTAGGTGGGAGGAGTCGAAGTGAAGGCACGGTTGCTGGCGACGCTGGTCGCCGAGGAGAATCGCAAGTGGTGGACGCTCATGGCCGTCTCGTTCGGCCTGTTCATGATCATGCTCGACAACACGGTGGTGAACGTGGCGCTGCCGACGATGGAGAAGGACCTCCACGTGTCGCTCGCGTCCCTCGAGTGGGTCGTCGTCGCGTACGCGCTGACCTTTGCGTCCCTGATGATCACGGGCGGCAAGCTCGCGGACATGTTCGGCCGGAGGCGCATCTTCACGACCGGGATCGTGATCTTCACGCTGGCCTCGCTCGCCTGCGGCCTCTCCTCGACGATCGACGTCCTGATCGCCGCGCGCGCGGTGCAGGGCGTCGGTGCGGCGCTGATGAACCCGGCGACGCTCTCCATCGTCGTGGCGACGTTCCCGCCCAAGCAGCGCGGCCAGGCGATCGGGATCTGGGCCGGCGTCTCGGCGCTCGCGCTTGCGATCGGCCCGCTCATCGGCGGCCTGATCACTCAGAACATCAACTGGAACTGGATCTTCTTCATCAACGTCCCGATCGGCGCGCTCGGCATCGTCGTCTCCCGCGTCGTGATCCGCGAGTCGCGCGACACGTCGCACGAGCAGAGCATCGACATTCCCGGTCTCCTCACCTCCATCGGCTTCCTCTTCTCGCTCAGCTACGCGCTGATCGAGGGGAACAGGCACGGCTGGAGCTCGCCCGAGATCCTCGGCCTCTTCGCCGCCGCGGTCGTCTTCCTCGTGGCGCTCGTCCTCCTCGAGGCCCGGCAGCGGCTGCCGATGCTCGATCTTTCGCTGTTCCGGATCGGCGCCTTCGCCGGCGCGAACCTCGTGGCGATGCTCGTCTCGCTCGCGATGTTCGGCGTCTTCTTCTTCGTCTCGCTCTACGTCCAGAACATCCTCGGCTACTCGCCGACCAAGGCCGGCGCGATCTTCCTGCCGATGACGGTGCTGATCATCCTCATCGCTCCGATCTCGGGACGCTTCTCGGACCGGGTCGGCTCGCGCTGGCTGATGGGCGGCGGGATGACGCTGCTCGGCGTCTCGCTCCTGCTCTACCAGCGCGTCACGATCCACTCGGACTTCTGGACGCTGCTGCCCGCCCTTCTCGTCGGTGGGGTCGGGATGGCGATGACGATGTCGCCGATGACCTCGGCGGCGATGGGTGCGGTGCCGGTCGACAAGGCCGGCGTCGGCTCGGGCGTGCTCAACAGCTTCCGCCAGGTCGGCGGCTCGCTCGGGATCGCGGTGATGGGGGCGATCCTCGCTTCCTACATCCACCATCCGCCGCACACGCTCGGCGCTGCGCAGGACTACGTCAACGGACTCCACGCCGCTCTTGCGGTGAGCGCGGCGATCAGCTTCGGCGCTGCAATCGTCGCCGTCCTCCTCGTGCGGACGCGGCCGCAGGTCGAGCGGGCGCACGTGATGGAGATGGCCGCGTGAGCACGGCCGCGGTCCCGCGCATGGCGGCCTCCGGCCGCCGCACGCACCTGCTCGAGACGGCCGCTCGCCTCTTCACCGAGGGCAGCTACCACGGCACGACGACGGCGGAGATCGCCCGCGCAGCGGGGATCTCGGAGCCGATCATCTACCGCCACTTCGCGTCGAAGCGCGACCTCTACATCGCCACGCTCGAGCACGTCTGGGAGAAGGCGCGGGCGGGCTGGGAACAGGCGGTGGCGGGGTCGGCGGACGCCTGTGCCGCCGTCGAGGCGATCCACAAGGGCCACGTCTCGGTTCGGTCCGCCAAGCTCCAGCTCGCCGAGCTGTGGGTGCAGGCGCTCAGCGAGGCGTCGGAGGATCCGGAGCTCAAGAAGCACCTCCGGCGCCACATGCGCGAAGTGCACGACTTCCTGGCCGATCTGATACGCCGCGGCCAGGAGCAAGGCTCGATTGCGGCTGAGCGCGACGCGAACGCGGAGGCGTGGATCATGCTCGCCGGCGGGATCCTCGGGATGGTCGGTCGTCGCGTCGGGCTGCTCGACGACGGCGAGCTCGCGGCGATCCGCGAGGCACGCCTTACGTGGCTCCGTTCGTAGCTCGCGAAGCCGGCGCTTGGCTCGCTGGGAGGCGGTACGCGCGCGCCCGAGAGCGCGGTTCGGCCTCCGGTTAAGTCGCCGCTACGCGGCTGTCTTAGCCTCCGGGCCTTGGTTTGACCGTGGTTCGGGCGTTCGAACCATCAAGACGCCAAGGCGGCGGCGGGACGTTGCGTTCCGACGCCGCGAACCAGCGAGCGGGCGCGCGCAGCCCGCGCGCTCGCGACTGATGACCGGCTCGAACCACGCGTCAGCCAAACAAAGCCCTCAGCACGGAGCAGCCCGGAGACCGCGCTCTCCGGGCTGCGGAGTTCCGTCTCTCCAATGAAAAGGCCCCGGCTGCGGCTCCGGGGCCTTTTCGGTGAGGCGCGCCCTCCTGGGTGGGTTGCGAGAGGCGGGGTCTGCGGCTGCCCCGTCCCCCGTCCGTCGCCAGAAGTCTTGGCGCACCCCCTGCAAGCCTCGGCCTGGCGTCCGGCCCGGTTGCAAGGTGTGCTCACTATAGGAGCGGATCGAAGGCTCGTCAAGTAGCTCAGTCAAGTGATTTGCAGATGTACTAGTTGACTCGTTTTCCGCATAAGTACGCCAAAAAGAGGGATGTCTGATAGAGACATCTTGCGCTTCAATGAAGTATGCGCTTGACTAACTGAGTTAGATGACCGCGAAAGAGACGACCACCCGCACCCGTCCTGCCGTCGAGGCGCTCGGCCTCGGAGAGCGGCTGCGCCGCCTCCGCTCCGCGGCAGGTCTGACGCAGAGCGACCTCGCGGGCGACCGGTTCTCGAAGGAGTACCTCTCCCAGATCGAGCGCGGGAAGACGCGGCCGACGCGCGAGACGATCGAGTGGCTCGCCGCGCGGCTCGGCGTCGATGCAGGCTTCCTGGCGCGTGGCGTTGCGACCGAGGAGCACGGCCGGCTCGAGGGTGCGCTCGCCCGCGCGGAGGCGCTGTACGAGGCGGGCGACGACGCCGAGGCGATCGCTGCTTTCGAAGACCTGGTCGCACCCGCCCGCGCGACCGGCAGCCTCGAGCTCCAGGTCAGGGCTCTCGTCGGCACCGGGCTGGCGAAAATGCGTCTCAGCGACCACCGCGCCGCGCTCGAGGTTCTGAACGAGGCGCGCGCGCTCAGCGAGTCGGACACGTTCTCCGATGTGGAGCGCGCCGACGTCCTCCTCCGGCTCGGCGCCTGCCGCTACCAGCTCAACAGCACCCAGTCGGCGCTGGCACTCTTGAACGAGGCGCTCGCGCTCGCCGAGCGGTCGGGTCTCCCGTGCGACGCCCTGAAGGCGGACATCTTCTCCTGGCGCTCCCGGTGCTGGCGCCGCCAGCGCGACATGGAGGCGGCGCGCGACGATGTCGAGCGCGCGCTCGAGCTCGCGCAGGGTGTCGACGATCTGAGGACGATCGGGGTCGCGTACTTCCAGGCGTCTCTAGTCGCCGACCGCCAGGGACACTGGGTTCTCGCGCGTACGTACGCGGAGCGGGCGCGCGAGGCGTACACGCAGCTCTCCGACCGCGTCCACGTCGGCGAGCTCACGAACAACCTCGGCGGCCTGAACTTCCTCCTCGGCAAGACCGACGACGCGATCGGTCTCCTGAAGGAGGCGTTCGCGATCGCGCTCGAGACGGGCCGCGACGCCGATGCCGGCCGCGCAGTCTCTTCGCTCGCTCAGGTTCACCTCCGCACCGGCGATTCGGTCCAGGCCGAGGAGCAGGCCCGGCACGCGCTTCGTCTGCTCGATGGACGCATCGACTACGTCGACGAGGTCGGAAACGCCCAGCTCGTGCTCGGGCGGGCGCTCCTCGAGCAGGGGCGGCTCGACGAGGCCGAGGCTGTCTTCCGCGACGCCGAGGCGAGCTTCGCCGAGCTCGGTTCCGGGAGTCACCGTGCCGCGGCCTGGGTCGCCCGCGGCGATCTCGCTACCCGGCGCGGCGACCATCAAACGGCCGCAGAGCTCTTCCGCTCGGCCGCCGAGGCGTTGCAGGACGTCCGTTTCTAGGAAGGGAAGGAGGTGACAACCATGACGAAGCTTCGGATCACCGCTGTACTGATCATCGCATCACTGTCTGTCTTCATCCTCGCCGTTGCCGTGAGCGGAATGGGTATGAGCGACGGCGGCGGGTTCTAGCCGATCCGCCGCAATCGGGACGTCCGCGGCGGTGGCGTCGAGTCGAGCTGAGCTGAGTACTAGGGAACGTCGCCGCCGACCGAGCCCATTCGCTCGATCACGACCTGGGGGATGCGCGCCGTGGGACTCAGTCTCAGGCACATGCGGACGACCTCAGCGCAATCCTCCGGCCGGATCATCTCCTCTGGTTCGAGCCCCGAGTACTCGGCCATCGGCGTGTCGACAAAGCCGGGGCAGATCGCAATCGCGCGCACGCCGTCGGCGTCGAGCTCCGCGTTGAGCGAGCGCGTCAGGCTGATCACCGCCGCCTTCGTGGCGCCGTAAGTCGCTAGCCCCGGCGTCGGAATCGTCCCGGCAATCGAGGCGAGGTTTACGACCCAGCCGCGCGTCTCCTTGAGCAGCGGGATCGCCGCCTGCGTTACGAGGAACAGGCCGCGGAGGTTGATGTCCAGCTGGCGGTCGAGCCTCTTCACGTCCAGCTGCTCGACGAGTCCGGCCAATCCGACGCCTGCGGAATTGACGAGGACGTCGAGGCGGCCGAACCGCTCGCGGTGCTCGGCAACAGCGCGCGTGCACTCGTCCGCGTCGGCCACATTCGCGGCGACCGCCATCGCGCCGAGCTCGGCCGCAGCCGCGGCGATCTTCTCCGGAGTCCGCGAGACGAGCGTCAGGTCGTAGCCCTCCTCGCGCAGGAGCCGCGCGATCGCGAGCCCGATGCCCGACGAGCCGCCCGTGACGAGTGCCGCCCGATCCACCATTGCGCGGCCTACAGTAACGCGGTGGGAACGGCAGGACTTACGAGCCTCAGCGTCGGTGGCGGCTGCGCGGCGAAGTACTCGGCCGCGCGGCTCGAGGAGTTGCTCAAAGGCTTCGTGCCGGCGGAGGCGGAGGACCTCCTCGTCGGCCTCGACCCAGCCGACGACGCGGCGGTCTACAGGCTCGACGACGAGCGCGCACTCGTCTTCACGCTCGACTTCTTCCCGCCGCTCGTCGACGATCCTGCGCTCTACGGGCGGATCGCGGCGACGAACGCGCTAAACGACGTCTTCGCGATGGGCGGCACACCGCTGCTCGCCCTCTCGATCGCGGCGTTCCCGGAAGAGCTGGAGACGGCTGTCGTCGCGGCGGTCTTCGCCGGCGCCGACGAGCAGGTCCGCGCGGCCGGCGCAATTCTCGCGGGCGGCCACACCATCCGCGACATCGAGCCGAAATACGGTCTCGCGGTGGTCGGCACCGTCCACCCGGATGCCGTCTGGCTGAAGAGCGGAGCGCGGCCGGGAGACGCCGTCTTCTTGACGAAGCCGCTCGGGACGGGCCTCGTCCTTGCGAGCAAGGCCGACACTGCCGAGGCGGCCCGCTGGATGACGACCCTCAACAGCGCAGCGGCCGACGCGCTCCGCCCGTTCGAGCCGAACGCCGTGACCGACGTCACCGGGTTCGGCTTCTTCGGGCACGCGCACGAGACGGCGGAGAGGAGCGGCGTGAAGCTCGTTCTCGAGGCGGCGTCGTTCCCCGCCCTTGCGGGAGCGCTCGAGGCGGCCCGCGCCGGAGTGCGCACGGGCGGCGATCCGCGGAACCGCGAGTTCGCACCGGTCGAGTCCGACGGCGTTCCGGAGGAGTCGCTCGCGCTCGGGTACGACGCACAGACCGCGGGCGGTCTCCTCGTAACGCTGCCTGCCGACAAAGCGCTCTCGCTCGAGGCGGAGTTCCGGAGCCGCGACCTCTTCCTCGCCCGCGTCGGCTCAGTGGAGGAAGGGAGGGGCGTTGTCGTCCGTTAGCGTCGCCCACCGGCGCCTCGCATTCGAGCTCTCGCCGACCGGCTTCAGGAGAGTGGCGCGGGTCGCGGTAGGCGCCCTCCTGCTGATCGTTGCCAGCGGCGCGACCGTCCGGTTGACCGGTTCGGGCCTCGGCTGTCCCTCGATAACGGTGGACTTGTCCTCGTGCGTAAAGGCGTACGGGGCGCGCGGCTACCACGCGGACATCGAGTTCACGAACCGCGTCGCCTCGGGCGTCGTCGTGTTGGTCGCGCTCGCGCTCGCCGCCGCGGCCTGGCGAACGGTCGGGCTCGGTCGCGGGACGAAGCTGCTGGCGTCCGGCGTCTTCGTCGCTACGTTCGCGCAAGCGCCGCTCGGAGCGGTCACCGTCCACTACCACCTGAATCCGTACCTCGTCATCTCGCATCTCCTCCTCGCCCTGTGCGCGCTCGCCCTGGGAGTGCTCGTCCTGCTCGAGGCGAACCGGTTCGTCGCGGGCGCCGGCGAGGCTCTCCCGGTGCTCGCCCGCCTTGGTGGCGCCGCGCTGCTCGCGTCGGTGGTCGTGCTCGTCGTCTCCGGGACGGCTTCGACCGCCGCCGGGAGGTTCCCGGGCAGCTCGGGATCCACTGTCGTGCCACGGCTGTGGAACTTCCACTCCGCGGTGTACTGGCACGTTCGTGCCGTCGCGATGTTCGGAATCGTGTTCCTCGTGCTCGCGGCATGGGCCTGGCGGCTCCGCGATCGCTTCCCGTGGCTCGTGCGTGGGTGCGCCGGGCTCCTCGCGATCCTCCTCGCGCAGATGGCGCTCGGTGAGCTTCAGTACCGCACGTACGGGACCGTTCCGTGGGGGGTCGTGATGGTTCACGTCACGCTCGCCGCCGCCCTGTTCGCTTGGACCGTCGGTCTCGTCGCGCGAATCTGGCGGCCGGTCAAGGCCGACTAGACTGGCCCGATGTCGGAGCTGATCGTCTCCTCTCGGCCCGATCTCAACCGGCCGGTGCTTCTCGCAGCTTTCCGCGGCTGGAACGACGGCGGCCAGGGAGCGACGCTCGGCGCGGGCTATCTCGCGCGCCAGTGGGGCGCGGAGGAGTTCGCGACGATCGACCCGGAGAACTTCTACGACTTCCAGCAGGTCCGCCCGCAGGTGTCGCTCGAGGACGGCCTGACCCGGAGACTGGAGTGGCCCGCGAACACGTTCCTCCACGCGCCGATTCCCGGCCTCGACCGCGACGTCGTGATCCTGCTCGGGGTCGAGCCGAACCTCCGCTGGAAGACGTACTCCGGCCTCATCGTCGGTCTCGCGCAGGAGCTCGGGGTCGAGCTCGTCACGACGTTCGGCTCGCTGCTCGCCGACGTCCCGCATACGCGGCCGGCACCGGTGAGCGCCGCGGCGAGCGATCCGTCGCTCGTCGAGGAGATGGGCGTCGAGCCGTCGCGATACGAAGGGCCGACCGGCATCGTCGGCGTCGTCCTCGACGACTGCCGCCACGAGGGGATTCCCGCGGTCAGTCTCTGGGCCGCGGTGCCGCATTACGTCTCCCTCGCGCCGAGCCCGCGCGCGGCGCTCGCGCTCTGCCACCGTCTCGGTGAGCTCCTGGCGGTCGACATCGATCTCGACGAGCTCGAGCAGGCGTCGGACGAGTACAGCCAGCAGGTGACGGAGGCGGTCGCGTCCGATTCCGAGACCTCGTCCTACGTCGAGGAGCTCGAGCGGCGCGTCGACATGATGGAGGCGGAGGAGGAGGAGCTCCCGTCGGGTGACACGCTCGCCGCCGAGCTCACGCGTTTTCTCCGCGAGCGCGAGCAGAACGGTGACGACGAGAGTGCCGAAGGGCCGGCGAGCTAGCCCTTGCCAGGCCCGCTGTACACGCCGTAGTTCTGCGTCAGGCGGACGAGATCCCTGCCGTCGGTCTCGATGGAATAGAGGTCGGCGGACGCGTTCCCCCTCTTCTGCGCCGTGAGGACGAAGCGCGAGCCGTCGGGTGACCACGCAAGCGACGTCACCTGGGCGAATGGCAGCTTCACGCGATTCGCGCCGACGAAGATGGTCGTGCCGTAGACATAGGCAAGCCGGCCGTCTGACGACCAGGCGGGCAGCCGACCGTGCTTCGTGACGTGGACGCGGTCAGTGCCGTCGGGGTTCGCCGTCATCAGGCCCTTTGTCCCTACGTACGCAATGCGGGCAGGTCCCCAGGCAGGATCGCTGCCGGCGATCCCGAGATCATGTGGCGTTCCTCCCGCGGCCGAGATCGTGTACAGCTCCCCGGACGTGTCGCACGCGTCCTCGGAGTAGAGGATCGTGCTCCCGTTCGGCGACCAGGTCGGGGAGTCGTCGAAGGTGCAGTCCTCCGGATCGGTGAGCGTCCGGGCGTGCGTGCCGTCTGCGTTGACGACGCGGATCCCGTCGGAGCACCCCTTGCAACTGAGGCCGTTCGCCGCCGCCCAGACATAGGCGATCTGCGTGCCGTTCGGTGAGAGGGCCGGCTGCGTCTCCTGGGCCTGAACGTTCGTCAGTCTGTGGACGGCTCCGCCGGCGGATGCGACGGAGTAGAGGTTGGCGAAGGGAGGATCGCAGTCGTTCCAGTTCACGTAGACGATCGAACGGCCTCGGCCCGCGAACTGCAGCGACGCGGCGGCCGGCATCCAGTCGCCGTCGCCGTAGCAGCCGCCGAGGTGCTCGTACGTCTTGACCGAACCGCCACCGGGCGCGCCGACGCCGAGGGAGAAGCCCTCGCTGTGCGGGGGTGTGATGATTGCGAGCTTCCGGTCGACCGACAGCGGATCGAGCCATCGGTTCGACGCAGGCGAGGTCTTACCGGTGCGGATGTCGACGCCCTGCGTCTTGCAGGTGGGACAAACTGCGTAGCCGAAGACGACGATGGAGTTGCCGGCCCAGGCCATGTCTCCGCCCGGCACGGCTTTCTCCAACAGGAGCTTGCCGGCTGGAGTCCGCACGTCGAGCTCGTACTTCTTCCGGTACCACAGGACGGCGAGCCGCTGTCCGTCGGGCGACCAGGAGAGCGTCGCGTTCGAGTCCGGGAACGAGAAGCTCGACAGCAGCCGGCCGCTCTCGTCGTACACCTTGGCTCCGTGGTAGACCGGAACGGCGAGGAGCCCGTGCTGCGACCACGCGCCGACCGGCTGATCCGCGGCGGCCGTCCAGAGCGACTGGCCGCTCGGCGTCACCGCGCGGATCGTGTCGCCGGCCCAGACCAGCAGGATCCGGCCGTCGGGAGACCACTGCCCGAAGTCGTAGCGGGACACGGCGATCGGCTTCCCGTGCGGCGGCACGAGCCAGACATGTCCCTCAGGCGACTCCACGGGAGTCGTCTCGACCGTGAGCAAGTCTCCCTGCGGCTGCCAGGCGAGAATGGCTCCGCCCGTTGCGAGCCCCGGCAGCGCTGACGTGACGGTGCGGAGACCGTGTCCGTCGATCCCCACCTCGTAGACTCGGTACGTCCTGCCCCGGTCGCTGAGGAAGGCGACGGTCTTGCCGTCGGGCGAGACGGCCGGATTCGTGTCCTCGTAGGGACTGCGGCTGAGGTCGATCCGGTGACCGTTCGGGTCGAGCCGGTAGATCTCCCCGGTGACGGTCGGCGCGCGGTCGGCCGCGAAGACGATGGGCGAAGGTGCTGAAGCACGTCCCGGGGCCGTGCACACCGCGACTGCGATGGCGGCCACTGCGAGGACGGTCGCCCTCCTCATGGCGGGGAGCTTAGGCCTCGGGCTGTGAAGCTTCTGTTCGCGTTTCGGCGGCTTTGGTCTCCGGAGCCGCCGTGGCAGGCGCGCCTCCGCTCTTCCGTTTCCGCCGTCGGCGGCGACGGTTGCGGCTCGAGCTCTGCTTCGGTGCCGGCAGGTTCTCGGACAGCGCGAGCGCGACGTCCTGGATCGTGCCGAGCTTCTCCCGCGCCTCGTCGAGGAGCTTCGTCGCGCGCGGCGTGTAGCCCTCCGCCGAGGCAAGCAGCGCGGCGCCAATCGGGAGCGGCAGCTCCAAAGCGGCCTTGACGAGCTTCGCGGCGTTCTCCTCGTGCCGGTGGCCGCGCGAGTTGGCGAGCGCGCCGAGGAGGCGCTTCGCCTCCGGATACTCCGCCGAGGCGCGGCGATCCTGGACCTTGCGGGTCGCGCGCGCGAGCTTCCACGTCCAGCGAGCGAGGATCTGCTCCGGTGCGTCGGGCTTCTCGTCCGAGATCGCGCGCAGGAGGATGCGGATCCCGGTGAGGCGCTCCTTCTCCCACGTCGGCGCCTGCGTCACGAGCGTGACGAGGTCGTCGAAGTCGGCGCGCTCGATGCGCATCGAGACGCGGTCCTGTAGCGCCATCATCCGCAGCCGCCGGTTCGGATTCTCGGCCGCCGCGGTGGCGAGGAACTGTTCGAGCGCCGCCTTGCTCGCACTGCGGTCGGTGAGCTTCTGGACGAAGTTCGCGCGCTCGTCGAAGCGGATCTGGCGGCCGGCGATCGTTGCCCAGTAGCGCTGCTCGTCCTCGTCGAGGTACTTCGGGTCGATCCGCTGCCACTCCCGCTGGATCACGCCGACGCGGCGGCGGACGTCGGGAGTGACCGGCACGAGCCACGGCGCCGGGGTGAGCCTGCGGCGGGCGCGGCGCTGCGAGCGGCGGCGCGGCGCCGGCGTGACCCGCGCTCCCTCGCGGTAGAAGTCCGCATCGAGGAGCGAGTGGAGGGAGACGACGCGCTCGTTGTGCGTCGCGCCCTTCGGGACGAAGTCGACGACGATGCCGGCTTCCTTGCGCGGGTGGAGCCGCATGATCCGGCCGATCCGCTGTTGGTAGACCCGCTTCGATGCGGTCGGCGCGAGGTGCATGCAGACGGTCGCGCGCGGTGAGTTCCATCCTTCGGCGAGCAGTTGCGCGTTGATGAGGACGTTGATCTCGCCGCGCTCGTAGGCGGCGAGCGTCTCGGCGAGGCGCACCGGCGGCGTCCGTCCCGAGACCGCCTCGGCCTTCAGCCCTGCGGCGCGGAACTCCTGCGCGAGGTTGTACGCGTGGTCGACTCCGGCGGCGTAGACGATGCCTGGCGTGTAGTCGAAGCGGTCGCGGTAGAGGCTCGCGGCGGCCTGGTTGAGGGCTTGGTGGTCGAGCGTTTTGGCGAGGATCTCCTGGTCGAAGTCGCCGCCGACGATTGGCACCGAGTTGATCGCCGCCACCGGCGGCACGCGCAGATCGCGGAGCGGCGCGATGAGCCCGCGTCGCGCGGCGTCCTGCAGCGGCAGGTCGTCGACCGAGGCGGGAAAGACGTCGGAGACCTGCTTCGCAATCAGCTGCTCGGTCGCCGTCATCCCGATGTAGATGGGCTCCGGGAAGGAGCGGATCGCAGCCGAGGTCTTCTCCCCGAGCGCAGTGTGCGCCTCGTCGCAGATCACGAGCTGGTACGCGTCGCGGTCGATCGAATCGACGTGGCGCGCGAACCAGGCGTACGTCTGGATCGTGAGCGGCGCCGTCTTCGGCATCTTCCCGCCGCTCAGAATCACGTCGGTGAAGCGGTCGCCGTAGCCCTCGGTCGTGAGGTCGCGCGTGAACTGCGAGACGAGCAGGCGGCGGTGGGTGAGGATGAGGACGCCGAGCGTGCGCGCCGCCTCGACGAAGCCGGCGGCGGCGATCGTCTTGCCCGACGCGGTCGGATGGCGGAAGCGGTAGCGGCGGATCGCGCCGGGGTCGTCCTGCGGCTGCGGCTCCTCCGGAAGCTCCGCCTCCGCGATCTCGACGACGAGCGTGGAGTCCTCGTCCTCGTCCTCGACGTCCAGCTCTGCCAACTCCTCATCCGTGGCGGTGTGGCCGTTGCCGTTCCCGTTCGCAGCCGCCTCGTCGTAGTGCTGGCTCGCGGCGATCAGTTCCGTGAGCATCCCGGCGAGCGCGTCGACCTGATGGCGGCGGAGCGCGGTGCCCGACGCGGTGCGCGGCTCCGGCTCCGCGAGCACGCGCTCGAGGCCGAGGAGCAGGCCGTAGCGGATCTTCCACTTGGACGAGGGTGCTTTGAGCCCGGCGTCCATCTCCGCCATCGCGTCGTCGAGTGCGCGTCGGCGCGCGGTCCCCGCCGCGAGCACCTGCGCGGGATCCTCGCCGTCACGGAGGAACGGCTCGCCCGCCCACGCTTCGGCGCGGACAGCTGCGGCGGCTACGGAATCGGCCGCCGACGGAGAGTGGGTCGGCTGCGGGATCGCTTCTTGCATGTGCGCAGCACGTCTAGTGCTGCAATCCGTTCAAGAGGTACGCGCTCGGCTTAATCCCCCTGGCGAGCGGCGTGGCTGGAAGGATACCCCGCCGAGCGGGGTCGTCAACCTCGGCTACGCGCCGAGACCGCCGAAGATCGCAAATCGAGCGGGCGTCTTGGGCATTGCCTCGAGGACGACTTCGCCTCCGGCTTCGACCTCACCGTGCAGCCGTGTGGCTAGAGCCTGGGCGTCCTCGTGGCTCGCCGCGCCGACGATGAGGTAATGGAAGTGGCGGAGCGGCTTGTAGCCCTCCGACTCGAGGCGGGATGCGAGGTCGCTTGCTGCCTGGCGCGAGTCGCACTGGACGCGCACCTCCCACGGCGCGTAGCCCTGATCAAGCTCCTTCTCCTCCCACGTCTCGCTGGGCGGTTCGTCGTCCCAGCGCTCCTCCTCGTCGAGCCAGTGCTCGACCTTGCTCGTCTTCGCCTCGACGCCGTTCGCGCGTAGCTCGGCCTCGACCACGGCGAGCGCCTTGTCGGCGTCCGCGCGCGTGGCGGAGTAGATGAAGATCGTGTCGCCGTCGCGGGAGACCGAGAGCCGGTGCTGCTTCAAGTCGGCGGCGATTTCGCGTGCTTCGGCACCGAGCTCACCGGCGAGCCGGTCGACGACACCGCCGGCCTGCTCCTCCTCGACCTCGATCGTGATCCGCCAATCGTCGTTCGCCATGTCGGTTCGAGCCTAGTCTCCGGGGATGGAGTGGCGCGAGACGTACGAGCGGGCGGTGGTCCGGTACGACATGGGGCAGGGCCGCGCGCACGACGAGCGGCAGCTCGTGCAGCTCGCCAACGCCGCGTGGGCCGCCGGGTTGTGCCTGCTGATGGCGGGCGACCGGGCGGGCTCGACCGAATGGCTCGTGCGCGCGGCGGCTCGGTATCGCGAGAGCTGGGACGCCGGCGCTGCGCCCGACGCGTGGGGCCGGCCGATCGCGGCGATGAAGGCGCTCCTCATTGCGGGCGAAGATGCGCGCCCCGCGGCGCAGTGGGCGCTCGACGCCGGCGCGCCGGCGGCGGAGTCGCCGATCGGACGCTACGCCGGCACGCTCGCGCTGCTAGTGCTTGGGCGGGACGAGGAGGCAGCGGTCGTCGCGGCGTCGCTTGGAGCTCCTTTCCCCGCGGACGTCGCAGCGGCGCTCCGCGCGCTCGCCGCCGGCGACGGTGACGTATACGCAGTGGCAATCGGCGACGTCCGGCGGTCGTTCGAGGAGCGGGACGGCTACCTCGAGGATCTTCCGGTCGCCGACACCGCGCTTGCGCTCGACGCGCTGTCCAGAATCACCCGCGTCGGTCCGTAAGCGGCTCGCACGAGGCTCCCGGGCGTCTCGCGGGACGGCTCGCCCGTGAACGCGCGCGCGACTGCCTCCGCCTTGTCCGCCCCGGTGACAAGGAAGAGCAGCTCGCGCGTGCGGCAGAGACGCGGCAGCGTCAGCGTGATCCGGTCGACGAACGGCTCGTGCCCCGCTGGACTGCCGACGACGTCGCGATCCGTCACGTCGAGCGTGGGGAAGTCCGGGAAGAGCGACGCGACATGGCCGTCCGGCCCGAGCCCGAGCAGCACGAGGTCGAACGTCCCGAAACCGGCGAGCTCGCGCTCGTACTGCTCCACGCTCTCCATGCGGTGGACTGTCGCCGGTGCGCCGACGAGCCGGTCGAGGAGAGCGGCCTTCGCCATCCCGAAGTTCGAGCGCGCGTCGTCCGGCGGGACGCAGCGTTCGTCTCCCCACCAGAGTTCGATACGGCTCCAGTCCGGCTCGAGCTCCGCCGCGATCTCGTATGCACGCTTCGGCGTCGACCCTCCTGTCAGGACGATCGACCCGCCGGTTCGGGCCTGAGCCGCGAGCCGCTCGGCGCACGCGCGCGCCGGATCGTCGACGACCTCGAGCCCGACGCCGCTCACTCGCCGCCGAGCTCGCGCGCGCGATCCATCGCCGCCTGGATCGCGTTGAGGAACGCCGCGCGCACGCCGGCCTGCTCGAGCTCGCGGATCGCGGCGATCGTCGTCCCGCCCGGCGACGTGACCGACTCGCGCAGCTCGACCGGATGCATGCCCTCGTCGCGCAGCTGCTTCGCGGTGCCGAACATCGTCTGCACGACGAGCGTCGTCGAGACCTCGCGCGAAAGCCCCAGCAGGATCCCTGCCTCGATCATCGCCTCGGCCAGTAGAGCGAAGTACGCCGGGCCGGAGCCCGACACCGCTGTGACGGCGTCCATCAACGGCTCGGGCACGCGGACGACGCGGCCGAGGTGGCCGAGCAACTCCTCGGCCACGGCGAGATGCTCGTCGCTTGCGTGCGCGCCGGCGCAGAGGCCGGCCATTCCCTCGTGGACCGTGGCGGGCGCGTTCGGCATCGCGCGCACGACGGGGACGCCGGCGGCGATGCGCTGCTCGATGTGCGCCGTCGTGATCGCGGCGGCGACCGAGACGACCGTCTGCTCTGGCGTCAGGCCAGCGCCGATCTCGGCGAGGAGGTCATCGATGTCCTGCGGCTTGACCGCGATGACGACGATCGCCGCGCTGGCGGCAGCCGCCACGTTGTCGTCGCCGCGCCGGGTGACGACGATCTCCGGGGCCTCGCGCCAGCCGGAGCTGAGGAGGCCCGAATGCAGGGCCTCGCCGATCCGTCCGCCGCCGAGAATCGCGACCTTGCGTTCCATGGATGAAGGGTACGGATCAGGCAGCGGCCGTCGCGGCCGGCGGGACGAGCCCGCGACCGAGGCCGGTGAGGAGATAGACGCTCGCGAGGCCGGCCCACTCGCCGTACGGCTCGAGCAGTTCCGCCGTCTCCCAGGTCTCGATCTCCCGGCCCCGGGCCGCGCGCAGGTACTTCACGAGGCCGAGATCTCCGACCAGGCCATGCTCGTAACGGCCCAGTCCTTCGAGGCAGACGACGCCGGCCGACCAGGGGCCGAGCCCACGCTCGCGGGAGATGCGCGCGACGACGGTCTCGGTCGGAACCTCGTGAAGCCGCTCGAGCTCGACCGAGCGGCAGAGGCGGACGGCGGCGGCGCCGCGGCGCTCGTGAAGGCCGAGCCGGCGAAGCTCGAAGGGAGCGGCAGCGGCCAGCGTGGAGGTTTGCGGAGGTTCGAGTAGATCGGTACCAGGTACCGGTCTACGACTCTGTAACGCGCCGATCACGCGCCGTTCGAGCTTTCGTGCCGTCTTGGAGTCGATGAGCTGACCGCAGACCGCGCGGAGGAGCGCGTGCGCGACGGTCGCCGTCCGCATGGGACGCAGGCCGCGCAGATGGACCGTCGCCCGGCCGAGCAGCGGGTCGTCGCGGTAGCGCCGCAGGAACTCGGAGTGGTCGTCGTCGAGTGCCAGCATCCAGCGGAGCTTCTCGGCGGACTCCTTCGACTCGGAGCGAATCGTCACCGTGCCGTCCGGGGACTGCCAGGCGCGCGCGATCCCGGCCGCGCACCGAGCTGTGACAACTCCATCGCGAAAGCGTCTCGTCGCGTCACCAATCAGCCGTGCCGAGAGCGCCAATGAGTACGGCCCATGCGGCTTGACGGCGATCTCGACCATCGCTCCGAGCCTACTGCCTGGTCGGGACGCGTCCGCAAGAGCGAATTGCGGAGCGCGGGCCGCCGACCTACGTTGGCCGTTGTGTCAACACATGCCACGCGCGCCGGGGATTTGGTGTTGGCCGCCGCGCTCGTCGCGGCCGTCGTCGTGCTGTTCGCGCATCACGGCCGCGCGTTGCATGCGATCGTCGCGAGCGCGGTGCGCACGCCGGGCGTGCTCAATCCGGACGTGACGCAGGCGAACATCCGCTCGACGGTCTGTCGGCGCGGCTGGACGGCCACGATCCGCCCGCCCGAGTCGTACACCGAAGCGCTGAAGCGAAAGCAGATGCGGCAGTACGGCGAGACGGGCCCGATGTCCGGCTACCAGGAGGATCACCTGATCAGCCTCGAGATGGGCGGGAATCCGACCGACCCGCGCAACCTCTGGCCCGAGCCGTACCCGCGCGCGGCGCAGATGGACCAGATCGAGAACCAGCTCAACGCGGAGATCTGCGACGGGCGGTTGACGCTCGCGCAGGCGCAGGCGAAAGAGTCGGAGATCAAGCACACGCAGGGGTAACTAGAGTCGCGCCATGGCGCTCGATCCCCGCGTCGATGTCGGCCACGTCCACCTCAAGGTGTCGGACCTCGACCGCGCGCTCGACTTCTACGTCGGCGTGCTCGGCTTCGACGTAATGGCCCGGATGGGCGACGAGGCTGCGTTCATCTCCGCCGGCGGCTACCACCACCACATCGGCCTCAACACGTGGGAGTCGAAGGGAGCCGCCCCGCCGCCGCGCAACTCGACCGGCCTCTACCACACGGCGATCCGCTTCCCCGACCGCCGCAGCCTCGGCCAAGCGGTGCAGCGCGTAGTCGACGCCGGCATCCCGCTCACGGGTGCGAGCGACCACGGCGTCTCCGAGGCCGTCTATCTCAACGATCCGGACGGAAACGGCGTCGAGCTCTACCGTGACCGGCCGAAGGAGGAGTGGCCGACGACGCCGGACGGCGCGTTCACGATGTTCACGCGTCCGCTCGACGTCGAGGCGCTGCTCGCCGAAACGGATTAGCCTGACGCGGCTTTCGGCAGCCAGCTGAAGCGGCGGAGGGCGATCGCCAGCCCGACGGCTGCCCAGATCGCCAGCACGCCGAGGTCGCTCCAGACGATCCCGATCCCGGTCGTCGTCGGGTCGAAGGCGTGGTGAAGGCCGTCGGCGAGATGCTGCACGGGGAACACCTGCGCGACGTGCCGCAGCCAGGTGGGAATGGTGGGCGGCGTGATGAAAACGCCGGAGATGAAATAGAGCGGCAGCATCACGGCCTGCACCATCGGCTGGGCCGCGTCCTCGTTCGAGATGAACGAGGAAAACGCATACGCGAGGGCGCAGAACGCGATCGACCCCACGACCGCCGTGACCGCAACGCCGGGAATCGTCCGCGTCGGCAGCCGCACGCCGTACGCGAAGCGGCCTACGAGGAGGAGGACGATCATCGTGGTCAGCGAGACGGCGATCGCCATCAGCGTCCGGCCGGCGATCAGCGCCCAGGCCGGCACGGGAGTCGCGCGCCGCCGCTTGAGGATCCCCTCCTCGCGTAGCACTGTGATCGAAATGACGAGGTTGACGAACGAGGCAGCAATCACGGCCATCGCCGACAGGCCCGGCACGTAGTACGTCGACGCCTTGACGTGCTCTGGGCCGACGCGATAGTTGCCGAACAAGCTGACGAAGATGACGAGGAAGAGGAGCGGCAGGACCAGCGTGAAGAAGCGCGCCTGGCGATTGCGGAGAAAACCGCGCAGGTCGTAGCGCGCCTGGTGGAGGACGAGGGCGACCGGCCCGCGGGCAGCCGCCGTCGTCATACCTGCTCCGCGGTCAGCTCGAGATAGACGTCCTCGAGCGTCGGTCGCCGCACGTCGAGGTCGGGCAGGTCGAGCCCACGGCTGATCGCCCACTCGGCAAGGGCGCGCACGTGGACGAGTGGCGTGTCGCTCGTCAGCGTGATGCGGCCGTCGTCGCCGGCGAGCAGCGCGCGCAACTCCAGCGGCAATTCGCCGGCGCCAACGCCCTCCGGGAGCGTGAAGCGGATCGTCGCCGCCATCAGGTTCCGTCCGCCGAGCGTCCCCGGCGTCCCTTCGGCGACGATGCGGCCGCCGGCGATCACGGCGATCCGGTCGGCGAGATGCTCGGCCTCGTCCATGTAGTGCGTCGTGAGGAAGACGGTCTTGCCGAGCGCGCGGAGGCCCTCGATCACCGCCCAGGCGGTACGGCGCGCCGACGGGTCGAAGCCGGTCGTCGGCTCGTCGAGGAAGAGCAGTTCCGGGTCGCCGATGAGCGCGAGCGCGACGTCGAGTCGCCGCCGCTGGCCGCCGGAGAGCTGCGGCGCGAGCGTCTCCGCCTTCTCCTCCAGACCGACGAGCGCGATCGTCTCGTCTATGTCGCGCGGCTGGAGGTAGTAGCCGGAGTAGAGCTGCAGGCATTCGCGGACGGTCAGCCCCGGATCGGCGTTCGACTCCTGCAGGACGGCGCCGACGCGATTGCGCCATGCCGCGTCCGCGTGCGCCGGGTCGACGCCCAGGACGATGACCTCGCCGGCCGTCCTGTCGCGGAATCCTTCGAGGATCTCGACCGTCGTCGTCTTGCCCGCGCCGTTCGGCCCGAGGAAGGCGAAGATCTCGCCGCGCTCGATCTCAAGGTCGATGCCTGCGACGGCCTCGAGGGGTCCGTACTGCTTCCGCAGCCCGCGAACGGAGACGACCAGCTCGGCGCTCACCTCCACCAGTGTCGCACGGTTGCTATACCTCGGCGCATGGCATCGAAGCCTGTCGAGCAGCTGTCGCAGGTCATCGTCCGCTTCTGCGGCGACTCGGGCGACGGCATGCAGCTCACGGGCTCGCAGTTCACGTCGGAGTCGGCGATCCTCGGTAACGACATCTCGACGCTGCCCGACTTCCCGGCGGAGATCCGCGCTCCGGCCGGCTCGCTGCCGGGCGTTTCCGGCTTCCAGCTCCATTTCGCCGACCACGACATCCTGACGCCGGGCGACGCGCCGAACGTGCTCGTCGCGATGAACCCCGCGGCGCTGAAGACGAACATCGCTGACCTGCCGAAGGGCGGGACGCTGATCGTCGACGCCGACGCGTTCACCGACCGGAACCTCCAGAAGGCCGGCTACGCGCAGAGCCCGCTCGAGGACGGCTCGCTCGACGAGTACCAGGTGCACGCGGTGCCGCTGACGACGCTCACGGTCGGCGCGCTGAAGGACATCGCCGGCGTGACGCCGCGCGAGGCCGAGCGCTCGAAGAACATGTTCTCGCTCGGGCTGATGTCGTGGCTCTACGGGCGGTCGATCGACCCGACGATCCAGTTCCTCGAGGAGAAGTTCGCGGCGAAGCGGCCCGAGATCTACGAGGCGAACGTCAAGGCGCTGCAGGCGGGCTACGCGTTCGGGGAGACGACTGAGACCTTCGCAGTGACGTACGAGGTAAAGCCGGCGAAGCTCGCGCCGGGGACGTACCGCAACATCACCGGCAACCAGGCGCTCTCGCTCGGCCTCGTCGCCGCATCGCGCCTCTCTGGGCTTCCTCTCTTCCTCGGCGCCTACCCGATCACGCCCGCGAGCGCGATCCTCGAGGAGCTCGCCGGCTACAAGAACTTCGGCGTCCGGACGTTCCAGGCGGAGGACGAGATCGCGGCAGCCGGTGCGGCGGTCGGCGCGAGCTTCGGCGGCGCGCTCGGCGTCACGACGTCGGCCGGGCCGGGAGTGGTGCTGAAGGCGGAGACGGTCGGCCTGGCGATCATGCTCGAGCTTCCGCTCGTGATCTGCGACATCCAGCGCGCCGGGCCGTCGACCGGGATGCCGACGAAGCCGGAGCAGGGCGACTTGCTGATGGTGATGTACGGCCGGAACGGCGAGTCGCCGGTGCCGGTCGTCGCCGCGTGCTCGCCGTCGGACTGCTTCGACGCCGCGATCGAGGCCGTGCGGATCGCGCTCAAGTACCGCACGCCGGTCTATCTCCTCTCCGACGCGTATCTCGCGAACGGCTCCGAGCCGTGGCTGCTGCCGGAGCTGGAGACGCTGCCCGATCTGACGCCGACCTTCGCGACAGAGCCGAATGCGGGCGACGAGTTCCTCCCGTATCTCCGCGACGAGCAGACGCTCGCGCGGCCGTGGGCCGTGCCGGGCACGCCGGGGCTCGAGCACCGGATCGGCGGGATCGAGAAGGCCGATCGCACCGGGAACATCTCCTACGACCCCGACAACCACGACCTGATGACGCGCCTGCGCGCGCAGAAGGTGGCCGGAGTCGCGGCGGACATCCCGGAGCTCGAGGTCGACGATCCCGACGGCGACGCGACGGTGCTCGTGCTCGGCTGGGGCGGGACGTACGGCCCGTGCGCCGCTGCCGCGCGCCGCGTGCGCGCGACGGGGAAGAAGGTCGCCCACGCGCACCTGCGGCACCTCAATCCGTTCCCGCGCAACACCGGCGACGTCCTGCGCCGCTACGAGAAGGTGCTCGTCCCGGAGATGAACCTCGGCCAGCTGCTCTCCCTCCTCCGGGCGCAGTTCCTCGTCGACGCGATCGGCTACAACCAGGTGCGCGGCGTGCCGCTGCGGGCGGCCGAGCTTGCGGCCGCGATCGAAGCGATGGTGGATTCGGAATGAGCGACGGCAACGGCAAGAGCAACGGTGCCCTGACCGCGAAGGACTTCCGCACCGATCAGGAAGTGAGGTGGTGCCCGGGCTGCGGCGACTACGCGATCCTCGCGGCGATGCAGTCGTTCATGCCGGAGCTCGGGATCGCGCGCGAGAACACCGTCTTCGTGAGCGGGATCGGCTGCGCGGCGCGGTTCCCGTACTACATGAACACGTACGGCCTCCATTCGATCCACGGCCGCGCGCCGGCGATCGCGACCGGCCTCGCGACGTCGCGCCCCGACCTCTCCATCTGGATCGTGACCGGAGACGGCGACGCGCTCTCGATCGGCGGCAACCACCTGATCCACACGCTGCGCCGCAACGTCAACGTCAAGATCCTCCTCTTCAACAACAAGATCTACGGGCTGACGAAGGGGCAGTACTCGCCGACCTCGGAGCTCGGCAAGGTGACGAAGTCGACGCCGATGGGGTCGCTCGACTGGCCCTTCAACCCGATCTCGCTGGCGGTCGGCGCCGAGGCGACGTTCGTCGGGCGTGCGATCGACACCGACAAGAAGGGGATGACGGAGGTGCTCCGCGCGGCGGCCCAGCATCGCGGCAGCGCGTTCGTCGAGATCTTCCAGAACTGCCCGATCTTCAACGACGACGCCTGGGAGTTCGTGCGCGACGACAAGGAGGGCGTGAACCGGATCCCGCTGCGGCATGGCGAGCCGATCACGTGGGGCAAGGACGGCGAGAAGGCGTTGCGCCAGCTTCCCGACGGGACGATCGAGGTCTGCGGCGCCGACGAGGACGGCGTGCTCGTGCACGACGAGACGCACACGGAGCCGCCGCTCGCGTTCGCGCTGTCGCGCGTGACGCAGGCGACGCACGGCGGTACGCCGGTCGGCGTCTTCCGCAACGTCGAGCGGCCGGTCTACGACGACCTGATGGCAGAGCAGCTCGCGACGGCGGAGGAGAAGCGCGGCAAGGGCGACCTCGCCGAGTTGCTCCACTCCGGCGAGACCTGGGTCGTCTCCTAGCTACGCGTGCTGCGGTTCGCTCGCGCGGCGGCGCGGGGCGAGGTGCGGAGTCCAGCCAAAGGCAAATGCGGCGGCGATCGCCGCGACGATCCCGACGATCCCTGCGACGCCGAGCGCGAGCTGGGTACCGCCGACGCGGCAGAGCCAGCCGGCGAAGAGGCCGCCGAGTGCGCCCGTTCCGTTGAAGGCGTAGAAGTAGAGGCCGATGATCCGGCCGCGTAGCCGGTCGGGAGCGGCGAGCTGCATCGTCGCGTTCGAGTTCGCCGACCAGACTGTGAAGCCGGCGCCGACGACGAAGAGCAGCGCGCCGGCGAGAATCTCGTTCCGGGTCGGCGCGAGGAGCAGCTCGGCGACGGAGAAGACGAGTCCACCGATCAGCAGGAGACGAACCGAGGCGCGCGCCCTCGCCGCGGCGGCAAGCGCTCCTGCAAGCGCGCCGGCGCCGAAAACGGCGGAGAGGAATCCGAAGACCATGCCGTGCCCGTGCAGCGTCACCCTGGCGAGGACCGGCAGCACGACGTTGAAGTTGAAGCAGAACGTGCTCAGGACGAGCGTCAACCCGAGGATGGCGAGCATCCGCGGCTGCGCACGCACCCAGGCGAGCCCGTCGCGCGTGCCGGCGATGATGCTCGGCCGCTCGAACTTCTCCACCGGGAAGAACTCGCTCGTCCGCATTGCGAGCAGGCCGATGAGCACCGCGACGAAGCTGATCGCGTTGACGAGGAAACAGACCCCGACGCCGGCGAAGCCGAGCAGGATGCCGGCTACCGACGGGCCGAAGATCCGCGACGCGTTGAAGAGGCTCGAATTGAGCGCGACTGCGTTTGGCAGCGCTTCCCGGCCGACCATCCGGTACGTGAGCTGCTGGCGCGAGGGAACGTCGAGCACGAGGATCGTTCCGTTGACGAGGGCGATCGTGTAGAGCATCCACGGCTGTGCTACGTGTGCGATTGCGATCCAGGCGAGGACCGCGGCCACGATCGTCTGGCCGACCTGTGTCGCGAGCACGAGGCGCCGGGGGTCGAGGCGGTCGGTGATCACGCCGGCGAAGAGGCCGAAGGCCATATACGGGAAGAACTGCGCGAATGCCATCAGCCCGACGGCGAAGGCGTCCTTGTTCGTCAGGTCGAGGACGAACCACGCGAGCGCGATTCGCTGCATCCACGAGCCGGTCTGCGAGATGAGCTGGCCGCCGAAGAACAGGCGGTAGTTGCGGTAGCGGAGGCTCTGGAAGGTGCGCCGCGCGGTCGTCATTTCGGCTCGTCCTGCGCGAGTAACCGTCCAAGCGGATCGGCCGCTGCGCCGACGGCGGCGAGCTCGTCCGGCGTGAGCGTGCCGAGGCGGCTGGCGAGCCAGGCGGTCCGGCGAGAGCGGACGCGGCGGAGGGTCCGCTGGCCGTCGTCCGTCAGCGTCAGGCCGACGCAGCGGCGATCCGTCTTGCTCGGCGTCCGCGCGACGAGACCGTCGCGCTCGAGCCGGGAGACGCGCTTCGACATCGCGGCGGTGGAGACGCGCTCTTCGGACGCGAGCTCGCCGACGGTGACACCGGGCGCGTACTTGATCGAGACCAGGAGGCCAACCTGCTGCGACGAGACGCCGGCGATGCGCTCGCGGCGCAGCTCGCGGGCGAGTTGGAGGAGGGTGGGGCGCAGGCGGTCGGCGACCGCCATCGCGTCGAGCCCTTGCTTCGTCGCCTCCGCCATTCGATAACCAGGCTAGCAAATATCGGTAACCAGGCTACGGATACGGCTCTAACTTGTATTCGCTCCCGTTCGTCGTACGATTACAGACTCGTATCAGTGGTCGTAACAGGAGGTAGTGGAATGTCCCGCCGTACCGCGCGGCTTCTCGTCGCCGCCGCAGCACTCGCCTTGGCAGGGGGCGTCTTCGCCGGCGCGTCCAGCGCCACCGCGTCGAAGCAGACGAAGGTGCCGAGCATCGCCAAGCTCGTTCCCGCGAAGATCCGCGCGAAGGGGACGCTCGTCGTCGCGTCGGACGCAACGTATGCACCGATGGAGTTCATCGCCAAGGACGGCCACACCGTCGTTGGTGTCGACGCCGATCTCGCGAAGGCGATCGGCGGAATCCTCGGCCTCAACTTCAAGATCGAGAACGCGAGCTTCGACGGGATCATCCCGGGACTCAAGTCGGGCAAGTACGACATCGGCATGTCCGCATTCACCGACACGAAGGCGCGCCAGAAGCAGGTCGACTTCGTCACCTACTTCTCGGCTGGAACGTCCTTCTACGAGAAGGCGAGCGGTGGGCCGAAGGTGACCGGCCTCAACTCGCTGTGCGGTCTCTCAGTTGCGGTTGAGAACGGCACGACCGAGCAGACCGATGCCACCGCTCAGAGCAAGAAGTGCACGACGGCCGGAAAGAAGGCCGTGAGCGTCAAGGCGTTCCCCGACCAGAACTCCGCCAACCTTGCGATCGCCAGCGGCCGGGAGCAGGTCGGCATGGCCGACTCGCCGGTCGCCGCCTACATCGTCAAGCAGTCGAACGGGCAGTTCAAGCTCGTCGGCAAGTCGTATGGGACGGCACCGTACGGGATTGCGCTCCCGAAGCACGATGGAATGGCGAAGCCGATCCTCGCGGCACTCAAGTACATGATGAAGCACGGCCAGTACCACAAGATCCTCGTCAAGTGGGGCGTCCAGAAGGGCGCCATCTCGAACCCGAAGATCAACGGCGCAATCAGTTGACATAGATTCCGGCGGGGCCGCTTCGGCGGTCCCGCCGGAAGAGATCCGGGCGATCCCGGTCCGCCACCCGGGCCGCTGGGTCGCCAGCGTCGTCGTGCTGTACGTCGCCGTTTGCGGCATCAGCTCGGTCGCGACGAACAAGCGCTTCGGATGGTCGGTCGTACGCCACTACATGACCGACAGCACGATCCTCCACGGGCTGCTCCTGACACTGGAGTTGACCGCCTCTGCGATGGCAATCGGGATCGGCGGCGGCGTCGTGCTTGCCATCATGCGGCTCTCACCGAATCGCCTCGTCTCGGGCCTGGCGTGGATCTACATCTGGTTCTTCCGCGGCACGCCCGTGCTCGTGCAGATCATCTTTTGGTTCTACATCTCAGCGCTCTTCCCGACGGTCGCCTTCGGCCTACCGTTCGGTGGGCCCCAGCTCTTCCACCTGAACCTCACGACCCTGATCTCGGCGTTCGTCGCCGGCATGCTCGCGCTAGGGCTGAACGAGGCCGCGTACTTCTCGGAGATCGTTCGCGCTGGGATCATCTCCGTCGACGAGGGACAGACCGAGGCGGCGCAGGCGCTTGGCATGACGCGGATGCTGACGATGCGGCGGATCGTCCTGCCGCAGGCGATGCGCGTGATTATCCCACCCGCCGGTAACGAGACCATCTCGATGCTCAAGACGTCCTCGCTCGTCGCCTTCATCGCCCTGGCCGACCTCCTCTACTCGGCGACGATCATCTACGCGCGCACGTACCAGACGATCCAGCTCCTGCTCGTAGCGAGTATCTGGTACCTCGTCGTCACGACCGTGCTCTCGATTGGCCAGTACTACGTCGAGCGCCACTACGCGCGGGGCACGGCTCAGGGTGAGCCGTACAGCCTCCTCTCGACCTGGTGGATGAACGTGATCGATCTCGGCCCGATCACGAGGAACCGGCGGTGACAGCAATGGTCAAGGCCGAGGCGGTTCACAAGCGCTTCGGGCGGCTCGAGGTGCTGAAGGGGATCGACCTCGAGGTGCAGCCTGGCCAGGTGATGTGCATCCTCGGTCCGTCCGGCTCCGGGAAGACGACGTTCATCCGCTGCATCAACCACCTCGAGAAGATCAACGGCGGGCGGCTCTGGGTGGACGGCGAGCTTGTCGGCTACCGGCAGGTCGGAGACAAGCTCCACGAGCTTCCGGACCGCGAGGTAGCAGGGAAGCGGACCGAGATCGGGATGGTCTTCCAGCGCTTCAACCTCTTCGGCCACATGACCGCGCTCGAGAATGTCGTCGAGGCGCCGATCCGCGTCAAGAAGGTGGCCAAGAGCGAGGCCGTCCGCGAGGGCAAGGAGCTGCTCGATCGGGTCGGCATCTCAGACAAGTACGACGTCTACCCATCCCAGCTCTCCGGCGGCCAGCAGCAGCGGGTCGCGATCGCCCGCGCGCTCGCGATGCACCCGAAGCTGATGCTCTTCGACGAGCCGACATCGGCGCTTGACCCGGAGCTCGTCGGCGACGTCCTCGACGCGATGCGCTCGCTCGCGCGCGATGGTATGACGATGGTCGTCGTCACGCACGAGATCGGCTTCGCGCGCGAGGTGGGCGACGTGGCCGTCTTCATGGACGGCGGCGTCGTCGTCGAGAGCGGCGACCCGCGCGAGGTGCTCGTCAACCCGCGCGAGGAACGGACGAAGTCCTTCCTCTCGAAGGTGCTCTAGCCGGTTATCTGCGGCGCGCCGCCGCTGTCCAGCTCGACGTCGATCGGCGACGGCGTCAGCAGGAGATCAGGGCTGCCGCGCCGGCGGCGGAGCTCCCAGAGAAGCGTGACAAGGACGACGGCAACGGCGATCCCGATTGTCGCGTAGCCGATCTGGTGCGCGGTCGTGCGCGCGTTCTGCTCCCATTCGCCGCGCAGGTACAGATCCTGCGGGCTTCTCGGCGGGATGTTGTCGATTCCCAGCGGGTAGCGGTCGGTGTGCCCCGCGGCCCAGCTCGCCAGCGGGATCAGGAGCAGGACGGAGGCGACGATGCCCGCGACGGCGGGGGCGACGGCGCCGAGCCGCGATCGCAGCAGCATCGCCAGGAGGCCGACGACCACAACAGCCACAGCCACCAGCAGCGCGAGCGCGTAGATCGTCCCGACGGTGCCCTTCGTCGGGTCGCCGAGGACGACCTTTCCTGCTGCGCTCAGGTGGTGGGACGGCTTGTCTAGCCGCAGCGAGAACGCCATGAGCGCGACGAAGAAGACCGGCACCGCCAGGATCCCCGCGACGGCGAGTGGCGCCTTCGACGCTCCGCGCAGGCGGCTCACAGCCGGCCGCCCTCCAGTACGCGCGCGAGGAACTGGCGCGTCCGCTCCTCGGTCGGCGCGGAAAAGATCTGTTCCGGCGTTCCCTCCTCGTGGATGACGCCGGCCTCGAGGAAGCAGACCTTGTCCGCGACCTCGCGCGCGAAGCTCATCTCGTGGGTAGCGATGATCATCGTCATCCCCGCGTGCGCGAGCTCGCGGACCAGCTCGAGCACCTCACCGATCAGCTGCGGGTCGAGCGCGGAAGTGATCTCGTCCAGCAGCATCAGCTTCGGCTCCGTCGCGAGCGCGCGGACGATCGCGACGCGCTGCTGCTGGCCGCCGGAGAGACGGTCGGGGAACTCGTCGGCCTTGTCCTCGAGGCCGATCTGCCGCAGAAGTGCCCGAGCCCGCTCCTCCGCATCGCGGCGCGAGACGCCGAGCGCCTTGCGCGGCGCGAGCGTCACGTTCTGGAGGACTGTCATGTGCGGGAACAGGTTGTAGGCCTGGAAGACGATCCCGATCTTCTGGCGCAGCCTGTTCACGTCGACCTTGCCCTCGCTGATCGTCTGGCCGTCGACGACGATCGTGCCCGCGTCTATCCGCTCGAGGAGATTGATGCATCGCAGCAGCGTCGACTTCCCGGAACCGGATGCCCCGATCAGGCAGACGACGCCGTGCTCGCCGACGTCGAGGTCGATCCCGTGCAGCACCTCGAGGTTGTCGAAGCGCTTGCGCACTCCCTGGAGCGAGACGAAGTGGCCGTTCTCGCCGCTCACACGACCTGCGCCCGCTCTCGCTTCTCGCGCTCGCGGATGATGTGGTCGGTGAAGCGGGCGAGTGGGATCGTGAGGAAGATGAAGAAGACCGCGGCGACCATATACGCCGTGTCGTTTAAGTAGTCGCTCGAGTATTGGCCGGCTTGCCCGACGGCCTCCACCACGCCGATGAATGTGACCAACGCCGTGTCCTTCTGCAGCCCGACGAAGTCGTTGAGGAGCGGCGGGATGACTCGGCGGATCGCCTGCGGCAGCACGACGTAGCGCATCGTCTGCATGTAGCCGAGCCCGAGGGAGCGCGCCGCCATTCGCTGGCTCGGATGGACGGATTCGATTCCCGCGCGGTACACCTCCGTGACATACGCCGTGTAGACGAGGACGAGCGCGATCAGTCCGTTGCGGAACAGCGTCTCGGCCGAGAGCCCGACGTAGTCGAGTTGGGCAAAGCCTTGCACGATGAGCAGGACGAGGATGAGGGGCGTGCCGCGGAAGAAATCCGTGTAAACGATCGCCGCGGCCCGAAACGGCAGAGCGGCACGCCCGGGGAGCCCGCGCACAATCGCGAGCACCAGCGCGAGCACGAGGACGAACGCCTCCGCGACGACCATCAGCTCGAGGTTGAGCTGGAAGCCGCTCCAGACCTGCGGCACCGAGCGGAGGAAGTCGAGCGGGCTGAAGAACGTGTGCAGGAACTGGCCCACTCGGACTTCCTCCGCCTAGATCTCGTCGCCGCCTAGTGCAGGGCCGGGACGGATGCCGGGTCGTAGCCGAACCAGCGCTTGGTCAGCTTGCTGATCGTGCCGTTCGCCTGCAGCGCCTTGATCGCGCGGCTGACGTACGGGATCAGCGGGCTGCCGTGCGCAAAAACGGCGCCGTAGCCCTCGTGGGTGTCGATCTGCCCGACGACGCCGCCGTACGCTCCCGGCTCCTTCTGGCTCTGCGCCTCGATGATCGGCACGTCGAGGATGAGCGCCTGGCACGCGCCGGACTGCACCGCGTTGAACGCGGCGTCGGACGACGCCGAGTACACGCGCGGCTGCTTCGCCGGCCGCAGCTTGTGCAAGATCCAGTCGAGGCCGGTCGTGCTCGCCTGCGCGCAGGTCTGGAGGCTCTTGAGGTCGGCGATCGAGGTCGGCGCTTTCACGCCTTTCGCGATCAGGACGCCCTGGTTTGCGTCGAAGTAGGGCGACGAGAAGCCGATCACCTTCGCACGCTGCGCGGTGATCGTCGTCTCCTCCATCGCGAAGTCGTACGGCTTCTTGCCGCCGAGCAGGATGGTCGCGAACGGCGCGCGCAGGAAGGTCACGTTGCTCTTGCCGATGCCGAGCTGCTGCGCAACGTCGAGCGCGAGGCCGTATTCGAAGCCAGTCGGGTCCTTGATCGTGTTGCCGGTGGCCTGACCGTTCCAGAAAGCCGGTGCCGGAAGATCGAATCCGACGACGAGCTTGCCCGCATGCAGCGTCGGCGGGGCGCCACTCGACGATGTGGTCGTCGGAGCACTGTTACCGCCGCAGGCGGTCATTGTGGCCGCGAGCGCGGCGATCCCCAGCAACGGGAGTAGACCCTTCACGGATTGCCCTCCTCTTGTCGAAACGCGAGAGAGCGCGACTCTACTACTCGCTCAGCGCAGCAGCCGTCAGCGACTGGAAATGCCCGATCAGCTGTTCGCTGCGTCCCATCAGCACGCCGCGCTCGACCGCGCCTGAGCCGATGCCGCGCTGAACCGTCTCGACGAGCGCCTTGTCCTCCTTGCCGACCTGGTCGTCGAAGGCGAGAAGTTCGTCGATCCAGGCTGGGTCGACGTCGGCGCCGAAGAAGTAGTCGAGGAAGCGATAGGTCCGTTCCGGTGCGAGCGGGACGATCGGGCCGATCGAGAGGTTCGGCCGGCCGCCGAAGATGTTGATGCCGAGATTCGGCCACAGGAAGTGGAATTGCGCGCGCGGCAGCTCGTCCTCGGGAGTTGCGGTGCGCAGCACGCCGCGCTGCGTCGAGAGGTTCCCTTCTGTCGAGAGGAGATAGGCGTCGGACGACGTGTCGACGACCTCGCTGAATGCCGGATGCGCGACCTGGCAGTGGTAGCACTCGAGGAAGTTCTCGCAGACGATCTTCCAGTTCGCGTCGACCTCGGCCTCCCAGCGCGAGTGGTGGACGAGAGCGTCGACGTCGAGGAGATCCGCCACCTGCGCGGGCAGCGAGCCGAGCGCAGCGGAGAGCGGCTCCGGTCGTGCGCTGGCGTTGACGAAGACGAACGGCCCCCACGTGTCGACGGCGACGGGCGCGAGTCCGAGCTCGTCGCGCGGGAAGTCCGGCTCCTCCTCGCTCCTCGGCGCGGCGCGGAGACTGCCGTCTAAGCCGTACGTCCACGCGTGGTACGGGCACTGCAGCGTCTCGCGCGTTCCCTCTCCTTCGGCGACGATCGAGCCGCGGTGGCGGCAGACGTTGACGAAGGCGCGAATCGCGCCGTCGCCATCGCGTGTGACGACGACGGGCGTGCGCCCGGCGCGGGTGGCGAAGTAGCCGGGTCGCGCTAGCTGCCCCGTGTGACCGGCGTACTGCCAGGCCGGCTGGAGGATCCGCTCCTCCTCGCGGCGGAGGATCTCCGGATCCGAGTACCACGCATACGGCAGCGTGCGCTCCACGGGGGAGAATCTAGACGTGCGCGCGATGGTGCTACATGCAGCGGGCGAGCCGCTGCGGCTCGAGGAGCTGCCGCGGCCCGAGCCCGCGGAGGGGCAGGTGCTCCTGTGCGTCGCTGCCTGCGGCGTCTGCCGCACCGACCTGCACGTCGTGGACGGCGAGCTGCCGCGTCCGAAGCTTCCGCTCGTTCCGGGCCACCAGATCGTCGGACGGACGGAGGACGGACGCCGGCTCGGCGTCCCGTGGCTCGGCTGGACGGACGGCACGTGCCGCTACTGCGCCTCCGGCCGCGAGAACCTCTGCGAGGCGGCGCGCTTCACCGGCTACGACGTCGACGGCGGCTACGCGGAGTGGGCCGTCGCCGACGAGCGCTACTGCCTGCCGATTCCCGGCGGCTACACAGACGCCGAGGCCGCGCCGCTTCTCTGTGCCGGCCTGATCGGCTACCGCTCGCTCCGCCTCGCCGGCGATGCCGAGCGGCTCGGCCTCTACGGCTTCGGCGCCTCGGCGCACATCGTCGCGCAGGTCGCGCGCCACCAGGGGCGGCGCCTGTTCGGCTTCGTACGGCCCGGGGACGAGGACGCGCGCGCCTTCGCCCTCGAGCTCGGCTGCGAGTGGGCGGGTTGGTCCGACGAGCCGCCGCCCGAGGAGCTCGACGCCGCGATCGTCTTCGCGCCCGTCGGTGAGCTCGTCCCGGCGGCGCTCCGCGCTCTTGCTCGCGGCGGCTCGGTCGTCTGTGCCGGGATTCATATGAGCGACATCCCGAGCTTCCCGTACGAGCTGCTCTGGGAGGAGCGCTCGATCCGTTCCGTCGCCAACCTCACGCGCCGCGACGGGGAGGAGTTCTTCGCGCTCACGCCGCAGATCCCGGTGCGGACGGAGGTCGAGACGTTCCCGCTCGAGCAGGCGAACGAAGCTCTGGATCGGCTGCGGCGGGGCGAGTTGCGCGGCGCCGCCGTGCTAACACTGGACGGGTGAGTCGTCTTCGCGTCCTCGCCGCCTGGGCCAACGCGCACCGGCGGCTGCTCGGCGTCGTCCAGATCGGCCTGCTTGCGCTGTTCTTCGGCCTATTCGCCTGGGCGCTGCGCGGCTCGCTCCACTCCGCCGGCCGCGACCTCGACCACGCGAACCTCGTCCTCTTCGGGCTCGGCTGCGGCGCGCTCGGCGCGTACTACCTCGTCTTCGTGCTCGGGTGGATGCGGATCCTCGCGGAGTGGGGGATCGAGCTCTCGTATCCCGCCGCGCTGCGCGCCGAGATGCTCTCGATGCTCGCGAAGTACGTCCCCGGCGGGATCTGGACGCCCGCCGCGCGCGTTGTCGCCGCGCGGCGCGCCGGCGTGACCGACGCGGCGCTCGTCACCTCGTCGATGCTGCTCGAGGCCGGGCTTTCCGCCGTCGCGGGCGTGATCGTCTTCGTTCTCAGCCTCGCTTTCGTGGACAACGTCAACGCGCCGCTCGCGCCGCTGATCGTCTTCGGCGTCGTCCTCGCGATCCTCGTCCAGCCGCGCGTCTTCCGCCCGCTCGCGCACAAGGTGCTATGGCGGTTCGGCTACACGCGGGACCTGCCGAACATCCGCGCGCGGACGCTGACCGCGCTGCTCGTCTTCTACTCGGGGACGTGGGTGCTCGGCGGCTTCGCGCTCTGGCTGCTGCTCCGCTCGGTGGGCGCGCATCCGGAGCCGGCGTCGATCGTCTTCCTCGGCGGCACCGCCGCGGTCGGCGCGATCGTCGCAGTCCTCTTCGTGTTCGCGCCGTCGGGGCTCGGCCCGCGGGAAGCGTCGATGTACGGGCTCCTGCTCGCGCTCACGACGCCGGGTCGCGCGCTCGGAGCAGTGGCGCTGAACCGGCTCGCGCTGACGGCCGTCGAGATCGTCCTGCTCCTCGTCGGTGGGCTGCTCCTCCGCGGCCGGGGCGTGGCGACACCGGCCGAAGTTCCGTCCGCGTGACCCACGTCCTGATCGACATCGGCCACTCGTTCCGCGAGGGCTTCTTCATGTTCTGGGAGACGCTCTGGGCGCTCGTGCTCGGGTTCGGCTTGTCGGGCGCCGTGCAGGCGTTCGTCTCGCGGGCGGAGATGGACAGGCTGCTCGGCCGTAGCGGCCCGCGGGAGATCGTGCGCGCGAGCGTGCTCGGCGCGGCGTCCTCGTCCTGCTCCTACGCGGCGTCGGCGATGGCGAAAACGCTCTTCCAGCGCGGCGCCGACTTCGTCAGCTCCCTCGTCTTCATGTTCGCGTCGACGAACCTCGTGATCGAGCTGGGGATCGTCCTCTGGGTCTTGATCGGCTGGCAGTTCGCGCTGGCGGAGTTCGTCGGTGGCGGGATCATGATCGTGCTGCTCGCTCTCGGCGCGCGGCTCGTTCTGCGGCGGGACGAGATCGAGGCGGCGCGCGCGCGGCTCGGGCCGAGCGAGCGCGAGCTCGCCGCCCGGCGAGCGCACCGGCCCCGCGTCGCTCGCGGGCTGGGCGGACGCCGCGAGCTACACGCTCGCCGACGCGAGGATGCTCCGGAAGGAGATGGCGTTCGGCTACGTCGTCGCCGGCTTCCTCGCCGTCCTCGTCCCCGCGAGCGTCTGGGGTGACGTGTTCGTCAGCGGGCACGGCTTCTGGACGTCGCTCGAGAACGTCGTCGTCGGCCCCTTCATCGCGATCATCAGCTTCGTCTGCTCGGTCGGGAACGTGCCGCTTGGCGCGGCGCTCTGGCATGGCGGGATCAGCTTTGGCGGCGTCGTGAGCTTCGTCTTCGCCGACCTGATCACGCTGCCGCTCCTCCTCGTCTATCGCCGCTATTACGGCGGGAGGCTGACGCTGAAGCTGCTCGCGTTGTTCTGGACGGTGATGAGCGCCGCCGGCCTCGCGACGCAGTACCTCTTCCGCGCGCTCTCGATCGTCCCGACGAAGCATCCGGCGGTCGTCGCGCCGACGAGCTTCCACTGGAACTACACGACGTACCTCAACTTCGTCTTCCTCGCCGTTCTCGCCGGGCTCTGGTGGCTCGCGCGGAATCAGGCGCGGCTCGGCGGCGGGACGGGCCACGCGATCGACCCCGTCTGCGGGATGCAGGTCGAGATTGCGAACGCGCCGGCGAAGCTAGAGCTCGACGGCCAGACGTACTACTTCTGCTGCGACCACTGCAAGCACAGGTTCACGAGCGCTAGAACCACCGTGCCCGCCTGACCGCGGCGAACTCCTTCTTGTCGTCGGCGAGCTCCTCGGTCGGCCCGAGAACCTGCGCCGTCGGAGAGGGGCCGCCGAGGAAGTTCGCCTGGATCTGCGCCACGCGACCGCTCCCGAACTCGATGTAGCAGTTGCCCTCGCCCTCGTAGCGCCGCGGCGGTTCCTCGCCACGGAGCCGCGCTGCGATCCCCTCCGCGACGACACCGGCGGCGTTCTCGGCGAACACGCCTGCCTTCGCCATCGGGAGCGCGACGACGTCGCCGACTCCGTAGACGTCCGCGAACGGGGTGAGCAGAGTGTCGCGGTCGACGGCGAGCCAGCCCTCCGGCGCGAGACCCGACTCGGCGACGACGGTCGGGACGCGGTGGATGGGGACGCCGATGAAGAGGTCGTACGGGAGCCGCTCGCCGCTGTCGAGCACGGCCTCCTTCACTCCCGGATCGATCGCGACGACACTCGTCTGCGGCGTGAACTCGATTTCACGCTCCGCGAGCTCGTCGAGAAACCGCTGTGAGACCTCGGGCGTGACCGGCACCGGCGCCGACATCGGCGCCAGGACGCGGAGCTTTGTGCGTTCGCGGATCCCGCGGTCGACGAGCAGGTCGTGCAGGAGGAACGCGCCCTCGAACGGCGCGGGCGGGCATTTGAAGGGCTGGCCGAGGATCCCGAGCAGGATGGTCCCGCCGGTGAAACCGGGCAGCGCGTCGCGCAGCCGCTCGGCGCCGGCGATCGAGTAGTACTCGTATCCGCCGTCCGCAAGTCCCGGCGTCGCGTCGATGTCGTATTCGGCGCCGAGCGCCACGACGAGGATGTCGGCGTCGTAAGTGCCACGATCGGTCGTCACGCGTCGCGTCGCCGGGTCCATCGCGGTCACGGTTTCCTGGCGGAACTCGACTCCGGGCTTGGCGATCTCGCGGTACGGGAGCTTCGCGGTCGCCGCATCCGTCCGGCCGAAGAGGATGTCGAGCTTCGAGAAGCCGAACGTGAAGCCGTCGTTGCGGTCGATCAGTGTGACCTGAACCTCTCCGGCGAGCTCGTCGGAGAGGCGACTCGACAGCTCGAGGCCTCCGAACCCCGCGCCGAGGACGACAACCTTCTTCACGCCGGAACCATACGCCGCGCGCGGAGCGCTGAGCTTGCCGCCGGGCGCCTGATCTGAAAGGGTCGCCGGATGGATGCGGCTATCGGCGCCGGCCGCTCGGATCAACTCGACAAAGGGCTGAAGGCAGGCGCGCTCGGATTCGTCTCGAGCGTCGTGATCGGCGTCGCCTCGACTGCGCCCGCCTACAGTCTGGCCGCGACGCTCGGCGCGGTCACGGCCGTGGTCGGCATCGGCTTCCAGGCCCCGGTCATCATGGTGATCGCGTTCGTGCCGATGCTGTTCGTCGCGCTCGGTTTCAAGTACCTCAACCAGGCGGACCCGGACTGCGGGACGACCTTCACCTGGTGCGCGCGGGCCTTCGGGCCGATCACCGGCTGGCTAGGCGGCTGGGGGCTGATCTTCGCGGACGTGCTCGTGATGGCGAGCCTCTCGCAGATCGCCGGGAGCTACACGTTCCAGCTCTTCGGTGCCACGGGCGCCGCGAACAGCAAGCTGTGGGTGGGCGTCGCCGGTGTGATCTGGATCATCCTGATGGGGTTGATCTGCTACGTCGGTATCGAGGCGTCGGCACGCACGCAGTGGGGTCTCCTCGGGGCCGAGTTCGTGATCCTCGTCATCTTCTCGGTAGTCGCGCTCGTGAAGGTGTGGACGGGGCATCCGGCGGGCAGCGTGCATCCGTCCTGGAGCTGGCTCAACCCGTTCGACATCAAGTCGTTCGGGGCGATGAGCAGCGCGCTCCTGCTCGCGATCTTCATCTACTGGGGCTGGGACACGGCCGTCTCGGTCAACGAGGAGACCGCGGATGCGACCGAGACCCCGGGCCGCGCGGCGGTCGTCAGCACCTTCCTGCTTCTGGCCATCTACGTCGTCGTGTCGACGGCGGCCGAGGCCTTCCACGGTGTCACTTTCCTGAACAACAACTCGAGCGACGTGCTCAGCGCCCTCGGCAAGGACGTCCTCGGCTCGCCGTGGGACAAGCTGCTGATCATCGCCGTGCTCACGTCGGCGTCGGCCTCGACCCAGACGACGATCCTGCCGACTACGCGCGCGACGCTCTCGATGGCCAGCCACGGCGCCCTGCCGAAGACGTTCGCGAAGATCCATCACCGCTTCCTCACGCCCGGCGACGGGACGATCTGGATGTGCGGGGTCTCGATCGCCGTCTTCTTGGTGCTGAACACGGTGTCGAGCAACATCCTCGTCGACTCGGTCACCGCGACCGGGTTCGGCATTGCGTTCTACTACGGGTTGACGGGTCTTGCCTGCCCGTGGTTTTTCCGGCGCGAGCTCTTCAAGAGCGCGCGCAACGCGTTCCTCGTGGGTCTCCTGCCGCTGCTCGGCGGGCTTTCGCTGCTCGCCATCCTCGTCGACAGCGGCTACGAGGCCTGGAGCCCCTCCAGCTCGGCGACGGGACGCGCCTGGCTCGGCCTCTCGCCGCCGCTCGCGATGGCGCTCCTGGGCCTCGCGGTCGGCGTCGTGATCCTCGTCGGGCAGCGTATCGTGGCGCCGGAGCCGTTCTTCCGCTGGAAGACCCAAGTTGCGGACCCCGCCGTACTGGAGGCTGGCAATGGCTAGGACCATCGTGCTCGGCTACGACGGCTCGGTCGGCGCCGGTCACGCCCTCGACACGGCGATCGAGCTGGCGAAGCTCGAGAGCGCTCGGATCGTGCTCGTTTTTGCGTACGAGATTCCGGCCGCCTACGGCGGCGAGACCGGCGACTACCGTCGGGCGGTGCGGGAGCTCGCCGAGCAGGAAACGGCGAAGGCCGTTCCGCAGCTGACCGAGGCCGGTGTCGAGTACGACGTCGAGCTCGTGCCCGAACGGCCGGTGCAGGGCCTGGTCGACGTCGCGGAGAAGACCGGCGCGAGCATGATCGTCGTCGGCACGAACGGCGAGCACCCGATCACGGGGATCGTGCTCGGCTCCGTCCCGCACAAGCTGGTCCACGTCTCGCCCGTACCGGTGCTGGTCGTTCCGAGCACGGGCTGAGCAAGAAACGGGAGCGACGGGACTCGAGCCCGCGGCCTCCGGCCCGACTGATCACCTGGGGTGAGGTCAGTGGTTTCTCGCTCGGGCGATCGGGGGTGCTGCTGATGCAGTTCGCGCCGGCCTTGGTGACAGTCGAAGAATGGGGCGGATCCTGCAGTGCGTTCCGAACTTCAGCGAGGGTCGCGACCCAACGTTCCGGAGCGAGCTGCAGCTCGTCCTTGAGCAGTTTCCCGTGAACGTGCTCGACCTGTCGATGGACGCCGACCACAACCGGGCGGATTGCACGTTCCTCGGCACGCCCGCAGCGGTGGAGGAGTGCGCGGCTGCGCTCTGCGCGCGCGCGATCGAGCTGATCGACATGCGGACCCATACGGGCAGCCATCCGCGGATGGGCGCCGTCGACGTCGTGCCGTTCGTCCCGATTCGCGGCATCGCGATGGAAGAAGCCGTCGAGATCGCGCACCGCTTCGGAAAGGCGTTGGCCGAGCGGCATGGAGTCCCCGTCTTCTTCTACGAGGAGGCATGCTCGAGCGAGGCGCGCCGCAACCTCGCCGACGTGCGGCGCGGCGAGTACGAGGGCATGGCCGGCAAGCTCGAGGATCCGGAGTGGACGGTCGACGCCGGCCCGCAGGCGTTCAACGAGCGCTCGGGGGTGACGGCGGTTGGTGCCCGGATGCCGCTGATCGCCTTCAACGTCAACCTCGGCACGGACGATCTCGCCGTTGCGAAGTCGATTGCCGCCGCCGTCCGGCACTCGAGCGGCGGTCTTCGCTACGTGAAGGCGATGGGGCTCGAGGTCGCCGACCGGGGGCTCGTCCAGGTCTCGATGAACCTCGTCGACTACCGCCGTACGCCGATCCATCGAGCGCTTGAGCTCGTGCGGAGCGAAGCCGCCCGCTACGGCGTGCCGGTTCTCGAGTGCGAGCTCGTCGGGATGGCACCGCTTGAGGCGCTCGTCGACGCTGCCGGCTGGTACCTGCAAGTCCCCGGGCTCGACTCCGCCAAGGTGATCGAGTACCACCTGCTTCCCGAGGAGGACGGATGAGCTACCGCGATCTGACGCTGGCCGGGTTCCTGGACGAGCTGTCGTCCGGTGCCGCGACGCCGGGCGGCGGTTGCGCCGCCGCGCTGGCGGGCGCGCTCGCTGCGGGACTGGTGGCGATGGTGGCACGCAACACCGGCGCGCTCGACGCGATCGCGGCTGAGGCCGATGGCTTGCGCGGCGAGCTCGAGGAGCTGGTCGACGTGGACGCTGCTGCTTTCGAGCGCGTGATGGCCGCGTTCCGGCTCCCCAAAGAGACGGAGGAGCAGAAGGCGGAGCGGAGCGCGGCGATCCAGGCGGGATACCGGGCGGCGGTCGAGCCGCCGGCGGCCGTGTGCGAGCGTGCGCTACGCGTACTCGAACTTGCCGCGGAGGTCGCGGAGCGCGGGAACCCGAACGCGGTCTCGGATGCCGGTGTCGCGGCACTGCTGGCGGCGAGCGCGCTCGACGGCGCTGCGCTCAACGTCGAGATCAACCTCGGCTCGATCAAGGACGAGGCCTACCGCGAGGAGCGCGCCGAAGCGGTGCGGACGTGCCGTGCACGGGCCGCCGGACCGCGCGACCGGGCGCTCGAGAGAGTGCATGCGCAGCTCGACTGACCGGTCGCTGGCGAACCTCACGGCAGCCGTCACTTCCATCGACCCCTCGCCTGGCGCCAGCAGCGCGTCGGCGGTCCCCGCAGCCCTCCTTTGCATGTCGGTCCAATCCCCTCGCCCGTCATAAGCCAGAGCACCCCGGGGCCTCATCCAAGGGAGGTCGCGGACCTGAGGCTCATCCGGCCGAGGCTCGGACCGCCTAGCCGAGAGTCGGCGCCGAGCCAAGCGCGTTGCACTAGCGGCGTAGCGCGACCGGCGGCTTCCACTGCTAGCCGTGTCGGTCGATGTGTACAGCGAACGCCACCATCTCGCGGACTTCCTGATGGGAGAGGTCGGCGAAGCCGTTCTCGATCGTGACGGAGTCGACGCCGTCGACGAATTGCACGACTGTGCCATCGGTGCTGCGGAACGCCATCTCGCCGATGTCGTGGAGCTTGATGAGAGGGAGTAGCTGGGTGATTGTGTCGGGAGGCTCGTTCTTGCCTTGCCGGATAAGGGATCTCCTGACCGAGTTGTAGTGGGCGCGAGCAGCCTTGTCGGAGGAGTAGCGGTTGTAGTCGATCGAGAGGTCGCCTTCAGCGCTGGTGTAGTTGCATGCGAGGTGTTGCAGCGTCTTCGTTTGGTGTTCTTTGGATGTCCAGTGGGTCGAGAAGGAGAACTTGAATGTCGACTTCAGCAGCGTCGAGGTCACGGCTGAGCAGGCGGGCTTCTTCGGCAGATCCGCGGACGCTGCGAACGGCATAGCCAGAACGCCGAGGACGAGCAAGAGTGTGGTCGCGATCGACAGTGTCCTGGGGGCTAGCCCGCCCGTCCGAGCGGCGGCGTCATTCGCGTTTCCTTGCCAGCTTCGCATGGACGCTGAAAAAGTGTACGCGGTCGGCAGTTCGCGCAAATTGTTCGCGTAGTACTTTCTCGTGGGCGTTGCTGTTCGCAGATCACCGGCGCATCACCGCGAACGCATGAACGGCGACCGCTGGCTTTGGTCTCGGTCGTAGGTGGTCGCGGCCCCGAGGCTCTCATTTCGTAGGTTGCCAGAGGACCTCAGGCGCGGGGCTGCCGACCGGCCGAGGATCGCCCGGGTCTAGGGCGCCGCCGGCGCTTCTTCCACATACTCGAACGTGCCGGGCTCGAAGCCGAGAGCCCAGGCGATTCCGTAGGCCTGTGACTGCACCAGGACGCGGATGCGCTCATCAGCGCTGCCCTCCAGCTCGCCGAGCACCAAGGCTTCGATGGTCAGGAGGCTCGCGCCGACGAATCCGGTGACGATTGCCGCCATTGGAAAGCGAGGCGTCGTCTTCTGTGCTGCGACGACGCGAGAGAAGACCTCGGTGACAAGCGAACGAAAGCTCTCGACTGCAAGAGCGCGAGCCTCGCGACCCCCTTCCCCGGTGAGCAGCAACCGGTAGAGATCGCGGTGAGCCTCGGCGTGCGCGAATACCACGTCGAACGCGGCGCCGGTGAAGACGAGCCGATCTTGGGGAGCGACCGTGCGGGTCTGGTCGGCGAGATCGGCGAGCAGCGCGTTCACCGTTTCGAGTAAGAGGGTGTTCTTGTCAGCGTAGTGGGCGTAGAACGTGGCGCGCGCGACGTCCGCGCGGGCGGCGATGTCCTCCACGGTGATCGACCGGTACGGCTTCTCGGCGACCAGTTCGAGCAGCGCTTGCTGGAGTGCTGCGCGCGTCTTGCGCTGCCGGCGATCGAGCTGGCCGTTGGTTCTCGCAGGGCTCACTTGGCGGAGCATACTACTTGACGTATACTAGACATTATGTTAGATAATGGACGAACCGTAGGATAACGTGACGACTTTATCACCGACACTCACCGCCCTCGACCATCTCCAGCTCGTCCTGGCCGGATTCGCACTGGCGGTCGCCGCCCAGCAAGGCGCCGTCTGGCGTTGGGAAGGCAAGCGTTCAACAGCCCGGGCGGTCGTTCCGGCTGCCTGCACGGCCGCAGTGGTCTTCTTCAGCAACTACCAGGCGCTCGAAGGTGGCCGCACGCCGGCTGCACTCGACGGGTGGCTCTTCGTGCGATCGGTCTCGCTCTCGCTGCTCGCGATCACGCTGCTCCCGCTCGCCGGACGGCTGTCCGGTCAGCGCGTGCCGAAGGCTCTGCTGGGGTTGCTCGTTCTCGTGCTCGCCGTCCGGCTGACCGCTTGGCCGACCACCCATCTGCTGTACCGCCATCGGCTCGTGGACGGGCTCCCCGCGTATGGCCCCCTGACGGCTCCCACTGGCTTTCTCGTGATCGCGATCATCCTCTCGTACCTCGTCTTCGTCACCTGGCGGTCTTCCGCCCGCGAGCGAGTGCTGCTCGGTCTCGGCGTGGCTGCGGCGCTTGCCCTCGCGGCGATCACCCTCCTCGCGCCCGAGAGCTGGACGATCGAGCTCGTGACCGGCTACGTGCCGTTCCCGCCGCTCATCTCGCTCGCCGCCTTGACCTGGCTTCGCCAAGGCAATGCCTTTCAGACGGCGAAGCAGCTCGCCGACCGCCAAAAGGTGCTCGCCGACCTGGGACACGTCGCTCTCACCGCCGACCTCGCAACGGTTGAGGAGGGCGCGCGCCTGGCATTGGCCGAGCACAGCCTCTCTCCTGGGCCGCAAGGGGCAAGCGGGGACGAGTTTGCGACCGCGGTCACCGCGGTCGTGGATGCAACGCGAGCACGCGTCGATGCGACGGAAGAGCTCCGAAGACGGGCGATGACGGACGAGCTGACCGGGCTGCCAAACCGAGCCTCGGCCGCCGCGGCGATCGACAGCGCGCTCGATGGCAACCCACGCGCTGACGCGTCGCTTGCCGTCGCTCTCTGCAACATCGACCGCCTCCGCGAGATCAACGACATCTTTGGGCATCGCTGCGGCGACGACGTCCTCCAAGAGGTCGCCCACCGGCTCCGTGGCGTCGCTCGGCCCGGAGATACAGTCGCGCGCTTCGACGGCGACGAATTCGTCGTCGTCTGCACTGGGCCGCCGGGGTTCGAAGCGGTCACGGAGCTCGAACGGCGATTGACGGGCGTGTTCGAACAACCCGTCGCCACGAACACCGTTCAGACGTCGATCACCGCGAGCATCGGCATCGTCACCGCGACCGCCGGCGGCAACTCGGGAATCAACTCGGCGACGATCCTCCGAGACGCACATACGGCAATGAGCGATGCGAAATCCCGTGGAGGAGCTGTGATCGGAGAGTTCACGGAGAAGCTTCGCTCGGCGGTCGTCTACCGAGCCGACATGGAGCGCCGGCTTTCAGGCGCACTGGACCGCGGCGAGATCTATGTCGACTACCAACCGATCGTGTCGCTTCCAGCGCGCACCATCGTCGGCTTCGAGGCACTCGCCCGCTGGCAAGACGGTTCGGCAGTGCTCGCGCCGAACGACTGGATTCCCATCGCCGAGGCTACAGGGCTCATCGAGCCGATCGGCGAGCACGTGCTCTCCGAGGCGATGTCCCAACTCACTCTCTGGCTGGCTGCTGGTCACGAAGTCGGAGTCAGCGTCAACATCTCATCGCGACAGCTCGCGTCGGGAGATCTGGTCCAGCATCTCGCTCGACACCTCCGGCCTGTGCCGCCGGGTCTGCTCACGCTCGAGATCACGGAGTCACTCGCGGTCGACGATCACGCCGCGGACCTCCTGAGTGCCGCGCGGAGCCACGGCGTACGCGTCGCGATCGACGACTTCGGCACGGGCTACAGCGCGCTCGGTGCGCTTTCCCGGCTCCCGATTGACTCGTTGAAGATCGACCGTTCGCTCGTTCGCCGCGCCGGCCGGCGCGACGGCAAGGCCGTTCTCGCCGCGATCATGGCCATCGCTCGCTCCCTCGAGTTCCCGGCCACAGCCGAAGGACTCGAGACGTCCCGCGAAGAGAACGTTCTCCTCGAGCTCGGATGCACGCTCGGTCAGGGCTATCTCTACTACCCGCCACTCTCAACGGAGCAGACGTGGGATGCCCTCGCTGCCGGCCGCGTGTAGTCCTGGTCAGAAGAGGAACGGGACGAGCATCTTCGTCGAGCGCTTGTAGCGCGGATACCCGTCCGGGAATTGCTCGCTCAGCAGGACGCGTAGAGAAGATTGAACGAGAACTCGAGTCGTGACGAGAAGTGGCTACGGAGTTCGACGCGACTACTCCTGGGATGGCGACTGAGCTACCCCAAGGTCCTGGCGACCACCTACTGAGAGGGTAGGCGGTCGCGGACCCGAGGCCTCATCCGTAGGTGGTCGCGGGGCCTTTGGAGCCGGGTTCGAGTCCGTTTAGTTCCATTCATCGTCGGACTTACAACGATTGCCCTGTGGTCGGATGCGTCAGACCTTTGCATCCCCGTCGTCGATCCGAAGCACCGTGCAGACCACAGCAGCGGTCTAGAGCATCGCCAGGCGCGCCGTGATCGCGGTATCCGCGGCGTCGGTGAACTCGTCCTGGCCAGTGACGGCCGGCAGGAAGTGTTGGCGGTCGAGTGCTTGTAGGACGGTGGGAGCTGTGGCGGTGACGGTCGCCGTGCGTGGCACGTCGCGAAGGAGCGCGATCTCGCCGACGTAGTCGCCCGGGCCCAAGCTGGCGACGAAGCGACCCTGCTTGCTTACGGTCAAGCCGCCGCTCTCCACTACGTAGAAGAGATCACCCTGTTCGCCCTCGCGAATGACCACGTCGCCCTCGGCGAACTCGCTGCGGGTTAGCGCTCGAGCGAGCCGGTCGAGGATCGGCTCCGGCAGCGGCGAGAGAAGCGAAACGCTCCGCAACAGCTCGAGGCCCGGCGGAACCAGAGCCACCGTGTCGATGCGGCGCAGCGCCGCCGGGCTGGCCAGCACGATCGAGGCGACGGTCGCACCGACGATCACGAGACCCCAGCGGAGACCGGCGGTGCTGATCAACAGCGGCATCAGCAGCGCCCCGATGGCCATCCCGCCGATGAACGCACTCTCGAGCGCCCCGAAAACTCGAGACATCGTCTCCTCGGGCGTGATTCGCTGGATGATCGTGAACCCGTTGATGTCGACGATGGAGTTCGCGAGCCCGAGAAGCACCATCATGATCACGGCCGCCGTGACCGTCGGCCACGCGGCGACGAGCAGAAGCGGCGCCGACCAAAGGAAGACGCCGACACCGAAGTCACGAGCGAGCCGTCCTCGCTGCACGAGAACGAGGGCGACCAAGCCGCCGACGAGCCCGCCGATGCCCAGCGTCGCGTTCAGGTAGCCGAGGCCGGAGCGGCTCAACCCGAGCAGCCCGAGCGCGATCGACACGCCGAATACCACCGAAGCGCCTGCGACGACAGTCTGGGCGCAGAAGAGCCCGGCGAGAATCCGCAGGTCGCGGTTTCCGAGAATCACCCGAAACCCTGCTGTCGCCTCGGCGAGGAAGCCGGCCGAGGGTTCGTCCGGGGTGTCGGTGTCGGCCGTCGGCTGCGGCGCCGGCTCGGGCGCGTTCACCATCGATCGCCTGATCCCGAGCACCAGGAGTGCCGACCACGCGAACGTCGCGGCGTCGAAGATGTAGACGGTCGACATGCTTGCGAACGCGAGGAGCAGACCCGCGATGGCAGGCCCACAGAGAAAGCCGAGGCTCTCGATCGTCGAGGAGGCGACGTTCGCGGCGGAGAGCTCCTCGACATTGTTCGCGAGCTGGGGCAGATACGACGCCTGTGCGGGACGGAAGGGCGACACGGCGAGAGAGCCGAGGACGGCTAGCGCGTACACCGCGAACCTGTTCGCGTCGGACGCGATCAGAATCGCGGCAAGCGCGATGATCAGTGCAGCCGTCGTGTCGGAGCCGATCATCACCAGTCGCCGCGGATAGCGGTCCCCGAGCATCGACGAGAAAGGCGTGACGAGTGCCCTCAGGACGTAGCGGACGACGGCGACGACGCCGACCGCCGTCGGGCCGCCGTGCTGGTAGGCGTATACCGAGAACGCCGTCGCATACGCCCAGTCACCGATGATCGATCCTGCCCAGGCAAGTTCGATCCGCTTTAGCCCGGGATTGCGAAAGACATCGCGCAACGACCGGCCGGAATCGGCCAGCTTCTCCCACAAGCCCGTCATCCGCTCCAAGCTCACCACATCGGCGGACGGATGACAACTAGGAGCCACCAGACGTGGACGGACGCGCCCCGATCGACCGTGGACGGTTCCTCTCCTCGATTGCCGGCGCCGAGTCTACGCGGACCTGCCGAAGCTGCTGCGGCTCACGGCCTTCGAGCGGCTGAGCCTAGTGAGCTGGATTCTTGCTTATCGCGTGAGCCGTCGGAGGGAAGAGTCCGATCGCGAGTAGACAGCTCACTCGGCCGGACTGGCGGGCTTCGCCAGCTCCGAGCCGGGAAGAACGGGACACGTCTGGGACTTCTGTGGGCTACATAGAGAACACAAAGCCCCGTTTAGCGGGGCTTTGTGAAGCGGATGACGGGACTCGAACCCACGACCTTCTGCATGGCAACGCGTCAACCCGCTGACGACCCTCGAGCGGTTTGGCTTGATCTAGCCGATTCGGGCGCTGGCGAGATCGGTATTGATCAGAAACGCGCATCTCAGCCTTCACCTTCCCGGACCTCGAACACGAGACCTTCCGCCGCCAGCTCGATCTCACGATTCGCAAGCCGTGCCGCCTCGTCCCGCATCGCCTCGAGCGTGTCGTCGTCGTGGGCCGGATCGTGGTGGAACATGAGCGCCCGCGCCGGCTCCGTCCGCTGCACGAACGCGGCAAAGGCGGACAGGGAAGAGTGCCCCCAGCCGACCCTGCCGGAATATTCGGCGTCCGTGTACTGGGCGTCATGGAGCAGGACGTCCGCGCCCACTGCGAGCTCGACGCCGGCGTCGGCGTCGAGGCCGATCTCGTTGTCGGGGATGAATGCGAGCGCGCCGCCGCCTTCCTCGAGCCGGTAGCCGAGCGCGCCGCCGGGATGTCTGACCGGCGCGGACGTCACCGTCAGCCCGCCGATCTGCCACCGTTCGCGCTCGACTTCCGTCACCTCGATCGTCGCCGGGATGTCGGCGAAGCCGATGGGGAACAGCGGCGGCGACAAGTAGACGGCGATCCGGTCGGCGAGCGGCTCGTCGCCCAGTCGCGGCCCCCAGATCCGGACGGTCGTGTCCAAGAACAACGGGGCGAAGAAGCCCAGCCCCGCTACGTGGTCGAGGTGCATGTGGGTGAGGAGGACGTCGATCTCCGCGGGCGGGTCGGGAAGGAGCGACGCGCCGAGCGGACGAATCCCTGTGCCGCAGTCGAGGACGACAAGACGGCCGTCGCCCGATCGGACCGCAACGCAGGTCGTGTTCCCGCCGTAGCGCAAGGTCGCCGGGCCGGGTGCCGGCAGCGTCCCTCGGGAACCCCAGATCGCCGCCTGCATCCCGCCGACCCTACAGACGCCGGCGTGAGGAATAGCATCGATGCGGTGGCTGCGACGCGCCTCGCTCACCTTCGTCGCCATTTCCGAGCCCCGCGCCGGGGCGGGCTTGACGAGCGCCCCCTGTGCTCGTAGCCTCGATCCCGCATGGCTGCTTCGGTCATCTGTATCTCACGGGCGCTCGGGGCGGGAGGCGAGGACGTCGCCCGTCTCGTCAGCGAGCGTCTCGGCTTCGTCTACGTCGACGAGGAAATCATCTCGCGCGCTGCGGCACGAAGCGGGATCGATCCCGAGACCGTCGCCGACGAGGAGCGTCGCAAGTCGCTCGTGGCCAATTTGCTCGCTGCCATCGCCGAAGGGGGCGCGACCTACGGGACACCACCCGTGGCCCCTCCCTGGAACGAGCCGCCGAGCGAGGACGTGCGGTCGTTCATCCGCGACGCGATCGAGGAAGTGGCAGCCAAGGGCAAGGCGGTTATCGTTGCCCATGCCGCCTCACATGCCGTCCGAAGCGACTCCGGTGCGCTCCGTGTCTTGATCACCGCGTCGCCGGAGAAGCGTGCGATGCGTCTCGCGGAGGCGGACGGCCTCGACGGCTCGGAGGCCGCGAAGACGATCAAGAGATCCGACGCCGCGCGAGCCGACTACCTGAAGCGCTTCTACGGCGTGAAGGAACTTCCGACCAGCTACGACCTCGTGATCAACACGGACGCGCTCTCGCTCGACCGGGCGGCCGACTTGATCGTGCAGGCTGCGGGTCAGTAGCCGTGCCGTTTCGCAAGGACGTAAAGATCGAGCTCCTGCGGCGGATACCGCTCTTTTCGAAGTGCTCCAACCGTGAGCTCGGCTTGATTGCCCTGCTCGCCGACGAAATGAACCTCCCCGCCGGAATGGCGTTCATCCGCGAAGGAGAGCGAGGGCGGGAGTTCTTCGCGATCGTCGAAGGCACCGTGGAGGTTCGGCGGAAGGGCCGCAAGGTGGACGTCAAGGGCGGCAGCGATTTCTTCGGCGAGATGGCGCTGATCTCCGCGGCTCCGCGAAATGCAACAGTTACCGCCACGTCCCCCGTGCGAGCGTTCGTCATCACCGAGTCCGCGTTCTCGACCCTGCTTCGCGAGGCGCCGCAGCTGCAGACGAAGGTGCTGAGCGCCCTCGCCGAGCGGGTCGCCCAAAGCGAGCCGGTCTAGCTTTCCTGCAGCCGGAGCTCGCGACCCGGCGGTGAAGGGACTTCTCGGCCTTGGTTGTAGGCCACCGGACATTCGCCTATGCTCTGCGCCCACAGTGCTGCGGTAGATGCGACGCGAGAGGAGACTGAGAGTGCGTTCGAGGATGCGTGACTTCTGGCGGGCGCCGTTGCGGCGCTCCGGTATGCGGACCGCGTCCGTTCTGGCAGCCGTGGTTGGGGTGCTCGCCGTGGCGGGAGCGAGCGGAATCGCCTCGGCCGACACCGCCGGCCCCGGGACTGCGATCACCTACGGGTCCATCTGGGCGTACACGAGCTCGACGCCGGATTCCGGCTGGATGAATCCGGGGTTCGATGCGAGCAGCTGGGCGACAGACACGGCACCGTTCAGCAATACAACGCCGGTGTACTGCAGTGGCCCGTACGGCCAAGCCGGTCTGCCGACCACGGCGAACACCGACTTCCCGGTCGACGGCACGCTCTACCTCCGTAACACGTTCTTCCTCCCGGCGGATGCATGGGGCCTCCACCTCACCGGAACGATCGACAACAACGCATCGGTGTGGGTCAACGGCGGCTCCTACGGCAACGCGAGCGGGGGCAGCTGCTCGACGGGCGACATCAGCGTCAACGTTCCGAGCGCCGTCCTCCAACGCGGAGTCACCGATTCGGACCTCGTCGCAGTTAAGGCGTCGGACAGCGGTGTCGCAACGTACTTCGCGCTGCAGGCGACGTACGGCGCGATCGCGTTCGGGAACCAGCCGGTCGAGACGCAGGAAAACAGCTCGATCACCGACGGCTCCGCCCCGATTCGGGTGACGATCACGCCCCCCGCGGGCGGGGCGGCTGTTCCGGACAACACCGAGGTCGACCTCACGCTCCAGGCGATCTCGGGCAACGGGACGCTTTCAGGCGGCACGGCCTACACCTCCGGCGGCGTCGCGACCTTCCCGGGTCTCGCGGTGTCAGCGCCGGGCGAGTACCGGCTCGTCGCCACGAGCGAGGGCGCGACCGTCACGAGCAACGCCTTCGTGATCGCGGATCAGGTCACGCCCTGCTCGGGGTCCTGCTCTGCCGGGGGATCGACCTCGGACACGTCCGTCCAGGCGTCGACGTCGAGCAACGGCGGGGCGCTCGCCGTCTCGGCCATCCCCGGTGCCGGCGTCCCGCCAGGCGTCTGCGGCGGTGCCTTCACGCAGCTCGGTGCCGGCGCGTACATCGACCTCCTCGGCGGCGGCCAAGGCAACCTCCTCGTCAGCTGGAAGCTCGACCGCTCGCTGGTCGGTCGGCGGTCCGCGTTGAGCTTCGACCTCTGCCTCGGCGCCGACAACCTGCAGGACCCGCAGGACACCTCTCCGACGACGAAGGGCTGGAAGACCAAGGACGGGTCACCGGCCGTACCGATACCGGACCCCAACCTCGGGGTCACGCTCTTCTGGGGCTCGCTCCGACAGTGCTTCTTCGTCCCGTGGTCCCACGGACTGCCGACGAGCCCCTGCTGGATCGACAAGCGCAAGGACTTCCACGGCGATGTGATCATCGACGCCTTCGTTCCGTACCCGTGGGACGCGAGCTTCCACGGGGGCTGAGCGGAGAAGACCGGCTCAGAACTCTCGCTTGTCGGGCGGGAGCGGAAGCTCGGGAGTGGCGACCACCCCGAGCCGCGCGAAGATCGCGTCCCGCTCCCGCTCGACCGCCTCCGGGCTCTCGCCGTCGAGCCGGCCGAGTGTGGCCAGCGAGTCGAGGCCGAGAGCAACCTCGTAGTCCGCTCCGGCGCTCCTGGCGCTCTCGACGCTCTCGGCCAATGCAGCGCGCGCTTCGTCGACCCGACTGAGCTGTAGCAGGGCGAGGCCGCGCACGCGGTGGAGCGTAGGCCCAAGAGGGAATATCCCCTCGAAGGCCGGCGAGCGCGCGAGCGTTCGCTCCGCGAGGTCCAACGCATCGGCGGCCGAGCGCTCGAAGACGAGCAACTCAGCCACCCGCGCCTCGGTCACGAGCACCTCGTTCGACTCGCCGGCGCGCTCGAACTCGTCGTGCGCCTCGGCAAGCAGGCGACGCGCGTCCTCGAACAGTCCGAGACGCGTGAGAAGCGTGCCGGTGTAGCGGGCCATCTCCGCGATGCGAGACCCGGATCTCGAAGCTCTCGCGATTCGCAGCGACTCCCGCATCAGCGGTTCTGCCTCGGCTAGCCGTCCCTGGTCGAGCAGGACTTCGGCCCGGTTGACGACGGCGAAGGAGGCCGACCAGCGGTCGCCCGACCGCTCCCAGACCTGCTGGGCCTGCTCGTAGAGGCCGAGCGCTTCGGTCCACCGGGCCTGGTAGTAGGCGATGGCGCCGAGGTTGTTGAGGATCGCCCCTTGACGCTCCAGGTTGCCGAGCTCTTCGTAGATGGAGAGCGCACGCTCCGAGTTAACGGCCTCGTCGAACCGCCCGAGTGTTGCGTACGCCCAGTCGAGGACGTACAGCGCCTGTGCGAGCGCTTCCTGTGCACCGGGCGCCTCGGCAACCTCGATCGTTCGCCGGCACCAGGCGATCGCCTCCCGCGGACGCCCCTGCCTTTGCCTAATCACCGCCTTCCGGGCGAAGAGGTTCGCTCGTTCCCGGATCGCTGCCGGCTCCTCGAGCCCTTCGATGAGGCGGAGGCCGCGCGTAACCCGGCCGAGGGCTTGGGGATACCGGGCCAGACGCCACGGGATCAGGGCCTGCTTGAGCAAAAGGCGAGCCTCTTCGACGCGGTCCCCCGCCAGGTGCCGCCGCGCGAGCCTGTAGGCGTCGCCGGCCGCTTCGAACTCGCCGAGCCGGTAGCGCACGTCCCCAAGCGACTCCGCCACGGCGGCGACCTCGGCGCCGGTCGCGCCGCGGAACCGCCTCGCGGTGTGCAGCGCTCGCATGTAGAAGCTCGCGGCGTCCACGTTGGCGTAGATCCGCTTCGCATCGTCTCCGGAAAGCCGCGAGTAGCGCCATGCCCGCTCGCGATCGCCGGCGTGGAAGAAGTGCGCCGCGAGCACGCCCACCTCGTCGCCCAGATTGCGCCCGAGCCGACTCTCGAGCGCGAGTCCGACGCGGCCGTGCAGCTCACGCCGGCGGCGGAACGGCAGACCCTCGTACGCAGCGTCGTGGACAAGCGTGTTGCGGAAGCGGATCCGGCCGTCGGCGTCCCGGTCGACGAGGCCACGCAGCCGCTCCCACAAAGCCTCGTCCGGCGTCACCTCGTCACCGAAAGTCGCCACGAGCAGCGCCTCCTCGAACGCAACGCCGAGAACGGATGCGTACCGCAGCACGATCCGGTCCGAGGCCGAGAGCCGGTCGATGTCGGCGGTCACGACCGCCTCGAGCGAGTCGGGCAGCACGTCGGTCATCCCGGCGGCCCGCGCGACGTTGAGCAGCTCGACGAGGAACAGCGGGCTCCCGCCGGACCTCCGCGCGAGCTCCTCGACCTCGTGCGGCCTGAACGGCTGCTCGTCGGTCGCGATCTCGACGATCTCCGCCGCCTCCCGTTCGGAGAGCGGCAAGAGGTCGAAGGCGAGGAAGCGCAACTCCTCGTCCTCGACGTCGGTCCAGAGCCCCTCCGGCTGAGTTCGTGCGACGACGAGCGCGTGGGGCAGCGACTCGCCTGCCTTTGACACGCGGCGCAACAGGTCGGCGCTCGAGTCGTCCATGAACTGCGCGTCCTCCACCACGAGCACGAACGGCTTCGCCTCGAGCCTCGCGGTGAGGAACCGGCGCGTGACGTCGGCGAGGGTCTCGCGGAGGAAGCGCTCGTCGAGCGCCTTCGTCTCGAGAGTCGGCGGCAGGTCGAGTCCGAGCAGGATGCCAAGCAGCGGTACCCACGGGACGAGCTCACGGTCTGCTTCCGCGACGGCCGTGCGCAGGGCGCGCTCCGAGGCCGCCAGAGTGCTGCCGGGCGCGAGGCCGAGCAGTTCGCGCAGAATGTCCCGCAGCGCGTGGTAGGGGGTCAAGGCCTCGTACTCCTCGCAGGTCGCTCGGAACACTCGGAGCCCGGGCATCGCGGCGAGGGCTTCTCGAATGAGGCGCGTCTTGCCGATACCCGAAGGTCCCGCGATCTCGACGATCCAGGCGTTCCGGCTACCGACGTCGTCGAGCACGTTCCGGAAGGCTTCGAGCTCGCGCACGCGGCCAACGAACGGGGTCTCCGCGATGCGCTCCTCGCGCCTGCCGACGATCGGTCCGACGAGAGAGGCTTTGACAGGCTCGGCCTTCCCTTTCGCCGTGAATGGCGGGATCGGTGTCGTCTGGAACGCCGTCCGTGATCGCCCGAGCACGACGTCTGTCGCGAGAATCTGCCCCGGCTCGGCGCGCGCCATGACGCGTGCCGCCGTGTTGATCGTGTCACCGAGCGCCGCGTAGGCGCGACGGTACGGCGGGCCGAAGTCACCCGTGAAGACGCGCCCTGCGTCCATACCGGCGCGCATCGGGACCACCCCGGGGCGGTCCATCACCTCCCGCACCAGGCGCAGCGTCTGCTCCTCGTCGTGTCCGGTAGTCGACGGAGCGCCCGCCGTCAGAAGGACTTTCACGCTCCCCTTGGAGACATCGGTCAGGTTGAACGGCACCTCGTAGCGGACGGCAGCCTCCTCGATCGAGCTGATGCGGTCGTCGAGCGCCTCGGCGAGCGCCGCCGGGCCGAGCGCGGCCAGGAGAGCGTCGGTGTTCATCAGGTCGAAGAACGCCGCTGTGATCGCGCGATGCTCCGGCTCGCTGCGCTCGAGCAGCACGTGCTCCCGTGCGGCGATCGGGATGCACGAAGCCACGTCCAGTCCGCTCACCCGGCCGACATCCGGAGCCGGCATCTCGTCCGCGTCCGGTGGCGCGACGAGCAGCGCCGTGTCCTTCGATCGGCCGACGCATGAAGGTTCGAGGCGCTCGGCCAGGACAGGGCTGACGCCGATCTCGCCCGCGTCGGCGGCCCCCTCGATCACCGCCGTCTCGGTGGCGATCGGGCCAGCCACGAGCAACTCGCGGTGGACGCTGCCCACGAGGAAGACGTCGATCGCTCCGGTTGCGATTCCGATCGACATGCGCAGGGTCACGCGGGCGCTGCCCACCACCCGGATGCGCCCGACCCTTTCGATCGTCTTCTGCATCTCCCAGGCTGCACGGGCGGCTCGCTGCGCGTGGTCGGCGCCCTCGAAGAGCAGCAGCATCGCGTCGCCGCCCCACTTGAGCAGGCCGGCGCCCCACACGTATGCCTCGTCGAGCAGAGCGCAGAAGACGCCGTCCAGCGTGTCGCGGAGTAGCTCCGCGCCGATCTTTCCCTGCCGGTTGAGGCTTTCCGTGAGCGCCGTGAAGCCCGAGATGTCGACGAAGGCGAGCGATCCCTCGACGGCCCGGTACGTCGTCTGTGGGGTGTCGCGCAGCCACTCGATCTGTAGCCGGGGAACGTACGGCTTCAGCACCTCGCCCTGATCGAAGAACGCACGCGGTTGGATGCCGGCCACCGTGACGAGTATGCACCCGGAGCATGCAGGAGCCTGGAGGGGCGAGGCATGAGCCGCATCTTTAATGCGTTTACCACCTTGTTACCCACTCGGCGTCGGGAGGACGAGAGACTGGTCTCCGTGGGCGTCCGGGGCTGCGCGTAAGGATGCTGGACGTCCGACGGGCGTTGGAGCCGTTCGCCTTCGTTCGTACGAGTCCCCCGCTCCGCCAGATCCAGATCGCCTGGGCCGGCTCATTCGGCGGCGACGCGGTCGTCGCCGTTGCGTTCGGCGTCCTCGCCTACGAGGCGGACGGTGCGCGCGGCGTAGCGATCCTCGTTGCCGCGCAGATGCTGCCGGCCGCGGTCCTCGCCCCGCTCGTCTCAGCGGCGACGCACCGTCTCCCGCGCGAGCGCCTTCTGCTCGTGATCGATCTCGTTCGCTCCGTCGTCGCGGCGGCTGCGGCAGGCCTGGCCGCGGCTCACGCTGCCAACTGGATCCTCCTTTTGCTCGCCGCGACCCTGATGACGGCGACGGTGGTCTCGAACCCCGCGCGCCGCGCCGTCGTACCGCTCCTCGTCAACACCCCCGCAGAGCTCACCGCGGCGGGCCTCGTCTCGAGTGTCGTGCAGGCAACCTCCGTCACGCTCGGCCCGGCGCTCGCCGCCCTCCTCTATCTGACGACGCGGTCCTGGACGGTCTTCGCTGCGGCCGCGGCCCTCTACATCGTCGGCGGTCTCGCCGAGTCGCGCCTGCCAAGCACGTCGGGGCTCTCGATCCGGCTGCCGCAGTCGTCGCGGCAGACGATGGGATTCTTCGACGGTCTCGACGCCGTCCGCGCGAACGCGCAACTGAAGCTGGCGGCCGCGATGTTCGCGGCGAAGAACCTCGCGCGTGGGGCGCTCAACGTCCTCGTTGTCGTCGTCCCGCTCCAACTCCTCGGACTGCATGCGTCTGCCGTCGGCCTGCTCACCGCGGCGATCGGGGTCGGCGGGATCGTCGGCGGCCTCGCGGCGACCGGTCTCGTGGGCCGGCGCCGTCTCGCCGGCCCGATGGCGCTCGGACTCGCAGCCTGGGGCGCGCCGCTTCTCGCGCTCGGCCTCGAGCCCGGCTTCGCCGTCGCGCTCGCCGGCTTGGCTGTGCTCGGTGGCGGGAACACGGTCACCGACGTCGCCGGCTACACGCTCATCGCCCGGTCCGCGCGCGACGACCTCCTGACGCGCGTCCTCGGCATCCACGAGGGGATTCGCGGCTTTGCGATTACGCTCGGCTCCGCCGCGACCGCGCTGATCATCAGCCTCGCGAGCATCCGCGTCTCGCTCGCGGTCGTGGGTGCGGGGATCGGGCTCGTCGCCGCCCTCGCCGGCGCGCGCCGCCAGATCGAGCCGGCGGCGGAGATCAGCGCCGATGACGTCAAGCTCCTGCGCGCGAACCCGCTCTTCGGCTGGCTGCGGCCCGTGGCGCTCGAGCGGGTTGCGTTCACGCTCTCCGACGTCGAGCTCGCTGCCGGTGATGTCCTCCTCAAGCAGGGCGACGACGGCGACCGCGCGTATCTCGTCGCTGAAGGAGAGCTCCTCGTGGAAAAGGACGGCAGGGAGATCGCGCGCGTCGCGCCGGGCGGGATCGTCGGCGAGATCGCGCTCCTCCACGCCGTCCCGCGCACGGCGACCGTGCGCGCAGCCGAGCCGACACGGGTTCTTGCAATCGAACGGGACGAGTTCCTCGCGGCTGCAACGGGCGGCGCATCTGCGCGCGAGGCGGCCGAGGAGCTCGTCGCCGACCGGCTCGCGCCGGTAACAGTCCAGTGACTAGGCATTGTCGGATCGGTGCCGCCCACGTAGATTGCGCGCGTGGCAACGGCTGACGACCTCACCGGCGTCCCGCTCTTCGCGGGGCTGAGCGATGACGAGCGGGCGAGCCTCGCCGACTGGTTCGAGGTCTCCGAAGCGAGCGTTGGCACAACTCTCGTGAGCGAGGGCGCCGCCGGGTACTCGTTCTATGTCCTCGCCGACGGCGCCGCCGAGGTGACGATCGGAGACGAGACCGTCGCGACGTACGGCCCCGGCGACTTCTTCGGCGAGATGGCCATACTCGGCGGAGGACGGCGCAACGCGACGGTCACCGTCTCGGCGCCGTCGCGGCTCCTATCGATGTTCGGCACCGAATTCCGCCGGCTCCAGCAGGAGCAGCCCGGCATTGCCGAGCAACTCGAAAAGACGATGCGGCAGCGTGGCGCCGAAATCGACGAACTGAACGCCTAGGCAGCGACGCCGCCGCGGCGGATGGCGGCTCGCAGTCCACCGGAAACATCGTGGGGGCGCGCTCGCCGATCAGGCGTGAGCCTCGCAGAGAACGGCGGGAGGCCCGGTTTGCCGGCCTCGAGCACTTGCCTAGCCGAGTGGTGTTCCTTGAACTACGAATCAACGTCGGAACGGGTGGCGCCTAAGGTGACGCTAATCGCGAGTGTGCTCGGTGGGCGAGGGGAAGTGAGATGAGGAGAAGGTTTCTGTTGCTCGGGTTGCTCGGGCTGGTTGGGGTGTTGGGGGCGGTTTCTGGCGGTTCTGCAGCGACACCGGTCGGGCGGCTTCGGCCAAGCGATGGAGATGGGCATGGCAATGAACCTCGGAGCCAATCTCGTCTCCGGCATCTTCCGCTAGCCGCGAACCTCCACCGCCGACCCGCGCCGGCCAGAAGAAACGCGCCGCGGCTCGAGAGCGGTAGCGCACATGTATAAGCCTCGCGTTACCCGAGGAAGAGCGCGTCGTCGCCGCGAGAGCGCTTGTGCACGCAGTCCTTCAGGGGCGACGCGTTAGCGGTGAGGCCTGCGCCTCCCGCTGCATCACCCCCCGACACTGGCCACAGGCCCGCTCACCTGGGCCAGTGCTCGGGAATGTCCCCGAGCGGTGGAGACTCTGTTTCGGGCGCCGTATCGTTCACCGAGATGATGCGGTCGCTCGTTGCCGTGCTGATCGTCGGGTTCAGCGTGGGTTTGGCCGGGTGCGGTAGCTCGTCGCCGTCTCGGGGAGTCGTGCTGCAGACAACGTGCGGCATCCACGTCGCAGGGGCTCGGCTCCTCGATCGGAACGGGCGGCTGGTCTATCGCGAACCCGGCCACTACGTACATCCGAACGGCGGACTCCCAGCACAGCTCAAGTGCAGCGGTCAGACGGTTTGGGCCGTCTGGCTCGATGGGGCAGGGATGATGCACGAGGACTACATCGGCGCTCGATCGGGCGATGGCGGACGAACGTGGCGTCTCGTCTTCTCAGATCCGTTCTTCGGCGTGAAAGCGCCGCACGAACTCGACCCGTACTTTGGCCCATGGGCGCTACGCGGTACGCGCGACGCGTACTTTGTAGGCTCCTGCCCCGCCTGCAGCTCGGGAAAGCTCAGCGGCACCGTCGACCTCTTCGTGACCAGAGACGGCGGAGAGATGTTTCGTCGCTATCCGCTCCGTCGGCTTGACGGGTACGAGCCATGGGGTCTGCACATCGCAGGCGGGAGCGTGATCATCCGGGCGAACGGATTCATCCACAGCGGCAGGCGACGCAAGACTGTGACAGTGCACATTGGCTGAGACGTAGAAGTCCGTCGCCTGGGCCAATGCTCGGGAATGTCCCTTGAGGCGAACGGGCTGGAACGCAACTCGTGGTGGGCGGGTGGTCGCGGTACGCTGGGCTATGAACTCTGGACAGGCCACACCACCGCCAGAGGCGCAACGGTCGCTCGACCGGAGCCTGCTGCGTGGGCTGGTCGGCTTCGAGGCGTTCCTCTACGGGGCAGTCGCGATCCTCCTCGCGGCAGCAGCAGTGCTCGTACTCGTCGGCACCGTGCACGAGCTCGAACACGCGATCTCAACTGGCGCCGGCGCCGTCGACACCGGCGTCACCCTGCTTGACCGGATCCTGCTCCTGCTCATCATCGCCGAGCTCGCCTACACGCTCCGCTTCGTCCTTCGCACGCACACGATCGCGGTCGAGCCGTTCCTCTTCATCGGCCTGATCGCCGTCGTGCGGCGAATCCTTATCGTCACCGCCCAGTTCGAACGACTCCCCTCAACCGGACGCCTCCTGACCAACTTCCTGCTCGAGCTCGGCTTGCTCGGCTTCCTCGCCCTCGCCCTCGCCATCGCCGTCAGGCTGATCCGACGTCCCGAATCATCCGCCGACTGACACGCCGGCTGGGCAATCTCGGGAATGACGCTCACCTGCGCCAGTGCTCGGGAATGTCCCCTGAGCGTGTGTGAGATCGGCAGCTTCGGCAAGATCCGACAAACGGATGACACGTGATTCGAAGGGCGGTTCCGACGATGGCTGAATTGACGGACGAGGTGCGGTCTTTCCTTAACGAGCGGCGTTGCGCAGTGCTCGCGACGCACGACCCGGACGGCGGCATGCACCTCACACCGATCTGGTTCCTGTTCGACCACGACAGCTTCTACTTCGAGTCGTCGTCGAAGAGCCGGAAGGTGAAGAACGTCGCGCGGAGCGCCTCGGTTTCGGTCGTGGTCGATGCACGCGCGCCGGGACGGGAGCGATGGGTATCTGCATCGGGCCAAGTTGAGATCCTGCGCAACGGGGAGGCGCAGGCGATCAACGCTCGCATCAGGCGCCGATACCTTGCGCCGGAGGCTCTCGATGGGCCGATCGAAGCTGAGCTCGCAGCGGCCGACGATGTGACCCTGAGGCTCGCGCCGACGGCGTGGCGGTCATGGACAGCCCCGATCATGGATTCGGCTGATGAGCTCTTCCTACCGGTCGACGCATAGGCGAGTCTTTCGGAATCGCCCGTGAGGTTCGGTAGCAAGCACTCTCGGCTGGGCGAGTGTTCCGGAATGTTCCCTGAAGCAGGTGCTTGACGATGCCTTCCCGCTGCGACGCGCCGGCGCGACACGACTCCGCATATCGAGCCCGCCGCTGTCTCTAGCGCAGGTTCGGGTTAAGGCTGGATCGTTTCGTGAACCGGGAATTCCTTCACGTCCGGCGGTCCCTGCATTGCCACGCCGGCCGCCGTCATTCCCTCCTGAATCCGGCCCTGGAAGGCGTCGAAGTCCTCACGCGTTTCCCAGAAATCGATCACGCCCCAGCCACCATCGATCGGGCCTGAGGCATGGAACACAAGCCCGCTCGGCGAACTCCGACCCTTGGCCATTTCCGCGTGCACAGCATCGAACTGTTCCTGGGTGACCCCTGGAAGCTTGATGCGGATGCCAATAGCCACAGCTGCTCCTCTCCTCGCGTGGTGGGCGAGGGATCCTACGTCACACGAAGCAGCGTTCGCAGGTGACACCACCCTCGTCTGGGCCAGTGCTCGGGAATGTCCCCTGACGGCGGCGCCCTCTAGCCTTGCGGCGTGCGAAGGATTCTCGTGACGGGGATGTCTGGTACCGGCAAGTCGACCGCTCTCGCAGGGTTACGGAGACATGGGTTCGAGGCCGTCGACACAGATGAGCCGGGATGGACCGAGTGGTCAAACGGGAAAGTGGGGTACGCGTGGCGCGAAGACCGCATTGCGCGGCTTCTTGCCCGTGAGCGCAATGTGCCTCTCTACGTGTCCGGGACTGTTTCGAACCAGGGACGGTTCTACCGGCATTTCGATGCCATCGTCTTGTTGAGCGCACCCGCAGACGTGCTGTTCGCGCGGATAGAGACCAGGACGACGAACGACTACGGGAAGATCGCCGAGGAGCGCGACCTGATCCTCAGGCACCTCGAGGAGGTCGAGCCTCTGCTGCGTGCGACCTGTACGCATGAGATCGATGCCACGCAGCCCGTGGATGCCGTGATCGCCGAGCTTGTTGCGATCGGTTCAGACTCCTCCGCATAGATCCGGCGTGAGGTCGGTCGCCTGCGCCAGTGCTCAGGAATGTCACCCGAGGGCACGGCCAGCCTGAGTGGTGCGTGATGCTCTGCCACGGCGCAGAGCTGCCAATGACCGGGGACGCCTTTCAGACTGGTCTCGCCGCGGTCAGCGAAGCTGTAGCCCTGTCCCGCCGCGGTCTTTGCTGCATCAGAGAGGAGGATCCCGACACCGTCAGACCAGCCCTCTGAAGGCAGGACTGAACCGACACCCCCAGAGTTGATGCAAGCGGGGACGCTGTGGTGGCCGGCGCCGACGTTTGTCTAGGGAAGCGACGACACGCCTTCACCATGTAGGTCCCAGCTGGCAAACGTGGTGTTGTTGCCCCAGTCCTTCTCACCGTAGAAGGGAGAGAATTCCAATTCTCTCGGTGGTGACGGAGTCCAGAACGCTAACAAGACGGTCTTCCGAGCACCGGCCTCGACCCTGATCTTGCTGGGGTTGACACAGCCCGAGTTCGGCAGCAGCGCAACTAGTTCTGCGTCCGGCTGGTTGCCGGTTGGATGAGCCGTCATAATCGCTTCGATATCCAGATCGCCCTGATCGTTGTATGCGACGGTGCCGGTGTTCTTGAGCAAGACCGTGGCGCACACAAGCGTTCCACCATCGGTAGCTTCCAGCTCCTCTGTCCCTTGAGTGCCTCCGCTCGTCGGCTGGAGCGACTCAAGCGTGACCCTCAAGGTCTCGCCCTTACCTCCGCCGTGGACCGTGGCGGTCTGGCCGATCCTCAAGTGAGAGATGCCGCTATTGCCAGTCGAACTGCTGGTGCCTCCGCCACAGCCGGCGAGCACTGCCGCTAAGGCGAGCACTGCCGCGAACGCCGTTCGTTTCACCATCCTTACTCCGCCCTCCCCGTTGATGCTGTCACGCTGCGTCCTGCTCCAGCATCAGGGAGAGCTACTGATCCATCCTCGATGACCGCGGGCGGAGTGTCCGTCACAACGAATCGCCGCCGACCTTCAGCGTTCTAGGCACAGCCACCAACGACAGCGGTTCTGGTACGGCTCAGTCCTTGCCGACCGCGACTGTTACCCGGAGATGTCGGCTGGTCGAGTGCGCCCTCTCACTTGGGCGCGTGGCCTCCGGACCTTCACCCGGCTTCGTCGGAGCCGACACCGTCGTCGCGGCACAGTACCCGTCAGGTTGACACGAGAAACGACGGCGGCACCAACTGGCGCCGCGCCGAGCGGTCACCCCGGGCCTGGAACCGCGGTGTAGAGCCCGTGGCCGAGCCGCTGCAGACGCGGCGTGGGGCCGCGCGCCCGGTCATGGAGCGCCTTCCGCACCGAGGCAGTGCTCACCTCTCGCCCCTGCGCGCGTAGCACGGCGCAGACGTCCGCGACGCGGACCGGCCCGGCCGCAGCTTGGACGACCGCTTCCGCGGCAGCACCAACGACCGGTCGTCGCGGCGACAGCGGTTTCGACTCATGCTGCACGCCACTCCTTCGCAGCCCGCAAACCAGCCTGTGGAGCCGAGCCAGAGAGCCTTTACCGCTTTCAAGGGGGTTCCAGAGTGCCCCGTTTAGTTCCATCCGTTGTCGGACTTACAACAATTGCCCTGCAGACGGAGGGTTTTTCGTGTCCGATCGTTCGCGAAGGAAGTGTGGCAGGTACGACCTCGAGTCGACTGGAGGGTTCCAAGCGTCCCGAAGACGTCGTTTCCTCGTCGTTGCGTGGGGAGACGGAGGCGCCGTAGCGCCACCGTTTGTACTCCCGTCAGACCACGCCTTCGTAATCGCGATCTTCTTCGGCATGGCGGTAGAAGTCGAGGGGCAGAGGCTCGAGCGGCGTGACGCCGCGGATCAGGTCGGCTGCCTTCTCGGCGACCATCATCACGGGTGCGTACAGGTTGGCGTTGGGGATGGTCGGGAACACCGAGGCGTCGACCACGCGGATGCCGTCGAGGCCGTACACGCGCATCGTGTTCGGGTCGATCACGGTTCCCAGTGCGCATGTGCATGAAGGATGGAGCGCGGTCTCGGCGTCCCGCGCGACCCAGTCGAGGATCTCCTCGTCGCTCTGCACGGACGGCCCCGGCGAAATCTCTCCTCCGTCGTAGGGCGTGAAGGCCGGCTGCCCGAGGATGGAGCGGGCGACGCCGATCGCCTCCACCCACTCGCGCCGGTCGGTCGCGGTCGAGAGATAGTTGAAGCGCAGTGCCGGGTGCGCGCGCGGGTTGGCGATTGCGAGTTTCACGGACCCGCGAGCGTCCGAATACATCGGCCCGACGTGCACCTGATATCCGTGTCCGCCGGTTGGGGCGGAGCCGTCGTAGCGAATGGCGAGCGGCAGGAAATGGAACATGAGGTTCGGGTAGGCGACGTCGTCGTTCGACCGGACGAAGCCGCCTGCCTCGAAGTGGTTCGAGGCGCCGGGCCCGCTGCGGAGGAATAGCCAACGGGCGCCGATCTCCGGGCGCCGCCAGGACTTCAGCGCGGGTTGGACCGAGACCGGTTGCGTGCATGCGTGCTGGACGTAGACCTCGAGGTGGTCCTGGAGGTTTTCGCCGACGGCGGGCAGGTCGTGGATGACGCCGATTCCGAGCGGCTCGAGCTCGGTGGCGCTGCCGACTCCGGAGAGCTGCAGGAGCTGCGGCGAGTTGATGGCGCCGCCGCAGAGGATCACTTCGTCCGCGTGGACGATTTCGCCGCCGCCGATCTCGACGCCGACTGCGCGCGTCCCGTCGAACACGATCCGGTTCACGAAGGTGAGACAGCGCACCTCGAGGTTGGGCCGATCCATCGCCGGGTGGAGGTACGCGCGCGCCGCGTTGAGCCGCCGCCCACGTCGGATCGTCCGGTCGAACGGGGCGAAGCCCTCCTGCCGGTAGCCGTTGACGTCCTCGGTCAGCTCGTAGCCGGCCTGCTGCACCGCCTCGAAGAACGCGGCGAAGAGCGGGGACGAGGCCGGCCCCCGCTCGAGGATGATCGGCCCGTCGCCGCCGCGCCACTCGTCGACGCCGGCGAGGCAGGTCTCCATCTTCTTGAAGTACGGGAGGCAGTGCGCGTAGTCCCACTTCGCGAGGCCCCAGCGCTCGTAGTCGAGCGGGTTGCCGCGCTGGAAGATCATCCCGTTGATCGAGCTGGAGCCGCCGAGTACCTTGCCCCGCGCGTGGTAGATGCGGCGGCCGTGCATGAATGGCTCGGGCTCTGATTGGTACATCCAGTCGTATCGGGGGTTCCCGATCGGGAAGGAGAGTGCGGCCGGCATCTGGATGAAGGGGTCCCAGATGTGGTCGGGACGTCCGGCCTCGAGCACGAGTACGCGGGTGGACGAGTCCTCGGTCAGCCGTGCCGCGAGGGCCGAGCCCGCAGACCCGCCACCGACGATGACGTAGTCCCAGGTCACGCCAGCACGACCGTCTGCAGTTCGGTGAAGGTGTCCATCGGCGCGGCGCCGCCGACCCGGCCGATTCCGCTCGCGGTGCCGGCTCGGCCGCCGAATGGGATGTGCGTCTCCCAGTAGTTGGAGGACGCGTTGACGTTCACCCAGCCGGTTCGCACGGCATCGGCGTATCGCAGGCCTTTGGCGAGGTCTCGGGTGAAGATCGCCGATAGAAGCCCGTACGGCGACGCGTTCGCGAGCTCGATTGCGTGCTCGAGCGAGTCGATCGCGACCACGGGCGCCACCGGGCCGAATGTTTCTTCGGTCGCGACGAGGGCGTCGTGGGGGACGCCGTCGAGGATGGTCGGCTGCCAGTACAGGTCGGTCGGAAATCCACCGCCGCGCTGCCCGCCGTGCACGACTTCCGCTCCCCGCTCGATGGCGTCGGCAACGTGCTCGTCCATCTTTGCCGCCACCCCTTCGTTGTTGAGGGGGCCCATCGTTGTCGTCTCGGCGAAAGGATCGCCGAGAAGGACGCGCTCGCCGACCAGCTGGGCCAGCCTGGTGACGAACTCCTCGCGGACGTCGCGGTGGACGAGCAGGCGCTCGCCGGCTGTGCAGCTCTGCCCTGCGCAGAGGAAGCAGGCCGCGACTGTGGCGTCGGCTGCGAGGTCGAGGTCGGCGTCGTCGAGGACGACTACGGGGCCGTTGCCGCCGAGTTCGAGCACTGCCGCTTTGCCGGCGGCTGCCTCGGCGACGCGGCGCCCGGTTTCGGTCGAACCGACGAAGCCGATGCCGTGCGTGCCCGGGTTTCGTGCGATCTCGTCGCCGACGGTCGAGCCCGGCCCGGTCACGAGGTTGAAGACTCCTGCCGGTAGATCCGCCTCGACGACGCACTCCGCGAGTGCGATGCCGGCGGCGGTGGTCGTCGACGCCGGCATCCAGACCACGGCGTTCCCGCACGCGAGCGCGGGAGCGATCAGCTCGGCCGGCATCGTGTACGGCCAGTTCCACGGGGTGATCACGCCGACCACGCCGCGCGGCCGGCGCAGGAGGAGGATTCGCTTGTCCGCGGACGTCGAGTTCGCGACCCGTCCTTCGAGCCGCTTTGCGTCCTCGGCCGCGCTGCGCCAGTAGTGGACGAGCTCCTCGACCTCGTCTCGCGACTCGGCGAGTGGCTTGCCCTGGTCGAGCGTGAGGGTGTGCTCGAGGCTCTCGCGACGCCGCTCCACCTCGTCGGCGACGCGGTGCATCGCCGCTGCGCGCTCGAACGCCGACAGGCGCGCCCAGGCGCCGGCTGCCTCATTCGCCGCTGCGATCGCCCGTTGCGCGTCCTCGCGCCCGCCCTTCGGTACTCGGCCGATCGACTCGCCGGTCGCGGGCGATTCGGCTTCGAACGTCTCGCCCGCAAGCGCGGGCGTCCACTCGCCCGCGACGAACATCCGTAGGTCCATCTAGTCGCCGAGCTCCGTCCGTCGCCGGTCGACGAACGCCTTCAGCTCGGCCTCGAGGTCCGGCTCGAGCGGCGGCTTCTCGTACTCGGCGAGCGTCTTCTTCCAGATCTCCGACGCGCGGGCGGCCGTGTCGTGGCCGCCGTTACGGTTCCAGCGCTCGTAGTTCTCGGTGGACGAGACGAGCGGCCGGTAGAAGCAGTCGCGGAAGCGTTCCAGCGTGTGCGCGGCGCCGAGGAAGTGGCCGCCTTGGCCGACCTCCTCGTGCGCGGAGTACGCGAGCGCCTCTTCGTCGATCCTGAGCGGCTTGAACACTTCGTGCAGCAGCCGCAGTTGCTCGACGTCGACGATGAACTTCTCGTAGCAGGAGACGAGCGCCGACTCGAGCCAGCCGGCCGCGTGCATGACGAAGTTCGTGCCGGCGAGGAATGTGGGCCAGAGCGACATCATCGACTCGTAGCCCGCCTGGGCGTCCACGACCTGTGACGACGTCAGCGCGCCTCCGCCGCGGAACGGGAGCCGGTAGTGGCGGGCGATCTGGCCCGTGCACAGGAGCCCGACGGCCGACTCCGGCGTGCCGAAGCTCGGCGACCCCGACTGCATGTCGGTGTTCGAGAGGAACGAGCCGAACACGACCGGGCAGCCCGGCCGGATCGTCTGGACAAGGGCGATCCCGGCGAGCGCCTCCCCGACCTGCTGCGCGAGCGTCGCCGGAATGGAGACCGGTGACATCGCGCCCATGAGCAGGAACGGCGTGATCACCGTCGCCTGCCCCGCCTTCGCGTACTCGAGCAGCGCCGAGAGCATCCGGTCGTCGTAGCGGAGCGGCGAGTTGACGTTGATCAGCGAGATGATCGCCGGGGTCTGCTCGAGCGACTCCCGGCCGAAGACCATCTCCGCCATCGCGATCGTGTCGGCGGCGTTGGGCCCGGAGGTGACCGAGCCCATGAACGGCTTGTCGGAGAGGGTCAGCAGCGCGAAGACCATGTCCAGGTGCCGCGAGTCGAGCGGGCGGTCGTTCGGCTCGCAGATTGTCCCGCCGGGCGAGTCGAGCTGCGGGAACGCCTGCGCGAGCTTGACGAGGTTCTGGAAGTCGTCATACGTCGCGTCGCGGCGCTCCGCCCCCTCCCGCACGAACGGACAGCCGTAGACGGTGGAGAAGACCATGTGCTTGCCGCCGATGTGGACGCTCCGCTCGGGGTTGCGAGCCTGCAGGTCGAACTCCGGCGGCGCCTTCGCGACCTGCTCAAGGATCCAGTCGGGGTCGAAGCGGACGAGCTCGCCCTCGACCTGCTGGCCCGCTCCGCGCAGGTACTCGAGCGCCTCGGGATGCAGGAACTCGATCCCGAGCTCGCTGACGATCCGCCGCCAGCCGCGTTCAAGCTCGGCGAGCCCTGCCTCGTCGAGGATCTCGTACGGCGGTAGGTCGTTGATCAGCACAGCAGCCTCTCCAGTTCCCGCTCCAATCCGTCCAGTCCAGTTTGTCGTACTTCGAGCGGCAGGCCGAGGAGTGACGCGGCGCGCTCGGCCCCGGCGCGCAGCTCCTCGCTGGGAACCTGGGCGAGCCAGACGACCTTCTCGTAGTTGCGGAAGTAGTCGTCGCGTAGCTCGGGATGCCGGTCGAGGCCAAGCCCGCGCCAGACAACGCGGTCGAAGCCGCGGACAAGGAAGTCGGTCAGGAAGTACGTCCCCGGCTCGTGCTCGGCACCGTAGACCTCGTAGCAGTGCGCGCCGGCGAGGCGGGGAAAGGCGTCGAGGTTGGCGCCGCAGTGCGCGTACGCGAGGACGACCTCGTCGCCGGCGGCCGCGTCTTCGACGGCGGCACGGATCCGCTCCGGTCGGTTGTGCAGCTCCGGCGGGATCGACCGTACCTCGACGTCCCAAGCGCGCCGGGCGGCGATCTGCCGCACGTGGAGCGCGAGCGCGCCGCAGGAAACAACCACCTGCTTCATCCCGGGAACGAGAGCTGGTCGACGAACAGGTCGTTGAAGTCGGCGCGGCCGGACAGCTCGACGTACTGGACCTCGTCGAGCACGGCGGTCGCGGCGGCGCGCTCGGTCACCGAGAGGGCGGCGATCTTCGCGCCCTCGCCGGCGACGTTGCCCGCGGCGACGATCCGGGGCAGCGGCAGCTTCGGCACGAGACCGATCTTGACCGCGCTCGCGGGCGTCAGGTAGGTGCCAAACGAGCCACCGAGGAGCACTTGCGCGATCTCGGTGGACTCGATCCCGAGCTCGCGGCAGAGGATTTGCCAACCGGTCGCGATCGACGCCTTCGCGAACTGGAGCTCGCGGACGTCGCGCTGCGACAGGTAGACGCCTTCGGCGAGATGGAAGACTGTTTCCTCGCCAAGCTTGTCGAGCCGGTCCGACGAGGCGGCGACGAAGCGGCCGGAATGGTCGAGCACGCCGGCCCCGAGGAGCTCGGCGACGGCGTCGACGAGCCCCGAGCCGCAGAGACCCCGGGGCTCGACGTCGCCGATCACGGTCAGCTGCACGTCGCCGTCGACGATCCTGACGCCCTCGATCGCTCCTTCGGCGGCGCGCATCCCGCAGCGGATCTGCGCCGCCTCGAACGCCGGCCCGGCGGGCGCCGCGCACGCGAGTGCCCGCGCCGACGAACCGAGCACGATCTCCGAGTTGGTGCCAACGTCGATGAACAGCCGCACCCGCCGGTCGAGCGTGAGGCCGGTGGCGAGGATGCCGGCCACGATGTCGGGCCCGACGTAGGCGCCGAGGGCGGGGAAGAGGACGGCCGGGGCGCGCTCGTGGACAGCGAGGCCGAAGTCGCTTGCCCGAGCCTCCGGCAGGCGGCGGGCGACGATCGTGAACGGCGCCATCGACAGCGGCTCGGGGTCGATCCCCAGCGCGAGTTGGATCATCGTCACGTTGCCGGTCACGACGACCTCGTAGACGTGGGCGGGGTCGACGCCCGCCTCCGTGCACACCTCGTCCGTCAGCGTGCGCAGCGTGTCGTGCGCGTGCTCGCGCAACTGCTCGAGCGCGCCGTCGTCGAGCATTGTTGCCGAGATGCGCGAGATCACATCCGCGCCGAACGGCTGCTGCGCGTTGAGGATCGAGCGCACCGCGGCGGGCTGTCCGGTCTCGAGGTCGAGGAGCGTCGCGACGACCGTGGTCGTGCCGAGGTCGAACGCGATCGCGTGCCGGTGCCCGGAGGTGTCGCCGGGCTCGACGTCGAGCAGCAGGTCGTCGGCGAGCACCGCCGTCACCTTCCAGTCGGACGCCCGCAGCGTTTCACCGAGCGTCCGAAGGAGCTCGAGCGGCACGCGCGGCTCGACGTCGTCCATCGCCTCGAGCAGCCGCTCGAGATCCGAGAGCTGGTCTTCGAGGGTCGGCTCGTCGAGTTCGACATAGCGCTTCTGCACGGCCGGCCGCAGGATCACGTGTCGGCCCACACCGGCGAGCGCGGCCTTCGGCCGCGTCTGCAGTGGCGGTACCTCGATCGTCAGGTCCTCCTGCGCGGGGGCGCGGCACGCGAGCCGCCAGCCGTCGCGGAGCTCGTCGACGGTGAACGCGCGGGGGTCGACCGAGCTCACCGCGACGTTCCCGGAGACGACGCGCACCTTGCACTTCTTGCAGGTGCCGTGACCGCCGCACGTGGAGTCGATCGCGACGCCGTTCCAGCTCCCAGCGTCGAAGAGCGTCGTGCCGGCTGGGACGCGCGCCTCTTTCACGGCGCGGTTCTCGGCGATCTGCAGGTAGCGGAGCCGGACGCGGTCGGGGCGCGGAGCCTCCGGCAGCTCTTCCAGCGCAATCATCCGTCGGTCGCCTGCTTGGCGCGGTAGCGGCGGATCCAGTTCGCGCCCCACTCGTCGCGGCCGAGCAGGAAGTCGGTCGCGCGCACCGCCTCGACGGTCTCGTCGCGGCGTGCGTCCATGATCGCGCTCGTGAGGCCGTGGCTCTGCGCGACGGCGAGGAAGGCGGCACCGAGCGTGTGCCGGCCCGGCAGCCCGAACGAGGTGTTCGAGGCGCCGCAGGTCGTGTTCACGCCGAGCTCCTCGCTCAGGAGGTGGAGCGTCTCGAGGAACAGCGTGACAGCCCGCGGCTCGGCGCCGACCGGCATCGCGAGCGGGTCGATGAGCACGTCCTCGGGCGGGATGCCGTAGTCCCCGGCGGCGGAGACGATCTTCTTCGCCACCTCAACGCGCCGTGTCGGCTCCATCGGGATCTCGTCGTCGTTCGCGAGGCCGATCACCGTGGCGCCGTGGCGCGCCACAATCGGCAGGATCGCGTCGAGGCGCTCGTCCTCGCCGGTGACCGAGTTGACGAGCGCCTTCCCCTCATACGCGGTGAGGCCGGCCTCGAGGGCCTCGACGATCGACGAGTCGATGCAGAGAGGCAGGTCGCAGAGGCTCTGCACGAACGGAATCGCCTTGCCCATCAGGGAGACCTCGTCGGCAAGCGGGTCGCCGACGTTGACGTCGAGCAGATCCGCGCCGCCAGCCACCTGCTCCGCGACGTCGACCTCGAGGCGCGAGAGGTCGCCGGCCTGCAGCTGCGTCTGGAACGCCTTCCGCCCCGTCGGGTTGATCCGTTCGCCGATCACGCAGAACGGCTGCTCCGGCCCTATGACGACTGTCCTAGACGGCGACCGGACGACGGTATCCACTCGTCTCCCTTCCAGCACGTGGGGGTATGCCGAGCCGCTCGCAGAGCCGGGCGACGCCGGCCTGGCGGCGGAAGCCGATCAGGTGGAGCCCGGCGACTCCCGGCAGCGACGCGGCGTGCTCCGCGAGCTCGCACGCGACCTCGAAGCACTCCGCCTCGGGATCGGGCGAGCGCTCGCAGCGCTCGATCACCGCGGACGGCACCTCGATCCCTGGCACATGCTCGTCGATGTGGCGCAGCGCCTTCGGGGAGCGGGCGAGGTAGATCGAGGGGAGAATGGCGCATCGCTCGCTGAGGCCTTTTTCCACCGCCTCCGCGAGGAACGCCTTGAGCTGCTCCGGACGGAAGCACACCTGCAGCTGGAGAAAACGCGCCCCGGCCCGCGCCTTCTTCAGCGCGCGATCGACTCGGTAGTCCTTGGGTGGAGCACCCGGATTCTCGACCGCGCCGAGGAAGAGCTTCGGCGGCGGGTCGAGCGGGCGGCCCGAGAGGTACGTGCCGCGTGCCAGCGCACTGCCGAGGACGAGCAGCTGGGTCGAGTCGAGGTCGAAGACGCGCTTCGCCTCCGGTTCGTCCCCGGCGGTGACGTCGTCGCCGGTGAGGCAGAGGATGTTCTCGATCCCGTGCAGTGCCGCGCCGGCGATCTCGGCTTCGAGCGCGAGGCGGTTCCGGTCGCGACACGCCAGTTGCAGTACGGGCTCCATCCCGAGCTGCTTGAGCGCGATCGCGACGGCGATGGGGGAGGCATGGGCGTGCGCCGAGGTGTTGTCGGTGGCGTTTGTCGCGTCGACGTAGTCCTCGAAGGGCGCGAACCGGTCGTGCACGGCAGCGAGCCCGCCGGAGTCGACCGTGTGGAGCTCGGCGGTTACGACGAAACGACCTGCCGCGAGCGCCTCTTCAAGCCCCGACATCCCAGCCTCTCGGCGTCTGCTTGTCGCGTCCGGTCGCGAGGTTGACCCAGGACGAGGTGCCGCTGAGCCGGTTGTCCACGGGCGGCCGCACGTCGTGGATCTCAGCAGCCCAGGGCAGCCGCCGCGAGCGCTCGACGGCTTTGAGCCAGACGCAGCGCAGCTCGGGTTTCACCTCGCAACGGCCGTCCGGCCGCACGCCTCCGCAGGGGCCGTTGCGCAGCGTCTTCGGACACTCCATCGGACAGGTCAGCCCCGTCGAGTGCAGCACGCACTGGCCGCACATGTGGCAGCCGAAAAGCGGCTTCTTCACCGCAGCCTCGACGAGGGCCAGGGGTCTCACGCGGGGACAGCGCTCCGTCTGCGCGCGATGAGGTCCTTCGCAAGCCGTACGGCGGCGGACGCGTCGGCCGCGTATCCGTCGGCTCCTACCTTGTCCGCGTACTCCTGCGTCACCGGCGCGCCGCCGACCATGACGATCACGTCGTCGCGGATCCCGGCCTTCTCGAGCGCGTTGATGTTCGCCTTGAACATCGGCATCGTCGTCGTGAGGAAGGCCGAGAAGCCGACGATCTCGGGCTTGTGCTCCAGCACCTTCTCGACGAACGTCTCCGGTGCGACGTTGACGCCGAGGTCGTGGACGGTGAAGCCCGCGCCCTCGAGCATGATGTTGACGAGGTTCTTGCCGATGTCGTGGACGTCGCCCTTGACCGTGCCCATGACGTAGGTGCCGACCTGTTGGGCGCCGGTCTCGGCGAGAAGCGGACGGAGAATGTCGAGCGCGCCCTGCATCGCCCGGGCGGCGATCAGCATCTCCGGCACGAAGAAGTCGCCGCGCTCGAACCGGGCGCCGACCTCCTCGAGCGACGGGATCAGGGCGTCGTAGAGGAGCTGCTCCGGCGTGAGTCCGGAGTCGAGGCCGGTGTTCGTCAGGTCCTTCACCTCGGGTGCGTTGCCGACGAGGGTGTTGTCGTACAGGCCTTGCAGGATCTCTTCAGGTGTCATGCGGTACCTCGCAGTCGTCGGGTGAGGCTCGCGGCTTCGTGCGTCAGCAGCGGCGCGAGATCCTCGATGCGCTGAGGAGTGAGCCTCGCCGTGGGGCCGGAGATGGACAGAGCGGCAATGGCAGTGCCGGCCGGGTCGAGCACGGGTGCGGCTAGCGCCGACAGGCCGACCTCGAGCTCGTCGATCGAGGTCGCGTAACCTTGGGTCCGAATCAACTCGCCCTCGCCGAGTTCGCCGCCGCCGAAGGCGACGAAGCACTTCCCGTTCGCGGCGCTCGCGAAGGGGACGCTCCGGCCGACCCAGTCGGTGACGCCGACGAGATGCGTTGTGTCCTCCTGGGCGAGATGCTCGACGCCGTCCGGGCCGGGGACGGCGAGGTTGATCGTCTCGCCCGACGCGTCGGCGAGGCGCTTCAGGCTCGGCTGCGCGAGCTCGACGAGCGACTGCGAGGCGTCGCGGCTTGCGTAACGGAGCAGGACCGGTCCCGGCCGTAGCCGTCCCCTGGCGCCGAGTCGCTGGACGAGCCCCTGTCGCTCGAGCGCGCCGACGAGGCGCGAGGTCGTGCTCTTCGGCAGGCCGGCACGGGCGGAGAGCTCGCCGATCGAAGGCGGCTGAGCCGCCTCGACGACGCGCACGAGCAGCTGCGCCGCGCGGTCGATTGCCTGGGTTCCGGAAGCCGCGGTAGCCATTTCACAATGTGGAACTGCTGTTCCATCTCAATTCTGGCCGAGCAGGCGAATTTCGTCAACCGAGCCGGGAGTCCCGGGACGCTCCGACGTCGATCCGGAAGGGTCCAGCACCGTGCTGCCGCCGGTGTCCCGGCGCGTAGCGGCGAGCGCTACTCGTCCACCGCTTCGGAGAGCAGCGTCGCGACGTCGGCCACGCGGAGCGGCGCGCGCGTCTCGCGGACGCCGTCGTCGAGCATGACCGTACAGAACGGGCAGGCGACGGCGAGCGTGCCGGCCCCGGTCTCCGCCGCCTCCCGCACCCGCTCGGCGCTGATCGGTCGGCCGCGTTCCTCCAGCCACATGTGCGCCCCGCCGGCGCCGCAGCAGAAGGTCTGCTTGCCGCTCCGCTTCATCTCCACCGGTTCGCCGACGGCGGCGACGAGCTCGCGCGGATCGGCACGAACGTCGTTGTGGCGTGCGAGGTAGCAGGAGTCGTGATACGTGATCGGCTTCGCGTCCGCCTTGGGCGTCAGCCGGCCCTCGCGCACGAGCTGCGCCAAGAGCTCGCTGTGGTGGACGACCTCGTAGGCGCCGCCGAAGTCGGGGTACTCGTTCGCGAGGGTGTTGAAGCAGTGCGGGCAGCTGGCGACGATCTTTCGCACGCCTTGCTCGTTCAGCGTTGCCACGTTCTGCTCGGCATACGCCTGGAAGACGTACTCGTTGCCCATCCGGCGCGCGGGATCGCCGGTGCAGGCCTCGCGTGGCCCGAGGATTGCGAACTCCACCCCGGCCTTCTGCAGCAGCCGTGCCGTCGCCTCCGCCGACGCGCGCGCGCGCTCGTCGAACGAGGCTGCGCAGCCGACCCAGTAGAGGTACTCGGGCGCGGGATCGCCCGGCTCGAGCACTCGCACTCCGAGTTCCGCGGCCCAGGCGGCGCGCTCGCTCTGCGGCTTTCCCCACGGGTTCGCCGCCCGCTCGACGTCGCGCAGCATCGGCTCGGCCTCGGCCGGAAACTGCGCGTCGACCATCACCCGGCTGCGGCGGAGGTCGACGATATGGTCGATGTGCTCGATCGACACCGGGCACGCCTCGACGCACGCGCCGCAGGTGACGCAGTCCCAGATCATCTCCTCCGGTACTCCGCTGCCGACGATCTGCTCCCCGCTCTGCGCAAAGAGCTCGTCGCGCACGCCCATGATCACGAGCTTGGGGGAGAGAAGCTTTCCCGTTGCGTAGGCCGGGCACACGTCCTGACAGCGCCCGCACTCGGTGCACGAGAAGGCGTCGAGGACCTGCTTCTGCGTCAGGTCAGCGCTGGTCGCCACCCCGAAACGGAGTTCGTCGTCCGGCACGTCGAACCGCAGCGGCTCGAGCCGGCCCCGCGCGCGGGTGCGGGCGCACCAGACGTTCACCGCCGCCGTTGCGATGTGGAGGTGCTTCGAGTGCGGCAGGTAGGCGAGGAACACGCCGATCACGACCAGGTGCGCCCACGCGAACCCCTTGCCGCCGACGTGGTGCCAGAGCAGGAGCGTGATCACGACAAGGGCGATCAGCGCGAGGATCAAGTCCGCCTCGCCGAGATGGGAACCCCGGAATCGCTCCGGCCGGACCACCTTGCGGATCACGAACGCAGTCACGACGCCCACGAGCACGAGCGCGGCGAAGACGTCGCTCAGCACCCGGTACCACTCCGGCGGCGTCACTCGTCCGCCCGCCACGTCGATCGCCGCGAGCACGATCGTCGGGAGGAGCACGATGAAGCCCCAGAAGATGAACGCATGCATCAGGCCGGGGAGCAGCCGCTGTAGCAGCTTCCTCTGGCCGAGGACGATCTCGACCTCGTTGCGCGTACGCTCCGGCGGGGTGCCGGGCCGGTCAGAAGGCCGGGCGGCCCGGACGAGCCCGGCCAGGAACCAGGCACGCCGCACGAACAGGCTGCCGCAGACCGCGACGAGCACCCCGAGCCCGATCGCGCCGGCTATCCGCGAACCTTCCGGAGCTCGGCGCTGACTGCCGGCACGACCTCGTGCAAGTCGCCGAGTACGGCATAGTCGGCGGCCGTCATGATCGGCGCCTCGGGGTCGGTGTTGATCGCGAGGATCTTCTTTGCGCCCTTCGCGCCGGCGATGTGCTGGGTCGCGCCGCTGATGCCGCAGGCGATGTAGAGATCGGCCGAGATCTTCGTCCCCGTCTGTCCGACCTGATCGGCGTGCGGCCGCCAGCCGGCACTCGTCACGACCCGCGAACAGCCGACGGCTCCGCCCAGAAGACCCGCCAGCTCCTCGATGATCGCGAAGCCCTCAGTCGAGCCGACGCCGCGCCCGCCGCCGACGACGACCTTCGCCTCGCGCAAGGAGACGCCCGCGCTCGCCTCCTCGACGCGTTCGAGCACGCGCGGGGAACCGTCGTCCTCGGCCGTCAGCGTCTCGACGGCGCCGATCTCGGCTGCCGGCCGGCTGTGCGGTGCGACGGTGAAGAGCCGGGGCGAGCCATGCAGCCGCGTTTCCTCGAGCAGGCTGCCGCCCCAGCGCTGCCGCGTCACGACGTCCCCTTCGAGAGCCGTCGTGTTGACGGCCACAGGCAGGTCGAGGATGGCGCCGACGTGCGCGAGCAGCTCGTTGCCGCGGTCGGAGCCCGCGGCAACGATCGAATCGGCGTGCTGAGCGGCGAGCGCCTTCGCCCACGCCGCGGGCTGGTACGCGCTCTCGAACGTGACGGCGCGAACTTGGCCGAGCGTGCGAGCGAACCCGACCGCTTGGGCGGAGAGACCGGCGTCGGCCTCGACGAAGCAGAGGACGTTCACGCGACACCCAGCTCCTGCAGCACCTCGACCACGCGTGCCGCCGCCGCCGCGCCTTCGCCGAGCAGCTCGGCCTGCCCGCCCTGCCCCTCCGGCACGAGCAGCCGCACCTTCTCGAGCTGCGGCGCGGGTGGAGAGACGGCCGTCCGGGCGAGCGGCTTCTGCTTCGCGCGGAGCCGGCCGGGCACCGAGGGGTAGCGCGGCAGGTTGAGACCTTCGAGCACCGCGAGCAGGGCGGGCAGGGGCGCCTCGTAGACGTCGCGCGCGCCGCCGATGTCCCGTTCGCAGCGGACGCGGCCGTCGCGAAGCTCGATCTTCTTAAGGCCGGTCACGACCGGCAGCCCGAGCGCGTGTGCGACCCGGATGCCGACCTGGTAGCCGGCGGCGTCGGCGGACTCGTTGCCGAAGAGGAGGAGGTCGAACGGCTCGGGCTCCGCACGGATCGACTCGACGATCGCGGCTGCCGTGCCCTGCGCCTCCCACTCTTCGCCTCCGGTCTCCAGCAGGATTCCGCGGTCGGCGCCGATCGCCATGCAGTCGCGCAGCTGCTCCTCGGCCTCGGCCGGTCCGAGCGTCAGCACGACGACCTCGCCGCCCACGGCCTCGCGGATTCGTACCGCCTCTTCGACCGCGCACTCCTCGTGCGGCGAGATCGTGAAGCCGAGATGCTTCGTCTCGAGCGCCTGCTCGTCTTCGGTGAGGACCATCTTCCCGCCGGTCATGGGCACTCGCTTGACCGCGACGAGGATCCTCACGACCGGATGCGCTCGTTGTCGGGGTCGAACGGAGGCCGCGAGCCGACCGCCTCCACCGTGACCGGAAGGCGCTCCTGCATGTACTCGACGTACAGCTGCCCATGCTCGCCGGGCGGGAGGTACGCCATCAGGAGGTACGTGCCGAGCGACGGGCCAATGCCGGCTGACGTGACATACGAGCGGCGGCCCTTGGCGTCGACGAGCGGCGAGCCGTCCTCCCGCACGATCGGCTCGCGGCCGAGCGGGAACCGCTTGTTCGGCGACAGAGCCAGCGTGCACAGCGTCGCCGCCGGCTCGGCCTCGCGCTGCGCGAGGTGCGCCTCCTTGCCGATGAAGTCCTCGTCTTTCACCTTCCACCAGGCCATGTCGGCCTCGACGACGTCGTAGTCCTGGTCGAGCTCGAACCCGAAGGCGCGGTATGCTTTCTCGAGGCGCCCGGTCGTGCCGTAGACGCCGATCCCGGCGGGGACGATGCCGTGCGGTCGCCCGGCGTGCCAGACGGCGTCCCACAACGCCTGGCCATGCTCGAACGGCACGTACAGCTCCCAACCGAGGTCGCCGACGTACGAGATGCGCGAGGCGACCACGTCGATGCCGCCGACCGCGACGGTTTTCCATGTCGCGAACGGGAAGCCCTCGTTCGAGACGTCGTCGCTCGTGATCGAGGAGAGGACGTCACGCGCCCGTGGACCCCAGAGACCGACCGTACAGAGGGCCGACGTGTGGTCTTCGATCTGCGCCTCCGGTCCGCAGTGGTCGCGGAACCACTTCTTGTCGGCCATCCCGTGGGCGCCGCCCGTGACGACGCGGAAGCGGTCGTCGTCCATCTTCATGATCGTCAGGTCCGACTTGAAGCCTCCGCTCGGCGCGAGCACCGGCGTGTAGATGACGCGGCCGTTCGGTACGTTCATCTGCCGCGCGGCGACCGTTTGCACGCAGTCGAGGGCACCGGGGCCGACGACGTCGAAGACGCAGAAAGCGGTCAGGTCGAACATCGCGGCGCGCTCGCGCATTGCGAGATGCTCGGCGTTGATGATCGGCGACCACCAGCGCGAGTCCCACTCGTGCTCGCGCGGCCGGACGCCGTACTCCTCGACGAGCGGCGCGTTCGACTCGTACCACTGCGGCCGCTCCCAGGCGGCCGCCTCGAAGAAGACAGCGCCGAGCTGCTTCTCCCGCTCGAAGAACGGGGAGAGGCGCACGCCACGGTTCGACTCCCACTGCTCGCCCGGATGGACGATCCCGTAGGTCTTGTTGAAGCCCTCGGCCGCACGGCTCTTGACGTGCTGGAGCGTGCGCTGCTCCGGATAGAAGCGCGCGATGTCGGACGACTGCAGGTCGATCTCCGGTTCGCCGAGCACCATCCACTCCGCCACCGACTTGCCGACCCCCGGGCCTTCCTTCACCCAGACGGCGGCGGCCGACCAAAGCCCCTTCACCTCGGGTGTCTCGCCGAGGAGCGGCAGCCCGTCGGGTGTCAGCGAAAGCAGGCCGTTGATCGCGTACTTGATCCCCACCGACTCGTCGCCGAGGATCTCCGGGACGAGCTCGAGCGCGTGCTCGAGCTGGAGCTCGAAGTCCTCCTGCGTGAAGGGCAGCTCGGTGGGCGTCAGCGCGGCCTCTTCGATCGACGGGATCTCGTCCGGGTCGTGGAGGATCGGGCGGTGGGCGTACGAGCCGACCTCGAGTCCTTGCCCGTCTTGCCGCTCGTACATGTTGGTGTCCATGTCGCGCACGATCGGGTAGTCGACCGCCGTCTTCGAGTCGAGGAAGCGCGGCACAGGACCGACGTCGATCATCTGGTGCACCGCTGGCGTCAACGGGATCGAAGCGTCCGCCAGGCGCGCGACCAGCGGCGACCACACACCACACGCGATCACGATCACATCCGTCTCGAAGTCGCCTCGAGTCGTTCGGACGCGGCGGACGCGACCTGCCTCGACGTCGATCGCGATCACCTCGGTGTTCGCCAGCACCCGCGCGCCCTTCGCCTGTGCACGCTCCCGCATCAGCGTGCCGAAGCCAAGCGAGTCGACGACCGCTACCGACGGCGTGTAGAAGCCGCCGAGCAGGATCGACTCGTCGACGAACGGGACGAGTTCCTTGATCTCCGCCGGTGTCACGAGGCGGCACCCATCGACGCCCCACGCCTTCGCCGAGGCCATCCGTCGGCGCAGCTCCTCCAGCCGCTCGTCGGTGCGGGCCACCTCGATGCCTCCGCACTCGTGCAGCGTCCCGGCCTCGCGGTATTGCCGCATCGACTCGAGCGTGAGCTGCGTCATCTCCTTCGAGTGGTCGACCGGGAAGATGAAGTTCGACGCATGACCGGTCGAGCCGCCGGGGTTCGGGAAGGGTCCCTTGTCGATCTGGACGATGTCGCTCCAGCCGAGCTCCGCGAGCCAGCCGGTGAGCGAGTTCCCGACGATGCCCCCGCCGATCACGACGACCTTCACACGCTCACCATGACCTTCCGCATCGCCTGCTCGAAGTCCCGGACGTGGGCGTACATCACCGCCGCAGCGCGCGCGCCGTCGCCGGCGACGATCGCCTCCAGCAGGTCTCGGTGCGCCTCGACCGCCTCGGCCAGGCCGTCGGCACGGTCGAGCGCAATCATCCAGATCCGAAGTGCGAGCACGTAGTACTGCCCGAGCGTCGCCGCGAGCAGGTCGTTGTGCGAGGCCCGGTGGATCGCGCGGTGGATGCGCTCGTCGAGCTCGATCAGGTTCCCGTGGGAGCCTTCGAGCTCCTCGAGGAGCGTGCAGAGCGTGTCGCGGTCGGCGTCGGTCGCCCGCGTGGCGGCGAGGCGCGCAGCCTCAGGCTCGAGCACGATGCGAACCTCCGAGATGCGGGCGAGGTCGCGAACGTCGACGCCGGTGACGAACGTGCCGCGGCGGGGGAAGACCTCGACAAGCTGCTCCTGCGCCAGGCGGTGCAGCGCCTCCCGCACCGGTGTGCGGCCGATGCCGAGGCTCTCCACCAACTGCCGCTCGTCGATCGGGGCGGCCGGCGGGAGCTCGAGCGAGACGATCAGATCCCGGATCGCCCCGTAGGCGCGGTCCGCGAGCGACGGGGCCTGTTCGACGATTGCCACAGCAAGATATATTACTGATATGCCGGTGGTCGCCACCGGCATTGCTGTAGAAAGGAGACCCGGCGTGGCGACGACGACACCTTCTTCTCTCGAGATCGCGCAGGCGGCGACGCTCCGCCCAGTCGGCGAGATCGCGGCGGAGGCCGGCCTCGAGCCTGAGGAGGTCGAGGCGTACGGCCGCTACAAGGCGAAGGTCTCGCTCTCGGTGCTCGACCGGCTCGCCGACCGGCCCGACGCGATGCCCGGCTACGGCAAGACACCCGCCGCCGCCGCCGTCGACATCGATGACGAGGGGAGGACCGTCGGACTCTTCTGAGATCCACCCGGACGTCGTCGCCGAAGGCCTCCGCGTCATCGGCGTTGCATCGCGAACCGGCGTCCCGCTCCGCCTGCTCGGCGGCGTGGCAGTACGCCTGCACGTGGTCGACATGCCGCCCGCCGTGCAACGCGACTACAAGGACCTCGATTTCGCAACGACGAAGCGAGCCTCCGGAGACGTGCAAAAACTCCTGCGCGACCTCGGCTACGAGCCGCACATCGGCTTCAACGCGATGAACGGGAAAGAGCGTTTGCTCTTCTTCGACAACGCGAACGACCGGCAGGTGGATGTCTTCGTCAGCTCGTTCCGCATGTGCCACGAGATCCCATTCGAGGGCCGGCTCGGCGTCCACGACGCAAGTGTGCCGCTGGCGGAGCTGCTGCTGACCAAGCTGCAAATCGTCGAGCTGAACGAGAAAGACATTCGCGACGCGGTCGCGCTCTTCCACGCCAACGACCTGAGCGAGGACGACAGCGGCATCAACGCGCCGCGCGTCGCGCAGCTCTGCGCCGACGACTGGGGGCTCTGGCGGACGATCACCCACAACCTCGAGACGGTGCGGCAGCACGTCGTCAACTACACAGTCGACGTGGAGGCCGTCTCGTTCCGCATCTCGGGCCTGCTCGAGCGCATCGAGGAGGCGCCGAAGTCCCGCGGTTGGAAGATGCGCGCCAAGGTCGGCGAGCGAAAGCGCTGGTATCAGCTCCCCGAAGAGGTTTAGATAGCGCGATGCGCCTCTACTTCGCGACCGATGTGCACGGCTCCGAGACCTGCTGGCGGAAGTTCCTCAACGCGGCGGAGCACTACAAGGCCGACGCGCTCGTCCTCGGCGGCGACATGACCGGCAAGGCGCTCGTCCCCGTGATCGACGACGGCGGCGGCCACTGGCACGCCACGCTGCTCGAGAACCGCCAGCAGCTCGTGGGGGAGGATCAGGTGCGCGAGTTCGAAGAGGCTGTGATCCGTCGCGGCTACTACCCGTTCCGGACGAACCCGGAGGCGGTGCAAAGGTTGCACGACAACGAGGCGCACTGGCATGCGCTCTTCGAGGAGAAGATGCTCGAGACGGTCAAGAAGTGGATGGACCTCGCGGACGAGCGCCTCGCCGGCAGCGGCATCACCTGTGTCGTCTGCCCCGGGAACGACGATCAGCTCGAAGTGGACGACGTCATCCGCGATGCGAAGCACGTCGTGCTCGGCGAAGGGCGAGTCCTCGAGCTCGACGGCTTCCAGCTTGCCTCTACCGGCTGGACGAACCACACGCCGTGGAACACGTACCGCGAGGAGGATGAAAGCGACCTCGCGAGTCGAATCTCGGCAGTCGTGCAGCAGGTGACCACGCCTCCCGAGCAGACCATCTTCAGCTTCCACTGCCCGCCGTACGGAACCGGGCTCGACGACGCGCCGGAGCTGACCGAGGACATGCGGCTCAAGGACGCGGGCCATTCGACGAAGCCGGTCGGGTCGACTGCGGTGCGAGAGGCGATCGAGAGCTTCGAGCCCGCCCTCTCCCTCCACGGGCATATTCACGAGGCGCGCGGGTCGGCCCGCCTCGGCAGCACGCTCTGCATCAACCCGGGCAGCTCGTACGAGCAGGGTCAGCTGCTCGGCGCCGTCGTCGAACTCGACGGCAAGAAGAAGGTCAAGCGCTTCATCCTTACCAGCGGATAGGAGGATCTGGCATGGCAACGATGGCAGGGGCAGCACCGGAGGACCACGGGCTCTTCGTGCGAAAGGCGACGGGGCTCGTCCGCGGCTGGTCGGTGTGGGACGCCTTCATCTACTCGGCGATCTCCATCAACTTCGTCACGCTTGGGCTATACGCGTTCTCGTACGCGAACTTCATCCCGCGCGGCAGCCTGTTATGGGCCGTCATTCTCTCGGGTGCATACCTCGTGTTCCAAGCGATCACGTATGCGTCGCTGATCGCGGCGATGCCGCGCGCGGGCGGCGACTACGTCTGGATCAGCCGCACCCTGGGCGGGGGCATCGGCTTCGTTCTCGCGGCTTGCGGCTGGTGGTTCATCCTCTGGCACTGGGTACCGATCTACGCGAACATCCTCAACATCATGGTGCTCAGCCCGCTGTCGGCCATTGTCGGCTGGCACCGCGGCATCACCTGGTGGACGGGATCGAACGGCGTCTTCACCTCGTCCCTGATCGTCGCCGTCGCTCGCGTCAGCGCTCGTCGCGCTCGGGATCCGCGCCTATGCCCGCTTCCAGAAGTGGTGCTTCTACGGCGGCGTCCTCGGACTGCTGATCATGCTCGTCCTGCTAGTCGCGCACTCGAAGACCGGGTTCCAGTCGGCCTTCAACACCGAGGCGCACAAGCTGTACGGAACGAGCGGGGACGCCTACACCGCTACTGCCAAGGCCGGCGCCGGGAGCTATGCGAGCCTCGCGTCGTTCCACTTCGGTCAGATCATCCTGCTCATCCCGTTCATCTTCTTCTTCAACCTGTGGTCGAACTGGGGAGCGACGCTCTACGGCGAGGTCCGCGGCGCCTCGGACTTCCGCAAGAACATCTACGCGATGGGCGGTGCGCTGCTCGCGACGACCGCGGTTGCCGCGATCTTCCTCGCGCTCTTCTCGCATACGTTCGGGTGGAGCTGGTACCAGTCATCGAACGCGGCCTACTGGACCGGGAAGGGGCCGCTCGGCGTCTTCCCCTATCCGGGCCTCCTCGCCGCGTTCTTCACCAACAGCCCGGCGCTCCAGTTCATCATCGTCGGCTTGCTCAGCCTCTGGTTCTTCGGTTGGGTGGGGACGGTCTTCCTCTCCTCGACGCGTGTCGTGTTCGCGACCGCGTTCGACCGCGTCCTACCCGAGGTTGCAGCGAAGGTGAGCCGCAACGGCGTGCCGTACGTCGCGCTCGCGCTGATGTTGCTGCCGTCGATCCCGATCTCGTACTTCTACGCGTACGACTCGAACTTCACGCACTGGACGTTCGACGCCACGCTTGTGATCGCGATCACGTTCCTCGGCTCGGCAGTGTCGGCGGCGATCTTCCCGTGGCGCCGGCCCGACATCTATAACGCCTCGCCGATCGCGAAGTACAAGATCGCCGGCATCCCGCTGATCACGGCGGCGGCGACGATGTTCACGGCGATCCTCGTGTTCGCACTCGTGAAGTGGTTCCAGGACGGCGTGTACGGAGTCAACCTCCACAGCTCCGAGTACTACATGGCGGCCCTGTACGGCGTCGCCATCGCGATCTACGTCGCGTCGAAGCTGTACCGGCGCTCGCAGGGCTTGGACCTGAAGATGGTCTACGGCGAGATACCTGCCGAGTAAGCGTCTGTCCCGAGGGGCGGCGAAAGCCGCCCCTCGTCGTTCAGGAGATCCCAAGGGCCACGACCGCGGCGACGAGCTCGCCATGAAGTGCCTTGCCGTAAGTTGTCGGCGGATGCGCGCCGTCGTCTTCGACTTCAACGGGACGCTCTCGGATGACGAACCCGTCCTCTGCGAGATCTTCGTGCACCTGTTCGCCGAGCACGGCAAGCCGATGTCGGCGCAGGAGTACTTCGACCGGCTCGCCGGCCTCTCCGACCCCGAGATCGTCCGGACATGGCTCGGTGAAGACCACTCGGACGTGCAGGCCGTCATCGCCGAGCGGGTGGAGCTGTACCGGGCGGCTGTCTCCGACGGATCGTCCGTCCACGAGCACGTGCGGGAGGCCGTGCGCTACGCCGCCGACCGCGTCCCCGTGGCCATCTGCTCGGGCGCGGAGCGCGCGGAGATCGAGCCGGTGGTCGAGGCCACCGGGCTTGCGCCGTGCTTCTCCGCGATCGTCACCGCCGACGACGTCGTGCACGGCAAGCCCGACCCCGAGGGCTACCTGAAAACGATCGGCCTGCTCGGCGTCAACGCCGCCGAGGTCGTCGTGTTCGAGGACACGGAGGCCGGGGTCGAGTCCGCACGCGCCGCCGGCGTCGGCCGGGTTCTCGCGCTGCGCGGCACGCTCGAGCCGCACCGGCTCGCCCGGGCCGACGAGCTCATCGACCGCATCGACGTCGGCGTCATCCGCCGTTGCCTCGCATAGCCCTTACGCCGCGTCGCTTAACAGATCTTCCACCGCTGCTGCGACCTGATCGAACGCATCCCACTGCACCATGTGCATCCCTGGTACCGCGGTTACCCGAAGGCGATCACCCAAGGCATCCCGGTAGGCATCGATCTGCTCTGCTCGAACGAGCCCGTATGCCGGCGCGTGAAGCAGCAACGTGTCTGCCCGCAACTCGGAGGGCGGCGGGGCCGCACTCGCCAACTCCCCGTAGATGGAAACCGCTGCAGGTTGACACGTTCGTCGACGCCATGAGCCGTCCCGCTGCCGCTCGAGGTGCTGCTCAGCCTCGTGCTCGATCGCAAGTCTGGGCGATCCTGGATAGATCAGCAGCCGCTCCCGAATGTATGCCTCTGCGCTCTCGTAAACGGGCTCGCCTCGCTCAAGATCCGCCACGGCCAAGGCGACCTCCGGCAAGAGCTGGATCGCAGGATCGAGCAGGCCGGCCCGGCGAACGAGCCGCGGGTATGAGCAGGCGAGTTCGAGTACCAGTCGACCGCCGAACGAATGACCAATCCAATCGGCTGTCGACAATTGGAGCGCCTGGGCCGTCTCCACGAGATCCGCGACATGCGTCCTGAACGTCCACGGCGGCTCCCATCCGGAGCGGCCGTGGCCGCGGAGGTCGAAGGCGAAGACGCGGCGCTTGTACCACCGCTCTTCGGCCAGCCGCTGATAGACGCCGCTGTAACCGGTCACGCCATGCAAACAGACGAGCGGCTCACCCTGCGGATCGCCCCACTCATACACGTGCAGCACCATCGGTCCCGACCCTAACTGTGCGCCCCGATTGCGCACTGCAACTACCTCGCCCCTTCAGGCGGTCGTGACCCTTACCGCGGCTGGACCACGTTCAAGGGGTCACCTCACCCGGCGCCGGTTCCCGAGCGACAACCACAGAATCGGCGAGAATGCGCATGGCGACTCGATCCCCGAGTTTCACGTGAGCGCTCAGGCTGGACGACTCGACGAGCACCTTTTGACCGGTGTCCAAAGTCACCTCCAGCCGCACGGCAGATCCCAGGAACGTGTGATCGGTGACCGTGGCAGGCCCGGCCGAATCCGGCACTATCTCGAGAGCCTCGGGGCGTAGCAGTGCGTCAACTACCTCGCCGGGCTTTTCGCCGCCGGGGTTCAGCAATGTCAGGCGCTGACCGAGCACCTGTACCTCGTCGTTGTCCCCGATGCGACCGGGCAGCCGGTTCATCGCGCCGACGAACTCGGCCACGAACTGTGTGGCGGGGCGGCGGTAGACGTTCTCCGAAGTGTCGAGCTGTTCCAGGCGGCCGGACCGCATGACGCCGACGCGATCTGCGATCGACAGGGCTTCGGACTGATCGTGGGTGACGAACAGGGTGGTTATTTCGAGCCGCTGTTGAAGGCTGCGGATCTCGGCGCGCAGTTGCGTGCGGACGATGGCGTCGAGCGCCGACAGTGGCTCGTCGAGCAGCAAGACCGTCGGCTCGATCGCGAGTGCACGGGCGATCGCCACGCGCTGCTGCTGCCCACCGGACAGCTGGTACGGATACCGGTGAGCGGTCTCTGAGAGCCCGACCAGCGCCAGCAGCTCATCCGCACTCTTGAAGCGCGTTGCCTTGTCTTGACGCCGCATTCGCAGGCCGAAGGCGACGTTGTTGCGCACATCCATGTTGGGGAACAGGCTGTAGGCCTGGAACACCATCCCCATGTCGCGCTTGTTCGGCGGCACATTGGTGATGTCGCGGTCGTCGACAAGCACTCTGCCTGCGTCCGGGCGGTCGAATCCGCCGAGGATCCTCAGCGCCGTCGTCTTACCGCAGCCGGAAGGGCCAAGGAGCGCAATCAACTCGCCGTCTTCGATCTCGAGGTCGAGGCCCGCGAGCGCGGTCACCCCCGGGAAAGTGCGTTGTACGCCTTCGAATCGGATCATGAGAGGAGTCCAACTGCGCCGCTGCCGCCACGGCGGCGCTGTGCGAGGAACGACAGGATGAATAGAAGCAGGAACGTGAACAGGAGCGTGATCATCGAGAGCGCGACCGATACGCCGTCCTGGCTCTGCAGCCTCAAGTTGATCATCTCAACCGGGAAGGTGTTGTACAGCAGGAGGTACGCGATCACGACCTCGCCGAGACACAGCGCCACCGTCAGGAACATCGCCCCGACGACCGCGGTCCTGACGTTCGGCAGCACGACGCGCACGAGCGTCGCCGGCCACGAGGCGCCGAGGTTCCGCGAAGCATCGACGAGCGTGTGGAGGTCGATCGCCCGCACGCCGGTGTCGATCGCGCGGTAGGCGAACGGCATCGCCAGCACCACGTAGAAGGGAGTCAACCCGGTCAGCGGGTGGTTGAACACGAGGTTGATCATCCACTGCGGTGCGTTGAGCTCGAGCTCCTCCAGGCCGGCGGCCATCACCACCGGCGGGATCACGATCGGCAGCAGCGTGACGAGTTCCATAGCGGCCGTCGCCCGGGGCTTCTTCAGCCTCACCCAAACGACCGTCGGGAGCATCAGCAGGATCACGACCGCGGCGCAGATCGCGGCGATCTCCAGCGACGTCACAAGCGGCGATCGGACCGCCGGGTTGTTGATGATCTCGCCGTAGTTCGCGAATCCGTAGCTGCCGCTGGCCTCCTGCAAGCTGTACTTGAAGGCGGCCAGCAGTGGGACGAGGAAGAAGATCGCGGCGAGCACGAAGATCGTCACCCGCCAGATGCGCGGACGGCCCCGGCGGCGCGCGCCGGCGTCAGTCGGCGGCGGCCCGCCAATCATCTCGCGCATGAGCTCCGCTTCCCCGAAGACCCCAAACCCGCTTCCGGTACTCATCGCAGCCATCTCCGGGCGCGGCGCTGCACGAGCCAGTAGCCGACCATGACAATCAGGACGACGATGATCATCTCCGCGCCGAGCGTGAGGCCGAGACGGTCGGCGCCGACGAGGACGTTCCCGTTGAGCGCGTCGTCTATCCGCGCCGGGACGATCTGAAGCGTGCTGCCGACGAGTGCCAGCGCTGTCGCATAGGCGGAGAAGGCGTTGCCGAACAGAATCAGCGTGGCGCCGACGAAGGATGGGAGCAGCACGGGGACGGCGACGTGGCGCAGATAACCGAGCTTGCTCGCGCCCAGACCCAGAGCGGCTTCCTGCCACTCGGAGCGGAGGCCCTCGAGCGCAGGGGTGATCAGGATGATCATCAACGGGATCTGGAAATAGACGTAGCAGAGCCCGACGCCGGTTATCGAGGAGATCGTGAAGCCCTGGGCGTAGAGGTTGATCCCGAAGTGCTTGAGCAGCACCGTCACGACTCCGGTCAGGCCGAGCGCGGCGATGAAGGCGAATGCCAGGGGTACGCCGGCGAAATAGGCGAGTACGCCGGAGCTACTCTGGACGATCCGGTGCAGCATGCCCCCGGGTTTGGCCGTGACTACGGCCGCCGCAAGCCAGGTTCCGAAGACGGCGCCGACGACAGAAGTCCAGACCGACAGGACCAGGCTGTTCTTGAACGCCAGCCTGAGCCCGGGAGATGACCAAGTCGCCTCGAAGTTCGAGAACGTGAATTGGTTGCTCTCGGTCGTCAGCGACCCGTGGATGACCACGTACAGCGGGAGCCCGAGGAACACGACCATGTAGGCCGCGAAGGGCAGGATGCCGGCCCAACCTCCGAGACCGGACGCGATTCTACGACCGGTCCCGCGGCGCCGAGGCGCCGCGGGACCGGTGGCTGCTGCGAACGCTGTGTCCTGTGCTGCGATCGCCTACGGCCAGTTACTGGTGACGTATGCGCTCGCGGCGGTGGCCTGTGCTGTGGTCGGAACGACCGCCTTGGCGATGTTCGTCACCTTCGGCAGGGCCGCGTACGCCTTCGCGTTCTCTGTCTTTGCCTTGACCATGGCGGCGAGCTCGACCGGGCGCGCACCACCCTTGAGCCAGATGTTCTGGCCCTTCACCGAGAAGAGGAACTCTTCCCAGAGGCGGGCGGCCGCCGGGTGCGGAGCGTACTTGCTCACGGCCTGGTCATAGAAGCCGCCGAAGGGAATGCCCTTCGGATCGACGACCTTCCACTGCGTGGCGCCCGTAAGACCCCAGGCGCCGGCCGTGTTCAGGTAGTCCCAGTTGATCGTGATCGGGCACGACGTCGCGATCACGGCGGCCGCGTTGCAGTCGGTCGAATTGAAGTTTCCCGAGCCCATGAGGGTGCTGAAGAAGGCCACCCCGGGCGCAATGCTGCTGGCAGAGCCACCGTTGTTGACGGCCGCGGCCCAGACCGCGGACAGCGCCGCGTTCGCGGACAGCGGACTGCCGTTGAGGGCGACGTCGCCGTGATACTTGGACAGCTTCAGCGCCGCCCATGTGGTCGGGCACGGAGTTGCCCCGAGCAGGGTCAGGTTGCACCCGAACGAGATGAATCCGCCGTAGTCCTGGTAGTAGTTGCCATTCGAGGCCTTCTGATTGGCCGGGACGTCCATCCAGGTCGCGACCTTGTAAGGCGCGAACAGTTTCTCGCTGGCACCGGCGGACGCGAACGCCCCGCCGACGTCGACGACATCCGGTGCGGATGAGCGACCTTTCGAGGTCTTGATCGCCTGGATCTCCTGGGCGCTCGAGTCGCTGGGATCCTCGCTGTTGACCTTGATGCCATACAGCTTGTGGAAGGTGCTTATCTCGACGCCGTAGTTGGCCCAGTTGTTAGGCAGTGCGATCACGTTCAGCGTGCCTTCCTTCTTAGCCGCCGTGATTAGGGCCTTAAGGCCACCGCCCGCGGCGGCGGACTTCATGTTGGCCCAGTTGACCGGCGCCTTAGCGCTTGACGCCAGCGCCCCGGTTGCGAGCGCCGCGGCTACGCCGAGGGCGGCGGCGGCGAGTAGTGCACGCCTGGCGTGGCGCGAAGCGGACCCGCGCGCCAGATTGGACGAACGAATTCTCACAACTTCCTCCTGGTGATTGCGGTGACACCCGACCTGATCGGGCAGAGCATCACAGTCTCGTAACCATGACGCAAGCGGCCCTGCACCTTCGTAACCACAATGCAACAGGATTGTTACTAATCGGCGCTAGGCTCGTGGGCCGCAACCCGACTGCTTCGGCCTGACCCCGCCCCCTCCGCTCCGGCAGCCGTTCACGGCCGATGGTGTCTCGTCGCGCTGCGCGCTCCATGCGCAGACGACGCCCGCCCCGACTCGCCTACGAGCGGGCCGTCGAGGACTCGACGGCCCGCAGTTCGAGCAGCTACCGGCAGACGTAGAGCGCGAGGACTAGAAGAGAGACAGAAGAGCAATCCCTCCCGCGACGGCGGCCACCCCCGTGATGCGAAGCGCTCCGACCGACTCCCGCAGGACGCGCCGCGCCAGGAGGGCCGCGACGACTATGCCCGTCTCCCGCACTGCGGCCACCGGAGCCGCTGCAGCCCGCTGCAATGCGAGCAGAACAAGCGCATACGCGCCGAAGGTGCAGATGCCGGCCACCGCCGTCGCCGGCCCCCACGCGCTGCGCAGCGCACCGAAGCCCTGAACGCGCGCGACCGCGCTCGAATAGAGCACCGTCGGGCCGAACATCGTCAGCTCGAGGTATGGGACGGCGCCAGCGTGCGCGACGCCGTCCTTGTCCACCAGCGTGTACGCGGCGATGACGCACGCGATGAGGAGCCCGAGCGGCACCCCCATCCCCGGGCTGCCGCGCAGCCCGCGCACGAGCAGGACGCCGAGGCCGATGAGGCAGACGCCGACCACCTGGCCCGCCGAGGTCGCACGGCCCAGCGCCACCACGCCGACGACGAGCACGATCACCGGCGCCGTTCCGCGCGCGACCGGGTAGACGACCGACAGCTCCGCAAGCCGGTACGCCGTCGGGAGGAGCGCGAAGTAGAGGAGCTGGAGCGCCGAGCTCGCGATCACGAACGGGATGACCGCCCGGTGGGCGTGCCAGACGGCGATCGCAACCGGCAGGAAGACGACCTCGGCCACGACGAGCGCCACCGCAGTGGCCGCCTCGACGTTAGGCGCCCGCGCGAGAAGGACATTCCACAGCGCATGGACACAGGCTGCAGCCAAGGCGAGCCCGAGGGCCGACGCAGGCATGCGGAGACACTAAGGTGCTGCAGGGATGCGGGCCATCGTGTTCGACTTCAACGGGACGCTCTCCGATGACGAGCCCATCCTCTGCGCGATCTTCATGCACCCGTTCGCCGAGCGCGTCGACCGCTACCGGGCCGCAATCGCCGACGTCTTCCCAGTGCGCGCGGGCGTCCCGCTCGAGCTGAGCGACCCGATCGACCTCGACGTAACGCGCCGATGCTGGTCATAGCCCACCGCGGCGCCTCGTTCGACCTGCCCGAGAACACCCTGCCGGCATTCGACCGGGCGATCGAGCTCGGCGCCGACTACATCGAGTTCGACGTGCACGCGGACGCGGCGGGCCGCCTCCTCGTCACGCACGACCCTCCGCGACCCGGCCGTGACTATCCGACCCTCGAAGAGGCGCTCGATCTGATGCGCGGCTCCATCCCGGCGATGGTCGAAGTGAAGTCGCCTCACCGGTACCGGCGCTTCGACCTCGTCGCACGCGTCGTGCGGCAGCTCGGTGAGCGCGACGCCCTCGTCTGCTTCCAGCGCGCCGCCCTCGTCGAAGCGCGCAGACTGCGCCCGGGCCTGCGCACGGTGCAGCACGTCGGCTTAGGGGTCTCCATCCGAGGCGCGCGCGAGGCGTGGGCGGCGGGCTTCAAGAACGAGGCCGTGACCCAGCGCGGCCTCGCCGCCGCGCGCGCCCTCGGCCTCGTCCCCCTCGTCTACACGGTGAACGAGCCCGTACGCATGCGAGAGCTCGAGCGTCTAGGGGTTGCCGGCGTCTTCACCGACCGACCCGACGTCGCTCGTCAGCTCTAGCAGGCCGGCGTCCGCCGCCGGCAGCAGCACTTCGTGGAACGGAACTCACCCTGCGGTAGGGTCGCCCGGTGACCACGTTCGAGGGTGACGGCGTTCCTTCGGCTCGCGCCCGCGGGGCATGAGCGAACGCGGGGCGGCTCGGCTACCCGAAGGATGCAGAGATCCTCGGCCGTGACTCCGCGGGATTCATCGCCGCGGTGCGGCTCGAGCGTACGCGTCGAGGCCCGTGACACCGTAGGAAGACGCGTCTGGACGAACCCGGTATGGACAGAGACAGCCGGCTAGAGCGGCTCGCGTCGCGGCGCTTCGACCTGCTGGTGATCGGAGGCGGGATCGTCGGGGCGGGCATCGCCGAGGCGGCCAGCGCGCACGGGCTCTCGGTGGCGCTTGTCGACAAGGGAGACTTCGCCGGGGCCACCTCGAGCGCGTCGTCGAAGCTCGTCCACGGCGGGCTCCGGTACCTGCGCCTGGGCGACATGGGGCTCGTGCGCGAGGCGCATCACGAGCGTCGTGTGCTCATGCGCGTCGTCGCTCCGCACCTCGTGCGCCGCCTGCCATTCCTGCTGCCGTTGTACGAGGACGGTCCGTACCGCCCGTGGTTCGTGCAGAGCGGCATCGTCCTCTACTCGACCCTCGCTCGCGCGCGCCTGAACGGGCTCGTCGACGTCGAGCGCGCGCAGCGGATGGTGCCGGAGCTGCGCACCGAAAGGCTGCGCTCGTGTGCGCTGTACGCGGACGCCTGGACGAACGACGCTCGCCTCACGCTCGCGAACCTGCGTGCTGCCGAGGACCGCGGCGCGGTCGTCCTCAACTACGCCGAGGTCGTCGGTGTCAACCCGGTCGAGGTGAACGCAGACGGGCGCACCATCGCGGTGGATGCGCAGCGCGTCGTCAATGCGAGCGGTCCATGGCTCGACCGCGTGCGCAGGCTCGAGGATCCGGAGGCGCGAGCGTCGGTGCGGCTGAGCAAGGGGGTGCACGTCGTCGTGGACGGCGCGGAGGACTGGCGCGCCGCGCTGACGATCTCGCACGACAAGGTGCGCGTCAGCTTCGCTATCCCATGGGAAGGCACGCTGCTGCTCGGAACGACCGACACGCCCTTCGACGGCGAGCCCGAGAGCCTCGCGGTCACCGAGGAGGACGAGCGGCAGGTCCTCGACGAGGCCGCGGTCGCGGTCGAGTCGCTCGGGCCGCCGCGCGCGACGTTCGCCGGCCTGCGCGTGCTGCCCGGCGGCACCGGCGGCACGGCGAGCGCACGCCGGGAGACGGTGTACACGACCGGTCCGACCGGGATGGTCAGTGTTGCGGGCGGGAAGCTGACGACGTACCGGCGCATCGCGCTCGGGGCGCTCGACCACGCCGGCGTACGCGGCATACAGCGCAGCCCGCGCCCGCTGCCGGGAGCGGTCGGGCTCGACCGCATCGTCTGGCCGGCGGAGCTCGACACGCAGGCGCGGAACCATCTCCTGCACCTGTACGGCTCCCTTGCCGTCGACGTCCTCGCCCCAGCCGCCGAGGACCCCTCGCTGCTCGAGCCGCTCGTTCCCGGCCGCCCCGACCTGCACGCACAGGAGCTCTACGCGCGCACGCACGAGTGGGCGCTCACCGACGAGGACGTCCTCCGCCGGCGCACGACCGGCTGGCTCGCATCGGCTCCGGCGCGGTCGTAGACCTAACCTTCGTCGATCCAGAGTGGGTTCGTCCAGGCGCGACGCCCGAGCGTGTCCGTCACCTCGACCCGCCCGTAGGACTGACCCCATGACCTGCGCTGCAGTCGCACCGCCACGATGAGCCCGTCTGCGTCCTTCTCGATTGCCTCTGCCCCTTGGCGGAACCCCATCCGTCCGGCGGTAACGCAGGCGCCAGAGGTACGAGCGGAAACGAGCGCGACCGACGCGGCCGGCGAGCAGCGGACCTCCACGCCGTCGTCCGCGACCCGGACGTCGTCCAGTCGCGGCCCGTTCGTGCTGTAGAAGCGGCCGCCGCGTAGCGCGTCGAGGACGCCCTCCCGGGAGCGCTCGGTCGTCCGCACGAAGACGGACGCGAAGCCGCTGTCGTACCCGGGGTGGTGCGAGTCGTCGCTTGCGATGCCGAGCAGCCGCTCGCCCGTCTCGAGTGCCTCGTCCCAGTGGACGCTCGAGAGCCCGCGCCCGACTTCGAGCTCGCAGCCCGCGTTGTAGACCTCGATCCCGAGCAGACCGTCGCAGCCGCCGAACTCCTCCAGTCGCAGCCCGCTCCAGTACGGATGCGCGAGGAAGGGTAGGCCGCCGCTGGCGCGGATCCAGTCGACGGTTGCACGGAGATTCGGAAAGTTGCGTCCCGGCTCGATCGGGTCGTCCTCGAGCCCGAGCCCGAGCACGTGCGCGTCGCTGCCGGTGACATCGATCGTCGCGTTCAACTCGACGCTCGGGATGACGAGGATCCCCTCCGCCTCCGGCGCTGTGCTGCGCACCCAGTGGTCCGTCATGCAGAGGACGTCATAGCCTGCTCGCGCGTAGTGCGTCGCCAGGTGCTCGGGCGAGAGTTCGCCGTCGGAGTTCGTCGTGTGGGCGTGGAGGGCGCAGCGCAGCCAGAGACCTTCGCTCCTCCAGGGACTCTCGAACTGCATCTAGGAGTCCTACCGCGTCGTGTCCGTCGGCATGGGTGGCCGCCCAACCCCGTAACCCGCACGACACGGAACCGCTACCCGACGGCGTGCGGGCGAGGCAACGGCGGACCGCCCCCTTTCGGCGCCGGTGAGCCGCTCGATCATGGTGGCGCCGCGCAGCTCCAGGACAGCATCGAGCACTTCCTCCAGCGGCATCGCACGATCATATTAGGCTCGCGTCCGTGCCTCCCGAACGTGCCTACGTCGTCGTCGGTGACGGCGTCATCGTCGGCGGCTCCGCGCCGATGGAGGCCTTCACCGAGCTGCAAACGGTCGTGCTGGCGTGACCCGCGACTATGTGATCGTGGGCGGCGGTTAGGCAGGCTCGGCTCTAGCCGCGCGGCTGACCGAGGATGCGTACGCGGACCCTCGGCCTCATCTGTCGGCGGTCCGAGGACCTCAATCGCTCAAGATAGGAGGTCGCGAGCACGACGCAGGGCAGATAAGAGGTCGCTGGGCAGCCTGACTCGCAACCTCAAGTTAGCCAATCGTGGGGCCGCCCCCGATGCTGCTGGGCATGCCGTTTCGGGGCGCGGTGCGATACAGGTGAGAGGCCGACGATCCCGCACGGATCGCAACGCTGCGTCGGGCTTGACGAGCGGCGCGCGGTCTGAGAAGGTGGTCGAGTCGAAGCCCGTGGACTGCGCAAGCGGTTTGCGGGCTTTGACATTTCTCCGGCCACAGGTCACGCGCCCAAGCTCAAGTGAGAGGGCGCACTCGCCCAGCCGAGTGGACTCAGGCCTAAGCAGCGGCCTTTGCACTGTCGAGCGCTTGGTTTAGTTCATCGGCCGTCGGCTGGAGTTCCTTCAAGAGCCGGTTGAACTGCCAGATTGCGCCGTTGCGATTGAAGATCCAGCACAGGACCGGACGCAGTCCGTCACGCCGCAGGAGAAGGATGGTCGGTTGGTTACCCGCGTTGCGGGCCGCGAAGCGATCGACCTCGGTGAGCGGCACGACACGGGTCTTTAGTGGACCGGCCACTGTCACCGCTTGAGTCGAGATCACGACGCGCGCGCCAATGATTCGCCACGCCGCTCGGAGCACGATCACACCGGCCGCAGCAATCGCCCCGAACGAGAACCGTGCGGCCCAGGATGGTGAACCTAAGAGGACTCCACCGACCCCGGTCGCGGCCGCGGGTATCGCAAAGACAAGAGCACACGCGACCCATCCCACCCGTGCCCGGGGTTGCTGCCGCCACTCACGAATCGTCACGATTCAGGTATCGGCGATCAGAGGGGTTGGCTCAAGTGACATTCCCGAGCACTGGGGCAGGCGAGAGTCGTTACCCACTCCGCGACACGAGGCCTGAGGCAACCAGTCCGACGGATGAGCGCGGCAGGACCGGCGGCAGCTCAGCTCAGCCAGACGCCGCCCCGCATCACGGTCCGTCCGGCCAGCTCGTTGCGCTCGCGCCAGGCCTGGATCCGGTCGGGGATGATGCGGAAGAGGGCATATTCGGCAGTCTCCGCCCGAGGATCCCAGCCGTTCTTCGCGACAAACGCGTCTTTCGCTGTGTCGTCGTCGACCGGCTCTGCGGTCCCTTCGATGAGGCTGACGTCTCGCAACTCGCCGATTCCCACTCGGACTCGAGCGCCCCGAGCGAGGTTCCGTGCAGTCGGACTCGAGAGCGGTGTAGAGACGATCACGCCTATGCCGTCCCAGAGAAACGAGAGTGGTACGAGGTATGCACCGCCATCGACGTCGGCGGTGGCAATCCAGGCGTCCTCGTCGGCTTCGAGACGACCCAGAGTGTCCTGTTTTCGTTGCAGAAGCGCGCGCGGAGGGGCCATCAGCAAATCCCCGCTCCAGGCCGCACCACCGCACCACCTTCCATGTTGCGAGCCTACGCAAAGAACGGTCGCTCAGTCAGGGGACATTGCCGAGCACTGGCCCAGCCGAGAGTGGAGTACGCTCGGGACATGTTCCGCACTCTCCGAGCGTGGCGGGCTCGTCGGAAGCTGAATCGCGGCCCCGCCGACAAGGGCCTAGCTCTGGACACCCCGGAGAAGAGGGACGACATAGAGAAGTTGGTTCAGTCGGCGGTATCGAACCCGGGACCTGGGATCCAGCACTAGACGTGCTCGGGGGACATTCCCGAGCACTGGCCCAGGGGAGTGCTCCAGCCGAGGTCACTCTTCACGTACTCCTAATCGGAGTTGGATAGAAGACCAGGAGTTCCGCATACAGCTGGAGATGCTTCGACTGTTGAGGGTGTTTGTCATGTCGCGTACGGCGTTTGTGGCTATGAGCGTTTTCGTCGGCCTGGTGGGCGCGTTCGCGTCCGCCGCGAACGCCCAGAGCGGCGGCGGTCACGCGATCGCGACGGGGCTTGACGTCTCCAATGTGCAGTGCGGCGCGGACTTGCCGATGCGGGCGGCATTCGCCGTGGTCGGAGTCAACGGCGGCTTGGCGAACGACGTCAACCCGTGCCTCGGCCCCTCCTCCTCGTACCCGGCGTACACACAGAGCGAGCTCTACTGGGCTGTGACCTCTTCGGTCGGTGGCACGAGCCAGCCAAAGAGCTCTCTCTACGTCAACACGGCAGATCCGGGCAACCTGTACGACGGGGAGCCGACTGCGGACTGGCCGACGTCGGGCACGACCCCGTACGGGTCCTGCACCACGACGACCGTGAGTACGGGCAGCCAGGCTTACGTCGTCGGTGCAAACTCCGATGCGTGCGCCTGGCAGTACGGCGACGACCGCGCCGCCCAAGATGCTTTGTGGCTCACGAGCGCCGCCGATGCCGTCAACGCGCAGGAATCGAGCACGCTCGTTCCGGACAGCTCGGCGAGCTACCGGTGGTGGCTCGATGTGGAGACGGCGAGCAGCTGGCTGTCGGACACCACGATGAACATCGCTGATCTCCAAGGGATGGTCGCAGCCCTCCAGGGTGCCGGCGTTACGCGTGTTGGCGTGTACTCGACCTCCGCCCAGTGGGACTCGATCACCGGGGGCACCTCCAAAACGGCCGGCTCGCTCTACGGCATCCCGGACTGGATTCCCGGTGCCTCTAGTCTCCTCGGCGCCGAGGCCAATTGCGGCCGCCCCTCGTTCACCGATGGACGGGTCGCCGTGACCCAGTGGACGGCGACGATCGACCACGATTACGCCTGCCCGGCCGTGGTGATCAGAGTGCCGACCGTGAAGAGGGGGCCAAGCATCTTCGGCCGCGCGAAGGTAGAGAGCAAGCTGACAGCCAGGCGAGGCGTATGGAGCGGCCCGCCGGCCAGCTACCACTACCAATGGCTGCGTTGCAACACCTACGGCGACGCATGCACTCAGATCAGAGCCGCTCGATTCGCGACCTACCGCATCCGTCGACAAGACGCTGGGCACAGGCTCCGCGTCCGGGTGACGGCGCGGAACATCGCCGGCAAGACACCAGTGACCTCCAGACCGAGCCGCATCGTCGCGAACTGACTCCCTAGGGCTCGAGGACAAAGAGTCGCTGCCCCGTCAGGGGACACTCCCGAGCACTGGCGCAGGCGAGGCTCACATGCCCGATGGCGCAGGATCCTCGAAGAACGGGAGCGTATTCCCGTCCATGTCTCTGACGTGGCACGTACGAACCCCTTCGCCGTCGCTACTACCTAGAGGCTTGATGTGAAAGTGGGAGCGGGGCGTGAAGTCGATCCTTGTGGATACCGGGCAGGGGTGAGCCGTGCGCATTCTAGTCTCGCTTGGTGCTTCGCCTGGAACGGCATCGGCTTGGTCCGCGCGTCTACGTCTGTGGCCTTCGCATCCACGAGTTCGCATTGGGGTTCGGTGTGCTCGCAGTCCTCGCCGTCGGCGGTGTAGCCGAACTCTGGGACCTGACGCGCCGCACCGAAGTCGCGGCCCTCTTCGGCACATGGCTCATCCGGAAGGACTGGCGCGACCTCTTTCCGTCGAAGCGGAACAGCGCGTCCTGGAGCCTCCTGCCGCACCGGGTACCGCGCGACTAGAGCCATCGCCCTCGACTGCGCGAGCCTGCTCTAAATGCGATCTCGCGCCGGGCCTGCCGGCTCTGAGCTAGGTCTACGCCTGGGCGACCACTGTAGGCGCCGGGTTGGCGCTGAGGCGGAGCCCCGTCTCGGGATCGAAGTAGTGGAAGCGAGACGGGTCGACCGCGAGCCGGAGCGGTGCACCCGGCCGAGCCGCGGTCTCCGGATCGACGCGCGCGGTGAACAGCGAGCCCTCGACTGTGGTGAGCTCGTCGTCCCCGGCGGTTTCGCGAATCTCGCCGACCTCGACCGGCGCCGCATCGACGGCGAAGATGACGTGCGTGTCCGCCCCGAGCTCCTCGACCACCGCGACCTCCACGTCCAGCCGGGGCAGCGATGGATCGGCGAACGCGCCGTCCTCGAAGGTCTCCGGCCGGAGACCGGCGACTACGCGGCCTTGCGGCGGGACGCTCTCGGCCGGCAGTGAGATTTCGTGGCCGCCGAAGTGCAGGACGCCGTCGAGGACGTCCGCTTCGACGAGGTTCATCGCGGGGGAGCCGATGAAGGCCGCGACGAAGAGGTTGTCCGGTCGCGAGTACAGCACCTGGGGCGTGTCGACCTGCTGGATGCGCCCGTCGCGCATCACGGCCACGCGCTGTCCGAGCGTCATCGCCTCGATCTGATCGTGCGTCACGTAGATCGTCGTCGTGCCGAGTCGCGCATGGAGCGCGGCGAGCTGGGCGCGCATGCTGACGCGAAGCTTCGCGTCGAGGTTCGACAGGGGCTCGTCCATGAGGAAGGCCTTCGGATGGCGGACGATCGCGCGTCCCATCGCCACCCGCTGGCGCTGACCGCCCGAGAGCGCCGCGGGGCGCCGGTCGAGCAGGCGCTCGAGGCCCAGCAGATCGGCGACCGTCGCAACGCGCTCTGCGATCTCCGCTTTCGCGGTCTTCCGCACCTTCAGCCCGTAGCCGAGGTTCGCGCGGACGGTCATGTGCGGGTAGAGCGCGTAGCTCTGGAAGACCATCGCGACATCGCGGTCGCGTGGCGGCAACTCGGTGACGTCGCGGCCGCCGATCGTGACCGTCCCCTCGGTCGTCTCCTCGAGGCCGGCGACCATCCGCAATAGCGTCGACTTGCCGCAACCCGACGGGCCGACGAGGACGAGGAACTCGCCGCTCCCGATGGTGAGCGACACGCCGTCGACGGCGACAACACCGCCGGCGAAGACCTTGCTCACGTTGTCGAGGAAGATCTCGGCCATCCGAACGATCAAGGAGTCTATACCGCATGTGGATCTGGAACGCAATGGCATTGACCACTTGGTCGAGTGGTTCTATAGTCGGTTGCGACGCATGAAAACGATTGGAACCCCTCCCAAGATGACGAAACAGGGTGCTGCGCGGCAGCAGGTGCTCGAACTGATCGATCGCCTAGGGGTGGGAACTGCGATTCCGTCGGAGCGCCAGCTGAGCGTCGATCTCGGCGTCTCGCGGCTGACCGTCCGCGCCGCGCTCGACGACCTTGCGCGCGAGGGATACCTCGTACGCCGGCGAGGCAGCGGAACCTACGTGCAGCAGCGGAAGATCGCGCAGGAGCTGACCATGACCTCCTTCAGCGAAGACATGCGCCGCCGCGGGTTGAATCCGGGGAGCCGCACGCTTTCGCTGAGCCGGCAGCTCGCCGGAGCGCGGCTGGGCCGTTTCCTCAATGTCTCTCCGGGCGCAGAGATCGTGGTCGTCAAACGGCTGCGGCTCGCTGACGGCGTCTCGATGGCGATCGAGACTCTGCACATCCCGGCCGAGGTCGTCCCCGGCGTCGCTTCGGCCGACCTCGAAGGCTCGTTCTACGAGTTGCTGCGTTCGCGCTACGGCGTCGAGATCTCCACTGCGACCCAGACGATCGAGCCGACGGTGACGAACGAGGAGGAGTCGGCCGCGCTCGGCGTCCCGCTGCACGCGCCGGCGTTCCTCTTCGAGCGGACGAGTCGCGATGCGGACGACCGAACGCTCGAGTTCGTCCATTCGATCTACCGCGGCGATCGCTATCGGATCGTCACCGAGCTGGCACCGTCCTAGCACCAGTAAGGACCACTCTTGACAAGAGTGGTCTTGTATGGGAGTGTCACGCCGTGGCTCATTGGTATAGACCATTCGGCGCACCGCTGAGCGTTGTACGCCCTTCGGCCACAGGCGTCTCAAGCGCTCCGTTAGCGCGTCGACGGCTCGAGGGAGATTGAGCATGAGATACCGGGTTATCGCGGCGGTCATCGCCGCGCTCGCACTCGGAGTCGTCGTCGCTACGACGGCGAGCGCGAGCACGAAGGCCTCGCACACGCTCACTGTCTGGCTGCAGGTCGACGCTCAGAACGGCTGGCCGAGCGTCGTCGCAGCTGCGAACACGGCGTTCGAGAACGCGAACGCCGGCTGGACGGTCGACGTGCAGTACCAGACGTGGGGCACGCACCTGCAGAACTTCGACGCCACCATCGCCGGCAACGACACGCCGGACGTCATCGAGATGGGCAACACCGAGATGACGAAGTACATGGCGGCGGGCGCGTTCGCGAACATCACGGCGCAGAAGGCGCAGTTCGCGAACTCGGGCCACTGGCTGGCCGGCCTCACGAAGTCGTCCACGTACCAGGGCAAGCTCTACGGCGTTCCGTACTACGCCGGCTCGCGGCTTGTCACGTACCGCACCGACGAGTTCAAGAAGGCCGGGATCACGAAGGCGCCGAAGAGCCTCGGGCAGTTCGAGGGCGATCTCGCCAAGGTCAAGGCGAAGGAGTCCAAGATCAAGGGCTTCACGCCGTTCTACATGGCGGGAACCGACTGGTACAGCGCACTGAGCTTCGTGTACGACTACGGCGGGTCGATCGCCGTCCTCCACAAGGGCAAGTGGGTGGGGATGCTCGAGTCGAAGAATTCGATCGAGGGCCTGACGGCGTACAAGAAGTTCTTCCAGGCGACCTCACCTAAGTCGGCGTCGACGTTGAACGAGGCGAATCCGGCCCCGTACACCGTCTTCTCCGAGAACCGGACCGCGGCGATCTTCGGCCCCGGCTGGTTCAGCTGCTGCACCGGCACGAAGTACAAGAAGATCACGGGTCAGTTCGTGATGCCTAGCCACATCGCCGGCAAGTCGATGCCCGGCTTCCTCGGCGGCTCGGATCTCGCGGTTCCGGCGCAGAGCAGCCAGCAGACTGAGGCGCGGCAGTGGATCGCGGACTACACGAACACGACGAACGAGAAGGCGCTCCAGGCGGTCGGGAACATCCCAAACGCCACGAATCTCCTCAACAACTCGGTCAATGACCGAGCCGCCGCGGCGAGCTGGTTCGTCCCGACGGCGAAGTACTGGGTCAACGTCGAGAACGGGAATATCCTGCGCACGATGTTTTCGCAGATCCTCACCGGGAAGCTGACCGTGAAGCAGGCGGCGGTCACCGCGGACTCGAACATCGCGTACACCCTCAACCAGCCCTAGCACTCTGAGCGGGCAGGCCCCCACCTCGTTGGGAGCCGCTGCCGAGGCCGTCTCGAAGAGGCCTCGGCAGCGCCCGCTGAATTGGAGACGGACTCGCAGGGGGTCCGTCCCCTACCTGCTGATCTTCCCGGTCGTCGCGGTTCTCCTTGCGATCCTCGGGTATCCGCTCTACCAGCTCTTCCGGCTCGCCTTCCAGCGTTACGGGCTGCCCGAACTGATCGCGCACCACGGCGTCTACACCGGGCTCGCGAACTTCAGCAGCGTCCTCCACGACTCGATCTTCTGGCACACGCTGCTCCGTACGGTCGTCTTCACGGTCGCGAACGTCGGTCTCACGGTCGTGCTCGGGACGCTCATGGCGCTTCTCCTCGTGCGCGTCTCCGGCTGGGTGCGGATCCTGATCACCGTCGGCCTCGTGCTCGTGTGGTCGATGCCGCCCGTCGTCGCCGTCCAGGTCTGGAACTGGATGACGAACGTCCAGAACGGCGTCCTGAACTACATCCTCACCGAGCTCCACGTCGGGAACTTCTTCCAGCACAACTGGTTCGCGAGCCCGTTCTCGCAGCTCGCGATGGTGACGACACTCATCGTCTGGGGCGCGTTGCCCTTCGTCGCGATCACCGTGTACGCGGCGCTCTCGCAGGTGCCGCACGAGCTCGTCGAGGCGGCGCAGATCGACGGCGCGCGCGCCTGGCAGGTCTTCAAGGACGTGACGTTCCCCGTCATCCAGCCTGTGCTGCTGATCCTGACGAGCCTCTCGATCCTCTGGGACTTCGGCGCCTTTACGCAGGTCTACCTGCTGATCGGGCAGTCGGCGATCGTTCCGTCGAACTATGTGATGTCGGTCTACCTGTGGGAAGAGGCGTACTTCAAGAACGACTACGGCCGCGGCGCCGCCATCTCGATCCTCATGCTCGCGTCCGTCGCGGTCCTGAGCGTCTACTACGTCCGCCGGATGCTGCGCGTCGGAGAGGTGGACTGAGTGGGCTCACGCCTGACCCGCAAGCTCGGCTGGAACGTGATCGGCATCGGGGTCTTCGTCGTGATGGCGTTCCCGGTCTTCTGGATGATCTCGACGGCGTTCAAGACGAACGATCAGATCAACAGCTTCACGCCGACCTGGTTCCCGCTCCACCCGACGCTTGCGCACTTCAGCAACGCGATCCACCAGCCGAACTTCGGGGCCGACATCGTGAACACGCTGATCGTCGTCCCGGTCGCGGTCGCCATCGCGATGGTGCTCGCGTTCCTCGCCGCAGTCGCGCTCGCGAAGTACCGCTTCAAGGGCCGGAAGCTCTTCATCGTCGCGATGATCGGCGTCCAGATGATCCCGGGGATCGGGCTGATCATCCCGCTCTACGTGATGCTCGCCCACGTGCCGGTGCTCGGGATCGATCTCGTCGGCCAACTCGCCGGCGTCATCGTCGTCTACGTCAGCGCCGTTCTGCCGTTCTCTGTCTGGACGCTGCGCGGCTTCCTGCTCGGCATCCCCAAGGAGCTCGAGGAGGCAGCGATGGTGGACGGCTCGTCGCGGTTCGGCGCCTTCATCCGGATCCTGCTGCCGCTCGTCGCGCCGGGACTCGTGGCGACGTCGGTCTTCGCGTTCATCACGAGCTGGAACGAGTACATCTTCGCGAACCTCCTGCTCCAGCGACAGGGACATCAGACGATCACCGTCTGGCTCTCGTACTTCTTCGGCTCGCAGAAGGCGACCGACTGGGGAGCCCTGATGGCCGCGTCGACGCTGATCGCAATTCCCGTCGTGATCTTCTTCCTTCTCGTCCAGCGGCGAATTGCGTTCGGCCTAACCGCCGGGGCGGTGAGAGGCTAAGTGGTCATGACCACAGGGGAACAGAGGGCCGGCTGCTCGTACTTCGGCGTGCGGATCCCGCGCCATGTCCGTCGCGACATGGCCGACCTCGCTAAGCGCGGCTACACCGGCGTCCTTCACACGTTCTCGGAGAATGACTTCGCCTACTACCGCGGAACGATGGCCGAGATCGTCGCGGCGTCGCAGGCGGAAGGCCTGTACGTCCAGGCCAGCCCGTGGGGTCTCGGCCGGACGTTCGGCGGCGAGGCCGAGAGCCGCTGGGTCGCGTTCCATCCGGAGGAGTGCCAGGTGCTCGACGACGGTCGCCGCGTCGCCGCCGCGTGCCTCAACAGTTCCGCGTATCGCGACTTCTGCAAGGAGTGGGCCGACTGGGCGCTCGAGTGCGGCGTCGACTCGGTGTTCTGGGACGAGCCCGCGTGGGTCGTCCCGGAGCACGTCGGCGTCGACGACCCGGCACGCTGGACGTGCCGCTGCGAGCGCTGCGCCGAGCGGTTCGGCGGGCCGATTCCGGCCGAGCTCACGCCCGAGGTGCAGGCGTTCCGCGAGGCTTCGGTCGTCGACTTCCTCCGCGAGACGGTCGCCCATGTCGCCGCTCAAGGAGGAGCGAACACGGTTTGCCTCCTGCCCGCCACCGAGGGGACCCTCGGCGTCTCGGACTGGAACGAGGTGGCGGCGCTTCCCGGCTTGACGACGTTCGCGACCGATCCGTACTGGAAACATTGGGACGAGCCGGCGGGACCGTTCGTCCGCCGCTTCGCGCGGCTGCTGGGCGAGACCACCGAGCGTCACGGTGTCGAGGCGCAGCTCTGGGTGCCGAGTTTCGGCCTCGACAAGTCGGAAATCCCGGAGCTCGAGGCCGCGCTCGCCGGTGCGCGCGAGGAGGGAGTCGACGATCTCTGGACGTGGGGCTACGAGGCGTGCGGGAACATGACGCACCTCGCGACCCCGGACTCGCCGCTCGTCTGGGAGGCGGTCACCGCGGCGCTCACCGGGCGGCCACGGGTTGCCGTCACTGAAGCGGCGCGGCCGGAGTTGGCCGATCTCGACCTCCGGCCGGCGCGCGAGCTTGTCCGCGTCCTCAACGACGAGGACGCGACAGTTCCGGCTGCGGTCGCAGACGCCGGCGACGCGCTCGCCTCGGCGATCGAGGCGATCGCGGAACGCCTCCGTCGTGGCGGACGCCTCGTCTATGTCGGCGCAGGCACGTCCGGCGCGCTCGCGGCGCTCGACGCTGCCGAGTGCGGCCCGACCTTCGGCTCGCCTCCGGGCGAGGTTCTTGCCGTTGTCGCAGAGGGCGAGGCGGCAGAGGACGACGACGCGGCGGCGACGAACGCACTGCTCGGGCTCTCCCTCCGGCCCGAGGACTGCGTTGTCGCCGTCAGCGCGTCCGGATCCACACCGTTCGCACTCGCGGGGCTCGAAGTTGCGCGTGAGTCCGGCGCGCTCACGGTCGCCCTCACCTGTGTCCGCGGCAGCGCCGCCGGCAAGGCCGCCGACCACGACGTCGCCGCGGTCGTCGGCTCCGAAGTCATCGCCGGCTCGACCCGCCTGAAGGCGGGCACCGCACAGAAGCTTCTGCTCAACACGATCTCGACGGTGACGATGATCCGCCTAGGCCGCACGTACGGCGGGCTGATGGTCGGAGTCGCCCCCGACAACACGAAGCTCCGCGATCGCTCGCGCCGCAACGTCGTTCTCGCAAGCGGCGCGCCGGAGGAGCAGGTGGACGAGGCGCTCGCCGCCGCGGAAGGGGATGCGCGCGTGGCGCTCGTCTCTCTGCTCGCCGGAGTCGATGCGGAGTCGGCGCGGGCGAGGCTCGAGGCGGCCGGCGGCTCGGTGCGGAAAGCGAGCGAGACATGAGGCTGGGAGTCGAAGCGGCCCTCGTCCACGGCGAGCTCGTTGTCGGCGACGTCGAGATCGAGGACGGCCGGATCGAGGCTGTCGGCCTCGAGGGCGGCAAGCGCGGTCGCATCGCGATTCCCGGCTTTGTAGACCTGCAGGTGAACGGCTATGCCGGCGTCGACTTCCTCTCCGCCTCCGAAGTCGACTACGCCCGCGCGGGCGAGGCGCTCCTACTGGCCGGTGTGACCGCGTACCAGCCGACGTTCATTACGTCCGCGGAGGCGGCAACGGTCGAGGCTCTGCGGACGATGCCGGCGTCGGCGCTCGGCCCGCGCGTTCTCGGCGCGCACCTCGAAGGCCCGTTCCTCTCGCCGGAGCGGCCAGGAACGCATCCGCTCGAGCACCTGCGCGCACCCGACGTCGAGCTCCTCGACCGGCTGCTCGACGCCGGCCGCGTGACCCAGATGACGCTCGCGCCCGAGCTGGCAGGTGCGGACTCGCTCGTCGAGCGGTTGCAGGAGCGCGGGGTCGCGGTCTCGGCGGGGCACACGAATGCGACTGCCGAGGAAGCCGACCGCGCCTTCGATCTCGGAGTCGGTGCGATCACCCACGTTTTCAACGCGATGCGTCCCTTCCGCTCGCGCGACCCGGGCATCGCCGGGGCGGCGCTCACCCGCCCGGACGTCGTGATCACCATGGTCGTCGACGGCCACCACCTCGCGGACGAGACGGTGCGGCTCGTTTGGGCGTGCGCCGCCGGGCGCGTCGCGCTCGTCACCGACGCGATCGCCGCGGCGGGAACGTCCTCCGACGGCACCTTCCAGCTCGGCGACGTCGCCGTCGAGGTCGGAGCCGGGGCGGCACCGATGCGGGAGGACGGGACGCTCGCCGGCACCGTGCTGACGATGATCGACGCGGTACGCAACCTCCATGCGCTCGGCGTCCCGTTCGAGCAGGCCATCGGCGCGGCGTCGGAGGTACCCGCCCGCTTCCTCGGGCGCGCTGACGTCGGCGTCCTGGAGCCAGGCGCGCCCGCCGATGTCGTCGTCCTCGACGACAGGCTTGAGATTCTGTCTGTCCTCTGCTCCGGTCGGAACGATGTCGTGGCTCGAGACTGAGCTTCGGGCGCAACCGGAGGCGCTGGCGCGCCTTCTCGAGCACCAGGGAGAAGCGGCGCGGCAAGCGGCGAAGCTGTTCCGCGGACGCGATATTCGCTACGTCCTCATCGCGTCTCGGGGCAGCTCCTCGAACGCGGCGCGTTACGCGCAGTACGTGCTTGGCCGCGCAAACCGCGTGCCTGTGATGTTCGCGACGCCGTCGCTGTACACGATCTACGGCCAGCCACCGCGCCTCGACGGCGGGCTTGCGATCGGAATCTCGCAGTCGGGTGCTTCTCCCGACGTCGTCGCCGTCCTCGCCGAGGCACGGCGTCAGGGGCGTCCGACCCTGGCGCTCACAAATGTTCCCGCGTCGCCACTCGCGCAGGCGGCCGAAATGGTGTTACCGCTCGAAGCCGGTGAGGAACACGCCGTCGCCGCGACAAAGACCTACATGAACTCGCTCGGGGCGGTGGCCCTCCTCTTCGCCGAGATCGGCCGGGACACCGCCGCGCGGGAGGAGCTCGCACGGATGCCAGAAGCACTTGCCGCCCAGATCGAGCTCTCGCTCTCCGATCAGGTCTCGCTCGAGGAGTACCGCGACGCCGTCGGCCTGACCGTCGTCGCGCGGGGCGTCAACTACGGGACGGCGTTCGAGATCGCCCTTAAGATCCGCGAGCTCTCCGGCCTGATCACCGAGGCGTACTCACCGGCGGATCTGATGCACGGACCGATCGCGGCGATCCAGCTGGGCTGGCCGGTGATCGTCGTCGCGCCGAGCGGGCCGGCGCGGCCGAGCGTCGAGGAGATCGTCGCGCCGCTGCGCGCCCGCGGTGCCCGGCTGATCGCGGTCTCGGACGTGCGCGCGGTCTTGCGCCGCGCCCAGACGCGGCTACCGCTGGCTCCGGGAGTGCCGGAGTGGTTGAGCCCGCTCACGGCGGTCGTGCCGGGGCAGGTGGTCGCGCTCCGCCTGACGCTGCTCCGCAAGCTTGACCTCGACAGGCCCCACGGGCTTCGCAAGATCACTCTGACGACCTAGAGATCGGGCCCGCATGAAGAACGGGGCGGCCGTTCCGGAGTGCGACCGCCCCGCCTGCCGTGTCTCCGTTTGGTAGCGACCCGTAGGTGGTCGCCGACCCGAGGCCTCATCCGCCGCCGGTCCGAGGACCTCAACCGCTGAAGATAGGAGGTCGCGAGCACGACGCAGGGCAGATAGGAGGTCGCTGGTCAGCTTTACTTGCGACCTCGAGTTAGCCATCGTGGGGCCGACCCGTGAGGCTGTCGGGAATGCCGTTTCGGGGCGCGGTGCGATACAGGTGCGAGACCGACGATCTCCCACGGATCGCAACGCTGCGTCGGGCTTGACGAGCAGTGCTCGGTCTGAGAAGGTGGCCAAGTCGAAGCCCGTGGGCTGCGCAAGCGGTTTGCGGGCTTTGACATTTCTCCCGCCCGAAGGTCACGCGCCCAGGCTCAAGTGAGAGGGTGCACTCGCGCAGGCAGCGGACGCCTACCTAGACAGCTCGAAGAGCCGGGTCGCTAGTTTGCCCAGCCCTCGAAGGAATCCGCCGACGGAGATGGGTACCTGCTGTGCGCACCTTGACAAGTCGTTCCTCCGAGGCCGAGGATGGACGAGCGTCCGCACTCCGGACGTCCCCGCGGTCGCCGTCGTCAGTCGAACGGAGCGTGCGCAGTGAAGTGGGTTCTTGCCTTCGGTGTGCTTGTCGTAACGGTCGCCGCTCTGTCGACGGGTGCCGGCGCCGGCACGGGTGCGCAGCTTCCGAAGCTGCAAAGGGCCTTGGACGATCTTGATTCGGCGATGAGATACGAGGCTGCTGCCGAACGCGACGCAGCAGAAGGACACTTCAGCCCCCTTTACGGCCTGGCCCCGCTGGGCGGCGACGGACGGAGCTTCACCGCGATCAACTCGCTCGACTTCGCGCGGGGCTACGTTGAGACTGCGCAGAAGGACGGGGAGATCGATGATGTCAGCACCGCCGCGATCGAAGGCCACATCGCGGACGCGATCGCGTTTGACCGAAAGGCAGAACGCGCTGGGCACCGGCACGACGCGGCGTCCGTGAAGGTCTGGCTCGCGCACGCGAAGGCCGAGAAGCGAGCTGCGCTGAAGCGCATCGAACATCTGCTCGCTGCGAAGCCGGCGGCGGGCGCGTGCACGGGCTCCGACGGCTATGACCCGAACTTTCCCGACTACGCACAGGAGCAGGAGACGTGCAAGAAGGCCGTGGTCGGTCTCTCGTTCACCGCCTCCGTGCCGGTGACGGCAGCCGGCTGGCTCGGCGTGGTGATCATTAACTGTCCGGTCAGCGGCATGACCGCGACGTGCACCGGAATCTCGAACCTGCCGGCGCAGTCATCCGGAAAGGTTTACATCGCGCACCAGGGCGGCTTCCCGCACGGAGACGTCGCGTCGGTCACCATTACCTTCGCCGACGGGACGAAGCAGACCCAGTCGTTCGCGAACCATTGATCGCACGGAGCAACGGGATGGGCGCACGATCGGGTCAGGCGTCACGGGCGCGCGCGGAGGTCAGCTGAAGCTCCTGTTCTCGACTCGCAGAAGCTGTTCGTCAACACGACCGATAACGGGCAAAGAACCGCCGTTCTGTCCAGGCTTCGTCTGGCGTCATTCCGGCACACTGGCGCAGGCGACCAGGACGACCCACCGTGCCGCCGCGCGGCGGTGGATCAGAACTACATTCCTCCCCCGCCGGCGGTGGTACGTGTCCAAGCGGCCAAGGCAGACGCCAGCACTTGCTCTCCGGTCAGCGGGTCGGCCGCCATATGGGGCTGCGGAACATCGTGGAGCTGCCGGATCTGGACGCCGCTCAGGGCAACGCGCACCTCGCCGTCCTCGACCCCGGTTACTGCTGCCGCCGGCACGACGTGGTGCTTCCGGCTGATGAGCCCGAGCGTGACGACGAGATAGCTCTCGCCCGGCGCGTAGCTCGCCCAGGAGACACGTCCGGCGCGACCGTCGCTCGCCACCACGCGGAATCCCTTGACCGAGTCGTGCGTGCCGAGGACCCCCGGCTGGAAGGTCATCGCGTCATCCATCACCCACCAAGTATCGCTCGGGCACGAACCGCGAGCTAGCCACCCTTCCTACGAAGGCTCGGGGGACATTCCCGAGCACTGGCGCACGTGGCAGCTCCTCTCGCCCCTACACTCCGAAACGATGCTCGACCGGACGACAAGGCGTGCGCTCCCGCTCGTAAATCGGGTCGCCGAGTACAGCCCCGCCGCGACCGGGTGCTGTAACGCCTGCCGAACGTGCCTTACAGCCAATGCCGTCGGACTTCTGGCGATGCTCGCGGCACCGCTGGCGCGGTTCGCTAGTCGTCTCGCTCACCCTTCGTAACCTTCGCGCCTCCGCTCAGGGGACATTCCCGAGCACTGGCCCAGCCGACGGTCCTGCCTCTTGATCGGGGGTGTGTCTCAGCTTGATCTTGCTGGGGGTTTGATCCAGAGGGATGTCTGGCTGGGGTGTATGGCCCCGGTGACAGCGGCGAGCAGTTCGCTGTGGACGGTGTCGAGGTCCACGGCCTCGCGGAGTCGAAGCGCGAAGGCCGCGACGATTGCTTCGGTGTCGTAGCGGGCGCGGTTGAAGCGGCGGTCGACGACCCGCTGGACGCGACGGCGGAGCGGGTTGAACAGCGCGGCCGCGGCGAGCGTGGAAGCCGCGACGGCGACCGGGGAGGAGAACGGCAGCACCCGTGTCGCCAGCAGTACGATCCCCAAGAACGTTCCGACCAGCACCCCGGTCACGATCGCGTAGGAGATCGTGCGGCTGATCAGCCGGTCGATCTCGTAGAGCCGGTACTTCAAGATCCCGACGCCGTCGTCGGGACGTGGCTGAGATGATCCGCAACTGTGGCTGACGAGTTCGACGCGGTCGTCGTCGGCAGCGGCGTCAACTCCCTCGCGTGCGCTGCACTGCTCGCGCGCGGCGGCTGGCGCGTCTGCGTCCTTGAGCGCAACGACTGGCTCGGCGGGGCGATCAAGACGGCGGAGCTGACCGACCCCGGTTTCCTCCACGACGTCTTCAGCGCCTGGCATCCCCTCTGGGTCGGTGGCGCCGCGCACGCCGAGCTCGGTGAGGAGCTCGCGGCGCGCGGGCTCGAGTACCTCAACACCGACCTGCCTACGGGCACCGCCTTTCCGGACGGCTCTGCGGCCTTCCTCCTGCGCACGGCGGAGGCGAACGCGGCGGAGCTCGGGCCTGAATGGCTCGGGGTGCTCGAGCGGTTCTTCCCCAACGCCGACCTCGCCTTCGGCGTCCTCGGTACCGAGCTCTGGTCGGCGGCCGGGCTTGCGCTCGCGGGCAAGGCGATGCGGCGGCTTGGGCGGGCAGGCACGCTCGCCTTCCTCGGCGAGGCGCTGCAGTCGAGCCGCGACTGGCTCGAGACGACCTTCGCCTCCGAGCACGCGCGCGGCGTTCTCTCGCCGTGGGTGCTCCACACGGGGCTCGGCCCCGACCAGGCGACGTCGGGCTTCATGACGCAGGTGATCGCGGTCGCCGTGCAGGAAGGCGGGATGCCGATTCCGCGCGGCGGCGGCGCGAAGCTGGCCGAGGCGCTCGTCCGGCTGATCCGCGACCACGGCGGTGTCTGCGAGACCGATCGGGATGTGGAGCGTGTCGTCGTCCGCTCGGGGCGCGCCGTCGGCGTCCGCCTCACTGACGGGGAGGTGGTGGAGGCCGAGCGCGCGGTCGTCGCGAGCGTCACCCCAACACAGCTCTACGAGCGCCTGCTCGCCGACGCCGACGTCCCTGCGCCGGTCGCGGAGCAGGCTCGCCGGTTTCGCTACGGCCGCTCCGAGATGCAAATCCACTATGCACTCTCTGAGCCGGCACACTGGGAGGGGGACGGGCGGCTCGGCCGGACGGCTGTCGTCCATCTCACGCCAGGGCTCGACGGCGTCTCGCGAGCTGTGAACGAGGCCGACCGCGGGTTACTGCCGGCGGAGGCGACCGTCGTCGTCGGACAGCCGCTGACGATGGATCCGTCCCGCGCGCCCGACGGCCGCGGCCTCCTCTGGATCCAGCTGCAGGAGCTGCCGTGGCGGCTGAAGGGCGACGCGGCCGGCGAGCTCGACGTCGGCGACGGCGAGTGGACGGACGAGCTTCGCGAGCGCTACGCCGACCGGATCCAGGCGCGGCTCGCGCGGCAGATTCCGAACCTGGAGTCCTCTCTCCTCACGCGCGTCGCGCTCGGCCCCCACGACCTGCAGCGCGCCAACGTCAACCTCCGCCACGGCGACCCGTACGGCGGCGCGCTCGCGCTCGACCAGAACTTCCTCTGGCGGCCGCTGCCGCGCAGCCCGGGCCACGCGACGCCGGTCGAGCGGCTCTGGCAGATCGGCGCGAGCACGTGGCCGGGGCCGGGCCTCGGCGGCGGCTCGGGAACACTCGTGGCGCGGAAGCTCCTCGAGCCGCCGCTCTCCCAGCGCGCGGTCGCGCGGGCTCGCGGCCTGCTCCAGCGCTAGAACGCGAAGATCGAACGACCGTAGAGCTCGACCGAGAAGATGCTCGTCGCGAGTTCGAGGTGGTTGCGCAACGCGGTGGTGGCGCGGTCGGGGTCGTGCGCGACGCAGGACGCCAGGAGCTCCGCGTCCAGCTCCGCATGCTGCTTCTGCAGCTCGCCCTTCTCCTCGAGCAGCACCGGCCGGTAGCGCTCGCAGCTGTCCCACGCCGGCCGGATGAGGCGGAGCAGCCAACTCGACCGGGCCGCCTCGTAGAGCGCGAAGTGGAAGGCGGTGTGGGCTCGCACCGCTTCGCGCGCGTCGCGCCGCTGCCGGGCCGCGCCGAAGGCCGCCAGCTGCGCGTAGGCCGCCCGCTCGTCGGCCGCTGTGAAGAGCTCCGCGGCGCGTCCAAGGGCGAGTGTCTCGAGGGCGAGTCGCACGGAGAAGAGCTCACGGAGCTCCTCGACGTCGAGCCCCGTGACCTTCGCCCCGTGGTGTGGGACATGCTCCGCGAGCCCGAGCGCCTCGAGTCGCCGCACCGCCTCGCGCACGGGGGAGATGCTCATCCCAAGCGTGCGCGCGAGTTCCTCGAGCCGAAGCGGCGTACCCGGAGTCAGCTCACCGAGGATGATTGCCTCGCGCAGGCGCTCGAGCGCCGCCTCGGCCATCGTGCGGTGGCGTACGACCGTTCCCTCACGCAGGCTGGATTCCACGAGGGGCGAGCGTGAACCACACTTGATCAGATGTCAAACGCGTGAGACGATCCGGCATCCGAGTGCCGAGGGAGTCGCAGCACCAGCCGCCATTCTCGATCTCGCAGGTGAGCACGCTCGCCGCGAGCTTCGGCGAAGACGTGCGCGCTTACGCAGCCGCCGGGGCCGAAGGGATCGGCATCTGGGAGATGAAGCTCGCCGAGGGATCGCTCGAGGAGGTCCACGCCCGTGGCCTCGGGTCGGCGACCGCCGTCCCCACCGTCCCGTCCATCCATCCGCTGCCGCTGCTGCCCGGCCCCGAGACCGTCCGGAAGCGCATCGACGCGCTTCTCGGTTCGCTCGAGGTCCTCGCGCCGTTCGCGCCGGCAGCGGTGCTCTGCTTTACCGGCCCCGGCGATCGCCAGACTGCGGTGGAGGGCGTGCGTGAAGTTGCGCGCGAGGCCGAGCGACTCGGTCTGCGGCTGGCACTCGAGCCGTTCCAGCGTGAAGGGATCGAAAGCTGGTCGATCCTCAACACGCTCGGCGACGCCGCCGAGTTCGTCGAGGAGGTCGGGTCTGACGCCGTCGGAGTTCAGTTCGACGTCTGGCACCTCTGGAACACCCCTGATCTGCTCGAGGAGATCGCGCGGTACTCGCACCTCATCGCGGGCGTCCACGTCTGCGACTGGCGTGAGCCGACCCGCGGCTGGGCCGATCGCGTCCTGCCCGGCGACGGCGCCGCCGACCTCCCGGCCATCCTCGGCGCGCTCGACGAGGCGGGCTGGGACGGCTTCTACGATCTCGAGATCTTCTCCGACAACGGCGCTTTCGGCAGCGCGTATCCCGATTCGCTCTGGGATCTCGACGCCGCCGAGTTCGCGCGCCGCGGTCGAGACGCTTTCTTCACCTGTTGGTCGGAACGGAGGGTCACGGAATCAGCCGTGGTCCGGAGAGGAGAGACATGATGGGAAGCAAGCGAGCGCGTTGGGCGCTCGTCGTCGTCGCCGCCGCTGCGGCGCTCGTCCTCGCCGCGGCTGCGGCAGCGAGAACGCACTCGTCGGCGGGCAAGTCGATCGTGATTGGCTGGGCCTACGACGGCAGCTCGGGCGGCCCGATGGCGCCGTTCGACGGCCCGGCGCTGGCCGCGGCGAAGATCGAGGTCGCGAAGATCGACGCCAAGGGCGGCGTCATGGGCGACAAGCTCGTGATCAAGACCTGCAACACGCAGGGCGACAACCCGACGGTGTCCAAAACGTGCGCCGACAAGCTGATCAGCCAGGAGCACGCGAACGTCATCTTCACGACGTGCGACGTCGATCTCGCGGCTCCGGTCGTGCAGGAGTCGATCAACAAGGGCCTCCTCACGATCGCGCCGTGCATCGGCACCGACCAGATGGGGCCGAAGCGGTTCGGTGCGAAGGGCAAGCTCGCCTTCAGCTTCGGCAACGTCGCACAGGATGAGGGCTCGGCGATGGCCCAGCTCGCCTGGAACAAGGGCTGGAAGACGGCCGACCTCGCGAAGGACACGACGATCGTCTACTTCAAGGCGGTCGTCAGCGCCTTCAAGGCCCGCTTCACCCAGCTCGGCGGCACGGTCAAGTACGAGACCACGTACCAGGATCCCGCGCTCCAGCAGGGGTCGACGAACTTCAACGCCGCCGCGACTGCGATCGCACAGCATCCCGCCCAGGTGGTCGTCACCTCGACCGCGGGCGCCTACCAGGCGCTGGCTCCGTTCATCACGGATCTGCGGTCGGCGGGCGATCATGCGGCCGTCCTCAACTCGTGGGCGGGCGACGGCACCTACTGGCTGCCGACGAGCCCGCAGGTCACGAACTACTGGTTCGTGACCTACGCGAACTCCTTCGGCCACGACCCGAACCCGGCCATCAACAAGCTCGCCAAGGAAGTCAAGGCGGCGACCGGAGGATTCGTCGCCGGCCCGGCTGCGATCGACGGCCTCGTCACGGCGATCACGCGGGCGAACGGCTCCCTCAAGGGCTCGACGCTCGCCGCGGTGATGCAGAAGTTCAAGGACGTTCCGACGCTCTCCGGGAAAGTGAGCTTCTCGGCGACGCGTCACACGGTCTTCGGTCGCGCCTATCGCGTGATCGAGATCAACAACAACGTCCCGATCGAGAAGGGAACAATCACCGCCAAGGTCGTCCCGAACAGCCCGGACTCCTAGGGCTTGACGGAGACGAGGACCGAGACGCAAGGGAGGCCCGGAGGAACACTCCGGGCCTCCTCCGTCTCCCGCTCGTTCGCGGGCGTCGAGGCTCTGCGGGACGTCTCGCTCGAACTGCGGCAGGGCGAGGTCGTCGGGCTGATCGGCCCGAACGGAGCGGGGAAGTCCACGCTCATCAACGTTCTCAGCGGCTTCGACCGGCCGACGCGCGGACAGGTGCTGCTCGAGGAGCGGGACGTGACGCGCTGGCCCGCGCACCGGCGGGGCCGGCATGGGCTCGCTCGGACGTTCCAGCACAGCCACGCCTTCGGCGGCCTTTCAGTGCGCGAGAACGTGGAGGTGGCGGCCCTCGGCGTGCGCGCCTCGCAGCGCGTCGCAGCGAAGCGGGCCGCCGAACTGCTCGCCCTGCTCGGACTGACTGCCTACGCCGAGCAGTCCGCAGCGTCCCTTGCGCACGGCGATGAGCGTCGGCTCGGCGTCGCCCGGGCGCTCGCGACCGAACCACGCTTCGTGCTCATGGACGAGCCGGCCGCCGGCCTTTCGGAGGCGGAAGTGCTGCGGTTCGCCACTGCCGTTCGGACGGTCCAGGAGCACGGTGCGGGCGTCCTGCTCGTCGATCACAACGTTGCTCTCGTCCTCGAGGTCTGCGAGCGCATCTATGTCCTCGACCAGGGGACGACGCTTGCCGAGGGAACGCCGGCGGAGATCCGCGCCGACCTTGGCGTGGCGGCGGCCTATCTCGGCGAGAGCGCCGCGGCGGAGGTCGAGTGAGCACTGCTCCTCCCGCCCTCGTACTCGAGAATCTCAGTGTTCGCTACGGCGCGGTTGACGCCGTGCGCGGTCTGTCGCTCGAGGTCGGCCGCGGCCAAATCGTCGGGCTGATCGGCCCAAACGGCGCCGGCAAGTCCTCGACGCTGCACGCGATCATGGGCGCCGCGCCCGTGGTGGGAGGCGACGTTCGTCTCGAGGGGAGATCGCTCGTCGGCGTTCCGTCCGAGCGGGTAGCCCGCAGCGGCATCGCGCTCGTGCCGGAAGGGCGCCGGATCTTTGCGGAGCTGACGGTCGAGGAGAACCTCCGCCTCGGGCTCGCGGCGCGCCGCTCGCGCGCCAACGGCACGGCCTTCGCCCACGCCTACGAGCTCTTCCCGATCCTCCACGAGTTCCGTTGCCGTCATGCGGGCGCGCTGTCGGGCGGACAGCAGCAGCAGCTCGCGATCGCGCGGGCGCTCGTGGCCGAGCCGGACGTGCTCCTCCTCGACGAGCCGTCTCTCGGTCTCGCGCCGAAAGTCGTGGACATCGTCTTCGACGCGCTCGGCCGGATCCGGGAGTCGGGGCTCGCCGTACTGCTCGTCGAGCAGCGGGCGCAGCGCACGGTCGCGTTCGCGGACCGCTCCTACGTGCTCGCGAACGGCGAGCTCCGCCTCACCCTCGCGCCGAAGGACGCAGGCGACACCGACCGGCTCGTCGCCGCCTACCTCTCATGACTTTGGCGTTTCTCAACTTGTCGTGGCCGGTGTTCGCAAACGGCTTGGAGTTCGGCGGGATCTACGCGCTCATGGCCGTCGGAATCGGGCTCGTCTTCGGCGTGCTTCGGCTCGTCAACTTCGCCTACGGGCAGCTGATCATGGCCGGCGGGTTCGCACTCGCCTTCGGCGCGCAGTGGGGACTGCCGAACTGGGTCTCGATCCTCTTCTGCTTCGGAGTCGTGCTCGCGCTCTCCCTCGTCATGGATCGGCTCATCTTCCGGCCGCTGCGGACGCATTCGCCCGCCGTGATGCTCGTCGCGACGTTCGCGGTAGCGTTCGTCCTCCAGAACATTGCGCAGCTCGCCTTCGGTTCGTTCGGGAAGTCGGCAGGCGCGCTCGCCTTCCTCAACGCGCCGTGGGATTTCGGCGGCGTCGAGATCAAGAAGATCGCGGTCATCGCAGTCGTGACCGCGGCGGGCTGCCTCGTCCTCCTCCAGCTGCTGCTCACGCGGACGTCGCTCGGGTTGCACATGCGCGCCGCGTCGATGGACTTCCGGACGTCGCAGCTGCTCGGCGTTCGCGCGAACCGCGTCATCGCCGGCGCGGTGGTCGTCTCGGCGCTCTTCGCCGCGATCGCCGCCGTGATGCTGAGCGTCGAGGAGATCCAGGTCACGAGCACGTTCGGGCTGTCGGACACGATCTTCGTACTCGCCGGCGTCGTCCTCGGCGGACTCAACCGGCCGATTCCGGCGACGCTCGGCGGCTTCTCGATCGGATTCGCGACGGGGATCCTCAGCGGCACGCTGCCTGCGAACCAGAGCCAGTACCTGCCGAGCATCCTCTTCGCCGCGGTGATCGTCGTCCTCCTCGTCCGGCCGAACGGGCTCTTCACCCGCGGTGGCGGGGCGATGGAGCGCGTATGAGCGTGGGCCGCAGGCTTCCCGAGCTGCTCGTGCCCGCCGTGCTCGTGCTCGCCACCGTTCTGCTCGGGTTCGAGGTTTCGGGCTATCTCCAGGCCTACTTCCTCGACACGCTCGTCAAGGTGTCGATCGTCGTCGCCCTCTACGTCTTCATCGGCAACTCGGGCGTCCTCTCGTTCGGCCACGTCAGCTTCGTCGCGCTCGGCGCGTGGACGGCCGGAGTGCTCACGGTTCCGGCGGATCAGAAGACGGCGATCATGCCCGGCCTCGCTCACTTCCTCATTCACACGAACGTCGGCAACGTTGCGTCGCTCGCGCTGGCGGCCGGCGTCGGGGCGGTGGCGGCGTTCGCGGTCGGGCTGCCGCTGATGCGGCTGTCGGGCCTCGCGGCGGGCATCGCGACATTCGCCGTGCTCGAGATCACGAACAACCTACTCACGTATGACCAGTCGATCGGCCCCGGCGAGAACGCCTTCTCCTCGGTGCCGCAGACGACCGGCATGTGGCAGGCGGCGATCGGCGCCCTCATCTGCATCGCGGTCGCCTTCCTCTACCGCAGCAGCCGCTTTGGGCGGATGCTGCAGGCGACGCGCGAGGATCCCGCGGCCGCGGCTGCGGCGGGGATCTCGATCTACCGCCAGCGGCTCTTCGCCTTCGTCATCTCCGGCGGTTTGGCCGGTTTCGCCGGCGGCATCTACGTCCACCTGTTGCCGCTGCAGGCGGCGGGACTCCATCTCGACCTCACGTTCATTACGCTCGCGATGCTCATCGTCGGCGGCTCCGGCAGCCTGCTCGGCGCGGTCGTCGGAGCGCTCGCCCTAAACGGCCTCTACTCCTTCCTTTCGGCCGCGACGAACGGCGTCGACGTGCTCGGCTGGAACCTGACCGTTCCGCAGGGCACCGCGGAGATCGCTCTCGGCAGTCTGATGGCGCTCATCCTCATCCTCCGCCCGAGCGGCCTTAGCGGCGGCCGCGAGATGTCCCTGCCACCGCGCCGCGAACGCCGCTGGGATCTGGGAAGATCTCGCCCGTAAAGGCTCTCACGAGTCCCGCCGCGAGCTTCGCTACGGCGCTTCCCGCCCGCTACGTTCCAGGGCCAGTATTTCTCAGCCGGACGAGCGAGTCGTTGCCGCTTTGAACAGTAGGTGGTCGCGGACCCGGGACCTCATCCGTAGGTGGTCGCGGCCCCGAGGCGTCATTCGTAGGTGGCCATGATCCGCCGCTCGCGGTACGTGAGCGTGGCGAGAACGCGGTGCAGGAGCTCGGTGCGGTACGTCGTGTCGGTGATCTCGTCGGGGAGCGGTGCGTTCTCGTCGGTGAGGAAGTGGCCGAACTCCGACTCCTCCTGATCGCGAGCTTGCCTCTAGTAGCGGGCCCGGGGAGTAGGTTAGGAATCGATATCCGGACGAGGTTGGAGGTGGCGCCTTTGTTGCCGTGGGCGTTGCGAGGGCATATGGGCAAGGAGCCTTGTTTGAGGTCGTATCGCCAGGAGTCCTTGCAGCAATGGATTAGCCAGGTCGCCACGTGGGGCTTGAAGCGGAATGAGGACGACAGGCAGGTGAGGCCCGGCGTGGCGCTCATCTACAAGGCCGTCATCGAAAGTTCGAACCCCCCGTCCGATCCTGTTCCCGAAAAGGACCAGTCGCTTCGCCTGGTCGGGTCATGCCCGGAGTGCGGGCACGAGATGGATAAGGTCATTCGTCGGCGGCGTCCCGGCGACAAGGAGAGGCCGAGTCGCAATGACCCGGAGAAGACGAGAAGGCCTGGCGGTGAACTCGAGGTACTCGTCTACTGCAACTGCGCAACCGTGCATCCCGATAGGCCTGCCGATCGAGTCGGCTGTGGGAGTTACGGTTGGCTGACCGTAAACACCCCCTCAGCCAAGATTATCGCGCACCGCACGGCGGTCCCCGAAGAGCTGCGATGGGAGTTACGGGCGGACCAGCTCTACGCAAGCAGGCTGAGCGACACGCGTTCCACTGCCGAGAAGTGGACCACAGCGATTACAAGCATTACGGGCGTGTTCGGCATCGTCGCTCTGATCAAGGGGCCGGAAACGATCGGGACGTTATTGGAACCGTGGCGTTCGATTGTCTACACCCTGGTAATCATCGCCGTCCTCATAGCCTTAGCCGCGATCGGCCTGGCCGCTGCTGCCGCAGAAGGCACACCTAGAGTCGCTCGCCTCTCGGGCAGCGAGGCTCGCAGATGGGAGGGCTGGCAGGCGAGCGCAGCCAAGCACGAGCTGATCTACTCGCGCCGCACGGCGTATGTCGCAGTGCTAGCAATGCTCACGGCGATCGCGTTTACGTGGTTTGGGTCCAAATGAGGCTGTAGAACGTCTGCTGAGGGTTCGCTGGTAGGTCGCTCACGAGCCCGTCATCATCGACTTGTGGCGCTTGACTTCCCGACCTCCTCGGCCCACGATCGGCTGGACCAAACTCGTCAACCACCGGTTCGGCGAATTGAGGAGCTGCGTCTATGGAGCAGGAAGGCAGGACGACGCCGGTGAGGATCGACGCAACCACGCGCGCAGGCAGCACAGACGATCAGGGCGAGCAGCGCGAGGTCGCGAGTCGCCGAGAAGGCGCCCGGCGGAAGACGCTGCTGCCACTGCCGCCGGCCGCCCCGCGGCCGCGGCTGTCGGCCACGTGGTACCCGCCCGGACAGGCGGAACCTGAGCCGCAGCCCGGCGACTTCCTTCTCACGCATGCTTACGCCTGGACCAGCCGTCTGATCCGATTCGGAGAAAGTCTGCGCTACCGCGGCTCGAACCGGACCTTCGCCTACTGGTCGCACGCGGTCGCTGTCGTCTCCGCCGACGGCGAGATCGTCGAGGCTCTCGGAAGCGGCGTCACTGGCGGCAATATCTCGAAGTACACGGGCACCGACTACGTCTATGTGCGTATCCAGGGCTCTGACCCGGACCGGGCCGAGATGGCCGCCTTCGCCCGTGAGCAGATCGGCTGGCAGTACGGCTTCCTGACCATCGCCTCGATCGTTCTCAGCCTCCTAACCACGGGCCGTCTGCGTTTCGGCCTCTCCGGGACGGAGATCTGCTCGGGGCTTGTCGCTCGGATGCTCGAGCGCGGCACCTACATCTGGGTTGACCCCTCCTCGATCATGCCAGCCGACCTGGCTCGCTTCTTTGATACGCCGGGGCGGGGCTCGGTCTCGTCGTGACATGCCAGCGTGAAGTCGGAGGGTTTTTCGCCGGGTCAGCCCCGGCCCGAGGGTGTCTGAGCGGCTTCGCGTTCCATTGCCGCTTCTCGTAGCGACGTGGCAGCAGGTGATGAATCAATGGCTGTCATCGTCCTTGCCGGCAGGGCGACCTCAAGAGATGGCGCTCGCTTGGGCGAGCGTTCCTCTCGTTTGAACCCCGGTGTCGTGCGCGAATGCCCTCTGGCGGACTCGAACCGTCGTCGCCTCCTGGCTGGGCCGCTCGGCCAACTGCGGCCACGGTCTCATCCGTAGGGGGTCGCGGATCTGAGGCTCATCCGATAGGTGGTTGCTGCTTCGACTCGTTGTCGCCCGCAGTCAAGGAGCAGACGACGGCCGTCGGCCTCAACAAGATAACCAGATTGGGCTCCACCTGGATTTGGCCGGGCCGGAGAGCACCCGACGACATGAAGCCGCATGCGTCTATCCTCGCTGTCCGAGCAAGGGGCTGTAAAACGGAGCGTGTATGCAGACTGGCGGCCCCCGTCCTGTTATAAGTAGATTCGCGTATGAGTGCCGCCACCGACACGCTGAAGAAAGTGCCCCTCTTCGCGGATCTCGACGACCGCGAACTCGAGCAGATCGCCGGTGCGATGATCGAACGCCGCTACGACGCCGGCGACACTATGACGCAGGAGGGCGCCGAGGGAGTCGGCTTCTTCGTCGTCGAGGAGGGCGAGGCTGACGTCACGGTCGGCGGGGAGACGAAGGGCTCGATCGGCCCCGGCGGCTACTTCGGCGAAATCGCGCTCCTCACCGACTCGCGATCGCGCACCGCCACGATCACGGCACGCACCGACATGCTCTGCTACGGCATGACAGCGTGGAACTTCCGGCCCCTCGTCGAGAGCAACTCCACGATCGCGTGGAAGCTGCTCACCGCGATGGCCCAGAAGATGGGTTGAGAACGGCGCCCCGCTCGGATCTTCTCGACTCCCTGGCCCGCCGCAGTTAGCTTCCACCCGTGCCACCGTCACGACCGTCCTCGGGGAGGCGCAGAAGCGAGGGCTGATCGAGCTTCAGCGGGGGAAGACGCGTGTCCTAGACCAGGACGGTCTTGCTCGGCGAGCACATTGAGTTGCCGCTAGGAGCTGGGGGCGCGGAGCGGACACGCTCGAGGACCCCTCCCCCGCGCAGGTCGCCGAGCGCGCTCTGGAGCTTCTCCGCCAGGGCGTCGAACATCGTCGGCCCAGGGTACTCGGGGTGGATTCTCGGGCGGGAGAGAGTCACACTTCGCTCGTGGTCTCAGCAGCAGCCTCGCGGAAGACGGTCAGCGTTCTCTTCTGCGACCTGGCCGGCTCAACCGCGCTCGGCGATCGGCTCGACCCGGAGCCGCTGCGCGAGCTGATGGCGTCGTGGTACGAGGCGATGCGGACGGTCGTCGAGAGGTATGGCGGGACCGTGGAGAAGTTCGTCGGCGACGCGGTGATGGCGGTGTTCGGGTTGCCGCGAGCGCATGAGGACGACGCGCTCCGCGCCGTGCGGGCCGCGCTCGAGATGCGCGAGGCGGCGAGCGAGTTCGTCCTCCGCATCGGCGTCAACACGGGCGTCGTCGTCACCGGCGACGAGTCGACGACGCTCGTCACCGGCGACGCCGTGAACACGGCGAAGCGCCTCGAGCAAGCCGCCGGCGGAGGCGAGATCCTCGTCGGCGCGGTCACCGAGCGGCTGATCCGCCACGCGGTCGAGCTCGAGCCGGTCGACTCCGTGGACGCGAAAGGAAAGAGCAACGCCGTCGCGGCCTGGCGCGTGCTCGGGCTCGTCGCGGGGGCCGAGCCATTCGCGCGCCGCTGGGACATACCGCTCGTCGGCAGACGCAGCGAGCTCGCCGTCCTGCGGGACGAGCTGACCGCGAGCGTCGACAGCAAGAGCTGCCGGCTCGTCACGGTCGTCGGCACGGCGGGAGTCGGCAAGACGCGGCTCACGTCGGAGCTCGCCGCGGAGGTTCGCGACTACGCGACCGTCCTCACCGGCCGCTGCCTCGCGTACGGCGACGGCATCACGTACTGGCCCCTCGCGGAGCTGCTGCGCGCCTTCGGCGGAGACACCGCTGTCGCCGAGGCGGTGCGCGACGACCCAGACGCCGAGCTGGTCCTCGAGAGGCTCCGGACGCTGGCCGCCGGCGGCAGCGGCCCGGCCGAGGAGCTCTTCTGGGCTACGCGGCGCCTGTTCGAGGCTCTCGGCCGCCGCCGCCCACTCGTCGTCGTGCTCGAAGACGTCCACTGGGCCGAGCCGACGCTGCTCGACCTCGTCGAGCACGTCAGCCGCTGGAGCCAGGGCGCCTCGATCCTCCTTCTCTGCGTTGCACGCCCGGAGCTGCTCGAGGAGCGCTCGCGCTGGGACGGCACGATCGTGCGGCTGGATCCGCTGTCTTCGGAGGAGGCGTCCCAGCTGCTCGACGCCCTCGACGCATCGGGCGTGCTCTCACCGGAGCTGCGCGACCGCGTCGCGGAGACGGCGCAAGGCAACCCGCTCTACGCGGAGCAGCTGGTTGCGATGCTTGCCGAGAGCGACGGCGACTCCGGGCTTCCGGAGCTCCCGCCGACGATCCAGGCACTTCTCGCCGCGCGTCTCGACCGGCTCGAGCCGGTCGAGCGGGACGTGCTCGAGCGCGCGGCTGTGGTCGGAAAGGACTTCTGGCCCGGCGCGGTCGCCGCGCTCGGCAACGGCGAGGAGGCTCTCGGCGCGACGCTCCTCGACCTCGTCCGCCGCGAGCTCGTCGAGCCCGCCGCGTCCACGGTGCCGGGCGAGGACGGCTTCTCCTTCCGGCACGCGCTGATCCGGGACGCCGCCTACGCCTCCGCCCCGCTCCGGCGACGCGCCGCGCACCACGAGCGGTTTGCGGAGTGGCTGGCGAGCGAGGGCTTCGGCGAGGACTACGACGAGATCCGCGGCTATCACCTCGAGCAGGCGGTGCACCTGCGCAGGGAACTCGGGATCGAGGATGAGCAGCTCCAGGCGCTCGCCGCCGAGGCGTACGAGTTGCTCGCCGCTGCCGGACGTCGCGCCTATGCCCGCAGCGATGCACCGGCGGCCAACAACCTCCTCGAGCGTTCACTTGCGCTCCAGGACGGCGATCTCGAGCTTCGCCGTCTTCTCGCGCAGACGCTCTGGGACTCGGGGAACGGAGAGCGCTCCCTCGAATTGCTCAGAGCCGTCGCCGACGACGCTGTCGCCGCGGGCGACCGGGCGCAAGAGTGGTACGCGCGGCTCGACGCCGCCGTGATCGAGAGGCTCGAGGGCACGGACTTCCTGGAGATGGCTTCGGAGGCGGTCGAGGTCTTCTCCGAGCTCGGCGACGAGCGCGGCCTCTCGGAGGCATGGCGTCGGATTGGAAGGGCCGAGTTAGGCCGCTGCAGCTTTGCTGCGGCGGCCGCGGCCGGCGAGCAGGCGTTGCGCTATGCGCGCAGGCGCGACGAGCGCGTCGCAGCCGCCCGAGCCGTCGACGTCGTCGTCACCGCGCTCTACTGGGGGCCGGAACCCGTCGACGAAGCGATCGCTCGTTGCGAACTGCTGCTCGCAGAAACGGCCGGAAACGGACAGCTCCGCGGAAACGTCCTCACCGCACTCGCGGGCCTGCGCGCGCTGCAGGCGGACTTCGACGAGGCGCGGCGCCTGCGGGCAGAAGCAGAGGTGATCTTCGGCGAGCTTGGTCTGCAGATGCACACGGCAGGACTGGCCGAAATCGCTTCTCAGGTCGAGCGGCTCGCCGGTGATTCCGTGGCAGCCGAGGCCGAACTCCGCATCGCGTTGGAGCTGGTATCCGGCCAGGGCTTGTTCTTCAGACCGCAACTCGCCGCAGCACTCGTGGCTCAAGGGCGACACGAGGAGGCGCGGGACATAGCGGAAGCTGCACGCGACGCAACCTTCCTCACGGACGTCCTGGGAAGTGTCACCTGGCGCGGCGCGCTCGCCCGCATCGAAGCCGCCGCCGGAAACCTCGAGGTCGCGCTCACGCTCGCGCGCGAAGGAGCGGACATGGCGGCGCTCACGGACGGGCTCGCGATGCGCGCTGAGGCCCTCCTCGACCTCGCGGCTGTCCTCACCGCGGCGGGCGAGGTGGAAGAGGCTGCTCGTGTCGAGCGCGAGGCGGCGCGCCTCTATGCGGAGAAAGGTCGCGTGACGCGTTAGGGTCGCGCAAACGCTAAACGAGGAGGTCCCAGATGGCTGAGGCGACAGGTCGTGTGCCGATGACTCCCGGCGAGGATCATCACACCGGTTTCAACAAGGCGCTCGAGCAAGCCCTCAAGAACATGGACGGCAATTTCAAGCCCGGGACGCACACGGTGGACGTGCGACAGCAGCTTGAGATCGACGTCCACAGCCCCGGCAGCATCGGCTTCTACCAGGTGACCGTCACGACGACGTGAGCACCCGGGCGTAGTCCTGCGGATCGAACGGCTGTAGGTCGTCGAGTCCCTCCCCACGCTGACGAGCTTCACGGGCACAGGCCGCGTAGACGATCGGGATCGCGACGCCGCCCTTCGCCGAGCCGTCGACGCAGGCAGGGAGAAGACGACCCATCACGCACCAGATACGCCGCCGCACCACCAGAGCGCACCGCTCCGATCGCGGCGGCTAACTCGGCGAGGATCTCCGCTCCTGTTGCGGCGGAGGAGGCTTCGAGGACGACGTCTTCGGACTTGCGCTTGCGCTCAAGGATCAGCGGGAGCCGAATCTTCGTTGCCGCTCCGGTTATCGCGCTTGCGTTCACCTAGGTGAGACAGTTGCACGTGCAGCAGCCTCTGGCAACGGCGCACATCTCTCATCCGGAGGGGGTCACCGGGCCTCGACCACGGCGCGCGCTATAGGCCGAAGAGGAGCAGGAGCGCCTCGTCGACGCCGCGAAGTTCGTGCGCGTCGAGTCGTCCTGCTGATTGGCCTAGCCGGTCGGGATCGACGACCGTTGTCTGTTCGACGAGGACTCGCGTCTCCTTGCCGGCGAGCATGATCGCTGGCCGGAAACTCGCTGGGCGGGCGTGAGACGAGGTGGGCGAGACGAGCACGGTGCTGAGGCCGAGGAGCTCGTCGGCTTGGACTATGACCGCGTGGCGAGCACCTCGCTGCTCGTGCCCTCGCGCTCCGCGCGGAGCGGGAAGCCGGAAGACTTCTCCGCGGACCACTAGCGCGTGAGTGGCGGAGCGAGCTCGGCGAGTTGCTCTCGGATGACCCGCATCTCCTCGACGTCGCCGTCGTCTGCGGCGAGGAGACGCACCTCGTCCCTCACAGTCGAGCGCAGTCGCCGACGGGCCGCCGTCTCCCGGAGCGCTACGCGAACAGCTTCTGAATCCGATAGCTCTCCAGCTCGCACGATCTCGAGAGCGGTCGCCGAAGCGTCGTCGAGACGGACGTGAAGCGAGCGTGGCATCGGGAATACTGTAGCACGAATCGTGCTACCGACCGTTGCGCGAACCACCCCGCCTCATCCATAGGAGGTCGGCGGACCTTCGGCCATGGGAGTAGGTGGTCGCGGAGCGCGAGGGAGTCGTCTCAGGAGACCACGGTCATTCGAGGAATGTGAGCACGCGTTCGCTGAGCAATGCCGCCGCCGCGGGGTCGTACGCAGGGAGCGAAGAGTCGGCAAAAAGGTGTTCCCTCCCCGGATAGAGGAAGAGCTCGGCGCGGTCCGTCGAGGCGACGAGCGTCTGGGCGGCCTCGAGGTCTTCCAGGAAGAAGGGGTCGGCCTCCTTGCCGTGCACCTGCACGGGGACGTCCTGCGGCCACGCGTCCCCGAACTCCGAAACGGGGAGGCAGGAATACATGAGCAGGGCGCCGCGGGCGCCGGGTCGCGTCTGGGCGAGCCGCTGAGCGACCATGACTCCGAAGGAGAAGCCGGCGTAGACGGCGTCGGGGCCGATCCCCTCGGCGGCGGCCACGCCGCGCTCGGCGAGGGTTCCGAAGCCCTCCTCGCGCGCGAAGGCGATGCCCTCGTCGATCGTGGCGAACGTTCGCCCATCGAACAGATCCGGCGTGTGGACGGTGTGGCCTGCCTGCCGCAATTCGTCGGCGAACGACCGCACTCCGTCGGTCAGCCCCTGCACGTGGTGGTACAGCACGACCTCGGCCATCTCAGATCCTCCTCGCAATTGATCCATAAAGGTGGAACAGTCGGCGATGTTAGTCTATTCGGGCCATGGCCGGCAACTCGCCTCCGCCGGACTACGACCTCGCCGACCGGGTCGCGCTCACCCAGCCTTCCCAGGTGAAGGCAATCAGCCATCCCCTCCGCACCACGATCCTCGGCTTGCTTCACGAGCGGGCGGCGACGGTGAGCGAACTCGCGGGCGCGCTCGAGCGGCCGAAGAGCACCGTCGCCCACCACGTCAAGGTGCTCGCCGAGACTGGACTGGTTCAGGTCGTGCGGACTCGCCGCGTGCGGGCAATCGAGGAACGCTTCTACGGCCGCACAGCTCGGATGTTCTACGTGAGTGTCGAGCGGAGCCCGGAGAGCGATGAAATGCCCCGGGACTTCAACGACTTCGAGGTCGCCGCCCGCGAATCGGCCGACGCCTACCGAAACGGGAAGCTGTGGGGCTTCGTCCGGCACGCCCGCATCTCGGAGGCGCAAGCGTCGGAGTTCTGGGTGCGGATGGCGGCGCTGGTGGCGGAGTTCGACCAGCTTCCACGGTCGGGTGAGACGGTGTACGGCTTCGCGGTCGGTGTCTATCCCACCCACCATCCGACCCTTCCGCGCGGCGGCTAGGTCCGTTGCCCACAGACCTGCGAGACCGCTGATTGCGTCCGGGCCTCCGCCGACGAAAAGGCGCTGACATGCAGGGAGAACGTTGTCAATCCGACAACGGATGGACCTAATGGGACAGCTTCAAAACCCGCCCGAACCTCTGGCCCGCCTCCTATCTATTCTCTCACGGCCGCGAGTCCGGACCGAGCGCCGGTCTTGAGTCTGGCGGACGTTCGGTGTCGGGGTCAGCATGGGCCGCTCGGGTTCCTGAGAGGACTGTTCTCAAACTCTCCGGAAAGGTTGATCGCCTGCTGGATCCCCTGATTCCCGAGCGTTAGCTCGGAACGAGGTCGCAGAAGACGAACCCCTCCCGCTCGACGACGTCGCCGCGTGTGCAGACGATTGGCTGCGAGAAGAGAGGCCCCGCGTGAACGAAGGTGTGGAACTCGCCGTTCTCGCCGCAGGGGTCGACGCCCGGCGGCAGGTCGGCGAGCAGCCGCCTGTCATAGGCGCGCCCGGCGAACGACGAGTCGAGTACGCGCGGATCGACGCAGACGATGGTCGCCTCGAAGCCGTTGTCGATAAATTCGTTGGCGAGCTCGGTCGTGTCGCGTCCCCAGAGCGGAAAGACGGCACGGCGACACGCATCCGCGAGGCGCTCCTCACGATAGGCGCGGACGTCCTCGAGGAAGAGGTCGCCGAAGGCGACGGTGTCGACGCTCGAGAGGCGCGCACCTGCGAACGCTTGATCCATCCGCTGCTCGTAGACGGCGTCGCTGCACGTCGGCGGGATTGCGACCTCGACGAGCGGAGTTGCGAGGGCATCGGCCTGCCGGGCGAGGAGCTCGCGCCTGACGCCGTGCATGCTGATCCGGTCGTAGGTCTCGGTCACGGTCGTGATCAGCGCATGCGGCTCGCACTGCTTACGGCGGAGCGTCCACAAAGTAAGTGCCGAGTCCTTCCCGCCGCTCCAGGAGAGGGCGAGGCTAGTTGTCGAGCGTTCGCTCATCTCGCCATCATTGTAACACTACTGTTGTCTGGATAGACGACACATCCAGCGGCAAGACGTTGTAATAAGCGCAACGGGAACGGACCTAACCGGACAGCTTTCAAACCCGCCGGAACCTCTGGCCCGCCTTCTCTCCATTCTCTCACGGCCGCGAGTCCGGACCAAGCACCGGTCTTGAAGCCGGCGGACGCCCGGTCACCGCGTCTGGGGTCAGCTGGCTCGGTTGGCGATAGCAATCGCCTGGATGCGCGAGTGGGCTCCGAGTGCTGTGAGGAGCGTGGCGATGTGGTTGCGGACAGTTGCCTTGCTGAGCACGAGCGCCTCCGCGATCTCGTCCGTTGAGTGGCCGTCGGCGAGTAGCTGGAGGATCTCGAGTTGGCGCGGCGTCAGCGGAGTGTCCGCTGTCGCCAAGGTCCGGGGCATGACCACCCCTTCCGCGGAGGGGCGCAGCGACACCACCAACCCGTGGACAGGTCTGCCGGTCGCTGAGATCAACGGCTGGTAATTGATCCACAGCCACATACGCGATCCGTCGCGCTTGGCGACACTGACCTTCAACTCGCGCACCGCTTGACCGGTCTCGAGCACGTCGGTGCCAATACTCCACTGCCCTGGGATGCCAACACCTGTCTCGTCTCGCACGTCGAGCTCAAGCAAGTAGTTGGGAGTGCGCAGCTCTCTCTCCGTCCGACCGAGCAGTGCACACGCCGCTGGATTAACGCTCACCACCCGACCGGCACGGTCGATGATGAGGACACCCTCGCTGAGCAACTCAAAGGCCTCGCCCAACGCTCTGAGTGAACCACCCATGCCTAGGTCCTGGCGTCCGAGGAGCCCCGCCTGGTTGGCGACGGCGACCGCCTGCATCCGCGAGTGAACGCCGAGGTTTGCCATCAGGTGGGCAATGTGGTTCCGGACCGTCACCTTCGATAGGAAGAGCTCCTCGGCGATCTGGGCAGTCGACTTCCCCTCGGCGAGCAGCTGGAGGATCTCGAGCTGCCGCCCGGTAAGACCAAACGAGGGGCTGGCGGTCGACGGCGGAGCCTGCTCCCGAGCCGGAACGCCGACCCCGAAGATACCGACGACGCTGCCACCGTCGCGCAGGGGCGCCACGCTGAGGTCTCTCCAGGCCGTTGTACCGTCAGACAGCCGGACCTCGAGCGTAACCTCCACGGGTTTCCCGGAGATCGCCTGCTCCCAGAGCCTCAGCCCTCGCTCCGCGCTCAGCTCGGTGAGCAACGCCAGGCCTGGCTCACCGATCCGCTCACCGGCATCGGCAACCGCCGCCCGATTCTGCCAACGAATGACACCGTCGCGGTCGTAGACGAAGGCGTGCACGGGCACCTCCTCGAGCGCCGTCGCGATCTCAGCACCGCCGAGTTTGTCCAGTACGTGCTCGAGCCCGCTCACGCATCCTCCCCCCACCACAAGTATGCCTGTGGATCAAATGAGTCAAATCCTGGAGCTTGAATCAAACGACCCTTGCGGGCGCACAAGCCGGGGACGATAACTGGAATGTGGCCGTTTCACTGCCTGCCGCGTTGCCGTCTCTGGAGCCGCAGGATGTCGTCGTCCACGCCATGCTCGCGGTGCTCCGAGTCCGGGACACCGGCACCTACGAGCACGTACACCGGGTTGGCGACCTTGGCCTCGAACTCACTGCCGCGGCCGCCCCCGAACTCACATGCACGCCATGCCTTTGGCACGCCTTCGCTCTCCACGACGTCGGCAAGATCGGGATGCCGGACTTCGCCTTCAACAAGCCAGGCCCCCTCGAGGACTGGGAGCGCGCCGTCCTCGAAACGCATCCACTCCTCGGCGGGCGAATGGTCGACGAGCTGACGTTCCTACCGCCAGTCATCCATGACGTCGTCACCTGTCACCACGAGCGCTGGGACGGCACCGGTTACCCGCTCGGCCTGCAAGGCTGCCAGATCCCGCTCGCTGCCCGGGTCTTTTCCGTCGCCGACGCTTTCGACGCAATGACGAACGACCGCGTCTATCAGCAAGCTATGCCGGTCAGCACCGCCCTGGCTGAGATCGAGCGCTGCGCTGGAACCCAGTTCGACCCGCGCTTCGCCGGGGCATTCATCGACCTCATCTCGGACAAGACAACCAAAGCACGTACTCGCAGGGTGGTCCTGCCCACCGCCGAGCGAGCGGACAAGCGATCGGACATTCAAAGGAATCTAGTTGCAGGCAAAACGTTGTAATAAGCGCAACGGGAATGGACCTAACCGGACAGCTTTTGAACCCTCCGGAACCTCTTGTCCGCCTGCTCTCCATTCTCTCGCGACCGACTGTACGGACCAAGAGGTGAAAGGCGAAGTCGAAAGTGGACGGTCGATCGTCCAGCCCGGGCGAAGGCGGTACGGACTGTCTTAAGTGATGAAGCGGTGGATGGCCTCGTTGGCGTTGTCCTGAAACGACGGGTTGGCCAGGTCGGGGAAGAAGTCCGCTTGGTTGACCAAGGGACCCTTGAGCTTGTTGGCCGCGCTGGCGTAGAACGCGCCGCTGGACAGGGTCGGGTCGGTGACGCCGTCGACGAGCCGCTTCGCTCCCACGTCGAGTTTGTGGGCGAGACCTAGGGCGGGCATGACGTACTTGGCGGCTACCCGCATCGGTAGGGGAAGGTCGCTGGGGGCTTGGGTGCCGGTGGTGTTGCCGGGGCTCACGGTGATGAATCGGCGGTCGGGGTGTTGGCGGGCCAGGTAGGCCATCCAGAGGGCCCCGATGTACTTGGCCTGGCCGAACGCTAGGTTGAAGTCAGGTTTTCTGCTGGCGAAGTAGCTGCCGTCGATGACGGTGGCGAGTTCATCGGCTGAGGTTGAGACGAAGGATGGCCCTTTCATCCGCAACTTCGGAACTCCGCGGACTGCTTCACTTCCGGCGAGGACCGCAACCTCGCCAAGCCGGTCCTCGGCCAGGAGCCCTTCGAGGAGGACGACGTGGCCAAGGACGTTCGTCGCGAACACGGTGGTGACCCCGTCAGCGGTCAAGTCCATCGACTGCGGGCCAATGACACCAGCGTTCATGACCAGCGCGTCGACGGATCCGTCGATGGCCGCCAGGCCGGCGCGGACCGAACCCAGATCGGCAACGTCCATGAGAACGATGTCGAAGATGCGCCGGCCGGTCTCCGCTTCGAGCTCGGCCTTTGCCGTTGTCGCCCGCTCTCGGTTCCGGCACGCCAGGTAGATGCGGCGCGATCTCGGGACGTGATGCCAGTTGCCGGGCCACCTCCTTGCCGATCCCGGCGTTGGCGCCCGTGATGAGTACCGTCTTTCCTGGGAGTGCGCTCATTGGTAGTTCGGATCTCCTAAATTTTGAAGTGTTCACTCCAGTATGTCATACTGTAATGAAGTGTCAACTCCAATTTATGTATTAGGGCAGGTATGCCGATGTCGGTGACTGGTAGCGATGCAGAGAGCTCTGATGAGCGAACGTTCACAGCCAAGGGGCTAGCCACCCGCGAACGGATCGTCGAAGCCGCGGCGATGCTGATGTATTCGGGCGGCGTGGCAGGCACCAGCTGGGAGGACGTGCAGAATGCGGCCGGAGTAAGCGCCTCGCAGCTCTACCACTACTTCGGTGACAAGCAGGGGCTGGTCCGTGCCGTGATCGCACATCAGACCCGGGCGATCCTCGAGAGCCAACAACCTCCTCTCGCAAGCCTGGACAGTTTGGAGGCCCTGCGGGCATGGCGTGATCTCTTGGTTGAGGGCCGACGTCAAATCCAATGCCAAGGTGGCTGCCCCCTGGGAAGCCTCGCCGGAGAGCTGTTCGAGGCACACCCGGAGTGTCGCGAGGATCTGGTCGACGGATTTGACCGGTGGGAGGGCGCGATTCGAGATGGATTGCAGGCCATGTATAAGCGGGGCGACCTGCGTCGGAGCGCCGATCCCGACCGCTTGGCCACGGCTCTGTTAGCCACCGTCCAAGGCGGGTTAGTCCTTTCACAGGTCCACCGTGACGTCGACCCACTCGAGGCGGCACTGGACACCATTCTCGAACACATCGCCTCACTCACGACCAGGCGTCGTTCTGAGCCCCGCCGATTGGAGTCCCATCGTTGACGGACCTAACCGAAGAGCTCTCGAAGCCGCGCGCCGAGGAAACGGTTTGAGTGCTGTCCGGTCTCCTCGTACGCGAACGGTAGATCCGACTATGCCCGTATGCAGGGAGAACGTCGTAATAAGTGCAACAGGCCGATGGACCTAAACGGACTCGAACCCGGCTCCAAGAGGCCCCGCGACCCTACGGATGAGGCCTCGGCCCTGCGGCCTCATCCGTAGGTGGTCGCGAGCGCTCGGCGGCGCGCTTCACCGAACGAGGTGCCGTAGTTGGCGACCTGAGCGATCGAAGGGGTCGAGGGCCTCGCCGAGCCTTCCGGCCACTCCGTAGCGCTCGGAAGGCCATGGCGGCACGAGAGGGAACGGCTTCGTGGCACCTCGGCGCCCTCTTGTAGCTAGCTATTTGACAGGTGACTGAATCTCGAGCGACCAGGTGGTGGTGGAGCTGTTGCCGCGAATGTCGGCGACGCGGGCTTCGAGCTCGTAGAGGCCGGGCGGGAGCCGGCTCGTGTCGAGGTCGGCCCGGAACAGGTACAGGCCGGCAATCCCTTTGTAGAGCCGCCGATCGAAGACCGGGGAGTTTTGGTAGGTGCCGGCGGCGTAGACCTGCCAGAAGTCGGCGGAGGTCGGCACGGTTTGCCGGAAGTCCGCCGCGATGTGCCAGATGCTCCACCTCGGGCCGGTGCGGAGCCGCCACTCGACGAGCGCCGGTGTCTGTGGCAGGCCGGCGAACGGTCCGGGCACCGGCATCGCCGGCTCGTCGATCGCCTCGATCGCCAACGTGGTGCTGCGGCTGAGCAACCCGCCCTCGGTCAGTTCTGGCGATGGGCCGTTGCTGAGGTCGAGGGCGATGGCCCGGGGTGTCGTGTGGTCGGCGTACGGCTCGAGGTGGCCGCGGGCGAGGGGGTTCTGATCGCGGTGATCGTCGATCTCGCCGAGGTGGACGTGATCGAACGGCCGCTGGATCCAGCCGAGGACGGTGTGCTCGGCGACGACCTCTTGCCCAAGCGCGACGTTGCAGCGCAGGTGCCAGTATTGGAAAGCGCGGTCGTTGCTGCTGTCGACGACGATCTCGTGGACGCCGGCCATGACCACCCGGCCGCTGACAACCGGGTACACCCGCGTGCCGGGTGTGGCGACGATGTCGACGCCGCTGTGGAAGGAATAGACGCCGCTGTCGTCGCGTCGCGTAACGCCGAAGGGCTGGTCGATGACAAGGGTGCGCGGGTCGCCGAAGACGCCGCGGATCGGGTGTTGGCGGTCGAACGGCTTGATCGGCCAGTGATAGGCGAGCGAAGACCGGGCCGCGCCGGGCGTCGGAACTCCTCCGAGCAGAAGGAAAAGCGAGAACAGGAGTCCGACTACCGAGAGGCGTTTCATTGCCTCTCGAGGCTGCTCCTAAGCGCTAATCGCGCACCAACGGCCGGCTAACCCTCCGCTACGGGGCGGTGAGCCTGCCGAGACGGAGTGTTGCGAGCTCTTCGAGTTGTCCGAGCGGTTCGCATACCTGGCAGTGGTAGACGCGCGCGGTGCCGTCCTTGCTGGCCGTGAGGATCCAGTCGCCGTGGGGGCTGAAACTTGCGCCGGTCAGCGGTGCGGCGTGGCGGCCGACGTAGAACATCAGCTGCCCGTTTGCGGCGTTCCAGAGGCCGGCGGTGAACTGGCTTGCGGTCACGATCCAGTGGCCGTCCGGGCTGTAACTGCCCGAGTAGACGGGGAAGAAGTGGCCAATGAGGCGGTGGATCAGGCGGCCGCTGCGCGCGCTCCAGATCAGACCCGTGTGGTCGTAGCTGACCGTGACGAGGTCGAGGCCGTTGGGGGAGTACTCCACATCCGTGATCGGCGACGTGTGGCCAGTGAGCGTGTGGAGGAGCTTCCCGGTCGTCGCATCCCAGAGTTGCGCGACCTTCCCCTCGCTCGTCGCGACGCCGAGGCCGCCGGGGGAGAGGACGGCGCGCGTCGCGGCGGTGTGAATCGTGCTGAGGAGCGTGCCGCCGTCCGTGTAGACGAGGACCTCGTTCGCCATCCGGACGAGGAACCGGCCGCCGCCCGTCGAGAGGCCGAGGACGGGAGCCCCGACCTGGGCGAGGGCGTTGGTGGCGCCGTAGTAGCTCACTGTGCCGTTCTTCTGGCCGAGCAGGACGGCACCGTTCCGTTCCACGGCGATCGCCGTGACGTTCAAGCCTCGGCGCAGGGTCAGGTGGCCGTCGCGGTACAGCAGGACGTCGCCGGAACTGTCGGCAAGGGCGATCGTGTTTCCCGCTGTCGCGGCCGCGACGATCGGTCCCGGCATCGCCAGCGTCTTGATGAGGCGGCCCGCCGTCGTGAGGATCCGCGCCTCGGTCCCGGCGACACTGACCGCGTCGTCGCCGAACCAGAGCGCCTGCACTTCGGTCTTGCGAACGTCGATCGTCCGCAGCGTCCCTGCCGGTTGCGCGTCCCACAGTCGCGCGGTGCCGTCGGCGCTGGCGGTGACGAGCCACCGCCCGCTCGGATCGAAGCCAACGCTCGTCACAGCTTGGTCGTCGCCGGCGAGTGGGGCGAGCAGCCGTCCGTCCTGGCTGTAGTAGATGCGTGCGAGCCGGTCGGCAGATGCGGTTGCGATCTCGCTTCCGTCGGGGCTGAACGCCGCCGCCTGGATCGCGCCGGTCGCGCCGATGAGCAGCAGTTCGCGCTGGCCGGTCGCGACGTCCCAGAGGTAGGCGCCGCCGTCGGAGCTCGAGGTCACGAGCGAGCGGCCGTCGGGGGAGAAGCGCTCGGCGAGGACGTAGCCCTTGTGCGGCAGGACGTGGAGCAAGCGACCGGTGCGCGCGTTCCAGAGGCGCGCCGTGAGGTCGTAGCTGCCGCTCGCGAGCAGCTTGCCGTTGGGGCTGAAGGCGAAAGAGCGGATCCCGGCCTCGTGGAGGGCGGCGATCCGGCGCCCGGTTCGAGTGGCGAGGATCTCGGCGCTCGTCGTCTTGCCGTGGCGCATGGCGACGGCGAAGACGTCTCCGGTCGGATCGAGTGCCGCGGCGACGATTGCGCCCGGGAACCGGAGCGTCTTCGTCCGGCCGGTCGCGAGGTCGACAAGGCGGACATGGGTGCCGCTGGCGACGAGGAGCGTCGTCCGGTCGAAGGAGAGCGTGGTGATCGAGGAGGTGGTCGGGATGGTGCGAAGGGGCGTGGTGGCGCCGACTCTCCAGATCTCCGCCTTGCCGTTCGCGGCTCCTGTCGCGAAGAGGTTGCCGGCGGGGCTCCAGACGGCGGCCGTCAGGCCGGGCTGGCGCGGCAGTCTCGTGATCTGGCTGCCGGAGCCGTCGTAGAGGCCGAGTCTCCCGTTGCTGCTCGCGATCATCAGGTGCTCGCCGCGCGGCGCGAACGCGGCGGTGATGATCGAGCCGCCGAGCCGCAGGATCTTCTCGTCCCGCATCGCGAGGAGGCTCGCGCGGAGAACCGAGGTCGTCTCCGAGCCTGGGGCAAGCTCGGCGGCGTGGAGCGCGAGCTGGACGCTGGTCTGTGGATTGGTGGGGATGTCCGCGAGCGCGCGCGCCGCGAGCTCGCGCCCGTGCGCGTGCTGCGCCTGGGTGCGCGCGTCGCTCCGCTGGATCAGGGCGTAGGCGGCGACCGCGCCGACCACGAGGAGGGCCAGGACGGTTGCCCCGACGATCGCTCGCAGGCGGCGTCGCTGGCGTCCGGCCCGGTCGATCTCCTGGCGCAGCTGGTGTTCGTGCTGCCAGGCGAGGAGCGGGGGCCCGAGCACGTCGTGGAAGATCTCGTAGCGGGTCGGCGCGCCTGGGGTGCCGTTGACGCCGCGGACGATCCGCCGCCGGCCGAGCTGCTCGAGCAGATCCCGCAGCTGCGGCGGTTCGACGTCCGCGTATTCGGCGAGGTCGCCGGCCTCGTGCGACAGCTTGCGGCCCGACGGCGTGACCAGCTGGCGCACGACCCGCGCCGCGGCTTCCTGCTCCGCGGCGGTCAGCTGCTCGAGGGCTCCGTGCACGTGCTCGCGGACGACGGCTCTCGCGCCCCCGATCGCGCGGAGCGTTGAGAGCTGGAGCTCGTGCGAGCCGGCGTCCCGCTCCCGCTCCCAGAGCCGTTCCAGCACGAGCTGGAGATAGGCCGCCTCGACTCCCGTCTCGGTGGACGCTTCGTCGAGCACTGCCTCGACGAGCGCCTCCTCTGCGGTGAACCGCTCGCCGCTCAGCTCGCTGTAGCGCGCGAGCGGGCCGAGAATCGCGACGCGGCCCTCCGCGCGGTCGAGCCGGTCGAGGCGCAGGAGATTCCCGAACAGCTCCGGGATCCGGCCGGTGAACTCGTCGAGCTCGGACAGGGCGTCGTCGCGGATTGCGAGCAGGACGTTCACACGGAGGCCGGGCCGTCGCAGCAGCTCGGGGAGCGCCAAACTCAACGGGCCTTCGGCGCCGTGGTAGAGGAGGTACTCCTCGAACTGGTCGAGCAGGAGATGGAGCTCGCCGCCGTGCTGGGCCGCCGCCGCGATCGTGTCCACGAGCCCGGCGGTCGGGCCGAGCTCGCCGCACTCCGCCCGCACCGACGCGATGAGCCCGCCCGCCGGATCCTCCGCCCACGAGTCGTGCACCACGACCGGCGCTTCGCTCAGCTCGCGCAGCCGCCGCGCCACGCCCGCGTGGAGGATGGAACTCTTGCCGACGCCGCTCGGGCCGTAGAGAACGGTGAGCCGGCTGGCGAGGACGTTCGCCGCCACCGCCTCGACCTCGCGCTCGCGGCCGAAGAAGAGGAGCGCGTCGAGCTCCGAGTCCTCGAACGCGGCGAGGCCCTTGTACGGGCTGTCGGGGATCGCTGTCATCGCGCCGCCGCCTTCTTCAGCGCCTGCTCGAGCTCCGCCACGTACGCCGCGGGCGCCATGTCGACCACCTCGACGTCGCGCCGCCGCCAGAACTCCCGCTCGAGCGGCTCCGGCCCGGCGTTCACCGACCAGGAGCGGTACGGGAGCGGCTCGCTTCCCCAGAGGCGCTCGAGCACCACCCGCAGCGTCCAGGTCGACAGCGTGTAGCCGAGCAGGAGGAGATGAGTGCGGCGCAGCCGCGCGGCGAGCGCCACGGGCAGCCGACGTACGACGTCGCCGTAATGGATGAAGTCGTCCTCGGTGACGGCGAAGCTCTCCCAGGCGCGCTCGGCCGACCGGTCGATCCGGCCCTGGAGGTGAAGAAGGACGGTGCGCGCATCGAGGTCGAGCTCGCTCGTGTACGCGTTCGGCCGCTCGATCAGGTTCGCCGTGCCGCTCGGGAGGATGTGGCAGAAGCTGCCGCGCATCTCCCCGGCGGCGAGGTAGCAGACCGTGTCGTACGGCTCCTCGCGCTCCTCGAGCGCCCGCTCGAGCGCGAGCTCGAAGCCGGTCGTGACCAGGAGCGGCTGGCCTGTAGCGCGCTCGCGCAACAGGCCGGGCAGGCCGGCGAGGAAGCGGTGGACGGCGGTCGGCTCCCCGTCGCTCTCGACGAGCGTGTGGAGGGTGTCGTAGAGCGGGCCGGCGCCGTTCAGCACCGCGACCGCCTGCGAGATCCGCGCCAGCTCGGGCGTGGTCTCCTCGAGGCCGAAGCGGCGGGCCAGCTCCGAGGCGAGCGGCTCCGAGCCCGAGGCAACGACGATCGTGACCTTGCCCGCGAGGATCGCGGCCGCGACCTCATCGAAGTGCTCGACTTCCGGGATCGCGCCGCGACTGCCGGCGAACGTCTCGTGACGGAGGATCGAGGCGTGCACGCCGCGCAGGAGCGGGCTCGGCTCGAGGCCGAGCTCCTCCACGAGTTTCTCCCGGCCTTCGCGGTAGACCTCGAGCGCCTGCGCCTGGCGACCGGAGCGGTAGAGCGCCAGCATCAGCTGGGCGCGGAGCCGCTCGCGTAGGGGATGGGCGTGGACGAGCGCCTCGAGATCGGTGACGAGGTCGGCGTGCTCGCCGATCGCGAGCTTCGCCTCGGCTCGCTCCTCGAGCAGAGAGAGACGGAAGTCCTCCACCCGTGCGATCTCCTCTTGGGCGAACGCCTCGTAGCGGAACTCGTCAAGGGGCTCGCCGCGCCACAGGCCGAGCGCCTCGTCGAGCAGCTGCGCGCGGCGCACCGGCTCACTCGCCCGCGCCTCGTCGACGAGGCTCCGCACCCGGGCGGCATCGAGCTGCTCGGGCTCGAGTCGCATGACATAACCCGGCGCGCGCGTCTCGATCGCGTCCGGACCGAGCGCCTTCCGCAGCTGCGCGACGAAGTTCTGGAGCGAGGCGACGGCGGTCGCTGGCGGCCCGTCGGTCCAGAGCGCCTCGACGAGCCGGTCGATCGAGACAACTCGGCCGGCCGCGAGCAGCAGCATCGCCAGCAGAGCACGTTGCTTCGGCCCGCCCAAGGCGATCGACTCGCCTCCTGCGCGAGCTTCGAGCGGACCGAGGATCGCGAATTCGAGCAACGCGAGACGTTCTAGCACCCTCGCGCCTGGCGCTCCTAGCCGCCGTTAGCGAGCCGTTAGGGAGCGGTTGGCCCTTTCTTCGACCGTGGCCGCATGGTCATCGCCCCCGAACGGCCCCGCGAACGCCCGATTCCGGCCCCTCTACCCCTGCGTCGCCGGCAGCGCCGGCGGCGCCACGACCTGCCCGTCCTCACCGCTGTCGTGCTCGTCGCCGCGCTCGTGCTCGTCTACACCCTGGTCCTCGTCCCCGGCGGAACGAAGCCGCAGCCGCTGCTTGCCGGGTTCGGCGCACGCAGCTACAAGCCCGGCCAGGTCGCCGTCCTCCGAATCGCCGGCGGCTTCACGAAGCGCGCCACGCTCCAGCTCTTCCTCGCCGGAGCCGTCGGAACCTCGCGCGCGAAGTGCGGAGGCTGGGACAAGCACACCTTCGGCAAACCGATGAGCGCGCCGCAACCACTGCACCGCCCCGCGACCGGAAACCCCTGGACCGTACGCCTCCGCCTCGGCTCGAGCTGGCCGAGCGGCGACTACGTCGCCCGCCTGACCTGGCGCGGCCACCACGACTACGCGCCGTTCATCCTCCGCCCGCTGCAGCTCGGCACCGCGCCGGTGCTCGTCATCGAGCCGACCAACACCTGGCACGCCTACGACGTCGTCGGCGGCGACAGCTGGTACCTCAACCCCGCCGTCCACAACGTCGACCTCACCCATCCGTTCGCCGCCCGCGACGTCCGGGGACAACACGTGCCCGCCGGGCTGCCGGAGCAGTTCTGGCGCCTCGACCTCGGTTTCCTCCGCTGGTACTGGCCGAGCGGCTATCGCGCCGACTTCTTCTCCGACGACGACCTCGAGCGGATCACGAGCGTGAAGCAACTCCTCCGCTACCGGCTGATCGTCTTCGCCGGCCACGAGGAGTACGTCACCTCCCACGTCTACGACCTGATCACGCAGTACCGCGACGCCGGCGGGAACCTCGCCTTCCTCTCGGCCAACAACTTCTTCTACAAGGTCGTGGTCCACGGCAACACGATGCTCGGCCGTACCCGATGGCGCGACCTCGGTCGCCCCGAGGCGTCCCTTCTCGGCGCCCAGTACGTCGGCTGGGATGAGGGCAAGTACCCGAACAATCCCTACCACCTCATCGACAGGCAGGCAGCACCGTGGCTCTTCAAAGGCACCGGCCTGCGCGACGGCGCGACGTTCGGCGATTACGGGATCGAGATCGACGAGCCGAACACGGTCTCGCCCGACGACACCGACATCCTCGCGGACATCCCCAACGAGTTCGGCAAGGGCAAGCCGGCCGACATGACGATCTACCGGATGGGCCGCTCGACCGTCTTCGACGCCGGCGTCTTCAACTTCGGCGCGAGCGCGCACTGGGCGCACATCTCGCGGATGGTCTCCAACCTCTGGACACACCTCAGCGGCGAGCAACCGGGCGGATGAGATCGCTAACCGTCGGCGTTCTCGTCACCGCTGCGGCAACGCTCGTCTCCTGTGGAACCGCCCGGCCCCGGGCGACGTCGAAACCCGCCATCACCGCGCCGCCGCCGCCCGTGCAGAACACGGCACTGCCGTGGCCGACCTACGGCGCCGACAACACGCGCTCCCGCGCCGTGACCGCGCCCGGCCTCCGGCCGCCGTTCCACCGCACGTGGACGTTCCACGGCCGCGCGCTGCTCGAGTTCCCGCCCGTCGTCGGCTACGGCAGCATCTTCGAGGAAGGATTCGACGGCCGCCTCCACGCGATCAACCCCGCGACCGGCCAGGAGCGCTGGCGCTACTACTCGCACCGCTGCGGCTGGTCGTCGCCCGCACTCGGCGACGGCCTCGTCATCGCCGCCTTCATCGGCGATCCGCGCTGCTCACCGTTGCGCGGCGGCGCGATCGTCGCCCTCTCGCCCCAGACCGGCGGGATCGAGTGGCGTCACGCAATCGGCCCCAGCGAGTCATCGCCGCTGATCGCGGGCGACACGGTCTACGCCGCCGACCAGTCCGGACACGTCTACGCCTTCGCGGCCCGCACCGGCGCGCCGCGCTGGAGCTACGACGCAGGCGCGCCGATCAAAGCCTCCCCGTCGCTCGCCGGGGGACGGATCTTCATCGGCACCTACGCCGGCGCGTTCGACGCGCTCGACGCGCGGAGCGGCAAGGTGGTCTGGACGGACGGCGGACACGGCAACTTCTACTCGACAGCCACGATCAGCCGCGACCGCGTATTCGTCGGCTCGGTCGACGGCCACGTCTACGCCTTCTCCGCCCGAACCGGAGCCCAGCTTTGGAGCTTCGGAACGGGAAGCTACGTCTACGCCTCGCCGGCCGTCTGGCGCGGCCTCGTCCTCGTCGGCTCCTACGACCACCGCCTCTACGCGATCAACGGCGCCACCGGCTCGCCGCGCTGGGACTTCAACACCGGCGCGCCGATCTCGGGCGCGGCTTCCGTGGTCGACGGGATCGTCTATCTCTCAACCCTGGCCCACAAGACCTATGCGCTCGACGCCGGCAGCGGCCGTCTCGTCGAGCAGTGGGCGGACGGCGACTACTCCCCCGTCGTCACCGGCTACGGCCGCCTCTACCTCGTCGGACTCGGCCGGATCTACGCACTCGCGCCAAGGGACGGACACTGAGCGCGCGCCCGCTAGCTGCGACCACCAATTCTGAAGATAGGAGGTCGGCGGACCTTCGGCTTCGGTCGTAGGTGGTCGCGGTCCGTCGCCTCCGTGCGGAGCCAGGCCACAACTTCCTCGGTCGCGGAGCCAAGCACTGGGGCCCGCTGAAGAAGACCGCATGGCTCGCGAATTCCGACGCTGCCTCGGCAAAGCGATCGAAGATCGACAGGCGTCGCGGCGGAGCTCCCGCCCCGCCCGGAACTGGCTCTCCGGGCGGGACGAGAGGGTTCGCGCTCGAGGCCCCAGTTAGCTGTCTTGCAAGGGGCCTGTGGGGCTCACCACCAAGCGCCACGGCTACGGCCACCGAGAGCGCCGGTGAAGAGCGAGATCAGCCATACGAGCGCCAAGACCGCCGCCACGATGAAGAGCCAATGGAGCGTGAATCCGACGCCGAATGCCAAGATCGCAAGAACCGCGAGAAGTACGAGGAGAACCATGGAACACACCCTCCTTTGCATGTTGGTCCATTCCCCTCGCCCGTCGCGTAGCCAGAGCACTTCCTCGACTTCCGAGGGGAGGTTGTCTTTACTGCCTGTCGAGTGTCCCGCGAACGACCGGCGTGCCCGTCGTGGCCGGGCCTCTGGCCCCGAAGCCGCCCCAGCTCGACCAGAAGAAGAGCGAGGTTACGAAACCGACTGCGCCGACGATGAGCAGGATGACACCGACCGTGTGAATGTTCACGCCTGACACCGTCGCATGGACGGCCCAGATCAGGACGGCGCCCGCGGCGCCCAAGAGAAGACTTGCGCTGATACCCATGTCAGTTACCTCCTGTTCTTATGCCGGAAGTTGTCCCCTCGTCTCGTCGCCGATCTAGGACGCGCACCGTAGGTCTGGAGAGTCGATGCGCGAGATCGGCGGCGGCGGTTCTTCTTGGTTGACGCTACGTCGAGGGTGTTAGCCCTCCGGCAACGGCTTGTAAGTCGTCGGTAAGCCCGATCGGCCCGACTCCGAGGCCATGAGGGACAGGCCACTGGACGCGGACGAGCACGTACCCGCCACTCCGACCGACGACCGTGTCGATCTCAGGGCTTTCGTGGCCTGGAATCACGGCGTAGCAGCCGGGGTCACGGCAGAGGGCGTCGTACTCGGCACCGCTCATTCGCAGAGCGGCGGCGCAGCCCTCATCGGCGCACTCGCAGAAGAAGAACCCTTCCTCGTAGTCTTCGCCGACGAGCTCGCGGACTCGGTGGTTGAGGTCGCGGAACAGCTCGTGGCCCGGCTGGAACGTCGGGTCTGGAAGCTGGATTGTCGTGCCCATTCGACCTTCTCCTCTCTAATGGGTGGCGGATCCCCGGCCATCCATCGCGGCTAGAGCGTTGTCGTTGGGATCCTCGGTCGCCGCGGGCGAACAACTCGAAAAGGTCTGCCGGCCCGCGACCGTGCGATCATCTCCAGACCTGGCGCCGATCGACCGCGCCGCGAAGCCCGCTTTACCGGCTGCTGCGAGACAACTTACGCGCGGCTTACGCGCGGGCCTCACAGAAGAGTGGAAGCCCTCGCCCGGGCCAGTGCTCGGGAATGTCCCCTGAGCCGCCGACGCTTGATCCTCGGCCGGTAACGGGTCTGCGGCCATCGCCGAAGAGCTGTTGATGAGCGAGGATCTGAGGAGGTGCGAGTGTACGGGTTGGCCGAGATCGCTTCCGACCGGGACGCGTTCGAGCGTTTCTACCGTGAGCACGTCGAAGCGGTACAGCGTTTCGTGGCCCGGCGGGTGGATGATCCGTATCTGGCCGCTGATCTGACTGCGGACGTGTTCATTGCCGCGATCGAGTCGGCGCGCTCGTACAGGCGCAGGCGGGGTGAGCCGGCAGCGTGGCTGTTCGGGATCGCCCGCAACGTCGTGGCCGACGAGTGGCGGCGGAGCGCGAAGGAACTGCGAACGGTCGCGCGGGTGCGTGGCCGCGAGCTCGTGGCCGAGGACGATCTCGCCGCGTTGCACGAGCGAATCGACGGCGAGACGGCCGCGCGGACTCTCTACCGCGAGTTAAGCGCTCTGCCAGCAGGAGAGCGGGCCGTTCTCGAGCTGGTGGCGGTCGATGGCCTCTCAGTCGAAGAAGCCGGCCGGGCGCTCGGGATCAGCGGCGTCGCTGCTCGGGTGCGACTCCACCGTGGACGTAGTCGGCTGCGGGATCGGCTTGACCTCCCCACCCTCGGTGTAAGCGATCTACCGGAGGTGACAACGTGAGCAATTTCGAGGAGCGGCTCCTGGTGGAGCTGCGTGGCCTGGTATCGACGAAGCCGCGCTCGACGGGACAGCGGTGGGGCGGACGTCGGCTCGCTCTCGCCGGCGTAGTGGCGGCCGGCTTCGCGGCTGCGGCCACGGCGGGAGCGTTCTTCCTGTCTGCGGGCGCGCAGGCGGCCTATGCCGTGACGAAGAACGCGGACGGCTCGGTGACGGTCAAGGTCGACTCGCTCACCGACGCTGCCGGCCTGCAGGCAGCGCTCGAGAACGCGGGCGTCAATGCCGTCGTCGCGTACTTGCCAGCGGGGAAGATGTGCCAGCAGCCGTGGTTCACTCCGGCTGGCCGAACCGGCGGGACGGAAAGCGGCGGAGTCGGGCCCAACCCTGACGGCACTACGAGCTTCACGATCGGCGGGGACATCCCGGCCGACGAGACGCTGGTGGTCACGACGCAGACCGGCCCCGGCGGCGAGCAGGCACTCGGCATCGGCTGGGCCAACGGCACTGTGCCCCCATGCCAAGTCGTCGACGCACCTGCCGGCAGCGGGCCGCTCGGTGGACCGTCGACCGCCGGTAGCGCGCAGTCCGCTCAGGGCTAGGCGGGAGGACTACCAGGGGCCGCGGGCGTAACGCCTGCGGCCCTCTGCTCGCCTGGGCCAGTGCTCGGGAATGTCACTTGACGGGAGAGTAGGGTCAGACGTTGTGAAGCTATACGTGCCAAACGACGGGGCCTTCCTGACTCCTTCTCGGCCTCGACGGTTCTGCCCGGTGGCGAAGGGCTAGATGGTCTTTTCGCAACCACCACCGCGACCGAGCGACGCCGAAATGGAGGAGATGACCCGGGGTGGGGTGTCGCAGCGGGTGGCGCTTATCTTCGGTGGCGCGGCCGTGACCGTCGTCGTAGTCGTGCTGCTGCTGATTTTCTTGCGCTAGCCCGCCGCTGCGTCGATGTCATCCATCCCATCCTGATCCATGACACGACACGCTTGAAGGTCGAGCGTGGCGACGAGTAGGGGAGCTCTCGGCTGCGCCAGTGCTCGGGAATGTCCCCTGATCGCGCGCGGGGGGATTCAGCGAGACGGTCTACGGCGCAGCAGTCGCGCGAGGTTGATGTCGAAGCCCCACCCGTAGGTCTTCGGAGTGAAGAGACGGGAGTCGGCCGGATTCCACCACCGCGACTTAAGGCGGGCGACGGTAGGCCGCCGCCAGTCGTACGGAACACCCAGGAATTTGCCGGTCTTGCTCATGCCGTCACGTTATGCGGCTGGCTCAGCACCTCGCATCCGGACTCTCGCTGGTACTTGTTAGGTACTAGCCCGTCGCTTGGGCCAGTGCTCGGGAATGTCCCCCGACACGGCTGATCAGTGGCGGCACGTCGGTGGTTCAAGCACGCAGGTCGAGGTAGCCGCGGCGGCGGCGGCGGGTTCTACGAAGATCCAGGATCACGGCGAGGCGGCGCAGCATTGGATCACGCTATCGCAGCTTCTGCTCGCCGGGCAAGCCAGCCGCAAGGGGGCAGCTAGTGGGTTAGTTGAGGTAGGCGGCGGGGTGTCACCTCTGCCTGCGGCAAGCAGAGAAGAAGCGGCTGCCGCAGTGGGGGGCGGGCGCCTGTCGCGTGGGCCAGTGCTCGGGAATGTCCCCTGAGCCTAGGCGCTAGCGCCACGGTGACCTCGGAGCCTGGCGAGGCTCTTAGCCGAAGTGGCCCCAGTGCGCGGCAATGATCAAAAGCACTCCGCTGACCGCCAGCGCGATGCTCGCGACGACTCTCCGGAAGGCGCCCCACCTCTTCGGATCGAGGAACTCTGATGCGGCAAGCCAGACTCCAGCGATTAGGAGGAGAAGGAATCCGACTTCGGCGAGACGTACGCCTGCATGCTTCGTGATACCCAGGACGAGACTCACGCATGGATTCTCCCACAGTGACCTGCGCCAGTGCTCGGGAATGTCACCCGAGCGCGCTGCGTCCAGAGCGAGATCTGAGGGTCAGCGCACCCGTAGTGCCGAACTCAGCGGCTGCGGCGGCTACTTGCACGACGCCCGCGATCAGCGCGACGTGGATGCCCGACTCGGGTCCGACATAGAGTCCTGGGCCCTGACGGGTCATGCTTAGCCAACGGAGGAGCAAGAGCAACAAGCCACTCGCCGAGACGATGAGGATGAGCAGCGACGCGCGCCCCATGGCTGATGGCGAGAAGAGGCCCATCCGGCGCAGCAGCAGCAGCAGACCCCCCGCCGCAACGAGGAGCACCGTTCCTGCCCAAGCGGTTGACCCTGCCGACCAGCCGCGAACAGAGACAGGGCCTACCAAGTCTTCAGCGCCGCCCCACCAGGGCAGAAACGCCGCGATGAACGCAGTGACGGCGCCGCCGACGATCGCAGCGTCCAGCAACCAGCCCTTGTGACTCATATCGGTAAACGTACGTCGCCCAACTGGAAAATGTCACGTCGGGTCGCTTGGGCCAGTGCTCGGGAATGTCACCTGAGGTCGACGCGGCAGCGCCGTACGGATCATACTCTCTTGCGCCGCAAGCCAGACGGTGCTAGCGTGCGTCGCATGGGTATGGAACGCCGTCAAACGCAGCTGTTGCGGGGCGTGCTCGATCTTTGCCTGCTTGCGGTGATGCAGGAGGGTCCGGCTTACGGCTACGAGATGACGAAGCGCCTCCGTGCGCGTGGGCTCTCGATTGTCGGCGAGGGATCGATCTACCCATTGCTCGGCCGCCTCGAGCGCGACGGCCTGGTCGAGACCTACCGCGCCGCGAGCGACGACGGCGGGCCGCCGCGCAAGTACTACCGCCCGTCCATGCTCGGGCGAAGAGCGCTCGCCGCCGGAATAGCCGAGTGGCGTGCCGCGCGCGATGCTGTCGATGCCGTGCTGACTGCCGGAGAAGTGGAGGTCGCGTCATGAACGACTTCGTCGAGCGCTGCCTGCGCGAGTGGAAGCGGATCGGCGTCCCGGAGGCGGTCGCGAACGAGATGGCGGTCGACCTCGACGCCGACCTGAGAGACGCCGCGGCCGACGACGTCGCGCCGGAAGAGGTGCTCGGCAACGGCATCTTCGACCCACCATCCTTCGCCCGATCGTGGGCCGCAGCACGCGGAGTGATCCCACCGGCGCACGTTCCGGTCGCGCGCAGAGAGGGACGATCGATCGCTGCCATCGTGCTCGCCGGGTTCGCGATTCTCTGCGTGGCATTCGTCGCACTCGTGGTCTTTCACCGCGCCGCGCGGGCTGCCGTAGCCATCCAACGGCCAGGCTGGTTCTTCCCTGCCGGCCGCCCACCGGCGTTCCTCTTCCCGCCCCCGGGCGCCGTCGTGCAGCACGTCGGGATCGGCGCCCCAGTAGGGATCCTCGCCTTCGGCTTGATCGTGGTCGCCCTACTGGTCGCGGGCGCCCTGTTCATCTGGCGCCGCGCCTGACCACCCGACGCGCCCCAGCACGCCACGCTGGCACTGACTCCTCGCAAACGGATCGGACCGCCAGATGGAGAGGACACATTCGGCTGCGCCACTGCTCGCGAATGTCCCCCGAGCTAGCCGTCCAGCTCCTCGGGCGAAAGCTCGAACCGGGCGATGATTCCCTTGTCGGCGCCTTCGCCTACCGGCCGCTCGGGATGGCGCGTCGCCACCCAGGCAACCCCCCGCTCGGGATATGCGACGACGTCCGGGAACCGCTTCGTAGAGATGCCGAGCAGTCGCGCTGGCTCGTCCGTGGGGTTCGAGAAGTCGTGCAATCCGGCGCGGCCCTCCGGGAAGTAGACGACATCTCCGGGCGCAAGTGTTTCCTCGCCCTCCGGCGTTCGAACCGTCGGTGTCCCGGCGAGGACGAAGAACATCTCCTCGACGCCGTAGTGCAGGTGCAACGGCCCTCCTGGTGCTCCTGGCAGAAGCTCGGTCAGCGACGCGCCGAGCAGGTCGGTCTCGAACGGGTGCCCAAACCAGCGAACCCGTGTCCGGCGCTCGTCGTGAACCTCATCCCATGGCTCGTCATCGAAGAAATTCAGGCGACGCATGTCATGTCTCCCCCATCTTGGTCGCGGTGGCGTGAGAGCTTCGCTCGCTTGCCCCTGTTCACGAATGTCCCCTGACGCTGTCTCGGCACGACGCGGACGGTTAGCCTTCATGCGGCGCGGTGTCTCATGAGTTCTCGCCGTGAGTTCACGAGGTACGGCCGACCGCCGTGCGGGATCACCTCGACCGGCAGTGCGTAGACGATGTAGCGGTGGCTCGCGGAGAAGCGGGGGTGGCAGGACTGCAGGGCCAGCACCTCGCGACCGTGAGAGCGCAAACGTGCGACGTCGTCTGCGGGGACGATCACGTGCCAGCCGACGCGGTAGAGGAAGGTGCCGTACGGCAGGCGCAGCGTGATCGGGTCGCCGCGGCGGAGACTCTGGATCTGCGCAAAGGGCTCACTGAAGGTGGTGCGGTGGCCGGCGATATAGATGAGCTGTCCCTCGCCGGGCAGATAGGAACCCGGGTAGCGACCAGGGCCCTCGTCGAGCTGGGCCTCGTTCGTGCCGTCGACCACGATCGCGTTCAGGCCGAGGCGGGGAACCTCGATCCGTCCGACCGGGTCGCCGATCTTCAGGGTCCTCCTGTACCTGCGCGCCTCCAGCGCGATCCACCGTCGCTCGGCCGTGAGCGCGAGCTCCGGCGGTGAGGGGTGGAGAAACCGGAGGCGTTGCTCGTACGCGCCTGCGAGCCGGTGCTGCTCGTGGGCAGCGTAGAGGCCGGTGAACGGGTCGCCGAAGCGCCAGACGACGAGCGTCCACGCGAGGACGACGACCCCGAGCAGCAGGAAGACTGCACCCGCCGCGTGAGCGACCCTGCCTGAGGTGCGACGCCGCCCGCGCATCGCAGATCTCATGGGTCTGTGAGTCAGTTCGGTGTTCGACATCGCATCTCCTCAATCCGGGAGGGGTGACCGCCGGCCGCATGGGCGGCCGGCGGTCAACGCCAGGACTGTGATCAGCTCGACGACAACCTCCCTTCCACGTGTCGCGACCACCTCAACAGGCCCAGGCCTGCGAGGAGCAGAGCCAGTCCGACCTCGAGGAACGGGCGCAGAGAGAGCCCCGTGAAGGGAAGCTCCGTCGGCGTCACACCAGTTGCTGCTGGCTCGTGACTTCTCGGGCTAGGAGTCGAACCGCTACCGGCCCCGCCGCCCGAGCCGCCGCCGCCGCCGCCCGAGCCGCCGCCGCCGCCGCCCGAGCCGCCGCCGCCACCCGAGCCGCCGCCGCCCGAGCCGCCGCCGGAGGAACCGCCGCCGGACGACCCACCGCCCGAACCGCCGCCCCCGCTCTGACCGGCCTGGCTGCCGGGGCAGTTGCTGGCGACGCAGACCGGCGTGTTGGTGTTGACCGGCGCGTTGACCGCGGCGGCCGGGTTGACGTTGACGCCGCCGACCTGGACGGTGCCGATCGACTGCTTGACCGTCTGCTCTCCGGCCTGGCTCGTGCCGGAGGTCTGGCTGGTGGAGCTGTTGCTGCTGGAGCCGCCGTTCTGGGTCGCCTGGCTGCCGGGGCAGTTGCTGGCGACGCAGATCGGCGTGTTGGTGTTGACCGGCGCGTTGACGGCGGCGGCCGGGTTGACGTTGACGGTGCCGACCTGGACGGTGCCGATCGACTGCTTGACCGTCTGCTCTCCGGCCTGGCTCGTGCCGGAGGTCTGGCTGGTGGAGCTGTTGCTGCTGGAGCCGCCGTTCTGGGTCGCTTGGCTGCCGGGGCAGTTGCTGGCGACGCAGATCGGCGTGTTGGTGTTGACCGGCGCGTTGACGGCGGCGGCCGGGTTGACGTTGACGCCGCCGACCTGGACGGTGCCGATCGACTGCTTGACCGTCTGCTCTCCGGCCTGGCTCGTGCCGGAGGTCTGGCTGGTGGAGCTGTTGCTGCTGGAGCCGCCGTTCTGGGTCGCCTGGCTGCCGGGGCAGTTGCTGGCGACGCAGATCGGCGTGTTGGTGTTGACCGGCGCGTTGACGGCGGCGGCCGGGTTGACGTTGACGGTGCCGACCTGGACGGTGCCGATCGACTGCTTGACCGTCTGCTCTCCGGCCTGGCTCGTGCCGGAGGTCTGGCTGGTGGAGCTGTTGCTGCTGGAGCCGCCGTTCTGGGTCGCCTGGCTGCCGGGGCAGTTGCTGGCGACGCAGACCGGCGTGTTGGTGTTGACCGGCGCGTTGACCGCGGCGGCCGGGTTGACGTTGACGGTGCCGACCTGGACGGTGCCGATCGACTGCTTGACCGACTGTCCGGTTCCGGCAAGGGCCGGCGCTGCCGTCGCAAGGGCGATCAGGAACACGCCCAGCACAGTGATGCGTTTCATGTCTTGTCACACTCCTTTCGAACAAACCTGGTTGCTGAACTGGCCGCCGCTTGCTTGCGGCGGCCGATGGCAGCGCGCGGCGCTACCCAGGTCGTCCGAGAAGAGCTGGGACCACCGACGGCGGAGCCGTGTCCGCACCCGGCCGGAGCCACCGGCCGAACTGCGGCGCCGTCAGCAGGAAGAGAAGGAGCAAGATGGCGATCGGGGCCGGGCCGAACCCTCCGCCCGTCCCGAGCAGAGACGCGAGGGCGCGGAGCAGCAGAGGCTCGGTGCCGTTCAGGCCCGGGGCAACAACCGCGATGTGGCTCGCCGGCCCCCGACGGGAGGATGGCAGGGCGGGCTGCGCGGCCGTCACACCCGCAGCCGCACGAAACGGAGCCGGGGCCGCGACCCCAGGGCGACGCGGGGTGACGGGATACCCAGGCGCCTTCGTCGGGACGCTGCCCGTCGCGCTGCCGCCTGCGCTCTGGCCGGGGGCTGCCACGGAGCTCGGAGTGGTGCTGGCCGGTGGCGAGGCGACCGGTCTCGAGACGGTCACAGAGCCGCGCACAGAGCCCGAATCGAGGCTGGCACGTGCGCTCACGCGCGCGGGCGGCAGGTCGATCGTTACCGTGGCAGAAGCGCCGCGGGAGGTCACGCCGGCGCTGATTGTGACGCTTCCGAGCGCGGTCTTGGCGCTCAGCCTCGCCCCTGCCGACCCCCGAGAGGCGGTGCTGACGGTCGCGGTGGTCGAAGTCGAAGCCACGGACGTCTGCGTCTGCGAGCTCGCGCTGACGCCGGACGGGCTCGTACCGAGGCTGACAGAGGTCGAGACGACGCTCGCCGTCGCTCTGATGGTCGTCGAGGTCGAGCCGCTGCTACGTGTCGTACTTGACAGGAAGACGACCGAATTCTTCACCGTCGTCGGAGGCGAGTTCAGCGCGGCGGCTATGCCGACGTGGACGAGCGACGCGAGAAGGGAAAGAGCAATCGCTGATAACCAACGCAGCGCCTTCACGATAGAGCGCCTCCCTATGCTCTTAATGGGCGAGCGGAGGAGAATACCCGGCGCGCCAGCGGTTGGAGTGCAAAATCCCTGTAAAAGTGCAGTTTGCAGTTCTGGAACGACGCCTGAGGAGTCGAGCGGTCTCGTCCCTCATGACGCTCGAACTCCAAGCTCGAGGTCGCTATGTTGGCCGGATCGGGCAGCTGACGGTCGTGCTGCCCGGCCTTTCCAGAGGAGCGTGATCCCCATTTCTGATTACACCGTCGTGAACCTGAAAGAGGTCGAGGACTCCGCCGGCGACAACGCCGCTCTCGATGCGCATTTCGGCCGCAAGCATCTGGACTCCGAGCACCTCGGTATCAGCCATTTCCGCGCCGGCCCCGGCTTCCGCAGCGAGAAAGGCCACAGCCATCGGGAGCAGGAGGAGGTCTACATCGTCGTCGCCGGCTCGGGCCGGATCAAGCTCAACCACGAGATCGTCGAGCTGCGCCCTTGGGACGCGGTTCGTGTCGCGCCGGCCACCGTCCGCGCGCTCGAAGCCGGCCCCGACGGCCTGGAGTTCATCGCCGTCGGCAGCGACCGCCCCGAGGGCGGCGACGGTATGCAGACCGAGAACTTCTGGGACGAATAGGAGCTGTCCGGCGGGGTTCGAAAAGCTCTCTGACCTCCAGGCAGCTCGGCGTGGGGTCGAACACCTGTCTGACCTGTCTGCAGCCAATCGTGGGGTCGCTTCCCGGGGGCCGCGGTCCAAGCGGGCGAGGAAGCTCGTGCGAATGGCGTGCGAGGCCCGCTCTCGCACCCGCTGAGTTCTGCGACCTGGCACTCCCCTTTCCGAGCAGGGCTAGCCTCGTCTGGGCGGGCGTTCCTCTCATTTGAACCCCGGTGTCGTGCCTCAGGCCCCGACATTCTGGACTTTGCAGCTCGGCCGATCTCGGGCAAGATAAGAACAGGTCATGCCGCGGAGGGGCTTCAGAGGAAGGGTCCTCGTCGCGGCCGTGCTCCTCGTATGCGCGGCGGCGGTCGTCGCCGTGCGCGGAAGCGACCGCTCGCGGCCGAGCAGCTCTTCGCTCCAACTCGCGCTGCTGCGCGCGGTCGGCGGAGACGCGGACGCCGAGTCCAGTACGGCGCCCGCGACGACGCGCGGCCAGTATGACGTCACCGTGTTTCCGCGGGGGCGCGCGGTCACCGCGACTACGGCGAAGACTGCACCCCTGCCGACGTTCGGGCAGCCGACGCTCGTCGCCGTCGCCGGCTGGGGCTTCGAGCCGGACCTTCGGATCGACCCGAGCAACCCGGACCGCATCTACATCAGCTCGCCCGACTCGGGCGGCTCGGACACGAGCTGGATCTGGCGCTCACTGGACGGGGGGCAGACGTTCAAGTGGGTACCGGCGTCCGCGCCGCTGACCGGCAAGGTGATCCCGTGCCCGGGCGGCGGCGACACCGAGCTTGCGGTCGACCCCGCGGGGCGCCTCTATTTCAACGACCTCTCGCTCGCGAACTTCAGCGTCGCGCGCTCCGCCAACCAGGGCAAGACGTTCACGCTGTGCAACTCCGCGGCGGTGCCCGACGGCGGCGTCGACCGCCAGTGGTACGCGCTCGACGGCGACCCGACCGCGGGCGGCTCGCTCTACCTCGCCAACGACGAGGTCGGCACGGGCGCCGTACAGTGCGGCTCGACGACGGCGAACAACGTCCTCGTCGTTTACCGCTCGCCCGTCGCCGGCGCGGCAGGCGCGACCGCGGGCCTGCAGTTCGGGCCGCCGAACCGGATCACGGAGCCCGGCTCGTGCGACGAGGGGATCATGGGCAACGACGAAGTGAGCCCGGTCGCGACGACGACCGGGCAACCAGGGGCAGGCGCGCTCTCGGCCCCGGTCCACCACCTCTACGTGATCCACGACGACGGCAGCCTGAGCAAGATCCTGATCGCCCGCTGTTTCCCGGTCGCCTTCGGCCCGCCGGTCGCGAACGTCAGCGACCCGAGCGGGCTCGACTGCGTCGACCTGCCGGTCGCGAACCTCGGCGACCCGAGCGCAGTCAGGACCGGCGGCAATTTCCCCTCGCTCGCGATCGACCGCGCCGGCAACCTCTACGCCGTCTGGGAGCAGGCGCCCATGTCCGGTTCGAAAGCCGGCGACACGTCCCTGAGGTACTCGTACTCGACCAACGAGGGGACGACGTGGTCGGCGCCGGTGCAGATCCCGACCCCGGGCCTCGCGAACGACGTGTTCGCGTGGGCAGCGGCCGGCGACAACGGGCGGGTCGACGTCGCCTGGTACGGCAGCCCGGCGCACGTCGATCCGAATGGCGGGCCGCAGGCGTGCCCGAACGGGGGCCCGGACGCGGTGCCGGGGCCGTGGAGTCTCTACCTGACGCAGACGCTGAACGCCCACTCGAGCAGCGTCACCTTCACCCCGCCGGTGCTCGCCTCGGAACACCCGATCCGGCGCGGCGGAATCCAGACGCTGATCGGGAACCAGTGCGGCGGCAACACCAACCTCGGCCTCTCGGGGACGGCCCGCACGCTCGGCGACTTCTTCCAGCTGCGCATCGGCAGCAAGGGCCAGGCCGAGATCGCGTACTCCGACTCGGACAACATCGACGGGAACCTCTACGGCTCGCACGCCATGTTCGTCACGCAGATCGGCGGCACCGGCGTCTACGCATCGCAACAGCCGAAGGGGAACCCGATCCACCTCGACAGCGCGACCGACCCGTCCGGCGACGCGACCTACGACGCCCTCGGCGTGTCGAGCGCGTCGATGCCGAACCTCGACATCCGCTCCTCGAGCGTCTCCTGGCCGTCGGCCCGGAGCTGCCACCCTGCCGGTGCACCGTGCCTGCGCGTGACGACGAAACTCACCAACCTGAATACGGCAGCACCGGCGACGCCCGACACGGACTCCGATCTCGTCTGGCTGACCCAATGGCTGCTGCCCGCAAGCGCGTCCTGCGCGTCGACGGCGTCTAGCTGCGCGGACGGCGGCCTGAACTTCTTCGTCTACGCCGAGTCGAGCCGCGGCGGCGCGATCCAGTGCTGGACCGGCCAGAACGCGCTCGAGCAGAACGCCGATGGCGTGCAGCTGACGTACCCGGGGGCGACGCAGATCACCGCGCCCGGCGCCTGCGCGGTCGTCCCCGGACCGGGCGGCACGATCACGATCGACGTCCCGCTCTCCGAGGTGAGCCTCGACCCGGGTGTCGCGCCGTTCAGCTCGAGGATCTACAGCGTCACCGCGAGCACGATGACCCTGCCGCAGCCGGCGGAGAGCGTCCCTTCGGAGGGCGGCGTGGGCGGGGTCCCGTTCAATGTGGTGGACGTCGCCCCGAGTTACGACGCGGCGCCCTAGGGACAGCACCATCCGGCGTGGTTACACTGAGCGCATGGCAGCGAGCGAAGATGGGATGGTCCAGCTCGGGCTGACGAGCTACGAGTCAAAGGCGTACCTCGCGCTGATGCGGCGCGACTCGGCGACGGCCGCCGACGTCGCCCGCCTCGCGAGGATGCCCCGGCAGCGGATCTACGACGTGCTCGCCACGCTCGTGCAGAAGGGCCTCGTCTCGCATCGGCCCGGGCAGCCTGCGAAGTACTCCGCGGTTTCGCCCGAGTTCGCGATCGAGCGCCTGCTCCTCAACCGGCGCGAGGAGCTCGACCGGCTCGAGCGCGAGAGCGGAGAGCTGCTCGAGACGCTCGCGCCTGCGTACGCTGCCGGCCGCCGCGAGCGCGACCCGCTCGACTACATCGAGGTGCTGCGCGACCAGGCTGCGATCAACGAGCGGTTCGGCCAACTGCAGGAGGGCATCCAGCGAGAGATCCTCGTCTTCACGAAGCCCCCGTACGCCAAGCCGGCGCAGGAGAACGTCGAGGGGCTCGAGGTGTCACACAAGCACAGCGCTCGCAGCGTGTACGAGTACTCCGCGCTCGACGATGCCGATTTCGCCGCCGGCATCCGGCGCTTCATCGAGGCGGGCGAGGAAGCCCGCTTCGTCGAGGAGCTTCCGCTCAAGCTCGTGATCATCGACGAGGCGATCGTGATGTTCGGGATGCAGGACCCGGTCGGAGGCCCGTCGGAGCTGACGATCATCGTCGTCGAGCACCCAGCACTCGCGACGCTGCTGAAGATCGCGTTCGACGCGATGTGGAGCCGGGGCCTCACCTTCGACGAGCTCGTCGCGGCCCGCACCGCGGCTCCTCGCGAAGCCGTACGTACCGCCTGACGACCCCCAGTCGCGGTAGGTTCGAGCAGGTTTCGCTACCTGTACGCGCCCGATTTCGACAGATTTGACACCACGGTCAATGGTGACTAAATTCCACCACTGTCAGTGGTGACAATCTCTCGGAAGGAGGCTCCCGCAATGAACCTGCGCCTAGCGCTGGTGATCGCAGCACTTGTCAGCTGCGGTCTGACAGCTTCGGCATCGGCCGGCACCGCCGGCTGGGTCGCCACCCATACGCAGGCCTTGAACCTCACGGGCACGCTCGTCGGGGCTGCGCCTGCCGGGCAGCAGCTTGAGGTCAGCGCAGCCCTGCCGCTCCGCAATACGGATCAGATCGCGCCGACGATCGAGTCAGGCCAGATCCTGACGCCCGACCAGGTCGCGGCGACCTTCGGGCCGACCTCGGGTCAGGTGCAGGCCGTCGAGTCGTACTTCACGGCCAGCGGCTTCACGAACGTGTCCGCGTCGAGCAACGGCCTACTCGTGACGGGCAATGCGACCGTCGCCCAGGCCGAGCAGGCGTTCGACACGAGTATCTCGACGTACTCGCTTGACGGACAGAGCGTCTACGCGAACACAACGGCGGCCCAGGTTCCGTCCTCGCTCGGAAGCGACGTCGTGGCCGTCCTCGGCCTGTCCGACGCCCCGATCAGCGTCCCGTCCCCGGCAGTGTCCACGCCGGATCTCACCGGCTTCGGCCCCAAGGCCGTAGCGAACGCTTATGACGACACGTCGATGAAGGCCGCGACCGGCACGACGACGGCGATCATCGCCAGCGGCGACATGACGCCGATCATCGCGAACCTTCGCTACGCCGAGCAGCAGTTCGCCGAACCGAAGGTTCCGGTGCAGGTGATCTACGACGGCCCCGAGGCGGGAATCGTGAACAACAACCCGCTCACCGGCAACCTCGAATGGGATCTCGACACACAGATCTCGACGATGGTGCCGAAGGCCGTCCACCAACTCGACATCTACGACGTCGCGACGTTCACCGATCCCGAGGTGGCGCGCGGCATCAACATGTTCGTCGAGCAGGACAAGGCGACCGCGCTCTCGGCCTCGCTCGGCGAGTGCGACTACATCGCCTTCCTCGACGGCGCGATGCTCACCACCGACGAGATGCTCGCCGAGGGCGCCCTGCAGGGGCAGAGCATGTTCGCCTCCACGGGGGACAACGGCTACGCCTGCCCCGAAGGCGCCTCGACCGGCGTCCCGGAAGGCCCGCCCGGCGACAGCTGGCCGGCCGACGGCGAGTACACGACCGCGGTCGGCGGCACCACGCTCCTCGCCGACTCCGACGGCAACGTCCAGAACGAGATCGCCTGGATCGCCGGCGGCGGCGGCATCTCCCCGTGGGAGACCGCTGCACCATGGACGCTCCAGGCCAACACGGCCGGCCAGACCTGGGAGTTCACAAACCAGGGCGGCCGCGGCGTCCCCGACGTGGCCGCGCTCGCGGACGGCAACACCCCGTACCTCGTCTACGGCGACAACACTCCCGGCACAACGCCGGAAGGCGTCGGCGGGACGAGCGTCGCCAGCCCGCTCACGATGGGACTGTGGGCGAGCATCGAGTCCGCGCACGGCAACAAGCTCGGACTCGCGCAGTACGACTTCTACAACCTCTACAACAAGGTCAACCCGGCGACGGTCGAGAACGCCCCGACCGGCCCGATCTTCGTCGCCAATTCGAGTCCGCAGCCGGTCAAGGGGTTCCGCGACATCACGCTCGGCACGAACGGGGGCTGTGTCGCGACCGCCGGCTACGACTACTGCACCGGCATCGGCTCGCTGCAGGCCGCTGACCTCTCCGCCCAGCTCACATCGAGGTGATGACATGAACACGACCAGAAGCCTCAACAGGCGACCGAGGCGACTCCGCCTCGCCGGCTTGGCCGCGCTCGCACTGGCGACTACGGCGCTAATCGGCGCTGCCCCGCCAGCGCAGGGAAGCATCTCGCTCGGCCCGACGACGACGCTCTACCGCGACGTCGTCTTCAACCTTCCGACCGCGACGCTGCTCGGGCCGGTTCCTGCCACGCAGGAGATGACGGTCGGCGTTGTGCTCGCCAATCCGAACCAGGCCGCCGAGGACAACTACCTCGCGTCCCTCTACAACGCGAGCAGCGCGAACTACGAGAACTTCCTCGCTCCCGACCAGTTCGACGCGATGTTCGGCGTGCCGTCGAGCACCGTTTCGACGGCAACGACCTGGCTCGAGGCTGGCGGCCTGTCGGTCAGCCAGCCGGAAGACGCGACGACGTACCTCCTCGCGTCGGGAACCGCGGCACAGGTGTCCGCCCTCTTCGCGACGCCGCTGAACAACTACTCCGCGGGCGGCCGCACCTTCTACGCGAACGCGCTGCCGCCGACCGTGCCGGCGTCCTTGCCGGTCTCACGCGTCCTCGGCCTCAACAACGTCGCGACCTTCACGACCCCGCACATCGCGCCGACGGCCGGCACGGAGACGTACACGACCGCCCCGGCGCCGTCGGCGGCGGCCAACGTCCCGAACACCGGGCTCCAATCCCCCAAGACGCTCTGGTCGGTCTACGACCTGCCGAACTCGAACCTCGGGAACGGCGAGACGATGGGAATCATCGGCTGGGGCGTCACGACCCCGGTGATCCCCGACTTGCGCAGTTTCGAGAGCGAGAACCAGCTGCCGCAGGTGCCGATCACGGTCAAGCACTACGGCGATGCGAGCACCCCTCTCCAGGACGACGGCTCGACGATCGAGTGGGAGCTCGACACGCAGGCGTCGACCGGAATGGCGCCTGACGTCAAGGGAGAGACTCTCTACTTCGCCGACCACAGCACCGACGCGGAGATCCTTGCCGCGCTCACCGGCTGGGTGAACGACAAGAACGGCCCGACCCAGGCGAGCGCCTCGTTCGGCGAGTGCGAGAACATCCCGCAAACCGAAGGCGTGATCGGCGTCGACGGCCTCGAAGCGCCTGGCGACCAGGTTCTCGAGCAGGCGACGATCGAGGGGCGGACGCTCTTCTCCTCGACCGGTGACACGGGCGGCTCCTGCCCGATCGTCGGCGTGCCAGTGCTCGGCTCGACGAACGGCGTCGCCTCGCAGATCTATCCGGCGCTGAACTACCCGTCGGCGAGCCCGTACGCGGTCGCCGTCGGCGGCACCGTCCTCTCGAGCGACGGCGGCAGCCCGCCGGAGCGGTTCCTCGAGTACGCGTGGGAGTACGGCGGCGGCGGCAACAGCACCGTCGAGACCGCCCCCAGCTACCAGCAGGGCGTCGCCAAGGTCAACTGCGTCGAGAACCAGGACGGCGACGTGTACGCCAACGACAACGCGCCGCTCTGCCGCTCGACGCCCGACGTCGCCGCCATCTCCGGTGACGTCGCAACAGACAACGGGATGCTGATCACCGACGACGACGGCGCCGACCAGCAGGGCGCCGGGACAAGCCTCTCCTCGCCGCTCTGGCTCGGCTTCTGGACGCGCATCCAGGCCGCGGCGAAGGGCAAGGGACTCGGCTTCGCCAACTACTCCATCTACAAGGCGGCGCAAGGCCCGAACTCCGCGAAGGACTTCTACGACGTCACGCTCGGCGACAACCAGCCCTACCCGGCGACACCCGGCTACGACAACGCGACCGGCTGGGGAACCCCTGACGTCGCGAACCTCATGCAGGACCTCACCGGCCGCCTGACGCCGGTGCACAACGACAAGCCGCCGGTGCCGGCGCAGGCCACCCCGCAGGTTTCCGGGTGCGGAACGGTCTTCACGGATCCGGCCGGCGACGACGACTACAACCTGGAAGGCGCCGGGATCACCGGGTCGGAGGGCTCGAATCCGCAGCTCGACATCCTCAGCGGCAAGATGTGCCTCTCGTCCGACGGGCAGACCCTCCGCACGATCCTCACCGTCAAGAACCTCAACACGACGGTGCCCACCGGCGGAGCGGAGAACGACTACCAGTTCGTCTGGGACTACGACGGCACCGAGTACTTCACGCAGCTCGCCGTGGAGGAGACCGGGACGGTCCTGGCGTGGGACGGCGAGGCGATCCACGCTTCGCTCGAGACGCGGTTCCAGCAGCTGCATTCCGACACCGGGATCATCACGCCCGGCCCGAACGGGACCGTCGAAGTCGACGTCCCGCTCGCGAACATCGGCAGCCCGCCGCCGGGCTCGATCCTCGCGACGCCGTCCGCCGCTACATACGTCCGCGAAGGCGTCATCGCCGGCTCGCTCGAGCCGGTCGACTCGGCCGGACCGTACGCGGACTTCCTCATCCCGTAAGGGGACGACCCAGGAGCTGGAGGGGCCGCGGTGGCGCGGCCCCTCCAGCTGACCTCACGGCATGCCGCCCGCGCCGGGACGCACACAAAGGAAGGTGACCTGATGAGCACGACCGAGAGCACCCACGCCAGAACAGTACGAGTTCGGACTGTCCGGTCACGAACTATTCCGCGGCCTCAACGACCGCGTCCGCGAACTGATCGATGGCTTCGACGAAGACGAGTTCTACTTCTTCTGCGAGTGCCAAGACACCACCTGCACCTGCGTCTTACACATGACAGCTGCTGAGTACGACGCGTTGCGTGGCTCCGACTACTTCGCCGTCCTCCCCGGCCATGAGAGCGACGAGGATGAGGCAATCGTCAGCTGGAAGGACCCCTTCCTGGTTGTTCGTCCCCAGGGGTTCCGCCGGCGGGAGAGTGGGACGTGAGCAGCGGGAGTCTGTAGCAAGGAGGGGGCTTGTCGGGCGGTTAGGCGTGGCGCCGCGACGAACACGGCGCCCGCCGCCAGTAGGGCGACCACGATCAGACCGAAGGCGAGGACGCCCAGCGACCTCGGGCTGCGAGGGTAGGTGGTCGCGGCCCCGAGGCCTCATCCGCCGGAGGTTGCGGAGCTGAGGCTCATCCTGTAGGTGGTCGCGAGCGACGACCGGTGCTAGGTGGTGGTCCGTTTGATCGGGACTCGGGCCTATCGCCGCGAGAGCTTTGTATCGAGGCCGTCGAGCCATCTCGCCACGTCAGCGCGAGAACTCTCCGGCATGAGATCGACTCCGAGCCGGAGTTCGTCGACGGTTACGAGTCTTGCGTTGAGCGCCTCTTCGACGAAGGTGATGTCATGGGGACGTCCCGCTGCAAGCTTCGCGAGCATCAGATCGGGCAGCGACAGGCACCAGACAATCGCTTGAGCGCTGGCTCGGCGAATCGGTGCGAGCTCGAGCTTCTGGAGCCGTGACTCCCAGCCGGCCGGTGCCGTGATCGTTTCCGGCCCGACCCCGTGCGCGTAGTAGCCGTACGTCTCGTGGAACCGTGAGCCTTCGCCAATCGCCCCGTCGATCTCGACCGCGCGCTCGGGGTCGGAGAGCGGGTAGACATCGACCTCCATCGACCGCAGCAACTCCGGCGGCGGGGCCGTGACCGTGCCGAGAACCGCTTGGCTCCCGACCACGACGAGCTCGTCGTGCACCACGTCGGCGGCCGCTTGGAGCACGTGGATGAAGTCTTCACGTCTCACCGTCTGGAGTCCACTGTCTCGATGATCCGCCGCCGCTCCTGCTCGGTGACGACGCCGAGGAGCGGAGACGTCTGCCGGAGCTCTCGCGACCGCGGAGAATCGCTGCCGATCGTTCTCTGAATCGCCGGCAGCGGACGCTTCAACAACCGCCGCCACTCCTCCGCCCAACGCGGATCCAACTTCCCTTCGCTCTCCCAGCGGTCGAGCGTCCGGCCCGCCTCGTCGACGATCTCGGGTGTCAGGCGGCCCGCGACCACGCGGTGGTAGGCCAGGCTCTGCAGTTCGGCCTGGCGATGCGTCCGCGCGCGGCGCGGGGGCAGAAGAGCGTCAACGTCGAGCTCGCGAGCCTGCTCGTTTCGAGCGCGGATCACCGCGCTCAGCGCTCGTTTATGTCCTTGTTGCCGTAACTCATCGGTCTCGTGTGCAAGCTCGACGAGGTCAGCGATCGGAATCTCCCGCCGACCTTCGCGCGTCAGCACCGTCGGAATGTCCCCCGAGTCGAGCCACCGCTTGAGAGAGGGCGGGCTGACCGCGAGCAGCCGAGCAGCATCGGAGGCCCGGACGGTTCCGCCGAGCGACGACTCGAGGCGTTTGCGAACCGAGCGGATTCGCGCGGCCGCGCTTGCGGGCGACGTACGCTCCGCCTCCGCCAAGTCGATGATGCTCTCGAGAGCCGCCAAGCTGTTCACGGGAGCAGAATAGCAGAAACTAACAAGGCAAAGCTCAAAGATTAGTTTATATAGCTAAGAGATCTGGATGACTCAGTTAGCCTATACGAATCCGTTCGTTGTCGCTTCGACTCTCTGCAGGTTGGGAGGTTTTCGTGTCCGATCGCTCGGGGAGGGGAGCCTTCCGCTGGAGAGACGGCTGCTAGCTTGCGAGGAGGTTCTGGAGCTCGCCAAGGCGGCGCTCGACGCTGCCGCAGACGTCGTCGCAGAGCTGCCAGATGCCGTCGTCGATCACGCGGTAGAACGCGAAGTTGCCCTGCTTGCGCCGCGCGACGACACCTGCTGTCGCGAGCGCCCCGAGGTGCTTCGAGATGTTCTGTTGCGTCGTGCCGACCGCAACGGCAAGTTCCTGCACGCTCGCCTCGCCGTTACGCAGCCGGTCGAGCAGCTTGATCCGAGTCGGCTCGGCGAGCAGCTTGAACCGCCCGGCGATCAGCTCGGCGAGCTCGTCCGGTAGTGGGTGTGGAAGAGCCATCGCGGAAGCGTACGCGAGCGGCCGGGCGCGGAGGGAGTCGCCGACTCCGGACCCGGCCGCCGCGATCTTTCAGGCTGGCGTCGGATGCGCGTGATGATGGAACGTCAGCGCGCCCTCGTGCCACAGCCCCCAACCGGACAGCAGGAACAGCAGGATCCCGGGGATGACGAAGAACCACGTGAACAGGTTGAAATTCGGGAGGCTGTTCACCGAGGCGTAGTTGTTGACGTTCGCCTGCATCGTCGTGACGAGGGACTTGTAGAAGGCGAGTCCACCCGGCACCTTCTCGAACACCGGCTTCAGCTTCGGCAGGTTGCCGATCAGGCCCGCCGCGGCCGGGAACTTCGTACCGAGGAACGTCTGCACCTGCGCCGGCGTCATCTTCAGCGCCTGCGCGAGCGCGGCGATCAGCTGCGGTGACTCGTTGCCCGCCTGTACGCCGCCGATTGCCACGGCGCGGAGCGGCACGAACGTCTTGTAGTAGTAGTTGGCCGTCGTCTGGACGTGGGCCGGCTGCATGATCGGGTAGAAGCTGTTCAGCATGCGCTGCCCTGCCGCTGTCTTGCCGGGCATGCCCAGCGCGAACGGTGCGATCACGAGCGCGAGCCCGATCACGAGGATCGGCCACAACACTTTGCGTTCCATCTCTCCTCCTTGGCGTATGCGTGGCAAGCGTGCTCTCGCGCGGTCCGTCGCTCATCGGAGTCGCACCCGATCATGCAAGCGGGCAACTACGTAGAAGAGTAGTTGTCCGTAGTTGGCTCGCTTTCGACTCCTGATGCGCCGCCCCGAGCGTGGGCAGAGGCTTCGGGCGACGACGAACAGAGGAGGAACGACAGTGACTACGACTATCGACGAGCTCACGACCCTGCAGGCCGACCACGTCGTGGACGCCCGCGGCACCTCGTGCCCAGGCCCAATCCTTGCCGCGAAGAAGGGCATCGTCGAGACGCCCGTCGGCGGCTTGATGGAAGTCCTCGCCACCGACACCGGCACACTCAGAGACCTGCCGGCCTGGTGCGCAAAGGTCGGCCACGACTTCCTCGGCCACATCGAGGTCGCCGGCTACTACCGGCTCTTCATCCGCCGGACGAAGTAACGCGATGGCCCAGCGCCAGCCGCGGATCCTCGTCTTCTCGACGACGAACATCTCCGATCCGGGGATCGACCTCGCCGGGAGCCGACATCTGCACTACCCGCCGACGGTGTCGACGATCACCGTCCCGTGCTCGAGCGGGATCCGGCCGAGCTGGATCGTGCACGCGTTCGAGAGCGGCTTCGACGGCGTCTTCATCGCGGCGGACGGCAACGAGTGCAACTACCTGCCCGACTGCACCGACCGGACGGCGCGCCTCGCCGCCGAGGCGCAGGAACTCATGCAGGAGAAGGGCTACGCGCCGGAGCGGCTCAAGATGGCCGCCATTTGCTCGGTCTGCGCCGAGCCCTTCGTCGCATACATGCAGGACTTTGCGGAGAAGCTGGCCGCCCTCGGGCCGGCCGGCGTCGCCGCGTGACGAAAGGAGTTCGAGATGACGATCACGGCCGACGAGATCAGGACGAACGGAGCGGGAGCGGTTGAGAAGGCGACGAAGAAGACGATCATCGTCTTCAGCGGCGAGCTCGACCGGGTGCTCGCGGCGTTCGTCCTCGCCAACGCCGCCGCGGCGATGGACGACGAGGTGACGATGTTCTTCACCTTCTGGGGGCTGAACGTCCTCCGGAAGGACCATCCGCCGCATCCGCGCAAGACTCTCTTGCAGAAGATGTTCGGCCGGATGATGCCGCGGGGGCCCGAGCATCTCGCCCTCTCGCATCTGAACTTCGCCGGGATGGGTCCGGTGCTGATGAAGAAGGCGATGAGCGACGCGCATGTCCTCCCGCTGCGCGAGCTGATCGACACGGCGCGCGAGCAGGGGATCAAGTTCGTCGCCTGCACGATGTCCATGGACGTCATGGGCATCAAGGCCGAGGAGCTCATCGACGGCATCGAGTTCGCGGGCGCCGCTGCGTACCTGGGCGAAGCGGACGAGGCCAATGTCAACCTCTTCATCTAACGGAAGTCACGCCGCCGGCAACGGTGACGAGCGCGTCGAGTACGACGCGCTCGTCGTCGGCAGCGGCATCGGCGGCATGGAGTCGGCGCTGAAGCTCGGCGCCATGGGCTACCGCGTGCTCGTCGTCGAGAAGGAGCCGAGCATCGGCGGCAAGATGATCCTGCTCAGCAAGGTCTTCCCGACGCTCGACTGCGCGAGCTGCATCTCGACCCCGAAGATGGGCGAGACGACGCACCACCCGAACCTGACCGTCCTCACCGACGCGGAGGTGGCGGGGATCGGGCGCGGCGACGACGGCCGCTTCAGCGTCCGCGTCCGGCAGAAGCCGCGCTTCGTCGACACCGCTCTCTGCACCGGCTGCCGCCTCTGCGAACTCGCCTGCACGGTCTCGGTGCCCGACCAGTACAACGGCGAGTTCGTCGCCCGCCGGGCGGCGTACATCCCCTTCCCGCAGGCCGTTCCCCAGAAGGCGCTCGTCGAGCGGGCAGGGACGTCACCCTGCACCTTCTCCTGCCCGGCCGGGATCAAGGCGCACGGCTACGTCTCCCTGGCGCGCAGCGGGGAGTACGAGAAGGCGTTCCAGCTCGTCCTCGAGACGACGCCGCTCGTGGGCAGCCTCGGCCGCGCCTGCTACGCGCCGTGCGAGGACCAGTGCACGCGCGGCGAGCTCGAGGGCTCGCTGCCGATCCGCGAGATCAAGCGCTTCCTCGCCGACCGGCACTACGCGACGGGGGACGGGCCCGGCGTCGACGCCGGCGAAGAGAGCGGACGAAGCGTCGCGATCGTGGGCTCCGGGCCGGCGGGCCTGACCGCCGCCTGGCAGCTTCGGCTTCGCGGCCATCGCGTGAAGATCTTCGAGGCTGCGCCCGAGCCCGGTGGAGCGCTGCGCCTCTCGATTCCGAGCTACCGCTTGCCGGCCGAGGTGGTCGAGCGGGACGTCGCGAACGTCACCGCGCTCGGGGTCGAGATCGAGACGAACGCGCGCGTCGACGACCTCGACGCTCTGCGGCGCGACGGCTTCGACGCCGTCCTGCTCGCGACCGGAACGCCGGTGCCGGTGAGTCTCGGTGTTCCCGGCGAGGAGCTGGACGGAGTTTCCCGGCGCTCGACTTCCTCCGCCGCGTCAAGCTTGACGACGCCCCGGACTTCTCGGGTAAACGCGTCGTCGTGATCGGCGGCGGCAACGTCGCGATCGACGCCGCCCGAAGCGCGCTCCGGCTCGGCGCGAGCGAGGTCCACGAGGTTAGTCTCGAGTCGCGACCGCAGATGCCCGCGTACGAGTTCGAGGTCGAGGAGGCGGTCGCCGAAGGCGTCGTCTTCCACGACTCCTGGGGGATCCGAGGATTCGCGGGCGAGGCCGACGTGAGCGCGGTCGAGTTGAAGCGCTGCACGGCGGTCTTCGGCGCGGACGGGCGCTTCAACCCGCAGTACGACGAGGCGGAGACGGACGAGCTTGCGTGCGACGTCGCGATCGTCGCCATCGGGATGCGGCGCGAGCGCGACGCGAAGGTCGACCCGGTCACCCTGCAGAGCGCCGAGCAACCGTGGCTCTTCGCCGCCGGCGACGTCGTCGCGGGCCCGACGAAGATCGTGGACGCGGTCGGCGCCGGCCGGCGCGCCGCCTTCATGCTCGACCGCCACCTCCGCGGCGAGAGCCTGAGCGCCGTCCCGTTCGACGAGCGCCTCTCCGCCGTCGAGCACATGGACGTCCTCCGCCGGCAGCGCAGCCACAGCCGCCGCGATCCGCTCGCTCCGGCCCTCCAGCTCGCCTCGCATCCGAGCGACTTTGCGGAGCTCGAGCCCGGCCTGGCCGAGGACGAGATCCGCGCGAGCGCCGGCCGCTGCCTCGACTGCGGCGTCTGCTCCGAGTGCCACGAGTGCATCTCGGTCTGCCCGGCGGGTGCGATCGACCTCGATCAGCGCGAGGAGGAAGTCGAAGTCGGCGTCGGCTCGGTGATCGTCTCCACGGGCTACACGCTCTTCCCCGCGGACGCGAAGCCGCAGTACGGCTACGGCCGCTTCCAGAACGTGATCACGGGCGTCCAGATGGAGCGGCTCCTCGCTCCGACCCGCCCGTACAACACCGTCCTGCGGCCGAGCGACGGAAAGGTGCCCGACCGGATCGCCTACGTCATGTGCACCGGCTCTCGCGACGAGACGGTCGGCAACCCGCTCTGCTCGAAGTTCTGCTGCATGTACTCGATCAAGCAGAACCAGCTGATCATGGGCGCCCTGCCGCTCGCGGACGTCACCGTCCACTACATCGACATCCGCACCTCGGGCAAGGGGTACGACGAGTTCTTCGAGCAGGCGAAGGCGATGGGAGGCCAGTTCATCAAGGGGCGCGTCGCCTCGATCGCGGAGGCCGAAGGAGGGAACCTCGTCCTGCGCTACGAGGACGTCGAAAACGGCGGCCACATCGCGGAGGCGGAGTACGACCTCGTCGTCCTCGCGGTCGGGGTGCGGCCGAACCTCGACACGAAGACGTTCTTCTCCGAGGAGGAGCTCGCGCTCGACGAGTTCGACTATGTCGACGAGCCGCAGGAGGACATCAACCCCGGCGCGACGAGCATCCCCGGCGTCTTCGTCGCCGGCGCCGCCGCGGGTGCGAAGGACATTCCCGAGTCGATCCTCCACGCCGGCGCCGCCGTTGCGCAGGCCGCCGCGTGGCTCGAGCGGGAGAAGGTGACGGCGTGAGCGCCCTCCCGGACCGCCGAATCGGTGTCTACGTCTGCCATTGCGGCGGCAACATCTCCGACTACGTCGATGTCGACCGCGTGATCGCGAGCGTCGAGGGCGAGCCCGGCGTGAAGGTCGCCCGCACCGCGATGTTCACGTGCTCGGACGCGACGCAGACCGAGATCGTGACCGACATCCAGGAGCAGGAGCTCGACGGGCTCGTCGTCGCCTCGTGCTCGCCGAAGCTCCACACGTTCACGTTCCGCAACGCGGCTAAGCGGGCCGGTTTGAACCCGTACCAGTACACCCAGGTGAACATCCGCGAGCAGTGCTCGTGGACGCACACAGATGACCACGAGGGCGCTACCGAGAAAGCGATCCGGCTCGTTCGGGCCGGGATCAATCGCACACGGCTCACTTCTCCTCTCGAGCCGCTCGTCGTCGAGACCTCGCAACGCGCCCTCGTGGTCGGAGGCGGCATCGCCGGCCTGCGGGCGGCCCTCGGTCTCGCGGAGATCGGTCTCGGCGTCTTCCTGGTCGAGCGGAGCGCCGAGCTCGGCGGCTGGGTCGGTGGGCTCGGCGAGATGTACCCGCACGGGAAGGACGGGCGCGAGCTCGTCGCCGGGCTTCTGGAGAAAGTCCGCGCGCGGCCCGACGTGACTCTCCTCACGAACGCCGAGGTCGTCGGCAAGTCGGGGAGCTTCGGCAACTACGTCGCGTCGATCCGGGTGCAGGGCGAGCACGGGCCGGAAACGATCGAGGTCGAGGTCGGCGCGATCATCGTCGCCACCGGCTTCGACGCCTATCAGCCCGACGAGGGCGAGTACGGCTACGGGATCGAGGGCGTTGTGACTCTGCCCGAGCTCGAGCAACTTCTCTCCGCCTCCGACGGCCCGCTCGAGCTCGCCGGCCGTCCCGTGCGCAGCATCGGCTACGTCTACTGCATCGGCAGCCGCCAGCCGGACGGCAACGCGTACTGCTCCCGCTATTGCTGCCCGGCTGCGATTCACGCTTCCCTGCGCGTCGCCGACCGAGGCGCCAGCATCAGCCAGTACCACCTCTACCGAGAGATCCGTGCCTACGGCGAGCACGAGCTCGCCTTCTCGGAGTCCCGCAAGCGCGGCTCGCTCTACCTCCGCTTCGCCGACGACGACCCGCCGACCGTGGTCCGCGACGACGACGGCCTCAAGGTGACGGTCCGCGACCTGCTCACTGCCGGTGAAGAGGTCACGATCCCGGTCGACCTTCTGGTGCTCGTCACCGGGATGGTGCCGCGCTCGAACGAGGAGCTGATCCAGGCCTTGAAGCTGCCGGTCGGGCGGGACGGCTTCTTCAATGAGATCCATCCGAAGCTGCGGCCGGTCGAGACGGTCGTCGACGGCGTCCTCATCGCCGGCGCATGCCAGGGGCCGAAGACCTCGAGCGAGAGCGTCGCCTCCGGACTCGCGGCGGTGACGCAGAGCGCGGCGATGCTCAAGCTCGGCCGCGCCGAGCTCGATCCGCAGGTCGCGGTCGTGAACGGCGAGGCGTGCACCGGTTGCGGCGACTGTGTCGCGTCGTGTCCGTTCGGGGCGATCACGATGACCGGCACCGGCGAGAACGCGCTCGCGCTGGTCGACGGCGCCGGCTGCAAGGGCTGCGGCGGCTGCACTCCTGTCTGCCCGGAGAATGCGATCGACCTGCTCGGCTACACCGACGCGCAGGTGCGCTCGATGATCGACGGGATGGCGGTGGCGGTATGAGCCGCGACGTCCGGGAGATCGTCCGGGAGGAGCCGCTGGTGCGGAGCCGGATCCTCGACGCGCTCGCCGACGGCCCGCACACGGTCCCGGAGATCGCCGCGGCGATCGGCGCGCCCGAGAACGAGACGATGCTCTGGGTGATGGGCATGCGGAAGTACGGCCTGCTCACCGACCTGCCCGAGCCCGAGGGCGACTACTACCGCTTCAAGGCGGTGGAACGGTGAGCACGGTCGTCTCCCCGCTGCTCGCCGAACGTGTGCGCGAGGCCGGCGCCTTCGACGCCGAGGCGTGCATGAACTGCGGCGTCTGCACCGCGACGTGCCCGCTCGGCCTCGACCCCCTACCGCGCCGCGTCTTCCGCTACGTGATGCTCGGCCTCGAGGATCGGGTTCGCGAAGAGAGCGAGACGGTCTTCTCCTGTCTCCTCTGCCGGCTCTGCGAGGAGAGCTGTCCGGCAGGCGTCCACATCGCCGAGAACGTTCGCACCCTGCGCCGCCACCTCAACCGCTCCCTCTACGAGCTGGACGTCTGATGGCCCTCGCGACCGGAGATGTGCTCGGGATCCTCGCCGACAACCTGCGCCTCCGCGGCTCGGTGCTGCCGGTGCCGTCGCGCGAGGTGACCCGGTGGACGGAGGGCCTCGGGCTCGAACGCGGCGGCAAGACGGTCCTCTACACCGGCCAGATGTACCAGCTGATGCCGTACATCGAGCGGCTCGTCTCGACGGAGCAGCGGCTCGGCGACTCGCCGCTCGCCCGCTTCAGCGCGCTCGGGCGCCGCGTCAATCGCGTCGTGAACGTCTCCGCCTTCCTCGGGCGGCCGTCTCGCCGCGAGCGCGACGAGGCGTCGCGCGTTCCCCGGGCTGTCGCGGCGCTCCTCCGCGACTCCGGCGTCCGCTTCGGAAGCCTCTACGAGGACGACCTCTACTCCGGGGCGCTCGCCTACGACCTCGGTCTCGACGCCGTCGTCGCCACTCAGGCGCGCCGCGTGCACGAGCGGCTGCGCGGGAACGGCGTCCGGCTGGCGATCACGATCGACCCGCACACGACGCACATGCTCCGCACGGTCTATCCGCAGATCCTCCCGGACTGGGACGTCGAAGTGAAGAGCTACCTCGAGGTTCTCGCGGCGAGAGACGGTGCTGCCGTGCCGGCGCGCGGCGAGGTCGTCTTCCACGACTCGTGCATGCTCGCGCGAGCCGAGGGCGTAGTGGAAGAACCACGGCGGCTACTCGCCGGCGCGGGGCTCGCCGTCGCCGAGCCGGAGCAGACCGGTCGCCTCACCTGGTGCTGCGGCGGGCCGGCGGAGGCTCTCCATCCCGAGCAGGCGCTCGAGCAGGCGCGGCGCCGGGTCGAACAGCTGCGGGCGGCGGGCGGCGTGTGCGTCACGGCCTGCCCGATCTGCCTCGTGAACCTCGAGAAGGCCGCGGACGGAAGCGTGTCGTTCCGCGACTTGAGCGAGGTCCTGCTTGAGGCTCGCACCTTCAATCGGGGGCCCCAAGCCGTTTAAACGCCTCCTCGACGACTTGCTCGAAGCCCGAGTCGACAAGTCCGATTGACAAGCGTCGGGCGCGTGAGACCGTTCGGCTGGGCGGTGTTCCGGAGTCACCCTGCAGTGACAAGGCAATCCGAGCGCGCTCGCCGCTATTAGACGAGTTCTTAGCCCCGTGTCCTGCTCGGGACCCGCCCGCGGATCGCCTCCGTGATCCCCCGGATGCGCGGTCGTCCCAGCGGCTCTACCGTCAAAGACGTGGCACGGAAGCGGCTCGTTCTGGCTGTCTCGGCTGCGGCCGTCGTCGCCGCCAGCCTGATTGTCGGCCTGGCACTGAAGGGCGGCGGATCGGCTCCGCCGGCACCGTCTTTGACCGGCGTCGCCGCGGTGGCCGGAATGCTCGACGGGATCCCGCAGAGCGCGATGGCGCTCGGGCGCAGCGACGCTCCCGTCACGCTCGTCGAGTTCGCCGATCCACAGTGCCCCTACTGCGCGGAGTGGGCGACGCACGCCCTTCCGGGCGTGATCGCGCGCTACGTCCGCACCGGCAAGGTCCGGATCGTCTTCAACGGGATGGACTTCGTCGGGGCGGACTCGGAGACGGCGCTGCGGACGGCGCTGGCCGCAGGCGCGCAGAACCACCTCTGGAACGTGCTCGAGCTGCTGTACGAGAACCAGGGCACGGAGAACACCGGCTGGGTGACCGAACCGCTCCTGCAGTCGATCGGGAGAGCCGTCCCCGGCCTCGACTGGAAGACGATGCTCGATGCGGGCGGATCGGCATCGGTCGACGAGGAGATCGCCCAGGCAGCGTCGCTCGCGAGCACGGTCGGCGTGACCTCGACGCCGTCGTTCGCGGTCGGCCGGACAGGCGGACCGCTCAGACTCGTGACGATCAGCTCGCTCGACGTCGCCGGCATCGCTCCCGCTCTCGACGCCGCGCTGAAGCAGTGACGGACCGTCGCCTCCGGGGCGCGGTGGCCGCGCTCTCGAGCGTGGGAGCCGGTGTGGCGACTTATCTCACCGTCACCCACCTGACGCACACTCCGCTAGCCTGCGCCTCCGGCGGCTGCGAGACGGTACAGACCTCCCGCTACGCGGAGCTCGCGGGAGTCCCGGTCGCTGCGCTCGGTCTCGCGTGCTACGTCGCACTCGCCGCTTCGGCGGCGTCGCGGAAACAGATCGCCCGCACCGCCGGAGCGGTGCTCGCGCTGTCGGGCGTCGCCTTCGGCGCCTACCTCCTGTACGTGCAGGCGTTCGTCCTCGACGCCTACTGCCAGTGGTGCCTGGCGAGCGACGCCGTGCTTATCCTCCTCGTGCCCGTGACGCTTTTTCGCCTGCGCGACTAGGGGCGCTTGACGGGCAGCCCCGCGCGTATCCAGGCGTGCATGCCGCCCTTCAGGTTCTCGACCTCGAAGCCGGCGCGCCGAAGCGTGCGCGCGGCGGCGGCGCTGCGATGGCCGCTCGCGCAGACGACGACGATCGTCCTGTCCTTCGGGAGCCGGTGCCGGCGCTGCGCGAGGTGCGCCAGCGGCAGGTTGAGCGAGCCGCGGATGTGACCGTTCCGCCACTCGCGCGGCTGGCGGACGTCGATTACGACCGTGCCGCGGGCCTTGAGCCGCTCGGCAATACCTGCTGCGTCGACCGTCGGCGTGCGAGTGAAGAGGCCCACGCTCAAGCTCCAGTGACGCGCATCGACGACTCGCGCCAGTCTTCCGCGCACTTCGGCGGCCATCGGCTCGAGCTCGTCGTTGCCGACGATCGAGAGCATGCGCTCCGCGTCGATCGCCGCGACATGCGTCTGGCCGTCACGCGTGTAGACGGCGACGTTGCACGGCAGCAGGACGCCGAGCTCGGGCTCGGCCTGGAGTGCCTGGTGGGCGAACGGCGGGTTGCAGGCGCCGAGGATCAGATAGGGCTCGCCATCGACGCCGAGCTTCTCCTTCAATGTCGCCTGGACGTCGATCTCGCAGAGAACGCCAAAGCCTTCGCTCTTGAGCTCCGCCCGGACGCGATCGACGGCTTCATCGAAGCCGAGTTCGGTCGTCGCGGTCAGCGTGTAGCCGGTTGCAAGCACTCGCATTCCTCCTCCAGGTAGCGGCGGCGCGCCTTGGCCGCCTTCTGCCGGTGCGACTCCGCACCGGCGGGGACGTCAAAGTGCCCGTCGAGATAGCGGCCGATTGCGTCCTCGCCGACGACGGGAGCGCCGTCGTCGGGGACGAGAGCCGGGATCGTGTCGGAGCCGGTCCGGCGCTGCAACAGCGTTCGCTCGTCCCGTTCGACGGGCACCTGCCGTGCGATGTAGTCGAGGCCGAGCTCGGTCAGTCGCTCGCGGATCCTGCGCGATGCGGGGCACCACTCCGTCTGCCACAGCTCGAGCATCAGGCGACGCTCCGGGCCATCAGCTCGCCGAGTGCCCGTAGCTGCTCCTGGACGGAGCCGCAGACGTCTTCGCAGAGCGCGAGGACGCCGTCGTCGACGATCCGGTAGTAGACGTGGTTGCGGTCCTTGCGGCGGCCGAGGATGCCGGCGTCGCCGAGCACGGAGAGGTGCTTGGACATGTTCTGCTGCGAGGCGCCGAGCGCGTCCGAGAGCTCGCCGACCGTTGCCTCACCGGCGCGGAGCTGATCGATCAGCCGGATGCGCATCGGCTCGCCGAGCACGCGGAAGCGGCGCGCGATCAGTTCGACGAGATCTGAAGGCAGCGGATGCGGGAGCGCCACCTCAGAGCCTCCTTCGAGAATAAACGACATAGTTGTATAGTTGTATAGCATGGAAGGGACAGCCATGACAAGGAGGCTCGGAGAGATGGATGTGACGACAGACACGTTCGAGCGCGACGTGCTCGAACGCTCGCGCGAACTGCCGGTGGTGGTCGACTTCTGGGCTGCCTGGTGTGCCCCTTGCCGCATGCTCGGGCCGACGCTCGAAGGGTTCGCCGAGGCGCGGGCGGGCGAGTTCGAGTTGGCCAAGGTCGATGTCGACGCCAACCCCGAGCTCGCCGCTCGCTATCGGGTCCAAGGGATCCCGGCAGTGAAGGCGTTCCGAAACGGCGAGGTCGCCCGCGAGTTCGTCGGCGCTCTGCCGCCCGCCGCAGTCTCGGAGTTCCTCGACGAGTTGACCGGCCCCTCCGCCACAGAACGGCTCGTCGCCGAGCTGCAGGCCTCCGGCGAGCTTCCCGAGGTCGTGGCGGCGATCGAGCAGGGCGAACACGAGCGCGCGCTGGAGCTGCTGCTCGAAGAGATCGACCGGGTGGACGACGAGCAGCGGCAGCGGCCGCTCGAGCTCGCGGTCGCGGTCTTTCGGCGAGCTCGGCCACGAGCATCCCGTGACGATGCGCTACCGGCGGCGGCTCGCGGCCGCCCTCTACTGATGGCTGCCGGCTCGCCCTCGGTGGTTCGCCCGAAGGAGTTCCACTTTCCGCTCTCCGTCGAGTGGACGGGCGAGCGGCGAGTGGCCGCGCGCGTGGAAGGGAAGCCGCCGATCGAGATCACGCCGCCGCCCGTCTTCCGCGGCACCGACCCCACGGCCTGGAGCCCGGAGGACTTCTTCGTCGCTGCCGCCGCGTCGTGTCTCGCCGTCACCTTCACCGGGATCGCCGCCCGCGCGGGGCTCGTGTACACGAGCCTCGAGGTCGAAGCCGACGGCGTGGCCGGCATGCGCGCGGACGGGCGTTTCGGCTTTACGCGGCTGCTGCTCCGACTCGAGGTCGAGACCGGCCTCGACGACGCGCCGCAGGCCCGCGAGCTCGCAGAGCAGGCGAAGGCGACCTGTCTCGTCTCCGCCTCGCTCGACCTTCCCGTCGAAACCGAGATCGAGGTCCGGCAAGCTAGAGCGAGATGACCATGCTCGATGAGCTGCGCCGCAGCGACTACGGGCGCCTCGACGCCGGCGGTCACGTCTACCTCGACTACACCGGAGCCGGGCTGTACGCCGACTCGCAGCTCGCGGAGCACCTCGAGCTGTTGCGCGCGAACGTCTTCGGCAATCCCCACTCGCAGAACCCGACGTCGGCGGCGATGACCGAACTGGTCGAGCAGGCCCGCGCGGCAGTGCTCACGTTCTTCGCCGCCTCGCCGGAGGAGTACATGGCGATCTTCACGCCGAACGCCACCGGCGCGCTGCGGCTCGTCGGCGAGGCATATCCGTTTCGGGCCGGCGACCGCTTCCTCCTCACCTTCGACAACCACAACTCCGTCAACGGGATCCGCGAGTTCGCCCGCGCCCGCGGCGCCGAGACGACGTACGTCCCGAGCGTGGCTCCCGACCTGCGCGTCGACGAGAGCCTGCTGCCGCGGTACCTGACCGAGGTCGGCGGAGACCACCACAACCTCTTCGCCTATCCCGCCCAGTCGAACTTCTCCGGCGTCCAGCATCCACTCGAGTGGATCGAGCAGGCGCAGTCGCACGGCTGGGACGTCCTGCTCGACGCCGCCGCCTTCGTGCCGACGAACCGGCTCGACCTCTCCCGCTTCCACCCCGACTTCGTCGCCCTCTCCTTCTACAAGATGTTCGGCTGGCCCACCGGCGTCGGCTGCCTCGTTGCCCGCCGCGGCGCTGCCGAGAAGCTCGAGCGGCCCTGGTTCTCCGGCGGCACAGTGATCGCCGCGTTCGTCCAGCGAGACTGGCACCAGTCGACTGCCGGCCCGAGCCAGTTCGAGGACGGCACCGTCGACTTCCTCAACCTTCCCGCGGTCGAGATCGGGCTTCGTCACCTCGAACTGGTGGGCATCGACACGATCCACGCCCACGTCGAGACGCTCGCGGCTTCGCTGCTGGCGGCGCTCGAGTCGCTCCGTCACCGGAATGGAGCGCCCGCAGTGACGCTCTACGGGCCGCAAGGCGTCGACCGGCGCGGCGCCACCGTTGCGTTCAACTTCCTCCACCCGGACGGGCGCATCGTCGACGAGCGCTACGTCGACCGTCTCGCGCGACGGCACAAGATCTCGCTGCGCACCGGCTGCTTCTGCAATCCCGGGGCGGGAGAGATCGCCATGACCATCTCCCGCGAGACGCTCGTCGGCGGCGAGTTCGGTGAGGGGATGACCCTCGACGACTACATCGAGACGATCGGCCTTCCCTCCGGAGGCGCTGTGCGCGCGTCGCTCGGGCTTGCCTCGAACGCGGCGGACATCAAGCGGTTCGCCGCCTTCGCGGCAGAGTTCGTCGATCTCGACGATGTCCCCAGCGATCTTCCACCTCGCGAGGGCTGCTAGACCAAAGGTCGACGGACGTTCGGCCATGGGAGTAGGTCGCCGACTCGCCTTTGCGCTAGTAGGTGGTCGCTGGTCCCGGCCCTGCGCTAGTGGGTGATCGCGTGCGCGGGGGGCGGGCTAGGAGTTGGTGGTTGGCGAGGGGCGGCCGAGCGTGCCGTCCAGGAGCAGCTCAGCGAGTTCGCGTGCGCGTTGGCCCGCGGCGAGATCGCCGCGAGCGGCTGACACGATCGCGCCCATCATCAGGATCTGGATCTGGTAGGCGACAGCCTCCGGATCTCTGGCGCCAGCCTGTTGGGCTTGGTCCTGCACGATCTGCCTGATCACCTCGAGCTGATGGACCGCCTCCTGATGAACGGGATCTGCGTTGCCACGCATCTCGAGCAAGATGCAGACGAAGGCGCAGGTCTCGTAGTCCTTGCTGTTGAACCACTCGTCGAACGCGTCGAAGATCGCGAGCATCCGATCGTGCGGGGTCGCGGCGAGCGCTTGCATCTCGGCCTGTAGCCAGTCGCGGGTCCAGCGCTGTTCGCGGACGTCGAGGAAGGCGAGTATTAGGTCTGTCTTGGAGGAGAAGTGGTGATAGAGGGTCCTCTTCGCCACTCCGGATTCGTCGATGATCCTGTCGATTCCGACCGCACGCAGGCTGTTGTGGGAGAACAACTCGTAGGCGGTGTCGAGGATCCGTCCGCGCGCCGGGAGAGCGGCCCGGGAGGTTGGTGGTCCCTCGTCCATGAGACATGGTAGACCGACCGGTATGTATAGTCAAGGAGACAAATCTGTATACCTGCCGTGAAATTCCTGTCGACGACACCTTTGTCCAGCTACAGCGCTCCGGCGATGACTTCGGTACTCGTGACGATCCGAGCTTGGCTGCCATCGCTGAGTCCGGCAAACGCCCCTTTGTTGATGCTGGTCGTTCCGATTGCGATGGTCGGCCGGCGGTGGGGTTTACGACGTGCGTTGGCGGCAGCGGCGCTCGCGGCCGCGTTGGTCGGCGCTCGAACAGCGATCGGGGGTGGGCAGATCGGCATCGTCGGTTATCTCAGCCGGGCTACGGCGTTCGTGACCGTCGCGACTCTCGCGGGCAGCTTCCAGCAGCAGTCGGATCGAAGAGCCGAACGCGCCACTAGGTCCGTCGCGTCCGCTCGGGCTCTCGGTGTTCGGCCGGAGGATCTTTTGTCGCGGCGAGAGTTGGAGGTCCTGGCCCTAGTTGCGGAGGGCGCCACGAATGCTCAGATCGCCGAGCGGCTCGTGATCGCGAAGACCACCGTGGAGTCACACGTCAGGAGCATTTTGCGCAAGCTCGATGTCAGCAACCGGACCGAGGCCGCAGCTCGATACCTGCGCCGCTAGTGGCGCTCGGTTGCGCCACGGCCGTTCTTTCTTGCTGACAAGCTCCTCCTGCGGTCTCTCTACCTGGAAATCGGGGAGGTCCGGGCGCCGATTTCCTGGTTTCCGGGGATTGTCGTGCTGCGAACCCGCAGCGATATTGGTGGACATGGGGCCAACATCCAGAAGCCGACCGTCCCCGAGACCTTCGCTGGCAAGATCGAGCGCCTCCTAGCCGAGCGGCTCGCGCGGCGCCACGCTATGCGAGAACTCCGGTGACTTCGGTCCTCGTGGTCGACGGTCGGCCCGCTGACCGGGAAATGCTGGTGACGGTGCTCGGCAACGCGGGATACGCCGTGGCGGAGGCGGCGACTGGCGAGCTCGGGATCGCGTTCGCCCGCTCACAACGGCCCGACTTGATCATCACCCACATCCTGATGCCGGACATGGACGGCTACGAACTTGTCAACAAGCTGCGCAGCGAGCACGCCACAGCAGACATCCGTGTGATCTTCTACACCACTATCTACCTCATGGAGGAGGTTCAGCAGCTCGCCGGGGCGTGCGGTGTCTCGCAGGTCCTGGTGAAGCCGTGCGAACCCGAGGAGATCGTCTGCGCGGTCAGCGAAGCCCTCTCGTCCCCTCAAGTAGCGCGAGTGGCCCTGACCTCTGAGGAGTTTCACCGCGAGCACCTGCGGGTGCTCGGCGCCAAACTAAGTCAGAAGATTGACGAGCTGCATGACGTGGGGCGCCAGGCAACCGAGTCACTGACGCTGCTCGAGGCGATTCAGTCGAGCGCGCCCGTGGGTTTCGGGTTCGTGGACCGGGAGTACCGGCTCCGTCGTGTCAACGACGTGCTAGCCGCGGTCGCTGGCGCCCCGGTGGAGCAACTCCTGGGGCGCGAGGTAGCCGATGTCGTGCCCGAGCTCTGGGCTCAGCTCGAGCCGGCCTACAGGCGCGTTCTGGCGACCGGCGAAGCCGTCGTAAATCAACAGGTTCAGGGGGAGACCTCCGCTGCGCCCGGCGAGATCCGATCCTGGCTCGCGAGCTACTACCCGGTGTGGCTCGAGGGTGAGATCAGCGGGATTGGCCTCGTTGTAGTCGACATCACCGATCGGCTGGCAGCCGAGGAGTTCCGCTCGGTCGTGATGGACAACATGGCCGAGGGCCTGTACGCCCTCGACAGCGAGGGACGCCTGATGTTCATGAACGCCGCGGCTTCAAAGATGCTCGGCTGGAGCGAGCACGAGTTGCGCGGCGAGCTGATGCACGACGCGATCCACTTTCAACACACGGACGGATCCGCGTTTCCAGCGAACAGGTGCGACTTGTTGAGGGCTGCGGTCGAGAACCGCGCCATCCGCGTGGCCGATGACGCGTTCACCGCCAAGAATGGCTCGATCTTTCCTGTGGCCTACTCCTCCGCGCCGCTGATCACCGGATCGAACGGCCGCGGAGTGGTGGTCGTGTTCCACGACACGACCGAGGAGAACGCCCGACGCACGCGCGCGCAGCGAGAACTCAACGCGCTGAGCTGGGTCGGACGGATCCGAGACGCGCTCGACGAAAACAGGATGGTTCTGTACTCACAGCCGATCATCCCGCTCACGACACGGGCCAACCGCAGCGAAGAGCTTCTGATCCGAATGCTCGGGCGAGACGATGAGATCATCCCACCGGGAGTCTTTCTCCCCGTCGCCGAGAAGTACGGGCAGATCGAGGAGATCGATCAGTGGGTGATCACACAAGCTGCGCGTCTGGCGGCAGACGGCCGGCGCGTGCACGCAAACCTATCGGCAGATTCAATCGGCAGCCTCGACCTGCCTTCACGGATCCAGGGCGAACTAAGCGACGCCGGCGCCGATCCTGCAAACGTCGTGTTCGAGATCACCGAAACCGCGCTGATGAACGACACCGATGCGGGCGAGGCCTTCACCCGCGCTATCACGGACATCGGCTCTGCCATCGCGCTCGACGACTTCGGCACCGGCTACGGAAGCTTCACGTATCTGCAAAAGCTCCACATCGCATACATCAAGATCGACATCGAGTTTGTCCGCGATCTCGTCTCCAACACAACGAACCAGCACCTCGTCAAGGCGATCGTCAACATCGCTCACGGGCTCGGTCAGCAAACAATCGCCGAAGGTGTCCAAAACAGCGAAACACTGGATCTGCTGCGCGAATACGGCGTCGACCTCGCGCAGGGTTTTCACCTCGGTCGACCGCAACCGCTTGAGTCCGGCCGACCGCGTCATGGCGCGATCAATAACTCAAGACCGTAACGCGAGCCCTAACGCTCGTTGCGGTGCATCTATCACGACACGCCTGTCCCCGTGGCCTGATGAAGTGCCCCGCGCGGAGACACGATCTGCCTCGTAGCCCCGCTCCCGGATCTGAACGAACACCCGGCGGTGGCAACCGGCCGCCCCGCAGCGCGCACTACTGCCTCCACGGTCACGCCAACCCTCCGCCGTGACGGAACCCACTCGGTCGGCGGAGCCTGCCCGGCCGAAGGGAGCTCTACCCGTCACACGCCAGCGGGGGGAGCGGTCCAGTGCTCCCGTGGGCGCTGTTCAGGCTTAGGTCGTCGTCTCCGCCTCGAGCAGCGCCTTCATGTTCTCGTTCGCGGCCTCACACTGCTTGCGAAAAACTCGGACCATGGCCGGCTCAGCGAGCTTGAAGAAGCCGCGGCTCTCGCCCCGGTAGGTCGTCGTGACCCGCGTGCCCCCATCAACGGGCTCAAACCGCGTGTCGTACTCGATGTAGAACGGGCCTGACTTGGTCCGCGTAACCCATCGGCTGTTGCGCTCAAAGGCAGTGCACTCGGCCTGATTCTCGTACGACCGGCCTAGGAACTTGCCAGTGAACATCAACTCGCCACCGACGTCCATCGGGCCGTCGCTCATCGGTCTTGCCTCGGCCAAGCCGGGGGTCCACTCCGGGTACCGGCTGTAGTCCTGCATGAACGCCCAGACATCCTCAACCGGGCGATCGATCGTCACCGACAGCTCAAACTCGTTCATCGCCGCGCCTTCGTATCCAGGTACGCGAACCCTACGGCGCACCGGCGCCACGGGTCAAGCTTCTCCAGCGATCAGGGCGGCCAGGGCCACAAAGTGGAGCCTCAGGTCCGCGACCACCTACGCTGAAGATAGGGGGTCGCGAGCACGACGCAGGGTCAGGTAGGAGGTCGCTGGTCAGCCTGACTCGCGATCTCCAGTTAGGCAAACGTGGGGCTTGACGAGCGGCGCGCAGTCTGAGAAGGTGGCCAAGTCGAAGCCCGTGGACTGCGCAAGCGGTTTGCGGGCTTTGACATTTCTCCGGCCGAAGGTCGTACGCCCAACGCTAAAGTGAGAGGGCGCACTGGCCCAGGCGAGCGTCCTGCGCTTAGGTAGCGCGTTCGGCTGGCGGTTTGATCCAGAGGACCGCGTGGGCGGGTTGGACGGCGCTGGTTGCGGCGCGCAGAAGTTCGCCGTGCACGGTATCGAGGTCGACCGCGTCACGCAGCCGTGCGGTGAAAGCTGCAACGACCGCTTCGACGTCGTAGCGGGCACGGTTGAAGCGGCGGTCCACCAGCCGCTGCACGCGTCGGCGCAGCGGGTTGAACAGGGCGGCTGCGGCGAGGGTCGAGGCGGCCACGCCCACCGGGCTCGAGAACGGCAGCACCCGGGTGGTAAGCAGCACGAGTCCGGCGAAGACGCCCACGAGCGTGACCGTGACGATCGCGTACGAGAGCGTCCGGCTGATCAGTCGGTCGATCTCGTAGAGGCGGTATTTCAGGATTCCGACACCGATGCTGACCGGCAGCGAGATGATCGCGAGAATGAACACCACACGGATCGCGGTCCCGACCGAAGATGAGCTCGCCGAAGCGGCCACAATCAGAAGCGGTGCGAGGACGCAGCACGCTGCTCCGCACGTCAGCCACTTCAGTTGCTGACGTTGCTCGCCACGCGCACGCCGCCAAGCGGCAATCTGGTGGCCGACAAACGACAGCCACAGCAGCAGTAGCAACGGCGCGGCCACTAACCAGGCCGCACCGGTGAGAAGACCGGCGAACCCACTAGGTCCCGTACCTGTGTAATTCCCGTTGACGTCCAGCGTGACCGACGACCCGAGAATGCTGACATTCTCTGCCACCTGACCGGCAACCCAGAACGCGCTCAAAAAGACGTAGACCGCCATAATCCGGCGCCAGCGTCGCGAGGCCAGGCGACCGTCCGGAAACAACAAGATGACCGGCAAGCCCACTAGAAACGGAAGAAACCCAAATGACGAATACCAGAAAACAGCCAACCGGCTGAGAGGCAACGCATGACCGTCACTTCGGTACGCGAGAAGCCCGTAAAGCTTGAGATCCTGATGAAAAGGAACGATCAACGCGACCGCGAGGAAGATCCAGCCGATCACGTTCCCCGGCTGGCGGCGCGCCACCACCACCCCCACCAGCGCGAAAGCCACGCCCACCGCGGGTTCCCCAACATTCGTGACACGCAGATCGCCCGTCAGCACCGTCAACACCGCCCAAACGGCAAGCAACGACAACAGCAGGCTCCCCAGCAGCAGCGCCGTCCTCGGCGACGCCCACCGGAGACGGACAGCCACGACCTCCCGCACCAGTCCAGGGTTCGCGTTCACTGCGCTCCTGCGAATCTAACGCCCACGCGTCCCGAGAACGTTACGGCCCCAACCGGCGCCAAAGCAGAGATCGCTCAGGGGACATTCCCGAGCACTGGCGCAGTCGACAGCAGCTTCCGCATTGCCCGCCTCGCGACGTAACGTTGATGGGATGAAGCACCCGCCAAGATCCGTTCCAGCTCGGCTTGTGAGTGCGGTGTTGATCCTCGGCGCAGCAGCCGTCCTGGCGGTGTGGGTCGCGACGTATCAGGAGCCCAAGCGGTATTTCGGACCGATCGAGAAGCTAGGCCCATCGATGCTCGGGTACGCGTCGCCCGCTTGGACTGCGCCCGTCGCTGCCCTGATTGGGATCGCAGCGCTCGGAGCCGCTCTGCTCGTCCTCCGACGCCGCTAGAGCGACTCGCCTCGGGGGACATTCCCGAGCACTGGCCCAGGCGACACGTTGTCTCTGATCTTGCCTGGGGCGTTGAGAGATATCGTGGCGATGCACCCACGCCGTGGCGCGCAACCCGGTGCCCCCGCTGCCGACTCCGAAGGGAGCAACAGACCAACTGCGAGCGCCGCCACGATCCACTGCGGGTCGAGTAGAGACGCGCGGAGGCAGGAAAGCTCGGGGACGCAGCACTGGCCCACACGAGATTGGCCTGCCTGGAGTCAGAGGCCTACGATCTGATCGTGCGCCGGCATCGGCGCGACGGTCCGCCCCCGCCCTTCGACGTAAAGCTCGCCGCCGGTCTCGGTCGCGATGCCCGCGAGCAGCTTCTCGGCGTCGGTCTTCGAGGTCGGACGCTTCGGCGAGGCGAACGACGATCCGGGTCGTCCGACTGCTCACTCATAGCTTCATCGTATGACCGACGGCCCGAAATCGGCAAGGTTCGCTGGCGTGATTGACGTCAGCTTCGACTTCAGAACCGACACGCCGGGATACGGGAAGCCCAGAGTGGACCCGGACGCGTCGAGTCCAACGCTGCGCAGGTATCACCAGCTCCTCTGGAGCAAGCCGTTGCCGAGCGGCGCGCCCTTCGTGCTCGACGTCACGACCGCGGGCGTGTATCTCCACCACGTCTCCCGGCTGGGCGAGTTCCGGTTGTCGAGCGACGCGGTGATCGCGACCCTCCGAAAGAAGCTGAAGCACGTCATCGAGATCCCAAGCGGGGAGTTCGAAGAGTTCAATCGGATCGGCTACACGATCGGCGGGATGATGATCTGGCCGAGCAACCAGGTCGGCCGCGCGCTGACGATTAACGGTGCGCGTGGATTCGATCGGAGCATCGCTGACCGGTTCGATCTGACACTGGAGTGCATCCGTCGCTACTACCTCGGCGAGGCCAGCTCGACCCGCCTGCTCTGCCCCGCGCTCGCCCGGTACCCGGAGTTCTTCGCGCTCTTCGGCGACTTCACGGGCTTCGTCGACTTCTTCCTACTGCAAGACCTCGTCGATGAGGCAACGTCCACGGTCAAGTTCTTCACGCCGTTCGAGGACTTCACCGCATCGCCGCTGCCTGGCACCCTTGAGGCGTACTCGGGATACCGGCGACGCGCCATCGAGTTCATCGAGGCGCGCAATCGGCGGATCGCTGCGCTAGCCGAGGTCCCGGCGGCGCACTAAGCCGCGCGTGCCGTTCCGACGGAGCACGTCGGATCGTCGCGGCCCTCGGGACATTGAGGCATGCGCGCCGCTGGGTACCGACTCGGCGCGGAGATTACCGGTATCCCCGGGAGCGGCCGTATTCCTTCGCCACGTAGAGAGGAACGGCCCTCGACCACGCCTCCTCGACGAGGTCGCGCATCTCTTGGGCGTCGATTGTTTCGAGGCGAACGTGGATCCAGTTGAACCGCATGTCGCTTTCCCCCGGCAGCTGGAACTTGTGCGGCTCGGCGTCGACGGCCGCCTGTCGCATCTCCTTCGGGAAGCCGCAGCCCATTCGTTCGCCGTCTTTGGACAGTGCGAGCCACACGATCTGGCCGACCCGAAACTTGATCTGACCGCGCACGAACACCTCGTAGCTGCGAGGAAGCGCAAGCGCGATCGCGCGGATGTCGTTTGGGGTGACCACCCGCCCTTGCCGAGGATAGAGGATGAGGCGAGCGGCGAGCCCGGTGAGCGGAGGCCTAGGCCAGACCGAGGACTGCCTCTCGACGAGCCGCGCAGCCGGCGAGGTGCCCTAGCTAGGGCACTTCGACCCACTTCCCCGTCGTTGGAGCCGCAGCGTCATACGACACGAGGCCATAAGGGCCGTCAGCCGAACGCTCGGCGCAAAGAAGGAGTGGGTAGATCAGATTGCCGCACTTGTTGCGGATGACGTTGCCCGCGCGTGGCGGACTTCCGCCGGCCCGGAAAGTCGGGCGGCCCGGCGGCGTTCTTAGGGATGGTCCGCGGCAGGCCGCCGGTGAGGAGCTTCAGACTGGTTCGATGAGGAAGACTGGGTGTCGTTCGGCTTCGGCCGCGAACGCCTCGAGGGGTGAGTCTGGCGACACGTCGAAGAACGGCCGAACAACCCTGACCTGGTTCAGATATTTCCGGAGCACGGGGGCGCTCTGCTCGGGCCCCACCGGACGGAGCTCGACGGTTTCGTGGTCTCGCCCGCGGCTGAGGGTGATGCGGCCGGCGGCACGGGCGTTGCGCACCCAGCTGACCTCGCCGTAGGGCGCAACGAGGAAACGCTCGCCGTTCTCCACGAGGATGACAGGCGTGGTGTACGTCCGGCCGCTGCGTCGACCGGCGACGCTCAGCAGGTACAGGTGGGGGTCAGTCCGAATCCCGGCGCGCAGCAAGCGGGCCAGAACGACGTTGACGAGACGACGCGTGCGGCCGAGGTGGTAGGTCCGCGCCACGGCTAGTGACGGCGCGATGACCGGGCAAGCAACAACCTGCCGGTGACAAGGATCGCGGCCAGGGCGATCACCTGGAAGCCCAGAACCAACCGGTTCACGTCGATTGCTGGCCGCCAGGTCACCTGGCCGTTCTCGATGATCCACGCCCCGCTCGGATGGGCCATCAGACCGAACCCTCCGCCTCCTCCCGACTCGCCGCCCTGGTCGTTGCCCATGCCGCCGCCGCCGCCGCCGCGGACGGTCGCCGCCGGGATCACGGTCAGCCCGTTTCGCTCGTAGGGATCCCCGTACACGCGCCTGACGCTCACGATGTCGCGGGCGTCCGAGATCAACTGCTGAAGCTCCACTGTCTCCTCCGTTCGTCGCGCCGAGTCTTGCTTTCGGCGTGCCTCGGTGCATCAGCGAACGCCCCGATCGGACAGCAGGCATTCCCGCGCTCAGGCGACGATCTCGCGGATACATGCACTTCCGTGCCGGCTCCTACGCAGCCGGCCGCCGCGCGGATCCGGCGAAACACCGATGTATGGCGGCGCGTCGGCAGCCAGCATCGGCTTGTTGCTACAGCCGCGGTTCCGATCAGATCGGGAGACCGTGGCAGCAGGAAGGGAGGCGTCAGGTGACGAGATCGTGTGGCAGGCCGCGAGGTCTGGCGGCAGTGACGATCGTGGCGCTTGGTCTGTGTGGCGGCGCGGCTGGAGTCGCTACGGCTGGAGGCAGCCTTCGCGCCTGCTCCGGCACCGCCGTGGGAGGGCGTTACCACGACCTGAAGGTCGCGCACACGACGTGCGCCATCGGGCGCCGCGTGATGGGGCTACGGGCCAGGCACGACAACCATCAGAAGGGTGGCGCTGTGAACCCGCTCGGCTTCGATTGCACTTCGGTCCGGATCAAGCCGCACATCGAGGCGTTCCGAGACACGTGCCGCAAGGGATCGCGGACGGTCCAGTTCGTGATCAGCGCCTAAAGGAGGATGCAATGAAGCTGTGCCGCGTCACCTTTGTCAGCTTGGCCCTGACGGGGCTCCTGACGATTCCCGCTCTCGCATCGGCCAGCACTAAGCCCACCGTCTATTACGCCAGCAAGCTCAGCAAGAAGACTACGTGCACCAACACGGGCATCTCCGTCCCGACCGGCAAAGTCACGCTGTTCATCTACGCCCGCAAGGGAAAGCACCCGGCGACGACCGCCGTCTCGTGCAGGCGAGCGATCGCCGTCGGGAAGGCCGGCAAGAAGTACATGGCGTCCAACCTGAGAAAGTCCTACGGCAAGACATTCTCGGTACGAGGCACGACCTACAAGGTCGAGGAATTCATCTTCGTCGCCGCCTCCGGACCCTCGCCTGGGTTCGTCGGAGCCGACACGGTCGTCGCCGCACAGTACCCGTCAGGTTGACGAGTACGGCTCTCGTTCACTGCCGAAGGCGGCGACGACGTGAGCCCCGCCTCAGGCGCGGCGATCGGTCGCTACCTCTCCGCTCAGTCCCAGCGGAAGAGCCAAAGCGCGGGGACGCCGGCTGCAATCGCGTAGGCGGCGAGGACGGCGAGATCGGTGGCGCTCCAGCCAAAGCCGAACCACGGGTTCTGCAGGGCGGTGACGAGGTGGGTGAGTGGCAGCACGCCGCCGACGTCGCGGAGGCCCGAGGGTAGAACGGCTCGGGGAGGCGCGGTGCCCGAGATGAGCCACAGAACGAAGAACAGCAGCAGGCCGACGCCCAGGGCCGAGCGACTGGTGCGGATCACGTTCGCGAGCAGCAGCCCGATCGCTCCGAAGGCCGCAGTTCCCAGGAGGAGGGCGACGGCAACTCCGAGCACGTTCTGGGGCAGCATCGCGTCGTAGCCGAGTCTGGCAACGATCGCCATCACAAGCGTGCCAGCCACGAAGGTCACGAGCGCGAGCGTGAGTTGCGCGGCGACGAGGGTCGTCGCGGAGACCGAAGATGCGTGGAAGCGCCGCAGGATCCCGCGCTCGCGGTAGCCGGCGAGGGTAATGGGAAGGGTCATCAGCCCCAGCGCCGCAACGATCACGGCCACCGAAGCCGCCGTGTAGTAGTTGGCGGGCGTCACGCCGCGCCATACGAGCATTCCGTGTTGGATCTTGTGGGCGTCGGCCTGTTTGTTTCCGAACACGGCTGCGAGCAGCACCATCATCATCAGTGGGAAGGCGAGCACGAAGACGACAGAGAGCGGTTCGCGACGGAAGAGCCGGAACTCGGTGCGTGTCATCGCGAGGTAGCCGCGCATGCTGCTCACCCGCGAACCTCCCGTCCGGTCAAGACCAGGAACGCGTCCTCCACAGTCGGCCGTTCTACCCTTAGGTCGAGCGGGACGATCCCGTGCGCGACCAGCTCGGACGCTACGAGCGCCAGCACCGGGCCTCCGCCACGGATCTCGACCGTCTCCCCTTCTCGAGCCAGGGACTCGACCACGTCGAGCTGCTCCAACCAACCCAGATCGGACTCGCAGGTGGTGAACCGCACGACCGACGGCAGCCCTAGCCCAGCAATCAGTCCCTGCGGGGTGTCAAGCGCGACCACCGTGCCGCGGTCGACGACAGCGACCCGATCGCAGAGATATTCCGCTTCATCCATGAAGTGGGTCACCAGCACGACCGTCGTACCGCCCTGCCGGATCTCCCGGATCAGCTCCCACGTCGCTCGCCGAGCCTGCGGATCGAGCCCCTGCGTGAGCTCATCGAGGAAGACCAACTCGGGCGAATTGACGAAGGCGAGCGCTAGGAACAGTCGCTGGCGCTGACCACCCGAGAGGCTGTCGAAAGCGTGGCCGCGCAGTTCGTCCAACCGCCAGCGCGCGAGGAGCTCGTCACAGTCAACGGGGTCGTGAGCGAAGGCCGCAAAGAGCTCGATCGCCTCGGCGACCCTCAACCGGCCCGGCAGCGCCGAGTCCTGCAGCTGCGAGCCGATGCACTGCCGCAGTCTTACCGCCTGGGTTGTCGGGTCGAGCCCGAGAACCCGAATCGCTCCGCTATCCGGCCGGCGAAGACCTTGGACACACTCCACCGTCGTCGTCTTGCCGGCGCCGTTAGGCCCCAGGATCCCGAAGATCTCGCCCTCGAGAACACCGAACGAGACGTCCTCAACGGCGACGACCGACCCGTAGGTCTTTCGTAGACCTTCGACCTCGATTACCACCGTTCCGGAGGCAGGCTGCGCCGGTCGTGCCCGCGGTCGCGCCTGCACGCCTGCCGGTGCAGCCATCCCGTCTCCTACTCGTGAACCTTGAGGATCCCCGGCACGATGCTCGGCAGCGACGGGGCAGATGCTGACTTGCTATCGGGGAAAGCCGCAGAAGCAAAAGCCTCGGTGTCCGGCCGCCGTCTCTCTGGTCCCTGGGTTGGGCCAGTGCTCGGGAATATCCCCTCAGCAGCGGATAGGGTCGTTCCGCGCGAGAGGCAAACGCCTGGTCTGGGTGAGTCGGCAGGGCCTCCGAAGTGGACGCGGCTCTGTGAGGCTGGCGCTCGGTCCGGGATTTCGCCCGTACGTGTTGGCGCGGATGCGTCGGAGACTCCGTCGGTTGAAGCTGCGGGAATGACCGCCGAGGTTCTTATCTACGCCAGCTCAGCCGTTCTGGTCGTTTGGGGCGTCATGCACCTCAACGCCACACGCAACGTGGTGCGTGGGTTCGGCGAGATCACTAGCGACAACACTCACATCATCACAATGGAGTGGATCGCCGAAGGGCTGACCCACGTCTTCGTCGGACTGCTCGCTGTGCTCACCACAGCCGTCGCCGGCGCCGATACCAGCGCCTCAGACGTCGTCTACCGAGCCAGCGCGGCCCTGCTCATCACGATCGGCGTCCTGGCTCTTTTCACGGGTGCCCGAGTGCCGGTCATCTGGTTCAAGCTTTGCCCTCCCCTCATGGCGGCGGTCGCCACGGCGCTGGTCGTTGCAAGCATTCTCTGACGAGACTCCGAAACAGAGGAGGCAGAACTCTGCTGGGCCAGTGCTCGGGAATGTCCCCTGAACGCTCGCTGTGAGGGACGCCCCACCGGGGGCCGCGCGCGGGCGTAGGCTGACGCTCATGAGCGACCTCGACCGGCTGTACACACACCCGGCTCCCGCCAACTCGATCTGGTATGGGAGCGCGCTGATCACGTTCCTCGCCACCGGCGAAGTGACCGGCGGCAGCTATTCCATGATCCATTGGTGGATGACCAAGGGCTTCGCGCCACCCGCGCCGCACCGCCACGGCCCTGAGGACTTCCAGATCCTCAGCGGCGCCGTCCGCTTCTGGGTCGGCACCGACGAGCTCGTCGCCGAGGCGGGCGACTACGTGCGGACCGTCCCCGGCGGCTGGCACACCTTGCAGGCCGAGACCGACGAGGTCGAGATGCTCGCCATCTTCGCCCCGGCCGGAATGGAAGGCTTCTTCCGGGAACTCGGCCAGCCCGCCGAGACGATGGAGCTCCCCGGCGGGCGCGTCGGCCCGCCCGACCCCGACAAGCTGCGAGCGCTGGGACCGAAGTACGGCATCGAGTTCGCCCCACCCGGGACGACAGTCGCCGACCTCGGACGGCTCCCTGCCTGACCGACAAGCGACAACCAGGGTGCGTGGGCGCACGTGCGGGTAGCACCAATCAACGCCGAGTTCACGTCGCTCCGCGATTGAGCTGACGAAGGCGAGCGCCGACGACCTGCTGGTGTGGACGCTGGTTGCGCTGATGCACGAGTCGGCGGCCGGCGAGAGGCGTCTCAATTCGTTCGTTAGTGTCCGGTCTCGTGCTGCTGGCGCTGGCGCATTCGCTCCCTCACCACGATCCGAAGATCACGACGTTTCAGGCGATCGTGTTGGGCGCCTTGCAGGGCGTCTCGGAGCTGTTTCCGATCTCCAGCCTCGGCCACACCGTCCTGTTCCCGCACCTCTTCGGCTGGACGAACATCGTGAAATGGCAGTCGCAGCCTGAATCCCCATGGCTCGCCTTCATCGTCGCGCTGCACGTCGGGAGCGCCATCGGCCTCCTGATCTACTTCTGGCGGGAGTGGATCGCGATCATCCGCGCCTTCTTCACCACCCTGGGCAAACGCCGGGCGGAAACGCCGACCGAGCGGTTCGCATGGTTGATCATCACAGCGAGCATCCCGGTCGGGATCCTCGGACTCCTGTTCGAGCACGCCGCCCGAGTGGGAACGGCGAAACCGCTCGTAGCCGCGATCTTCCTCGTCGTCAACGGCTTCATCCTGCTCGCGGCCGAGCGCCTGCGACGCCGCTCCGAGGTGCGCGCGCTCGCACGGCACCGGGGCACGAAAGCCGACGGCGGACGCCGACTGGACACACTCGCCTACCGCGAAGCCGGCGTCATCGGGGCATCACAAGCGACCGCGCTCATCGCGGGAATCAGTCGCGACGGCGTAGTGATGGCCGCCGGCCTCGCCCGCGGACTCGACAACAGCGACGCCGCCCGACTCGGCTTCTTCCTCGCCACCCCAATCATCCTCGCCGCAGGCCTCTACAAGATCCCCACCGACCTGCTCGGCGCCAACGGCAACGGCATCCGCGGCGCAGCCCTGATCGCCGCAATCTGCGCAGCCGTCACAGCCGTCGCCACCGTCCACTTCCTCACCCGCTACTTCAAACGCGGCAACCTCATCCCCTTCGGCATCTACTGCCTCCTCTTCGGCGCCGCCATGATCATCTACAACGTCTGAGACCCAGGCCTGACCCCGACAGGAAACAAGCGTCCCCGACGGGGACCGACACTGAGTCGCACCGCCCTACCTGAATCTCGACTGGGCCAGTGCTCGGGAATGTCACCCGAGCGAAGAGCACCGGGCGACAACGCCTGCGGGATGGCGGGCGCTGTGGGGATCGGGCGCACTCAGTGTCAGCACGAGCCGCTTGTCGTGCGTGGTGCGGTAGCCGAGGTGCTCGGGGACAAGCAGTCCAATCGAGTCGCTTCCACGTCCTCGGCACCAGACCTGGTCGCCGCGTGTCAGGTCGGGAAAGGTTCGCGAGTGACCGACGCTGATAAAGACACGCGTGGCAGTGGAGGCCCCCGTGCTGGGCCGTGATGAGCCGCAGGCCGTAACCGCGGTAACAACACCAACCGCGACGAGGAGGGAGAAGGCCTTCACGGGATGAGTGTGACAGCCGCTGCGCCGGTTGTCACAACGATTCGTGAGGGACTCACCTCGGCTGCGCGAGCCCGTGCTCTCACTCGACCCGGAGAAATGCCGAAGCCCGCAAACCGCTTGCGCAGTCCACCAGCCGAGAGTGGCTGACGCTCGCCGCATCGCGGTCGCCGTCTCGAGTGTGGTCCGCCGGGTGATTGCGATCGGGGACGTGCAGACCGCGCTCAGGCGTATGAAACTCAGAGGAGTGCGTGAGCAGAGCGACCGGGATCTCGTGCGGCAGGCGCGCCGCGGCGACCGCGATGCGGCTGCTGCGCTGTTCCTCCGCTACTGGCGGGACGCCTGGCGCGCTGCTTTCGCCATCACCGGCCGCCGCGCGCTCGCGGACGACGTCGCCGCGGACGGGTTCGAGCGGGCCTTCTCGGCTCTCGATCGCTTCGACGACCGCCGTCCGTTCGCACCGTGGCTGCACCGCATCGTCACCAACCGGGCGCTCGATCTCCTGCGCATGGAGCGACGGCTCTCTGGCGACGAGCCGCCGGACACTGCGGATCTCGCTCCCGAGCGCGGCTCGGGCGACCGGAGTCTGCTCGCCGCTCTCGCAGGCCTGCCCCTCGACCGGCGGGTCGTCGCGGTACTGCGCTACGGAGTCGGTATGACGCCGAAGCAGATCGCCGAGACGCTCGACCTGCCGGTCGGGACCGTCAACTCGAGGCTCGCGCGCGCGCTCGAGCAGCTGCGGGACGCACTGGAGGTGGAGCATGTCGAGTGAGCTAGAGCGGCGGCTTGAGGGCTTCCTCCAGGAGTTGCCGGAGCCGGAGCCTGAGGTTCGGGAAAGAGCCCTCGCTACGTCACTCGCGGCCGTTCGGCCCGCGGTGCCAGCGCGACGCGGCGTGCGGGGGACCGTTGTCGTCTTCGCAGCCGCGTTCATCCTCCTCGCGATCGCCGCCGGTTCGCTCGCCGCGGCCGGAGCGCTTCACGTCCACTTCGGCGCTACCAAGCCCACCGCGACGGAGACAAAGAACCTGCGGCTCCCGAGCGGCACGGCAGGGATCGCCGTGGCCGTGAACGGCCGCCTCTCGGTGGTCACGCGGAGCGGCTTCCGGCTCCAGGGCCTGCCCGTCTCGTCAGCTGCCCTCTCGCCGCACGCGCTCTTTGTCGCCGCCGGAATCGGACACTCCCTCATCGCGATGGCGCCGGACGGTCGGCGTGCCTGGTCGCATCCAACCGGTGGAACCGTGGTCGCCATCGCCTGGGCGCCAGACGGCTTCCGCATCGCGTACGTAGTTCGGACGGCGTCGCGGCTCGGCCTGCACGTGATCTGGGGAAACGGGACGCACGACACGCTGATCGACCGCTCGGTGCGCGCCGTGCAGCCATCGTGGCGGGCAGATTCGCTCGCCTTCGGCTACGTCGGTGGCGGAGGATCGCCGGTCGTCTACGACCTCGCGCACCAGTCGCGACAACTCGTGGCGGTGAGCCCGCCCGCGAGCGGAGTCGCGTTTGCCCCGACGGGCCTTGCTCTGGCGGTCGAGAGGCTCGGCGGCGTCTCGCTCGTCCCGCGCGGCGGCAACGCGATCGACGTCGCCGACGGCTCGGTCGCCGCCTTTGGCTGGCTGGGCAACCGGCTGGCCGTAGCGGAGCCCGGACGGCTCTCCTCTGCGATCCGGCAATTCACCCCGTCTGGCATCGAGCTCGCCCCGTACGAGATCCGCGGCATCGTGGTCGCCATGACGGCGAAGCTCCTCGTCGTCCTCCGGACGAACAAGCTCATCGTCGGCGACACGACGATCCTGACCCTGCCACGCAACGCGGCGGTGCAGATGGTCGAGATCCGCTAGCGCGGCCAGAGCGAGATCGCGACGTACCGCGCCGCCGGCGCGACCTTCACCGTCCACAGCCGGTGGAGATCACCGACGCGGAACTCGCTCACCTGGCCAGTGAGGAGCGACGTCGTCACGACAAAGCCACCGTACGTCGCGAGGTTGAAGGACCCGTACGGCGCGGAGACGAGGTGCAGCTGCTGGTGGGTCCGCACCGAGACGGATTGGAGCGTCGAGTCGTAGCCGCTCGTGATCAGCGCGCGCCCGTCCGCGAAAGCGAGATGCTGCGGTCCCTTCTGCGACTGGACCGCCGTGAGCGTTCGGCCGGTCGCAGCGCTGAACGTCGTCACGAGGGGCGACGACGGTGAGCTGATCCAGACCTGGCGGCCGCCGGGCGCGAACGCGACGTCGTGCGCGCCCGTCGGCGGATGAACTCGGCCGACCACGCGCGGCCGACGCAGGTTCGATGTGTCGAGTCGCACGACGGTCGTAGCGGTCTCGCCCAGCGCAATCCAGAGGCGCTTGCCGTCGGGGCTGAACGACATGTGGTGAGCCTGTAGTCCCACGTAGACGCGGCCGACGATCCTGCGGGCAGGGAGGTCGATCACGGAGATGTAGCCCGTTCCTCCGTCGGCGACGTAGGCGAAACGGTCACCCGGTGCGATCCGGGCGATCTGAGGATCGTGAAAGCCGTGGAAGACTTTGATCGGCCGGAGACTGTGCCAGGCGAGCAGCGTCACCGTTCCCGTCGGATTGACGACGACCGCAGGGCCGTGCAGCGGCGCGGCGATCATCAGCGGATCGGCGAGGTGGACGCGCTCGAGCACTTTGCCGCCGTATTTTCCGAGCGATAGGGCGAGCACCTCGTTCGACGTCTCAGCGGTGACGAGTGCGACGGGGCGGGGCGCCGCGTGCGTGGGGGTGAGGAGCAGCGACACCGACGCAACGACCGCGGAGAAGAGTCCCATGCCTGCCATACGCCCAACCGCTGCCCAACGGTCCCGGTGAGCCACGGCGTCCGATGCGGCCGGAGGCTACATCCCGTCCTCACTCAGGGGTCATTCCGGAACACTTGGCCCAGCCGAAGGTTTGCCCGCCATAATCAAGTTCATGCGGTTCACGCTGGCGGTAACCGCGCTCGCTCTCGGGCTTGCGGCCCCCGCTCTGTCCGCTGTCCAGAGCCGCAATTTCCGGCTCCGCGTTGGTCAGACACGCACATTCGTGAACGCGCAGACGGGAGACCGGATCACCTGCCTAGCGGGCGGCCATTCTGTGACCGCGACCGTCCCGCCGAGGCACCAGGGCGCCTTCAAGCAGACGACGATCACCCCGACCCGGCGCCTCGCCGTCAATGTCGGCCGAAATGCACACGGCCGCGTATGGGCGCTCTGCCGCTGGCGCTGACCGCATCTGCTCAGGGGACATTCCTGAGCGCTGGCCCAGCCCATGGTCTAGGGCCGAACTGTGCGCAGCTCGGTGGTAGCACGCGCGAGCTGAGCCGCAGTTGGGCGCGTCCGACCGAACCAGACGAACAGGGAGTGGTCCACACCGTCCGGACTCCGCACATACAGCTGGATGACTCCGATGTGCTCGCTCGGCGTCATCCCTTCGAATCCGCCGTGAACCTGTGAGGCGTGGAGCCGGAGCGGCGGCCAGCTTCCGCCTGTTCCGTAGGGTGGCCGCTGGCGCGCGTTGCTCACCTGGATGACGATTCCACTCGATGGCAAAGTCGCAAGCGTCTTATGCGGCGGCGCGCAGTTCGCGCAGTCGCGGTAGCGCACCGTCGAGGCCCATGCCTCCGCCTCGACACAGCGGCTACGGGACACGCCAACGCAGGCCTGCGCACGCGTTGATCCAACGTGCCAGCCGGGCGCGGAGCGGAACTGAGGCGGCGCGACATCAAGCCGCTGCGTTGAACTTCCGCAGCCTCCGAGCAAGGCCGCGACTACGGAGACTGCCATCACAGCTTTCACACCACCATTACGAACATCGCGTCGCCGCGAGTCCCACATAAACCAGATCCTCACATGGACCAGATCCTCAGTCGGCGGTCACCGGGGTCCGGGCCGCCCGCCTCGATTCTGTCGGGGGACATTCCCGAGCACTGGCCGAGGGGAGCGACTCGCTATTCAGTCGGTGACGCAACGAACACGGTGGCGGTCTTGCGCCGCCAGCGGTTGTGGATGAAGCCCTTTCCTCGGATGGTCACGTTTCGGCCCGAGACTCGAATACTCGTCGGCGTGTAACCGTCGAGAGCCGGGACCGATAAGCCGAAGAACGTCTTTCCGCCGTCGATCGTCACGAAGAGGCCGACAGTACCGCTCAACTTTCCCGCGCCGCAGGCCGGGCATGAGCCTACGAAGTAGGCGTCGTCCGGCCCGTGCAGCGCCCAGGGCCCGAAGTACGGATCGAGCGCGTGCGGTGCCTTCATCCCGAAGAAGGGATCCGAGAAGACGAAACGCCAAGTCCGACCTCCATCTCCCGACACGACGCCCACGTAGTTCTCGTGCATCATCCCGGCGCCATCGAGCCAGACGGCCCAAACCGTCGCGCCGCTGCACTTGACCTGCGCTCCCGGTCCGCCGTTCGGATTCACATAATGGCCAGGTTCGCGGTAGACCAGCCGCCCGTTCCGATCGAGGAGCCGCGCCCCTGCGACGTGAACGCCACACGTTGTCTGCAGCACGACTCCCCGAGACGGCGACGAGCTACCGCACCCGGCCAAACCCAGGCTGAACCCGACGATCAGCACCGCAACGAGCGACCGCGTCATCTCGGTGAACGATACGACGCCCGATGCACCGCTCGGGGGACATTCCCGAGCACTGGCCCACGTGAGGGCTGAACGCCCTGATCCGGGGTGGGACCTTGCTGCGCCAACGGGCTTCGGTACGAGAGCCCGGAAGCCAGGCCGTTTGCCGATCGTTAGGGATGCGCCCTATCCTCCAGAGCGTGTCGAAGCGCACGATCATCCTCGGGCTCGCCGCTCTCGGGATGGCGGCGTGTGCTGCGGGGAACGGCGCTGCGGCGAAGACGACAATCTCGCCGTGCACCTCGGTCAGGAACCCGGTCTGGTCGCCCGACGGGACGCAGATCGCGTACTACGGCACGCGCTGGCCACCGCCGACGGGTCACCGCAACCCGAACGACATCCTGCAGGCGTTCTGCACGATGAACGCCGACGGGACGAACGTCCAGCCGATCCGGTACACGGTCTGCAGCGAGGGGTGCGCCGATTTCCCGTACCAGATCGCGTGGCTGCCGTCCGGCGAGCTCGTCTACGACATCGACGGAGGCCCCCTCTACCGGCTCACGCCCGGCGAGAAGCCGACGCACTTTGCGACCGTCAACTCGCCCTCTTTCGCCACCGACACCGCCGGCGACCGCCTTGCCGTCGGCTGGGCATTCCCCGGCTGCTTGAGCTGCGGCGGGCCGGTGACGATCCTCGACTTCCCGTCGGGCCACGTCGCCGGCAAGATCGGCGGCAAGAAGTTCCAGAACATCTATCCGAGCCTGTCTCCCGACGGCTCGCAGGTCGCCTTCGAGCGCGACGGAGCCGACAACTCGGGCCGGACCTTCGGCATCTGGACCGCGAATACGAACCGCAGCAACCTCCGACGGCTGGTGAGAGTCGGCCAGCAGCCGCTCTGGTCGCCCCGCGCGGGCGAGATCGCCTATAGCAGCAGTGAAACCACATCCAGCGGACTACGCCTCATCCCATCGCAGGGCGGGAAGTACAAGACGCTCGTCCCGCGCGGCGTGACGGCAGTGTTCGGGTGGTCGCCCGACGGCACGCAGATCGCCTACGAAACAGGCAGCAAGCTCAGAGTCGTAACGGTGGCCACGCGAAAGGTGCGCCAACTGCGCGGGCTCTACTCCTCGCCGACCGTCGTCTGGTCTCCCGACTCGCAGACACTACTCGCCGAGATCCCGCAGCCTAAGGGCTGCTCGACACTCTCGCTGGTTCCCGTGAGCGGCGGGAAGCCCACCCTCATCCACCACTGCTAGCCGCCGTATCGGGGGACATTGTCTACGCGAGCGACATCCCGACGGGCAGCGACGACCCGGACGAGATCCGCAAGGCGATCCAGGACGTGCTCTCCGAGGCGGAGGACGCGGCGGCTACGGGCTGATCGCCACGGTGAGACGGGCCTCCGGCTGACTTCTCCCGTCCTCGGTTCAGAACGGGGGATCGGCTTTGAGAACCATCCCTGTGCGCGTTGACTACCGGGTATGTCGAGGTTGACCTCCGCAGTCCAACAGGTTGATGATTGTGATTCGTGAGCAGGCGCACAATGCTTGTTGCGATGGTGGTGGCTTCTGGGGCCGCCGTCGGGTTGGTGCTTGTCATACGGGCCCACTCAACCCCGTCGTCCTACCTCTTCAACGACAGCGAGAAGGCCTTTACATCGACTGGAACGGGAACGGCTTGGGCACCCTCTGGACTACCGACATCAACCCATACAACGACTTCCAGATTGGCACCACAACAAAGTCGGTCATGGTCACGCGGCAGGGGTCGGCGGTCAGCATCACTATCTCCGGCGGCTCGACGATCCTGGGACAGCTACTCGGCGGTCGCCTTGCGTTGGACGTCCCCAACGGCAACACGGACTTCGGCGGCTGGTACGCCAACTACCAGTTCACCCCAGGCTCGCTCACTGGCTACGAGAAAGCTGTAACCGCGATCCAGGCCCACGATCAACAGATCATGCAAAAAGCGTCGGAGTACGCGAACCAGGACGTAATCGACGCTAACGGAGCCGCCACAAGATCGACGCTCGGTAACTGCACTCTCTATTTGTCCGGGACCGACGTGAGCATGACCGTGCACGGCATGGCCTCATACTCGTGCCTCGGCCTCTCCACCGAGTACGGCGACTTGGGAAGCGGCGGCTCGTGGTCGGACACGCAGACCGGAGCGAACTACCCTGGCCAGGCCTCGCTCGTCTGCGCCGACGCGAACCTTGAGGGAACCAAGTTTGTGGTTGTCGCGGACGCCGGAGGACAGAGCTACGGCAGCACGCTCTGTAGCGACCTCGACCAGTCGCATAGCTGGTACACCGTTCAGGGCACCGGCTAGGGGTCTTTAGCGAAATACCCGGTCGCTTCTAGAGACCCGACTGCCCGCCTGGTCGCTCACGCCAAGTACATCGGCTAACCCTCCTCGGGGGACACTCCCGCACGCTGGCCCAGGCGAGCGAGCTAGGTCTTTGGCGGACGGTACTTCGGCCACTCGCCAGGCATACTCCTGACGTGGGGCGCTTTCGCCTTGTCCCTGTGGTTTGCTTGTTGGCAGTGGTGTTGGTGACGGCGGGGTGTGCGCGAACCTCCGCCAGGGGCGCGGTGACGCTTCACGTCCTGGTAGCGAAGATGACCTGGGGCGCGGAGCCTTTCTCGGACTCACAGGTGGACTCCACGATGCGAGCCGCCGCGACGTTCTTCGTGGTCGGCTCGTTCGGACAAGTTTCGCTCAGCTACGCGCAGACGCCGTGGTTGAAGGTGTTGTCAGGCCCTCAGGCGTGTGGCTTTGCCGATGCGCGGTCGCTCGGAGTTCGCTTGACGCGGTTGGTGGCGGCTGCCGGCTATAGGCCTGGGTCGTACGACCGGCTCGTGTTCTTGCTGCCGTCCGCGAACTGCGACTTCGCGGGTGTGTATGAGCCGACCGGGACGATCCTCAACGGTGTCCTTGAGACCAGCCTTGTCGTCCATGAGTTGGGCGAGAGTCTCGGCATGGGAGATGCAGGGACCCTCAGCTGCCGCTACACGGGTTCACGCCGGTTCTGTAATGAGGAAGGCTACAACGCTTGGGATGTGATGTCTGCTGACCTCGGCGGCCCGGCGGGCGACTTTGGGGCGTTGCAGAAGGCGCGGGCCGGATGGTTGAGGTCGATCACCCACGTCCGCTCGCCGGGCGTTTACACGTTGGGAGCGCTCGAACAGTCGACTGGTGTGCCCCAGGCGCTTGTGATCCAGACGGCTGGCTTTCAGTACTGGGTCGACCACCGGGAGGCACTCGGCAACGACGCCTATCTGGCCTCGCAAGGAGATGTAATCACGAGCTTCCTGGTGCATCGTGAGGTCGGCGATCCCGATTTGAGCCAGAACCGGGAGTACCCACTCATTCCCGACTATCTGCTGCCGCAGGCCCGCTACCGCTACATCACCGCGCCCGGCCAGAGCTTCATCCTGCCGAACATCTTCCAGCTGACCGCGCTCACGCATCGCGGCCGCCAGATGACGATCCGATTTCGCTGGCTCGACCACACCCGGCCCGCCCGACCCGTTGTCACCGTCACACGCCCCGCCGCGTCGACCATCAGCCTCTCATGGCCCTCCGTGCCCGACACCGGCACGGGCGTCGAGAAGTACCTCGTCAGCATCGACGACAAAGCGCCAGCCACCATTCCGGCAGAGCCTGCGCGCACGACCTATCACGACCAGGCGACCGGGCTCAGCCCCGGCCACCACACGCTCACCATCACAGCCGTCGACTACGCCGGAAACCACAGCCCCAGCGCAACCGAGACAATCACCATCGGCTGAGCAGCGCCAGCCCTAGCGACCGTATCGAGGGACATTCTCGAGCACTGGGCCAAGCAGGATTCCTCTCAGTTGAGGGAGTACTCTGCAGGCGTGCGACCCTCGGCTGCTCGGTCCTGTTCGCTGCTGTAGCGGCTGGCTCATCGGCTGGACTCATCACATCTGCCGCCGTTGCCCGGATATCCAAGACGTCGCCTCTCTGCACGCGTGGCCTTACGACTGTCCAGGTCGACCCACGAGGGCTACTGCCTCTCACTACTAATCCGATAAGTGCTTCCGCGACAGCCGCGCTTCGCCACACAACGCCGGGCGACAAGCCGGAGGTTACGGAGGCAGACCTCGCGACGGTCGATCAGCAGAGGGGCGGCGAGGCGAAGTACGACTGCGGCACGCGCGTATGGCGGCGCACCGTCGTCGTCTACATCAGGTTGCGTGCGTTCCTGCCTAGCGAGAGCTTGTCGCAAGGCGTGTTCTTCGTGGGCCGCTTCAAGAGTGGCTACCGCGTCTGGCAGATCGTCCATTAGCAACTTCGCTCAGGGGACATTCCCGAGCACTGGCCCAGCCGAGGGTCTAGCCGCCTCGAGGCCTGTGCTTCTTCGCTGGCTCAAACTCGCGCGCGAGGATCAGCGGCACGACCAAGAGCGCCGCGATAGCCATCACGACGCGCAGCGTCCCCGGAACGGGCAGAGTGATCGCGCCAACAATCAAGGTCGCCGTATAACCGAGGATGAAGCCAGCTTCGTCCGGCGCGAGCGTCGCTGGTGCTCGTTTAGCTGGTGCTCTTGAAGGTCACGCCGCTCCCGGACAGCGGCTCGTGCGAACAGGTACGCGCCGTAACAGACGGGCAGCCCGCAGAGCACTCCGACGAGGCCCGCCCCGTTGCCCTCGAAGAGCATCACGATCCCGAGCGCGGCAAGACCGACGCCACAACTCGCCAAGAGCGCGCCGAACACCCGAATAGGACTACCACGGAAGAAGCATCGACGGAACGGCTGACGAGCTTGACGTTGGCTCAGGGGACATTCCCGCGCACTGGCCCACGTGGCAGCTCCTCTCTCGCCCTACACTCCGAAGCGATGCTCGACCGGACGACAAGGCGTGCGCTCCCGCTTGTAAATCGGGTCGCCGAGTACAGCCCAGCCGCGACCGGATGCTGTAACGCCTGCCGAACCTGCCTTAGGCCAATGCCGTCGGACTTCTGGCGATGCTCGCGGCACCGCTGGCGCGGTCCGTTAGTCGGCTCGCTCACCCTTCGTAACGTCCGCGC